>NZ_CP121261.1:4800000-6000000 GCF_029637605.1 Achromobacter spanius | reverse complement strand
ACGCCGACGCGATCGTCGACCACGTCATCCGCCACGATCCGCCCCTGCACAACACGCGGCGGTTCCTGGCGGACGCCATCTCGGTGTGCGGCCAGCGGATCGAGGCCGGCCAGACCGTGCTGCTGATATTGGCCGCGGCGGCAACGGTCCAACCCGATGCCGGCTGGACATTCGGCGCGCAACGCCACGCCTGTCCCGGCCAAGGGCTTGCGCGCCGCCACGCTGCGGACGCGCTGTTTCATTTGCTGCAAGCCGGAGCCGACGCGGCCGCCCTGGCATCCCGTTTCCGGTATCGGCCGCTGCCCAATGCACGCGTGCCACAGTTTGCGTTTTCAAAGGAACCCACCCCATGATTGCCGTGATATTCGAAGTCGAACCCGCCAATGGCAACCCCGATCCCTATCTGCACATTGCCGCCGGCTTGATCGACGAACTCAAGACCATCGACGGCTTCATCTCGGTGGAACGCTTTCAAAGCCTGAGCACGCCGGGCAAGTTGCTGTCGCTGTCATTCTGGCGCGACGAAGACGCCGTCAAGCGCTGGCGTTCACTGGAGTCGCACCGCCGCGCCCAGGAAGCCGGACGCGGCGGCGTGTTTCAGAACTATCGTCTGCGGGTGGCGCAAGTGCTGCGCGACTACGGCATGACCGAGCGCGACGAAGCGCCCGCCGACAGCCGCACGCGGCATGACTGACGCCGTCTGCGCCGTTCAGGCCAGGTGGCGCGCCACGGCTTGAACCACACGTTGGACGTCGTCGGCCGACACGTCCAGGTGCGTGACCAGGCGCGTGGGGCCGCCGTAGACGGCGCGCATCTGGATGCCTTCCTTGCCCAGCGCTTCGGTCAACGACTCGCATCGCGTCGGCTCGAATTCCACGAACAACATGTTGGTGTCCTGGCTCAGCACCTTCACACCCGGAATACCCCGCAAGCCCTCGGCCAACGCACGGGCGTTCTCGTGGTCATCGGCCAGGCGCTCCACGTGATGTTCCAGCGCATGCAGGCAGGCAGCGGCCAGCACGCCAGACTGGCGCAATCCGCCGCCCAGCACCTTGCGCCAGCGGTACGCGCGAGCGATCAGTTCCTTGCTGCCCACCAGCACCGATCCCACCGGCGCGCCCAAGCCCTTTGAAAAGCAGATGGACACCGAGTCGAAGGGCTGGCACATGTCGACCAACGGCTTGCCACTGGCCACCGCGGCGTTGAACACGCGCGCGCCGTCCAGGTGGGTCGCCAAGCCCTCCTTGCGCGCCCAATCCGTGGCAGCCTGGATGTAGCCGGCCGGAATCAGCTTGCCGTGACACGTGTTTTCCAAGGCCAGCAAACGGGTGCGGGCAAAGTGCGGATCCCCCTTGGGCTTGACCGCTGCCGCCAGCTTTTCCAACGGCAGCGAGCCGTCTTCGGCGTGTTCGATGGGCTGGGGCTGGATGCTGCCCAGCACCGCCGCGCCGCCACCTTCGTACTTGTAGGTGTGCGCCAGTTGCCCCACCAGGTATTCATCACCACGGTCGCAATGGGCCATCAACGCGGCCAGGTTGCTTTGCGTGCCGGACGGAAAGAACAGCCCCGCCGCCTTGCCGGCGCGCTCGGCCACGGCCGCCTGAAGCTGGATCACGGTGGGGTCATCGCCCATCACGTCATCCCCCAAAGGGGCGGAAACCATGGCCTGCAACATGGCGGGTGTGGGCCGTGTGACGGTGTCGCTACGCAGATCGATCATTGGAGAATCCTTGATTGGGGAATAGGAGGATCGGGAAGGTGAATGCGGAGTCAGGAGCTGCGGGTTGCCGGGGCGGCGGGCGCGGCCCGGCTCACCACGAAGATACCGGCCAGGATCAGCGCCATGCCGCCCAGTTCGACCAGCGAAGGGCGCTCGGACAGAATCGCCCAGGCCAGCAGCATGGCCACCACCGGCACACCCAGGCTGGACAGACCGGCAATCGACGCGGGCACGCGGCGCACCACCTGCAGCCACAGCAGCCAGCCCGCCGCCGTGGCAATCAGAATGATGTAGGTCATGCCCGTCCATAGCGGCCAGTCCCATTGCGCCGTCATCTGCGGCACCAGGTACGCAACCGGCACCATGACCAGACCGCCGAACAGCATCTGCCACGCGGTGAACGTCATGACGTCGGGCGCGTGGCGTTCAAACATGCGCTTGGACAGCACCGTGCCCACGCCCCAACACAGGCCGCTGCCCAGGCCCAGCAACACGGGGCGTATATCGCCCAGGCCGTTCCACGGTTCAACAAAACAGACCAGCCCGATCGCCGCCAGGCCGATGCCCACGCCATGCTTGGCCGACGGGCGCTCGCCCAGCAGCCACCATGCAAACAGCACCACCCAGAACGGCATGGTGTAGGCCATCAGCGAGACCTTGCCCACACCGCCCGACACCAGCGCCGTCTGCACAAAGCCCTGGAATCCCGCCGTCTGGGTCAGGCCGATCAGCAGGGTCAGTTTCCACGGGGGCATGCCCAGCGGCCGGCGGGTCGCGATGGCCAGCGCGAACAGCACCAGGCTGCCCACCACATAGCGCAGCGCCACGAAGTCGAAGGGGCCGATGTAAGGCACGATCAGTTTCATCGCAATCCAGCTACCCGCCCAGACCACGATGGTGCTGAACATCAGGGCAAGTCCTGCGCGATCGAAACTGCTGCGGCTCACGTGGTTGGCTCCGTCTTGGAAGGGATTGAAAGCAAGGGGCGAAAAAAGAAAAGACGCCCGGACCGGCAATTACCGGTGCGGGCGTCTGACATTATGCTCCTGTCGCCAGGTAGTCGATTGGCCGTTTATGGCCGATCGTACTTACAGCGGCTTGGCCAATTGCTCCAGAATAGCGGGATTCTCAAGCGTGGACACGTCCTGCGTGACTTCCTCGCCCTTGGCCACCACGCGCAGCAGCCGGCGCATGATCTTGCCCGAGCGCGTCTTGGGCAGGTTGTCGCCAAAGCGGATGTCCTTGGGCTTGGCGATGGGGCCGATTTCCTTGGCGACCCAGTCACGCAATTGCTTGGCGATGGCCTGAGCCTCTTCGCCTTCGGGACGCGCCTGCTTGAGCACCACGAAGGCCACCACGGCTTCGCCGGTGGTGTCGTCCGGGCGGCCAACCACGGCGGCTTCCGCCACCAGTTCGTGCGCCACCAAGGCCGATTCGACTTCCATCGTGCCCAGGCGGTGGCCCGATACGTTCAGCACGTCGTCGATGCGGCCCATGATCCAGAAGTAGCCATCCGCATCGCGTTGCGCGCCGTCGCCGGCCAGGTAATAGCCGCGCAACTCCGACGGGAAGTAGCTCTTCTTGAAGCGCTCCGGGTCGCCCCAGATGTTGCGGATCATCGCGGGCCACGGGCGCTTGATGACCAGGAACCCGCCATTGCCTTTTTCGACGTCGCCGCCGGTTTCATCAACGATGGCGGCGGCAATGCCCGGCAGCGGCAGCGTGCACGAGCCCGGCTTGGTGGGCGTGGCGCCCGGCAAGGGAGTGATCATGTGGCCGCCGGTTTCAGTCTGCCACCAGGTGTCCACGATCGGGCAGCGTTCGCGGCCGACGTGCTTGTGATACCACATCCAGGCTTCGGGGTTGATGGGCTCACCCACCGTGCCGATGATGCGCAGGCTGTCCAGATCGTAGTTTTTCGGGTGCGCGTCCGGGGTCGTTTCCGACGCTTTGATCAGCGAACGGATCGCCGTGGGCGCCGTGTAGAACGTGGTGACCTTGTGGCGCGCGATCATGTCCCAGAAGCGGCCGGCGTTGGGGTACGTGGGCACGCCCTCGAACACCACCTGCGTCAACCCGGCGGCCAGCGGGCCATAGGTGATGTAGGTGTGGCCAGTGACCCAGCCCACGTCGGCCGTGCACCAGTAGACGTCATCCTTGCGGGCGTCGAAGGTCCACTTCACGGTCAGCAACGCCCACAGCAGGTAGCCCGCCGACGAATGCTGCACGCCCTTGGGCTTGCCGGTGGAACCGGACGTGTAAAGAATGAAGAGCGGGTGTTCAGCGTTGACCGGCACGGGTTCGCAGGTGTTGGGCTGGCCGGCTTCGACCTCGTGCATCCAGAGGTCGCGGTCTTCGTTCCACTGCACCTTGCCGCCGGTGCGTCGATACACGATCACTTTGTTGACGGCTTCGCAGCCGCCCATGGCGATGGCGTCTTCCACGGCGGGCTTGAGCGGGATGGTCTTGCCGCCGCGTACCTGTTCGTCGGCGGTGATGACCAGCGAGGCGCCCACGTCCACGATGCGTTCTTGCAGGCTCTTGGCCGAAAAGCCGCCGAACACCACCGAGTGCGTCACGCCCAGGCGCGCGCAGGCCTGCATGGCCACCACGGCTTCGATCGACATGGGCATGTAGATGATGGCGCGATCGCCCTTCTTGTAGCCCAGGTCCTTCAGGCCATTGGCGAAGCGGCACACGCGCGCCAGCAGTTCGCGGTAGCTGACCTTGTTCACCGTGCCGTCGTCGCCTTCGAAGATGATGGCGGTCTTGTCGGCGTTGCCGTTGGTCAGGTGCACGTCCAGGCAGTTGGCCGACACGTTCAGTTCACCGTCGCCAAACCAGCGGTAGAACGGCGCGTCGGACTCGTCCAGCACTTGCGTGAAGGGCTTGGTCCATTGCAGATTGTCGCGGGCCTGGCCGGCCCAGAAGCCGTCGAAGTCGTTTTCCACCTGGGCACACAGCGCGTTGTAGGCGTCCATGTTGGGAATCGCCGCGCCCTCGGCCGCGCGCTCGGGCGGCGGGAAGACACGGGTTTCTACCAAGACGGACTCAATTGCATTCGACATGATCTTGTCTCCAAACGGTGATTTTGTTGTTGATGCCGCTGTTTTGCCTTGGCCGCCGAACCGCAAGTGTCGTGAAGGATTGCGGCGCGGGGACATTTCTTATCTACCCACCACCGTATCGCCACGCTCTTACGGGCACCTTACGCAAAATACGGGCCAGAGCCCAAGCAATCAACGCAAGGCATCACGCATCACACGTGATGCCTTGAAGGCAGTTCATAAGGATAGCAGCCTGATCAACACCGCGGCAGGCTGCGGCAGGAGTTGATTCAGACGGCGGGACGCCGCGCCAGGCCGCGCTTCATATCCACGCGCGACAACAGGATGAGGCCGCCCACGAAGAACACGCCGGTCACCAGGATGGCCAGGCGATGGTTGCCATCGGTGGCCCAGGTGACGATGCCGTAGGTCAACGGCCCGATCACCGCGGCCAACTGCACGGCAAAGGTCCACAGCGAATAGAACTCGGCCAGGCGGCCGGCAGGCGCCAGCGCCCCGGTCATGGCGCGGCCTGCGCTTTGGGTGGTGCCCATGCACAGCCCCGCCAACGTGGCGGCCACCCAGAACACCGGTGCCGTCACGGCCGAATATGCCACCAGCACCATCACGATCCAACCGCACAGGGTGATGGCCAGCGCCGGTTTGTGGCCGATGCGGTCCTGCACATAGCCGAACGAAAACGCGCCCACGGCCGCGCCAATGTTCACCGTGAAGACCAGCAGCATGATCTGCGGCGTGGTGAACCCCATGACTTCGGAGGCGTAAACGGCGGCCAGCGTGATAACGACCGAGATACCCGCCTGATAGCAGGCGATGCACATCAGCAGCCGGCGGAACTCGGGAAAATGCTGGCCGGTTTCGCGCCAGGCATAGGCCAGGCGCTTCAACATGTGCAGCGCTTGCGGCTTGACCGCCTGTGGCCGCGCGCGCTCTTTCAGCAGAAAGAACGACGGCAGCGCCGCCAACGCGAATACCGAGCAAGTCACCACGATGACCCAGGGCACGAAATGTTCCGCCGTCATGCCACGGGCTTCGGCCGATGTCACCACCACCAGCGACAAGCCCAGCGTCAGCATGCCGCCGCAATAACCGAAGCTCCAGCCCCAGCCCGATACGCGGCCCAGCGCGGCCGGGCGGGCAAGCTCGGGCAGGAACGCCGCCACCACGGACTCCCCCACGCAGTAGCAATAGTTGGACACCACGATGGCGGCCAGCGCCAGCCACACGTCGCCGGGGCCGGCTTGCGTCAGGACCAGCGTGGCGGCCACGCAGCCGATGGTGCTGGAATACAGCAGGCGACGCTTGCTGCCGCTGGCGTCGGCGCGCGCGCCCAGCGTGGGCATCGTCAGCATGATGAGCAGGTAGGACAGCGACAGCGCCGCCGTCCAGGCCAGCGTGGCCCACGGGGCTCGCCCGCCGACCACGCCAACAAAATAGGTGCTGAACACCGCCGTGAGGATGACGGTGGTGTAGCCGGAATTCGCGAAGTCGTACATGGCCCAGGCCCAGACTTCGCGTTTGGCCACGCCAGGGTTCAAGGGGCTGGCGCCCCCTGCCCCGACTTCAGGCGTGGAACCGCCCGCGGGCGGTTCCGGCAATTGCGTCTGGCTCACAGGCCCAGCGCGGCAATGCCTGCTTGCGCGATCAGCACGTCTTCGGTCGACTTCACGCCCGACACGCCGACGGCGCCAACCACATGGCCGTTGACGGTGACCGGCACGCCGCCTTCCAGCATGCCTTCGATCAGCGGCGCCGACAGGAACGACACGCGACCGTTGTTGATCATCTCTTCGTAGATGCGCGATTCGCGGCGGCCCAGCGCGGCGGTCTTGGCCTTGGCGGGCGCGATGTGCGCCGAGATGGGGGCCGCGTCATCCAGACGCAGCATGCCAAGCAGGTGGCCGCCGTCATCGACCACCGAGATGGTCACGGCCCACTTGTTCTGCACGGCGTGTGCTTCGGCCGCGGCGAGGATCTTCTTGACGTCTTCGGCGCTCAGCACGGGTTTGGTATTCATTGCAACGACTCCTTGATCTGTTCCAGGGCGGATGGGTCTTCAATGGTCGTCAGGTCTCCGGGATCGCGGCCTTCGCATACTGCGACGATCGCACGGCGCAACACCTTGCCTGAACGGGTCTTGGGCAAAGCGCCCACGAACCGGATCCTGGCGGGTCTTGCCACCGCTCCCAACTGATCTTCCACCAGCCGCATGATATCGCCTTCCAGCTGCTTTGCCCCGTCGGGCGTCTCGGCCCCGGCGGGATTCTTCAGCACGGCGAACGCCATGGCCACCTGGCCCTTCAACGCATCCGCCACGCCCACCACCGCGCATTCGGCAATGCCGCTGTGGCTGTTGACGGATTCCTCGATCTCGCGGGTGCCAAGACGGTGACCGGCCACATTGATCACGTCGTCGGTACGGCCCAGGATGAACCAGTATCCGTCCGCATCCACCCGCCCCCAATCGAACGTGGAATACACCTGCCGTCCGGGAATCGACGTGAAATACGTTTGTACGAAACGCGCGTCGTCGCCCCAGATCGTGGACATGGCGCCGGGAGGCAGCGGCGGCACGATCGCGACCACGCCTTTTTCGTCCGGCCCCAGATCTTCGCCCGTGGCCTCGCTGACGATGCGCGCGTCAAAGCCGTAGACCGGAAAAGACGGGCTGCCGAATCGGGTCGGCACGTTTTCAACACCGGGCTGCGCGGACAGGATCGGCCAGCCGGACTCGGTCTGCCAGTAGTTGTCGATGATGGGTTTGCCCAGCCCTTCTGAAATCCAGGTGGCGGTCGGCTCGTCCAAGGGTTCACCGGCCAGATACACCGCGCGCAGGCTGGACAGGTCATGGCGCTTGAGCAGCGCGGGGTCCTGCCGCTTGAGCACCCGCACGGCGGTGGGCGCGGAAAACAAGGTATTCACGCCGAACTGCTCCACCAGCTTCCACAGGATGGCGCCATCGGGGCGCACCGGCGTGCCTTCATACAGCACCGTGGCCTGCCCGCCGATCAAGGGGCCGTAAACAATATAGGAATGGCCGACCACCCAGCCGATGTCGCTGGTGCAAAAAAACGTATCCCCCGCGCGGCCGTTGAACAGGTATTCCATGGACGACGCCAGCGCTACCGCATAGCCGCCCGTGTCGCGCTGCACGCCCTTGGGCTTGCCGGTGGTGCCGGAGGTGTAAAGGATATAGCTGGGCTCGGACGATTCCAGCCACTGCACCGGCACCCGGGCGCCCCGGTGGCGCTCGCGCAAGGTGGCGTAATCCAGGTCACGTCCGGCCACGGGTTCGAACGGCGCCAGCCCCCGGTCAAACACCACCACCGACGCGGGCGGCGACTTCGCCAGGCCCAAGGCCTTGTCCAGCAAGGGCTTGTATGGCACCACCTTGCCGCCGCGCGACCCGCCATCGGTGCACACCACGACTTTGGGCGCGGCGTCGTCGATGCGCTGGGCCAGATTGACGGACGCAAACCCGCCGAACACCACCGAATGCACCGCGCCGATCCGGGCACAGGCCAACATGGTGAACACGGCTTCGGGCACCATGGGCATGTACAGCAACACGCGGTCGCCCCGCCCCACACCCAGCTCCTTAAGCATGGCGGCGGCCGCGTTGACCTCTTCGTAAACGTCTTGCCGGGTGTACGTCCGTTCTTGCTCCACCTCGGTGGACACCCAGATCAGCGCGGGGTGTTCAGCCTGGGTCGGCAGCCATCTGTCGACCGCGTTGTAGCAAAGATTGGTCGTTCCGCCCACGAACCACTTGGCGAATGGCGGCCGAGAGAAATCCAGGACAGACTTGAAAGGCGTATCCCAGTGGATGCGCCCCGCCTCCTCGTGCCAGAAGGCATCCCGGTCATGCAATGATCTGTAATGGAAATCCCGAGTTTTTTGCATTTGTGTCTCCTGGTATTGTTCGTACGCCTTAAGGCGGATTGATTTCTTGCGAATCTTTCGGTCATTTTGGTAGGCAAACCTTGCACGAGGCTTGCCACAAGTCAAAAAAGATTCTTCCAGATGTCCACGCGGCACGGAACCGTTACTGATCTGGCACTGATTAGTAATGAAAGTTTGGTAGAATCCCCGCGAAGTTGTAGATAATTGTTGATTCTGCTGACATTTCGGCCCATTCCACGGCTAATTCCGTGGTTTTTGCTGTGAAAAGCAGGTCAACCCAGGCGAATGCATCGACACTCCATACTCGCGCGATTCAATTCATCCACTGGCCAGGCAAAGCGCGGTCTGCGTACGCTCGCGCTGATGGCATGTGTTGCGAGTCTGGCAGGTTGTGCAGGCACCGGGCAAAAGTCAACCGCCCATACGTCCGAGATTGACCCGTACGAAATGGAATGGGTCGCCACCGCCGATGACCCTATCGGCATGCTGGTGACACAAAAATTCAAGCGCGATCGCCAAGGTCGCAGTGCCAGCAACGCCGGCGCCAATAGCGGCGACAACGCCATGGTCAGCGAAGCCCTGAACTACCTGGGCATCCGATACCGCTTCGGCGGAAGCACTCCCGAAACCGGTTTTGATTGCAGCGGCCTGGTCTCCTATTCCGCTGAACGCTCGTTGGGCTTGAAGCTACCGCGCAACGCCGCCGAAATGGCCCGACAAGGTGTCTCGGTCGCCAAGAACGAATTGAAGGCTGGCGACCTGGTCTTCTTCAACACCATGGGCCGCCGCTATTCACACGTAGGCATCTACCTGGGCGACGACCGCTTTGTACACTCGCCCAGCGCGGGTGGCGTCGTGCGGGTGGAAAGCATGACCCTGTCCTACTGGACCAAGCGCTACAACGGTGCCCGCCGGTTGGACAATACCTTGATGGCTTCGGCCCGCGCCGCCAACTGATTTCCTGCTTTCGGCATGCTCGCACGAGCGACTGCCGGAACACCATCCCCCAAAAGCAAAACGCCGTCAGACTTTGGTCTGACGGCGTTTTTCATTGCTCTTCGCGGCTCGGGGGCCGCAGGCCGTTTCGGCCTCCCCAGTTTTTATGGTCCAGCGACTACGCGTGAATTCAGTGCACGGTGCCTGCACGCGGGCACAGGCCGCATTGCTGCAGGGCTTGCTGCATGCTGCATACCGAACGGCGACAAGCCACGACCCGGATGCCGCCACGCTGCGCGGCGTTGCGGAAGGTCTTCATGACGTTGTGGCCAAGGAAGTCAGTCAGCAAAATAACCAATTGCGTGCCCGAAGGCAGTTGTAGCGTCTTCTTCTGATGCGAGGGATCACGGCCGCTGATGTGATGCGTGATCGAAATATTGTGTCCTTTGAGCAGATCCGGAATATTACCCAGTCGATCTGCCCCAACCACTACTGCACTGAGTCCTGCCGTCATGATGAACCTCACTGGTCGTTGAGCCTGGATGTAATGATAATGATTCCTATTTTTTAGTCAACTTAAATGAGATCGGTTCTTATTTAATTATTTATATGAGCTTGTGCGAGGGGATAGTGAGATTTGCTATCGTCCAGGGAACTCGCGGCTGTCCGGCCGGTCGCGCCATGCCGGCCCTGTCCGGCAGCGCAAAAAAACGCGGCGTCCGAAGACGCCGCGCTGATTGGATCGCGAACCGGTATCCCGCCTATTTCGGCACGCCTTGCACGGCCTCGGCGACAACCGCGCGCGTCAGCGCCGGCGCCAGCATTTCCAGGAACGTGTAGACGTAGTCGCGCAGGAACACGCCCGATTTCACACCCACGCGCGTCGTGTGGGTGCCAAACAGATGGCCCACCGGCAGGCCGACCAGGTTTGAGTCGCGGCGCGGGTCATAGGCCACGCCAGCGATGATGCCGATACCCAGCCCCACGTCCACATAGGTCTTGATCACGTCGGCGTCAATGGCTTCCAGCACGATGTCGGGGTGGATGCCCTGGTTGGCGAACACCTCGTCAATGGTGCTGCGGCCGGTGAACGCGCGGTCGTAGGTCACGATGGGATGCTCCGCCAGTTGCGCCAGCGACAGGCGCTTGGCGGCGCTGGACGTCAGTTCTGCCAGGGGATGGTCCGGGCGCACCACCACGGTGTGCTCCCAGGTATAGACGGGCAAGGTGGCCAGGCCGGGCGTCAGCGCCAGGGACTCGGTGGCCAGCGCCAGATCGGCCTGCTCATGCAAGACCATTTCCGCCAGTTGCGCCGGGCTGCCTTCGGCCAGCGACAAATGCACTTTGGGAAACTGCTTGCGGAACGCGGGGATCACGCGGGGCAACAGGTAGCGTGCCTGGGTGTGGGTGCAGGCGATGACCAGGCCGCCCTCGTCGCGCCGGGCGAATTCATCGCTGACTTTTTTCAGGTTGTCGACTTCGCGCATGATGCGGTCGATCACTTGCGACACGGCCAGGCCCGGCTTGGTCAGACCCTTGATGCGCTTGCCATGGCGTTCGAAGATCTTGATGCCAAGCTCGTCTTCGAATTCGATGATGGCCTTGGAGACTCCAGGCTGCGAGGTATAGAGCATCCGGGCGGCTTCGGTCAGGTTGAAGTCGCGCCGGATGGTTTCACGCACAAAACGAAATTGCTGGAGGTTCATTGAATTGGCCCCTGATAGATCGGCCAATTATAAGTAATAAGGACGCCTCGCTATATGACTTATTTATATAAGCTTAGGAGCAAGGCGTCCCCTCTTTCAGCGCATCGAGATCGTGGTGTTCACCGTCTTGGCGTGGGCCGACCAGCGGGCAGTTACCGTCTTGGTCTGGGTCCAGAACTGCACGGCCTGCTTGCCATTGGGGCCCAGGTCGCCCAGCTTGGAGCCGCGCGAACCCGTGAAGCTGAACCACGCCACCGGCACGGGAATCGGCACGTTGATGCCAACCTGGCCCACATCGATGTTGTTCTGGAAATAGCGCGCCGCGCCGCCATCCTGCGTGAACAGCGCAACGCCGTTGCCGTTGGGATTGCGGTTGATAAAGGCGACCGCATCTTCCAGCGTTTCCACACCCACGCAGCACAAGACCGGTCCGAAAATTTCTTCGGTGTAGATGGTCATGTCTTCGTTGACGCCGTCAAAAATCGTCGGGCCCACGAAGTTGCCTTGCTCAAATCCCGACACCTTCAGGTTGCGGCCATCCAGCAGCAGCTTGGCGCCTTCGTCCACGCCCTTCTGGATCAAACTTTCCACGCGCTTCTTGGCATTGGGCGACACCAGCGGGCCCAGATCGGCTTCGCGGTCGGTGCCGGAATTGACCTTGAGCTTCTTGGAACGCTCGACAAAATCGGGCAGCCAGTTGCGGGCATCGCCCACCAGCACGGCCACCGACGAGGCCATGCAGCGCTGGCCGGCAGCGCCGAAAGCCGCGCCCACCAGTTGGTTCAGCGCCACTTCGGGGTCCGCGTCCGGCAGGATCACGCAATGGTTCTTGGCGCCCATCATCGACTGGCAACGCTTGCCCGCAGCCGATGCGCGGTTGTAGATCTCGGTGCCCACGCGGGTCGAACCAATGAACGACACCGCCTTGATGTCGGGGTGTTCGCACAGGCCGTTGGCCGTGTCGGGGCCGCCATGCACCACGTTCAGCACGCCGGGGGGCAGGCCGGCTTCCAGCGCCAATTGGGCCAGGAACAGCGACGCGGTCGGATCCTGCTCGGACGGCTTGAGCACGAAGCTGTTGCCGCAGGCCACGGCAATCGGGAACATGAAGCAAGGCAGCATCACCGGGAAGTTGAACGCGGTGATACCCGCGCAAACACCCAGCGGCTGGATCAAGGTGTAGACGTCGATGCCGGACGCGGCGTTTTCGGCGTACTCGCCCAGTTGCAGATTGGCGATCGAGCAGGCGTGCTCAACCACTTCCAGGCCGCGCCCGATTTCGCCTTCGGCGTCGGGCAGCGTCTTGCCATGTTCGCGCGTGATCATCTCGGCCAGCTTGCCGGTGTTGGCACGCAGCAGTTCCTGGAACTTCAGCATGACGCGCATCCGCGTGCCCTGCCCGCTGTTGCGCCAGGTCTTGAAGGCCTCTTTGGCGTTGGAGACAGCCAGGTCCAGCTCTTCGCGCGTGGCGAAAGGCACCTTGGCAACGACCTCCTGGGTGGCGGGGTTGATCACGTCGCGCCATTCGGTGGATTTGGACTGCACGAGCTTGCCGCCGATCAATAGCGGAACGCGGGGGACTTCACTCATTTCATGCTCCTCACACTGCGTAGTCGATGCGGATGGAATCCGCGTTCTTGGATCTTGCAGCGCACCGGCCAGACAGAGGCCCAGCCGGCGCGCCAGGCTTATTTCTTCACCAGCGGGCAACTTGAATCGGCAAGGGGCTGGAAGGCTTCGGCCGCCGGAATGGTGGCCACCAGCTTGGAATAGTCCCAGCCGCCCTTGGATTCCGCGGGCTTCTTCACTTCGTACAGGTACATGTCGTGGATCACGCGGCCATCGGGGCGGATCGATGCATTGCGCATGATCGGGTCCTTGATGGGCAATTCACGCATCTTGTCGGCCACGACCTTGCCGTCGGTGCTGCCGGCGGCGGCGGTCGCCCGCAGGTAATGCAGCACGCTGGAATACACGCCCGCCTGCGTCATCGTGGGCTTCAGGCCCCGGAAGGCCTTTTCGAAACGCGCGGCCCATTGGCGCGACGCATCGTCGTAGTCCCAGTAAAAGCCGTCCACGTATGACAAGCCTTGCGCATTCTCCAGGCCCAAGGCGCGCAGGTCCGACAGGAAGATCAACAAGGACACCAGGCGCTGCCCGCCTTCAACAATGCCGAATTCACGCGCCTGCTTGACCGCGTTGACGGTGTCCTGGCCGCCATTGGCCAGCGCCACGACCTGCGCCTTGGAGCTTTGCGCCTGCAACAGGTACGACGCAAAATCCGGCGCGTTCAAGGGATGCCGAACGTTGCCGGCAACCGTGCCGCCCAGCGCCTTCACCGCCTTGGCCGTATCCGCTTCCAGCGAGTGCCCAAACGCATAGTCCACAGTGATGAAGTACCAGGACTTCCCGCCCGCCCGCACGGTCGCCTTGGCGCCGCCCGCGGACTGCGAATACGTGTCGAACATCCAATGGAACCCGACGGGCGAGCACTCCTTGTTCGTCAGCGCGGTGGTGGCCGGGCCGGAGAACATCACCACCTTGTTTTTCTCGCGCGCAATGCCTTGCACCGCCAGCGCCACGGCCGAGTTGGTCAGGTCGGCAATGGCCGTCACGCCATCGCGGTCGAACCACTCACGCGCTTTCGCGGCGCCCACGTCCGCCTTGTTCTGATTGTCGGCGGACACCAGTTCGATCTTCATGCCCTTGCATTCCGCGGCCAGGCAGTCGTCGATGGCCAATTGCGCCGCCGCCACCGAACCCGGCCCGCCCATCCCGGCGTAGGTGCCGGACATATCCGTCAGAATGCCGATCTTCACTGGCGGCTTGTCGGCCGCCTGCGCCTGGCTTACCAATAAAGCGCCCAGACACAAGCCTGCGGCCAGCCCGCGTGCGTGCAATTTCATGGATTTGTCTCCTGAGTGTTATGCGCTGAGTCGTAGCGATATGCCGTCTTTGCGGCCTGCGGCTCCCGGGGGCATTCCCCGAGGCCTGCCGGCCCAGTGTAGATGTGTGAAAATCAACAAGCAACACCAGAAATGCACATTCCTTGTGCATTCATGCACAATAAGAAAATTGCCTCGCGCCCCTGTTGGCGCAGGGCCTGCGGAGAGCGAAATCGTGTTGGATTGGGATAGCCTGCGGTACTTCCTGGAAGTCGCCCGAACGCAGCGGGTCAGCGCCGCCGCGCGCAAGCTCGGGGTGGAACACACCACGGTGTCACGCCGCATTCGTGCGCTGGAAGCCGAGCTGGACACCCTGCTGTTCGAGAAATCCCGCAGCGCGGGTTTCATGCTGACGGACGACGGCCAGCGCCTGTTCGTGCATGCCGAGCAGATGGAAAGCACGGTGCATACCGCCCGCGAAAACCTGTCGGGCATCGGCCAGGCCTTGTCGGGGCACGTGCGCATCGGCGCCACGGAAGGGTTCGGCAGCTATGTGCTGACGCCGCTGGCCGCCGATTTCCAGCGCCGCTACCCGCACATCACGCTGGACATCCTGCCCGTGCCACGCTTTGTCAGCCTGTCAAAGCGCGAGGCCGACCTGGCCATTACCATCGAACGCCCGCAGCGCGGCCCCTATGTGTGCAGCAAGCTCTGCGATTACACCTTGCGCCTATACGGGACGCCGGGGTATCTGGCGCGCCACCCGCCGATTGCCACGCGCGCGGACCTGGCCCAGCACACCTTCATCGGCTATGTGGACGAACTGCTGTTCAGCGAACGCCTGCGCTACCTGGAAGACCTGCTGCCCGCCAGCAATGTGGTCTTGCGCAGCACCAGCGTGGTGGCGCAATACCATGCGGCGCTGCAGGGCCAGTCCTTGGCGATCCTGCCCTGCTTCATCGCCGCGCAGGACCCGCGCCTGAAACCGGTGCTGGAAAAGGAAGTGGAGATCACGCGCTCGTTCTGGATGTACTGCCATGAAGACCTGCGCAAGCTCAAGCGCGTGACGGCGCTGTGGGAATTCATCCGCAAGTCGGTGCTGAAGAACGCCGACCTGCTGGCGGGCAAGCGCGGCACGATGAAGTACCTGCCGTGATGGAATACCTGCCGTAAAGCAAAGGGGCCGGAAACCGGCCCCTCTTTGCGTCTTGCCTGGTTAGCGTCTTGTCCGGCCCTAAGCCGGGGTCGCGCTCTTGGGCGCCTTGACGCGCAGACGGCGCATCAGCAGGAACACGGTCAGCAAGGCGACCGCGCCATGGATCGCCCACACCCCCACGCCGAAGCTGAGCTTGCCGTTGGAGATCCAGGCGCGCGACAGGTTGATCATGTTCATGTAGAGCAAGCCCACCAGGCCGGCTATCAGCAAATCGCCAGAACGCCCCAGGCGCGGGTTCACCGCCCCCAGGGGAATGGCCAGCAGCGCCAGGTTGAGCGCGGCCAGCGGCAACGAAATGCGCCACATGACCTGCGACCAACTGCTGTCGGTGTCATCCGCGATCAGTTGCATGGTGGCGCGCGCCTTGGACGAGCGCTCGGCCGCGGCACGGGCTTCTCCAATGGGGTCTTCGCCCGCCTTGCTTTCCAGGCGCAACCCGTACTTTTCGAAGTGCACCAGACGAATCTCGGGCGTACCCGGCTTGAGGTCATAGCGATGACCTTCGCCCAGCACCAGGAAACGGTCGCCATTGGGCAGGGTTTCGCTGTGCGCGCTGCTAGCCGTCAGCACGCTCAACCATTCAGGCCCGGTTTCGCGCGCGAACACGTTACCCAATTCGTCGGTGGGCTTGACCGGGTCTTCCGAGAAGAATACGCGGCTGCCGCCAGACGATTCCGCGAACTGCCCGGCCGTCACTTTGGACAGGTCGGAACGCTGCTCGAACCGTTCGTGGTATTCGCCAATCTGCCGGTAGGCCCACGGCGCGGCCACCAGCGTCAAGCCGGCCACCGCCAGCGCCACGGGAATGGCCACGCGCAGCACGGGCCTTAGCCAGTCGGCCAGCGACAGGCCGCTGGCAAACCACACCACCATTTCGGATTCACGGTAATTGCGCGTGACGGTCGTCAGCACCGCGATGAAGATGGACACGGCCAGAATGGTCGGCAAGGCAGTGATGGTGGACAGCGCAGCCAGCACCACGACGACGTCGGCTCCGATGTTGCCCCCCGCGGCCTCACCGAGCAGGCGCACGAGAAGCACGCTGAGCCACACGACGAGCAACGTGGAAAAGACAACGCCAGCGTGACTGGTGATCTCGCTGACGACAGAGCGTTTAAATAGAGACATGGGAGAATATGCGGGATAATCGACCGCATCATACACAGACGTACACGGGAAACCCTCATGGAATTTAGCACACAGACCACTGCTTCCCTGCACCAGGTTAAAACCGCCGCCCTGGCTGTCGGGGTGTACGCGGATGGCGTGTTGAGCCCCGCCGCGGACATCATCGACCGCGCTTCCAACGGCGCCGTGCGCGCCGTGGTCAAGGCCGAGTTCCGCGGCCGCGTCGGCTCCACGTTGACGCTGCGCACGCTGCCCGGCGTAACCGCCCAGCGCTTGGTGCTGGTGGGTCTGGGCAAGCAGGAAGAATACTCGGCCCGCGTCCACGCATCGGCCGAACAGGCGTTCGCCTCGGTCTGCGTGGCCGCCCAACTGACGGAAGGCGTGTCCACGCTGGCCGCCAACCCCATCGCCGATGTCGCCATCATTGCCCGCGCCCGCAGCGCCGCCATCGCGGCCGGCGCCGCCACCTATCACTACGACGCCAGCTTCGGCAAACCCGACCGCGACGCCCGCCCCAAGCTCAAGAAGATCATCCAGGTGGTCGAGCGCGCCGACGCGGCCCAGGCCCAGAAAGGTCTGCGCGAAGGTGCCGCCATCGCCAATGGCATGGAACTGACCCGTACGCTGGGTAACCTGCCGGGCAATATCTGCACCCCCACCTACCTGGGCGACACGGCCAAGCGCCTAGCGCGCGAATTCAAATCCCTGAAGGTTGAAGTGCTGGACCGCAAGCAGGTCGAGGCGCTGGGCATGGGTTCGTTCCTGTCGGTCGCACGCGGTTCCGCCGAAGCGCTGCGTTTCATCGTGCTGCGCCACGCCGGCGCCAAGGCCGCCAAGAAGGGCGCGAAGAGCGCCCAGGGCCCGATCGTGCTGGTCGGCAAGGGCATCACCTTCGACGCCGGCGGCATCTCGCTCAAGCCCGCCGCCACCATGGACGAAATGAAGTACGACATGTGCGGCGCCGCCAGCGTGCTGGGATCGTTTCGCGCCCTGGCCGAACTGGAACTGCCGCTGGACGTGGTCGGCCTGATCCCCGCTTGCGAAAACCTGCCGAGCGGCACCGCCAACAAGCCGGGCGACGTCGTCACCAGCATGGCCGGCCTGACCATTGAAATCCTGAACACCGACGCCGAGGGCCGCCTGGTCCTGTGCGACGCCCTGACCTACGCCGAACGCTTCAAGCCGTCGGCCGTGATCGACATCGCCACCCTGACCGGCGCTTGCGTCGTGGCCCTGGGCCATGTCAACAGCGGCCTGTTCTCGAAAGACGACGCGCTGGCCGAGGCCCTGGCCACGGCGGGCCGCAAGTCGCTGGACACCGCGTGGCGCCTGCCGATGGACGACGCCTACCAGGAACAACTGAAGTCCAACTTCGCCGACCTGGCCAACATCGGCGGCCCCCCGGCCGGCGCGGTGACCGCGGCGTGCTTCCTGTCGCGCTTCGCCAAGGCCTACCCGTGGGCCCACCTGGACATCGCCGGCACTGCCTGGCGCGGCGGCAAGGACAAGGGCGCCACCGGCCGCCCCGTGCCCCTGCTGATGCAATACCTGCTGGACCAGGTTTGAAGCCTTTGCAACGGAACCGGGCATGACGCGGATCGACTTCGCCTTCGGCGCGCCCGACCGCTTGCGCATGGCCTGCCAGGTGGTGCGCAAGCGCGTTCTGGCAGGGCAGCGGCTGGTGGTGTACTGTAAAGACGGTTCGCGGCTGGCCGCGTTCGACCGCATGCTCTGGGCCTTTGACGACACCTCGTTCGTGCCGCACGTGCTGGCCAGCGACCCGCTGGCGCCCGAAACGCCGGTTGTCCTGACGGCGGGAGACCCCCAGCAAGCAGCCCAGGCCGCCCAGCCCGCGGCGGAGGCAGACGCCGCCCCGCTATGGCTGTTGAATCTGGACAACGACTGCCCGCCCGGCTTCGACACCTTCGAGCGCCTGCTTGAAATCGTGTCGGATGACCCGGACGACAAGCAAGCCGCTCGCCAGCGCTGGCGCGTCTACCAGAATGCGGGCCACACGCCGCTAAGCCACGACCTCAGCCGCCAACCGCCCGGCGGCTGACCAGCCCAATCCATCCCGACGGGCGCGGTACCCGTCGCGGGTTTTTGATACTTGGGAGCCCTCATGCCCTCTCGCCACAACGATGCCGGCATCCCCACACTGACCCAGCGGGCCGAACCGACGCTCTACGCGCCGCGCACGCCGGTAGAGTCCGACGAACCCGAAACACCCGTTCTGACCGAACTGGCCGACGACGCCGCCGCTGATGCCGACGACGCGTTTCCCTTGCTGACCGACATCGCTGATGGACGTGGCCAGGACTGGGACGTGGACGAAGCCCCGGCGGCGGTTCACGTTGGTGCCGCGCAAGCCGCCACCTCGCTACCCGATGCGTCGGTGTTGAGCGCGCGGCTGCAAGCCGAGGTTGAGCAACTGATGCGCCGTGCACTGGACGATGCCATCGAGCAGATTCAAACGCGCATGGACGCCGAATTACCGGGTATCGTTTCCCGGGTATTGAACGAGGTTCGCCCCGGGTAAACAGGGTGCCCAACGGCAGGTCTAAATCTTCCAAAAACTGGATTCTTCAGGGAACTGTAAGGTATCCTTCCCCTCTAAGCCTTCTAGGCAATTAATTTTGGCGCATACAGGAGTTCTCCATGAACGAATTTCGTCCGTCCCCTTTTAACCGTTCCGGCTCGGTCGCTGGCGCGCCGGGAGAGGTCGCGCGCAACCAGGTGCTGCGCAACACGTACTGGCTCTTGGCCCTTTCGCTGATTCCCACGGTGCTGGGCGCGGCGGTCGGCCTCTACACCGGCATCAACCGTGTCATGGGCGCCAGCCCCGGCCTGTCGGCCATCGTGTTCCTGGTGGGCGCCTTCGGCATGATGTTCGCCATCGAGAAAAACAAGAACAACTCGATGGGCGTGGTGCTGCTGCTGGCCTTCACGTTCTTCATGGGCATCATGCTGTCGCGCCTGCTGGGCTTCGTGATGGGCTTCAGCAACGGTTCGCAGCTTGTCATGACGGCGTTCGGCGGTACGGCGATCGTGTTCGGCACGATGGCCACGCTGGCCACCACCATCAAGCGCGACCTGTCCGGGATGCAGAAATTCCTGTTCATCGGCGCGGTCGTGATCCTGGTTGCGGCGCTGGCCAACATCTTCCTGCAAATGCCCGCACTGATGCTGACCATCTCGGTCATGGCCATCCTGGTGTTCTCGGCGTTCATGCTGGTTGACCTGCAGCGCGTGGTCAATGGTGGTGAAACCAACTACGTGTCCGCCACCCTGGCCATCTACCTGGACGTCTACAACGTCTTCTCGAACCTGCTGATGCTGCTGGGCATCTTCGGCGGTAACCGCGAGTAATCGCGCCCCGCAAGTTCAGTACCGAAGGCCTACATTCGCATGTAGGCCTTTTTCTTTGGAGCGTTCCCATGCACGATCGCCGCCGCTTCCTTCAGACCGCCGCCTGCGCCGCCCTGCTGGGACCCGCGGGTGCCGCCCAGGCCCTGAGCGCCAAGCAAGCCATGCTGAAGCGCGCCATTCCGTCCACCAAGGAACAGATACCCGTCATCGGCCTGGGCACTGCCGACACCTTCAACACCTCTCCCGATGACGCGGCGGCCATGCAGCCCTTGGCGCAGGTACTGGAAGCCTTCACCAAAGCCGGCGGCACCCTGATCGACACCGCCCCCAGTTACGGCCAGGCCGAGGCGGTTGTGGGAGCGCTGCTGGCGCGCGAAGGCGGCAAAGGCAATCCGTACTTCCTGGCGACCAAGATTGGCGCGCGCGGCCACGACGCCGCCATGGCGCAAATCCGCGCATCACAGAAGTACCTGGGCCGCGACAAACTGGACCTGATCCAGATCCACAACCTGATCGACACCCGCAATCAACTGGGCTTGTTGCGCGACCTGAAGCAGCAAGGCGTGATCCGCTACGTCGGCATCACGCACTATCTGGACCATGCCCACGACGAACTGACCGAACTGGTCGAACGCGAAAAGCCCGATTTTCTTCAGATCAATCTGTCAGTGGGTGCGCGCAACGCCGAAAAGCGTCTGCTGCCGGCTTGCCAGGCCAACGGTGTCGCGGTGCTGATCAACCGCCCCTTCCAGGACGGCGCCCTGTTCCGCCAGGTCAAAGGCCGCGCCCTGCCCGGTTTGGCTGCCGACATCGGTTGCACCTCCTGGGCGCAGATCTTCCTGAAATTCATCATCGGACACCCAGCCGTCACCGCGGTCATTCCCGCCACCTCCAAACCCAAGAACATGGCGGACAACGCACTGGCAGGGTTCGGGCCGCAACCCGACGCGGCCATGCGCGACCGCATCGCCGCCCTGCTGGCATAAGCCATGGCCTCTGCCGGCCTTGGCTCCCTGCGTGGCCGCATTGCGCGCGCCTTGGGCATCCATGAAGCGGAAATCGCGCCAGCAGCCTGCGGCTTCGCGTTCTTTTTCTTCCTGTTTTGCGGCTATTTCATGCTGCGCCCCATCCGCGAAACCATGGGGATCCAGGCGGGCGTGAACCAACTGCAATGGCTGTTCACCGCCACCTTCTTCGCCACCCTGGCAGTAGTGCCCCTGTTTGGCGTCTTGTCCTCGCGCGTGCCTCGCTCAACGCTGCTGACCTGGGTCTACGGCCTCTTTGCCCTGACCATGGCGGGCTTCGCTGCCCTGCTGTACCTGCAACCTGGCAGCATCTGGGCCGCGCGCGCGTTCTATGTTTGGCTGTCGGTCTTCAATTTGTTCGTGGTGTCCATCGCCTGGAGCCTGATGGCCGATGTGTTCCGCATGGAATCAGCCAAGCGCCTGTTCGCCTTGATTGCCGCCGGCGCCAGCGCGGGCGGCCTGTGCGGTCCGCTGCTGGGCGCGTTGCTGGCCGGCGTGCTTGGCCCGGCGGGCCTGTTGCTGCTGTCGGCGCTGCTGCTTACGGCAACGCTGCCGCTCAAGCAATGGCTGTTGCGATGGCGCGCCGCCACGCGCACGGACATCAGCCTGGAAGACATCAAGCACCCTATTGAAGGCTCGGTCCTGGCCGGCATTTCGCGTATTTTCCGGTCGCGCTACCTGCTGGGCATTTCGCTGCTGGTAGTACTGCTGGCCACGCTCAACACCTTTCTGTACATGGAACAGGCGCGACTCGTCGCTGACACGTTTCCCGACACCGCGCAGCGCATCCGCGTCTTCAGCGCGCTGGACTTCACCGTGCAGACGCTGGCGCTGCTGTCGCAAGTGTTCATTACGGGCCGCGTGGCCGCGCGCCTGGGGCTGCGCTTTCTGTTGACCGCGGTACCGCTGGCGGTGGGCTTGTCGTTCCTGGCGTTAGCCGCGTTTCCAGTCTTCGGCGTGTTGGCCGCCGCGATGATCCTGCGCCGGGCCGGCGAATACGCCTTGATCAGACCGGGTCGCGAAATGCTGTTCACGGCGGTCCCGCCCGAAGACAAGTACAAGACCAAGAGCGTCATCGACACCGTTGTGTACCGTGGCGGAGACGCCGCCAGCGGCTGGGTCAAGGCAGGGGTGGACATGCTGGGCCATGGCGCGTCGCTCATCGCACTGTTGGGCGCGGCCGTGGCGCTAGGCGCGGCAGCCGTGGGCTATGCGCTGGGAAAACAAGCTGACGCCAGAAAGCCGGACGATCATTAGATTTTCCCAAACAAGCATCTTAGTAAACCAAACGGATCTCGCGGGCGGCCGCCGCACAATGGCGCAGCTCTCAACGCCTGGGGAATCGTCATGAAACGCTCTGCCTGCCTTGCCGCCCTGCTGCTTTGCCTTAGCGCCACGTCCGCGCACGCCGCCTATCCCGAAAGGGCCATCACCTTGATCGTGCCTGCCGCCGCAGGCGGCAACGCGGACATCACCGCGCGCCTGATCGGCCAGGAGATGAGCCGTCAACTGGGTCAACCCGTCGTGGTCGAAAACCGTGTTGGCGCCGGTGGCCGCATCGGCACCCAGGCAGTGGTTCGAGCCCCGGCCGATGGCTACACCATCGGCTATGCCCACGTCGGCACGCTGGTGCTGCACCGGTTCTTGTTCAAACAACAACTCTACGACCTGGACCGCGACGTAACGCCGATTGGCCTGGTGGCAGAAACACCCAATGTCATCGTGGTGAACGCGGCCTCGCCCTATCGCGACCTGAAGAGTTTCATCGAGGCCAGCCGCGCCCAGCCCGACCGCCTGACGATGACGTCGGCGGATCCGGGCACGACCAGCGAGGTGGGCGTGAAGCTCTTCATTGCCCAGACCGGCGCGGCCGTGCGCCAGATTCCCTACAAGGCAACGGCCGCGCAGCTTTCCGACCTGCTTGGCGGCCACGTGGACGCCATGATGGAGAACCTGCCCCCGCTGATCGGCAATCTGAAGGACGGCCGCCTGCGCGCGCTGGCCGTCACGACGCGGTCGCGCGCCGCGTCCAATCCCGACGTGCCGACGGTGGCCGAACAAGGCTACCCAGACTATGAACAGTCCGCCTGGAGCGCGCTGATCGCCCCCGCCGGTACGCCTGCCGCCGCCATTGACCGCCTGAACGCGGCGATGAACCAGGCGTTGCGATCGGAAAATGTCGCAAAAGAACTGCGCAGCCGTTCCCAGGCGCCACTGGGCGGCACCCCGCAAGACGTACAAATCCAAATTCGCAAGGAGCTGCCCAAATGGGAAAACATCATCAAGGCCGCCACGCTGGATTAATGTCGGCAGGCGATCCTGCGGCGGGCGACCCTGCGGCAGGCGACCCTGCGGCAGGCGACCCTGCGGCAGGCGGTCCTGCGGCAGGCACCTCGGCCGGAGGCGCCACATGATCCAGGTAAGCCGGGAAGACTTCTCTGTCGCCGCCGCGACCAACGACTCAGCCTACCGCCGCATCACCATCCCCGTGTTGCGGATCGATGCCGGCCCCGGCCCCGCCGTTGCCCTGATTGCCGGCGTGCATGGCGACGAATGGGAAGGCCAGGCGGCCATCCTGGATCTGTGGCATCAACTGCCCAACGCTCTGCAACGCGGCACGGTCTATCTGCTGCCCGCCGTCAACGTGGAAGCCTCGCTGGCCGGAACACGGCTGTCTCCCACCGATGGCGGCAACCTGAATCGCGCCTTCCTGGGCGCCCCGGCGCGCGGCTACACGGAAAGCATCGCAGCCGCCCTGGAGGCGCGCCTGCTGCCCCGCGTGCAGGCCATGGTCGACGTGCACAGCGGTGGCGCGTCCCTGCGCTATCTGCCGTCATCCGTGATCACGCGCTACGGCAACGATGCCTACGACGAGCGCCTGCCAGCCCTGGCGCACGCGTTCGGGCTCCCGCATTGCGTGTTCTTTCGCGGCAATGAAGCGGGTTCCCTGCCCGCCGCGGCCAGCCGCCACGGCGTCCTGCGCCTGAGCGCCGAAATCGGCGGCGGCAGGGAAACCCACAGCGGCCTGGTCGAACGCTGCCGCGATGGCCTGCTCGGTTGCCTGGGTGAGCTGGGCCTGTTGCCCAGCCAGCCAAGCCCCCGCACTTCAGACCCCCTGCTTTATGACCTGGACGCCCCCGCCGCCACCCTGCGCGCGGGCGAAGCCGGCGTGTTTGTGCCTGGCGTTGAACTGGGGCAGTCCGTCACGGCGGGCCAACTGATTGGCCGCCTGATCGAACCCGCCCGCCCGGACACTCCCATGCGCCCCTTGCACAGCCCCCAGGCGGGCACGGTCGTGTGCCTGCGCGCCATGGCCCGCAGCGACGACGGCGACTGCCTGCTGCAAGTCGCGCCCGCCCTTCCCCTTGAATCCCTCGTGTCGAAATACTGACCCATGCAGATGAACCCAAGATTGTCCGGCCTGCGTTGTATCCGCTGTGCAAGCCTGTGGGCGCCCGGCGACTACCCCGAAGGCTGCCCCCATTGCCTCGCGGCAGGCCACCCCGCCACGCTGGAATGCTGCTACGACTCGCCCGGCGACAACCATGCCATTGCCTTGCCGGTCCTGGCAGCCATCACGCTGGGTGAAGGCAACACGCCCTGCCTGGAAGCATCGGACCTTGCCCAGACCGAAGGCATCGGCCAGCTTTGGCTGAAATGTGAAGGCGCCAACCCCACTGGTAGCCACAAGGACCGCATGGCGGCCCAATTGGTATCGCGGGCAAGGCTGGCCGGCGCGACCCGCGTGGCGGCAGCTTCCAGCGGCAATGCCGGCGTGTCGATCGCCGCCTATTGCGCCGCCGCCGGCTTGCAGGCCGATATCGCCATCACCCGCAACTGCCCGCCCTTGCAACGCGAGGCCATGCTGCGCTTTGGAGCCAGGCTCAGCACCTTCGAAGACAGCCTTGCCCGTTGGCCCTACGTGCAAGACCTGTGCCGTAACCACGGCGCATTCGCGGGCACCAACTATTTGAACCCGCCCGTCGGCACACACCCGTATGGCGTCGAGGGCTACAAGCCCATCGCCGCCGAGATCCTGGACCACTGCGGCACGCCGACCGACATCATCGTGCCCACCGCGCGCGGCGATCTGCTGTGGGGAATCTTCCTCGGTTGGCAGCACCTGCTGCAAAGCGGCCGTATCCAGCGCCTGCCCCGCCTGCACGCCGTCGAGCCCCATGCGCGCTTGTCGCAGGCCCAGGCCACGGGAGATGCGCGCGGCTTGTGGGACGCGGCAACGGAGCAGTACTCGATTGCGGGCGGCACCTGCACGCTGCAGTCACTGGAAGCCTTGTCGCGCTCGGGCGGCACGCCTGTTGATATTGACGACAAAGCCGCCACCCAGGCGCAGCAACGCCTGGAACGCAGGGGCGTCGGCACCGAGCTGTCGTCGGCCGCTGCACTGGCGGCGGTGGCCAAGCTGCGGCGTTCCGGTGTATTGGATGCCGAATCGTCGGTGGTGCTGATGCTGACTTCAGACGGCCGCCGGGGCTGAACGGGCCCCCGGCTCTGCAGCTCCGGCGATCTTCGCCGTAGCGCCTTACCGCCCTACCGCCTCACACGCCGAAGCGTTCCACCAGCGGGGCCAACGCGCCGCGCAGGCAGGTGACCCAGAATTTGCCGGCCTCGGACAGGGGCCGGCTGCCGTGCAGGATCATGTGGCATTCAAAATGCACGGGTGCGGTCAACGGGCGATAGCACAGGCCCGCGGCCTCCATCCCCACGGCGGTTGCCGGGTTGGCGATACCGATCCCATGCCCCGCCAGGGCCAATTGACACACGGTGCTGGAGTACGGGGTTTCAATCGCCACGTTCAGGCTTAGCCCCGCCTGCAGAACCAACGCATCCAGACGCTTGCGCGAGCCGTCCTCCGCATTCAGGGCGATGACCTCCGCATCCGCAAGATGGCTGAATTCCACGCGCTCCACGCGCGCCAGCGCATGGCCGGCGGGAAACACCGCCACGGCCCGCAAACTGGCGAGCCGATGGCCCAGCAGCCCTTCCAATTCAGATTCGTCAGCCACCACTGCCAAGTCGAGTTCGCCCGACACCACCATGTCGCGCAAGGTGTTGGAGTCTCGAATCTGCAGATACAGGGGCGTGTCGGGATAGCGCGTGCGAAATCGCGAGATCGCGTCGCTGACGATGGCGCCGCCGTACGCGTGGATGCAACCAATGCGCAGGCGCGGCTGCGCAGCGCCACGGATCGCGCGGATCTTGCGCCCCAGGCTTTCCAGCCCCACGTTCAAGCGGCGGATTTCCTCGTACAGCAAGGTGGCCTCGGGCGTGCGCTGCATCCGCTGGCGCACACGTTCGAACAAGCGCAACTCAATGCTGGCTTCCAGCGCGGCCAGGGTCGCGCTGACTGTCGCGGGCGACACATCCAGCCGCCGGGCGGCAGCGGTCACGCTTTCCGTTTCGTATACGGTGCGGAACGTCTCGACCTGTTTCAGTGTGAAGGTCATAGGCGCGGCGCAGCACGCTCAGACGCGCTGCAAGTCCATCAGAACGCGGCGGGTGGACAACGGGCGGCCAGCAAGAATTTCAGCCAGGCGCTCACGCAAGTCGCGGCGCAGCGCGGGCTCGATAGCGGTGTCTTCGAAATCAGGCGCGGCTTCGTCCACGCCGTAGCCGGTCTCGCGCAGCAAGGTCCATTCAAAGCGGCGCAACGCGCCCGCGGCGCGTGTGCCGTTGGACAACTGCTGCAACGCCATGTCGTAGGCATCGAATAACAAGGGGTGGGCGTCCTCGCGCGGCAGCAGACGCAGCAACAGCTCGTTCATGTACCAGGCGGACATCAGTGCGGTGCCGGTCAACGGGCGGATGCCCGCGATTTCGGCGCGCGTCAGTGTCTTGACTTCGCCGTTGCCGGTCCAGGACAGCAGCAAGGGCTGAAAGGCCGACAACACGGGCCGCAGCACCGAGTAAGGGCGCTTGGCGCCCTTGGCGACCATGGCCACACAGCCATGATCGCGGGAAAACGTCTGAACAATAAGGGAGGTCTCACGCCACGCGGTGGCGTGCAGCATAAAGCCCGGGCGATCCTGGACGCGAGGCGCCCGTCTACTCATAGCCCAGATCGCGGAGCGCACCCTCGCGGTCGGACCACCCCTTGCGCACCTTGATGTAGACCTCAAGGTGCACGGGCTTGTCCAGCAGCTTGGCGATGTCCTGCCGCGCCTCCGTGGCAATACGCTTCATGTGCATGCCGCCCGTGCCCAAGAGTATGGGCTTGTGGCTGTCGCGCTCGACCACCACGCAGGCGTTGATGCTGGCGCCCTTGTCGGTCTCTTCCCATTGCTCGATGACGACGGTACAGCCGTAGGGCAGTTCGTCGCCGACCAGGCGGAAGATCTTCTCGCGCACCAGTTCGGCGGCAATGAAGCGCATGGGGCGGTCGGTCAGAGTGTCTTCTTCGAACATCGCCTCGCCTTCGGGCAGGCGCGTGGCAATTTCTTCCAGCAACTGATCCAGTTGCTGGTTCTTGGTGGCGCTGACGGGCACCACGGCACCGAATGGATGCAGCGCCATGATCTTGGAAACGAAGGCGAAGAGATCATCACGATTCTTCATTTGGTCGATCTTCGAGACGACCAGGATGGTGCGTTCCGGGTTGGGCAACAGCGGCAGCAACTTGGCGTCGCCTTCCGACCACTTGCCGGCCTCGACCACATGCACCACCACGTCGACGTCGGCCAGGGCCTGCGTCACGACGCGGTTCATCATGCGGTTCATGGCGCCGCCATGGCGCGTCTGGAAACCGGGGGTATCAACGAAGACGAACTGCTCGTGTTCGCGCGTCAACACACCATGGATGCGGTGGCGCGTGGTCTGCGCCTTGCGCGACACGATGGAGATCTTGGAACCGATCAGGGCGTTGGTCAGCGTGGACTTGCCCACATTGGGGCGGCCAACGATGGCAACAAAGCCGGTACGAAAAGGGGTATCGCTCATTTAGTCTCTTGAGCCACTGCCACGGGCAGCGACAATTGCGCGGTTTTGCGCGCCTTGCCCGACTTGCGGGCAGCCTTGGTGGCCGGGCTGATGGCCAGCGCAGCCTCCAAAGCCAGCTTGGCCGCCGATTGCTCGGCTGCGCGGCGGCTGGCGCCGGGCGCCGTAACCTTGATCTCGAGCGCCGGGATGGCGCACTCGACTTCGAACTGCTGGCTGTGGGCCGCGCCATGCGTGGCCACCACCGTGTACAACGGCAGCGCCAACTTGCGGCCTTGCAGGAATTCCTGCAGCAAGGTCTTGGCGTCCTTGCCCAGCGTTTTGGGGTCAACCGAGGCCAGCACCGGCTGGTACTGGCGCACGATCACGCGGCGCGCGGCCTCAAAGCCCGCGTCCAGGAAGACGGCGCCAAACAGCGCCTCGACCGTGTCAGCAAGAATCGATGGCCGGCGGAACCCGCCGCTTTTCAATTCACCTTCGCCCAGGCGCAGATACTGCGAGAGCTCCAGGCGCTGAGCGATATCCGCCAGCGAGGCCTGCTTGACCAAATTGGCCCGCAGCCGCGACAGGTCGCCTTCGTCAATTTTTGAATAGCGCTCGAACAGCATGGCCGCAACGACGAAGTTCAGCACGGAATCCCCCAGGAATTCCAAGCGCTCGTTGTGGCGCGCACCATGACTGCGATGCGTCAGTGCCTGTTCAAGCAAAGCCGGATCACCGAAGTGGTGATCCAGGCGGTTTTCTAGCGTGGCTAGCGACATAATCAGTTGAACCGGCCGATGCGGCTGAGATCGCTGAAATTCATCCAGATGAAGAACGCGCGTCCGACGATATTGGCTTCAGGTACGAAGCCCCAGTACCGGCTGTCCGCGCTGTTGTCCCGATTATCACCCATGGCGAAATAACTGCCTTCGGGTACTTTGCAGCGTACCCCATTGCGGCTGTATTGACAGTTCTGACGGTGAGGAAATTGCCACATCGGCGCATAATCCTGGGGCTTGCTCTCATCTAGCAGTATTTTGTGCTCAACATCGCCCAACTTCTCTTTATATTGCGCAATATACGAAACCCGGTCCGGCTCGAAGTAGTCACCGTCGCGTAGATGGGACACGAGTTCGCCGTTGACGTACAGTTTTTTGTCCAGGTAGGCGATTTCATCGCCGGGCAGGCCCACCACGCGCTTGATGTAGTCCACGTCCGGATCAACGGGATAGCGGAACACGAACACGTCGCCGCGCTTGGGTTCGCCGATGTCGATCACTTTCTTGTCGATCACGGGCAGGCGCAAGCCATAGCTGAACTTGTTCACCAGGATCAGGTCACCGGACTGCAGCGTGGGCAACATGGAACCCGACGGAATCCGGAACGGTTCCACCACGAACGAGCGCAGCATGAACACAAACAGAATGACGGGAAAGAAGCTGACGGCGTATTCGATCCACCAGGGCACGCGTCGCGCAATGTCGCCGGCTTCGCGGCGCAGGCGTTCGGCTTCCTGGGCGTCTCCGACCAGGGCCGCATCGTACTGCGCCATTGCCGCTTGCGCCCGCGCTTCACGGCCACGCCGCAGCACCGCCAGATCAAGCACCCAGATAATGCCGGTCAAGACCAGCAGAACAAACAGGATCAGGGCAAAGTTCCAACTCATCAGCTAACCGCCTTCTTTTGGTTCTACTTGTCTTCCACTTGCAGGATGGCCAGGAACGCCTCCTGCGGAATCTCAACGCTACCCACCTGCTTCATGCGCTTCTTGCCGGCCTTCTGCTTTTCAAGCAGCTTCTTCTTGCGCGAGATATCGCCGCCGTAGCACTTGGCCAGCACGTTCTTGCGCAGCGCCTTCACGTTTTCGCGCGCGATGATTTCCGCGCCGATGGCAGCCTGGATGACCACGTCAAACATCTGGCGGGGAATCAGCCCACGCATGCGGGTGACGACGTCACGAGCGCGATGGCGGGCATTGCTGCGGTGAACGATCACGGCCAGCGCGTCGACACGGTCGTTGTTGATGAGCAGATCAACGCGCACCACGTCGGCCGAGCGGTATTCCAGGAATTCGTAGTCCATCGACGCGTAGCCGCGCGATACCGACTTCAGCTTGTCGAAGAAGTCGAGCACGATTTCGGCCAGCGGAATCTCGTACACCAGGTGCACCTGACGGCCGTGATAGCTCATGTTGACCTGCGAACCCCGTTTGTTGTTGCACAGGGTCATGACCGGGCCGACATAGTCCTGCGGCATGAACAGCGTGACCTTCACGATGGGTTCGCGAATGTCCTGGATCTTGCCCACTTCGGGCATGCGCGACGGGCTTTCGACGGTAATCACGGAACCATCACGCTGCTCGACCTCATACACCACCGACGGCGCGGTGGTGATGATGTCCATGTCGAACTCGCGCTCCAGGCGTTCTTGCACGATTTCCATGTGCAACAAGCCCAGGAAGCCGCAGCGGAAGCCAAAACCCAGGGCTTGCGACACTTCCGGCTCGAACATCAGCGCGGCGTCGTTCAGCTTGAGCTTGTCGAGCGAATCGCGCAGTTGATCGTATTCAGAGCTTTCCACCGGATACAGGCCAGCGAACACCTGCGGCTTCACTTCCTTGAAGCCGGGCAGCGCGGAGGGTGCCGGCTTGTTGGCCAGCGTGACCGTGTCACCGACTTTGGCGTCTTCCAACTGCTTGATGCCGGCGATGATGAAGCCCACTTCGCCCGCCGACAAATGCGGACGCTGCTGCGACTTCGGCGTGAACACACCGGTCTGCTCGCAAAGGTGGGTGGCGCCAGAGGCCATCAGCAGGATCTTGTCCTTGGGCTTGAGCACGCCGTTGATGATGCGCACCAGCATGACCACGCCCACGTAGTTATCGAACCACGAGTCAATGATCAGGGCTTGCAGCGGCGCCTCGGGATCGCCCTTGGGCGCCGGCACGCGCGCCACGATGGTTTCCAGAATTTCGTCGATGCCCATGCCCGTCTTGGCGCTGGCCAGCACGGCTTCGGATGCATCAATGCCGATCACGTCTTCCACTTCCTGACGCGCGCCGTCGGGATCTGCCTGCGGCAGGTCCATCTTGTTCAGCACGGGCACCACTTCCACGCCCAGCTCGATGGCGGTGTAGCAGTTGGCGACCGTCTGCGCTTCCACGCCCTGCGACGCATCCACCACCAGCAGCGCGCCTTCGCAAGCCGACAGCGAGCGGCTGACTTCGTAGGAAAAGTCCACGTGCCCCGGGGTGTCGATCAGGTTCAGGTTGTAGACCTTGCCGTCATTCGCCTTGTATTGCAAGGAAGCGGTCTGGGCCTTGATGGTGATGCCGCGCTCGCGTTCGATTTCCATGGAATCGAGCACCTGCGCCGACATTTCGCGATCCGCCAATCCGCCGCAGCGCTGGATCAAGCGATCGGCCAAGGTCGATTTGCCATGATCGATGTGGGCAATGATGGAGAAGTTGCGAATATGCTGCATGCTTGAAATTATAAGGGACGGAACACTTGGCACCAGGCCGGAAGACAGCGCCGCCGGAGAAGGCACGGCTGACGAGAGAGGGGCACCGACGGGTGAAACCCGAAATTCGGGCAAAACCCGACATCCAGGCAAGGCCCGACATCCAGGCATCACCCAGCCCCCCGGGCAAAACGAGGGGGCGCCAAGCGCCCCCTCTTGCGGCAACCAGCCATTTTAGCCGGTCTTGGGCATTTTTTTCTGCCGGCTACCCGCAGCCTGGCAAAAAGGCGCCCCAGCGGGGCGAACCCGCCCTACTTCGATGCAGGCACCGCGACCCATTGCGTCTGGTCCCCGCGGCGAACCAGCAGGCCCACGGTGCGGCTCTTGTCTAGCTTGGCCACGAGTTCGCCGAATTGCTTGGCGCCAGTCACGTCGGTGTCGTTCAAAGCCAACACGATGTCGCCTTCCTGCAGACCGGCCTTGCCGGCCGCGCCCTCGGCGACCTTCACCTGGACACCGCCCTTGATGCGCAGCTTCTTTTGCACGTCGACCGGCACATCCACCACACCCAGGCCCAGCGCATTGGTCACTTCCGGCACGGGCGCGGCCTTCTTGTCGGCGGCCGCCGCCTTTTCGGTCGGGATCTCACCGACCTTGACCGACAACGTCAGGCTCTTGCCCTTGCGCCACACTTCCATGGCGGCGCGCGTGCCCGGCTTGGTTTCGCCCACGATGCGCGGCAGGTCGGACCAGCGCTTGATCGGTTCATTATTGAACTTCAGGATCACGTCACCCGGCTGCACGCCCGCCTGCTCGGCAGGCCCGTCGACTTCAACGCTGCTGACCAGCGCGCCTTCCGCCTTGGGCAGCCCAATGGCCTCGGCCACGTCCTTGCCCACTTCGCCGATTTGCACGCCAACCCGTCCGCGCGTGACCTTGCCGGTCGTGCGCAGTTGGTCCACGACACGCATCGCTTCGTCGATGGGAATGGCCAGGGAAATACCCATGAAGCCACCGCTACGCGAAATGATCTGGGAATTGATACCCACCACCTCGCCATCCAGGTTGATCAAGGGCCCACCCGAATTACCCGGATTCACGGCGACGTCTGTCTGGATGAACGGCAGATATTCACCGGTATCGCGACCGATCGCGCTGACAATGCCCGAGGTTACGGTGGAGTCCAGACCAAACGGCGAACCGATCGCCAGCACCCATTGGCCCTTCTTCAGCTTCTTGGGGTCGCCAATGACCAGCGGAACCATGTCCTTGGCATCGATCTTGATCAGCGCCACGTCGGTACGTTCATCGGTGCCGATAACTTTGGCCTTGAATTCACGGCCGTCGGTCAAGGTGACGTAGATATCCGTTGCATCCACCACAACGTGATTGTTCGTCAGGATGTAGCCATCGTCAGACACGAAAAAGCCGGACCCGACGCCGCGCGGCACGGTGCGCTCTTCAGGCTGGGGACGTTGGCGCGGTGCAGGCACTTGCCCGCCGCCACCAGGGGGTTGAATGTCGGGGCCGAAGAACCAGCGGAAGAGTTCGTAGGGGTCGCTACCGCCGCCGGGGCCTGCCCCGCGGACCGGCACGGTGGCCGTCGTACGGATGTTGACAACCGCCGGGTCGGCTTTTTCGACGATTCCCGTGAAGTCGGGCAACGCCACCAAGGGCGTTTGCGCCACAGAAGCGGGCACATAGGCGGCAGACATGAAAACCCCTGCCGCCACGGCCGCCAGAAAGCGCCGGAAAAAAGCGTTCGACACCGTCATTGCTTTCATAAATTACTCCGAAGTTGCTGCTTGCTGCCTGGGGGCTTGAGCGTGCATCACTTGGCCCCAGCGGCCGGCACGTATTCTGTCGCTTGCGCCAATTGTTCCAGCGTTTCCACGGGCACCTCGCCCATGGCCGTCAACCAGAAGTCAGCAATGCGCGTGCCGTAAACCGTAATGGATCCACGCTGCGCGGCACCCAACGGAGGATGATGTCCGCGCTCACTGTCGTAAGGCTCGATGAAGACCGAAATAGCCGCCAGGCCATCGGACAACACCATCTGGCTGACCGCCGCGCCGTGTCCCATCGAACGCGACACCTGCATGATCACCTTGAAACCCTTGGGAGCGGGAATGCGCCAACCTTGGGCCGCCAGGTCCACCGGCTTCATGGCCGATTCCAGCACCTTCCAGTCGCGCGTGCTCCACTGCGAACTCAACTGTTGCGGATCGACATCCGCCCCCAGGCGCAGCGACGTGAACGACACCTGCTCAACCACGCCGCGGGCCGCATTCAACGTTTGCGCCTTAAGCAGCAGATTGGTTTCAACGTCGGCGCAAAGGCGGTAACCGTAGCGCAGCTTGTCCAGCGGTTCGATCGTGATCAGGCGACATTCGCGGCCCGCCACCCGATGCAGCTTGGACTCGGTGCGAATTTTGTAGTGCTCGGCAAGATTGGCCGGATCGCCCAGCAACAAGCCGGGAAAGCGGTCCCCGCGCCGGCGCTCGATCAGGACGGTCTTGCGCTCGGGAATCAGGCACTGTACGTCATCATTGTGACGCAGGTATTCGCGCGGCTGGCCATCCAGGATCTCCAACCGTTCACGTTCACCGGTGCCGTCCAAAACGTGCACCAGCCGCGAAGACTGGATCAACTCGCCCTGCTGATACATGAAGACGCCCGCGTAGTCCTGCTTGCGCGCGGCCTGCTGGATGCGCGTCAGCAGCTGGACGACATCATCGGCGGCGGGGGCCGCGTCGGCGGCGCGTGCAGGCTCATGGGCAGACAGAAAAGCGGTCAGAAGCGTAGCGGCAAACCATCCGGCTCGATGTGCGTTCCAGGAGGCTGCGCGCGGCCAACGTGTCGGTAACGCCAGCGCCATCAACGTCCGGCTCCGGCGTCGAACGAGACTTGTCGCACCGCGCTGGGGCCCGCCATCTGGCGATGGGCCTCGAGGTAGTCGCGCAGGCCGGCATCATCAGCTGCGGAGGCAGAGGCAGGCGTGCCGCTGGCATCGGCCAGCACGCGCACTTCCGTGGCCGGCGTGCCGGTCAGGTAAGGTTGCGCCACCCAGGCGACCGTAGCCACCGCAGCCGCCACGGCCAGACCAGACAGGCCGACCCGCAACGGCGAACGTCGCCGCGGCGCGGCCACGATAGGCAGCTCCGCATCAAGCGCGCGCGCCAGTCGCGCCTGGAACGCGGCACTGGGCGTCAACGCCAGGTCGGCATTGCGTAGAGAATCACCGATCAAATGATAGGTGTCCCAGGTCTGACGTCCTTCCTTGGACAACAGGCTGGAAATAATATCGTCGGAATCTTCTCCGTCCATCCAGGCGGAAACCGATTCCTCCCAGGAGGCCTCGGCGATCTCAACGGACTTGGCTGCTGTTTGCATGACTGCCACTCCTTACCAGCGACGCTCGGCATCGGTGCCTAGCAATGGACGCAATTTGGTCGCAATGGCCTCACGCGCACGAAAAATGCGGGAGCGCACCGTACCAATGGGGCAATCCATGCTTTGGGCGATGTCTTCGTAACTCATACCTTCGATTTCACGCAGGACAATTGCGGTGCGCAACTCTTCGGGCAATTCCTCGATGGCCGCGTTCACCGTCTCGGCGATTTCGCGGCTGGCAACCATGGATTCCGGCGTGCTTATGTCCGTTAGGTTGTCGGTTTCGTTAAAAGTTTCACCGTCTTCCGTTTCTATCGCATTGGGCGCGCTGGGGCGTCGGCCCTGCGAGGCCAGCCAATTGCGCGCCGTATTGATAGCGATACGATACAACCAGGTGTAGAACGCGCTATCGCCCCGAAATTGCGGCAAGGCCCGATAAGCCTTGATGAATGCTTCCTGGGCTACGTCCTCGATTTCCGAGGGGTCGCGGATCATCCGAGCCAGCAGGCGCAGGATCTTGCGCTGGTACTTGAGCACCAACAGATCAAAGGCCTTCTTGTCGCCTCGTTGAACGCGCGCGACCAACTCCGCGTCGACTTCGCGCTCGCTCATGACGTCTCCCGCCTACGTGCCGCCGGCCGAGCGTGCTGCCCCGTGCTGGTCAGCAGGCAAAGGCGCCGCCAGGACTCGGGGTGCAACGTCCGCTGCCAGACGGTGAGGGTGATTGTGCTATTTGTAAAGACGGTACTCCCGGTGGGCAATGGCTGCAAAATGAGCGTAAGCCAGCGAGGGCCGCGCAGGCGATCCAACAGCCGCGCGTCTTGCCAGCCTTGCGGCTGGCGAACCTGCCAGCTACCCACCCCAGCCGTGCGCAACGCCGATACTGGGGACGGTCCGCTCCGTGCAGAGTGTAACAGCCAGGCCGGCACAAGCAGCAACGCAATCGCCATCGCCGCGGCCTCTGCCGCCGTGCCGTGCCAGGACAGCGCCCTCAAGGCGCAGCCAGCCGCGACAACGACGGCCAGACCGCACAGGGCATGGACGCCGGCCGGCCGCCCGATGGGCACACGAAACGACCAGCGTCCTGCGTCGGAGCCTTCCAAATCAGACCCGGCGTACGGCCATCGAGCCGTTGGTGCCGCCGAAGCCAAACGAGTTGGAAAGACCGACTTCAATCTTCATCTGCCGCGCTTCGTTCGCGCAGTAGTCGAGATCGCATTCAGGATCTTGATTGAAGATGTTGATGGTGGGGGGCGAAACCTGGTTGTACACGGCCAAGGTCGTGAAAACCGCCTCAATGCCGCCGGCCGCGCCGAGCAAGTGCCCGGTCATGGACTTGGTGGAATTGACCACCAGCTTCTTGGCGTGATCGCCGAAGGCCAGCTTCAGCGCGTCGGTCTCGTTCTTGTCGCCCAGAGGGGTCGACGTGCCATGCGCGTTGACGTACTGGATGTCGTCCACGTTCAGGCCGCCGTTGCGCAGCGCGTTGATGACACCTCGGCGCGGGCCGTCCTTGTCCGGAGCCGTGATGTGGTGCGCGTCCGAGCTCATGCCGTAACCGGCCAGCTCGCCATAGATGCGCGCGCCGCGCTTCTTGGCGTGCTCGTACTCTTCCAGCACCAGGACGCCGGCGCCTTCGCCCAGAACGAAGCCGTCGCGGTCACGATCCCAGGGGCGCGAAGCCGTCTGAGGATCATCGTTGCGGGTCGACAAGGCACGCATGGCGGCAAAACCGCCGATGCCCAGCGGCGACACGGTCGATTCAGCACCGCCCGCCACCATGACGTCAGCATCGCCGTATTCAATCAGGCGGGCAGCGTCGCCGATGCAATGCAGGCCAGTCGTGCAGGCCGAAACCACGGCGTAGCTGGGGCCCTTCATGCCATAGGCAATGGACAAATGACCGGAGATCAGGTTGATCAGCGAACCCGGCACGAAGAACGGCGAAATCCGTCGCGGACCCTTGGCCATGTATTCGACCTGGGTTTCTTCGATACGCGGCAAACCGCCGATGCCGGAGCCCACGATCACGCCAATGCGCTCGGCATTGGCTTCGGTGACTTCCAGACCGCAATCACGCCATGCCTGCATCCCGGCGGCCAGGCCGTAATGGATGAAGGTATCCATCTGGCGGGCTTCTTTGCTCGAGATATAGGTGCTGATGTCGAAGTCTTTGACTTCGCCAGCAATATGCGTGGTGATGGCCGAGGGATCGAAACGGGTGATGCGGCTGATGCCAGAACGTCCGTTGACGATATTGTCCCAAGCGGTGGTCAGGTCGTTTCCAACGGGAGAAACGATACCCAGGCCGGTGATGACGACACGTCGCTTCACGGATGACTCCTCAAACAGACAAAAGAAAGGCGGTTTTCGGGATGCGCTGCACGTGTGGCCCACGCGAAAGCGGGTCGGGCTTTACAACGCCCTTCCCGCACGCGGACCACACGGCAAATTCCTGAAACCGCCCCGTTTCCCGGTTGACCCCGAAAGTCGGGCAACCAGAAGGATATAAGTCGAGCTTACTGCTTACCGTGCGAATTGATGTAGTCAATCGCTTGTTGCACGGTCGTGATCTTTTCGGCCTCTTCGTCGGGGATCTCGGTCTCGAATTCGTCTTCGAGCGCCATGACCAGTTCGACCATGTCGAGCGAATCGGCACCGAGGTCGTCAAGGAAGGAGGATTCGTTCTTGATCTCGGCTTCGTTGACGCCAAGTTGTTCAGCGACGATCTTCTTGACGCGCTGTTCGATGCTTTCCATGCAGATCTCCAATTGGGAAAAATCCCGCGAATTATAGCCAAGCGTAGAGGAAAGCAACGCCTGGCCGTGACAAAAATAACACCGCGCACTTGTTCTGTCGCCCGTTGGGGCACAGGAATACCGGTATGCGGCGTTTCCGGTTGAACTGCGTGCCGCCCACGCCGGCTACCCGGCAAGGCACGGCGGCCGGAGCCGCCTGACGCGCAATTCGTGATTTATTGCATGTACATCCCGCCGTTGACGTGCAGGGTGGTGCCGGTAATGTAACCCGCTTGCGGCCCGGACAAAAAGGCCACCGCATGGGCGATGTCTTCCGGCGAGCCCAAACGGCCCAGCGGAATCTGTTGCAGCAGCGCCGAGGTCTGGCTCTCAGCCAGCGCGCGCGTCATGTCGGTGTCGATGAAGCCGGGCGCGACGCAGTTCACGGTGATGTTGCGGCTACCCAACTCACGGGCCAGCGCACGCGACATACCCGACACGCCCGCCTTCGCGGCGGCGTAGTTCGCCTGGCCCGCGTTGCCGCTGGAGCCGACCACCGAGGTCACATTGATGATGCGGCCCCAACGGGCCTTCATCATGCTGCGCATGACGGCGCGCGACAGGCGGAATACGGAGGTCAGGTTGGTATCCAGCACCGCGGACCAATCGTCGTCTTTCATGCGCATCGCGAGCGTATCGCGCGTGATGCCGGCATTATTGACCAGGATGTGCGGGCCGCCGCCGTCTTTGGCCAGCGCGTCGATCAGCGCGTCGCAGGCTTCGGCATCAGTCACGTTCAGCACCACGCCACGACCACCAAACGGCGCCAGGGCTTCCGTAATGGCAGCCGCTCCGGATTCGGTGGTGGCGGTGCCGACCACGGTAGCGCCGCGCGCTGCGAGTTCCTGGGCGATGGCACGGCCGATGCCGCGCGTGGCGCCGGTCACCAGCGCGATCTTGCCTTGCAGTTCGATCGAGTTGTCCATGTCTTTAATTTCCGTTAACAACGGCCAACGCGGCTTCAAGCGAAGCGGGATCGGTAATGGCCAGGCCAGTAAGTTCGGGATCAATGCGTTTGGTCAAGCCGGCCAGCACTTTGCCAGGACCGCATTCAATAACGTGCGTGACGCCCTGCGCCTTCATGGCGCGCAGGGTTTCGACCCAGCGCACAGGATGCCATGCCTGGCGCACCAGCGCATCCCGGATTGCACCAGCTTCCGTGGGCGAAGCCACGTCGACGTTGTTGATGACCTTGATCTGCGGCGCGGACACAGTCGCGTTCGCCAGCGCGCCAGCCAGCACATCGGCGGCGGGCTTGAGCAGGCTGGAATGGAACGGTGCGGACACGGGCAGCAACAGCGCTCGCTTGGCGCCCGCAGCCTTGGCCAGCTCGCAGGCACGTTCGACAGCGGCCTTGTGGCCGGCGATCACAACCTGCGCGGGCGCATTGAAGTTCACGGCTTCGACGACTTCACCTTGAGCGGCGGCGGCACATGCGGCGCGCACGGCATCGTCGTCCAGCCCCAGGATGGCGGCCATGGCGCCCGTACCCACGGGCACGGCGGCCTGCATGGCATCGGCGCGCACGCGCACCAGACGCACAGCGTCTTCCAGCGTGAGCGAACCTGCCGCGGTCAGGGCCGCGTATTCACCCAAGCTATGACCGGCGACAACGTCGGGCTTGCGGCCACCGGCGGCAGCCCAGGCGGCGTAGAACGCCACGCCCGCGGTCAACATGGCCGGTTGCGTGTTGGTGGTCAGATTGAGTTGTTCCGCAGGACCTTGCGCGATCAGGGCACCCAGGTCCTGGCCCAGGGCCTCGGAAGCGCGCGCCACGGTGTCCGTGACGGCAGCGACGCCCGACCAGGCATCCAGCATGCCGACAGCCTGGGACCCTTGGCCTGGAAAGACAAAAGCAATTTTCATGATTAACCGGTTGGATTGATTCAGTGTCTGTGTGGAATGTCGGGCGCGCACTCGGCGGCGGCGCACGTCGCGCCACCCGCCTGGACACACGCTTACATGCGGGCCAGTACCGAGCCCCAGGTGAATCCGCCACCCACGCCTTGCATCAGGATGAGCTGACCCGGCTTGACGCGGCCATCGCGGCGCGCGGCATCCAGCGCCAACGGCACGCTGGCAGCCGACGTGTTGGCGTGCGTATCAACAGTGATGACGACTTTCTCGACCGGCACGGCCAATTTGCGTGCCAGGAAATTCAGGATGCGTACATTGGCTTGATGAGGGATCAGCCAGTCGACATCCGCGAGTTCAACACCGGCTTCCGAGCACGTGTCGCGCGCCGAACGGTCCAGCACGGTGACGGCCTGCTTGAAGACGGCCTGACCATCCATGCGCAGGAACGGGTCGCCCGTGACGTCGCCATAAGCCACGTTGCCCGCGGCGCTCAGGATCTTCATCTGGCTGCCGTCGGCATGCAACTGCGCGGCCATGATGCCCGGTTCGTCCGATGCTTTCAGCACCACGGCACCCGCGCCGTCGCCGAACAACACGCAAGTGCTGCGGTCGTTCCAGTCCAGGATGCGGGAGAAAACTTCCGCGCCGATCACCAGCGCGCAACGGGCACGGCCCGCGCGAATGAAGCTGTCGGCGGTAGTGAGCGCATAGACGAAGCCGCTGCACACGGCCTGCACGTCGAACGCGGCCGAGCCCTTGGCGCCCAGATTGGCTTGCACCAGGCAGGCGGTGCTGGGGAATACGAAATCGGGGGTGGAGGTCGCGACGATGATCAGGTCCACGTCGGACGCTTCAACGCCCGCGTCGGCCAGCGCACGGCGCGACGCCTCGGTGGCAAGCTGGCTGGTCGTGACGCCACGCTCGGCAAGGTGGCGCTGACGGATGCCCGTGCGCTCAACGATCCACTCATCGGACGTGGCGATATCGCGCGTCGCCAGTTCCGCTGCCAGTTCGTCATTCGAAACCACGCGTTCCGGCAAGAAGCTGCCGGTGCCCGCGATTGCGGAATATTTCATTGCGGTATCCATCAAGCGGTGTCCCCAGCCACGTTCGCGGGAGGCGTTGCGGCGCCCTCTTCCGACTGAACGCGCTTGGTAATCTGAGCGACCGTTTGAGCGGTGCGCTCCAGCAGTTTACTCACTACGGCTTCACGGGCGCGCTGCAATGCAAAACCGTAGGCGTAGACATCCGCGGAACCGTGGCTCTTGATCACCACGCCGCGCAGGCCCAACAACGCGGCGCCGTTATAGCGGCGGTTATCGACGCGGTTGCGCAGACGGTTCAGCACGGGCTTGGCGATAGCCCCGGCCAGCAACGTGAAAATATTGCGTTTGAACTCTTCGTGGATGATGCTGGACAGCATCTTCGCCAGCCCTTCGACAGACTTGAGCACGACGTTGCCGACGAAGCCATCGCAGACCACGACGTCGACCGTACCCTTGAAGATGTCGTTGCCTTCCACGTTGCCGTAGAAATTCAATGGGCTGCCGCGCAGAAGCTCGGCGGCTTCCTTGACGACTTCGTTGCCCTTGATGACTTCTTCGCCGATGTTGAGCAGGCCCACGGTGGGATTCTCACGATGGTCGACCGCCTGCGACAGCGCGGCGCCCATGATGGCGAATTGCAGAAGGTGCTCGGCCGTGCAGTCCACATTCGCGCCCAGGTCCAGCACCGTGGTGGCGCGGCCCGTCTGATTCGGAATGGACGTGGCGATCGCGGGGCGGTCAATGCCGTCCAGCGTCTTGAGCACGTAGCGTGAAATGGCCATCCACGCGCCAGTGTTGCCCGCGGAAACGCAGGCGTCGGCGCGCCCATCCTTGACGGACTGGGCGGCCAGGCGCATGGAGGAGTCTTTTTTGCGGCGCAGGGCGACCTCGACAGGGTCGTCCATGGTGACGACTTCAGAAGCCGCCACGATTTCCATACGATCACGCGCAACGTCGCGGTGCTCAGAGAGCGCCGCTTCGATCGCGTCGGGAAGCCCGACCAGCAATAGCCGGGTATCCGGAAATTGCCGGGCGAACTCGATCGCAGCCGGAATCGTGACGGGCAGACCGAAGTCTCCGCCCATACAGTCTATGGCGATGCGTATCACGGGTGCCAGGTATCAGCGCTCAGCCGAATTGGTCCGAGTACGAGTTCGGCCCGGGGGCCTTATTCGTCGGCCTTGGTCTTCAGGACCTTGCGGCCACGGTAGAAGCCATTGGGGCTGATGTGGTGACGCAGGTGGGTTTCACCGGTGTTCGGCTCGATGGCGGTCGACGGAGCAACCAGAAAATCGTGCGAACGGTGCATACCGCGCTTGGAGGGGGACTTCTTGTTTTGTTGAACGGCCATGATGACTCCTAGAAACGGGGCGCATTGTACGCGATGCGGCCCGATGTTGATCTCAATCTTTGTGCTTCAGTTGTTCCAGCACCGCAAACGGCGACGGACGCTTGACAGCGGGTTCTTCAGGAACTTCGCTGACGTTGGCCTGCGCGCCCGGGCATACTTCATGCTTGGGCACATACGGAACGCTCAGAATGAGCTCATCTTCGATCTGGGCCAGCAGATCAAAGTGATGCGAACCCACCACCTTTTCAGGTTGGTTGGACACAAAACCATTTCCTTCTTCGTCTTCGTCTTCGCTGCCGGCATAACCGTCGGTGACATCACCGTTGGTAAAACCATCATCAAGATCGGATTCAGACTTAACCAGCTGCAAGAGGACTTCGCTATCGATCGGGTATACGAACGGCGCATTGCACCGCTGGCACACCAGCACCGGATTCGCTTGCACATGAACATGCAGAAGCGGCCGGCCAAGCAACAGCCCCGACTTGCCAATTTCACCGCGCACGGACCACGTCACAAGCCCAGCCTCGCCCAGCGGTTGTTCGGGTAACCCTTCAACCGCGCGCGTAAACCGCACAAGAGGTATGGTGCCTTGCGCTTCCTTGCCACTATGGGCAAATGCGAATGCATCGATGCGCTTGATGATCAATCCTTTGCATTCGCGGGACTTTGATTGTTGCCTTTCGCTTTTCAGCACAGTGCTTTTCAGCCCGACGCTTTTCAGCCCCGCGCTTTTCAGCCCCGCGCTTTTCAGCCCCATGCTTTTCAGCCCCATGCCTTTTCGGCTGCAAAAATCCCGCAAAACGTTAGATAATACTGCGACTTACGCTTAACCGTCAAATACCGAATGCCTTCAAAGTCTAGCCTGATCCTCGCGTCCAGCTCGCGTTACCGCAAGGAATTGCTGTTGCGCCTGCGCCTGCCCTTTACCGCCATTTCCCCTGATGTAGACGAAACGCCACACCCCGGGGAAACGCCTGAAGCGCTGGCCTTGCGGCTATCGATCGCCAAGGCCATGGCGGTGGCGGCCAAACACCCGGGCAGCATCGTGATCGGGTCGGATCAAGTGGCCACCATTGATGGCCAGCCCATCGGCAAGCCGGGGAATTTTCCCGGCGCCCAAGCGCAATTACGAGCATTGTCAGGGCAAACCGTGGCATTTCACAGCGCACTGGCGGTCACCGACGGCCAGCGGGTGGAAAAAGCCGACATCGTTACGCTCTGCCGTTTCCGCCAACTGTCGGAATCCGCCATCGACGCCTATCTGCGCGCCGAGGAACCTTACGATACCGCAGGCAGCGCCAAGGCGGAAAGCCTGGGCATCGCCCTGATGGAAAGCATCCAGAGCGATGACCCCACCGCCATTATCGGGCTGCCGCTGATCGCGCTGACACGCATGCTGGCGCAGTTCGGGCTAGACCCGCTGGACGCCCCGGGCGCACCGGCATGAACGGCGCCCTGCACCTGATTCCCGTCGGCCTGGGCGACGCCCCACCTGAACGCTGGTTGCCGACCGACGTGCGCGCACTGGCCGGACGACTGGACACCTACATCGCCGAAAACGCCAAGACCGCGCGCGCCTTTCTCAAGCTGATCGGCACCACTCGCCCGCTGCAGGAAATCACCATACATACCCTGACCGACAAGATCGACGCCGGCCAGATCAATGCCTGGTTGACGCCGGTGAAGCAAGGCGCGGAAATCGGCCTGGTATCCGAGGCCGGCTGCCCGGCAGTCGCCGACCCGGGCGCCAAGGTCGTTGACGCCGCCCATCGCATGGGAATACCGGTCCGGCCTTGGGTCGGCCCCTCGTCCATCTTGCTGGGCCTCATGGCGAGCGGGCTGGACGGGCAGCGCTTCGCCTTCCATGGCTACGCCCCAGTGGATGCCGCCGAGCGCGCCAAGCAACTGAAGGCCTGGGAGCAGCATTCCGCCAAGCACAATCAGACCCAGTTGCTGATCGAAACGCCCTATCGCAACGCCGCCATGTTCGCCACGCTGCTGGCCAGCCTGAAAGGCGACACGAAGCTGTGCGTGGCGCGCTCGGTCACCACCGCGGACGAATGGGTGGTCACGCACACCATCGCCGACTGGAAAAAGCTGCCGGCACCTCAACTGGACAAGCTACCCACGCTGTTCCTCTACCTGGCCCGCTGATCGATGCTACGCCTTATTACCACCCTGCTGGCCACGGCAGTGCTGGCCGGCTGCGCCACGCGCGGCCCGGCCGGGCTGGACCTGGACACCTCAATCACCGCCGTCAGCCAGGCAAGCCGCGTACGCAGCATCGTCCTGCACTACACCAGCGTTGACGACCCCACGTCGCTCAAACTGCTGTCGCGCGGCAAGGTCAGCTCGCACTACCTGATTGCCGACTCCGGCCGCGCCTACCGCCTTGTGGATGAAAATCGTGCTGCATGGCATGCCGGCGCCAGTTCCTGGTACGGCAACATTGCCATGAACAGCACGTCGATCGGCATCGAAATCGTCAACGCGGGCTGGACCGAAGGCCCTGACGGCAAGCCGGTCTGGCATGCCTATGACGACCGCCAGGTGCGCGCGCTGACCATTCTGTTGCGCGATCTTATTCAACGCCACGGCATCGCCCCGGAAAACGTGGTCGGTCACAGTGACATCGCGCCGCAGCGCAAGGTGGACCCCGGACCGCTGTTCCCCTGGAAGGCGCTGGCCACCGCGGGCATCGGACGCTGGTACGACGAAACCGGAGCAGCCGAGCACCTGGCACGCCTGCGGATCGAAGGCGTCCCCGATGTGGCCTGGTTTCAGAAGCAATTGCAGCGCCTGGGCTATGCCTGCCCGCAGGACGGCGTACTTGATCGGGCCACCATCAACACGCTGGCGGCGTTCCAGATGCATTACCGGCCTGCCCTGCACGACGGCCAGCCAGACGCGGAAACCGCCGCCATCATGCTGGCCATGCTGTAGCAGCCGCCCCTAGCCCCTGCGGCGCCACCACGCCACGATTCGCCAGCCCAGCAGCAAGGCCAGCACGGCCGCATACAAGGCGGGCTCGGTGAAATCGTTCTTGCCGGCCTTGTGCCACCAGTAGTGCAGCACCGCCAGCAGGCCGATGGCATAGACGGCTCGGTGCAGTTGTTGCCAGCGTTTGCCAAGCTTGCGCATGGCCCATTGCGTGGACGTCGCAGCCAGCGCCGTCATCAGCACAAAGGCGGCGAACCCCACCGTAATGAAAGGGCGTTCGACTATATCCTGCAACATGGCTTGGGGATCCAGGCCCCGGTCCCACCACACCCAGGCCATGAAATGCATGGCGCCGTAGAAGAAGGCAAACAGGCCGCACATGCGCCGCACGCGCACCAGCGCGGGCTGCCCTGTCAATCGGCGCAAGGGCGTGATCGACAGGGTGACCAGCAGACAGACAAGGGTCCATGTGCCGGACGAGCGGGTCAGGAACTCAACCGGGTTCGCCGTCAGGCCATTGTCCAGACCCAGCCAGATCCAGCGCGCGAACGGCGCCAGACCCAGCAGAAACAAAAGGGGCTTGAAGCGCCCAACGGTCTTGGCGGAAAGCTGCGCCTTGCGCGGCGGCGCGCTTGCTCGCTGGGTAGAGGCCTCGGACATGTTGCTGTCAGTAATTCGCTTTCAGGTCCATGCCCTGGTAGAGCGAGGCCACCTGCTCGCCGTAGCCGTTGAACATCAGGGTCTTACGCTTGGGCGTGAAGAGCCCGTCTTCACCAATGCGGCGCTCAGTGGCCTGGCTCCAGCGGGGATGGGGCACGTTGGGGTTCACATTGGCGTAAAAGCCGTATTCCTGGGGCGCCGCCTTGACCCAGGACGACGTCGGCATTTTTTCCACCAAGCGGATCTTCACCAGGGACTTGGCCGACTTGAAGCCGTACTTCCATGGCACGGCCAGCCGCAAGGGCGCGCCGTTCTGGTTGGGCAAGACCTTGCCATACAGGCCGAACACCAACATGGCCAGCGGGTTCATGGCCTCATCGATGCGCAACGCTTCCACATACGGCCAATCCAGGACTCCGGCGCGCACGCCGGGCATGTTCTCGCGCTGCACCGCCGTCACGAATTCCACGTACTTGGCATTGCCCGTGGGTTCGACCTGCTTGAGCAGTTCCGACACCGAATACCCCACCCACGGGATCACCATGGACCAGCCCTCAACGCAGCGCAGGCGATAGACGCGATCTTCCATCGGCGCCAGCTTGAGCAGTTCTTCGATGGTGAACGTGCGCGGCTTGCCGACTTCGCCCTCGACGCTGACGCTCCAGGGCCGGGTCTGCAATTTGCCAGCCTTGGCGGCAGGATCGCCTTTATCGAGCCCGAATTCGTAGTAGTTGTTGTAGGAGGTGATGTCAGCCAGCGAGGTTTGCTTGTCCATCACGCTAAGAGCGGCGTTTGACTTGCCGACCAAGGCCCCGGCGTCCTGCGCGAAGGCGCTACGAGAGGCCCAGCCGGACAGGCCCACGGCTGCCGCCGTCATTCCGGCGCGCAGCATCAATTCACGGCGCGAACGCCAGACCGCCTCGTCGGTGATTTCGGACGGAAGAATATCGTCGGGCTTGCGTATCAACATCGTGGTCTCCGGTTTGGCACTATCCAGCCATGGCAGCACCCTGCGCAACACATAGACGTCGCGCAGCCCCATGATATTCCGCGGCGGCACGCCAGCGGCTGGGCATGTTCAGATTGACTCGCCGCGAAGCCAGACGTTCCCGACCCGCGGGATGGCCGTGCATCTGACCATTCACCAATCAGGCGCTTGCCGACACGCGGGGCAATAGCCAATCGCGCACAAGCGGCACGCTATCCAGCACAGCTTGGGGTGCGCAACCCTCAAGCTCCTTCATGGTATGGGCGCCATATGTCACCCCCAGACCATGCACGCCCGCGTTGACCGCCATCTGCAGGTCGTGCGAGGTGTCACCCACCATCACCACACGACCAGGCTCCACGTCCAACTCCTGCATCAGCTCATGCAACATGGCGGGATGCGGTTTGCTGAAGGTTTCATCGGCCGTGCGGGTAGCGTCAAACAAGGGCCCCAGACCGGTCGCGGCCAGGGCGCGGGTCAGGCCCACCCGGCTTTTGCCGGTGGCTACGGCCAATCGCACGTTCTGGCCGGCCAGTTCGGTCAGCAGCTCGGGAATGCCGTCAAACAAGCGCAGTTCGGGATCGCGCAGCAGATAGTGCGTGCGATAGCGTTCCAGGAAGCGCGGCATCATGGCCTGCGTCAGTTCCGGCACGGCACGGCGCAACGCGCTTTCCAGGGACAGACCAATCACCCAGCTTGCCTCGGACGTCGAGGGCACCGCCAGTTCCAGGTCGCGACACGCGCCCTGGATGGCGGCCACGATGCTGTGCGTGGAGTCCATCAGGGTGCCATCCCAGTCAAAAACAACCAGCGAATACGACGACATAATCAGACCGACTCCAGTTGTTTCAGTAATTTTTGGCAGGCAGGGGGCAGCTCGGCGGTAAGCGTCATGGGCTCGCCGGTTACCGGATGGGCCAAGGTCAGTTGGTGGGCGTGCAGAAACATCCGGCCAAAACCCATGCGCGAGAATTCGGCGCGGACGTCGTCATGGCCGTATTTATCGTCGCCCACGATGGGAAAGCCGCTGGCTGCCAAGTGCACCCGGATTTGATGGGTGCGGCCCGTGCGCAGTTCCGCGTCGACCAGACTGTAACGGCCAAAACGCTGTTTGAGCGTGATGATGGTGTGCGCGGTCTGGCCGTCGGGGTCCACCTTGACGCGGCGCTCACCAGACTGGGTGGTCCATTTGGACAGGCCCAGCTTGATGTGCTGACGGTCGTTCACCCAGTCGCCTTCGACCAGGGCCAGGTAATGCTTGTCGCCCTTGCCTTCGCGCAGCATGGCGTGCAGGGCCAGCAAGGCGCTGCGCTTCTTGGCCACCATGAGCAGCCCGGACGTTTCCCGGTCCAGCCGATGCACCAGCTCAAGAAACTTGGCGTCCGGCCGCGCCGCGCGCAGTTGTTCGATTACCCCGAAGGACACACCACTGCCGCCGTGCACCGCGACGCCGGCCGGCTTGTCCACAACCAGCAGCGCATCGTCTTCGAACACGACGGGAAACTCGGCGCCCGGCACGGGGCGGGGCTTGCCCGGGTCAGGCAATCGCAAGGGCGGAATGCGGACGATGTCGCCTTCGACGATGCGATAGTCGACCGAGATGCGTCCCTTGTTTACGCGTACCTCGCCGCCACGGATGGCTTTGTAGATATGCGTTTTGGGAACGCCCTTGCACAAGCGCATCAGGAAGTTGTCCAGACGCTGGCCGGCGTGTTCGCCATCGACCTCCACCATACGGACGGCGGGGGCGGCTTTAGAGGGGGATATGGGGGAGGAAGTTTCTTTGCGCATTGCGGAAAGCGACATATAATCGGGACAGCCTTAAGGGGCTGAACTAGCCGCCTGGCGTAGAGATGCAAACAAGTACGCAACTCCGTCGAGCGCGCGGGCCGCCATTGTACTGCCTGCTGATTCAACCCCTGGGTCTCTTGGTCGCCGGCGCAACCGCGCCCTGCCGGATAGTGGTGTGGCATTCACTTTGCCCGCTGTCCCAGCAGGTCCGTTGCATGCCGCAAGCGGCTCTGAAGCACTGCAAGAATCGTCGCATATTTAAAGCACCAGCTGCGTGTAGGCAACCAATCCGACCGCAACTGCCGTTCACAGCAATTTTTCCGTCAAACCACATTCAGTGAAGCTGACCCTCCTGCTGACAGAACCCCGTGCCCCACGGCACGACGTGCCCGCCTGACCCGCGGCGGATACGCCTGGGCGCCGCCCAGGTACGGTCCGCATTTCTTGCCCGCTTCAGCCGCAGCCCGAGTGACCCGAGGTCACGCGCCGATATCGGCGCGTCATGACAACGGAGAAACCCTCTCATGAAGCGCATGCTGTTCAATGCGACGCATCAGGAAGAATTACGCGTCGCTATCGTTGATGGGCAAAAACTCATCGACCTCGACATCGAGACTGCCGGCCGCGAACAACGCAAAGGCAACATCTACAAAGGTGTCATTACCCGGATCGAACCCGGCCTGGAAGCTTGCTTCGTCAACTACGGTGAAGACCGTCACGGCTTTCTGCCCTTCAAGGAAGTGGCTCGCAGCTTCTTCAAGGAAGGCGTCGATGTCCGTAGCGCCCGCATCCAGGATGCGCTGCGCGAAGGCCAGGAACTGATCGTTCAGGTCGAAAAGGAAGAACGCGGCAACAAGGGCGCAGCCCTGACCACGTTCATCTCGCTGGCTGGCCGCTACCTGGTCCTGATGCCCAACAACCCCCGTGGCGGTGGTGTTTCGCGCCGCGTCGAGGGTGAAGACCGCCAGGAACTGCGCGACACCATGGAGCAGCTTGATCTGCCCCAGGGCATGAGCATCATTGCTCGCACCGCCGGCATCGGCCGCAACGTCGAAGAACTCCAGTGGGACTTGTCCTATCTGTTGCAGTTGTGGACCGCCATCGACGGCGCCGCCCGCGACAACTCCGCGCCCATCCTCATCTATCTGGAATCCAGCCTGGTCATCCGGGCCATCCGCGATTATTTCTCGCCCGAAATCGGCGAGATCCTGATCGACACCGACGAGATCGCCGACCAGGCCACCGCCTTCATGAGCGTGGTGATGCCGGACAACGTCCAGCGCGTCAAACGCTACCGTGACGACATCCCGCTGTTCTCGCGCTTCCAGATCGAACACCAGATTGAAACGGCGTATTCGCGCACGGTGCAACTGCCCTCGGGCGGCGCCATCGTGATCGACCACACCGAAGCCCTGGTTTCCGTCGACGTGAACTCCGCCCGCTCCACGCGCGGCGCCGACATCGAGGAAACCGCGCTGCGCACCAACTCCGAAGCGGCCGACGAAGTGGCCCGCCAGTTGCGCTTGCGCGACTTGGGCGGCCTGATCGTCATCGACTTCATCGACATGGAAGACAGCAAGAACCAGCGCGCCGTTGAACAGCGCCTGCGTGACGCCCTCCATTTCGACCGCGCCCGTGTGCAAATGGGCAAGATTTCGCGCTTTGGCCTGATGGAACTGTCGCGTCAGCGCCTGCGCCCGGCCCTGAACGAAGGCTCGCACATCACCTGCCCGCGCTGCAACGGCACCGGCGTGATCCGCGATGCCGAATCCAGCGCCCTGCATGTGTTGCGCCTGCTGCAAGAAGAGGCCATGAAGGAAAATACCGCGGCGGTCCACGCCCAGGTGCCGGTGGATGTCGCCACCTACCTTCTGAACGAAAAGCGCGCCGACATCACCAAGATGGAAGCCCGCCTGAAGGTCAACCTGATGCTGATCCCGAACAAGCATCTGGAAACACCGCATCACCACATCGAGCGCCTGCGCCACGATGATCCGCGCCTGGAAGAGCTGAAGACCAGCTTCGAACTGGTTGAAGCGCCGGCCACGGATGCTCCCTGGCAGCCGCGCGAAAGCGAAATCAAGGCTCGCCCGGAAGCGCTGGTCAAGGGTATTACGCCCTCGCAGCCCGCCCCGGTTTCCACGCCCGCTGCTCCTGTCGCCGCCCCTGCCGCTCCGGCCGCTACCGGTGGCCTGGGTGGCTTGTTCAAGCGCCTGGTCGGCTGGCTGACCGGAGGCTCCGAAGCCGCCAAGCCGGCCCCCGCCACCACGGAAGACAGCACCAAGCGCACCGCTTCCGGCCGTGGCAAGGGCCGCACGGGACATGACGGCCAGGAACGCCGTGGTGAACGCCATGGTTCGGACCGCAACCGCAACAGTCGCCGTGGCGAATCGCGCGGCGAAGGCGCTGAAGGCAGCGAAGGCGGCCGTCACCACGCTCGCGGCAACCGTCGCGGTGAAGGCGAGCGCGGCGAACGTGGCGATCGCGGTAACCGCAACGAGGCCCGTGGCGACCGCGAAGGCCAGGCAGCGCAAGCCGCCCTGGCGTCCAACCGCCCTGACCAGGCTGACCAGGCCAATGGCGACGACTCCGGCGCCGGCCGTAACCGCCGCCGTGGCCGTGGCCGCAACCGCCGCGAAGAAGGTCAGTCCGACGCGCCGATGAGCGAACAGGAAAGCATGGTGGCCGCGCTGGCGCAGTCCGTTGCGACCGCCCTGCCCGACACCAAGCACGCCGCCGACGCCTCGACCGACGCCGCTGACGCCGCCGAGCAAACCGCTGATGGCATCCCCATGGCTGAAGGCGCCGAAGGCGCAGCCGATCCGGAACGCAAGCGCCGCCGCCGCCGCAGCCGTCGTGGCCGCCGCAGCCCGGACGAAGCTGGCCTGGCCGGTAGCGACGAGCAACAGGATGAGGGTTCGGATGACGAATCCGCCGATCAAGCCGACAACGCCGCTGTTCCCGCAGCGTTGACAGCCTCGGTGGAAGCCACCCCGGCTGCTGCTCCGGCCACTGCCTCGGAAACCGCTCCCGCCGCCCCGGTGGCGCCGACGCAAGTTGTCGAAACCAAGGTGACGGAAGCTCAGATCGTCGAGTCCAAGCCGGCTGAAACCGTGAAGGTTGAAGCGCCTGCCGAAGTTCCGGCTCAAGCACCGATTCAGGTCCCGACCCAAGTCCCGGCTCAAGCCCAGGTCGAAGCCCCGGCTGAAACCCAGACCGAAACCTCGGTTGCTGCAGTAACCAGCGCGGCAGAAACGCCGGCCGAAGCCGCCAAGGCCGAACCGGAGCAAACCACCGTCGAACCCGTGGCCCAGCCCGTGCAAGCGGCTCCTCAGGTGACCCAGCCGGTTGCCGTGGAACCCGCCGCGCCGGCCCAGGCCCCCGCCGAGCAGCCGGTGCAAGCCGCCGCAGTCGAACCCGTAGTGACGCCCCCCGTACCGGCAGCCCCCGCACAGACCGATGCCCAGCCCATCGTGATGCCGGCAACGGCTCCGTCGGCCAAGGCTCAAGCGTTGCACGACGTGGTCAACGCCGCTGGTTTGAAGTGGGTGGAAACCGATCCGGACCGCCATGCGCAAACCCAGCTGCGCATCGCCGCGGCGCACACGCCGACCCGTCTGGGCCGTGAGCGCAAGCCGGTTGCAGCGGTATCGAACGAACCTCTGGTTCAAGTCGAAACGCGCCACTGAGCCGCAAAGCACTAAGCGCCAAGAGGCCGCCCGGTTAAAACCGGGCGGCCTTTTTTTGTTGCCTGCCGCAGCCTATCGAAACCTGCACGCAAACGCAGGACGAAAAAAAACCCTCGGTGGCGAGGGTTTTTCACATTCTGCCCAGCGCAGAATCAGAACTGATACGTGTAGGTCAGCTGCACCACATCCAGGCCGGGGTTGGGACGCTTGATGCTGGCGTTGGAGAAGTGCGAGTAACGCAGGCCGATCCGGTTGTTCGGGGTAAGCAAAAAGCCCAAGCCAACGTGGTCACCAAACTGGAAGGCAGTGCTGATGTTCTCGTCGGCAAAGCGCGTGCTGGAAAACAAGGTGGCGCCGATACCGGCTTCAAGGTAGAAGCGCTCGCCCGTCCACCAACGGAACATGGGGATCGCATTCAGTTGCCAGACGTGGCCCGGCGAACGCGAGCCATCCGCCTGCCAGTACGACGCGCCGATCTCGGGCGTGAGATCCAGGCGGCCCCAATTGCCGCCGAAATGGTACGTCCAGACCGACGGGGTCTCGTAGTTCAACGTCAGGCGCTTGTAGTGGTCACCGATGCCGTAATGCAGGCTTACGCCGCCCTGGGTGCCTTCCGAGGATTGGGCGCTGGCCATCGTAGCCGCGCCGGCCAGTGCCACACCGACAAGGCGCGTGAGCAGTTTCTTTTTGGTCGACAGCATGAAGGTAACTCCGTAGATATCTAGGACTAGCAGGCAACATAGCAAAATACGGGCCGGATGGCTTGCGCCTTGTCGCAATATGGCAACATAAACAGGGTGGAAAACACTGTTCCGAAAACCGCAGTCACAATCGATACGAGATCCAGTAGGCGGCGTCACAAACCCCACGGGCGGCTGAACGAAAATGCCGTCGCGAGCGCTAAGCTGACGACGGCATTTGTCATTGAATTTGGGCCCGGCCGGCCCCTAAATTCGCGCGGCGGATCAGGCCGTCACGACATCCGCCGGCTGATTGGTCAGCAAGGCCAGCAAGCGCGCGATTTCCTCGCGCAGTTGGCGGCGATCAACCACCATATCAATTGCGCCCTTTTGCAGCAGGAACTCCGAACGCTGGAAGCCTTCGGGCAGCTTCTCGCGCACCGTCTGCTCGATCACGCGCGGGCCGGCAAAACCGATCAGCGCCTTGGGCTCGGCAATGACCACGTCGCCCATGAAGGCGAAGCTGGCCGATACACCGCCCATGGTGGGGTCGGTCAGCACGCTGATGAACGGCAGGCCGGCCGCCGACAGGCGGGTCAACATGGCGTTCGTCTTGGCCATCTGCATCAGTGACAGCAGGCTTTCCTGCATGCGCGCGCCACCCGAAGCGGCCACGCAGATGAACGGCGTTTTGTTGTCCAGGGCTGCCTGGGCGCCACGCGCAAAGCGTTCGCCCACAACCGAACCCATGGACCCGCCCATGAACTCGAATTCGAAGCAGGCCAGCGTGGCGGGCACGCCGCGAATCGAACCGCTCATGACCACCAGCGCATCGGACTCACCCGTTTGCTTGACGGCCTCTTGCAGGCGCTCGGGATACTTGCGGGTGTCCTTGAACTTCAGCGTATCCACGGACCGCGTGTTCTGGCCAATTTCAACCCGGCCTTCCATGTCCAGCAGCGAGTCGATGCGGGCGCGGGCGCCAATACGCATGTGGTGATCGCACTTGGGGCACACGTGCAGGTTGGCGGCCAGGTCTTCGCTGTACAGCACCGATTCGCACGACGGGCATTTCACCCACAGGCCTTCCGGGACGCGGCGGGCGCCGCTGTCGCTGTTTTTATTGATGCGAGGAGGCAGGAGTTTTTCGATCCAGCTCATTGATTTTTCATCCCGTTAGAGGTCGCGCACGGCCGCTCAGGCCGACGCGCCGTCTCGTTTTACTTGATCCAGCGCGTGCCGGATGGTGCGCAGCCAGCCGCTGGCGGCGGTGACTGCGGCGTTGGTTTGCTGGGCAGCCGGAGCGTCCGCCACCGCCTGCTCCATCGTTTCAATCAGTTTGCTGCCGATGACCACCGCGTCGGCCACGCGCGCCACGCGCTGGGCGCTTTCGGCGTCGCGGATGCCGAAGCCCACGCCCACCGGAATGCTGCCCATGTGGCGGCGGATGACGGCCACGCGCTCGGCGACGTCGTCGGTATTGAGCGAGCCCGCGCCCGTGACGCCCTTGAGCGACACGTAATACACATAGCCGCGCGCCACCTGCGCCACGGCCTTGATGCGCGCCTCGGTCGAGGTGGGGGCCAAGAGAAAAATTGGGGCAATGCCGTGCGCGCCCAGCGTCGACGCGAATTCGATGACTTCTTCCGGCGGATAGTCCACGACCAGCACACCGTCCACGCCTGCGCGTTCGGCGTTGGCGGCGAATTCAGACTGGCCCATGCGTTCGATGGGGTTGGCGTAGCCCATCAGCACCACCGGCGTTTCGGTATCGCGTTGACGGAATTCGGCCACCAGTTCCAACACGCGGGCCAGGCCCACGCCTTGGGCAATGGCGCGGTCGGCCGCGCGCTGGATCACGGGGCCATCAGCCATGGGGTCGGAGAACGGCACCCCGAGTTCGATGATGTCGGCGCCGGCCTCGACCAGCGCGTGCATCACGGCCACGGTGGCGGCGGGCGAAGGATCGCCAGCCGCGATGTAGGGAATCAGCGCCGCGGCACGGCCGGATTCGGCGGTGCGGGCGAAGGCCGCAGCGATACGATCAATGCGAGTTGTCATGTTGTTAGAGCTCGATACCGGCACGTTCGGCGACGGTATGCATGTCTTTGTCGCCGCGGCCCGACAAATTGACCAGGATGACGGCGTCACGCGGCAGCGTGGTGGCCATCTTCACGGCTTGTGCGATGGCGTGCGACGACTCCAGCGCCGGCATGATGCCTTCGATGCGGCAGCAGTCGTGGAAGGCCTTCAGGGCTTCATCGTCGGTGATCCCCGCGTATTCAGCGCGGCCGGAATCCTTCAGCCAGGCGTGTTCAGGGCCGACGCCTGGGTAGTCCAGGCCTGCCGAGACGGAATGCGTTTCTTGAACCTGGCCGTCGGCGTTCTGCATGACATAGGTACGGTTGCCGTGCAGCACACCCACCTGGCCAGCCGCCAGCGACGCGGCGTGCTTGCCGCTATCCATGCCCTCGCCCGCGGCTTCGACGCCGATCAGGCGTACGTTCTCGTAGGGAATATAGGGGTGGAAGATGCCCATGGCGTTGGAACCGCCGCCCACCGCCGCCACGACGTAGTCGGGCTGGCGGCCGAGGGCTTCAGGCATTTGCGTCAGGCATTCGTTGCCGATGACGGTTTGGAAATCACGCACCATGCGGGGGTAGGGGTCAGGGCCCGCCACCGTGCCGATGATGTAGAACGTGTTCTCGATGTTGGTGACCCAGTCGCGCATGGCTTCGTTCAGCGCGTCTTTCAGGGTGCGCGAACCGGACGTGACGGGTACGACCGTGGCGCCCAGCAGCTTCATGCGGTAGACGTTGGACGCTTGGCGCCGGATGTCTTCGCTACCCATGTAGACCACGCATTCCATGCCGTAGCGGGCTGCCACCGTGGCCGTGGCCACGCCGTGCTGGCCGGCGCCGGTTTCGGCGATGACGCGGGGCTTGCCCATGCGCTTGGCCAGCAGCGCCTGGCCGATGCAGTTGTTGACCTTGTGCGCGCCGGTGTGGTTCAGGTCTTCGCGCTTGAACCAGATCTGCGCGCCGCCCAGCATTTCCGACCAGCGGCGGGCGTAGTAGACCGGGCTGGGCCGGCCGACAAAGTGCTTGAGTTCGTAGTTGAACTCTTCCAGGAAGGCGGGATCGACACGGTAATGGTCATAGGCTGCCCGCAGCTCGTCGAGCGCGTGCATCAGCGTTTCCGCCACGAAAACACCGCCATAGGGACCGAAATGGCCCTTGGCATCCGGAAAGTCGTAAGGTTTCACCAAGCATCTCCCCCGGTATCACGGCAAGCCAGTGCCGGCCGCAAATCCGGTTTGCAACCCGTTATTTTACCTGACCCGAGCCAAGCCGGGCCGGAGAACCCGTCCCCGGCCTGGCCCGGCAAACACTTAGAGCGACTGGCCCAGGCGGCGCAGGAAGGTCTCGCACGACGCCATTTGATCCATCGCCACAAATTCATCGGGCTTGTGTGCCTGTTCGATATGGCCGGGGCCGCAGACCACCGTGGGGATGCCGATGCCCTGGAACAGGCCGGCTTCGGTGCCATAGGCCACCTTGCGGGTGTCGCGGTCTTCGGTCAGCGCGCGCACCAACTGGGTAATGGCGGCTTCTTCCGAGGCTTCCAGCGCCGGGGCCGCGGCGCCCGTTTCGATTTCGATGGTGGCCCCGTCGAATTCGGCTTTCATGCGCGGCAACAGCTCATCACGCACGTATTTTTCGACTTCTGCCTGGATCTGGTCGGGTTGCATGCCCGGCAAGTTACGGAATTCATAGGTGAATTCACAGAGCTCGGGGATGGTGTTGACCGCAATGCCGCCACGAATCTGGTTGGTGGTCATCGTGGAGAACGGCACGTCATAGAACTGGTCGTACGGGCCGTTGGCCTTGAAGCTGTCGGCCAGGTCGCGGATGCGGCAGATCAGGCGGGCGGCGTATTCAATGGCGTTGCAGCCGCGCGGGGTCAGCGACGAGTGCGCCGCCTTGCCATGCACCTTGCAGCGGAACAGGTTGATGCCCTTGTGCGCCACCACCACCTGCATGCCGGTGGGCTCGCCCACCACGCAGCCTTCGGGCCGGACGCCGCGTTCCAGCAGGTCGGCCAGCATGTACGGTGCCCCGGCGCAGCCCACTTCTTCGTCGTACGAAAACGCCAGATGGATCGGCTTCTTGCGCGGCATGGCCAGGAATTCCGGCACCAGCGCCAGCGAACCGGCGATGAAGCCCTTCATGTCGCAGGCGCCGCGCCCATAGAGAAGCCCGTCTTTTTCGACAAGCTTGAACGGGTCCGTGCTCCAGTCCTGGCCATCCACGGGCACGACGTCCGTGTGGCCCGACAACACGATGCCGCCTTGCTCGCCGTCTTGCCCCGGCAGGGTAGCGAACAGGTTGGCCTTGGTGCGCTCGGGATTGTGCGAGAGCCATGCATCAACGCCCTGGCCCTTGAGCCAATCGCGAACGGTTTCGATCAGGGCAAGATTGGAATTGCGGCTGGTGGTATCGAAACCCACCAGCGTTTCCAGCCAGGTGCGCGCGTTCATGTCACTTCTCTTTGGGGGAAAAAACAGGAGTGTAAAGCCAGGAAGCGCGTTCGTCTCGAATAGCGTCCCGCACTGTTCACGCGTTAAGCGCCTAGAATGTCGCCCGAATTGAAGCCAGCCCCATTAGGAGAAACCGTGCAGCACAAAGCAGTTCCCACACGCAACATCGTGGCCGCAGTCATAGGCAACGCCCTTGAATGGTATGACTTCCTGGTGTTCGCGTTCATGACGCCTATCATCGCGAAGCTGTTTTTCCCCACCGACCCCACTCTGCCCGGCAGCGAGCTCAATGCCATCCTGATGACGACGGCCATCTTCGGCGTCGGCTTTTTCATGCGCCCCGTGGGCGGCATCATCCTGGGCCTGTACGGCGACAAGAAGGGGCGCAAGGCGGCCATGGTGATGGTGACGTCGCTGATGGCCGTGTCCATTGCGCTGATCACGGTGGCCCCCACCTACCACGCGGCCGGCATCCTGGCCCCCATCTTCATCTTGATCGCGCGCCTGTTGCAGGGCTTTTCGGCGGGCGGGGAATTCGGCACGTCCACGGCGCTGCTGATTGAAATGGCGCCTAACGGCAAGCGCGGCTTCTACGGGTCGTGGCAGATGGCCGGCCAGATGCTGGCCTTGCTGATCGGCGCGGCCTGCGGCACGCTGATCACCGAGTTCTTCACGCAGCAACAGATTGCCGACTGGGCCTGGCGCCTGCCGTTCGCCCTTGGCCTGGTGATTGTTCCCATCGCGATCTATATCCGCCGCAACATCGACGAAACCGACGTCTTCAAGCAGATGCAGGAAGAAGACCGTCAGGCCGCCGCGCGCGGTGAAGTGCAGCGCCTGAGCCTCGTCCAGATGATCAAGAGCCACACGCGCGAAACGATGATAGGCGTGGGCCTGGTCGTGACTGCCACGGTGTCCATCTACATCACCTTCACGTACCTGGTGACCTACTCCACGCAGATCCTGAAGCTGCCGATGAAGGAAACCTTCATGGTGCAGATGGCAGGCGCGGCGCTGATGGTGCTGATGACGCCGTTCATGGGCGCGTGGTCCGACCGTATCGGCCGCCGTCCGTTGGTGATCGGTTCGCTGATCGGCTACCTGATCGTGCTGTACCCGCTGTATCACTGGCTGTCGGACGCGCCGTCGATCGGCCGCCTGCTGACGGTGCAGATCGTGGTCTGCTTCTTCGTGTCGGCCTTCTTCGGCGTGTTCAGCACGGTGATGGCGGAATTGTTCCCGGCGCGCGTGCGGTCCGTGGGCCTGTCCCTGGCCTACAACGTGGCCGTGATGATCTTCGGCGGCTTCGCGCAGTTCATCGTGACGTGGCTGATCAAGACCACCGGCTCGCCGATGGCACCCGCCTACTACGTGATGTTCGGCGTGGCGCTGGGCCTGGTTGCGTCGTTCTTCATGCGCGATCGCGCGCACGACAATCTGGACCACTAAACCTGGGCACCACCCCTGTCCCCCTGCGGCCGCATGGCCCAGGGGGGGCTAATAAGTCAGCCCTATCGTCAGCAAGCCCTATCGTCAGCAAGCCCTATCGTCAGCAAGCCCTATCGTAAATAAGCCCTATCGGCGCGACGCCGAGGACACGCCCGCCACTTCGGCCAGGGCGTCCAGCGCCCGGGTCAGCGATTCGCCCCCGCGCACTTCCACCGTGAACACCATATGGGCCAGCGACTGCTTGCTTTGCGTGTTCACACCCACCACGTTCAGGCGCAAGCGCGCAAACACTTCTGACAGGTCGCGCAGCAGGCCGGGGCGGTCGTGCGCGCGCACGCTGATGTCCACCGGATAGAAAGTGTCTGACGTTTCACCCCAAGCCACGTCGATGACGCGTTCGGGTTCGCGCGCGGCCAACGCCAGATAGCTGTGGCAGTCGCTACGGTGGATGGACACGCCACGGCCACGGGTGACAAAGCCGGCGATGGCATCGGGCGGCGCGGGGCGGCAGCAGCGCGCCAACTGCGTCAGCAAGGACCCCACGCCCACCACCAGCACACCGCTCTTGCCGCTTTTCTCGGCACTGCCGGCACTGGCGTGGCGCAGCGCCGCGGGTTGCGGTTCGGTGGCCGGCGCCGGCTGCTGGAATACGCTGTCGATCTGGCGCAGGCTGAACTCTTCCTTGGCCGCCGCCACGTATAGGTCATCGGCGCGCGCAAAGCCCAGGTTCTGCGCCAACTGTTCAAGGTTGATCGCGGTCTTGCCCAGGCGTTGCAGTTCTTTTTCCACCAGCGCCTGGCCCTGCGTGATGCGTTGCTGCAATTCAATGGCGTTGAACCACATCCTCACCTTGGCGCGCGCGCGTGGGCTTGCCAGAAACCCCAATTGGGGATTCAGCCAATCCCGCGACGGCCCGCCCGACTTGGCCGAGATGATCTCCACGGTCTGCCCCGTGGACAGATGGGTCTGCAGCGGCACCATCTGCCCATCGACACGGGCGCCCCGGCAGCGGTGTCCCAGGTCGGTATGCAGGTGGTAAGCGAAGTCCACCGGCGTGGCGCCGGCGGGCAGCTCGATCACGCGCGCCTGCGGCGTCAGCACGTAGATGCGTTCATCCGTGTGTGGCGGCGGCTTGATCGCATTGCGGTTCTTGCTGGATGCGGGCTTGCCGGAAGCGGTCTTGCCGGAGTCGGATTTGCCGGATTCAATTTTGCTTGCGTCGGATTTGCCGACCTCTTGCCCCGGCTCGCCGCCACCTTCGACATCGCTGTTCCAGGCCAGCAACTGGCGCATCCACGCCAGTTGGCGGTCGTACTCGCTTGACGCGGCAACCTGGCCGCCCTTGGCGCCCGCTTCCTTGTAGCGCCAATGCGCCGCCATGCCGTACTCGGCAAACTGGTGCATCTCGCGCGTGCGGATCTGCACTTCGAACGGGCGGCCGTCATCGTCCGCCACCACGGTATGCAGCGAACGGTAGCCGTTGGGCTTGGGCCGGGAAATGTAATCGTCGAACTCGTCGGACAGCGGCGTCCACATTTCGTGCACCAGCCCCAACGCCGTGTAGCAGGCGCGCACATCGTCGACGATGATGCGCAGGGCGCGCAGGTCATACATCTGGGAAAAATCCAGACGCTTGACGCGCATCTTGTTCCAGATGCTGTAGATGTGCTTGGGCCGGCCGCTGACTTCGGCATCGATGCCGGCCTTGGTCAGCGCCGTTTGCAGGCGGTCGATGGCGCCGGCGATGAAGGCCTCGCGCTCAATCCGCTTTTCTTCCAGCAAGCGGGCGATCTGCTTGTAGCGGTCGGGCTCCAGGAAGCGGAAAGACAGGTCTTCCATTTCCCATTTGATTTGCCAGATGCCCAGGCGGTTTGCCAGCGGGGCGTACAGGTCCAGCGTTTCGCGGGCGAAGTCGGTCGAGCACGGGGCCTTGCTTTCCGCGTGCCAGCGCAAAGTACGCAGACGGGACGCCAACCGCATCAACACGATGCGCAGGTCGGCCGCCATGGCAAGCAGCATCTTGCGCTGCATTTCCTTTTGCGAACCGGTTTCGGCTTCGGCGTCGCTGGCCTGCCGGGCGACCACGCCCAAGCGCAGCAAGGCGCGGGTGCCCTGCACCAGCCGCGCGACTTCAGCGCCGAACGCCGTGGCGATCGGGTCGTTACGCAAGGCCGGTGCGGGCGCCATCAAGTCGGTGGGCAAGGCTGCCAGCAACGCGGCGGCGCGTGTAGCGGCGTCGGTATGCAAGGCCGCCAGGATGCGGACGACACCGGCGCCGTGGCTTGCCAAAGGCTCGCCGGTCAGGGCGTGCTGCCCTTCAAAACGGGGGATGGCCCAGGCAACGGCCTGGTCGATCAAGGCAACGCCGGCAGCGTCCAAACCCGCGCCAACCTCCTGCCGCCAGGAAGCGTCGAAAGGCGAAGGCGCGTCGATAACAGGCGGGACGGACATCACAGGCGTCGTGCGTGGGTAGGTTGATATCCCGACACTCTACACTAGCGTTTGGTTACGCTGAATCCCCCGCCGATTCCGGCATATAGAAGGAACCAAAGCTTATGTTGCGCTGGCTCAAGGGCCGGGGCGCCCGCCCGTCGGCAGTGGCCGAGATGCAAGCCCGCATCTCGCCGCAACTGTGGCGGCAGGTGCTGGATGCCCATCCTTTCCTGGCGGTGTTGAACGCCGACGAAACCGCGCAATTGCTGGCGCGGTCGGCCTGGCTGCTGGCCAGCAAAACCATCAATGGCGCGCAGGGTCTTGAGGTCTCGGACTTCATGCGTTTGTCGATCGCCGCCCAGGCCAGCCTGCCCATCCTGAACCTGTCACCCGAACTGTATGAAGGCTGGGACGAGATCATCGTGTACCCCGCCAGCTTCCGCATTCCGCGCACACGCCAGGACGATGACGGCGTGGTCCACGAATTCATCGAGGACGCGGCGGGTGAAGCCTGGGAAGGCGGCCCGTTGGTGCTGTCCTGGGAAGACACGCAGTTGTCCGAGGGCGGCTTCAACGTGATCATCCATGAATTCGCCCACAAGCTGGACCTGCGCTCAGGCATGGCGGACGGCATGCCGTCGCTGGCCGCCCACCCCGACCTGAAGCCGCAGGTGTGGCGCCGCGTTTTGGACGACAGCCTGGACCGCTTCATTGCCGCCCTGGATGCCGTTGAAGCCGCCATCCCGCACGACGTGGACCCCGAGAGCGAAGACGCGGACGCCTGGTACGGCCAACTGCCGCTGGACCCGTATGCCGCCACGGACGAAGCGGAATTCTTCGCCGTCAGCTCCGAACACTTTTTTGTGGACCCCGCCCCCATGCAGCAGGCCTTGCCCGAATGGCATGCCCTGCTGCGGGCGTACTACCGGCAAGACACCTTGGAACGCTACGCATGAAGCAACTGCTGATCGTCTGGCATTCGCGTACGGGCGCCGCGCGGCAAATGTCCGAGGCCGCCGCCCGGGGTGCGGCAGCGGCCGCGGCGCAACTGGAACAGGCCGACGAATTGCGCATCGAGCTGCGCCGCGCGGCTGACGTCGAGGCCGATGCCCTGCTTGCCAGCCAGGGCTATCTGTTCTGCGCGCCGGAAAATCTGGCCAGCCTGAGCGGGGAAATGAAAGAGTTTTTCGACCGCAATTACTACGCCGTGCTGGATCGCATCCAGGGGCTGCCTTATGCCTGCGCCATCAGCGCCGGCAGCGACGGCACGGGCGCGGCGCGGCAGCTTGAGCGGATCTGCAACGGCTGGCGGCTGAAGGCGCTAGCGCCCGCCTTGATCGTCAACCTGGGCGCGCAGACGGGCGAGCAGATCTGGGCCGAGAAGGTGGTGCCGCAGGCGGATCTGGCTCGATGCGAGGAACTGGGCGGGTTTTTGGCGGCGACGGTGTTGATGGGAGGCTGACACCGAACGGCTGACACGGCGAACTGACGACGCGCCAGACCAGGGTCACCGTTGATGAGCGCGCAAGAAAAAGCCCTTCGGCATGCCGAAGGGCTTTTCGCAAGCAAGCGGGGTTCGCTTAGATCGCGGCCGTCACGATGATCTCGACCTTGAAGTCGGGATTGGCCAAACGGGCTTCGACGGTGGCGCGCGGGGGCGAATTGCCGTCAGCAACCCAAGCGTCCCAGGCCTTGTTCATGCCGTCGAATTCCTTGATGTTGGCCACGTAGATCTGGGCCATCAGGATCTTGGTCTTGTCGGTGCCGGCTTCGGCCAGCAGGCGGTCGATCGTGGCGAGCACTTGCTCGGTCTGGCCGGTGATGTCCAGCTTGGCGTCGTCCGGCACCTGGCCTGCCAGATACGCGACACCGTTGTACACGGCCATGTCCGACAGGCGCTTGGTGACGTGGAAGCGCTTGATGCTGCTCATGAATATTCCCCTAGAGTCAAGTGGTGGGTTGGATCAAAACAAGGAAGCCAGCAATGTACCCCGAGCCGCCCTCAGGCGGGGGGTAGCTGGAACACCTGGCGCAAGTAGGCCAAGTAGGCGGGATCGTCGCACATGGTCTTTTCCGGTGCGTCGGACACCTTGGCCACCGGTTGCCCGTTGCAGCGAACCATCTTCATGACGATCTGCAGCGGCTCGTGGCCCAGGTCGTTGGTCAGGTTGGTGCCGATGCCGAACGACACCTTGCAGCGCCCGGCGAACTGGCGCGCCAGCTCGATGGCGCGCGGGAACGTCAACGAATCCGAGAACACCAGCGTCTTCGCGCGCGGGTCCACGCGGTTCTTGCGATAGTGCTCAAGCAGGCGTTCGCCCCAGACGAAGGGGTCGCCGGAATCATGGCGGGCGCCGTCGAACAGCTTGCAGAAATACATGTCGAAGTCGCGCAGGAAGGCGTCCATGCCATACACGTCCGACAGGGCAATGCCCAGGTCGCCACGGTATTCCTTGGCCCAGACTTCCAGGGCGAACACCTGCGAATCGCGCAGGCGCGGGCCCAGCGCCTGGCAGGCTTGCAGGTATTCGTGGCCCATCGTGCCCAGCGGCAGGACTTCGTGCTGCTTGGCCAGCAACACATTGCTGGTGCCGGCGAAGTGCTCGCCCATCTGGGCTTTCATGGTGGACACCACTTCCTGGTGCCAGACCTTCGAGAAGCGGCGGCGTGTGCCATATTCGGCCACGCGGAAATCGGCCAGCGCGGGGTCGTCCAGCACCAGGTGCATCTTGGACTGCAGGCGTTGGCGGCCCTCTTCCCAGTCGGGGTTCTTGCGCGTGTTGCGGAAGTAGACCTCGTTGACGATGGCCAGCACCGGGATCTCGAACAGAATCGTGTGCAGCCAGGGGCCTTTCACTTCAATCGAGATCTCGCCGGGCGCATCGCCTTCGCTGATGTGGATGCAGCGCTCGGGCAGGTGGAACAAGCCAAGGAAGTCGACGAAGTCGCTTTTGATGAAGCGCAAGCCGCCCAGGTAATCCAGTTCGTCCTGGGTGAAGCGCAACTGGCACAGTTGGTGCACCTCTTCGCGGATTTCGTCCAGATAGGGGCGCAAGTCGGCCCCAGCGGTGCGGCACTTGTAACGGTACTCGACCTGAGCAGCGGGAAACTGATGCAGTACCACCTGCATCATGCTGAATTTATACAGATCGGTGTCGAGCAGCGAGGTGATTATCATGGTTGCGCGTATCGTTTCGCGACACCATAGCATAGAGAACACGGGGTTCAGGGCCATGGGCCACGATGTCAATACGGGTATTACCGGCACATTGGGCGCGCATTGGGTAAAATCCGCCCAACAAGACACAAAAGCCGCCGATCCCGGAGTTCCTGAATGACCCACGTTGTCACCGAAAACTGTATTAAGTGCAAGTACACCGATTGCGTTGATGTGTGCCCGGTGGACTGTTTTCGTGAGGGTCCGAATTTCCTCGTGATCGACCCTGACGAATGCATCGACTGCGCGGTCTGCATCCCGGAATGCCCGGCCAATGCCATCTACGCCGAAGAAGATGTGCCGCAGGATCAGATGAATTTCATCGCCCTGAACGCTGAGCTCTCGCCCGAGTTCGCCAGCATCAGCCGCGCCAAGAAGCCCCTGCCGGACGCCGACGAATGGAACGGCAAGCAGGACAAGCTGCAATACCTGGAAAAATAATCCACGAGAGCCGGCTTCCTTTTGGCGGCCGGCCTCGCGCGATGCCCCGATGACCGACGACTCCAAATACACGCGCCAGACCGTAACCCACGTTCATACCTGGGTGCCCGACAAGTTGTTCTCTTTGCGCGTGACGCGCGACGACGGGTATACGTTCCTGCCGGGCCAGTTCGCCCGGGTCGGTTTGCCAAGTGCCGATGATCCCGATGGTCCGCCCACGCTCTGGCGCGCATATTCGATGGTTTCCGCCCCGCATGAGTCCGGGCTGGAGTTCTATTCCATCGTGGTCCCCGACGGCCTGTTCAGCCCGCGCATGGCGCAGTTGCAACCGGGCGACGCGTTGTACGTCGAAAAAGCCCCCTACGGATTCCTGACCCTTGAGCGCTTCGCGCCGGGCGGCGACCTGTGGCTGCTGGCCTCCGGCACGGGGCTGTCAGCCTATCTGTCCATCCTGCGCGACCCCGCAACCTGGCGCGCCTATCGTCGCATCATCCTGGTGCACGGCGTGCGCACCAAGGCGGAATTGGCCTACCGCGAAGAAATTGAATCCTGGGGCAAGCAGCCGGACCTGGCGCCGCTGTTCGCGGCCGATCCGCATAAGCTGGTGTACCTGCCCATCGCCACCCGCGAAGCGCTGCCCGGCATGCCGCAAGAACGCCTGACCACCCTGATCGCCGATGGCCGGCTCGAACAATTAGCCGGGCTGCCGCTGGATCCCGAGCAGGCGAAGGTCATGCTGTGTGGCAACCCGGACATGCTGGCGGACGCTCGCAAGTTGCTGGGCGAACGCGGTTTCAAGCCCGGCCGCCGGGGCATTCCCGGCAACCTGGCGGTGGAAAATTACTGGTGATCCCACACTGCCCGGCGTAGTGCATAAATCCTCCGTTTAGTCTCTATGCATGGCCGAAAAACGCCCTAAACTGGTGCGTAATGGGATGACGGGTCTCTTTTTAGCAACATATTCCCGGTTGTTGTGGCAGTTTCTTTAGGCTGATTGGATATATCTTTAGTCCGCGGCGCAATAATCGGGTCACACGCACGACCCAGAAGGACATCTCCCAAATGCTGTACCAATTGCACGAAATGCAGCGCGCCTTCCTGACTCCGTTCGCTGCATTCACGGATGCCGGTTCTCAGCTGTTCTCCAGCCCCTACAGCCCCCTTGCTTACACCCCGATTTCCCGCCAAATGGCCGCCGGGTATGAGTTGATGACGCGTATCGGCAAGGAATACCAGAAGCCCGCCTGGAATCTGCCCGCCACCGACATCAATGGCAAGTCGGTCCGCGTGACCGAAGCCGTTGCGCTGGACAAGCCCTTCTGCCGACTGGTGCACTTTCACCGCGACGTGCGCGGCGCCAACAAGGATGACCCGAAGGTACTGCTGGTTGCGCCGCTTTCCGGTCACCACGCCACCTTGTTGCGCGACACCGTGCGCGCCCTGTTGCCCGCGCATGACGTCTACGTGACAGATTGGGTCGACGCCCGCATGGTGCCCCTGTCGGCCGGACCGTTCCACCTGAACGACTATGTCCGCTACGTGCAGGATTTCATCCGCCACCTGGGTCCGGACGTGCACGTCATTTCGGTTTGCCAGCCCACCGTGCCGGTGCTGGCCGCCGTGTCGCTGATGGCGACCGCCAACGACCCCTGCCAGCCGCGCAGCATGGTGATGATGGGCGGCCCCATCGACCCGCGCCAGTCACCCACGCAGGTGAATCGCCTGGCCACGACCAAGCCGTATTCCTGGTTTGAAAGCCAGGTGATCCACCCCGTGCCGCCGCGCTATCCGGGTGCCGGCCGCAAGGTGTATCCGGGCTTTCTGCAGCACGCCGGGTTCATGGCCATGAACCCGGACCGCCACATGAAGTCGCATTACGAGTTCTACCTGGACCTGCTGCGTGGCGACGATAGCGACGCCGAGGCGCATCGCCGTTTCTACGACGAATACAACGCGGTGCTGGACATGCCGGCCGAGTTCTACCTGGACACGATCCGCATGGTGTTCCAGGACTTCGCGCTGCCCAGCGGTACGTGGGAAGTCGACGGCCAGACCGTGCGTCCCGCGGATATCAAGCAGGTTGCTCTCTTCACCATTGAAGGCGAGCTGGACGATATTTCGGGCCAGGGCCAGACGCGCGCGGCGATCAAGCTGTGCAAGAACATCCCGGCCGAGCGCAAGTCGCACTACACGGCGCCGAATTGCGGCCATTACGGGATTTTCTCGGGCCGCCGCTGGCGCGAGATGATCTGCCCTAAAATTGCCGAATTCATCCGGCAGTCGGCGTAGGCTTAGCTAAGCTCGAAGCCTGCCCCTGATCCTGGTCTTGGGCCTCTAGCGCGCGTAATTCATCAGATGGGTGGGTGCTGTGGTGGAAGTTGCCACGGCACCTGCGCAGTTTGATGGGTTGCGCGCGTTGGGCTATTTGTTGGGTGCGTTGGTGCTGTGGCGGGGGTGGCTTGGTGCGGGCGCTGCTTGATGGGTTGCGCGCGTTGGGGGATTGGGTTCTTGCCTTGGCAGTGCCGCGCTTCACCCATCCTACGGGTGCGCGCTTCACCCATCCTACGGGTGCGCGCTTCACCCAGCCACGGGTGCGCGCTTCACCCAGCCACGGGTGCGCGCTTCAGCCATCGTCCGGTGCCGCGTTTCGGCCATCGTACGTTTTTTTGTTGCAGATTAATGGATTCTTGTTTGCTTGCGGACCGTATTGACGCTTTGCTGCCTCAGACGCAATGTACCAAGTGCGGCTATGACGGCTGTCGGCCTTATGCCGAGGCCATCGCGGAAGGCTTGGCGCCTATCAACCGTTGCCCGCCCGGTGGCGATGAAGGGATTGCCGCGCTGTCAGCGCTGTTGCAAACCCCTGCCCTGCCGCTGGATCTTGAGCGCGGCGAACCGGGTCCGCTGCTGGTTGCTCGCATCGATGAATCGCACTGCATCGGCTGTACGCTGTGCATACAGGCCTGTCCCGTCGATGCCATTGTGGGCGCCAACAAGCACATGCACACCGTGCTTGCCGATTGGTGCACCGGCTGCGATCTGTGCGTGGCGCCCTGTCCTGTGGACTGTATTCAGATGGTGCCCGCCGGACGCGCCTGGACCGTGCAGGACGCCACCATCAGCCGCCAGCGGCATCGCAACCACCTGGCTCGCGTTGAGCGCCTGGCCGCCGACAATGCGCGCCTGATGGCGCCAGAGACGCCCGCCGCGCCCAGCGCTCCGGCAGCCGACAACGCACAAAGCGAAGACCGCAAGCGCTCTGCCATTGAATCCGCGCTGGCCCGCGCCCGGGCCCGCCGCAATCCCACGCAGTCATGAACGCAGCCAAACGCCGTGAAATCTTCGCCCGCCTGCAAGCGGCCAACCCGAACCCCACCACTGAACTGGAATACGACACGCCGTTCCAGTTGCTGATCGCGGTGCTGCTGTCGGCGCAGGCCACCGACAAATCCGTCAACATCGCCACGCGCAAGTTCTTCCCGCAATACGGCACGCCTGAAGCCTTGCTGGCGCTGGGTGAAGAAGGCCTGTCCGATTTCATCAAGACCATCGGGCTGTATCGCACCAAGGCCAAGAACACGATCGCCACCTGTCGGATCTTGCTTGAGCATCATGGCGGCGAAGTCCCGCAAACGCGCGAGGCGCTGGAATCGCTGCCCGGCGTGGGCCGCAAGACGGCCAACGTCGTACTCAACACCGCCTTCGGCCAACCCACGATGGCGGTGGACACGCACATTTTCCGCGTGTCGAACCGCACCGGTATCGCACCGGGCAAGAACGTGCTGGAAGTTGAAGACAAGCTCGTCAAATTCGTCCCCCGCGAATACATCCAGGACGCGCATCACTGGCTGATTTTGCACGGCCGCTACATCTGCGTGGCACGCACCCCCAAGTGCCCGCAATGCGGCATCTCGGATTTGTGCGAATTCAAGCAGAAGACGGTGGCGTGATCTGGAATGATTCGGGGTGGGCGTGACGGGTTCTTGGTGGGCTCGTGGTGGACTTCCCGTGGGCTCGTTGTCGGGGCTTGGCGAATCGTAGGATGGGTGCAGCGCGCCATGACCTGCGCCTGGGACACTGACGCCGTTCGCGCGAAACCCATCACACGGACGTTGTGCTGTGGCTGAATTTCTTATTGTTCAACCGCTGCTTGATGGGTTTCGCGCGCTGTCCATCCGGGTTTTTTTGTAGGTCTGTGCGCGCTACACCCATCCTACAGACAGCGCATGTCACAGCGGTTTTGCTGCAACGCATTGCTCAGTAAAAAGGGTTTTCCCGCCTTGCGCCGCTCGTATTGTCGGCCTGCCGACAATTGCCCTTTCCGCACTGCAAAACCTATGTAAAACCCTCATGGAATTTTGAGGAGGACGTCCGCATACTCGCCGGCAACTCATCGGAAAACTACGAAAGATCGTTAGGATTTCTGCCCTTCGGGGGCTTGGCGCAATGACGGCAGGCAGAGACCATATAAATACAACGCTGGTGCAGCGGACATGGATGACACAATCCTGGAGACAAAAGGCCTCACCAAGGAATTCCGCGGATTCGTCGCGGTCAATGGGGTCGATTTGCGTATCAAGCGGGGCGAGATTCATGCCTTGATCGGGCCGAACGGCGCGGGCAAGACGACATGCTTCAACCTGCTTACCAAGTTTTTATCGCCTACGTCGGGAACCATCAAGTTCAACGGCGTCGACATTACCGGCGAACGTCCCGCGCAAATCGCGCGGCGCGGCATTATCCGTTCGTTCCAGATCTCGGCGGTGTTCCCTCACCTGACCGTGCTGGAGAACGTGCGCATCGGCCTGCAGCGCAAGACCGGGCTGTCGTTCCACTTCTGGCAAAGCGACAAGCGCCTGGACGCATTGAACGAGCCCGCTCGCGCGCTGCTTGAACAGGTGGACCTGGGTGCCTTCGCGGACGAGACCACGGTGAACCTGCCATACGGCCGCAAGCGCGCGCTGGAAATCGCCACGACGCTGGCCATGGAGCCGGAACTGATGCTGCTTGACGAGCCCACGCAGGGCATGGGGCACGAAGACGTGCACCGCGTCACGCAACTGATCAAGCGCGTCAGCGCCGGGCGCACGATCCTGATGGTGGAGCACAACATGAACGTGGTGTCCTCCATCGCCAACACCATCACCGTGCTGGCGCGCGGCTCGGTGCTGGCCGAGGGTTCGTACGCTGAAGTCTCGCGCCATCCCGCCGTGATGGAGGCCTACATGGGCACCACCGACGGCGAACTTCAAGGAGCGCACGCATGAGCACCCCGGCACTTGAAATCTCGGGCTTGCAAGCCTGGTACGGGGAATCGCATATCCTGCATGGCGTGGATATGCGCGTGGGCCAAGGTGAAGTGGTCACGTTGCTGGGCCGCAATGGCGCCGGCCGCACCACGACGCTGCGGGCCATCCTGGGTTTGACCGGATCCCGCAAGGGTTCGGTGCGCATCCATGGCACCGAAGCCATCGACCTGCCCACCTACAAGATTGCGCATCTGGGCGTAGGCTATTGCCCCGAAGAACGCGGCATCTTCGCCAGCCTGTCTTGCGAAGAAAACCTGCTGCTGCCGCCTGTGGTCGGTTCGCTGGGCGGCGGCATGTCGCTGGCCGAAATCTATGACATGTTTCCCAACCTGCAAGAGCGCCGGAATTCTCCGGGCACGCGCTTGTCGGGCGGCGAACAGCAGATGCTGGCGGTCGCGCGCATCTTGCGCACCGGTGCCAACCTGCTGCTGCTGGACGAGATCTCCGAAGGCTTGGCGCCCGTCATCGTGCAGTCGCTGGCCCGCATGATCACGGCGCTAAAACAGCGCGGCTACACCATCGTCATGGTCGAGCAGAATTTCCGCTTCGCGGCGCCGCTGGCCGATCGCTTCTATGTCATGGAGCACGGGCAGATCGTCGAACATTTCGAAGCTGCAGAACTTTCAGAAAAACAGGACACGCTCAACGAATTGCTGGGCGTCTAAAACAACCTGTCATCCGCCGGAACCCCGGCAACACTACACCGTAGGGAAGAGGAGTCATCCCATGAAGCTGCACACCATCACTGCTGCACTGGCCATGGCGGGCCTGGGATTTGCAGGGGCCACCGCCCACGCGCAAGGTATCTCCGACGATGTCATCCGCATCGGCTTCATCACCGACATGTCGGGTGTGTATTCCGACATCGACGGCAAGGCCGGTCTGGACGCGATTCGCATGGCAATCGACGAGATGGGCGGGACCATCAACGGCAAGAAGATCGAGGTCGTCTCCGCCGACCATCAGAACAAGGCCGACATTGCATCCGCCCGCGCTCGCGAATGGTTCGATCAACAGAAGGTCGACGTCATCATCGCCGGCACGAACTCGGCCACCAGCCTGGCCATGGCGGCCGTGGCAGCCGAAAAGAAGAAGCCGTTCATCGCCATCGGCGCGGGCGCTTCCGACCTGACCAACGCCCAATGTTCGCCCTACACCGTGCACTATGCCTACGACACCGTGGCGCTGGCGCGCGGCACGGGCTCGGCCGTGGTGAAAGACGGCGGCAAGAGCTGGTTCTTCCTGACCGCCGACTACGCTTTCGGCCATGCGCTTGAGCGCGACACCATCAAGGTCGTCAAGGACGCCGGCGGCGAAATCAAGGGCGAAGTGCGCGCACCGCTGGGCACCGCCGACTTCTCCTCGTTCCTGCTGCAGGCCCAGGCCTCGAAGGCACAGATCCTGGGCCTGGCCAATGCGGGCGGCGACTTCAGCAATTCCGTCAAGGCCGCGAATGAATTCGGCGTGACGCAGAGCATGAAGATGGCCGGCCTGCTCGTGTTCATCAACGACATCCACGCGCTGGGCTTGAAGACCACCCAGAACATGTACCTGACCACGGGCTGGTACTGGGATCTGAACGACGCCTCGCGCGCCTGGAGCAAGAAGTTCGAAAGCAAGGTCGGCCGCAAGCCGTCGATGCTGCAGGCCGGTGACTACTCGGCAGCCATGTTCTACCTGAACGGCGTCAAGGCCTCGGGGTCGGACGATGGCGACACCATCATGAAGTGGATGAAGTCGAACAAGGTCAACGACTTCTTCGCCCAGAACGGCCACGTGCGCGAAGACGGCCGCATGGTCCACGACATGTACCTGATGCAGGTCAAGACGCCGGCCGAATCCAAGGCCCCGTGGGACTACTACAAGGTCGTGGCGACGCTGCCCGGCGACGAGGTCTATACCAAGTTGTCCGAATCCACCTGCAAGCTGGTCAAGAAATAATTCCCAGCTCATGTGACCCCAAGGTGCGGCCTGGCCCAGGCCCTGGCCGCACCTTGAATTTGCTCGCTTCCATCCGTACGCGCAGGATTTTCACAAGATGACTGACCTTTTTGGCATCCCTATACAGGCCTTGCTCGGCCAGCTATTACTGGGCCTGGTCAACGGTTCCTTCTATGCCATGCTGTCGCTCGGGCTTGCCGTGATCTTCGGGCTGCTGAACGTCATCAACTTCGCGCACGGCGCGCTCTACATGCTGGGCGCGTTCGTCGCCTGGATGGGGCTGTCGTACCTGGGGTTGAACTATTGGGTGATGTTGATTCTGGCGCCGCTGGTCGTCGGGCTCTTCGGCATCATCATTGAAAAGCTCTTGCTCAGGCACCTGTACAAGCTGGACCACCTTTACGGCTTGCTGCTCACCTTCGGGTTGACGCTGCTGATCGAGGGGCTGTTCCGCAGCTTCTACGGCGTGTCGGGCCAACCCTATCCCACGCCCGACGCGCTGCGCGGCGCGACCAACCTGGGCTTTATGTTCCTGCCGAACTACCGGGGCTGGGTCGTGGTGGCGTCGGTAGTGGTCTGCATGGCGACCTGGTTCGTGATCGAACGCACCCGCCTGGGCGCCCTGCTGCGCGCTGGCACCGAAAACCCGCGCCTGGTCGAGGCCTTTGGCGTGAACGTGCCCCGCATGATTACGCTGACCTATGGTTTCGGCGTGGCGCTGGCGGGCTTTGCCGGCGTGCTGGCGGCGCCCGTTCTGCAGATTTCCCCGCTGATGGGGTCCAACCTCATCATCGTCGTGTTCGCCGTGGTCGTGATTGGCGGCATGGGGTCCATCATGGGCGCCATCGTCACTGGTCTGGGCCTGGGTGTGATTGAAGGACTGACAAAGGTGTTCTGGCCCGAAGCCTCCAGCACCGTCGTGTTCATCATCATGGCCATTGTTCTGTTGATCCGCCCGGCCGGGCTGTTCGGAAAAGAAAAATGAATCGTCAATTCCTGGGCTATGCGGTACTGGCCGTCGTGGTGGCCGCTCTTCCCTTTCTGGGGGTGTACCCGATCTTTGTCATGAAGATCATGTGTTACGCGCTTTTCGCCTGCGCGTTCAACCTGCTGCTGGGGTTTACCGGCCTGCTGTCCTTCGGGCACGCCGCCTTCCTGGGCAGTGCGGCCTACGCGGCCGGGCACGCGATGAAAGTATGGGGCTTTCCCACCGAAATCGGCCTGCTGTTCGGCGTGGGCGTGGCAGCGCTGCTGGGGCTGGCGATGGGCGCGATCGCCATCCGGCGCAGCGGCATCTACTTCGCCATGATCACGCTGGCACTGTCGCAGATGGTGTTCTTCTTTTTCCTGCAAGCCCATTTCACGGGTGGCGAAGACGGGCTGCAAAGCGTGCCGCGCGGCACGTTGTTCGGCTTCATTGATCTATCCCAGGACATCAACCTGTACTACCTGGTGATGGCCATCTTCGTCATTGGCTATTTCATCATCTGGCGCACGGTGCACTCACCCTTCGGGCAAGTGCTGCAAGCCCTGCGCGAGAACGAGCCGCGCGCCGTTTCGCTGGGCTATGACGTTGATCGCTTCAAGCTGCTTGCCTTTGTCCTGTCCGCCGCCTTGGCTGGCCTGGCGGGCGCCACCAAGACGCTGGTGTTCGTATCGGCCACCCTGTCGGATGCCACTTGGCAAATGTCCGGGCTGGTCATCTTGATGACGCTGATCGGCGGGCTGGGCACCTTGACCGGCCCCATCCTGGGCGCGTTCATCGTGGTGCTGCTTGAGAACAAGGTGGGCGACTTTGGCCAGATGATGGCCAACCTGACCGGCGTGGATTGGTTCCTGCGCTTGGGTGAATCCGTCACCATCGTGATCGGGCTGATCTTTGTGATCTGCGTGCTGGCGTTCCGGCGCGGCATCGTGGGCGAACTTGGCGCCTTTATCGAAAAGCGCCGCGCTGCCCGCGCCTGAAGCGCGACACGCCATCCCAACGGGGCCGCATCACGCGGCCCCGTTTGCATTGAATGCCGGCATCCGCCCGTACAATAAAACGCACCCAACTTCACAGGTGCCTGACCATGCGCAACCCGCATCCGCTCGCCCCCGTTCTTGGCGCATTCGCGCTGGCCGCGGCGTTCATCGCCCCCACCGCATCCGCCGCCCCACCTCCAGCCACATCGCCCGCCCCGACCTGCGAAGTTGATCGCCCGGTCCGTTTCAGCGGCCTGAACTGGGAGTCCAACCTGGTGCTGGCCGGCATCGAACGCTACGTGTTGGAACATGGCTACGGCTGCAAGACCACCGTTGAAATCGGCGAAACGCTGCCGATGCTGGCGGCGCTGCAACGCGGCGACGTGGACGTGACACCGGAGGTCTGGCCGGGCCAGATCGAAGGCGCCTGGAAAAAAGCGCTTGCCAGCGGCAAAGCACTGGGCGTGGGCCACGTGTACGACGCAGGCGAAGGCTGGTATATCCCGCGCTACACGGCCGAGCGCCATCCTGACTTGAAGTCCGCATCCGACCTGACGCGCTTCAAAGAGGTATTCATCGACCCCGAAGATCCGGGGCGCGGCCGCATCTACGGCTGCCCTGCCGGCTGGGCCTGCGGCACGCTGAACGACAACCTGCTGCGCGCGCTGAAGCTGGACAAGGACTATTCGCTGTTCGCGCCCGGCTCGGGCGCCGCGCAGAAGGCTGCCATCGTATCGGCCTACAAGCGCAAGCGCGACATCGTCTTTTACTACTGGACACCCACCTCGCTGGTCGGCGCGCTGGACCTGGTGAAGCTGGAACTGCCCGCCTTCGATCAGGCCGCCTACACCTGCATGACGGATCCCAAGTGCGCCAATCCCGTTGCCACTGAATTCAAGCCCAACCCCGTGGTCACCGGCGTCAATGCGGCGTTTGCCAAGCAAGCGCCGAAGATCACCGAATTTCTCACCAAGCTGACGGTGCCCGATGAGGCCATCGACGCCACCCTGGGCTGGCTGGAAAACGAAGGCAAGGAACCCGAGGACGCCTCGCGCTATTTCCTGAAGCAATACGGCTCTGTCTGGCGGCAATGGATGCCCGCGGACGTTGCCGACCGCGTGCAGGCGGCGCTGCAAAAGGAGTAGATTTTCCAGGGGCGGCCGGCCGTGGACGCCGGCCGCCTCCTGTATCCTGACGTTTCGGCGCCAACGCGGCGCCCCCCGATTCAAGCGAAGGAAGATTCCAACATGGACGCCCTGTATTGGCACGACGGTCACTGGACCACTGAAAACCCCAAACTGCTCGGCCCGGCCGACCACGCCTTCTGGATGGCCAGCATGGTCTTTGACGGCGCGCGCGCTTTCCGCGGCCTCACGCCTGACCTGGACCTGCACTGCCAGCGTGTCGTGCGTTCGGCCGAAAAAATGCTGATGAAGCCGCAGATTGGCTGGGAAGACATCCAGAAGCTGTGCCTGGAAGCCGTTGCCAAGTTCCCGGCCGGCACCGAGCTCTACATCAAGCCGATGTTCTATTGCGCCGACGGTTTCCTGCTGCCGGATGCCGACAAGACCCAGTTCGTATTGCACGTGTTCAAGGTGCCGATGCCGGGCGAACTTGGCTTTTCGGCCTGCTTTTCCAGCTACGCGCGCTCGTGGCCGAACATGGCGCCCACCGACGCCAAGGCATCGTGCCTGTATCCGAACGGCCAACGCGCCATCCGCGAAGCCGCCGAGAAGGGTTTCGACAACGCCATCATGCTGGACGGCGCGGGCAATATTGCCGAGTTCGCCACCAGCAATCTGTGGATCGCCAAGAATGGCGTGGTTTCCACCCCCGTGGACAATGGCACCTTCCTGAACGGCATCACGCGCCGCCGCGTATTGGCCCTGCTGCAAGCCGATGGCGTCGAGGTGCAGGAACGCAGCCTGACCCGCGCCGACATCGAAGACGCGGACGAAGTGTTCTCAAGCGGTAACTACGGCAAGGTGGTGCACGTGAATCGCGTGGAAGACCGCGCGCTGGAGTACGGCCCGATGGCCCGTCGCGCACACAAGCTGTATATGGATTACGCGGAAAGCACCGGCCGCCAGTCCGCATAGGGCCCTGCATCGCGCCGCAAGCGCGCAAAAAAATGCCGCGATCCGAATCAGGATCGCGGCATTTTTCTTGGCCATCGAATCAGCCAGAAAGGTGACTCAGGGTACGGGTCAGTCCGCTTCGGCGCCCTTGCCCAAGCCCAGATAGCTTTCGATCACCTTCGGGTTGCCGGCCAGTTCGCGCGCCGGGCCATGCAGGATGACTTCACCGGTTTCCAGCACATAGCCGTAATCCGCCACTTGCAGCGCCGCGCGGGCGTTTTGCTCGACCAGCAAGATCGCCACGCCGGTTTCGCGCAGGCGGGCAATGATGTGGAAGATCTCGCGCACAATGCGCGGCGCCAGGCCAAGGCTGGGCTCATCCAGCATCAGCAAGGTGGGCTTGGCCATCAGCGCGCGGCCTACGGCCAGCATCTGGCGTTCGCCGCCCGACAAGGTGCCGGCCTGTTGCCCACGGCGCTCGCGCAGGCGTGGAAACAGGTCGAACACTTCATTCAGCGTGTCGCGCCAGCCGGCCTCGCGGGCGCGGTAGCGGCGAAAGCCGCCCAGCAGCAGGTTGTCTTCGACGGACATGGTGCCGAACAATTCGCGGCGCTCGGGCACCAGCGACATGCCGGCCGCCACGCGGCGCTCGACCTGCCAGCCGGACACGTCGGTGCCCGCGTATTGCACACTGCCGGCCGCATGGCCGGTTTGCGGCAAGGAACCCATCATGGCGTTCAGCATGGTGGATTTGCCGGCACCGTTGGCGCCGATCACGGTAACGATGCTGCCGGCCGGCACGGTCAACGATGCGCCGACCAGCGCGCCGACCTTGCCGTAACGCGCCGACAGGTTGCTGACTTCCAGCACGGGCGATTGGGTTGCGTTCATTGCACACCTCCCGCGGACACGGGCTTGGCCTGATCCGCTTCGGGCAGGTCGTCATCGATGCCGCCCAAATAGGCTTCCAGCACCGCTGGGTTCTTTTGCACGTCGGCGGGCACGCCTTCGGCCAGCTTGGTGCCGAAGTCCATCACCACCAGGTGGTTGGTCAGGCGCATGACAAAATCCATATCGTGTTCGACCAGCAAAATGCTCATGCCTTCCGAGCGCAGTTGCTCCAGCACGCGAGCCAGGTCTTGCTTTTCCTTGTAGCGCAGGCCGGCGGCCGGCTCGTCCAGCAGCAGCAGCACCGGATCGGACGCCAGGGCGCGCGCGATTTCCAGGATGCGTTGCTGGCCCAGCGCCAGGTTGCCCGCCTGTTCGTACAGGTATTCGCCCAGGCCAACGCGCTTGATCTGCTCGGCGGCTTCATGCAGCAGTTGCGCCTCGCGGGCGCGATCCGAATGCAAGGCGCCCGCCAGCACACCCACGTCGGACCGCAAGTGCGCGCCCAACGCCACATTTTCCAGCACGCTCATGCCCGGCAGCAATTGCACGTGTTGGAACGTGCGGCCGACGCCCAACTTGGCGATCTCGCGCGCCGAGCGGTTGTCGATGCGCTGGCCCATGAACGTGACCTTGCCGCGCGTCACCGGCAACACGCCGCTGATCAGGTTGAACGTCGTGCTCTTGCCGGCGCCATTGGGGCCGATCAGGCCCATGATTTCACCCGAGCTGACTTTGAACGTGATGTCGTTCACGGCGACCAGCCCACCGAATTCCTTGCGGATGGCGTCCACTTCCAGCACCACCTGGCCCGCCTGGGGACGGGCGCGCGTCGGCAAAGCCGGCGCGGCAGCGGGCGGCGCAAGGTTGCGGCGCGAGCCATCGGCGCCGGTAATGCTGCTCCACCAGCCCGCCAGAATGGGCCACAGGCCATTGCGTGCGTATTGCAGCATCAGGATCAGCAGCACGCCGAAGACGATCATCTCGAAGTTGGCGTTGGTGTCCAGCAGCTTGGGCAGCCAATTCTGCAACTGGTCCTTCAGCACCAGGATGACGCCGGAACCCAGCAAGGCGCCCCAGACGTAGCCCGCGCCGCCCACGACCGCCATGAACAGGTATTCGATGCCGTAGTTGATGCCAAACGGGCTGGGGCTGACGGCGCGCTGCATGTGTGCGTAGAGCCAGCCCGAAATGCAGGCCAGCAAGGCCGCCCAGACAAAGATCACAACCTTGTAGGCCGCGGTGTTCACGCCCATGGATTCCGCCATGCCCGCGCCGCTCTTCAAGGCACGGATGGCACGGCCCGGACGCGAATTGAGCAGGTTGCGGGTGGCCCACAGCGCCAGCAGCACGAATACCCAGATCAGGTAATAGATGTTGCGACCGCTGGCCAGCGACACCCCGAAGATGCTGATGGGCTCGATGCCGGCAATACCGTCGTGCTTGCCCAGCCAGTCGATGTTGCCGAACAGGAAGTACAAGGACAGGCCCCACGCAATGGTGCCCAGCGGCAGGTAGTGGCCGGACAGGCGCAGGGTGATCGCGCCCAGCAGGTAGGCGACGACAGCGGTCAAGACCAGGCCCACCGGCAACGCCAGCCAGGGCGACACGTCGTACTGCGTGGTCAGGAACGCCGTGGTGTAGGCGCCCAGCCCGACAAACGCGGCCTGCCCGAACGACGTCAAGCCGCCCACGCCGGTCAGCAATACCAGGCCCAGCACGATCAGGCTGGCCAGACCGATGTAGTTGAGTTGCGTCACCCAGAATTCGGGCGTGACCGGCAGCAATGGCAGGCCCACCAGGACGACGATGAATACAGCAAGCAGAATGCGATTCATGGCGTTTATTCCTCTTCGTCCACGTGATGGGTGCTGAACGAACGCCAGACCAGAACCGGGATAATCAAGGTAAAGACGATCACTTCCTTATAGGCGCTTGCCCAGAAGGACGAGAACGATTCCAGCACACCGACCAACAGCGAGCCGGCGGCGGCCACGGGGTAGCTGGCCAGGCCGCCGATGATGGCGCCCACGAAGCCCTTCAGGCCGATCAGGAAACCGGTGTCGTAATACACGGTCGTGATGGGCGCGATCAACATGCCGGACATGGCGCCAATGGCGGTCGCCAACGTGAACGTCAGGCTGCCGGACATGGTGGTGCTGATGCCCACCAGGCGGGCACCGCGACGGTTCACGGCCGTGGCGCGCAGCGCGCGGCCATACAGCGTCTTGCCGAAGAACAGCCACAGCGCGGTGATGAGCAGCCCGCAGGTGGCCACCACGAAGAGGCTTTGCGCGGACCAGGTCATGAAGCCGAAGTCGACTTGCCCGCTGACGAACGGCGGCGTGCGCCAGCCTTCAGCGCCAAAGAACACCAACGCCAGGCCGGTCAGCGCGAAGTGCACCGCGACCGAGACGATCAGCAGCACCAGCACCGTGGCTTCGGCCAGGGGTTGATAGACGATGCGATAGACCATCGGCCCCATCGGGATCACCAGCAACAGCGTCAACAGCATGTTCAGCCACAACGAGTTGTCGGGCGCGGTGTAGCTCTTGGTCAGCCAGAACAGGGCCAAAGGCAGGACGAGGCTGATGACGAAGGTTTTGGGCAGTCCGGCGAAGTTGCGGGTGCGCAGCGCACGCACCAGTTCCATCGCCAGGCACAAGGCGCCCAGCAGTGGCAGCAGGTAGGCCGTGCCCGGCATTTTGCCGTCAACCAGCATGGCCAGGGTCAGGGCGCCGAACGCCACGAACTCACCCTGGGGAATGAAAATGACGCGCGTAACGGCGAAAACCAGCACCAGAGCCATACCCAGAAGGGCATAGATAGCACCGTTGACGACACCGTCTTGCAGCAGGATCAGCGCAATTGTGGAATCCATCTAACAACCTTATTGATTCTTGGTGTTCCGGCCCCGCCCGGAACACTGATACGACACACCGGCCGGAAAGGCCGGTGCGAAGCATTGCTCAGGCGCCGCAAGGCAAGCGCCAGCCACTGGCGCCCCCTTTGCGTTGCACATCCGTGGATCGGGCAATCCTGGGGAAATTACAGGTCGGGCTGATAAACCCACTTGCCATTTTCGACCTTGACGATGACGCGCGAACGCTCGTCGAAGCCGGCGTGGTCGGTGGGCGACATGTTGAACACGCCCTGCGACGCAGCCAGGTTCTTCACGCCTTCCAGGGCGTCGCGCATGGCGGCGCGGAATTCCGGCGTACCGGGCTTGGCGCCGGTCTTCAGCGCCACGGGCAGCGCCGTCACGACCAGTTGGCCGGCATCCCACATGTGGCCGCCGAACGTGTTGGTGGAATTGGCGCCGTTGGCCTTTTCGTAGGTCTCGACATAAGCCAGGGCCGACTTCTTGACCGGGTTCGAATCGGGCAATTGGGCGGCAACCAGCAGCGGACCGGCCGGCAGGTACATGCCATTGCAGTCCTTGCCGCAAACGCGCAGCACGTCGTTGTTGGCAGCGCCGTGGGTTTGGTAGATGGTGCCGCCGTAGTTGCGGGCCTTCAGTTCCTTTTGCGGCAGCGCCGACGGGGTGCCGGCGCCGGCGATCAGGATGGCGTCCGGCTTTGCGCCGACCAGCTTGAGCACCTGGCCCGTCACGCTGGTGTCGGTACGGCTGTATTTTTCGATGGCGACGATTTCAATGCCCTTGGCCTTGGCGGCCTTTTGCATCACGTCCAGCCAGCCGTCGCCGTAGGCGTCGGCAAAGCCGATGAAGCCCAGCGTCTTGACCTTGGACTTGGCCATGGCGTCAGCCAGGGCGCCGGCCATCAGCGCGTCGTTCTGCGGGGTCTTGAAGACCCAGCGGCGCTTGTCATCCACGGGTTCGACGATCTTGGCGCTGGCGGCCACGCTGATCATCGGCACCTTGGCTTCGGCGGCCACGTCGACCATGGCCAGCGAGCCCGGCGTCACGGACGTACCGATCAGCACATCGACCTTGTCGTCGGTGGCCAGCTTGCGCGAGTTCTTGACGGCTTGGGTGGTATCGGTGGCGTCGTCCAGGACGATCCATTCGATCTTCTGGCCTGCCACTTCCTTGGGCAGCAGCGCCACGGTATTGCGTTCGGGGATACCCAGCGAGGCGGCCGGGCCGGTGCTGGACACCGTTACGCCTACCTTGACCTGCGCGCTCGCCAGGAGCGGCACGGCCAGGGCGAAAGCGGCAGCCGCCGCGGACAAGCCGAAGTGCTTGCGCATATTTTTGTCTCCTGTGATGGCTCTTATGTGCCTCGATTGAGGCGAAGCGAGCCTAGTTAAAGTTATACAGAAAAAAATATTATAGGGTTAAAACAGTATCAAATGACGCCGCGCAACTACGGTAAATCCCTGATGTGCTGCGGAAACATTGATTCAGCAAACGCATTCGTTAATGGCGAACTTGTACTTGAAAAACTTTCGGCACGTCTGTTGGGGGATTCCCTTGGAAATTGGAGCATGCCGCAAAGCCGGCCGGTGCCCGGTTACGGTGCTGTCACCCGACGCCCGGCATGGCGGCTAACGGCCCAGCATCGGCCAGACACGCTCTACCCGCGACGCCACCCACGCCGCAATCACGGCTTTGATGAGATCGCCCGGCAGGAATACCGCAACGGCGGCCGCCGCCTTGGGCAAGCCCATCTTCGTAACGGATGCCAGCCACGGCACCCCGAAGGCATACACGACCAAGATACCGCCCACCACGCAGGCGACCATGTAGCCGCCCAGCTTCGCCCAATCCCGCGCTGCACGCGCCGCCAGCATGCGCGCCAGCCAGCCGATCACCAATGCGCCCACCGCCATGCCCACCAGGAAACCGCCCGTCGGCCCCAGGAATGCGCCCAGGCCACCGCGCCCACCAGGCAGCACAGGCAGCCCGATCGCCGCCAAAACCAGATAGAGCAGGCAAGCCAGCGCCCCGCGCACCGGGCCCAGCATGGCGCCGGCCAGCATGGCACCCAGCGTCTGCAAGGTGATCGGCACGGGAATGCCCGGCAGGGGAATGGGCGGAATCAGGCTCAGGACGACGATCAGCGCCGCGAACAGCGCGATCAGCACGGTGTTGTGGGATTTCATGGGTTCACCTTTATGGAATCAATACGGCGTGGGATCACGACGGCGGGCGGTCCGCTCAGGCACTGCGCGCGTCAATAGCTTCGGCCACTTCCTGGGCACGCTTCAAGGTCAGCACAATCAGCGGCACGATCAACGCAAGCGGGTGGGCGCCTAAGCCGCGCGCCGCCTGGGCTTCGCGAATCTCGTGAAAGTTGCGCCAGATTTCGGGTACGAAACGCAAGGCCAGCGCCAGGGCCAGCGCCACCTTGCCGGCGTCCAGCAGCCCGATGCGCTCCAGCGGCATCAAGGCGCGTTCGCAGACGGCGATCAGGTCCGAGGTACGAGTCGCCAGCGTCACCGCCAGCGCCAACCCCACCATGGCCCCCACGCGCAGCACCACCGCCAGGGCCTCAACCCAGCCTTGGAACACACCCGTGAACACGCCCACCGCCAGCAACACCCACAACAGCCCGCGCACCTGGCGCCAGACGGCAGCCGCCGAGACGCCGGTCGACCACACCAGCAGGGCCGCCGCCGCGAACGCCGCGCCCAGCCAACGGGGGTCGCGCAGTACGAACAGGCTTGCCCCGGCCGCCACCAGCGCGGCCAGCTTCAGCCAGGCGGGCAACCGGTGCAGCGCCGAGCGGCCGGCAACGTAAAGCGGTTCGATCATGCGCAGTGCTCCCGATACCAGCGCAAGGCCGCCGCGGGCGTGTCGTCGGCGGCGATGGCGCCCTCGCGCACCACCAGCACCCGGTCAAAATCTTCCAGTAATTCCAGATCGTGGCTGACGACAATCGCGTCGTGGGGCAGCGCCGCAATGGCATGGCGGACCCGGTTGCGGTTGCGCAGGTCCAATTGCGTGGTCGGTTCGTCAAAGACGACCAGCGCCGGTTCCATGACCAGCACTGCCGCCAGCGCCACCAGTTGGCGCTCGCCGCCGGACAGCGTGTGGCTGCTGCGGTCGGCCAGGTGGCCCACGCCCAGCGCGTTCAATTGGCTGTCGATGCGTGATTCGCGCCGCGCCTTGTCCGGCTCCAGGCGCTTCAGGCCAAACGCCAGGTCTTCGCGCACATTGGGAAACACGATCTGGTTTTCCGGGTTCTGGAATACGAAGCCCACGCGGCGGCGCACGGCCTTCAAGTCGTGGCGGGTATCCAGGCCGTCCACCCGCACGCTGCCCGCCGAAGGCACCACCAGGCCGTTGACCAGGCGCGCCAGCGTGCTCTTGCCCGCGCCGTTGGGTCCGACAATGCCGATGCGCCGTTCGGCCAGGGTTACGCTCACCCCGCGCAACACTTCCGCCTGGGGCGTCGACACTACCGCCTGGTCAAACTCGATTAACATGGGGCGGGATTATGCCCGAACCATTTCGGGCATCGGGACTCCAAGAGCTGATATGGAAAAAGTACGCAAATCCGACGCCGAATGGCGCGCACAACTTTCCCCCGAAGAATACGTGGTCACCCGTCAAAAAGGTACCGAACGCGCATTCACCGGGCGTTACTGGGATACGACCACGCCGGGCATATACCGCTGCGTGGGCTGTGGCACGGCCCTGTTCGCATCCGACACCAAATTCGACGCCGGCTGTGGCTGGCCCAGCTATTTCCAGGCGCTGGATCCCGAATTGGTGCGCGAAGAGCGCGACACGACCCACGGCATGGTCCGCACCGAAGTGCTGTGCAACGTCTGCGATTCACACCTGGGTCACGTCTTTCCCGACGGCCCGCCGCCCACCGGGCTGCGCTATTGCATCAATTCCCTGTCGATGACGTTTGAACCCATAGAAAACTGAATGAAGAAGTTTCTGTTCGACCTGTTCCCGCTGTTCCTGTTCTTCATTGCCTATCGGTACACGGACATCTTCACCGCCACGGCCGTCGCCATGGCGGCCGCCGTATTGCAGATTGTCTGGTTGAAGGTAACGGGCCGCCCCACCGAAGCCATGCATTGGGTGAACCTGACCGTCATCCTGGTCTTCGGCGGCGCCACCATCTGGCTGCATAGCGATGTGTTCATCAAGTGGAAGCCCACGGTGCTGTACTGGCTGTTCGGCGGCGCGCTGGTCTTCGCCCGCCTGCTGTTCGGCCGCAACCTGATCCGCCGCCTGATGGAAAAACAGATTCAACTGCCCGATGCGGCATGGGACAAGCTCAACCTGGTCTGGGCAGCCTTCTTCCTGGTAGCGGGCGCGCTGAACCTGTATGTGGCGTTCTCGGGCCATTTCACCGAGTCGCAATGGGTCAGCTTCAAGGCCTTTGGCCTGATGGGCCTGATGATCGTCTTCGTGATCGGGCAATCGGTCTGGCTGGGCAAGCACATCCAGACCGACGAAAACGCTGGCTCGGACACCCCGCCGAGCAAACCCTGATCCGCCAGACGGCCCAAGACGCTCCACTCCAACGGTCCAATCATCAGCGCGCACTGACAAGTGCGCGCGCCGGAACTTTCATATTGCCGCCATGTCAGAAACCACCGACCGCATCACCCTGATCCGGGAGCGCCTGGCCGCCCTGGATCCCGTCACGCTGGACATCCTGGACGACTCGCATTTGCATGCCGGCCACGAAGGCAGTAAAAACGGCGCCGGCCACTATCGCGTGCACATCGTAGCGCCTTGCTTCACGGGGCTCTCCGCCGTAGCGCGACATAGGCTGGTGTATCATCATTTGCAAGATTTGATCCCCTATCCGATTCATGCGCTTGCGCTAGATGCCCAGGCTCCCAAATAGAAAGTAAAAGGATATTCATGAAACGCATCGTCATGCTGGCTGCGGCCTGCGTCATCGCCGTGCCTGCTTTCGCGCAGAACGTGGCCACCGTTAACGGCAAGGCCATTCCGCAAAAGAATTTGGATCAATTCGTCAAGCTGCTGGTCAGCCAGGGCGCCACCGATTCGCCGCAACTGCGCGAACAGGTCAAGCAAGAAATGATCAACCGCCAGATCTTCGTGCAGGCCGCCGAATCCAGCGGCATCGCCAAGCAAGCCGACGTTCAGACCGAAATCGAACTGGCCCGCCAAGGCATCCTGGTTCGTGCCCTGATGGCCGACTACCTGGCCAAGCACCCGGTGTCGGACGCCAAGGTCACTGCTGAATACGACAAGATCAAGCAGGAACAAGCCGGCAAGATGGAATACAAGGTCCGCCACATCCTCGTCGAAGACGAGAAGACGGCCAATGACCTGCTGGCCCAGATCAAGAGCAACAAGAACAAGTTCGACGATCTGGCCAAGAAGAACTCGAAGGACCCCGGCAGCGCCGAAAAGGGTGGCGATCTGGGTTGGGCTCCCCCGACCAACTACGTCCAGCCGTTCGCGCAAGCCGTGACCCAACTGAAGAAGGGCGAAATGGTCGACAAGCCGATTCAGACCCAGTTCGGCTGGCACATCATCAAGGTTGACGACACTCGCCCGGTGGAATTCCCGCCGCTGGACCAAGTGCGTCCGCAACTGGAAGAAATGCTGCGCCAGCAAACCCTGGCCGACTACCAGAAGCAACTGCGCGACAAGGCCAAGATCCAGTAAGCCTGCGCCAGACCTGAAACTGCCCGCCCATGCGGGCAGTTTTTTTGTGCGCTTGCGGATCGTGCACTAGAACCAAAAAAAAGCTGCGCGCCTTGGGGCGTGCAGCTTTTTGATTTGCGTGTTGGCCTACTGCCGTTGATCTACCGTCTTTTGATCACGTCCGGCTACGACATGCCCAGCAGTTCTTTCAACGCGTCCTCGTCCAACACGGTGACGCCCAGTTCCTGCGCCTTCGTCAGCTTGCTGCCGGCCTCGGCGCCTGCCACCAGATACGCGGTCTTCTTGGACACCGACCCGCTGACCTTGCCGCCCGCCGCCTGGATGTGCATCGACGCCTCTTCGCGCGTCCAGTTGGGCAAGGTGCCGGTCAGCACAAAGGTCTTGCCCGCCAGCGTGGTGCTTTGCGGCACGGCTTCGGCCACGGGGTTAACGCCCTGCGCCTTCAATTGCTCGATCACGTCGCGGTTGTGCTGCTCGGCGAAGAAGCGGCGAATGGATGCCGCCACCACCGGGCCCACGTCCGGCACGGACGACAGCGCGTCTTCATCGGCGTCCATGATGGCGTCGATGCTGCCGAAATGCCGTGCGACATCGCGCGCGGTGGTTTCCCCAACATGGCGGATGCCCAGCGCGAACAGCAGGCGATTCAAGCCGGGTTCGCGCGCCTTGTCGATGGCGGCCACCAGGTTGTCAGCGGACTTCTGGCCCATGCGGTCCAGGCCTACGAGCTCCAGCGGGCGAAGGCTGTACAGGTCGGCCAAGGTCTTGACCCGGCCGCTGTCCACCAACTGGTCCACCAGCTTTTCACCCAGGCCTTCGATATCCAGCGCCTTGCGGCTGGCCGCGTGCCACAAGGTCTGCTTGCGCTGGGCGCCGCAGAACAGGCCACCCGTGCAGCGCGCAATGGTTTCGTCTTCAAGCCGTTCAATGGCCGAGCCACACACCGGGCAGGCCGTGGGCATGATGAATTCCTGCGCGTCGTCGGGGCGCTTTTCAAGCACAGGGCCCAGCACTTCGGGGATGACATCACCGGCCCGCCGCACGATGACCGTGTCACCCTTGCGCACGTCCTTGCGGCGAATTTCGTCTTCGTTATGCAGCGTAGCGTTGGTGACGGTGACGCCGCCCACGAATACGGGCTTCAGCCGCGCCACCGGGGTGATGGCACCGGTGCGGCCGACCTGGACTTCGATGTCCAGCAGCGTCGTGGTGGCTTCCTCGGCGGCGAACTTATGGGCCAGGGCGAAGCGCGGCGCGCGCGCCACAAAACCCAGCACCTTCTGCGCCGGCAGGGAATCCACCTTGTAGACCACGCCGTCGATGTCGTAGGGCAAGCTGGCGCGCATCGCACCCACCTGGGCGTAGAACGCCATCAAGCCTTCAGCGCCCGTGGCGCGGTGGTTGTGCTTCAGATTGACGGGCAGGCCCAGGGTGTGGAGCCAGGCCAGCATGGCGCCATGTGACGCTTCAGGCAGTTGCGACGCCTGGCCGGCGCCCGCCGTTGCCTCGTCGAACAAGCCGCTTTGCTTGCCAGGCAGGCCATGCACCTCGCCCCAGCCATAGGCGAAAAAGCGCAACGGGCGTTTGGCGGTGATGCGAGGGTCCAGTTGGCGCAGGCTGCCAGCCGCGGCATTGCGCGGGTTGACGAAGACTTTTTCGTCACGCTTGGCCTGAGCCACGTTCAATTTTTCGAAGTCGGCGCGGTTCATCAGCACTTCGCCGCGCACTTCCAGCACCTTCGGGGCAGCGCCCTGTAGCTGCAACGGAATGGCCTTGATCGTGCGGATATTGGAGGTGACGTCTTCACCGGTCTGGCCGTCGCCGCGTGTCGCGGCCTGAACCAGCCGGCCGTCTTCGTAGCGCAAACTGATCGCCAGCCCGTCGAGCTTCAGTTCACAGAAATAATCAGCCTGCTGCGCCGGGCCCAGCAGGCCCGCGCCGCGCAGGGTATCCGTCACGCGGCGGTCGAACGCCACGACTTCTTCTTCGTCGAATGCGTTATTCAGCGACAGCATCGGCACCGCATGGCGCACGCTGCCAAAGGCAGAGACGGGCGCGGCACCCACGCGCTGCGTGGGCGATTCGGGTGTGACAAGTTCAGGGTGCTCGGCCTCAAGGGCTTCAAGCTGCCGCATCAAGCCGTCGTATTCGGCATCCGAAACCGAGGGCTCGTCATTGACGTAGTAGCGGACGTTGTGCTGCTCAATCTCGGCACGCAGCCGCGCCGCGGTTTCCGCGGGGTTGACCTCACCAGACACGCCACTCATTTATGCAAACACCCGTTGAGCACGCTCGCTTCCGGCGGGCAGGCCCGCTTGCTCAAGCTGTTCGAACAACACTTGCAGGCGTTCGTCGATAACGGTTTCCGACCCTTCGGCCAGCGGCTTGCCTTGGTCATCCACCAGTTCCGCGCGCAGGCGAGCGGCCAGGTCGCGGCCCACGTCCACCATGCGGCCAAAGGCGCGCTTGTCAGCCGGCGCGCACGGCACATCCAGCAACAGGTAGAGGCGTTCCACGCCCCCCATGCCCGCATCGAAGGTGGCGCCGTCAGCGCGCGACAAGGTGAAGCGGGTGACGCCGTTTTCAGCGGGCCAGGCAAGACGGTTGCCGTCGGCCAGGAAACCGGTGTCGCGGGCAACGGCAAGCACTTCCGCCGCCGGCTGGGCCGAACCCAACAACAAGGTCAGACCCACTTGGGTGTCCAGTGCGGCGCAGGTGTCGTCGAGGCGCGCGCCCTGCTCCAGCACGGCTTGCTGGTCCGGGCCTTCGATGGTGGCGTCGAAGCGTTCAGCCATGTCTTGGGCACGCGCCCAGGCCTGCGACCATTCGATGGCGGTCAGCGGGCCGCTACGGTTGGCCAGCAACACGGCCAATTGCATCGATGCATAGGACTCGGCAGGATGCACGCGCGCGCGGTGGCGGCGCTGGTCGGTTTCGGCAAACACGCGCATGGGCTTGCGGCCAACATGACGCAGGCTTTGCATATAGGGAAGCAGGTCAGCGCCGCGCACGGGCTCCGCGAAGTTGATTTCAATGACCACTTCGCAGGCCGGATCGGGCTCTTCGGCGTCGTCGGCGTCGCTGCCCGGATCCACCGGGGCAGGTTGGCCCGGTTGCGCGCGCGGGGCGTCCCCGCCCATGCCGGGTTCGCGCCGGCTGGCGCCAGCCGCCGTGGCCGAGGAGGCACCGGCAGCGGCGCCCGCACCCAGCAGCGGATCCTGTTCAGACGTGGGGAAATGGCTCTGCATCTTGCGCCGGACACGACGGTCCTGCCACCAGTTGAATCCCAACACCAGCAGTATCAGCAAGACGCCCAGGGCTATCAGCCCGATCTGCAAATCACTCATGTGTACATCCCGCGCCAGAAGGCGGCGCCATTCTAAATAGAGGGTTTATGCCGCTTCGGAGGCCATCATTTGCACGGCCGAATCTATGTCTACCGCAACGATACGCGAAACCCCTTGCTCTTGCATGGTTACGCCGATCAGTTGCTTGGCCATCTGCATGGCGATCTTGTTGTGCGAAATGAAAAGGAATTGGGTTTGCTCGCTCATGTTGGCGACCAGGTTCGCATAGCGTTCCGTATTGGCGTCGTCCAACGGCGCGTCCACCTCGTCCAGCAGGCAGAACGGCGCCGGGTTCAGCTTGAACAGCGCGAACACCAACGCGGTTGCGGTCAGCGCTTTTTCGCCGCCGGAAAGCAGGTGGATCGTGCTGTTGCGCTTGCCGGGCGGCTGGGCCATCACCTGCACGCCCGCGTCGAGAATTTCTTCGCCGGTCATGCTGAGCTTGGCCTCGCCCCCGCCGAAAAGCTTGGGGAAGAGCTCGCCGAAGTGGCCGTTCACGATGTTGAACGTCTCTTGCAGCAGCTCGCGCGTTTCACGGTCGATCTTGCGGATGGCGTCTTCCAGGGTCTCGATGGCGGTCATCAAGTCCTGGTGTTGTGAATCCAGGAAGCCCTTGCGTTCGCGCGACGTGTTCAGTTCGTCCAAGGCCGCCAGGTTGACCGAGCCCAACGATTCGATCTGGCGCGAGATCCGCCCCACTTCCTGTTGCAGCCAACTGGCGCGACGCCATTCGTCCGGCTGGTTGGCCAGGTCTTGCGCCAGCGCCTCGCGGTCGACTTCGCGCGCGTTCAATTGTTCGGTGAACTGCTCTTCGGCCAGGCGGGCGGCCTGTTCCTGCAATTGCAGTTCCATGATGCGCGCGCGGCGCGGTTCCAACGTCTGTTCCTGCTGCTGGCGGTCTTCGTCGGCCCCGCGCAGCAAGGCGGCCAGGTTTTCCAGTTCCTGGCGCGCGCGCGACAACGCTTCCTCGCGCTCGGCGCGGGCTTCCAGGGCGTCCTGCAAACCGGCTTGCGAAGCCGAGGCATCCAGCTCGACCAGATCGCCCATCAGTTGTTCCAGCTCAACCGCGCCACGCTGGCTTTGGTCGGCGGCCAATTGCTGATTGCGTTGCAGGTCGGTGATGCGGACCTGGATGCCGCGCTCGGCGAATTCGGCTTCCTGGGCGGCGCGCTCCAGCTCGCGCAGACGCGTGCGCGCGGCTTCGGCCTGGGCGGCCAGGGTTTCGCCGTCGATCTCGGCATCGGCAAAGCGCGATTGATGCTCGGCCAGTTCTTCGTCCAGTGTCTCGAAGCGGGCTTCCGCTTCTTCGCGGGTGGCGCGCAGGTCTTCTTCCTGAACCTTGATTTCTTCCAGGTCCTGACGCAGACGCGAGGCGCGTTCGCCGGATTGCTCCGCCTGCTGCTGCAGCCGCGAGTGCTCCAACTGGATGTCGTGTACGCGGCGCGTGACCTCGGCCACGCGCGTGCGCGCCGGGGCGATGGCTTGCGTGACCTGCTGCCAGGCCGCTTCGGCGCGGGCGACTGCCGCGCGGGCCTGATCCGCGATCAACTGCTGGGCCTTGATCTCGCGTTGCAGGTTTTCGATTTCCTGTTGGCGGGCCAACAGGCCGGCCTGTTCGGAATCGGGCGCGTAAAAGCGAACGCTGTGCGCGTCGATCAGATGGCCCGCCTTGACCACGCAGGCGCTGCCCGCGGGCAAGCTTGCCCGCATGGCCAGGGCCTGAGTGACGTCGGTGGCGGTGTAGATACCGGCCAGCCATTCATTCAGCAGCGTGCGCAGGTCGGGATCCGTGATGCGCAGCAGGCTGGCCAACGAGGTAAGACCGGCGGGCGCGGGCGGCACGGGGGCCGCGACAGGCAATTGGTAAAAGGCCAGCCGGGCGGGCGGTGCATCTTCGGCGAAGGCGCGGGCCCAATCCAGGTTGCGCACTTCCATCGAGGCCATGCGTTCGCGCAGCGCGGATTCCAGGGCGGTTTCCCAACCCGGCTCCACATGCAGCTTCTGCCACAGGCGCGACAGACCGGCAAGCTCGTGCTTGGCCAGCCAGGGTTCCAGGGCGCCCTGCTTCTGCACGTCTTCCTGCAACTTCACCAAGGCCGACAGGCGGGCCTCAAGGCGAGCCAGGTTCTGCGCGTCGGTCTGCGCGGCGGCCTGGGCGCGGCTGCGCTCGGCATCTGCTTCCGGCACGCGGCCTTCCAGCGTGGCCAGTTCTTCCTGGGCTTCCTGCAGTTGGTCTTCGCCCGCCAGACGGTCGCCCGCCAGTTGTTCCAGGCGGATGGGATCCGGGGCGTGCAGCTCACGCAGTTCCTGCTGCAAGCGCTCACGGCGCTGCTCCAGCACCTGCATCTGGCGATCGGCGTCGCGCTGGGTTTGGGCGACCAGCGCCAGGTTCTGTTCGACGCGGGCCAGGGCGGCGCGCATCTCGTCACGGCCGGACGCGGCTTCGCGCACGCGCTGTTCAACCGAGGGCAAGCCGGCCTGGGCGTCTTCCGCGGCGGCGCGCGCCTCTTCGGTGCGGGCGGCGGCGGCGGCCAGGTCGTCTTCGGCCTGGGCGATTTGTTCAGTGCAATGCTCGCGCTGGCTGGTCCATTCCGCGATCTGCTGCTGCAACTGGTCGCGGCGCGACTGCAAGCGATTGCGGGAATCGACCACATGGCGGATTTCGGCTTCCAGGCGGCTGACCTGGGCGTTGGCCTCATACAGCGCGCCCTGCGCGGTATGCACCGCGTCGCTGGCCGCATAGTGGGCCTGACGGCGGGATTCCAGCGCCGCTTCGCCCGCCCGCAAGCCAGCAATGGCGGCTTCGAGCTCGTTCTGGGCCTGCGCCATTTCCTGGGCCTTCCTGGCGCGCTCTTCGCGCGCCCCGGTTTCCTTCAGGAACCACAGGGAATGCTGCTTCTTTTCGCCGTCGGCCTGAAGCTCGCGGTAACGCGTGGCGACTTCGGCCTGGGCCTCCAGCTTTTCAAGCTGGCTATTGAGCTCGCGCAGGATGTCTTCAACGCGGGTCAGGTTTTCGCGCGTGTCGGACAGGCGGTTTTCGGTCTCGCGGCGGCGTTCCTTGTAGCGCGACACGCCGGCCGCTTCTTCCAGGAATACCCGCAGTTCTTCGGGGCGCGCCTCGATCAGGCGGTTGATCATGCCCTGCCCGATGATGGCGTAGCCGCGCGCGCCCAGGCCGGTGCCCAGGAAGATGTCGTGGATGTCGCGCCGCCGAACCTGCTGGTTGTTGACGAAATAGCTGCTGGTGCCGTCCCGGGTCAGCACCCGCCGTACGGCGATTTCGGCGTAGGTGCTCCACTGGCCGGCGGCGCGCCCTTCGCTGTTGTCGAACACCATTTCCACCGAGGCCCGGGCGGCGGGCTTGCGGTTGCCCGAGCCGTTGAAAATGACGTCCTGCATGGACTCGCCGCGCAGTTCCGAGGCCTTGGCCTCGCCCAGCACCCAGCGGACGGCGTCGATGATGTTCGATTTTCCGCAGCCGTTCGGACCCACCACGCCGACCAGTTGGCTGGGCACGGGAATCACGGTGGGATCGACGAAGGACTTGAAGCCGGCGAGTTTTAGCTGAGTAAGACGCACAGTACGATGACGACGGGGTGGGTTGACGAAAGGCGTTAACGGACCTGCCGCACAGATTGCAAACCGGCCCAAGAAGGGCCGGCTCACATATGGGTCGTATGATACCGCAGGCAGTCCGTGGCCAAACGTCAGCAACGGTCAACTCGCGGGCAAACGCTCAATGGCCCACGGCAAGGCACCGGCTATACTCCCTGACACTTTTTGGCACGACACATAATTTTCACGCGGACTGGCCGGGCGCTGGCCAAAGAACGGGGACATTCTTGAAACGTGGTTTCTATCTGGTCATGGCCGCGCAGGCCTTCTCGTCATTGGCGGACAATGCGCTGTTCATCGCAGCCATCGCCTTGATACAGGAGCTGCACGGCCCCGACTGGTTGGCGCCCATGATGAAATGGTCCTTCGCGCTGGCCTATGTGGTGCTGGCGGCCTTTGTCGGCGCCCTGGCGGACTCCTTTCCCAAGGGCCGCGTGATGTTCTCCACGAATGCCCTGAAAGTGGCGGGCTGCCTGCTGATGTTCTCGTACGCCAGCATCGGCGTCGCCCCCGAATACCAAACCTACCTGGTGTGCGCCGCCTACGCGGTCGTGGGTATCGGCGCCGCCGCGTATTCCCCCGCCAAGTACGGCATCGTCACCGAAATGCTGCCCCCGCACATGCTGGTCAAGGGCAATAGCTGGATCGAGGGCCTGACCGTCTTCTCCATCATCCTGGGCACGGTGCTGGGCGGCCTGCTTATCTCGTCGTCGGTATCCACCGCGCTGCTCAGCCATTCCTTCATCGGCAGCCTGGTGCACACGCCGGCCGAGGCCGCCATCCTGGTGATCGCCTTTGTGTATCTGCTGGCAGCGCTTTGCAATCTGTTGATTCCGCGCACGCACGTGCGTTATCCGCCGCAGCAGAAAAACCCGGTTCGGCTGATGCGTACCTTCTGGGGCTACGTTTGCGTGCTCTGGAAAGACAAGCTGGGGCAGATCTCGCTGGCCGTCACCACGCTGTTCTGGGGCGCGGGCGCAACGCTGCAGCTTATCGTCATCGAATGGGGCCGCAGCCACCTGGGCTATCAATTGGACAAGGCGTCGATGCTGATGGGCGTGGCCGCGCTGGGTACGGTGGTGGGTTCCATCCTGGCCGGCCGAATCCCGCTGCGCCGCGCCCTGACCGTGTTGCCGGTGGGCGCCGCCATGGGCCTGGTCGTGCTGCTGATGCCGCTGGTCTATTCGCCCTGGAGCGTCTACCTGCTGCTGCTCATCACCGGGGGCCTGGCCGGCTTCTTCGTCGTGCCGATGAACGCCCTGCTGCAGCATCGCGGCCACGTGCTGCTGTCGGCGGGCCATTCCATCGCCGTGCAGAACTTCAACGAACAGCTCAACATTCTGTTGATGGTGGCGATGTACACGCTGCTGCTGTGGCTGCAACTACCCATCAACATCATCATCGTCATCTTCGGCACCGTCGTCGCCGTGCTGATGGTGGTGTTCATGCGCTGGAGCAAGCGCAACATGCAGGACGACCCCGGGCTGCACGATCAGATTGGCCAGGAAGGCCACGGTCGCGCACTGGACTCCACGCACTAAACGATTGATCTGAAAGAAAAAACCGGGGATGTGAACCAACCCCCGGTTTTTTTTCGCCCGTGCGCCGACCGATTCGACATCAAACCATTCGCGACGCCAGCTTCAGGTCTTGCCAGGCACGCGCCTTTTCAGACGGGCTGCGCAGCAGATAGGCCGGATGATAGCTGACGATAAGCGGGATTTCGGCGCCGTCGTCCGTCTTCAACTGATGCACGCGGCCGCGCAGGCTGCCGATCGTGGCATCCGTGCCCAGCAGCGTCTGCGCCGCGAAACGGCCCAGCACCAGAATGCGTTCGGGCTTGAGCAGCGCAATCTGCCGCATCAGATAGGGGCTGCACGACGCGATTTCCTCGGGCTTGGGATTGCGGTTGCCCGGCGGCCGGCACTTGATCACGTTGGTGATGAAGACATCGGTGTCGCGGCTCATGCCCACGGCGGCCAGCATGGCGTCCAGCAACTGCCCGGAGCGGCCGACAAAAGGATGGCCCTGCCGGTCCTCTTGCTCGCCGGGCGCCTCGCCGACGACCAGCCAACGGGTGGGCGTCGCACCTTGGCCAAACACGGCGTGGCGGCGGCCCTGGCATAGGCCACACGCCGTGCATGCCACGACCTGCTCGCGCAATTCGTCCAGGGTGGCGTTCTTGACGGCTTCGGCCACCGGAACGCGCGGCGCTTCGACGGCCTCGTCCTCGACCGTCTTGGGGACCGGACGCGGTGGCGGGCCGCTGCGGTTCAGGATGGATGCCGGAATCGTCGGACGCCCGCTGGCCCGCCCTGTGGGAACGACAGCCTGCGCAGGCTGCTCGACCGCGGCGACGGCGTCTTGCGCCACGGCGGCGGCAGGCGCGACCGCGTTCGCGGCAATCGTCGGCGCGGCAGGCGGAACTGGAGAAACTGCTTTTGAAACAGTGGCTTGCGACGTGACGGCGGAAGCCATGTCAGCTGAAGGGGCCGCAACCGGAGCCGTGACAGCCGGGGGAGTGACGACAGGCGCTGGCCTTAACCACAGGCGCTCCATGCCGATTTCGCGCAGCCAGATCCGCTGTAGCGGATTGACGCGTGGCGCCGTCGCGGGGGTTGGCAGGCTCATGCCGCCACCTCGGCCACGGCGTTAAAGCGCTTCTGCATGACCAGCGCATCTTCGCGTGCGCCCTTCTCAGCGGGGTAATACCCCCGCCGCACGCCGATCTGCAAATAACCATGGTGCTGGTAGAAACTGACCGCCGACGTATTGGACGGGCGCACCTCCAGCAACACGCCTTCCAGCCCGCGCTCACGCGCTTGCTGCTCACACCAGTCCAGCAAGATGCCGCCCAGGCCTTGACGATGCAAATGTTTGGACACGGCGATCACCAGCAGATGCGCCACGTCGGGCGCGAACATCAAAATGCAAAAAGCCGCTACCTTGCCCTCACGCCGCAACACCCAGGCACCGTAGCCCGACGCCAGCGCGTCCGCGAAATTGCCGCGCGTCCAGGGAAACGCCTGCACTTGCGCTTCCAGCGCCACCACGTCGTCCAGATCAGCTAGCGTCAGCGGCTGCAGAGTTGCAGGAGTTTCGGGGATGGCGGGGCTTTCGGGGGTTTGATGGGCCTGCGACGCCAGCGTAGGCTGAGCCTTGGGGTTGCCGCCCTCGCCGCGCATGCGCTCGGCGGTGGTGAATGCGACCTTGTCGCGCACATACAGCGGCGCGGCGGATTCGGGCGGCAGCGCTTCGCCGCGCAGCCAGCCCTGGCGCGCCAAGCGGGCCACGCTGGCAGCCTCGGGACGCAATGCATCCGTGGCGCGGCGCCACGCGGCGGGCGGATTCATATCGGCCGCGTAGGCATCCCAGGCATCGCCCGCCAGCAGCGGTTGCAGCGGCTGGCCCACCTGGGCCGACCACTGGCTCAGATAATGCGCCGTCCAGGGCACAACTTCGGCCGCCGCGATCAGCAAGGGGGCTTGCAACACGTCCCAGCCGGCGTCATCAGCCACTGCGGCCTCCTGGCGGCGGTAGACGGCAAGATAAACCTCGTTCATGCGGGCATCCAGCGCCACAATGATGGCGTCTGCCGGCGTCGCCTGGGACACTTGGGCGGCGACCGCCTGGTGGGACACTACGGGCACTACGGGTATACCCAGCCCCAACCCCATCCCTTGCGCCATCCCGCAAGCCACGCGCAAGCCGGTAAAGCCGCCCGGGCCCTGCCCAAACGCCACGGCATGCAGCGCATCGGGCTTCAGGCCGGACTCGGCCAGCAGTTCGCCCGCCATCGGCAAGAGCCGTTCCGCATGCTCTTGAGACCCCTCGTGCTCGCGGGTCATGACCTCCAGGCGGCCATCGAGCACGCGCAAAAGGGCCACCCCACAACGGGACGAAGACGTTTCCAAAGCCAGCAGGTTTAGTTCCATAGATGCAGATTGTACGAAATACGGCGGCTTCGCCCCCGGTTGTAAGGGGGATTTCAACCATGGTTCGCAATGTGTAATATCTTGTGAACGCCCACTAGCCGCTGGTTCTTGTCACTGTTACATTTCCGGCCATGAATACGCAAAACACCACCCCCACCCGAAAAATCCTCGTCGTCGACGATGATCCGCGCTTGCGCGATTTGCTGCGCCGGTATTTGTCCGAGCAGGGATTCAACGTTTTCGTTGCCGAAGACGCCAAAGAGATGGGCAAACTCTGGCAACGCGAGCACTTTGATTTGCTCGTGCTGGATCTGATGCTGCCCGGCGAAGATGGCTTGTCCATCTGTCGCCGGCTGCGCGGTGGCCACGACAACACCCCCATCATCATGCTCACGGCCAAAGCGGAAGAAATCGACCGCATCGTGGGCCTGGAGATGGGCGCGGACGATTACCTGTCCAAACCGTTCAACCCCCGGGAACTGCTGGCACGGATCAACGCGATCCTGCGCCGCCGCGGCACCGAGGAGCATCCCGGCGCCCCCAGCCAGGAGAACGAATCCATCGCCTTCGGCCCCTACGTGCTGAACTTGTCCACCCGTACGCTCACGCGCAACGGAGAACAGGTGCCCATCACCACGGGTGAATTCTCGGTGCTCAAGGTCTTTGCGCGCCATCCGAAGATTCCCCTGTCCCGCGACAAGCTCATGGAACTGGCGCGTGGCCGCGAATACGAAGCTTTCGATCGCAGCCTTGACGTTCAGATCTCGCGCCTGCGCAAGCTGATTGAACCCAATCCGTCCAAGCCCGTGTTCATCCAGACCGTTTGGGGTCTTGGATACGTGTTTGTGCCGGACGGTGGTAGCTGACCGAGTCGCCCGCCCTGGGCAGGAGCGCAGCCTCGTGCCCCGCTTGCGCAGAACCTTCAGGAACCTGACTTCACGTTTGCGGCTCGGCTTGTTCGGCCGCACGTTCCTGCTGCTTGCCGCGCTGATGCTGGTCAGCCTGGGCGCGTGGCTACAAGTTTTTTTCAGCATGGAGCTGGGACCGCGCGCCAATCAAATGGCGCAGCGGGTGATCACGGCCGTCAATATCACGCGCACGGCGCTGATCTATTCCCAGAACGGCGAACGCAGCAAGCTCCTGCTTGACCTGGCCACCAACGAAGGCATTCAGGTCTATCCGCGCGAAGTCACCGACTTTGCCGAAGCCCTTCCCGACGACGACTACTGGCAGCGGGTGGCCCAGCACATCCGTACGCGCTTCGGTCCGGAAACCCAGATCGCCTGGGGGGTGAACCAGGTACCCGGCTTCTGGGTCAGCTTCCAGATTGAAAAAGACCTGTACTGGCTGGTGTTCGAGCGAGAGCAGATCGGGCTGACCGGCGGGATCGAATGGCTGGGATGGGGCGCCACGGCGTTGCTGCTTTCCCTTGTCGGCGCGGCGGTCAGCGTGGGGTTCGTGAACCGGCCCCTGTCCCGGCTCGCGCGCGCGGCCCAAGTACTGTCGCGTGGTGAAACGCCTGCCGCCTTGCCGGAGCAAGGCCCGCTGGAAATCCGCGACTTGAACGCCTCGTTCAACCGGATGGCCAAGGACTTGCGGCAGGCCGAGGCCGATCGCGAGCTGATGCTGGCGGGGATCTCGCACGACTTACGCACCCCGCTTGCGCGCATGCGCCTGGAAATCGAACTCAGCGGCGTGTCGGAAGATGCGCGCCAGGCCATTGACGAAGACCTGGGCCAGATCGACCACAGCATCGGGCAGCTGATGGAATACGCGCGGCCGGCGGGCTCGCTGCCGCAATTGGCGACGGACATTTCGGCCGTGCTGGCCGAACTGTACGAACGCGAGCGCAGCCACACCGCGTCGCTGGGCGGCGAACTCGAGGCATCGCTGGAACCCGGGTTGCGCGCCCGGATCACGGCGCTGGATCTGAAGCGCGTGGTCAGCAACCTGATCGAAAACGCCCGCCGCTATGGGCGATCCACCGACGGCATGGCCCATCTTGTCATGACGCTGCAAGCCGAGGGCGGCATGATCGTGATCGAAGTCTGCGACCGTGGTCCGGGCATCGCGCCCGAAGATGTCGACCGCTTGCTGCGGCCTTTCTCGCGCGGCGAAGCGGCACGTACTGGCGTGAGCGGCGCGGGGCTGGGCCTGGCCATTGTCGAGCGCCTGCTCAAGCACGTCGGCGGGTCGTTGCGGATGCTACCGCGCGAGGGCGGCGGACTGACCGCGCGGATAGAGTTGCCCAAAGCCAAGTTTAGGAATTATCAATTAGACAACGATAATCCATAGCGTAGAATTTATGGTTTAAGGCACTGCCTTATCTCCACCAACAACTACTGGGAGTAAACATGAAAACTGTTGGCGACAAACTCGAGCCCTTCAAGGTCACCGGCGTCAAGCCCGGCTTCAACCAGCACGAAGAAAATGGCGTGTCGGCGTTTGAAGACATCACCGAAAGCTCGTTCCCCGGCAAGTGGAAGGTGATCTACTTCTACCCGAAAGACTTCACGTTTGTGTGCCCGACCGAAATCGTCGGCTTCAACAAGCTGGCCAAGGATTTCGAAGACCGCGACGCCGTCCTGCTGGGCGGCTCCACCGACAACGAATTCGTCAAGCTGGCATGGCGCCGTGAGCATCCGGACCTGAACAAGCTGGGCCACTACCAATTCGGCGACACCACCGGTGCCCTGATCGACCAACTGGGCGTCCGCGAAAAGGGTGCTGGCGTTGCCCTGCGCGCCACGTTCATCGTTGACCCGGACAACACGATCCAGCACGTTTCGGTGAACAACCTGAACGTCGGCCGTAACCCGGAAGAAGTTCTGCGTCTGCTCGACGGTCTGCAAACCGACGAACTGTGCCCGTGCAACCGTACGGTTGGCGGCGCTACGCTGTAATTTCCAGCCCAGCCGGGGCCTGCTTGCAGGCTCCTCGCTGGGCTTTCATTGCGCTAGATTATAGGTAAAAACTATGGAATTTCTTACCACCATTAAGGAACAGCTCCCGGATTGGGCCAAGGATATCCGCCTGAATCTGGACGCCGTGATTGCCCGTTCGACCCTGGCGCCGGAAGACGCCGTGGGCGCCGCCCTGTCGGCCGCGTATGCCGCCCGCAGCCCGGTGCTGGTCGAGGCCTTCAAAAGCGGCCTGTCGGAAGGCGACGCCAACGCCGCCCTGACCGCGTCCGCGCTGATGGGCATGAACAACACCTGGTATCCCTATGTGGAAATGACCGGTGACGCCAACCTGAAGAGCCTGCCCGCCCAGTTGCGCATGAACGCCTACGCCACCCATGGTGGCGTCGAGAAAAAGCGCTTCGAACTGTTCGCGCTGGTCGCTTCGATCATTGGCAAGTGCCATTTCTGCGTGGCCTCGCACTATGAAAACCTGAAGAACGACGGCGTGTCGACGGAACAACTGCGCGACGCCGGCCGGATTGCCGCGGTCGTCAACGCCGCCGCCCTGGCGCTGGCCGCACAGGGCAAGTAAGCCGGTCTGAAGCCCCAGCCTGAAAACTCGGGCCGAAAACGAAGAAGCCCGCCTGCGTAAAAACAGGCGGGCTTTTTATCGCTTGCCGCTGTCTGCCGGCAACCGAGGCTTAGTTCTGCGCCGGCTTCACCGGCGCCGTCGGCAGCCCATTGGCCACCCAGGCTTCCATGCCGCCCCGGTACCAGTAGGCATCCCAACCCAACGTCCCGACACGCAAGGCCGCGTTGTACGACGATCGATCATTCATGCTGGCGCCCATCAGCACAATCGGCACGCCGCGATTGCCACCCGCCTTCTTCAACAGCCAGTCATCCAGCGCGCCTTGCAGGTGGTCCTTGACGCTGCCGTCCGACCCCGCGTCGGCCAACGGATAGGCGATGGGCAGCGTATCGCGCAGCCCGCTGGTATCGACGATGACGATATTCTTGTTGTTCGTTATCAGCGGCACCAGGTCCTTGGTCGTGATGACCTTGGCGCGGTAGTGCTGAACAGGCGTCGGGCCTTTATAAGGCGCCGTGAACAGCAAGGTGGTGGCCGGCACGCCGCTGTCTTTCAGTTCATCAAAGGGGCCGGTCGGCGCGGCAGCGCCCTGCCCTCGGCCTTGCCCTTGTCCTTGCCCAGCGGGCGCTTGCTGGCGCGGCGGCGGCGCCGAACCATCCTTGGCGACCACTTCGCCACCCACGGTGCCCATTTCAATGTCCGAGATCATCACCGCGATGTTCTCGATCAGCTCATAGCACATGGTGATCGAGCCTTCACGCGGGCTGTACCAGGCGTTCAGCTTGCCGCAGTCCTTGAAGACCACGTTCACGGGGCGCGGCAGCACATAGGTCTTGCCCAAGAGCTTGATGTTTTCGCTGATGGCGTCCGACAGATGCTTGGCGAACAGATTGCCGATCTTGCGCGTGGACGGTTCAAACACCACGTTCACTGGCGCGCCAGGCGCGTTGGCGGGCTGCAAGCCATCGGGTGTCCAGGTTCCCACGCGGGTATGAGGCGCCAGAATCTTGCGCCAGGCGCGATTCTGCTTGTTGAATTCGTCGGTGCAACGCGCCTTGGTGCGGTCTTCAAAGCCGGTTTGTCGCACGACGGATTCAAACACTTCGGGGTTGCCGCCGTACATGATGCACAGCATGTTGCGAAAGCGCTTCAGGTCGCCGGTATGCTCGTCCTGCCATGCCGAGGGGGCCTGGCCCTTACCCTCGGAAAGCTTGCCGCTGTAGTACCACTGCAAAGCGGCATAGGTTGCGGCTTCGCGCGCCATGCGGTCCACGTCCTTGCTGCCCGACGGGTACATGGTGGGTTCCACGATCTGCAGCGCCGCGTAGATATCCACGGCGTCTTCTTCCGCGCCGGTCGACGGCAATTCCAATTCGCCGATCAAGGCATGGCCGAATTCGTGCATGAAAATGCTCTTCATCAGGCCGATGTACACCGCGACGATACGCTCGGTGTCGCCGCCGAAACGCGGGTACGGACCCGCGCCCTGCAAGCCGGAATTATTGCTGCCTTGCGCGGGTGCCGACTGCGGCGGCGCGGCGGGCGGCTGCGTGTTCTGCGGACTGGTCCCCGCGCCACCACCACGAGGCGGTAGTCCGGACCGGGGCGGCAGTCCGGCAGGCGGCGGATTTTGCGCGGCTTGCGGAGTGCCCTTGTTGGTGGTGATGGCAAAGTCCGCAACGCCGAACGTGCCAACGTCATACGCCATGATGCCGATGTCGCCGCCCAGCGCGGGCACATCGGCAACGTCGCCGATCTTCTGGCCGTTCACGATGAAGCGCGCGGCGCCGGGCACTTCAACCACTTTGATGCGGTCCGAGCCGTCCAGCTTGGCCACATTGGGCACCGAGCCGAAATCGCGGCGGTTCTGGCCTTCCAGACAGAATAGCTGAGTATTCTTGTCCGCCGAAATCTCAAGCAGGCACAGGCTTTTGCGCGGGCGGTTGTTCAGCACCACGCCGATGGAAGCCTTGGGGTTTTGTGAACTGACGACCACGTTGACGTCGGTAATGCGGCCGGCATCCGGCGCAGGGCCCACATTCACGTAAAGCGTTTGCTCGCTACCGGGCGTACCCGGGTTCCGCAAGGTGAACCAGCCATCCTGCAGCCCTGCCGTCCAGCCCTGCAACAGCTGCTGCTTGACCGTGCCCGCCAGAGGCCCAAGCTGTTGTTCAAATTCGGCGTGCGCCGGAGCGCACACTGCACCAAGGACGAAAAGCAGGGCTGCGCCACGTAAATGCATCCGAATTTCTCATGATCAGATTTAGGTAGCGCGCAGAATATTCCGAATCATATGGACCCGCTTATTCATTTGTTAAAGATGTATGCCAACGTAAATGGCAGGCGTGATCACGCGTCGATCACGCGTCCGTCCGGGCCAGCAGCGTGACAACGGTGGCGGCGATGCCCTCCTTGCGGCCCAGGTAACCCAAGCCTTCGTTGGTCTTGGCCTTGATGTTCACATCGGCCTCGGCCAGCCCGATATCGGCCGCAATGTTCTTCACCATGGCGGGCGCGTGCGGGCCGATCTTGGGGGCCTGCGCATGCAACGTCGCGTCGATGTTGACGGGCGTCCAGCCCGCGGCGCGCACGCGCGCCATGGCTTCGCGCAACAGCACACGGCTGTCTGCCCCCTTGAAGGCGGGATCGGTATCCGGAAAATGCCGCCCGATATCGCCCAGGCCCGCTGCGCCCAGCAGCGCGTCGGTAATGGCGTGCAGCAGCACGTCGGCATCGGAATGGCCCAGCAAACCATGGGTGTGCGGGATCGTGACACCGCCGATGATCAGCGGCCGGCCTTCGACCAACGCATGCACGTCAAAGCCCTGCCCGACGCGAAAAGGAATGCTCATAACCATTTTTCCATCAGTTCGAAATCATCCGGCCACGTCACCTTGAAATTGCGCAAGGCGCCGGGGACCAGCAACGGCGCGTAGCCGGCCGCCTCAAGCGCCGAGGCTTCGTCGGTAACGGTCACGCCATTCACGGAGGCCGCCGTCAGCGCATCGCGCAGCACACCGGCCCGAAACATTTGCGGCGTCTGCGCCAGCCACAGGCCATTGCGGTCCAGCGTGCGTTCGACGCGATCGTGCCCGCCCTTGACGGTGTCGGCCACGGGCAACGCCAGCAGGCCGCCCACGGGGTCAGCCAGGCAGGCGTCGATCAAGCGGCGCAACGCGCTTTCAGGCAGCCCGGGGCGGGCCGCATCGTGCACCAGCACCCAGGTATCGTCGGCCACGCCGCTATCGGCCAGTGCGCCAGCCACGGTATCGGCCCGCGTCGCGCCGCCGCACGCGCGCCAAACGGTGCGCGGCAAGCCCGCCAGTGCCGCGTCCACCCAGCCATCGCCCGGCGTCACTGCCACCCGCACCTGCGACACGCGCTCATCGGCCAGCAAGGCAAGCACCGCATGGCGCAGCATGGGCTGTCCGGCCAATGGACGATATTGCTTGGGCACGGGCTCGGCGCCGGGCTGGCTGGCACGGGCGCCAACGCCCGCGGCGGGAACGATTGCAATGATTGAGTCAGACATGGTGCGGTGATTTTATAATCTTCCGCTTGATGCCTGCTTCCACCCTGATGCCCACCCCCACTTCCCCCGCCACCGCCGCGCCGCCCGTCCCCGCGACCGCCTCAACTTTGTCCGCGCTGAAAGCCGGCGCGCGCTATGCGCAGCCCCGGCCGCCCGGCTCGGGAGACGCCTGGCTACTGGCGGACTTGGCCCGTCAGGCGTCCGCGCCCGTGGTCATCCTGACCGCCGAGCCGGTGGAGGCCCAGCGGCTGGCCGAAGAGATTCAGCTTTTCGCGCCGGACTTGCGCGTCAGCCAGTTGCCGGACTGGGAAACGCTGCCCTACGACGCCTTTTCGCCGCACCAGGATCTGATTTCCCAGCGCCTGCACACGCTGCATTCGCTGATGATGAAGACAGTGGACGTGCTGACGGTGCCCATCACCACCGCCTTGTACCGCCTGGCGCCGCCGTCGTTCCTGGCCGCCTACACGTTTTCGTTCAGGCAGAAAGACAAGCTGAACGAAGCGGCCTTGCGCGCGCAGTTGACGCTGGCCAACTACAACCACGTGACCCAGGTCACCGCGCCAGGCGAATTCTGCCTGCGGGGTGGTCTGATCGACCTGTTTCCCATGGGCTCGGTCGTGCCCTACCGGCTGGACCTGTTCGACGACGAAATCGAAACCATCCGCAGCTTCGACGTGGACACCCAGCGCAGCCTGTACCCCGTGCGCGAAGTCCAGTTGCTGCCCGGCCGCGAATTTCCCATGGACGAAGACTCGCGCACCCGTTTCCGCGCGCGCTTTCGCGAAATTTTCGAGGGCGATCCGTCCCGCGCCCTGCCCTATAAAGATATCGGCAACGGCATCCCGTTCGCCGGCGTCGAGTACTACCTGCCCCTGTTCTTCGAAGAAACCGCCACGCTCTTCGATTACCTGACCCAGGGCACGGTCACCGTCACCATTGGCGATATCGACGACGCCATCCAGCGCTTCAATCAGGACACGTCCAGCCGCTACAACTTCCTCAAGAGCGACCGCGAGCGCCCCGTGCTGCCGCCTTCGGCGTTGTTCCTGGATAACGAAACGCTGTACACGCGGCTCAAGGAATTCCGCCGCCTGTCCTTGACCGCCGGCGACCCGCATCCCGATTTCCGCGCCGTGCCCGACGTCAGCGTGGCGCGCCGTTCCGACGCCCCCATCGCCAAGCTGCGCGCCTTGGTCCAAACACGCGAGACCCGGGTATTGCTATGCGCCGACTCCGCCGGCCGGCGCGAGACCCTGGTGCAGATGCTGAACGAATTCGGCGTCACGCCGGACGCGCAGCCCGACACGATCGAAGCCTTCCTGGCGTCGGACGCCAACTTCGGCATCGTCGCCGCGCCGCTGGCCACGGGCTTCGGCCTGCCGCAAGCCAACCTGGCCTTCCTGACCGAAAACGACCTGTACCCAGGCCACGCCAACACGGGCCGCCGTGGCAAGCGCGACCAGGAACGCGCCAGCAACGTCGAAGCCATGGTGCGCGACCTGTCCGAACTGCGCGCCGGCGATCCCGTCGTCCACGCGCAGCACGGCATCGGCCGCTACCACGGTCTGGTCAACATGGATATGGGCGAAGGCGAGATGGAATTCCTCCATCTTGAATACGCCAACGGCAGCACGCTCTACGTGCCGGTGTCACAACTGCATGTGATCGCGCGCTACAGCGGCGCCGACCCCGACGCGGCGCCGCTGCACCAACTGGGTTCCGGCCAGTGGGACAAGGCGCGCCGCAAGGCCGCCAAGCAAGTGCGCGACACCGCCGCCGAACTGCTGGCGCTGTATGCGCAGCGCGCGGCCCGCGAAGGCTTCGCCTTCAACCTGCCCTTGAACGATTACCAGGCGTTCGCCGAGGGCTTCGGCTTCGAGGAAACCGTCGACCAGCGCGCCGCCATCGAAGCCGTGATCGCCGACATGACGTCGGGCCGCCCGATGGACCGGCTGGTCTGCGGCGATGTGGGCTTCGGCAAGACCGAAGTGGCCTTGCGCGCCGCCTTCCTGGCCGTGGCCAACGGCAAGCAGGTCGCCCTGCTCTGCCCCACCACGCTGCTGGCCGAACAGCACGCGCAGACGTTTTCCGACCGCTTTGCCGATTGGCCCGTGCGCGTGGTGGAACTGTCGCGTTTCCGTTCCGCCAAGGAAGTGGCGGCCGCCGTCGAAGGCATCAACGACGGCCGGGTCGACATCGTGATCGGCACGCACAAGATCCTGTCCAAGGATGTGAAATTCAAACGCCTGGGACTGGTCATCATCGACGAGGAACACCGCTTTGGCGTGCGCCAGAAAGAAGCGCTGAAGGCGCTGCGCGCCGAGGTCGACGTGCTGACGCTGACGGCCACCCCCATTCCGCGCACGCTGGGCATGTCGCTGGAAGGCATCCGAGATTTCTCCGTCATCGCCACCGCGCCGCAAAAGCGCCTGGCCATCAAGACCTTCGTGCGCCGCGAAGACGGCAGCACGCTGCGCGAAGCGCTGTTGCGCGAACTCAAGCGCGGCGGCCAGTGCTACTTCCTGCACAACGAGGTGGAAACCATCCACAACCGCCGTGCCCGCCTGGAAGAACTGGTGCCGGAAGCGCGCATTGCGGTGGCGCACGGCCAGATGCCCGAGCGCGAGCTGGAACAGGTGATGAAGGGCTTCTACCAGCAGCGCTACAACGTGCTGCTGTGTACCACCATCATTGAGACCGGCATCGACGTGCCCACCGCCAACACCATCGTGATCCACCGCGCCGACCGCTTCGGGCTGGCGCAGTTGCACCAGTTGCGCGGCCGCGTGGGCCGCTCGCACCATCAGGCCTACGCCTACCTGCTGACGCCCGGCGAAGACGCCATCACCAGCAATGCCAAGAAGCGCCTGGAAGCGATCCAGGCCATGGAGGAACTGGGGTCCGGCTTCTACCTGGCCATGCACGACCTGGAAATCCGCGGCACCGGCGAAGTACTGGGGGATTCGCAGTCGGGCAACATCCAGGAAGTGGGCTTCTCGATGTACAACGAGATGCTCAACGAAGCCGTACGCGCGCTGCGCGCGGGCGAAGAGCCGGACCTGGACGCGCCCTTCAACCTGGCCTGCGAAGTCAATTTGCATGCGCCCGCCCTGCTGCCGTCCGACTACTGCGCCGACGTGCATGCACGCCTGGGCATCTACAAGCGCCTGGCGCACGCCGCCGACGAAGACGACCTGATCCGCATCCAGGAAGAACTCATCGACCGCTTCGGCAAGCTGCCCGAAGCGGCACAAACTCTCTTGACCTCGCATCGCCTGCGCCTGGCCGCGCAGCCGCTAGGCATTGTCAAGATCGACGCCAGCGAAACCCAGGCGCTGATCCAGTTTGGCCCCAAGACCAGCGTCGACCCGGCCCGCATCATCGAACTGGTGCAACGCCAACGCAACATCAAACTGGCCGGACAGGATAAATTGCGCGTTGAGATCAAAGCCGCGCAGATCCCCGCTCGCTCAGACGCCGTTCGCGCCGTGCTGCGTGCCTTGAAGTAAATCCACGACCTTCTTACTTTTCTTATGACCACCCATCACCTTGTCGTCCAATCCCCCGGCCTTCGCATCGAACAGGCCGAGCAACTGGCCGCCATGGCCCAGGCCCAGGGCGTGGCGCGCATCAGCAACACCGCCGCCCGCTTGCTGGACGTTCAGCACGACGCCCTGACCCGCGCCGAAGTGGTGGCCTGGGCCGAACAGCACGGTGTCGATGTGGCGTTCGTGCCTGCCGGGCTGAAGCTGTCTGACTGCAAGGTGCTGGCGATGGACATGGATTCCACGCTGATCAACATCGAGTGCATTGACGAGATCGCAGGCGTGGTGGGCGTGAAGGACAAGGTGTCTGAAATCACCGAAGCCGCCATGCGCGGTGAAATCAAGGACTTCGCCGAAAGCCTGCGCCGCCGCGTCGCGCTGCTCAAGGGCGTGCCGGCCGAGGCGCTGGAACAGGTCTATGTGGAAAAGCTGCGCCTGAACCCCGGCGCCGAACGGCTCATCTCCACGGCGCAGGCAGCCGGCATCAAGGTGCTGCTGGTGTCGGGCGGCTTCACCTTCTTTACCGACCGCCTGCGCGAACGCCTGAAGCTGGACAGCGCCCACGCCAATACGCTGGAAATCGACAACGGCGTGCTGACCGGCCACGTGCTGGGCGACATCCTGGACGCGCAGGCCAAAGCCGTCTACCTGCGCGAATTCGCGCGTACCCACGGCGCCACCAAAGACCAGATCATCGCCATGGGCGATGGCGCCAACGACTTGCTGATGCTGGGCGCCGCGGGCTTCCCCGTGGCCTATCACGCCAAGCCGGTGGTGCGCGAGCAAACGCGCTTCGCCTTGAACGTCACCGGGCTGGACGGCGTGTTGAACTGGTTTGAAAGCTGATTTCGGCCGGATTTCAGCAGGCAAAAAAATAGCCACCGATCAAGGTGGCTATTTTCATTCCCGCGCCCGCTCAGTAGCGCATCTTCAGCGTCAACAACGCCGCGCGGCCGGTACCCAGCGCCGCATAGTGCGCCGCGTAGGCCTTGGTGTAGTACGTTTCGTCGAACAGGTTCAGCACGTTCAACTGCGCCGAATAGTGTTCGTTGAATTCGTAGGCCGCCATGGCGTCGAAACGCCAGTACGACGGCACCCAGCGCGCCTTGGGCGTGCCGTTGGCGTTGCGGGTGGCGTCTGAATTGCCGTAGACCTTGTCCACGTAATAGGCGCCACCGCCCACCGTCAGCTTGGGCAATACCTTGTAGGTGGTCCACAGGCTGAAGGCATTGCGCGGGGTGTTGGGCAGGTCCTGGCCGACGGCGCCGCTGTTGTAGGCGCCCTTGGTCATTTCGCTGTCCATGAAGGTGTAGCCACCGAACACGTTCCACTTGGGCGTGATGCTGCCCGAGAAGCCCAGTTCGATGCCGCGCACCTTGGCCTCGCCCACCTGCGCCACTTCAGTGGCCGACACGGCCACGCTGGTGTTCTTGCGGATGTCGTGGAATGCCGCTGCCGACAGCGTCAGGCGGTCGTCGAAGACTTGCCACTTGGTGCCCACTTCCACGGTGCGGCTCTTTTCAGGTTCCAGCGATGAATTGCTCAGCGACGTGGCATCACTGGTGGCGCTGGCCGCAATGGCCGAGGGCGTGGACGAGGTGCCGTAGGTGGCGTAGATGGTGCCGTTGGGCAAGGGCTTGTACGCCAGGCCGACCTGGTAGTTGAACAGGTTGTCGTTGCGGCTGGTGCTGTAGAAATCCGGCGTGCCCGCCGGGTCGTTACGGCCGGCGGCGATGTTGCTGCCGCTGGTACGGTAGTTGTCCCAGCGCGCGCCCAGGCTGGCTTGCCACTGCTCGTTGAACTTGATGGTGTCAAACCCGTAGAGCGCCAAGGTGTCCGTGTTGTAGCGCGCGGGGTTGTTGTTGCGGGTCAGGGTGCCCGGGTAGTCGGTGCCGGGGTCCGGGTCCCACAAGGACGCGCACAGTGCCGGGTTGGCGTAGGTGTTGACGCCGGCGGCGCTGGTTGCGGTCACGCAGTTGCTGCCGCCCGTGGGCACACCCGATTCCTTGTAGCCATCCTTGTCCTGCTTGATGTTGCTGTATTCGAAGCCCAGGTCGAACGAATGCTTGAGACTGCCCGTCTCGAATTCACCCGTCAGGTCGGTCTGGTTGGCGAAGCTCTTGGTGACGTAGTAACCCGACTTCAAGGCACGGTACACCAGCCCATTGGGCACGTTCAGCTTGCTGTCGTCCGGGTTGGTGGCGGCGAAGTCCGTCGTGCCACGGCCATAGCGGGTCACGTTGCGCAGTTGCAGCTTGTCGGAAAAATCATGCTGGAAGTCCACGGTGGCCACGTCGTCGCGCGTCTTCATGAAGTCGCGCCCGGTCAGTCCGTAAAACGACTTGCGGCTGACGCCCATGGTCTCCGTCACCGACTGCCCCGTCTTGGGGTCATACGGGATCGAGTAATCCGGCATGCTGTCGTCTTGATAGTGGTAGTAGCTCAGCGTGATGCGCGTCGGCGTACCCACGCCCAGCATCAAGGACGGCGCCACGCCCCAGCGTTCGAAGTCCACGGCATTGTCGCGGCCGGCCACATCGCCCTTGTTGCCCATCACGTTCAAGCGGAACGCGGCCTTATCGGCCAGGCGCCAGTTGCTGTCGATGGTGGCGCGATAGTTGTTGTCGGTGCCGATCTGCGCGGTGGCTTCGGTGAAGTCCGTCACCTTGGGGGCCTTGCTGACCATGTTGATGCTGCCGCCCGCGCCCCCCCGGCCCGAATACACCGAGTCCGGGCCCTTGATGACTTCCACCTGTTCCAGGTTGAAGGTGTCGCGCACCTGCGTGCTGGAATCGCGGATACCGTCCAGGAACAGGCTGCCTGCGGAATTCTGACCGCGGATGATGGGCAAGTCGCCGCCCGGACGGCCGCCTTCGCCAGCGCCGAACGTGATGCCCGGCGAGTTGCGCAGCACGTCCTGCAAGGTCGACGCGGCTTGGTCCTGGATCACCTGTTTCGGCACCACCTGCACCGTGCGCGGCGTGTCCAGCAGAGGTGCCGTCATCTTGGGCGACGGCACCGTGGTGGTCTGGTATGAAGAGCCTTCGCCCTCTACCCGCACCGGCGCAAGCTGCGTGACGCCCGAATCCGCGGACTGCGCGGCGGCGTAGGGGCTGATGAACAGGGCGGGCGCCGCTATGGCCGCGGCAAGCGAGGTAGCGAGCGTATTCAGTGAATACGAATCTTGGGGCTTCAAACCAGCTTCTCCAGAACGTGAATAGCAACGATTCTTGTTTTTTTACAGGTTGCGATTTTGATCCTGGCGGCTGAATGACACCTGAATGAAAGCTGAGTGGTGCGCAAAAAGATGAAAAAACAACAGTGGCGGCGCATAGGGGGACACGGTCGCCGCCGGCCGCCATAGCCTCTCCAAGCCGCGAGGCCCGAGGTGTGATGAGTTTCAAGCACCCAAAAGAAAAACGCCCCGTAGGGCGTTTTCAAGGTACTGGCGGGGCTTTTACACCCGCAAGCGAGGGTGACGCTTGAATAAATAGCGATACACGAAGCCCGGATAGGCCAGCACCAGATACAGGCTGAGGGTAATGGCGTAGAACTCCCACGTCTGGGCAAACCGATTGCCCAGCGTGGACTCGAAGGCAAAACCCAACGCGCCGACGATGGCGTAAAACACCAGCACTTCAACCAGACGCATCCAGAACGGCTTGACCGCCACCGCCCCACCCTGCTTCCAGGGCAAGACGGCAAACACCCGTTCGGTCAGGAACGGCAGGTTGGCGCTGACCAGCGCCAGCGCGATCAACAGCCATACCGCCAGCGTCTGGTTCATGGCTGTATCCCGCTTACAGGCTCAGCGACGACCGGATGGCCTGTACGCACAGTGCCATCAGGCCACCGGGCAACAAGCCCAGCACCAGCATCATGGCGCCGTTGATCGACAGCAGACCGCGTTGGCCGCAGGTCGCGACGATCGGGGCCACATCAGCCACCGGCTCATCGAAGTAAACGACCTTGACGACACGCAGGTAGTAGAACGCACCGATCAGCGAGAACAGCACCGCCACCACCGCCAGCGTCACGTGGCCCGCGCTGATCAGCGCTTGCAGCACGGCCAGCTTGGCGTAGAAGCCCACCAGCGGCGGAATGCCGGCCAGCGAGAACATCAGCAGCAGCACGATGAAGGCATGCCACGGGCTGCGGCGGTTCAGGCCCTTCAGATCGTCGATGTGCTCGCACTCGAAACCCTGACGCGACAGCAGCAACACGATGCCGAAGCTGGCCAGCGTGGTCAGCACGTAGGTCAGCATGTAGAACAGCGACGCGCCATAGGCGGCCGACGACAGTTCCGGTTTGCCATCCACCGCACCCGACATCAGGCCCAGCAGCACGAAGCCCATGTGCGAGATGGTCGAATACGCCAGCATGCGCTTGAAGTTGGTCTGCGCGATGGCGGTCAGGTTACCGATCGCCAGCGACAGCACCGCCAGGATCATCAGCATCGGCTGCCAGTCGGCGGCCAGGCCATGCAGGCCATCCACCAGCAGGCGCAGGGTGATGGCGAAGGCGGCCAGCTTGGGCGCGCCGCCCAGGATCAGCGTGACGGCAGTCGGCGAACCTTGGTAGACGTCCGGCACCCACATGTGGAACGGCACGGCGCCCAGCTTGAACGCCAGGCCCGACACCAGGAACACGATGCCGAAGACCAGCGCCATCTTCTCGGCTTGGCCGGCGGCGATGACCTTGGACACTTCAGCCAGGTCCAGGTGACCCGTGGCGCCGTAGACCATCGACATGCCGTACAGCAGGAAGCCCGAGGCCAACGCGCCCAGCACGAAGTACTTCATGGCGGCTTCGGTGGCGACGACGTCATCGCGGCGCAGCGCGATCAGCGCGTACAGCGCCAGCGACATCAGTTCCAGGCCCAGGTAGATGGAGATCAGGTTCCCGGAGGAAATCATGACCATCTGGCCCAGCAGCGCGAACAGCGTCAGGACGTAGAGCTCGCCGCCCTTGAGCATGTCACGCACTTGCGCATAGACACGGCCATAGACCAGCGTGGCGCCCACGGCAATGTAGGACGCGATCTTCAGCAGGTGCGACAGTTCGTCGGTGACGTACAGACCGTGGAAGGTCGCGCCCGCAACGCCGTTCATCCATTGGACGGCCGACACGACGGTCAGCGCGCCCAACACCAGCAGGGTCAGCAGAAACGTCGGCTTGCGCTCGGGGTGATTGCTGACCGCGTCGACGAGCAGGATAGCCAGGCCGGAAACCAGCAGAAGGATTTCCGGCGCCGCCAGGGCGAAATCGATTTGGGATTGCATCATTGTCTTGTCTTACAGTTTCGAGACGGCAACGTGTTGCAGCAGGGCCTCGACCGATACGTGCATGACGTCGGTAAAGGGCTTGGGATAGATCCCCATGTACAACACGGCGATCGCCATCACGCCAAGAATCACAAATTCGCGGCGGTTGATATCGGTCAGCTCGCGGACGTGGTCATTGGCGATGTCGCCCAGGACCACACGCTTGACCATCCACAGCGAATACGCAGCACCCATGATCAGGGCGGTAGCCGCCAACAGGCCGATCCAGAAGTTGTGCTCGACCGCGCCCATGATCACCATGAACTCGCCGACGAAACCGCTGGTGGCCGGCAGGCCGCTGTTGGCCATCGAGAACAGGATGAAGAACGTGGCGAAACGCGGCATCACGTTGACCACACCACCGTAATCGGCGATCTGGCGCGAGTGCATGCGGTCGTACAAGACGCCGATACACATGAACATGGCGCCCGACACGAAGCCGTGGGAAATCATCTGCACGATGGCGCCTTCGACGCCGGCCGTGTTGAAGATGAAGAAGCCCAGCGTCACGAAACCCATGTGGGCCACCGACGAATAAGCCACCAGCTTCTTCATGTCTTCCTGGATGATCGCCACCAGGCCGATATAGATCACCGCGATCAGCGACAGCGTGATCATCAGGCCGGCCAAGCTGTGCGAGGCATCGGGCGTGATCGGCAGCGAGAAGCGCAGGAAGCCATAGGCGCCCAGCTTCAGCATGATTGCGGCCAGCACGATGGAGCCGCCCGTGGGCGCTTCCACGTGCACGTCCGGCAACCACGTGTGCACCGGCCACATCGGCACCTTCACCGCGAACGCCGCCAGCAGCGCCACGAAGATCAGGATCTGTTCGGTCTGGCCCAGCTTGACCTGGTGCCAGGTCAGGATGTCGAACGAACCACCCGATGCATGCCACAGGTAGATGAACGCGATCAGGGTCAACAGGGAACCCATCAGCGTGTAAAGGAAGAACTTGAATGCCGCGTAGATACGGTTATCGCCGCCCCACGCCCCGATGATGATGTACATCGGGATCAGCGTGGCTTCGAAGAACACGTAGAACAGCATGCCGTCCAGCGCGGCGAACACGCCCACCATCAGACCCGACAGGATCAGGAAGGCGGCCATGTACTGCGCCACGCGGCTGGTGATGACTTCCCAGCCGGCCAGCACCACGATGACGGTGATGAACGCGGTCAGGAGGACGAACCACAGAGAAATGCCGTCGATGCCCAGGTGGTAGTTGACGTTGAAGGCTTCGATCCACGAGGCCTTTTCCACGAACTGCATGGCAGCCGTGGTGTTGTCAAAACCGGTGTAGAGCGGAATCGTGACGAGGAAACCGGCAACGGCGCCAGCCAGCGACAAGCCGCGCGCCAGACCGGGACGGTCGTCACGGCCCACCGCCAGCACCAGCAGGCCGAATACGATCGGGACAAAGATCGCAAGCGTGAGCCAGGGGAAAGTGTTGGATGCCATCTCGCTTGCCATCATTGGGGAATCAGCACAAAGAAAGTCACCAGCGCCATGATGCCGATGATCATCGCGAACGCGTAGTGATAGATGAAGCCGGACTGCAGGTGGCGGCTGACCGCGGCCACCCAGCCGACCAGGCGAGCGCTACCGTTGACCAGCAGGCCATCGATGATGCCACGGTCGCCTGTCTGCCACAGGCCACGGCCCAGGGCGCGCATGCCGCGAGCGATGATCTGCTCGTTGACCCAGTCCACGTAGTACTTGTTTTCAAGCACCTTGTTCACGCCGGACAGGTTGGCCTTGATGGCGGCCGGAACCTTGGGATTGATCAGGTAGCAGTACCAGGCAATGACGAAACCAGCCACGACCAGCCAGAACGGCAGGGTCTGGAAGGCATGCAGGCCATAGGCAACCCAGCCGTGCCATTCTTCTTGCAGTTCGTGCATGGCCGGATGCTGCGGCAGCACCGTGATCACGCCGTTGAAGAACTTGCCGAACAGCATCGGGTCAACCGCCCAGGCGCCAACCAGCACCGACGGAATCGCCAGCAGGATCAGCGGCAGCGTCACCACCCAGGGCGACTCATGCGGCTTGCCGCCATGATGGCCGTGGCCGTGGTCATCGTGACCGTGACCGTGGTCGTCATGGGCATGATCGTCGTGGCCGTGACCGTGGTCGCTGGTGTCAAAGCGTTCCTTGCCGTGGAAGACCAGGAAGTACACGCGGAACGAGTACAGCGACGTCACGAACACACCGATCAGCACGGCGTAGTACGCGAAGCTTGCGCCCCAGACGTTGGCGTGGCCGGCCGCTTCGATGATGTTTTCCTTCGAGTAGAAACCCGAGAAGAACGGCGTGCCAACCAGGGCCAGCGTACCCAGCAGGAACGTGATCCAGGTGATGGGCATGTACTTGCGCAGGCCGCCCATGTTGCGGATGTCCTGGTCGTGGTGCATGCCGATGATGACCGAGCCCGCGCCCAGGAACAGCAGCGCCTTGAAGAAGGCGTGGGTCATCAGGTGGAAAATGGCCACCGAGTAGGCCGAGGCGCCCAGCGCGACGGTCATGTAGCCCAGCTGCGACAGCGTGGAGTACGCGACAACGCGCTTGATGTCCGTCTGGATGATGCCCAGGATGCCCAGGAACAGCGCGCCGATGGCGCCGATCACGATGATGAACGACAGCGCCACGTCCGACAGTTCGAACAGCGGCGAGAAGCGCGCCACCATGAAGATACCGGCCGTCACCATGGTGGCGGCGTGGATCAGCGCGGAGATCGGGGTCGGGCCTTCCATGGAGTCAGGCAGCCAGGCGTGCAGCGGAACCTGGGCCGATTTGCCCATGGCGCCGATGAACAGGCAGATACACGCCACGGTCAGCAGCATCCAGTCAGAACCCGGCAGGGTCATCGCGGCCAGCTTGTCGGCTTGGGCGAAGACTTCGCCGTAGTGCATCGTGCCGGCGTACGCGAACAACAGGCCGATACCCAGCACGAAGCCGAAGTCACCAACGCGGTTGATCAGGAATGCCTTCATGTTGGCGAAGATGGCCGTCGGGCGGGTGTACCAGAAACCGATCAGCAGGTACGACACCAGGCCCACTGCTTCCCAGCCGAAGAACAGCTGCACCATGTTGTTCGACATCACCAGCATCAGCATGGAGAACGTGAACAGCGAGATGTACGAGAAGAAGCGCTGATAGCCGGGGTCGTCAGCCATGTAGCCGATGGTGTAGATGTGCACCATCAGCGACACGGAGGTCACCACGACCATCATCATGGCCGACAGCGGATCGATCAGGAAGCCGATTTCCAGCTTGGTCTGGCCGATGAGGCTCCAGGTGTAGACCGCGCCGTCAAAGCGCAGGCCGTTCAGGACGTCGCCCAGCACCACCACCGAACCGATGGCCGAGATGAGCACGCCAAGAATGGTGATGACGTGGGATGCGCGGCGGCCGATGGGACGGCCCAGGAAGCCGGTGCCGAAAAGGCCCGCGAGAATTGCTCCGGCCAGCGGTGCCAGCGCGATGAGCAAGTAGAGATTGGGTGAGCTAGACATTTTCTTCCAATACCCCGTCAGCCCTTCAGGCGATCGAGTTCGTCAACGTTGATCGTGTTCAGGTTGCGGAACAGCAGCACCAAAATGGCCAGGCCGATCGCCGCTTCAGCGGCGGCCACGGTCAGGATGAAGAACACGAACACCTGGCCGGCGGTGTCGCCGAACCAGCTGGAGAACGCCACGAAGTTCATGTTGACGGCCAGGAGCACGAGCTCGATGGACATCAAGAGAATGATCAGGTTGCGGCGGTTCAGGAAGATGCCGAAGATCCCGATGGCGAACAGGATCGCCCCAAGGATCAGATAGTGGGCCAGCGTCAGCGTCATTGTTTTTCTCCTTGGGGCGCGGCGGCGGCGCCGGACGACGCATCACGCTTGGCTTGGGCACGCTCGCTCTGGGCGGGCATGCTGACCATGCGGAAGCGGTCCTTCGAGCGGACGCGCACGGCGGCTACCGGGTCGTTGTACTTCACGTCGCGGCGGCGGCGCAGCGTCAGCGCAATCGCGGCGACCATGCCCACCAGCAGCAGCGCGGCACCCACTTCAATGGCGTAGATGTACTGCGTGTACATGGCTTCGCCGAGCGCGCGGGCGTTGTTGTAGTCGCCAGCGACCGGGGCTTGCGGACCCGCGCCGTACCAGGTGGAACCCAGCACGAACGACATTTCCAGCACCAGCACCAGACCGATCACCAGGCCCAGCGGCAGGTAGGTCTTCAGGCCCTGGCGCATGGCATCCATGCGGATGTCCAGCATCATCACGACGAAGAGGAAGAGCACCATCACGGCGCCCACGTACACCAGCACCAGCAACAAGGCCAGGAACTCAGCGCCCAGCAGCATCCACAGCATGGCTGCGTTGGAGAATGCCAGGATCAGGTGCAATACCGCGGTGACCGGACTACGCGCGGTGATCACGCGGAACGCCGCGATCACCAGCACGGCGGCCAGTATGTAGAAAAGGACAGTGGTAAAAGTCATGGATCAGACCCTGGGCTTCAACGGTAAGGAGCGTCGTCGGCCCGGCGGCGGGCGATGTCGGCTTCGTAGCGGTCGCCCACGGCGAGCAGCATGTCTTTGGTGAAATACAGGTCGCCGCGCTTCTCACCGTGGTATTCGTGGATATGGGTTTCCACGATCGAGTCCACGGGGCAGCTTTCCTCACAGAAGCCGCAGAAAATGCACTTGGTCAGATCGATGTCGTAACGCGTGGTGCGGCGGGTGCCGTCCTCGCGCTGGTCCGATTCGATGGTGATCGCCAAGGCCGGGCACACGGCTTCGCACAGCTTGCACGCAATGCAGCGCTCTTCCCCGTTGGGGTAGCGGCGCAATGCGTGCAGGCCGCGGAATCGCGCCGACGTGGGCGTCTTTTCCTGCGGATAACGCAAGGTGACCTTGCGCTTGAAAAAGTACTTGCCCGTCAGGCGCATGCCCTTGAGCAACTCGGTCAGCATCAGGCTGCCGAAGAAATCTTTGATCGCTTCCATATCCTGCCTCTGCCTGGCGGCTTAGCGCCAAATGTTCCAGGGCGTCTGCATCCAGATCGCCACCACGACCAGCCAAACGCCGGTCAGCGGGATGAAGATTTTCCAACCCAAACGCATGATCTGGTCATAGCGGTAGCGCGGGAACGATGCGCGGAACCACACAAACAACGAGACCACGAAGAACGTCTTCAGACCCAGCCAGATCCAACCCGGAATCCAGGTCAACGGCGCGATGTCGATCGGGGAAGCCCAGCCGCCCAGGAACATGATCGACGCCATGCAGGACAGCAGGATCATGTTGGCGTATTCACCCAGGAAGAACAGGGCGAAGGCCATACCCGAGTACTCGACCATGTGGCCGGCCACGATTTCCGATTCGCCTTCGACGACGTCGAAGGGGTGACGGTTGGTTTCAGCCACGGCCGAAATCACGTAGATCACGAACAGCGGCAACAGCGGCAGCCAGTTCCAGGACATGAACGTCAGGCCCTTTTCCGCAAACCAGCCGCGGTTCTGGACGTTGACGATTTCGGACATGTTCAGGCTGCCCGACACCAGCAGCACCGTGACGAGCACGAAGCCGATGGCCAGTTCGTAGGACAGCATCTGTGCCGAAGCGCGCAGCGCGCCCAGGAAGGCGTACTTGGAGTTCGACGCCCAACCCGCCACGATCACGCCATACACGCCGATGGACGTGATGGCCATGATGTACAGCAGGCCGGCGTTGACGTTGGCCAGCACGATATCGGGGCCGAAGGGAACCACGGCCCAGGCGGCCAGCGCGGGCATCAGCGTGACCACGGGGGCCACGATGAACAGCACCTTGTTGGCCTGGCTGGGAACCACGACTTCCTTGGTCAGCAGCTTGAACACGTCGGCAAACGGCTGCAACAGCCCCTTGAAACCGACGCGGTTCGGACCCATGCGCACGTGCATGGCGCCGATCATCTTGCGTTCCCAGTACGTCAGGTACGCAACGCACAGAATGATCGGCACGGCGATGATCACAATCTTGATGAGGGTCCAGAGGACCATCCAGACCGTCGGGCCCAGCAGCTCCTGCCCGTGGCGCTCAAGAACATTAAGCCATTCCATCAGGCACGCTCCACGCTGAGTTGACCGAATGCGCCACCCAGGGCTGCGGTGTTATCAAAGGCTGCGGAAATGCGCACGGCACGGTCGGCCACGGCATCATCCTGCACGGTTTCGAGTTCGACGGCGCCTTGCGCACCCGCCACGCGCACCTTGACCCCGGCCGTCAGGCCCAGGCTGGTAAGCGTGCGGCCGTTCATGGCGGCAGCCGGCTTCTTGGAGGCCGGGGACGCTTGCAGCGGCTCCGAGCGGCGAACCATGGCGTCGGTGCGGTAGATCGGCACGTCGGCCACGCGCTCCAGGCCGGTCAGTGCCTGACCCAGGCTCAGCGGCGCCTTGACGTCGTTGGACAGGCGGCCTTCGATGCCACCGGCCAGGGCGGCGTCGCGAACCGATTCCGACGTTTCATCGTCAAAGCCGGCCAAATGCAGCACGTTGCCCAGCACGCGCAGGACCTTCCAGCCCGGGCGGGTCTGGCCCAACGGCGTGACCGTGCCCTTGAAGCTCTGGGCCAGGCCTTGCGCGTTGACGAAGGTGCCCGAGGTTTCGGTGAACGGCGACACCGGCAGCATGACGTCGGCCCATTCGGCGGCGGCCGAGCGGTAAGGCGTCAGGGCCACGGCGAACTGCGCGCCACGCAGCGCCGCGATGGCTTGCTGGCCGTTGTCGGCATCCAGCAGCGGCTCGGCGTGCAGCACGATGTAGGCCTTGAGCGGCTCCGCCAGCATGGCGGCGGCGTTCTTGCCGCCCTTGCCCGGCACGGCGCCGGCCAGGTAACCGCCGACGGTGTTGCCGCCGGAAGTCAGGAAGCCGAACTTGCCACCGGCCAGGTTCGCCACGGCGCGGCCGTTGGCGGCCAGCGTCGAAGCTTGGGCGCTGGCCACGGCCAGGTTGCCCAGCAGCACGGCGGTGTTGGCACCGGAAGCTAGGCTGGCGGCGATGATCTTGGCGTTTTCGCCCGGGGTGACCGAGGCGAATTCGGCCGGCACGGCCTGTTCCTTGGCTTGCGCCAGGGCGACGGCCACTTCGGCCAGCGCGCGCGGCAGCTCGGACGGAGCCACGGTGATGCGGGCGGCGATGGGCATCAGAGGATCGTCAGCGGCGCTGTCGACCATCAGGATCTGCGTACCGCGCTTGGCGGCTTGACGCAGGCGTTGCGCCATCAGCGGGTGATCCTTGCGCAGGAACGAGCCGACGACCAGGACGCGGTCCAGGTTGTCGAGTTCAGCGATGGGCATGCCCAGCCACGGAGCACCGGTCAACGCGGCGTCGAAAGCCGGGTCGGTCTGGCGCAGGCGGAAATCGATGTTCTCGGAACCCAGCGCGCGAACCAGGCGGCCCAGCAGCGCATATTCTTCGGTGGTGGCGTATTCGGACGCCAGCGCGCCGATCTGGCCGGCGCCGAAGCTATCGCGAACGCGCGACAGGCCTTGGGCTACCGCTTGCAGCGCGTCAGCCCACGAGGCTTCCTGCCACTTGCCGTCGGTGCCCTTGATCATCGGGGCGGTCAGGCGGTCGTCGCTGTTCAGGCCTTCGTACGAGAAGCGGTCGCGGTCGCTGATCCAGCATTCGTTGACGGCTTCGTCTTCGAACGGCACCACGCGCATGACGCGGTCGCCCTTGACCTGGACCACCAGGTTGGCGCCCAGGCTGTCGTGCGGGCTGACCGAACGGCGGCGGGCCAGTTCCCAGGTGCGGGCGCTGTAGCGGAAGGGCTTGGAGGTCAGCGCGCCCACCGGACAGATGTCGATCATGTTGCCCGACAGTTCGGACTCGATCGAGCGGCCGACAAACGTCGTGATCTCGGAGTGCTCGCCACGGCCCAGCATGCCCAATTCCATGACGCCGGCGATTTCCTGGCCGAAGCGCACGCAGCGGGTGCAGTGGATGCAGCGGCTCATTTCCTCGGCGGAAACCAGCGGACCCAGATCCTTGTGGAAGACGACGCGCTTTTCCTCTTGGTAACGCGAGGAAGAGCCACCGTAACCCACGGCCAGATCCTGCAACTGGCATTCGCCGCCCTGATCGCAGATCGGGCAGTCAAGGGGGTGATTGATGAGCAAGAATTCCATCACCGACTTCTGAGCGGCGCGAGCCTTTTCAGAGCAGGTGTGGACGACCATGCCGTTGGTCACGGGCGTGGCGCAGGCGGGCAGCGCCTTGGGCGCTTTTTCCACTTCAACCAGGCACATCCGGCAGTTGGCCGCGATGGACAGTTTCTTGTGGTAGCAGAAATGCGGCACGTAAAGCCCGACTTTCTGAGCGGCATGCATGACCATGCTGCCTTCGGGCACTTCGACCTGATTGCCGTCGACGGTTAGTTCAACCATTGCTGTTCCTGAGACCTACAGATATTGCGGGACCACACAAGACTTATGCTCGATGTGGTGCGCGAATTCGTCGCGAAAATGCTTGAGGAAGCCACGGACGGGCATGGCGGCGGCGTCACCCAGGGCGCAGATGGTGCGGCCCATGATGTTGCCTGCCACGTTGTCCAGCAAGTCCAGATCTTCCGGACGGCCGTGACCATTTTCGATGCGATGCACCATGCGGTAGAGCCAGCCGGTGCCTTCGCGGCACGGCGTGCACTGGCCGCAGCTTTCCTCGAAATAGAAGTACGACAGGCGCTGCAGCGACTTCACCATGCAGCGCGTTTCGTCCATGACGATCACCGCGCCAGAGCCGAGCATCGAGCCGGCCTTGGCGATGGAGTCATAGTCCATCGTGCATTCCATCATGATGTCGGCCGGCAGCACCGGGGCGCTGGATCCGCCAGGGATCACTGCCTTCAGTTTCTTGCCGCCGCGCATGCCGCCCGCCAGTTCCAGCAGCGTCGAGAACGGGGTGCCCAGCGGAATCTCGTAGTTGCCGGGGCGTTCGACGTCGCCGGTGATCGAGAACAGCTTGGTGCCGCCGTTGTTCGGCTTGCCGACTTCCAGGTAGGCCTGGCCGCTGTTGCGGATGATCCACGGCACGGCCGCGAACGTTTCCGTGTTGTTGATCGTGGTGGGCTTGCCGTACAGGCCGAAGCTGGCCGGGAACGGCGGCTTGAAGCGCGGTTGGCCCTTCTTGCCTTCCAGCGATTCCAGCAGCGCGGTTTCTTCGCCGCAGATGTAGGCGCCGTAGCCGTGGAATGCATGCAGCTGGAAGCTGTAGTCCGAACCCAGGATCTTGTCGCCCAGGAAGCCGGCGGCGCGCGCCTCTTCCAGTGCCTCTTCAAAGCGTTCGTACACTTCGAAGATTTCGCCGTGGATGTAGTTGTAGCCGACGCTGATGCCCATGGCGTAGGCCGCGATCGCCATGCCTTCAATCACGATGTGCGGATTGAAGCGCAGGATGTCGCGGTCCTTGAACGTGCCCGGCTCGCCTTCGTCCGAGTTGCAGACGAGGTACTTCTGACCGGGGAACGCGCGCGGCATGAAGCTCCACTTCAGGCCGGTCGGGAAGCCCGCGCCGCCACGGCCGCGCAGACCCGACGCCTTGACTTCGGCGATCACGTCTTCCGGCTTCATGCCGGTCGTCAGGATCTTCTTCAGGGCTTCGTAGCCACCGCGCTTGACGTAGTCTTCAAGGCGCCAGTTGGCGCCGTCGACATCAGCCATGATCTGCGGCTTGATGTGGCGGCCGTGCAGGCACATCGAATTGGACTCGTCGTTCAGCGGGTTGGGGTCCAGCCCCTGCGCGAACTGCTTGTACAGGTCGGGCGCGTTCATGCCGACTCTCCTTGCACCTTGAGGGCCGCGACCAGCGCGTCCAGCTTCTCGTCGGTCATGCGCACGCACATATGCTTGTTGTTCACGATCAGCACGGGGGAATCGCCGCAAGCGCCCATGCATTCGCCTTCAACCAGCGTGAACTGGCCGTCGGCGGTGGTTTGGCGGTAGTCGACACCCAGCTTGCGCTTGAGGTATTCGCCAGCACGGTCGCCATCGCGCAAGGCACAGGGCAGGTTCGTGCAAACGGCGATCTTGTTCTTGCCGACGGGCTTGACGTCGAACATGTTGTAGAACGTGGCGACTTCCTGCACCGCAATGGGCGGGACGCCAATGTAATTGGCCACATCTTCAATGGTTTCGGTAGCCAACCAGCCCTTCTCTTCTTGCGCGATGGCAAGCGAGGCCATGATGGCGGACTGCCGCTGGTCGGCCGGGAACTTCGCGAGTTCTCGGTCGATTTTCTGGTAGGCCTGTTCGGAAAGCAGCATAGTTTGAATCCGGGTTATGCGGGCGTGCTCGTGACTGTCTGGGCGGATCAGCGATCGATCTCGCCGAAAACGATGTCCTGCGTACCAATGATGGTGACGGCGTCGGCGATCATGTGACCGCGCGACATTTCATCCAGCGCTTGCAGGTGGACAAAGCCGGGGGCCCGAATCTTCAGGCGGTAAGGCTTGTTGGCGCCGTCCGACACCAGATAGATGCCGAACTCGCCCTTGGGATGCTCCACCGAGGCATAAGACTCGCCCGGGGGCACGTGGAAACCTTCGGTGAAGAGCTTGAAGTGATGGATCAGCTCTTCCATGTTGGTCTTCATGGCGGTGCGGCTGGGCGGGGCGATCTTGTGATTCTCGATCATGACCGGACCCGGGTTGTTGCGCAGCCATTCCACGCACTGGCGGATGATGCGGTTACTTTCACGCATTTCAGCGATGCGGACCAGGTAGCGGTCGTAGCAGTCGCCGTTGACACCCACGGGGATGTCGAAATCAAGCAGGTCATAGACTTCGTAGGGCTGCGTCTTGCGCAAGTCCCAGGCGACGCCGGAGCCGCGCAGCATCGGGCCGGTGAAGCCCAGCGCCTTGGCGCGATCGGGGTCGACCACGCCGATGCCCACCAGGCGTTGCTTCCAGATGCGGTTGTCGGTGAGCAGCGTTTCGTACTCGTCGACGCAGGCCGGGAAGCGGTTGGTGAAGTCTTCGATGAAGTCCAGCAGCGAGCCCGAACGCGCGTCATTCATGATGCGCATTTCTTTGTCGCCGCGGTATTTGCTGGTGTCGCCGTACTGCGGCATCGTGTCCGGCAAATCGCGGTAGACGCCACCCGGACGGTAGTAAGCCGCGTGCATGCGCGCGCCGGAGACCGCTTCGTAGCAGTCCATCAGGTCTTCGCGTTCACGGAAGGCGTACAGGAACACGGCCATGGCGCCCACGTCGAGCGCGTGTGAACCCAGGGACATCAGGTGGTTCAGCAAGCGCGTGATTTCGTCGAACATCACGCGGATGTACTGCGCGCGCAGCGGGGCTTCAACGCCCAGCAGCTTTTCGATGGCCATGACGTAGGCGTGCTCGTTGCACATCATGGACACGTAGTCCAGGCGGTCCATGTAGGGCAGCGCCTGGATGTAGGTCTTGTGCTCGGCCAGCTTTTCGGTGGCGCGATGCAGCAGGCCGATGTGCGGATCGGCGCGCTGGATGACTTCGCCGTCCAGTTCCAGCACCAGGCGCAACACACCGTGCGCGGCCGGATGCTGAGGCCCGAAGTTAAGCGTGTAGTTCTTGATTTCTGCCATGATTTAACGCCCCAAGCCGTAGGAGTCTTCGCGGACCACGCGCGGGGTGATCTCGCGCGGATCGATCGTGACCGGCTGGTAAATGACGCGCCGTTGTTCGGGGTCGTAACGCATTTCGACGGTGCCCGACAGCGGGAAGTCCTTGCGGAACGGGTGACCGATGAAGCCGTAGTCGGTCAGGATGCGGCGCAGGTCGGGGTGGCCTTCGAAGACGATGCCGTACAGGTCGAACGCTTCGCGCTCGAACCAGCCCACGGCCGGCCAGCATTCCATCAACGACGCGACGATCGGGAATTCATCGTCGGCGGCCCAGGTGCGGACACGCAGGCGCCAGTTGTGTTCGATGGACAGCAGGTGAATCACCACGGCGAAGCGCGCGCGGTGCACCTTGGCGGTGGGTTCCTCGGGCAGTTGGCGCGTGCCGTTGCCCCAGGTCAGGTAGTCGACGCCACAGAGGTCGATACAGGTTTCAAAGCGCAGACCGGCTTCGGTGCGCAGCTTGTTGCAGACGGAGAACCACTGCTGCGCGGGCACTTCGAGCGTCAGCTCGCCCAACGCCTCGGTCAGCGCGATGTCCGCGCCGAGGGTGGTCTGCAAATTGTTTTTCAGGGTTTCGAGCCTGGTCATCATCTTGTACGCTTAGGTGAACCGATACGCTGGTTTCGCAGGGTCGGTGGCAAGCACTGCCGCCAACGGGGCGAAGGATCAGCGCGCAATCGTGTTGGTCAGGCGGATCTTGTTCTGCATTTGCAGCAAGCCGTAGACCAGCGCCTCGGCCGTGGGCGGGCAGCCCGGCACGTAGACGTCTACCGGTACGATGCGGTCGCAGCCACGAACCACGGAATACGAGTAGTGGTAGTAGCCACCGCCATTGGCACAGGAGCCCATGGACACGACCCAACGCGGCTCGGGCATCTGGTCGTAAACCTTGCGCAGCGCCGGCGCCATCTTGTTGCACAGCGTGCCAGCAACGATCATCAGATCGGACTGACGCGGACTGGGCCGGAAGATGATGCCGAACTGGTCCAGGTCGTAGCGGGCCGCGCCCGCGTGCATCATCTCAACCGCGCAACAGGCCAGACCGAAGGTCATGGGCCACATGGAGCCGGTCTTCGCCCAATTAAGGAACTTGTCGGCGCTGGTTGTGATGAACCCTTGCTTGAGAATGCCGTCTATTGCCATATTCGTCTCTGATAGCGTGCGGTGAAGAAAACCCCGGGGGGTTTATTCCCAGTCCAGCGCGCCCTTTTTCCATTCGTAGATGAAGCCGACGGTCAACACGGCTAGGAAAACCATGACCGTCCAGAAACCGACGAGTCCGACTGTGCCTTGGGCGATGGCCCACGGAAACAGGAACGCGATTTCCAGGTCGAAAAGAATGAACAAAATCGCCACCAGGTAGTAGCGCACGTCAAACTTCATGCGGGCGTCTTCGAACGCTTCGAAGCCGCACTCATAGGGCGACAGCTTCTCAGCGTAGGGACGCCGCGGGCCAAGGAGGGAGCCGGCCGTTAGAAGCGCGAACCCGATAAGGGTGGCCACTACGATAAACAGCAGGACGGGAAAATACTGTTGCAGGTTCATTCAGGCGTCCGTCAAATGCGCAAACCTTAGGATTGTAGCATTCGCGTGGTTACTTCCGGCTGAACTCTGTAGCTTGAACAAGAGGTGAAAGACTGCATTCTTCAAATGGAACAATCGCAGTTTTCAAGGCAGAACGGCAAGCATACAGGACTCAACTGACAAGCACCTGCGCGTCATCAAAAATCAAACCAAAGCACGAAAAAAAGCCACCCCGAAGGGTGGCTTCATACGAACGAGCCGCAGCCCGTTCGTTCGCTTGCGTTTTAAATCCAGACAGGGCTTGCGCCCTGCAGTGGATTAGAAGCGGTGACGGACACCGACGCCGACAGCGGTCGACTTGACGCCGTCGATGAAGGCGAAGTCCTTGGCGTACGAACCGTAAGCGTACAGGTTGGTGCGCTTGGACAGGTCGTAGGTGTAACCCAGCGAGAACACGTTCATCGTTTCGTCGCCACCGGTCAGCTCGGTGTTCGACGGGTCAACCATCTGCCACGAACCGAACAGCTTGCTTGCGCCGCCGATCGGAGCCGACAGGCCAACCATGTACGAGTTCGACTTGAAGCCGTCTGCGAACTGGTTGCCACCGAAGCCGATGTTGCCAGCGTCGCTGTTCACGCCTTGACCAGCGAACCAGCCGTCGGTCGTGCGGCCATAGGCCAGGGCGAGCTTCACAACTTCAAAGTCGTACGAAGCGCCGATGGCGTACATACGCGGGGTAGCGTCGGTAGCGTCGGTCGACAGCTTGTTCGAAGCGTTCAACTGGTCATACGTCAGGGCCACGTTCAGCGGGCCGTTGACATAGCGCAGACCGGTGGTGATCGCGCGGGTGTTGTCGGCAGTGCGCCAGCCGGTTTCGGCGGTGTCGGTGTCGTCAGCATTGAACGAGTAACCAACGCCGAACTGGAAGCCGCTGTACGACGGGGTCTGATACATGACCATGTTGTCGTAGCGTTGCGTGTTGGCAGCGCTCAGGCCAACGCCGATGTTGGCTTGGCCGAAGCCGGCGCCGAACGGATCGATCGAGCCGAAGTACTTCGACGCGATGTTGGTTTGACGACCGAAGTCCAGTTGGCCCCAGCTGTCGCTGGCCAGACCGACGGTGGCTTGACGACCGAACAGACGGCCACCTTGAGCCGAGCGGCCGTTACCCGAATCAAAGCCGGATTCCAGTTGGAAAACAGCGCGCAGGCCGTCACCCAGATCTTCCGAACCACGCAGACCCCAGCGCGAACCGTTTTGGACGCCGTTGATCATGCCGAAACGGCTGCCGTTGGCTTCGCCAGCACCGCTGATCTTGTTGTAGCCGAGGCCCGTGTCGATGATGCCGTACAGGGTGACAGACGTTTCTGCCTGGGCGACACCGGCAAAACCGGCGAGCAGGGCGGCAGCGAGCAGAGTCTTTTTCATTTAAGAAATCTCCGTTGATTTGAGTGACAAGAGCAGCAATCCAGCAAACCAGCCTGCCGCCCCCCTAACTCCGCGAAGGGAAGTTGACGCTATTGCATCAAAAATCGGGGGGACTGGCTATGGTCGGCATCAGAAAAGTGCACGTTTGCGACACCCCTGTTGGGATCTTGCAACATCGCGCAAGCGGCGCGGCAAAGGTGTTAGGGCTAACCCGAGGAAAAACAGGCAAGCACGTATCCATGCGACTTTCAGCCCTGCCCCTAATTATTGAAGCGATTTGACCGGCGTTCTTTCAACCCGCTTTCATGCCTGCTTCAGGTGCGTTTGTACCGCGAATCCGTCTGAATGTCTGTAGACACCATGGCGTTCCCGCAGCCATTTCGGCGCGGCAAATAACATTGTTATTTGAAAAAATCGTCGATATTATCAGTGCTCTCACACGCTGATTTCCGCCCCCCCTCATGGCCGCCACCCCGACCGCCCGCGCCGAAAGAACCGAACGGCTGAACGCACTGCGGCGTCAGATGATCCTGGACGCGGCGCAGCGCGTTTTTGAGCGCGACGGGCTCGAGAAAACGACGATACGGGCAATTGCCAAGGAAGCCGGCTGCACTACGGGCGCCATTTACCCCTGGTTCGCAGGCAAGGAAACCCTTTACGGCGCGTTGTTGGATGAATCGCTCGGGCGCCTGCATGTGCATCTGGATGAGGCGGCAAGCACCGGCCCCGCCTCCGGCGCCGCCCGCAAGACCATCCGCGCCTTCTTCGGCTATTACGCCCAGCGCCGGACCGACTTTTCCCTGGGCATGTATTTGTTCCAGGGGCTGGGCCCCAGGGGCCTGGGCCGGGACATGGACGAAAAGCTGAATGCACGCCTGCGGCAATGCGTGGACCTGCTGGGCGGCGCGTTGGCCCGCACCAAGGGATGGGACGCGGGCACCGTGGCGATCGAGCAGATGAACCTGTTCACCTATCTGATGGGCTTATTGCTGTTGCTGCATACCCATCGCCTGAAATCCCTGGATCAGCAGGCCGACGACTTGCTGGACCAGTATTGCCTCGCCCTGGAGCAACGATGACCGCAACCGCCTTGGCCGCCGATACCGACGCGCCCCTGATCAGCCTGGCCGATTTCCACATCCTGCTGGCCGACCAGCACCCTTTCTCTCTCTTGCTGGGCATCGAGGTACTGCAGATCGGCCGCGGCACCGCCCGCGCGGTGCTGCCCGCCCGCGACGCGCACCAGCGCCTGGGCGGCATTGTCGCCGGCCCGATGCTGATGGGCCTGGCGGACTTGGCCATGTATGCCGCCGTGGTTGGCGCCACGGGTCAAAGCCACGCCGTCACGGCCAGCCTGACCATCAATTTTCTGCGCAAAAGCCCCGCCGGGGCCATCCATGCGGATGCCCGACTCCTGAAGGTGGGCAGGCTGTCGGCAGGCGAAGTCATTTTGACTGGGGAAGGCTCGGACGAACCGCTTGCCCATATCGTGAGCACGTGGTCCGTGCCCAAGCCATGAGCCTGCGCATCAGCATCGTGGGCATGGGCGACACCGGCACCAAGGCTGCCCGGTGCTTGCTGGACGCCGAACCAGACATCGCGTTGACCCTGTATGACATCGACCCCGAACGCTGCGAACCATTTCGCGGCTCGGCCACGCTGGCGACGTCGGCGCGTGAGGCGCTGATGGAATCGGACACCATCGTGCTGGCCTTGCCACGGGAACGCGAGATTGATCGCACGCTGGAACGGTTCAGCGACGGCGAGGTGACGGCGCCGATCCAGGGCAAGCTGATCGTGGACCTGACCCCGCCGCCGCCAGAACGCGCCCAGCAATTGGATCGCGCCATTGCCCACGCGGGTGGACGCTACACGGGGCTACCCGGGCCGACCGCCGAAGCCGAAGCCGAAGCCGAAGCCGAAGCCGAAGCCGCGAGCAGCGTGCGGCAGCGGCTGTTAAAGCTGCTCCTCTGCCCGGCGTGAACCGCAATAGCGCTCGGCCATGGCCACGCAGACCGCCAGCCATGCCAGGGTGACGGCAAACCCCGCCGTCACGTCGCTGGCGAAATGCACTTGCAGCAGGATGCGGCTAAGGCCGATCGCCATGATCAACGCCGCCGCTCCCGCCACGCAGGGCCAGCGCCACGGGGCAGGCGCCAAACGCCAGACCAGATAGCAGGCCGTACCATACACGGCCATTGCCGCCGAGGCATGGCCGCTGGGAAAGCTCCACCCCGTGGCGGCGACAAACCCGTGGTCATGTTCGGGGCGGACGCGCTCGAACGTGTGCTTGAGCACCCAGTTAAGCGCCCCACCCAAGCCGGTGGTGATGGCGCAGAACGCCGCCAGCCGCCACCACCCGGTCCAAAGCAGATAGAGCGTCATCGCCACGCCGAGCACGGTCAGGAAGGTGCGATCGCCCAGATACGTGAACCAGGACAGCAACCACAGCAGCGACGCATCCATCGACATGCTCAGCGCGTTGGCCAGGGCGCCGTCGAAGGCCACGACGCGCCCTTGGCTGTGCACGGCGGCGGCCAGCACCAGAAAGGTCAGCAGCGCGGCAGACACCCCGGCACCGACCATCACGCGGCGCGTCACGGTGGACCCGCCGACATACGCACGCACGACAAACAGCGCTGCCGCTCCGGTCAACACCGGCAGCGCAATAAACAATTCCATGGCGTGGGACGCGACCCACTCCGCATACACGTCGTTCATGTAAGGGTCACCAGCGTCTTGTCGACAGGCGCGAAAACGTGCGTGGCTTCCGCGTAATCCCAGCGTTCAACATGGCAAAGCGGCTGGCCGCCCTCATCTTCGTGCGTGATCACGTTCACCGAATTCGGCACGCTGCCGCGAACCCGGCGCGAGCACGCGGTACCCGCCTGCACGATCCAGCCCGCCGGACCGTTCGCCGACGACAGCGGCAGCACATAGGGCAGATGAATATGCCCGCCCAAGACCAGATCGATGCCCGCCTGCGCCCACGCCGCCAGTGCGCGTTCGCGCCCTTTCAGCAAGTTGGACAAGTCGGACTCCACCTTGGCGCGAACGGGGTGATGCGCCACCACGATGCGCAACTGACCCGGCCGCGCCTGGCGCAGGCGTTGCGCAACCCGGGCGATCTGCGTGTCAGAGATTTCGCCGTCTTTATGGCGGCGCGGCCGCGTGGTGTTCACCCCAACGGCCAGCAGCCCGGGGCTTTCGAACACAGGTTCCAGCACCGCGCCCAACGCGCGCCGGTAATTGCCGTAAGGATTGAGCGCGCGGGCGAATACGTTGTACAGCGGGATGTCGTGGTTGCCCGGCACCGCCAGCACGGGCAGCGACAGGCGCTCGATGAACCGGCGTGCCACGGCGAACTGCGCCCGCCGCGCGCGCTGGGTGATGTCACCACTAAGCACCACCAGATCAGGCTTCAGCGCGCGCGCCAGATCCAGCGCCGCCTCCACCACGGGTTTGCGTTCCGTACCGAAATGCGTGTCGGACAATTGCAGTATCCGCGTCATGAGCGGTCCAGGAATGGCGAGTCCGCGGGCACCACCAGCGGCAGCTTTTCATCTGCCACCTTGAATTCAAGCGGCGTGTTCAGCCAGGAAATCTCGCCGTCCATCGCCACCTTGACGCGGCTGCGCCCGCGTATTCGCACCCGCATGCGGTCAAAACCGAAGCTGATGACGTGTTCGGCTTCGCCCAGGCGGCTGAACAGGCCGCGCACCAGCAGCCCGTACAACGCAAGCGTGCCGACCGGCTTGACCGTCATCGCAACAAGGCGGTTGCGTTCCAGGTCACTCGACTCGATGCCGACATGTTCCAGTTGCAGTTTGTTGTTGCCCACCACCAGCGTCGGCGTGCGCAGGTCGCGGACGCCGCCCTCTTCTTCCAGTTGCAGCCGCAGTTGGCGCGGCGCGCGCAGCAAGGTGACCAGCCCCGACCACAGCGCCACCATCCGGCTGCGGCCGAAGCGCTGCTTGTAGGCCTCGCGGTCTTCCAGCAAGGTGGGGTAAAGGCCCAGGCTGGCGTTGACCAGGAACAGCCGGCCATTCAATTGGCCGACCCGCACGGGTTCGATCTGCCCCTGAAGAAAGCCGCGCAACGCGACATCCGTATCTTGCGAGATACCGTAGGTTCGCCCGAAATAATTGAACGTGCCCTGCGGCAGGATGCCGAATGGCACACCCTTGCCCAGCACGGTGGCGGCGACCGCGTTGAGCGTGCCATCGCCGCCCGCCGCGATGACGACGCCCTGCTCGTCCTGGGCGCGCTTGACGGCGGCCTGCGCCGTTTCGGTCAGGTGCGTGGGGTCGTCCACCGCCATCAGCGTGTAGCGTCGGCCCGCCTCGTCGAGGATGCCGCGGATGGTGTCTTGCAGAACCTGCGCGTCGCCGCGCCCTGATCCTGTGTTGAGGACGATGAATAGCGGCTCTTGTCCCGTCAGGGAGCGCGCTCCGGTGCCTGGGCGCTGATCGGATAAGGTCATGGGAGAAAGATAGCCCATGCCGGCAAAACGCCGCAAGGCGCTAGCGCACTAGGGGCCGAACCGCCCGGAGAGGTCCGAAAAAACCGGGCGCCATATCCATGGCGCCCGGCTTGCCGACCGTCAGCGACCGATGGCGTAGGCCTGCATCAGGCGCGGCGTGGCCGCCGCATGCAAGAGGCCGTCTTCATCCCGCGAGGCGGCCGTCAAGCGGCCGACCGACCATTCGGGCACTTCTTCGATCTGATGCCCGCGCTGGCGCAGGCCATCGATCACGTCGGCGCCAAAGCTGGCTTCCACCGCCAGGTGGCCCGGCTTGCGATCGCGCGGGTAGAACGACGTGGGGAAATGCATGGTGTGCGACATCGGCAGGTCAATCGCTTCCTGCAGGTTGAGGCCATGGTGCACGTGACGCAGGAAGAACAGCAACTGCCATTGTTCCTGCTGGTCCCCGCCCGGCGTGCCGAAAGCCAGATACGGCTTGCCGTCGCGCAGCGCCAAGGACGGTGTCAGCGTGGTGCGCGGACGCTTGCCCGGCGCCAACGTGCCGGGCAGGCCCTCTTCCAGCCAGAACATCTGGGCGCGCGTATTCAGGCCAAAACCCAGTTCGGGAATCACGGGTGACGATTGGAACCAGCCGCCCGAGGGCGTGGCCGAGATCATGTTGCCCCAGCGGTCGATCACGTCCACATGCGTGGTGTCGCCGCGCTTGGCGGAAGCGCTTATATCAGAAGCGCGCACATCGGACGCCCGCATATCCGCCAGCGTGGGCTCATTGGTGGCGCTGCCGGGCGCGGACACCGGCGACAGGCGTTGCAGCGTATCCATCACGCGCGCTACCTGCGCTTCGAAGCCAGGCACCGTGCCAGGCAGCAGGTCGTGCGACGCCGTTTCGCCGATCAGCGCGCGACGTTCGGCGTTGTAAGCGTCGGACAGCAAATGCGCCAGCGGCACGTCGATGAAAGCCGGGTCGCCGTAATAGGCCTCGCGGTCGGCAAACGCCAGCTTCATCGCCTCGGTGACGCGGTGGATGAATTCAACGCTGTTCGGCCCCACGCCCGCCAGGTCCATGTCCTTTAACAGCGCCAGCGTTTGCAGGAACACCGGCCCCTGGCTCCAGGCGCCCGCCTTGGCCACGGTGTAGCCGTGGTAGTCGTAGGTCAGTGGGGTGTCGTAGCTGGCCGACCAGCCGGCCAGGTCATCGGCCGTGATGACGCCACGGTGCGTGGTGCCGCTTTCGTCCATGACGTCCGTATTGCGTGCGAACCGGTCGATCTCTTCGGCAATGAAACCGCGATAGAACGCGTCGCGGGCGGCCTCGATCTGGCGTTCGCGGTCGGCGCCTACGCTTTCGGCCTCTTTCAGCACGCGCGTCCACGTGCGCGCCAGCGCCGGGTTGCGGAATAGCTTGCGGGCTTCAGGCACCTTGCCGCCCGGCACGTAGACCTGGGCGGTACTGGGCCAATGGGTTTCAAAGAAATCCTTCAGACCCGCAATGGTGTTCGAAATGCGCGGCATCAGCGCATGGCCGTGTTCGGCGTAATAGATGGCGGGTTCCAGCACATCGCGCACACGCATCGTGCCGTGGTCGCGCAGCAGCAGCATCCAGGCGTCAAAGGCGCCGGGTATCACCGTGGCCAGCAGGCCATTGCCGGGGATCAGCTTCAGCCCTTCGGCGCGGTAGCGTTCAAGCGTGGCGGCGGCGGGCGTGGTGCCCTGGCCGCACAGCACTTCCAACTTGCCGGTGCGCGCCGAATAGAAAACCGCCGGCACTTCGCCGGCCGGGCCGACCAGGTGAGGCTCCACCACTTGCAGCACAAAGGCCGACGCCGCGCAGGCGTCGAAGGCATTGCCGCCGCGCTCCAGCAGCGACATGCCGGCCGCGCTGGCCAGCCAATGGGTAGAGGTCACCACACCGAAGGTGCCTAGGATTTCCGGGCGAGTCGTAAACATGATGCTTCCTGTAGTGGCGGCACGCGCCGCCCGCGCTATGAAAAACGGGATCCGAAACCGGATCCCGTCGTTGGCCGCCGAGCTTACTTCTTGGCGACGGTCACGCCCTTCAGGCGGATCAGGCCGTCAGGGTAAGGCACGAAGCCCTCTAGCTTTTTCTGCACGCCGAACGTCCACGGCAGATAGAACAGGTAGATGATGGGGCGCTGGTCCTGCATGCTGGTCAGCACCTGGTCGTACAGGGCGCGGCGCTTGGCCGTGTCGGCTTCGGCACGCGCGTCGTTCAGCAGCTTGTCCACGCCGGCGTCGCAGAACTTGCCGTCGTTCAGATTGCCCTTGCAACTGAGGTACTGGTGGATATTGCCGCTGGGATCGACCCGACCCGACCAGCCGCTTTGGCCCACCTGGAAATCTCCGCGCGCCAGCGACGATTGCAGCGACGCGAATTCCACCGGACGCAGCGTGATGTCAAAGCCGGCTTCGGAACCCATCGCCTGCACCAGCTCGAACACCTGCTGCATGGTGGTGTTGTTGCCGAAGGTGATCTCGAACTTCACGCGGTCAAACCCGGCTTCCTTCAGCAGCGCCTGCGCCTTCTTCGGGTCGCGGCCCTTGTGTTCGAACGCGGTGTTGTAGGCAAAGCTGGCGGGCGGGAACGGTTGGTAGGCGGGCTGGAACATGCCTTCACCGATCACCTGGTTCAGCACATCGCGGTCAATCGCCAGGTCCAGCGCCTGACGCACGCGCTTGTCCTTGGCCAGCGGGTTGTCGGCGCGCGCACCATTGCCCAGATTGATCGAGATGGACTGGAAGCCCAGGCCGGTCACGGGCGCCAGGCGCAAGTTGCTGTCGTCCTTCACCGCCTTGGCGTCGCTGGGCGCCACGCGCTCGATGATGTCCAGATCGCCCGCGCGCAGGTTGTTCAGGCGCACGGTGGTGTCGGGAATCGGCGTGAAGACCAGACGGTCGAAATGGTAGTTGGCGGCGTCCCAATACTTGGGAAATTTCTCGAGCACGATGCGGTCGTTCTGCACGCGCTCCTTGAACTGGTACGGGCCGGAACACACCGGCTTGCCGCCGGGATCCTTGTCGAAGCTGGCGGGCGACATCATCATGCCGGCACGGTCAGACAATTGCGACAGCAGCGAGGCGTCGGGTTGCGACAGGTTCAGCACAACGGTGTGCTCGTCGGGCGCATCCACGCTGGCCACGGTGGCAAGTTCGCTCTTGCGGTTGCTGTCGGGCAGCGTGCGGGCGCGATCCAGGTTGGCCTTGACCGCGGCAGCGTTGACTGGCGTGCCGTCATGGAAGACCGCGTCGGTGCGCAGCTTGAACGTCAGGGTTTTGTTGTCGGGGCCGATCGTCCAGGACTGTGCCAACTGCGGCACGAACTTCAGATCGGGCGAGATATCAACCAGCTTGTCGCACAGCGAGGCGAACACGATGCGGCCCACGAACGTGCGCGCGCGCGCCGGATCCAGCACGTCCGGATCGTCCTGCAAGCCGATACGAAGGGTGGACTGGGCTTGCGCCAGGCCGCTAGCCAGCATTCCCGCCATGGCCATGGCGAGGCAAAGTTTACGCATGAAAGATCTCCGTCGATGCATCTTGTTGGATTCTGCGCCAGGCGCGCGGCGATTGTATAGAGGGGCGCGGGTCAGGCCCCCGTCCTCGGGCAAGGATCGGCCGCCTTGCGGACGCCCGCCGCGAAAGTCAGGCGGCTGGGGCAGGACAGGCCGAGGTTGGCCAAGCAGGGATCAGGCTGACGAAGGATCAGGGCAAGCGGCAAGGCGCGGAAAAATCCACGGCCGCCGCCACCGATTCACGCAGGCGGGCGACCAGTGGGCGGGCGTCGTCGCGCCGCTGCTGGAACGCATAGGGCAAGGCGGCGGGTTCGGGGTCGCCTTGCAGCATGCGCAGGCTGCCCTCGGCTTGCAGCGCCCGCGCCCAATGCTCCGGAATCAACCCGACGCCCGTACCTTCGATCAGCAGGCCAACGATGGCGCCCCAGTTGTTGCAGCAGAGGCGTTCGCCCGCCGCCTCGCGCCCCGCCAACCAATCGTCAATGATGCGGGTCGTGCCCGCACCCGCCGGCAGCATCACCAACGGCAAGCGGGCCAGCAAGGCCGGGGTCATGCGGGTTTCGCCCTCCAGCACGGCGGGCGCCGCCGCCCAGGCGAAGCGGGCCTCGCCAATCGGGGTCGATGCGATGTTCGCGCGCGAGGATCTGCCCGCGATGACGGCGAAGTCCAGTTCGCCATCGGCCACCCGCTGCTCCAGCACCTGGCCAATGTCCACATACGGTTCCAGCACCAGGTCGGGATACGCCGCGCGCACCACCCCGATCAGGCGCGGCAGCCAGGTCAACGCGGTCAGCTCGCCCACGCCGAAGCGACAGCGGCCGCGCAAGCCCGGGGTTTCAGCCATCGATGCGCGCACCTGGTCGGCCGCCGCCAGCAATTCGCGCGCCTGCGGCACCAGCCGTTGCCCCGCGTCGGTCAGCGCGGCCTTGTGCCCGCTGCGATCAAACAACGGCTGCCCCAGCGCATCCTCAAGTTCGGTGATGCGCTTGGACAGCGACGACACCGACAGGTGCAAGCGTTCAGCGGCCACGGCAAAGCTGGCGCAGGTAGCCGCCCAGTAAAACGCTTCAAGTTGCTTGAGAGTCATAAGCAAACGTCAAATAGGGTATACGGACCCGCATGGACCAGGGACAGACGCGGAACCTGTTCGGCGACATCGGTAACGCCCGTTCGGACACATGGGTAACGCTTGTTCGGCGACATGGGCAACGCCTAAGCCCGCGTAGGATGGGTGAAGCGCGCAACCCCCGCCCCAAAAACCCCGATCCCCAACGCGCGCAACCCATCAATCAACGCCAGCCCCCACCCCCACCCGATAAGCACACCGCCGCGCCCCGCCAAGAATATGCTCTTCGCGCTCTACTCTAACCCCCGCCCCCAACACCTTGCGGAACAGGTCCAGCTCGCTCCGGCAAAACCCCATACAGGCCTTGGCCGCCGAACATATCGGACAGTGGTTCTCGATAAACAAAAAGCCGTCACCGTCAGCACGCAATTCCGCCATATAGCCTTCGGCTGACCTCACCTGCACCAGGCGTTCCAACCGGGCCTGCAAATCCTGCGCCCCCGCCATCGCCTTCTGGTAGCCGTCCAGCATCGCGCCCTCGCGCGCCTGAATCAGCTTTTCCACCCCCTCTTCGCCGAACACCTGCCGCACGGCGCCGATCATCTGCACCGTCATTTCGGCGTGCGTGTCGGGAAAACGGCTATGACCGGCCTCGGTCAGGAACCAGATCTGGGTAGGCCGGCCGCGCCCCGCACTGCGGCTTTCGGAGTCCACCAGCCCGTCGGCATGCAAGCGCGTCACCTGCTGGCGCACGGCCTCGGCGGTCACGTCCATGGCCTTCGCGATGACCGCGGTGGACTGCGGGCCGCGCGTCTTCAAGATCATGAGCACGCGGTCCGCCGGCTGATGTGGCATCCAGGTGACGGGGTGGGACAGGCTGTCGGACATGAGGGGTTCGATACTCCGGGTGATGGTTCCTATGGTGCCATGATCTCGGCCGATTCCGCCTGGCCCGGCGCCTGCCAGCCTCCGCCCACGGCTTTATACAGGGCAACCAGGCGCGTATAGGATTCGGTTTCGGCCACCGCCACGGCGTCCTGGGCGCGCAAAAGCGTACGCTGCGCGTCCAGCACCGTCAAATACGGCGCGCTGCCCTCGCGATAGCGCAGTTGCGCAAGCTCGGCCGCGCGGCCGCTATAGGCTGCCGCCTGCGCTAGGTTACCCAGGCGCTGCTGCGTCTGGCCGAATTCAGTCAGCGCCGATTCCAGTTCTTCCACCGCCTGCAACACCGTCTGCTCGTAGCGCGCCACCACGCCTTCCGACCGCGCAACCGCCGCGCGCTTGCGGGCCAGCGCCGTCGGCAGATGCAAGGCAGGCCAGCTTACGCCGGACGCCACGCTGAATGCCCGGCTTGAGGCCGACCCGAAGTCGGCCCCGCGCAACGCGACAAAGCCCAGGAAGCCGCCCAGGTCGATGCGCGGATAGAGCTCGGCGGTGGCCACGCCCACGTCCGCGTTGGCAGCCGCCATGTTGCGCTCGGCCGCCGCCACGTCTGGCCGGCGCGACAGCAAGGCCGCCACGTCGCCAATCGGCAGGCGGGCAGCCAAGGGAGCCAGCGGCGACCCTGCGTCCAGCTCAGCCAGTTCCACCGGCCGCAGCCCCGCCAGCACCGCCAGCCGGTAACGCGCCAGGCGCTTGGCCGTCACCTGCACCGGCACGCTGGCTTGCACGGTTTCCAGTTCGGCGCGCGCGCTGGCCAGGTCGCCTTCGTCGCCCCGGCCCGCCGCAACCAGGGCCTGCGTTACACGGAGGCTGTCGCGCTGGCTGTCCAGATTCGCCTGCGCCACGGCCAGGCGCTGCTCGGCGCCACGCAGTTCGAAGTAATTGCGCGCGACCTCGGCCGCCACCACGATGCGCGTCTGGGCCAGGTCCGCCGCTTGCGCTTCGCTGCGCGCCGCCGCGCCTTGCGCCGCGTAGCGCAGCCGGCCGAACAGGTCCAGCTCCCAGGTGGCGTCAAAGCCCGCCCGGTAGCTTTGCGCCAGATTGCGCTGGCCGGCCTCGCCGGCGTTGGCTTGCGACAGGCTGCGCTCGTAGCGTCCGTCCAGCGTGACGGCGGGCAGGCGGTCCAGTTCCTTTTCATCCAGCACCGCGCGGGATTCTGCCAGGCGGGCCTGGGCGATGCGGATGTCGTGGTTGCGGCGTAACGCCAGGTCCACAAGGCGGTCCAACTGGGGGTCTTGCAGTTGTTTCCACCAGGTTCGCTGCACCTGATCGGCGGAAAACAGTGCTTGCTCGGGGCTGTCCAGCGTCACTGGCGCGGCTTGCGGTGTTTGGTAGTCAGGGCCGACAGCGCAGCCCGCCAGCGCCAGGGTGGCCATCGATACAGCCGTCGCGCGGCGGATGCGATGGAGTCGAGGTATATGAGTCATGGTTGCATCCTTAATGCGTGGTCGCCGGACGGGCGTCTTCCGCCTGCGCCGTCAACAATTCACGCGCTCGCGGCGTGTCGTGGGCGGCCCGATGGTCACGGGCGAACACGGTGTACACGGTGGGCAGCACAAACAGCGTGAACAGCGTGCCCACCAACAGCCCCACCACAATCACCAGACCCAGGCTATAGCGGCTATGCGCGCCCGCCCCCGTGGCGAACAGCAGCGGGATCAGCCCCATCACCATCGCGGCCGTTGTCATCAAGATGGGACGCAGCCGAATGCGGGCGGCCTGCTCCATCGCCGCGCGCCGATCCAGCCCGTGGCTAAGCTGCATCTCGTTGGCGAACTCCACCATCAAAATGCCGTGCTTGCTGATCAGGCCGATCAACGTCACCAGGCCGATCTGCGTGTAGATATTGATGGTGGCCATGCCCAGCGCCAGCGGAATCAGCGCGCCGCAAATCGACATGGGCACGCTGACCAGAATGATGAAGGGGTCGCGCAAGCTCTCGTACTGGGCGGCCAGCACCAGATAGATGACGATGATGGCAAAGAGAAAGGTGATCATCAGCGCCGAGCCTTCCTGGCTGAACTGGCGCGCATCCGATTGCCAGTCATAGCTGAAGCCGGCGGGCAAGCGCTGCGCCTGTGCCGACAGGAACTTCACCGCATCACCCATGGTGACGCCGGGCATCGGTATGGCCTGGAAGGTGGCGGCATTCAACTGGTTGAACTGGGTCAGCGAATTGGGCTCCACGCCCATGGACACCGTGACCAGGTTGGACAACGGCACCTGCGCGCCGCTGGCGCTCTTGACGTGGAATTGCGCCAACGCTTCAGGAGACACACGTTGGTCGCGCTGGCTTTGCGGAATGACGTCATACGAACGCCCGTCCATGCCGAAGCGGTTGACGTAGTTTTCGCCCACCAGCACCGCCAGCGTATCGCCGATGGCTTTCATGGTGACGCCCAGGCTGTTGGCCTTGGCGCGGTCCACCTTCAACTGCACCACGGGGTTGTTGTAGTCCAGGTCGCTATCCACCACCATGAACAGGCCGCTTTCGCGCGCGGCTTTCTTCAAGCCTTCCATGGCCTCGTAGACCACCGGGTAATCCGCCGCGCTCATCAGCACCATCTGCACCGGCAGGCCGCCGGTGGAACCCGGCAACGACGGCAACTGGAACGCGAAGATGTTGCTGCCTTCCACCTGATTGGCCAGCGACTGCATGTGAGCCTGGATCTCGTCGGCGCTGCGCTTGCGGTCCTGCCAGTCCACGAAGTCGACCCCGCCGATGCTGTTGGACACGCCATCTGATCCGTTGATCAGCCAGCGCCCCTTCTGCTCGGGCACGGTCTTCATTACGTCGTCCCACTTCTTGCCGAACTTCTCCACGTAATCAATATTGGCATGCTGCGGCGACTTGATCGCGGTCAGCACGGTGGACTGGTCTTCCACCGGCGCCAGCTCACGCTGCGCGGCGTTGTACAGGAACGGCAGGCTGATCAGCACCGCCACCGCGATCAGCCCGGTCACCCAACGATGCCGCAGCGACACGTCCAGCACGCTGCCATAGGCGTTGCCCAAGCGGCCAAAGAAGTGCTCGGCGCGGCGCGCCATCCAGCCCTCGGACACACGGCTGTTCAGCAGAAACGAACTCATGACCGGCGACAGGGTCAGCGCAATGACCCCCGACACCACCACCGCGCCCGCCAGCGTAAAGGCGAACTCCTTGAAGAGCGACCCGGTCAGCCCGCCCATCAGGCCGATGGGCGCATACACCGCGGCCAGCGTGATGGTCATGGCGATCACCGGCCCCGCGACTTCACGCGCGCCGATCAACGCCGCCCGCACGGGCGATTTGCCCTCTTCGATATGCCGGTGCACGTTTTCCACCACCACGATGGCGTCGTCCACCACCAGGCCGATAGCCAGCACCATCGCCAGCAGCGTCAACAGGTTCACGCTGAAGCCGAACAGCGCCATGATGGCCGCCCCGCCCAACATGGACAGCGGAATGGTGACGACGGGAATCAGCACCGCGCGCAACGAGCCCAGGCAAAGAAAGATCACCACCACCACGATGGCAATGGCTTCCAGCAGGGTTTGCATCACGCCGTCGATGGACGCGCTGATGAAGCGCGCCAGCTCGAAGGGCACTTGCACGCTGGTGCCCGGCGGAAGGTTCTGCTTGATGTTGGGCACCAGTTCCTGCAAGCGCTTGACGATAACCAGCGGGTTGCCGACCGGCGAGGCGTTCAGGCCGAAGTAGACGGCCGGTTCGCCGTCCATCAGGCCACTGGAATCGGTGGATGCCGCCCCCAGTTCCACCGTGGCCACATCGCCCAAGCGCACCAGCGCATCGCCATCGCGCTTGACGACCAGGTCGCGGAATTCCGCCACATTGACCAGGTCGGTGTTGACCTGGATGTTGGACACGACATACAGGCCCTTGGCCTGGCCGGGCGCCGCCTGCACGTTGTTGTCGCGCAGCGCCTCTGCCAGTTCGCCGGCCGAAATGCCGCGGGCCGCCATACGGTTGGGATCCAGCCAGACACGCATCGCCAGCTTTTGCCCGCCGTAGAGTTCCACGCTGGCCACGCCGTCTATCGACGACAACTGCGGCTGCACCACGCGCGACAGGTAATCGGTCAGCGCCGCCAATGACAGCGTGCTGCTGGAGAAGCCCACATAGGCCACGGCCGTCGCCTCGCCCGCGGACTTGACCAGCACCGGGTCGTAGACGTCTTGCGGCAGCCGGTACTTGACCTCGTTGACCTTGGCCATGACCTCGGTCATGGCCTTGTTGGAGTCGGCGTTCAGCTTCATCCGCACCGTGATGACGCTGCGGCCCTGGGTGGAGGACGACGACAGGTAGTCGATGCCTTCCACCGTGGCCACGGATTGCGCGATGGGTTGCGTGACAAAGCCCTGCATCAGCTCGGGCGATGCGCCCGGGTATTGCGTGGTGATGGTGATGGTGGTGCTTTCAGTCAGCGGATACTGCCGCACCGGCAGGCCGCTTAGCGCCTTGATGCCCAGCAGCAGGATCAGGGTGCTGACCACCAGGGCCAGCACCGGCCGGCGCACGAAGAGATCGGTGAAAGTCATGCTTGCCTCCGCCGCGTCAATCAGCCTGCACCGGGGCCTGCGCCACGGTTTGCGTCGGGGTTTGCGCCGGGGTTTGTACAGACGCGCCCAGCGCAACGGTATCGGACGGAATGACTTCAACCGCCGCGCCGTTGTGCAGGCGCAGTTGGCCCGCCGTCACCACCTGGTCGCCCGCTTCCAGGCCTTCGGTCACGACCACCCGGCCGCCCACGCGTTCGGCGGTTTTGACATAGGCTTGCCGCACCGTGGCGGCAGCGCCTTTCTGGTCGGCCTTGGGGCCCGCCAGCACGAACACGGAATCGCCATAGGCGCTGTAGCTGACGGCGGTTTCGGGCACGGTGATCACATTGGGGCGGTCGGGCAGGCCGATGCGGCCGTGCGCGAACATGCCGGCCGCAAGCGCCCCGTCGGCGTTGGCCAAGGTGGCTTGCACGCGCACCGTGCGCGAACCGGCATCCACCTGTGGTTCTACTGTGGTCACCTGGCCGGCGAACGCGCGTCCGGCGTGGGCGTCCACCGTCACCGTCACCGGCTGCCCGGCGCGCACCGCGCCCAGCGCCTGTTCGGGCAAAGTGATGTTGGCGTACATGGTGGAGGCGTCCGTCAGCGATACCAGCGCGTCGCCCGCCCGGGCGAACTGGCCCAGGTTGACGCGCCGCACACCCAGCACGCCATCAAAGGGCGCCTTGACCCGCTTTTGCTCGATCAGGGCCTGCACCCGCTTGATGTCGGCGGCGGCTTGGTCATAGTCCGCCTGCGCCTGCTCCAACTGTTCCCGCGTGGCCGCCTGTTGCGGCACCAGGCGCCGCGTGCGTTCCAGCAAGGCGCGCGCATTGCGGGCCTGCGCTTGCAGGCGCGCCAGCTCGCCCTGCTCGGGCGCATCGTTCATCTGCACCAGCAATTGGCCGGCCTTGACCTGCTGGCCCGCCGTGAAAAGGATCTGCGTGACGCGGCCGTCCACTTCCGCCGGCACCTGCACCTGGCGCGTCGCCTCCAGGGACCCGATCCCGCTCAAGGCCATCGGAAACGCCGCCTGCACCGCGGGCGCCACGGCCACCTTGGCGGGTGCCATCGCCCATTCGCCCTGCTGCGACGCCTGGCTGTACTTCCACGCCAGCCCACCTGCCACCGCCAGCACCAGCACGGCGATAGCCGCCGCCCATGCCCCAGATTTCGCCTTCATGATTCTCTCTTTTATTTATCCAAGAATAAGCTTGGATAATCCATGATTCGGCTCGGTTCGTCAAAGTGGACGATGCAATGCAAGGGATAGCGCCATGCTATCGGGCAAAAAAAACCGCCAGGCGATGCTGGCGGTTTTGGGTCAGACGCGAAGTTCCGGCAAGGCGGGGGTTCAGGTTCGAACCATGTGCAGGTAATGGCGATGGCGTTCGTACTGGTCCAGGATGTCGCCGATGACGGCATCTCGGCTCCAGCCCATGATGTCGTAGTCCTGCCCGCCTTCGCGCAAATGCACTTCAGCGCGGAAGTACTTGCGTTCATCTTCGTCGGCGGCCTCGTCCGGCGTCAGGCTGGGGCGCACAAAGGCCTCGGGCTGCACGGCATACGAGAAGTCCAGGTGCTCGCCATGGGACACCTCAAGCACGGCGCTGCCGTCAGTTTCGTTTTCGCGCACTTCAACGGCGTAGCCCTGCTTGCGCAGTTCGTCAGCCACGTCTTCCAGCGCGGGCCGGACCACGTCGCTGATAAAGCGTTGCACGTGCGAACGGCGCGGCATCATCACCATGTTGCGCAGCCGGCGCTCCCAGGACTGCCCACCGCGCGCGGGGCGCGACAAGGTCAATGACTGGTAGCGGATGCCGCGCTTGGTGGCGTCCAGCTTCAGCGCCTTGAACAAGCCCCACAGGGACAACAGCAAAATGACCGAGAACGGCAGCGCACTGGCGATGGTGGCGGTCTGCAAGGCTTTCAGCCCATCCGCCAGCAACAGGGCGATAGCCACCGCGCCCATCAGCAGCGACCAGAAGATGCGCTGCCACACCGGCGTGCGGTCGGATCCGCCCGAGGCCAGCAAATCAACCACCAGCGCCCCCGAGTCGGCCGAGGTCACGAAGAAAACCGCCACCATCGCAATGGCAATGATCGACAGCAGCCCGCTCCAGGGCAGTTGCTCAAGAAAGGCGAACAAGGCCAGCGAGGAATCGGCGTCCACCACTTCCGCAAAGCCCTGCACCTTGTCCACCAGGATCATGTGGATGGCGGTGTCGCCAAACACGGTCATCCAGAACAGCGTGAAGCCCGCCGGCACCAGCAGCACGCCGGTGACGAACTCGCGGATGGTGCGCCCGCGCGAGATACGTGCAATGAACATGCCCACGAAGGGCGACCACGCAATCCACCAGCCCCAATAGAACAGCGTCCAGCCGCCGATCCAGTCGGTGGGTTCGTAGGCGTACAGGTTGAAGGTCTTGTTGACGATATCGGACAGGTACGTGCCCGTGTTCTGAACAAAGGTCTGAAGCAGAAACACGGTGGGGCCCACCACCAACACAAACAGCAGCAGCACCGCGGCCAGCACCAGGTTGGTTTCGGACAGGATGCGGATGCCCTTGTCCAGCCCGCTGGCCACCGATATCGTCGCCAGCCCGCAGGTGATGATGATCAGGATGATCTGCGTCGTGACCCCGACCGGTATGCCGAACAGGTGATTCAGCCCGCTGTTGATCTGCGCCACGCCCAGCCCTAGCGAAGTCGCCACGCCCAACACGGTGCCAAGAATGGCGAAGATGTCGACGGCGTGCCCGATCGGCCCATGGATGCGGTTGCCGATCAGCGGATACAAGGCCGAGCGCAACGTCAGCGGCAAGCCATGCCGATAGCTGAAGAACGCCAGCACCAGCGCCACCACTGCGTAGATGGCCCAGGCATGCAGGCCCCAGTGGAAGAAGGTGATCTTCATCGCCTCGCGCGCCGCGATGGCGGTGCCGCCTTCGCCCACGGGCGGCGACATGAAGTGCATCACCGGTTCGGCCACCCCGAAGAACATCAGGCCGATGCCCATGCCCGCGGAAAACAGCATCGCAAACCAGGTGAAGTTGCGGTAATCGGGTTCGCTGTGATCAGGCCCCAGCTTGATGTCGCCATACCGGCTGACCGCCAGGAACACCACGGCCAGCAAGATAATCGCCACGACCAGGATGTAGAACCAACTGACGTTGCCCAGGATCCAGCCTTGCACGGCGTCGAACACGGTCTGCGCCTGCTTGGGCGCAAGAATCGCGAACCCGACCAGCAGCAGCGTGAAAATGGCCGCCGGAAAAAACACAGGTCGATTGATGGTGGATGGTCGGGTTTCTGAAGTCATGCAGCAGCTCCTTTCGCCCGAGGGTGGAAATATCCGGCGCGCAGTCCCCCTCAGTCCGACTGTGCGCCGCAGGTATTACTATCACGGCCAGCGTGCGGATGACAATCTCAAAAAATTGTGTACCGGGCGATACATCATGGGTATCGCCGAGTTTCGCTGTCTGGACTGACCGCCCTGTTGGCCGCCTTGGTGCCGGCTTGGTGCCGCCTTGGTGCCGGCTTAGTCGCCGTCCGACTGAGCGTCCGCCGCCGTCTCTGGCGATGGCTCGCCAAACACCACGCGGCGGAAAAAGCCCGCCAGCACGGCTTCGGTCATTTCCAGGCTGACCCCTTGCGGGTCGAAGGCATAGCTGAACTGCATGCCGTCCGACAAGGCCAGCAAACCCACCGCCAACTGTTCGGCGGGCAGCGGCAGCGGCGTGCCGACCTGGGCGGAAAACTGACGCACGTATTCGGTGGTGGCCGCGCGCAACTCACGCAGGCAGTCGGTGAAGCCCACGCGAAAATCCGGGTCGCGCGCCGCTTGCAGCTTGCCTTCCATCCAGAGCAGGAAGCAGTCGTTTTCGCGGTGGTGCGTGCTGTAGTACGCCAGCACGCGCGCCTCCATTTGCTGGCGCGATTCGCCTGCTTCGAAGATGGCGCGCATGTCGGCCATCACTTTGTCGTGATCGCGCCTGAGCAATTGCAGGAAAAGTTCGGACTTGCTGCCGAAATTGGAATAGAAGGCCCCGCGGGTGTATCCCGCCAGTTCGGCGATGTCTTCAACGCTAGCGGCCACAAAACCCTTGCTGAGAAAAACCGATTGCGCAGCGTCCAGCAGACGCTGGCGCGTCTGGTCTCGGCTTTGTTCACGGGTAAGGCGGACTTTTGACATGGCGGGAAGTTTAGCATTGGCCGCAATTTCAAATACAGTCTTGTATCCGAATACATTGCCGCATTAGAATTCAGGCCGTATCGAGTTCCATTCCTCTTTTCCCCCCTTCGCGCCGCGAGGTGTTTCGTGAATTTCCCTGGTTCCCGCCCACATTCGCCGGTGAGCACCCCTGCCGTCGACGCGGCCTCCTCCCCTGCCTTTGCGCATCGCTGGACCTGGACGCGTCGCCTGGCGCTGCCGGCCGCGCTGGCCTTGGCCTTGGCCGTATCGGCCTGCGGGCGCAAAGACGCGCCGGCCCCCGCCCCCCGCCCCGTGGTCGCCATGCCGACCCAGGCCGACGAGCGACTGCCCGCGTGGATCTTGCCGGGCGAAGTCCAGGCGCGCTACAGCACGCCGCTGTCCTTCCGCGTGGGCGGCAAGATCATTGAACGCAAGGTCAGGCTGGGTGACAGCGTGGTGCCGGGGCAGGTCGTAGCCAAGCTGGACCCGGCCGACGCCGCCAAGAACGCCGCGGCCGCAAAGGCCCAGTTGTCGGCCGCACAGCATCAATTGACGTACGCCCGCCAGCAGTTGGAACGCGACCGCGCCCAGGCGCGCGAAAACCTGATCGCGACGAACCAGTTGGAACAGACCCGCAACGCCTATGCCTCGGCATTGGCGCAACGCGACCAGGCCGCGCAACAGGCCGCGCTGTCGGCCGACCAGCTTGAATACACCACGCTGCAAGCCGACCAGGCCGGTGTCATCACTGCCGAAGAGGCCGACACGGGCCAGAACGTGGCCGCGGGCACGCCCGTCTACCAACTGGCCTGGGCCGGCGATATCGACGCCATCTGCGACGTGCCGGAAAGCGTGCTGGCGGGGCTGACCGTGGGGCAACGCGCCAGCGTCACCTTGGGGCCCCTGCCCGGCCAGACCTTTGCCGCCGTGCTGCGCGAGATCGCGCCCGCCGCCGATCCGCAAAGCCGCACCTACCGCGTCAAGCTCACGCTGGAATCGCCATCGCCCGAGGTGCGGTTGGGCATGACCGCCAACATCAGCTTCGACAACCCCGGCGCCGCAAGCCAGGCCACCTACACCGTGCCCGCCACGGCGCTGTTCCATGACGGCAAGGAACCCGCCGTGTGGGTCGTTAAGCCGCAAGAAGACACGCTGGAACTGCGCCGGGTGAAGGTGCTGCGCTACGACGCTCGCACGGTCACGCTGTCCAACGGCGTGCAGGCCGGCGAGCGCGTGGTCTGGCAAGGGGTGCATACGGTGACCGCCGGTGAAAAAGTCCGCCCCGTGGCGCCCTTGCACCCCGAGGACTTCGCATCATGAGCGCCGGCCCCCAAGAACCTGGTCAAGAATCCGGCAATGCCCCGGGCCACGAGCACAACGAAGGCAAATTCAACCTGTCGGCCTGGGCGCTGCGCCACCAGCCGCTGGTGATTTTCCTGATTACGCTGGTCACGCTGTTTGGCGTGCTGTCGTATTCCAAGCTGGCCCAGTCCGAAGACCCGCCCTTCACCTTCCGCGTGATGGTCATCAAGACCCTGTGGCCCGGCGCCACCGCGCAGCAGGTGCAGGAACAGGTCACCGACCGCATCGGCAAGAAGCTGCAGGAAACCGCCAACACGGACTTCCTGCGCAGCTATTCCCGGCCCGGCGAATCGCTGATCTTCTACACCATGAAAGACTCGGCGCCCGCCAACACGGTGGCCGACCAGTGGTACCAGATCCGCAAGAAGGTGGGCGACATCCAGGCCACGCTGCCGCAAGGCGTGCAAGGCCCGTTCTTCAACGATGAATTTGGCGACGTCTACACCAACATCTACACCCTGCACGGCGACGGCTTCACGCCCGCCCAACTGCATGACTACGCCGACCGCCTGCGCACCGTGCTGCTGCGTGTGCCCGGCGTGGCCAAGGTCGACTACTTTGCCGACCCGGCCGAACATGTCTACATCGAAATCTCCAACACGCAACTGACGCGCTTGGGCGTGTCGCCCCAACAGATTGCGCAAGCCATCAACACGCAGAACGCGGTGGCCGGCGCCGGCACCCTGACCACCGCCGACGACCGCATCTTCGTGCGGCCCACCGGGCAGTTCGACAACAGCCGCGCGCTGGCGGATACGCTGATCCGCGTAAACGGCAAGTCGATCCGGCTGGGCGACATCGCCACCATCCACCGTGGCTACGACGACCCGCCCATTGAACAAATGCGATTCGGCGGCGCCCCCGTGCTGGGCATCGGCATCACCATGCAGCCGGGCCAGGACGTGGTGCGCCTGGGCGAATCCCTGGACACGAGCTTTGAAAAGCTGAAGGCGCAACTGCCTGCCGGGCTGACGCTGACCGAAGTCTCCAGCATGCCGGACGCCGTGTCGGATTCCGTGGATGAATTCCTGCGCTCGGTCGCCGAGGCCGTGGCCATCGTGCTGATCGTCAGCCTGGTGTCCTTGGGCTTGCGCACCGGCATGGTGGTGGTGATTTCCATTCCGGTGGTGCTGGCCATCACCGCGCTGTTCATGGACATGTTCGGCATCGGCCTGCACAAGGTGTCGCTGGGCACCTTGGTGCTGGCGCTGGGCCTGCTGGTGGACGACGCCATCATCGCCGTGGAAATGATGGCGGTGAAGCTGGAGCAGGGCTGGAGCCGCGCGCGCGCCGCCGCCTTTGCCTACACCAGCACCGCGTTTCCCATGCTGACCGGCACGCTGGTCACCGTGGCGGGCTTTCTGCCGATTGCGCTGGCCAAGTCCAGCACCGGCGAATACACCCGTTCAATCTTCCAGGTGTCGGCCATTGCGCTGATCACGTCGTGGTTCGCCGCCGTGGTCCTGATTCCGCTTCTTGGGTATCGGCTGCTGCCTGAACGCAAGCGTGAAGCGCATCTGCCGCACGATCACGAACACGACATCTACAACACCCGCTTCTACCAGCGGCTGCGCGGCTGGGTCGCGTGGTGCGTGGACCGCCGCTTCTGGGTGCTGGCGGGCACGGTGGTGATCTTCGTCATCGCGATGGCGGGCTTTAAGTTCGTGCCGCAACAATTCTTTCCCAGCTCGGACCGCACCGAACTGCTGGTGGACGTGCGCCTGCAAGAAGGCGCGTCGTTCGCGGCTACGCTGCGCCAGGTCGAGCGCGTGGAAAAGGCGCTGGAGGGTCGGCCCGAGATCGACCACACGGTCAGCTTCGTGGGCACCGGCGCGCCGCGTTTCTACCTGCCGCTAGACCAGCAATTGGCCACGCCGAACTTTGGCCAACTGGTCATTACCGCGCATTCCGTGGAAGACCGCGAAAAGCTGGCCAGTTGGCTGGAACCGATGCTGCGCGAGCATTTTCCGGCCATCCGCACCCGGCTGTCGCGGCTTGAAAACGGGCCACCCGTCGGCTACCAGGTGCAGTTCCGCGTCAGTGGCGACAAGATTCCGGAAGTGCGCGCGGTGGCAGAGAAAGTGGCCGCGGAAGTCCGTGCCGACAGCCGCTCGGTCAACACACAGTTCGACTGGGACGAGCCCTCGGAACGGTCGGTGCGTTTCGAGATCGACCAGCAGAAGGCGCGCGAACTGGGCATCAGTTCCAGCGACATCTCTGACTTCCTGGCCATGACGCTGTCGGGCTATACCGTGACGCAGTACCGCGAACGCGACAAGCTCATCAACGTCAGCCTGCGCGCGCCGCGCGAAGAACGGGTGGACCCGGCCCGCCTGGCCACGCTGGCCATGCCCACACCCAATGGCCCCGTGCCGCTGGGCAGCCTGGGGCAGGTGCATTACGACCTGGAATACGGCGTGATCTGGGAACGCGACCGCCAGCCCACCATCACGGTGCAGGCCGACGTGGTGAGCGGCGCGGAAGGCATCGACGTCACCCATGCCATCAACAAGAAGCTGGACGCGCTCCGCGCCGACCTGCCGGTGGGCTACCGGATCGAAGTCGGCGGGCCCGTCGAGGAAAGCGCCAAGGGCCAATCGTCCATCAACGCGCAAATGCCGTTGATGGCGGTGGCCGTGCTGACGCTGCTGATGGTGCAACTACAAAGCTTCGCGCGTGTGCTGATGGTGGTGCTGACCGCGCCGCTGGGCCTGATCGGCGTGGTGGCGGCGCTGTTGCTGTTCGGCAAGCCCTTCGGCTTCGTGGCCATGCTGGGCGTCATCGCCATGTTCGGCATCATCATGCGCAACTCGGTGATTCTGGTTGACCAGATCGAGCAAGACATCCTGAACGGCCACAAGCGCGTGGATGCGATTGTGGGCGCCACCGCGCGGCGCTTCCGTCCGATTGTGTTGACGGCCGCCGCCGCCGTGCTGGCGCTGATTCCGCTCTTGCGCAGCAACTTCTTCGGCCCCATGGCCACCGCATTGATGGGCGGCATCACCAGCGCCACGGTGCTGACACTGTTCTTCCTGCCCGCGCTGTATGCCGCCTGGTTCCGCGTACGGCACGACGAGCGCGACGAGCCCGAAGGCGTGCCGCCCGGCGCCAACGCCGCCGACACGCTGGAACGAGGAGCTTGATGATGAAGATCCACCCGACTCGTCCGACCCCGGCGATCCCTTCCGCCCGCCCTGGCGCGCGGCCGCTGACCCGGCCCTTGGCTTTGCCCGTGGTTTTACCCTTGCTGCTGGCCTTGAGCGCCTGCGCCTTCGCGCCGGACAGCAAGCCGCCCGCGATGGCCTCGCCTGCCCGGTACGGCGTGGAACCGACGCCCGCCCAGGGCGCCACCGCACAAGGTGTGGCGCAGCGCTTTGAACAGGGCGCGCGGCCCGTGCCCGAATGGTGGAAGCGTTATGGTTCCGATGCGTTGAACGCCCTGGTGCAGGAAGGCTTGGCCAACAGCCCCAACCTGGCGGCAGCCGAACGCAACCTGGCCAGCGCGCGCGAACAGTTGCGCGCGCAGGTGAATTCGTCGCTGCTGCCCTCGGTAGACGCAGGCGCCAGCGCCACGCGCAACCGCGCGCTGACCATGCCCAACCTGCCCCAGCCCACGGCGCTCTATAACGTCTTCACCGGCCAGGTCCAGGCCAGCTATGACCTGGACCTGTTCGGCGCGGCGCGCTTTGCCAATGCCTCGTTGGCGGCGCAAGTCGAGCAGCAGGCCTTCCAGCTGGAATCCGCGCGGCGCTCACTGGCCGGCAATATCGTCACCGGCGCCATCAGGTCGGCATCACTGGCCGAACGGGTCGCGCTGACCGAAAAGCAGGTGGTGTTGCTGCGCCAGGTGGCGCGCGATACGCAACGCCGTTATGAACTGGGGTCGGCCTCGCAGAACGACGCCTTGGATGCCGACCAGGATGCCGCCACGCTGGAGGCCTCGCTGCCCGGCCTGCGTGCGCAATGGCAGGCCACGCGCCATGCGCTGGCGGTGCTGCTGGGCCGCAGCCCCGACCAGGCACCGGACGACCTGGCCTTCAGCATGCTGGCGGTGCCGGCGCAGGTGCCGGTGGTCGTGCCCTCCGAGCTGTTGGCCTCGCGCCCCGACATCCTGGTGGCCGACGCGGTGGTGCAGGCTGCCGCCGCCGACGTGGGCGTGGCCACCGCGCAGTTGTTCCCCAGCCTGTCGCTGTCCGCCTCCATGGGCAAAGGCGGCTTCAGTTGGCCGGCGGCCCTGTCGGGCGCGGGTTCCATCTGGGCCATCGGCGCATCGCTCACCCAGCCCATCTTCCATGGCGGCGCCCTGCTGGCCGAGCGCCGCGCGGCCAAGGAACGCTACGAGGCGTCGGTGCTGCAATACAAGCAAACCGTGCTGACCGCATTCCAGGACGTGGCCGATACCTTGGCGCGGCTGGACGCCGACGGGCAGGCGCTGGCCTCGGCCGAGGCCTCCCGCCGCGCGGCCGAGCAGTCCTACCGCAACACAGCCAGCCGTGTACGCCTGGGTGCGCTGGCGCCTTACACCGAGTTCGCGGCCGAACAGCACTATGTGGCGGCGCGCCTGCGTGAATTGGAATATGCGAATGCCCGGCTGACGGAAACGGCGGCTCTGTTCCAGGCCATGGGTTCCCCCGCGCGTGCATCGGAAATGGCGGCGCAGGTACCCTGACAGCGCGCACGGTTGTCATCAGCGCGGCTTGACCGCACAAAAGGCCCCCATGCGTACAGCGCCGGGGGCCTGTTTTTTTGTGCCCGCTTTTCTTCTCCATTGGGTAAACCCTGAGCAATATTGGCGCCAAAATAAGCTAACATTTTTGCAACGCTGGTTTCTCCCCTTCCGACTTCACGGCGCGCAACGCCGCATCCCGTCCATGACCCAAACCACCCAATTTCCCTTCGTATCAGTTTCCGGCACGCCCGAGGCCCGCGGCCGTTCCTATGGCCAGCAAGCCGCGGCGCGCGTGCGCAAAAGCGCGGCCATGTACGGCCAGACGCTGGTCGAACTGGGCTACGACGCCATGGCGCGCACCGAACTCATCGCCCACTTCGCCCGCGAAATCGAGCACTTTGCACCGCACTACGTGGAAGAAATGCGCGGCATCGCGGCCGGCGCCGACGTGCCGTTCGAAGACATCGTGATGGTCAACGCGCGCACGGAAGTCGTGGCCAAGGCCCGCGCCGACAAGAAGAAGGCGGCCGAACTGGAACCCGGGGACGGCTGCACGGGCGCGTTGATCCTGCCCACGCGCTCGGCCAACGGCAAGCTGATCCACGGGCAAAACTGGGACTGGCGCGCCGAATGCGCCGAGACGGCCATCGTGCTGCGCGTGCGCAACGACAACGGCCCGGACATGCTGACCTTCGTGGAAGCGGGCGGCCTGGCCCGCAGCGGCCTGAACAGCGCCGGCGTGTCCATCACCGCCAACTACCTGGAATCCGACCGCGACTTCCGCCAACTGGGCGTGCCGCTGTCACTGATTCGCCGCAAGGTGCTGGAACAGGAACACTTCGCCCTGGCCATCAAGGCCGTGGCCACGACGGCCAAGTCATGCTCCAACAACATCATGCTGGGCATGGCGGCGGGTTTTGGCGTGGACTATGAGTGCACCACCGACGAGGCCTTCCCGATCTACCCGGGCAGCGATGACCTGATCGTGCACGCCAACCACTGGGTCAGCGAAGTGGCACTGTCGAAGTTGCGCGACACGGGACGCGCCAGCACGCCGGAAAGCGCCTACCGCGACTGGCGCGTGCGCCGTCTGCTGAATGAGAAGAAACATCTGACGCGCGAAGACCTCAAGCGCGCGCTGTTCGACGACTTCGGCGCGCCCTATTCCGTATGCCGCCCGCCTCGCCCCGGCAGCCACGACAACCTGTCGGCCACCGTGGCCATGGTGGTCATGGAACCCGCCGCCGGGCTGATGGAGGTGGCGCCCCTGCCCGCGCTGAACCGCACGTTTACCCGCTACAGCCTGACCGCCGAACCCGAACTGCTGGCCGCCGCCTGACCCCTGGCACGCCCGCGCAACCCAAGGAAGTTTCAATGAAGATCCATTGCCTGAACGCCGCGGTTGCGCTGGCGCTGGCCAGCCTGGCCGGCACGGCCCATGCGCAAGCCAACTTGCCGCTGCGCATCTCGATGACCGCCGACATCCGCTCAACCGAACCGGGCGTCAACCGCGACAGCAACAGCGACGCGGTGGTGATGCACATCGTGGAAGGCCTGGTCGCCTATGGCGAAGATGCCGAGGTGCGCCCGCTGCTGGCCAAGTCCGTGCAGGTCAGCCCGGACGGCAAGACCTACACGTTCACCTTGCGTGACGGGGTGACGTTCCACAACGGCAAGCCGATGACCTCGGCCGACGTGCTGTGGAGCTGGCAACACTACACCGCCGCGAATTCCGGCTGGCGCTGTGCCAGCGAATTCGATGGCCGCGGCACGGTGAAGGTGACGGGCGTGGAAGCGCCCGATGCGCGCACGGTCATCTACCACCTGGAAAAGCCCAGCAGCTTGTTCCTGGCGTCCTTGGCCCGCATCGACTGCGGCGGCACCGGCATTCTTTCCAAGGATTCGGTCGGTGCGGATGGTGCCTGGATCAAGCCCATTGGCACCGGCCCTTTCGAGCTGGCGGAATGGAAGCGCGGTGAATACATCCGCCTGACCAGGTTCGCGGGCTACGCCAACCTGGACGGCAAGCGCGACGGCTACACGGGTTCCAAGCGCCCGCTGGTGGACGAAGTGCGCTTCATGATCGTGCCGGACGACTCCACCGCCAAGGCCGCCTTGCAACGCGGCAACATCGACATCATCGAAGACGTGTCCAACAACGACGTGCCAGTATTGCAAGGCACGCCGAACGTGAAGGTGGCTTATGCGCCGGTGATGAGCATGACGGCGCTGCTGCTGCAAACCAAGGACCCGGCCTTGTCGAACGTGAAGATGCGCCAGGCCTTGGCGCACGCCATCGATTACAAGCAGTTGGCCGCCGCCGTCACCGAAGGCCTGGCCCAGCCCAACAATTCCATCGTGCCGCTGGTGTCGCCCTACCACGATGCCACGCAAAAGCTTGGGTGGGACTATGACCCCGCCCAGGCGCAGAAGCTGCTGAAGGAGTCCGGCTACAAGGGGCAGGCGCTGACCATCCTGACCACCAAGCGCTATCCGCAATCGTATAACTCGGCCGTGATCGTGCAGGCGATGCTGCAATCGGTGGGCATCAACGCACAGTTGTCGGTGGTGGAATGGGCGACCCAGCTAGACCGCTACAACGCAGGCAAATATCAGATGATGACGTTCCCGTATTCGGCGCGCCTGGACGCGGCGCTGAACTACGAGATGGTAACGGGCGACAAGACCAAGCAGCCACGCAAGATCTGGGACAACGCAGAGGCGTTGAAGCTGGTGGAAGCAGCGTCGGTGGATTCCGACCCGGCCAAGCGACAGGCGTCGTTTGATCAGTTGCATAGGTTGTTCCTGGCTGACGTGCCCAGCATCCCGCTCTACAACGGACTGGATATCGGCGCCTATCGAGACAACATCAAGGGCTACCAACCCTGGGCCGTGAAAAAACCGCGAGCCTGGGAAGTCGAGCGCGCAGCGCCAACGGCACCCGCGCAAGGCCCCCCCCGGTAGGATGGGTGTAGCGCGAGACACCGCTTGTTCGAAACCCGATACATGCCGCGCGCAACCCATCAGCAGCCGCCGCTGATGGGTTACGTGCGATCCGCGCCGGCTTTCGCGGCCAGACATTCGCGCACTTCACCCATCCTACAAATACGCCCCGTAGGATGGGTGAAGCGCGAACCACCCACGATTCGAACCCCGATATACGCCGCGCGCAACCCATCTCGTCCTACCCTACTTCCCCCCCACTAACCTCGTCTCCCAAGCCCTCGGCTTCCCTTCCCACACCGAAAACCCCTCGACCCGCTTGTTCGTCGCCCAGGCGTCTGCCCCGTTGTACAGCATCAGCATCGGCGTTTGTTCCAGCATCAACGCATGCAACTTATCGAACAGCGCCTGGCGTTTTGCCGGATCTGATTCCAGGAAACTCTCATCAATCAGCTTCTGCGCCGCCGGGTCGTCCCAGACCTTGCGCGGCTGCTTCGTCTTGTCGCCCGAGAACTGCTCGAAGCTAAGCGCCGGGTCCAGCCGCGATGAATAAGAGAATGAACTGATCTGGTATTTACCTGTGTTGTAGCGGTCCAGTTGCGTGGCCCATTCCAGCACCTCGATCTTGGCGTTGATACCCACCGCCTGCATCATCGCTTGCGCAATCACCGCCACCTGATAGCTCGGCACGTGGGCGCGCTTGTTCGCATAGATCACCACTGGCTCGCCCGCGTAGCCGGCTTCTTTCAGCAACTGCTGCGCGCGTGCCGGATCGTACTTGTAGCCCCGCTTTTCGGCGTCCTTGTAATAGGCCGACCCCGCGTAGACGGCAGAGTTATTCAGTTGACCCAAGCCTTCGGACGCAGCTGCCACCACTTGCGGAATGTCCAACGACGCAGCGATTGCCTGGCGCATCTTCACGTTCTTCAGCACCGGGTCCCGCGTCTGGAACAACAGCACATGCTTGACGGCATCATGCGGGCTGAACACGGTCAGTGTCTTGACGCTCTTCAGTTCGCCCACATCCGTGTTGGTGATCTGACTGGCATCGATGGCACCCGACATCAGGCCGGCCTTGGAGGTGGACGGGTCCGGCACCACCAGGAACTTCACGTCGTCCACCAACGGCCGTTTCGAACCCAGGTAGCCGTCAGGCTTGTCGCCCGGCGGCGAGGCGTAGTCCTTGAACGCGGTCAGCAGCGTATATTCGCCGCGTTTCCATTCCTTGAACATGTAGGGGCCGGTGCCGATCGGCTTGATCCATGAGCCATCGGCCGCCACCGAATCCTTGGACAAGATGGCGGTCATGCCGCAGTCCGTGCGCGCCAGGGAATCCAGGAAGACGGCCGACTTGCGGTCCACCTTCATCACGACCGTCTTCGGGTCCGGCGCGCTTACCTCCGTGACCTTCAAGCCGTTGCGCCCGTCGAAATCGCTGCGGCAGCGCCAGTCCGTCTTGGCGTCCATGTAGCGTTGCCAGCTCCAAAGCACGTCGGCCGAGGTCAGCGTGGCGCCGTTATGGAACTTGACGCCATCACGCAGCGTGAAGGTGTAGGTCAGCCCATCCGCCGACAAGTCCACCGACTTGGCCAGCAGCGGGCCGACGGTGCCGTCTTCGCGGTAGCCCACCAGCCCCTCCACCATGTTCAGCACCACGCCGTCCGTGGTGTTATCTCGGTTGACGCCCGGGTTTGTCGAACGGATGTCGGCCGGCTGCGCGATAGTGAGCACGGCGGCATGAACCGGCGCGGCGGCGGCAAGCGCCAGGCAGAGCGAGAGCGCTCTGGGAACGAATGGGTGGTGCATGCAAGACTCCCCGGCGTGTGGCGCAGATTTCACGCATATTTTGGCGCCAAAATAATCTGCTAATTATGGAGGCTACGATCTCGGCCGCCATACGGGGTATCCCTGAAACGCAGACAAAAAAACGGCGGCCTCTTTGCAGGAGGCCGCCGCGTGGGCGTGGCAAGGTCAGATTCCGGGTCTGGCGCGCGCGTCAGGAAATGTCCTGCCCGACGTGCTGCGAGATGATCTTCTGCAACCGCTTCACGTCGCGCGCTTCCAACGCATCGACCATGTCGAAGTGCTCGCGCGCCGAGATCTCAATGCGTGAACGGGTGACCCATTCCTTGGCCGGGGCGGCAGGACCCCGCGCGCGCGTTTCCTGGATCAGCGCGGCCAGTTCGCGGTTGCCGCACATGTCGTACATGGCCGCATGAAACGCCAGATTGACCTCGTACTGTTCCAGCAAGGTGCCATCCTGCAGCAGTTTCGCGAAACGTTCGGCCAGCGTGCGCAGCGCGCGCACTTTGGCGGCCGTGACGTTGGGCATCAAATCAGCAGCCGCGCCCGTCTCAAGCAGGATGCGGATGTCACGGATCTGCAGGTGCACGTCCGGGTCCATGGCGTAGACGTGATAGCCCCGGTTGGGGATGTGCGCAATCAGCCGTTTGGCGGCCAATTGATCTAGCGCCCGCCGCACGTCCAGGCGCTTGGCGTCATAGCGTTCTTGCAGGTCGATCTGTTTCAACCAGGCGCCGGGACCATACACACCCGACTGAATATCATGGGCAATACGGTCAACCAGGCCGGGTTGCATCGCTGCCGCTTTCGGCATGGACCACTCCCGTGTGTCAGTTCCAAAGCGCGTATTTTAGGCGGAAGTGCTTGCAGCGAAAGCAGGGGGTTCCCTGCCCCGCATCAAGCGATCGCCCGCATGGGTTCCTGCCCCTCCAGGCGCCAACGCAGCCGCACGCCCCCGCTCTCGGTGGATTCCAGCGCCGGGATCGCCTGCAACAGGCTGCGCGTGTATTCCTCTTGCGGCCGGTCGAACACCGCGTCGCGTGAACCTTGCTCGACGATGCCGCCATCGCGCATGACCACCACGCGGTCAGCCACCTGCTCCACGACGCCCAGGTCGTGGCTGATGAACAGGCACGAAAAGCCGTGCCGTTCCTGCAGGTCGGCAAACAGATCCAGCACCTGCGCGCGCACGGTCACGTCCAGCGCGGACACGGGCTCATCGGCAATCACGAATGCCGGCCGGCGCACGATGGCGCGCGCGATGGCGACGCGCTGGCGCTGGCCACCCGACATTTCGTGCGGAAAGCGCTTGGCGTATTCGGATCCCAGGCCCACTTCGGCCAGCACCTCGTCCACGCGACGGCGCTTGTCGGCCGCCGACAGGCCGTCCACCATGCGCAGGCCTTCGCCCACCAATTGGCCGATCGTCATGCGCGGATCCAGCGATGAATACGGGTCTTGGAACACCATCTGGCAGTTCAATCGATAATCGCGCCAGGCCGCCGACCGACGGCTAACCGGCTGGCCACGAAACAGGATCTGGCCGGACGTGGGCGCTAGCAGCCCCGCAATGGCGCGGCCCAGCGTCGTCTTGCCCGAGCCGGACCCGCCCACTACCGCGACAACCTCGCGCGGCTTGACGTGCAGGTCGATGCCGTTCAACGCCCGCTTGGCGCTGGTGCGCGAGAACAGGCGCTGGTGGCCGGCGTAGTCCACCACCAGACCCTGGACCTCGACGATGGGCGCCTCCTGCGCCAGCTTGCGAGCCGGCAGCCGGCGCGGCATCGCGTCCAGCAGCTTGCGCGTGTACGGGTGCCTCGGCCGCTCCAGAATGCCCGCGGTGGTGCCGGCTTCCAGTACCTTGCCGTGCTGCATGACGACCATGCGCTCGGTGTAGCGCGCCACCATCGGCAGGTCGTGGCTGATCATCAGCACGGCCGTGTTGTGCTCGCGCGTCAGGTCCACCATCAATTCCAGCACGTCGCGCTGCACCACGGCATCCAACGCGGTGGTGGGTTCATCGGCAATCAGCAGCGCGGGCTGCAGCAGCATCACCGAAGCCAGCATCATGCGCTGGCGCATGCCACCTGAAAACTCGTGCGGCCAGGCGTCCATCGCGGCATTGGGGTCGCGGATTCCCACCCGGCGCAGCATTTCCAGGATGCGTTCGCGGCGTTGCGCCGTGGACAAGGTCCGGCGATGCAGTTTCAAGCCCTCGTCCAGTTGACGGCCGATCGGCATGGACGGGTTCAGGGATGTCATCGGTTCCTGGAACACCATGCCGATGCGCGCGCCACGCAGCTTGCGTAGCACCGAGGCGTCCGCCTTCGTCACATCCACGCCTTCGAACTGGATGGCGCCGCCCGCCACCACCAACGGCGCGGGCGTGAGGCCCATGATGGCGCGGGCGGCCTGCGTCTTGCCACTGCCCGATTCGCCCACGATGCCCACCATTTCACCCGGCGCCACATCAAACGACACCTCGCTGACGATCTCGCGCCCTCCCTGCCCCACGGTCAGGGTCAGGTTCGATACGGATACCAGTGCGCTCATTGCACGCCCCTCATGCGGGGGTCGAGACGGTCTCGCACCGCATCGCCCAGCAGGTTGATGCCCAGCAGCGCAAGCGCGATGGCCAGGCCGGGAAGAATGGATAGGTACGACGCCTGCGCCATGAACGGACGCGCGGCGGCCAGCATATTGCCCCAGGTGGGCGCGGGCGGCGGCACCCCCAGGCCCAGGAAGGACAGCGCGCTTTCCGCCAGGATCACCCAGCCGAACATGGACGTGGCCAGCACGGTCAAGGGCGCCACGCAGTTGGGCAGCACATGCCGGAACATGGTGTAGAGCTCGGAATTGCCCAGCACGCGGGACGATTCGATGAACTCCTTCTCGCGCAGGGACAGCACCGTGCCGCGCACGATGCGCGTCACCGATGGCGTATACGCCAGGCCCAGCGCCAGGATGATGCCGTACTTGTTGGCGCCCACCACGGCCAAGAGGCCCAAGGCCAACAGCAGGCCCGGAAAGGCCAGCAGTGCATTGTTGAAAGCCATGATGATGCGGTCGGTCCAACCGCGCACGAAGCCGGTCAGCGTGCCGATGGCGGTGCCCGCCACGATGGCGAAGGTCACCGTCAACAGGCTGATCCAGACGCTGCTGGACGCACCGGCCAGCAACCGCGACAGTTCGTCGCGGCCGAACTCATCCGTGCCCAGCAGGAAGTCTCCGCCCGGCGGCTTGAGCCGCGCGACGAAGTTGATTTTTAGCGGATCGTGCGGTGTCCAGAAGGCGCCCATGAGCGCCGCAACGATCATCGCCCCGACGATCAGGCCGCCCAGGAGCGCGTTGGCGGGAATTCGCTTTTTCATTCGGCGGTCACTCTCGGGTCGAAGATGGGATAGCACAGGTCGATCAGCAGGTTCACCACTACATAGACCACGCCTACGAACAGCAGGCAGCCCTGGATCACCGGGTAATCGCGCGCGAAGATGGAGTCCACCAGCAGGCGCCCAAGCCCGGGAATGGTGAACACCGTTTCCACCACCGCGATGCCGCCCAGCAGGTTGCCCAGCACCAGGCCGATCAACGTCCAGGTTGGCCCGAACGCGTTGCGGAAGGCGTGGCGCATCAGCACGGCCGATTCAGACAGGCCCTTGGCGCGCGCATGCGTGATGTAGTCCAGCCGCAGCACCTCCAGCGTGCTGGCGCGCGCCATGCGCATCAGCACACCGATTTCGTGCAGGAACAGCGTCAGGATGGGCATGGCCAGATACAACAGGCCGGCCTTCCAGTCTTCGCCGATCGACACATACCCCACCACCGGCAGCCATTGCAGCTTCAAGCCAAAGAAAATCAGCAGCAGCAAACCCAGCCAGAAGGTCGGGATGGACACCAGCAGCGTGGCCGAGCCCACCAGGAACAGGTCGGGCCATTTGTTCTGCTTCCAGGCCGCGATCATGCCCGCCGGCACCGCCACCAATGCGGCGAACAGCACGGCCACCAGCACCACGCGCCCGCTGATCAGGAAGCGCTCCCACACCAGGGGCAGCACGGGTTGGCCGGTATTGATGGACGCGCCCAGGTCACCGTGCAACATGTTGCCAAACCAGATGCCGAACTGGGCAAGCCAGGTCTGGTCCAGCCCCAACCGCGCCCGCAGGTCCGCCAGCGCGGCCGGCGTGGCCAGGTCGCCCAGCAGCAATTGGGCGGGATCGCCCGGAATCAGCCGGATCATCACAAACACCGTCACCGCCACGATCAGCAGGGTCGGTATCGCCATGACAATTCGGGATAGTGCGAAACGCAGCATGCCCCTCTCCTAATCCTGAACACGGACGGGCGGATATCCGCGCCGCCCCGGCCCGGCAATGTCAGTTTTCCTGATGCCGCAACTTGCGCAGCGCGCGCGCCAGGAAGTCCTGCACCTGACCCACGCATTTCAGGCCGTCGTGCGGCACGTTGTCCACCACGTCCAGCACTGCCTTCACGCCCGCCGCTTCGAAAGAACGGCGCAGCGACTCCAGTCGTTCGGGGCGCGTCTTGCCGGCGTCGTTGGCGCCGGGCATGAAGAACTTGCCGCCTTCGCGATGGGTGATTTCCCAGGTTTCCAGGTCGGCCTTGCCCACAATCATGTGCACCGCCACCTGCTTGAGCGCTTCGATGTCAACGCCCTTGCCAAAGCGGGTTTCGGCGTCGCGCACGCCAACCCACCAATCCTGGCTGGGGTCCAGCAGCGTCACCGAGCCTGGCGCGCCGATCGATACGGCCCACAGGCGTTCAGGATGCAGGTAGGCGAAGCGGTTCACAAACTGGCCGCCTCCGGAATAGCCGAACAAGCCGAACTTCTTGAACGGCAGGCCGAACTTCTCGCCCACTTCGGCCACCATGTCGAGAAGGATCTGGTCGTAGCGGATCTCGCCTTCAAGCAGTTGCTTGAAGCCGTCGCGGTTGCCGTCGCCCAAGGGGCCCACGGGGAACAACGGGCAGAGCACGATGCAGTCATTCCAGCGCGCGAACTCCGCGAACGCATCGCGGTATTCCACGAAGGCGCGACCGGTGCCGTGCATGATCACGACAAGCTCCATCGGATGCTTGGCGGTGTCGATGTGCGGTGGCACATACATGCAATAGGAAAAGCGCGGATCGGTACGCGCCGCGAAGACCGTGCTGTGGCCCAGGTCGTAGATGGCCCGCGCCAGGGCGGCGTCGGGAGTCAAGGCGATAGCTGCGTTGGACTGCATGATTTCCTCATGTCCATGGCCGCTAGGGGCGGACGCATGGTTGGCTGCCGATGATCGAGATAATGATCACATAAATTGGCGCCAATTTTAGGCATATGCGTTTCCGGGCAACAAGGCAGGGGATTCCCTAGGCTGGGGCGTGATGCGCAGCCAAGCGCGCAACGACAAGGCCCGGAGGGCCGGAAATGGCCACTCCGGGACGGTCTTCGGGCTTCGTCCTAAAGTCTCGTCTTGGGACTTAATCCCGCATTCAGCTTTTCTTGAACAGCCGTTTGACGACGTTGACCACACCCAGCACCACCGCGCCGGCCACAATGCCGAACAGGGCGTTGAGAACGGTGGACGTCAACGCGTGCACCACGCCACCGCCGCCCACCGCGGCCGCGGCGTGTTCAACGGCCGCGTGTACCGGCGCAATGCCGTGCGTGAGGATGGCGCCGCCCACCATGAACATCGCGGCGGTGCCAACCACCGACAAGGTCTTCATCAGATAGGGCGCGGCCCCCACGATGCCCCGGCCCAGCCACGCCACCGCCTGCGTGCGCTTCTGGCTCAGGTGCAAGCCCAGATCGTCCAGCTTGACGATACCGGCCACCAGGCCATACACGCCGACCGTCATCGCGATGGCGATGATGGACAGCACCGCCACCTGGCGCGTGAAATCCGCGCCCGCCACCGCCCCGAGGCTGATGACGATGATTTCGGCCGACAGGATGAAGTCTGTCCGAATGGCGCCTTTGATCTTGTTGCGTTCAAACGCAACCATGTCCACCGCTGTGTCCTGAAGGGCTTGCGCGCGCGCCGCGTGGTTGCCCTCGTCAGACTCGCCATGCGGCAGGAATTTGTGCGCCAGTTTCTCTACGCCTTCGTAGCAGAGAAACGCGCCGCCCAGCATCAGCAGCGGCGTCACCGCCCAGGGCGCGAACGCGCTGATCAGCAGCGCCGACGGCACCAGGATCAGCTTGTTGATGAACGAGCCCTTGGCCACCGCCCACACCACGGGCAGTTCCCGGTTGACCGGCACCCCGCTCACCTGCTGCGCGTTCAGCGCCAGGTCATCGCCCAGCACGCCGGCCGTCTTCTTGGCCGCGACTTTGGTCATGACGGAAACATCGTCCAGAATGGTCGCGATGTCGTCGAACAATGCAAAGAAACTGCTGCCGGCCATCAAGCATCTCCTGAACCCATGAAGGTGTTCCGAGTTTACAGGCGGCAGCGCGTTTTCTTGTCACCCGGCAACCGTCGCATTATGCCGCGCGGTCCCACACACCGGCACGCAAGTGCGCCACGCGCGCCAACAAAAAGGCCGCCCGATTGGGCGGCCCTGACTGGACGGTGCGCAGCGCGATGCCACGGCATTTCAAGACGGCCTGGCATGCGAATCAACCACAAGCCGGCCATGATTGATCGCGGCATCCACCGCCATGCCCGGGCTGGAGACAAATCCGCCTGATTCGAACAGCGGCACGGCATGATGCTCGTTCAATTTGTCTTGGTCGGCCGCCAATTCAACCGCTACCGTTGCGGTGAACGCGGGCCGGCCGCTGCCCCCGACTGCTATCCGGGAAACATTGGCGGTAAGCCGATAGCCCTTGTAAACCATATTGTTGTGAAACATGAAAGCCCCTTCTGTATTTAAAGGCCCAACATTAAAGGCCCAAAGTAAAAGGCCCACCGGGCCTTTATTTACAAAGCGCGAATTTGCGTGGCGTGAGGGCCTTTCGCGCCTTGTGCGGTGACGTAGCTGACGCGTTGGTTTTCCATCAGCACTTTGTGCCCTTCACTGACGATTTCCGAGAAATGTGCGAATAAATCCTTGCCGCCGTCCTCGGGCATGATGAAGCCAAATCCTTTCGCATCGTTAAACCATTTGACGATTCCGGTTTCCATAATCTCATTCCTTTTAAATGCGAGCACTGCTCGCGAAGATGAGCCTATCAAGGAAAGGACTGCGAACAATGAAGCGCCCCAAGGGGAGCAAGACCGGACGAAAATCGCGATGCTCGAAAAGCTTCATATCCACTATGGGTGCAGGGGTGGGCAATGTCAATCGGCGTTTCCAATTACCACGCAAGCATGAGTAACGCGACAAATAAACACGAATTCACGAAATCACCGTGTAATAAGGACCTGGGAATTCCCCTTGGCATTGCTTATTGCGTAACCAAGCCTGGATAAGCGTATACCCGAACGAGAAAGGGCGTATGCTGCCGCAATGGTGCTTGAACGCGCGTCACCTCGCCGTATCGCCATACAGGAGTATGGCCATGCACCACCAGCCCAAGCGCTACGCGCGCACAAGCCTCAACACGCAACTGTCTTTCCTCGCGCACGCGCGGCTCACGGTTCAAGCGTGAGCGCTATCCGAAGGTCGATCGCCAGATTCGCCAACGCCTGCGTCAAGTTGCTGCCATCGGCGCAGCGCCCTACCCCGAGTGGCGAGCCCAGGCGCGAACCGCAGCGCGACCACGCCGCCATTGCTTCGCCATGGCGCATTTACCGCATCTATGCCCGGCCCGGCCATTTGCTGATGCGCAACGAGCAAGGCCGTATCCTGGATCTGGGCGTGATGAAAGGCGAAGAACCCAATCTGACGTACCGGCTGTTTGCCCGCGACCTGCAAGGCAAGGGTTTTGCCAGCCGCACGCTGCTGCTGGACGACATCGCACGCCGCATCGAAGCGGGCGAAGTCAGCAAGGAACTTCTCAACCTGCCCGAATGGGATCAGCCCCTGGGCGCGGACCTGGACCGTGGCACGCATACGGACGTGTCGATGAAGCTGGGGCGCTAGTCGCCCGGGCAAGCAGCACTACTTTTGCGTCTGCTGCGCCACGCACATATTCACGACGCCATTGACCAGTGCTTCAATCCGATCGCGCTCCGCGCCTTTTTCGTTCGTGATCAGCATGCTGTCATAGGCGGTGTAGTCCTTGAGCGGCACGGACTTCTGCAAGCCGTCCAGCACGCAATTGCAATAGGTGTCTGCACGCGCGTCCACATCGGGCAGCGCGCCCGCGCTTTTCTTGAAGCCTTCCACGCAAGCGCTATAGGTCACGCGGCGCACGCTCTCGGGGTATTCGTTTTTCTTGCCGCATCCGGCCAGCCCCAACATAGCCAACGCGCCTGCCACCGCCAACCACTTAGCTTGCATCGAACCGCTCCCTGTTGAAATTCAAAACGGTGCATTTTGGCACAGGGACTTTGCTCGCGAATCAATCCTGGCCAGGATCGCCCCACGTGAGCGCCGATTCGTGTAATTGGGTCCGATAAACGACCCATTTGGCCCCTTCCCAATTTCTCGGTGTGTATGGTACACATCATGAACAGCCGCGAGATCATCAGACAGCTTCGCCAAGCGGGCTGGGTATTCCGACATGCGAAAGGCTCGCATCACATTTTCGTCCACCCGCAAAAACCTGGGCATATCAGCGTGCCTCACCCCAAGAAAGACTTGGGAATCGGACTGGTTACGAAGCTGCTGACGCAAGCCGGCCTGAAGTAGCCCGGTATCGCTGGACCACTGGTCCGCACATGGCTTGCCAAGGAAACTCATGAAATATCCAATCGCCATTGAACCCGGCAGCGAGACGCAAGCGTGGGGCGTCGTCGTGCCAGATCTGCCGGGCTGCTTTTCCGCCGCCGACTCAGGCATAGACGAAGCTATCGAGAACGCAAAAGAAGCGATCGAACTGTGGATTGAAACCGCGTTGGATAGTGGCACCCCCGTGCCCGTTGCCACCAGCATTGCGGGTCACCAAGCGAATCCAGAATTCGCAGGCTGGATTTGGGCCATCGTTGAAATCGATCCGGCCGTCATGGACGACACCATCGAACGCATCAACATCACGCTGCCCCGCCGAATCCTTGCAAGGATCGACGCCAAAGCGCGTGCGGCGGGAGAAAGCCGATCTGGCTACATCGCTCATCTGGCGTTGACGCACTAGATTCCGCGACTAGCAGACAGCCCACACCCGCCCCCCGCCTTCAACTCATATACACGCCGCCGTTGATCGCGTAGTTGGCGCCCGTCACGAAGGCGGCCTCGTCGGAGGCCAGCCAGGCGCACAGCCCGGCCAGGTCGTGGGCGGTGCCCAGGCGTCCGACCGGCACGCTTTCGATGATGCGGTCCAGCAGCGCGGGCGGAAAGGCCTTCACGGTGTCGTCGGCGATGAAGCCTGGCGACACCAGGTTCACCGTGACGCCGCGCGCCGCCACCTCCTGCGCCAGCGACCGCGTGAAGCCTATTACCGCGCCCTTGGCCGTGGCGTAATTGATCTGCCCGATCTGCCCTTTTTCCGCCGCCACCGAACCAATGTTGATGATGCGCCCCCAGCCCCGGTCGGCCATGCTGTCGACCACCTGCTTGGTGCTGTTGAACAGCGTGTCCAGATTGCTGCGCAGCACCGCTGCCCAGTCCGCATAGCCCATCTGGCGAAAGCGCATGTCCAGCATCGACCCGGCGTTGTTGACCAGCACGTCGATCTCGCCGACCTCGCGGCGGACTTTCGCGAACGCCGCCTCCGTCGATGCCCAATCAGTGGCATCGCCCTCGGACGCGACGAAGTCGTAGCCCAAGGACGTCTGTTCCTTCAACCAACTATCCCGGCGCAAGGAACGCGGGCCGCAGCCAGCCACCACGCGGTGTCCCGCCTGATGCAGCGCCTGGCAAATGGCGGTGCCTGTGTGGCCCATTCCGCTGGTGACATAAGCGATACGCAAAGCCATGACCACTCCTTAATCAATGTGCGGCATGCGCCGCGAATCAAGCGACCGCGCCCACAAGCGGGAACAGGCCAAACGCCAGGGCGGCTACCAGCATCACCATGCAGACCAGCGTGGCCCACTTCAGCGAATAGCGTTGGTGGTCGCCGAATTCCACGCCGGCCAGGCCCACCAGCAGATAGGTGGACGGCACCAGCGGGCTCAACAAGTGCACCGGCTGCCCGATGAGTGACGCGCGCGCCATTTCAACGGCCGAAATGCCGTAGCCCTGCGCCGCTTCGCTCAGAATGGGCAGCACCCCGAAATAGAAGGCGTCGTTCGACATGAAGAACGTGAACGGCAGGCTGACCAGCGCGGTAATGACCGCCAGGTACGGGCCCATCGCATCCGGAATCACGGCAAGCAGGCTGCGCGACATCGCTTCCACCATGCCCGTGCCGGACAAAATGCCCGTGAAGATGCCCGCCGCGAAAATCAACGACACCACCGACAGCACATTGCCCGCGTGCTGCGCAACGCGGCGGCGCTGTTCGGCCAGGTTCGGATAGTTGATGATCAGGGCGATCGCGAACGCGATCATGAACAGCACCGGCAGCGGCAGAACACCCATCACCAGGCTGACCATCAGCGCCAGCGTCAAGCCGGCGTTCACCCACAGCAGCTTGGGACGGCGCAGGTCGTGGTCGACCTCGATTTCCGGCAGGTTCTTGGGGCCGTCCTCGTCGTAGCCGGCATGCAGCGATGCGCCATCCGGCAACGACAGCACGCCCAGGCGGCGGCGCTCTTTCAGGCCCAGCAGGAAAGCCAGGATCAGCAGCGCCACGATGGCCACCCCCATCACCGGCACCAGCGGAATGAAGATGTCGCCCGCATCCACATGCAGGGCGCTGGCGGCACGCGCCGTCGGCCCGCCCCATGGCGTCAGGTTCATGATGCCGCTGGCCAGCATGGCCAGGCAGGTCATGGACAGCGCGTTCATCTTCAGGCGGCGGTACAGCGGCAGCATCGAGGCCACCACGATCATGTAGGTGGTCGAGCCGTCGCCATCCAATGAAATCACCAGCGCCAGCACCGTCGTGCCCACCACGATCTTCAGCGGGTCGCCCTTCACGGCGCGCAGGATGCGGCCGACGATGGGGTCGAACAGGCCGGCGTCGATCATCACCCCGAAATACAGGATGGCGAACATCAGCATCACGCCGGTGGGCGCAATCTTGCGGATGCCGTCCAGCATCATCTTGTCGATGCCGGCGCCAAAGCCGCCCAGCAGCGCAAAAATAATGGGGACAAGAATCAGGGCGACCAAGGGCGACAGGCGCTTGGTCATGATCAACGTCATGAACGTGATCACCATGCCAAAGCCAAGCAGGGTCAACAGCATGAGGGGTATCTCCGACTAGTCGTTGTTATGTGTGGCGCCGCCCCCAGCAAGGGAGGCAGGTGCGGAAGACTAGGAAGAAAAGCTGTCTGGAACCTGTCGTTTTCTAAAACCCCGGGCGGCTCTTCGCGCCGTTCCACAGGCGGCCGCCCCAGGGAAAGTGACGCGTTTGGACGCAGCTACAATCAGCCGATGCGCATCCTGGTGATCGAAGACGACGAGGATCTGGCCGACGCCCTCGTCCGCCGGCTGCGCCGTCTCGGCCATGCCGTGGACCTTCAAGGCGACGGTCTTAGCGCCGACGGCGTACTGCAATACGAAACCTTCGACCTGGTCATCCTGGATATCGGCCTGCCCCGCATGTCGGGCTTTGACATCCTGCACCGCCTGCGCGACCGGGGCAGCAAGACGCCGGTACTGGCGCTGACGGCCCGCATCGACATCGAAGACCGCGTCCACGCCCTGGATACCGGCGCCGACGACTATCTGGCCAAGCCCTTTGACTTCCGCGAACTGGAAGCGCGCTGCCGCGCCTTGCTGCGCCGGCCCAGCGCGCAAGCCGCCGGCGTCCTGCGCTTTGGCGACCTGATCATCGACAGCGCCGCGCGCCACGTGTCCCTGGGCGGACAGCGCATCGACCTGCCCAAACGCGAATACAGCCTGCTGGAGATTCTGCTGGCCGGCATGAACCGCGCCGTCAGCAAGACCGAGATTGCCAACAAGCTCTTCGCCTTCGACGATGACGCCGCGCCCAACGCCATCGAGGTCTACATCGCCCGGCTGCGCCGCAAGCTGGAAGGCTCGCCGCTACGCATCGAAACGCAGCGCGGCACCGGCTACCTGCTGACGTCCACGGCCCCGTCTGACAGCACCGCGCCCGGCACGCCGCAGGACTAGCCCGTGAAGCCAGGCCGCATTTCCATCCGACGCCGCCTGTTGGCGATGCTGCTGGCCTTGTTCGCCGTAGGCCTGGCCGCGCTCTACCTGCTGGTGCGCGGCTACGCCCAGCAAACCGCGGACACCACCTACGACCAGTTGCTGCGCGCATCTGTCCTGTCCATGGCCGACAGCCTGCAACTGGTGCAAGGCGAATGGCAGATGGACATGCCCTACGCCGCGCTGGCCTTGCTGGAACAGGCGCCGCGCGACCGGGTGTTCTATCGCGTCGCGACCACGGCGGGATCGCTGATTTCCGGTTACGCCGATCTGCCCACGGCACCGGACCGCACAAACGCCGACGATACGCCTCAGCTGTATACCGCCCGTTACCAGGGCGAGCCCGTGCGCGTTGCCTGGATGGAACGCAAGATCGCCGGGCCGCGCAGCGCCGAAGCTGCCGTGATCCAGGTTGCGCAGACCCGAGAAGCCCGCAACGCGCTGGCCGACAGCATTCTCTGGCAAGGCACTTTGGCGCTGATCGGTTTCATCGGTGCGGCGCTTGCGCTGGCCTACTGGGGCTTGCAACGTTCCCTGTCGCCCATCCAACGCATCGAACACGAGTTGGCCACGCGCAGCGCGTCCGACCTGCACCCCATCGCGGCGCCCGTGCCCCAGGAACTGGATACGCTGGTGCATTCGCTGGACGGGTTCATGGCCCGGCTATCCGACAACCTCGACACCTTGCGCCTGTTCATCGCCGAAGCCGCCCACCAGTTGCGCACGCCGCTGGCCGCGCTGCATGCGCAGATGGAAGTGGCGCTGGATGAAGACGACCCCGCCGAACAGCGCCGCAGCCTGTTGGCCGTCTTGCGCAATGCCGAGAAACTGTCACGGCTGGTCAACCAATTGCTTAGCGACGCCAGCGTCATCCACCGCAGCAACGTCAAGCAGTTTCAAGCGGTCGACCTGGCCGAACTGCTGCGCCAGGCCGCCTATGACACCGTGCCGCAAGCCGCCCCCCAGCCCGATGTGCGCCTGCACCTGCCCGACGTCGCGTCCGGCCAAGTGCCTGGCCGCCAAACACCAACCATCCAGGGCGACAGCCTGATGCTGCGCGAAGCCTTCAAGAACCTGATCGACAACGCCTTGCGACACGGCGCCGGCATTTCCAGCCGTCCGTCCAGCCCCACCGACAGCCACCCTGATGGTCACATCGACATCACGCTCAACGCCCACGATAAGGGCTGGCGCATCACCGTCTCCGACCCCGGGCCGGGCATCCCACCCGCGTTGGCCAACGCCGCGTTCGATCGCTTCACGCGCGGCCCCAACCCGCGCGCCGCCGGTGCGGGGCTGGGCCTGTCCATCGTCAAGCGCGTTGTTGTTATCCACCAAGGCCAACTCAGTTTGAGCAACCGCGTGGGCGGCGGCCTGGATGCGGTCATTACCTTACCGGCGAGCCATCATGATGCGTAGCGCGCTGGCCGGGGTGGGCAGGCTGCTTGGCGCCACCGCCTTGCTGTCGGTTGCGGCCGTGGCGACCGTGAGCAACGCGACGGCCGCCGAAGTCAGCCGCGACGGCCTGACGCTTGGCGCCGCGGACAGCAAGAACGTGCTGGTCCTGCATGCGTCCAACAGCGTGGAGGTGTTCAAGGGCGTCCTGCAAGACTTCAGCCGGTTGAACCCCGGCATCCGGCTGGAATACACCGAGCTGTCCACGCAGCAGCTGTATCAGGACACGGTCGCGCGCGCGCAGGGCGACGCCACCGCCAAGCGCGGCCCCGACCTGATCATCAGCAGCGCCATGGATCTGCAGACCAAGCTGGTCAACGACGGCCATGCGCAGCGCCACGTGTCGGCGGAAACCCGCGCCCTGCCCGCCTGGGCGAATTGGCGCGACGAAGTGTTCAGCATCGGCACCGACCCCATCGTCATGGTCTACAACACGGACAAACTCGCCGCCGCGCGCGTGCCGCATACGCGCCGCGCGCTGCTTTCCCTGCTGCAAGCCCCCGACCGCCCGTTGGCCAACAGCATTTCGACCTACGACGTGCAGGGCAGCGGCATCGGCTATCTGGCCGCCACGCAGGACACGCGCCTGGACAGCATGGCCGGCGCCTTGCTGGCCGCGTTCGGCCGCAATGGCGTCACCACCCACGAATCCACCGAAGACGCGCTGGACAAGCTGGAACGCGGCGAGATCACGCTGGCCTACAACCTGCTGGAGTCTTACACGCGGCACCGCATCGACCAGGGCGCGCCACTGGCCATCATCTACCCGCAGGACTACACGCTGATGCTGTCGCGGTCCGCGATCATTCCCAAGCAGGCGCCGCGTGGCGACCTGGGCGCCTTGTTGCTGGACTACCTGCTATCGCCACGCGGACAGGAAATGCTGGCAAAGCAATCCGGCATGCGGCCCGTCAATGCCTCGGTCATTCCGGCAACGGGCATCCGCCCGATGGCGCTGGGCGTGGGATTGCTGGTGTATCTGGATACGCTGAAAAAACGTCATTTCCTGGATCTATGGCGGGCAGCGATCCTGCCGCCGGGTGACGCGCCCCGCCCTGATGGAAACATCCCGGTACGCACGCATCAAGCTGATCATTAATTCAACGCCGCAGCCTGGATGACGCATGAATGTTGCGCAATGATCGCAAATTCGCGCGCATAATTTCCGCTCGGCCCGACGGCCACGTTGGAGACACACCATGCTCAAGCATCAGATTGTCTTCTCCCGCGCAATGGAGGCCGTGCACCATCTGACCGACTCCAACCCGCCCTGGCAAGACATCCTGCGCACAGCGCGCGATCTGGTTGGCGCCGACAGCGGCACATTGATCGTGTTCGACGCGCGCAACAAGCTGTCAAACCTGTCCGCCATCGGCTTTTCCGACGCCTGCTTCGCGGACTACCAGGGGCATTACTACCGTCACGACGTGCTGGAACATGACTCGCGCACGGCGCCCGCCGGCACCTGGCTGGACACCGCCCGCATGTACAGCAGCGCCCAACTGCAGCGCACGGAGTTCTACGCCGACTTCATGGTCAAGCACCGCATGGCGCAGATTATTTCGCTGATCGTCGAGTCCAATTCCGTGCTGCATGCGTCCATCGGCTTCCAGCGCTCCACCATCGACGCCAAAGCCAGCAAGCGCCTGCAGACGGGCGACTTCGCCCAGTACTTCCGCCTGCTGCAAAGCCAGCTTGCACAGCGCCAGAAGGCCTTGGCCATCGGCTGGAAATCGGTGGAAAGCGCCTTTTCGGAAGTCAACGAAGCGGTGCTGCTGATCAACCAGGCGTCCATGGTCAACAAGATCTCGGCGCTGGCTCGGCACTATGTGGAAGAGGCCCGCGGCTGGATCGTGCGCGGCGACAAGCTGCGCCACATCGACGCCAAAAGCCAGCGCCTTTTCGATGTCTACTGCGCCGCCACCTTCAACGACGGCCGCACACGATCGCTGGCCACGGCCGCAGGCTGGGGTGAATTCGACTGGATGGACATCAGCGCCGCGCCCGATGCGTTGAGCCTGCTGGGGGGCCGGCTGCTGCTGGTGCGCTTGCGCCGCAAAAGCGCCTTCGCCAAGCCCGACGTCGACAAGCTGCAATCCGTGTTCGACATCACCCACGCCGAAGCCGCCGTGCTGGCGGGCCTGGCGGCGGGCCACAGCGTGGAAGAGGTGGCCACGCTGCGCCAGTCATCCGTGCTGACCGTGCGCAAGCAGGTTGCCTCGTTGCTGAGCAAGATGGAATGCAGCCGTCAGGCGGAACTGGTGCGGCTGGCATCCCTGCTGTAGCGCAAACGCAGTATGCGCCCCGGTAGCCGTCCCGGGCGTCCACGCCGGGCGTAATCAATTTTGGGTATGCGGTGGGCACCCATGCGGCCCTACGATGAGTCCGAAGCCATGAGGGAGAGGGATTGCTATCGTGATCAAGGAGTCGTTCATGAAGACTGTCCTTTCGTTCCGTGTGTTCGTCCCGGTGGTGCTGGCCGCCGCCGGCCTGCTCTCCGGCCCCACTTTTGCGCAACAGGCCGTCGCGCCTACGACCGCCGTGCAAACGCCCGATGTCCCGAAAAGCCACGACGACGTCATGCGCGACCTGACCGCCTGGCGGGAGTCTGGCGTCGAGCAAAAATGGGAAGGCGATGAGACGCCCGACATCTACAGTGGGGCATATGTCGCCAGCTATAGAAAGTACGTGGACACGGTGCAACCCACCAATGCCACGCCCCCGATGCAGTCGCCGTCGCAGGGTCAAGGCAAATGGTGAGCATGGCGGATAGGCATGGCGGCAAAGGCCGGTAGTGAAGTTTTCCGGTCTGCCGCCATCGGGCGGTGTGATCTTGATGGTTGCCGCTGCGTTCTCTGCGCTTTCTTCGTTCTGCTACTCGCCCTTGATCCCCGCCGATTCAATCACGTCGGCCCAACTTCCCGACCGGGTTTGCACCCATTCTTTCGCTACAGCGTGGCCGGAAAATGGTGCACGCATGCCCAGGCTGGCAATGCTGGCCAGAAACTCCGGCGACGCGTACACCTGCGCCAGGGTTTCGTCCCACTTCGCGGCAACATCGGCCGGTACACCCCGCGGCGCCATCACAAGAAAGGCGAAGGCCGCTTCAAAGTCCTTCAAGGATTCCACGCCCAACTGCGCCATCGCTGACACGCCGGGCAAATCAGGGTCGGGGTCGCGCGATGAAACGGCCAGCGCGCGCATCTTGCCTGCCTTGACGTGCGGCTGCACCGCCGACGCCGCCAGGAATCCAGCCTGGATCTGATCTCCCAGCAAGGCGTTGACGGCGCCCGCGCTGCCCCGGAAAGGAACGTGCGTCACGTCGAAGCCGAGGCTCAGCTTGAGCTTTTCGAAAGCCAGGTTTCCCGGGCTGCCGTAGCCGGCGGACGAATAAGTGATGACATTCGATTTGGCGAAGTGCAAGAAATCTTGTAGCGTCGCCACGCCCAGGTCGGGGCGAACGGCAAGCGCCAATCCGAAGCTGCCCGCGATGCTGAGCGGCTCCAGGCTTTGGGTGTAGTCTTCGGCCCGGTCCTTGAAGACGTGCGGGTTGACCGTCATCAGAGTATCCAGGGTCAGCAGAAGTGTGTAGCCGTCAGGATCAGCATTGGCGACGGCCTTGGCGCCGATGTTGCCGGATGCCCCCGGACGATTCTCGACGATGATCGTCTGGCCCAACAGCTTGCCGGCGTGCATTGAAATGGCGCGGGCGCAGATATCCAAAGGACCCGCGGGCGAGGAATTGACGATCAGCCGAATGGAACGCGAGGGGTAATTGGTGGGAGCGGCGGCCGGTGCTGCGGCAGCCGGTGCCGCGGCGGCCTGGGCAGCGGCCGTCGTGCTTGCAACGAACAACGCCGTGCAAATGAACGACGCCGAGCAAAACAAGAACCGCGATGACTTGAACATGGTGTTCTCCTGGGTGGCGGCGGCTGGCAGGCAGCCTGCCTGGCGAAAAAATCAGGCCATTGCCGAGGGGTTCGGGCTGGTTTCCGCGTGGCGGATCATCGTTTGCGACAGCGCCATCAGCAGCTCACCGCGCCGCGTCTCCGCAGCGGGGTCGTGCCAGAGATTGCGCAGTTCGTGCGGGTCTTCGTGCAGGTCGTACAGTTCGCCCCAATCCGCGTCGGCGTACACACTCAAGCGGTGGCGCGTCGTTTGCAGCGTTCGCATTCGCGTGCGGCCGGGAAAGCCGAACATCGTGCGTTGGCCTTCCTCTTCGATCAGCAGCGCATCGCGCACCGTGTCACAGGCGCCAGCCATCAAGGGCAGCAGGGATTGGCCTTGCATGCCGTTGTAGGCGGGCACCCCCGCGCGCGCCAGCACGGTGGCGGCGATATCAGCCGTGGAGCACAGCGCTTGGCTGCGCGAGGCGGCCGGCGTGGCTTGTGGGTCGTGCCAGATGAACGGCGTGCGGATCAGGCCCTGATAGTGGATGGGGCCTTTGAACAATAGTTGGTGGTCGCCGAAGAAGTCGCCGTGGTCGCTGGTGAAAATAACCACCGTTTTCTTGTCCAGGCCCGTGTCGCGCAACGCCTGAATGACGCGACCGATCGTCGCGTCGATATGGCTGATGGAACCGTAGTTCAGCGCAATCGCTTCCCGCGCTTCGCGTTCGGTGCAGGCGAATACGGCCGGCGTGTGTTTGACCGCCATGTTCAGATCGCGCTGCCGATACAACCACGCCACGTGCGGGGGTGGATGATGATGGACGGCCCGGCTGGCGTGAAACGATACCGGCAGCGTCACGTCGTCCGGCCGATACTGGTCCCAATATTTGCCAGGCGGCGTGTAGGGATGGTGCGGATCAGGAAATGAACACTGGATGAAGAACGGGGCTGGGCCGGCGGCGTGCTGGCGCAGTTGAGCAATGGTTTGGTCACCGATGTAGGCGGTGGTGGAGCATTCCTCGGGGACTCGCGTGCGCCACGCCTGACGGTGCTGGGTCAGCACGAAATCCGGCGTGCTGAAAGCGTGCTCCGGCCCCCACACCCGCCGCGCTTCTGGGTGTTCCAGGGCAAGCCAGCGTGCGTAATGGCCACCGACCTGATCGCCGTGATCAAGCGCCAAGCGCACGTGGTCGAAGCCGTAGAACGGCGTCTTCACGTCATGGCCGGGATGATCGCGCCACATTGGCCCCCACTCTTGGTCGTAGTCGCCGGGCTCGGGCCGCCACGCTTCGCCCCGTGTAACGTTGTCGTTTGGCGGTGGCCAGGCGGGGCCCGCTCCCGTCATGTTCTGCAAGTGCGATTTCCCGATCAGCGCGGTGGCGTAGCCGGCGCCGCGCAGCCGTTCAACAAAAGTCGTTGCGCGCTGGGATAGTGCAATGCCGTTGTGGCGCACCCCATGCGCCGAAGGCATGCGGCCCGTCATCAATGTGGCGCGATTGGGCATGCAGATCGGTGACGCGACATAGAAGCGGTCGGCGGACCACCCCTGTTCGGCCAAGGCATCCAGCGCCGGGGTTTGCAGCAGGGCGTTGCCGTAACTCCCCACGTGATCCGCGCGCTGCTGATCCGTGATGAACAGCAGAAAGTTGGGCTGCAAGTTGGGCTGCAAGTTGGACTGCATAGCGGGCTGCATCGGGTCTCCTTGCCTTTGGCTCATGTCGGCCTGGCTGTTTTGATGCGGCCATTATGGGTAGCGCTTTGAGCGCCTGCGAGCCTGTAGCCCCTTATGTAGGACGTATTCGCGGGGTCGCTAGCACTGTCGATTGAGATAACCCGCGGACGCAGAACACGCTGAGCCAATTCGCTGACGCTCACGCTGTCAGGAAACCGACGAACGTCTCGCCCAAAAAAATGCCGGGCCGCTTGAGCGGCCCGGCATTTTGATTGACGTCCTTACGCTTACTTCTTCGACGCGTCCTGCTCCACCACCATATCCAGCACATACACCTTGGACGGTGCGTCGGCCGGCGGGTTCCTCCAGTCGTAGCGCTTCACGCGCAGCACGGTGCGCACGCCTTCCTGGTGCTCGAACCCTTCGATGGATTGATACAGCGGATGCCATTTTTCCTGCGTCGGCTGCTGCACGCCGGCTTCGTTATAGCGGCGCTCACGCACCATCAGGCATTGGTAGTTGGGAATCATGGGATGGCTGCACTCGGCCTTCTTGGCAGCCACTTCCAGGAACATGATCTCGCCCGCGCTGCCATACAGCGTCTCGGGCGTGGGTTCACCCACGAACTTCAGCACGGTGCCGTCCTTGCCCACGAGCTCCAGCGCGGGCTCATGCGTATCGCCAGACAGCGTCGTCCGCAGATCGCCCTTCAGGCGCTCGTTGATCTCGGCATCCAGTTGCATCAAACTCTGCTCGCAAGCCTTCATCGTGGACGCCAGGTTATCCACTTGCAGCACGCCATTCTGATAGCGATAACCGCCAAACTGCGTATTGCAGCCCCCCCGGATATTCAAGGCCTCCTTCGTGAAGGCCAGGCGCAGCTGATGCTCAACGCCCGGCTGCAAGGTCGGAATCGACTTGCCGGCTGCATCGGTGGCGGAGACCAGACGCCAGTAATACGCGGGCAAGCTCAGTTGGCTGGCGGGCGACGTCGCGGTAGAAGTGGGCATGGAGGACGATCCTTCGCTGGGAGACGAAACGGGAGCGCAAGCCTGTAGCAGCGCGGCGCATGCGGACGCAAGTAGGATTATTTTTTTCATGGTTCGTTCCTATGAGCCGTATGGCACTGATCAAAAGCGGCATTCTACGTCCGTGGTATGGACGGATCAGGCGAAGCGCGGGCCAGAGGGTTTCAAAATCTTGCTGGAGGGCGCGGTTGTTGGGCCCGCTATTCCGGAGTCCAAAGCAATGAAACGGGCCGCTCTTGGTAAGTCGCTGGGCGCCAACTTGAGTACAAACGGATACGAGTTGATTTGAATGACAGAACTAAGCGGACAACACATCGGCGCCATTGCAGGACTGGTCTTCGTCTTGGCGTTCGTCGTTTATATTTCTTCTGCAGCGTACTTCTACTACTTCAAACTTGACGACGCCATCCGATTGACGAGCCACCCTATAGCGAAGGGCAGGACCAGATCCCAGCTAACGCTCTATGAAAAACTGGCCATTGCCACAACGCTTTTGATATGGCTATCCCTTCATAAAGCGAATTTTTGGCCACTCAACAATATTCATAAGATTTATGTTGAAAGCGATGTTCGCACCATACCTTCCGATATAAAAATTCCGCTGTTCCTCGCTTACGGCGGAATGACCGTTTCGGTCTTGGCATTGATCGTCGGAGGAGCGCTACGGAATTTTTATGCGTGACCCTGTCACTGCGCCGTAACGCCCCGCACGCCCCCTCTACCCCACCCGCAACATCCCCATCTCTTCCCGCACCACGCCTCGCTGCGCCAGGCCGGCTATCGCGTGTCCGATGCGTGCTTCCGCATCCGCCAACGTACGCGACATGCCCAGCAGCCGGCACACTGACTTGATCACATCCGATTTCGGCGCGTTGCCGGTCATGGCCAGCACGTGCAGCACGCCGTTCGCCAGTTCCTGGATGCAGACATCATCCACGCGGCGGCGCGTGGCGTCGTCGTCGCTTGCGCCGCGAAAGCCGGTCCAGGTTTCGGGTGTGACGCCGGCGGGCCAATAGAACGTGGCCTCGCCTTCATCCGTCTGACCCACTTCCATCGGGGTCAAGGTCCGCAACCGTTCAACGATCCGGACGCCTGTGCGTTCCAGGCCCCAGGCGCGGGCGACTTTACGGTGCAGCACGGTCTCGGCAATGGGGCCTTCAGTGTCGATGACCAGGCGTAATTGTTCCGCCAATTGCGCGTTGTTGGCGCGGCTGTAGAAGGCGTCTGGGTCACCGGCGGCAGTGCTCAGGTCGGCCAGTTGATAGGTCGCGATGCCGCCCGTGGATGCGCTGACTTTCGCGCTGTGCGCCGACGCCCACGCGATATCGCCCTCTTCGGTCTTGATCACAAACTCCACGGCGCCTTCGGGTTCGGTAGCGGCTCTGGCATCGGCTCTGGCATCGGCTCCGGCTCCGATTGCGGCTTCCGCTTGAATAGCAGCTTCGGCGTCAACTTCGCTTTCGACCTCGGCTTCAACTTCGGCTTCGCCTTCAGCCTCTGCGTCCTCCACATCAGGCTCGCCCTCGACCATGCGTTCCAGCTCCGCATTCAAGCGGGCCAAGATCTTCTCCACCTCTCGTTCAGGGTTGATCCACCAGTCGGTGGACCACACCCGATGCAAGCGCCAGCCCAGCCCTTCAAGCACCACCTGACGCAAGCGATCGCGATCGCGCGCGGTGGCGCCTGAGTGATACGCACGGCCGTCGCACTCGATGCCCATCAGATAGCGCCCCGGCGCGCGCGGGTCCACCACGCCCATGTCGATGCGGTAGCCGGAGCAGCCCACTTGCGGGTGCACCACCCAGCCATGATTGCGCAGCACCTTGATGACCTGGGTTTCAAACGGGCTGTCCGGCTCGCGGCCGGTCGGCAGCGACTGCTCGACCAAGGCGCGCGGCCCTTTCAGCGCAAACTCCAGGTAGTGCTTCAAGTCGCGCACACCCCGGGCGCGCACGCGCGACAGGTCGATCTGTTCCGGCATCAACGTGCTGTAGATCACCACGCCTTCGCGCGCGCGGGAGATCGCCACGTTCAGACGGCGGTGTCCGCCTTCGCCGTTCAGCGGCCCGAAGTTCATCGTCATCTTTCCGGCGGGGTCCGGGCCAAACGTAATCGAAAAATAAATCACGTCACGCTCGTCGCCCTGCACGTTCTCCAGGTTCTTGATGAACAACGGTTCACGGGATTGCGCCGAGATCGCCTTGTCGAGTTCCGCATTGGCGCGGCGGCGCGCGTCCAGCAGGGTTTCGATCAGGGATTGCTGCGGCTGGTTGAACGTCACCACGCCCAAGGTCTGACGGCGGCGGGACTTGTCCAGATAGTGCTGTTCGATGCCTTGCACGATGGCTTCGGCTTCGCGGCGGTTGGTGCGGCTGCCGCCCCGGTCGTAGATGCCCGCGACCTTCTCCAGGCGCACGGCCAAGTCATCCGTCACGGGCGACGGGAAGGTGATCAGCTGCGAGTCGTAATAGGTGACGTTGCTGAACGTGATCAGGCTCTCGTGCTTGCTGCGGTAATGCCACTGCAAACGCAGGCGGTTCATGTCGGCGCCCAGGCATTCATCCAGGATGCTCTCCAGGTCTTCGACCTGGCCATCGTCACCCGCGCCATCGTCTTCCGGCGTGGACTTGCTGAAGAAGCTGGTGGGCGGCAACTGCTTGGTGTCGCCCACCACCACCACTTGCTGACCGCGCGCAATGGCGCCTACCGAATCCCACACTGGAATCTGCGAGGCTTCATCGAACACCACCACATCAAACTGCGAATGGCCGGCGTCCAGATACTGCGCAACCGACAAGGGCGACATCAGCAGGCAAGGCTTGAGCTTGGGCAGCAGGGAGGGCAAGCGCTGCATCAGTTGGCGCACGGGAACGTGGCGCGTCTTCTTTTGCAGTTCGCGGCGCAGCAGGCCCAGCTCGCTGTCCGGGCTGACCAGCACGCCGTTGCCATCGGGAACTTTGCCGGCCAACACAGCGGCGATGTAGGACGACGTCAGTTTCTGGAAGCGGTCGTCGGCATCGCGGAATTCGCGGATCTTGCGCTCGTGGTCGGCGCTGGAAAACGCACGCAACACGGGGGTATGGTCGATGACCTTCTTCACCCACCAGTTGCGGTAGCTGAACTCAAAATGCGCTTCGATCTGCTCCAACGGCACGCGGCCCTGCTCAAGAGATGCGACCAGGCCTTGCAGTTGCGACGCAATGGCTTGCTCGCGCGCCTGGCGCCATACACACCACGGCATCAAGAACTGCTTGTTATGACGCCAGCCCGCCAGCACGCCCTGAATGCGTTCCAACGCGCCGTTGGCATCCGATGCGCCCGCCAGCGCTTCGGTGGGTTTGGCCAGCGCATCAACTTCCGCCATCCGGTCTTGCAATGCACGCCACGCGTCCCGATAGGCCAGCAACGACTTACCCAGCGGCGAACCCGGTTGCAGGAAGGCGCGGTTTTCACCCACCAGCGCTTGCAGGCGGGTTCGCAAGTCGGCAGCGGAGACGGGGTCGCCCGCCACCTGCGTGACCGCATCGGCAAACCGCGCCGCCCATTGCTCATGGCGCTGGACCTGTTCCCAATCCGTGGACAGACCCGTGTAGCTGTCTTGCAGCAAACGCTGCGCGTCTGCCTTCAACACAGCCAGTTCGCGGTCTTCGGTATTCACCAGCGCCAAGGGCGCCAGCATGGCGGTAATCGCGGCCTCGTCCGGCCGCTGGCCGTCCGTGCGATACATCGCCAGCCGCTTGCGGATGCCGCCCTTGGCGAAGACAGACTTCGGCCACCATGCCGAACATGCGGACAGCCACTCGGCCTTCAGCGTATTCGCATCAAGCTCGGCCAACTGCGCGTTCCATTGCGCGCCCACCTGCGCCCAATGCGCGTTGCGCGCCAGGCCGTGGCGAGCCAGCACCTGCACTTGAAAGCGGGCGGCCGGGTCGTGCGCTTGCGTGGCCAAGCCCGCAGGCACTTGGGGCGCGGCAAGCAGCACGTCGAACAACTGATCCAGATGCGCGTAGGCATCCAGGCTCAAGCCTTGCGCCGGCACCCCGACGCCCTCGCCCGCAGCAATCGCCTGCGCCTGGAAGCCTGCCACCGCTTGCTCCAGCGCCTGCGCCGCCGCCAGCAGCGCATCTTGCCAACTGGGGCTCCATTCGGCCATGCCGATATGCGCCAGCGGATGGCCATGCAACACGCCAAGTTCCTTGGACAAGGTCGACATGCGGCGCGCGGTCTCGCGCAGTTGCGCAAGGTCTTTGACTTGATGCGCCTGCGCATCGGCCCAGAACATCGGCGACGGCTCCTTGCCCGCGTTCTGGATGCAGGTGCCAATGGCGTCATACACCGTCAGGCCATTGGCATGCGTGTGATGCAGCGCATCGACCAAGCCGTTCAAGTCCTGGCGCAGCACGGTCAGGCGCTCGGCTTCACGCGCCCAGTCATCGCCGGTGCGCTGGCCGCTGTGGTCCAGCGCCTTTCCAAGCTGTTGCAGCACCTCGGATTTGCGCGCCTTGGACGAATGTAGTTCCAGGCAGAACGGGCCCAGGCCAATATTGGCCAAACGGCGGTGCACCACTTCCAGCGCGGCCATTTTTTCCGAGACGAACAACACCGTCTTGCCGCGCGCCAGCAGATGCGCGATCAGGTTCGTGATGGTCTGGCTCTTGCCCGTGCCGGGCGGTCCTTCCAGCACCAGGTCGCGGCCCGCGTCCACCGCGCAGATCGCCTTCAATTGCGACGAATCGGACAGCAGCGGCGTCAGCAGGTCTTCGGGCTTGTAGCTGTCGTCCAGGCGGTCAAAGCGTTGATCAAAAGGTTCTTTTGCAAACGCCTGCCCCGGGTGATCAATCAAATGCCTGACGACGCGGTTGGCTTTCAACTGCTCGGTGCGGTCTTGCAGGTCTTTCCACATCAGGTACTTGGTGAACGAGAAGATCCCCAGATGCACCTGTTCCAGCACCTCCCAGCCCGCGATTTCCCGCACGGCCAGCCGGAACGCCTGCAACACGCGCGCCACGTCCACGCCCTTGTCATCAGCGGGCAGGACATCCAGGCCCGGAATGCGCAGCTCGTAGTTGTTGCGCAGCATCTGCAGCAAGGTGGGGTTGATGATGGTCTCGTCGTCGTGGCGCACCAGCCGGAAGCCGCTGCGCACCGACTGCCGTTGCAGCGACACCGGCACCAGGATCAGCGGCGCCAGATGCGCGCTTTCCGCGCCGGGGCTTTCGGTCCAGCGCAGCATGCCCATCGCCAGGTACAGCGTGTTGGCGCCGCCCTCTTCCTGCCCGGTGCGTGCCGCGCCGAAGATGGTCAGCAGGTTGGCGTCCAGCGCTTCCTGCGCGACGCGCGCGATCAGTTCCTTGTTGCTCAGTGCGTCCAGCGCCATGTCGTCCAGCGGCGCACGGCCGCCCCGGCCCACATGCACCTCGGCCACGCGCGGGTCGCTGCCATCCATCAACGCGGCGGGCAACGGGCGAATGCGGAATTCGCTGCCATCGACAATGGCGTCTTCCAGCCGCGCCAGGTCCGGCACGACGAGCGGCAAGGTCGACTTGGTCAGCTTGAAGTTCAGCAGACGGTTGCGCAGCGTCAGGTCCAACAGGCGCGATTTCCACTTGGCCAGCCGGCCTTCCGGCGTGTCGTCGGCGGGCTCCAGGCTGATCACGAATTCCGGGTCCAGCGGCGGCAGGTCAGGCGTGGGTTCGATGGTGGCGGGAAGCTCGGCGTCATCGGCATCCGTCGGCGCAACCGACACCCCCCGCGACGGCAAGGGCTTGATCTGCAATTCCCGCGCGCGATGCACGTCGATGGCGTATCGAAAGGTGTTCTCTTCGCGCAGATGCGCCGCGCCCTGTTCCAACGCGCGTCGCAACGACGGCCGGAAGTTGGGATGCTGCGCGATGCCGGTCGTTTCAAAGACCAGGAATTCGCCGCTGTCCACGCGCTTTCTTACCGCCTGCACGTCGTCCGTCAACGGGTCTGCAAAGCACGCTTGATGCAGCCACACGCCCACCCAGGCGTGCCCGTCCTTCATCAGGATGACCGGCCGCAAGCCGGCCTGCTCCAGGCAGGACGAGAACAGCATCGCCAGGTCCAGGCACGTTGCGACCCGCGCGTCCATGATGCGATCCGGCGTGCGGATCTTCTGGCCGTCCACGCCGAAAGACGCGGGCGGCTCGGCGTAATGCAGCGATTCGGCCGCCAGCGTGCTGTAGATGGCAGACACCTGCTTCCACACAACGTCGCGGCTTTTGGACTGGTAGCCGTTCATCTGCAGATCGGCGTGCTGCGCGCGCAGCAGCTTGGACGCCTTGCCGATCAGCCCGTCCACGGCCGGATTGTTCGGCATGGAAAACGCGGCCAACAATTCCGGCAAGGCGCGCGTGCCGGCCCATTGGTCATAGGCCAACACGGTAATCGCTTGCGAAGCCCGGCCTATTTCCTGCATGCCGGACTGCACCACCACACCGATGCTGGCGCGCACGGCTTCTTGCAAGTCGGCCACGTAGCTGTGGTCGGGCGTCAGGTCCAGCGGGGAAATCCGGTGAATTTCTCCCGGCACCAACACGTCAAAGCGCAGCGTCACCGGTTGGGCAAAGGCGGGGTTGCAGCGAAGCCGGACTTCGATGTTCTCGAAGGTGTGCGCCGAGCGGTTTGTCACGCGCAGCGTCCGAACGATGGGAACCGCGTTCTGAATCGAGGCGTAGCCTAGCGTGGGATCAGCTTCGATATCGATGGTGATGGCGTCGAGCGTGTTCGGCCCCGGGGCATCCACCACGTCCGCCTGCATCGCGCCGGTCTGCGCCGCGCCCTCCTGGATCGCCGGCGGTTCCAGGTCTTGTCGCTTATCCATCGATATCTCTCGGTTCGGTTCCGCGCGGGCCTATGCCGGCAGCGAAAATCTGCAATGCAGGATTTTAAGACGCGATGACGCCGCTGCCCGCTGGAAACAGAAAGTTTTGCGTATCGGCGTGAATATCAGCGGTATGCGCCTTACACAGCCCCCGCCGTGCTATTGCCCTGGTGGATATGCCGGGTCCGTCAGGCAGGCCTGCACCCATTCGGTATCGTCCGACGCGTCGATCTCGCCATCCAGCTTCGGCAGCGGCTTGTCGGCATACACGTACTGCGGCGCCTGGGGCTGCCGGTTCCAATTCGCCTTCGTATCGCCGACGGTGGCGCAGGCCTCGTCGGCACTACTGAACGAGCAGGACGCGATCACACGCGGCTTGCCGTCAACCACGTTGGCGACGTAGCGCTTGGTGTAGACCGCCCCCGACGCCCAGGATTCGTCCACCGAGCACACGCGGTCGTTGTTCTGGTAGTGGCGAATCGCGAAGCAGTCGTAGTAATCATGCGGCAGCACGTCGCAAGACGTCCAAAAGCCCGCGAACGCGCCGCCCGTGAATTGGGACTGGAACTGCTGCTGCTGAACTGCCCGGCGAATGATGGTGGGCGTGGCGGACCCTTTGCCGGTTTCCTTGAACTGCGCGCTGCGGTTCTCGATCAGCTCGCGCGCAATTTTGCTCGCGCTCTTGTCATCCGGCACGGCGTCAGGGTCCGTGAGCAGGCGGTCCAGCGCACGGTCACGCGCCTGGAGCCAGCGCTTCTGGCTGGCGACCAGCATCGCGCGGATGCTGTCGTCCGGGGCCTGCTTCAAGATCGCCTGGTAAGCGCGGTTCAGCCCGGCATCGGCCGCCACCGTTGCCTTGTCGGCGCAGATCAGCTTTTCGACGGCGGTGCCGGCCTTGGCGCAATTGATCGCCATCGCCGGCGAGGACAGCGCGAACACGCCGGCCAGGAATAGGCCCTTAACTGCGAAACCCGCGAAACCTGCGGAGCGTGCGGAAAATGCGGAACGTGCCAATGTCATTGCGTTCTTCTCTCTTGCAAGGGCTGCCGGTTTGGCTTTGCGGCTAGTGACGCAAGCGCAGCGCGCCATTCTGCATGAAAACCACTTACAAAATAGAAACAGAGTTCAACGCTCTGAAACGTGTACCCGGGCTATCCTGCGCCGGCTTCCACTTCCACTTCCGCTTCCTCTACCGAGACCCGCTCCCTACCCATGCGCATCCGACTCGCCCCGCTCCTGTTGTCCCCGCTGTTGGCCTGCGGGCTGCACGTGCCCTCGGCATGGGCGGACACCACCGTGCCCTCGCTGGACAAGGCCCGCAGCGCCATCCAGACGGAAGACGCCCGCAGAATGTACGACAGCCAGATGAGCGGCGCGCCGCAACCCGACGGGCTTGGCGTTGCGCTGCCCGCCGGCTTCACACGCGACTTCCTGGTGCAGCAATTGGCCCCTGGCCAGGATCCCAAACGGCTGCTGGTAGCGGGTGCCAAACCCTGGGCGCAACGCCCGGGAACGTTTGTCGCGATGGTGTGCCTGGCGGCCACGCCCGAACGCGCGGCGCGACTGATCAAGTTCGGCGGCGGCGAATGCGCCGACCTGTCCAGCGACGATGACAAGAACAGCGTCTGGTTCGGCGTGTTCGGCACGACGCCGGGCAAGGCCCCCACGCTGCTGGCCCGCACCGATGGCCCCGTCAAGACGCCCACCGACTGGCGCAATACCGACATCGACTTGCCCCAGGACCTGGCAACGGAAGACCCCAACGCCCCTCTCCTGTCGATGCCCACGGAATGGAAGCGCTTCGACCTGGCCGCCTACAAGATCGCCCCCGGCGCCGTGGCCTTCGGCGTGCGCGCCGGATGGAGCGAAGGGTATTCCGGCGGTGGCGCCAACTTCGAGGCCCTGTACCTGTTCCACATCGACGGCCCCACGCTGCGCGTGGTGTTCGCGCAGCCCATGTCATTCTTCAAATCCATCGCCGGCGACTGGCACCCCGACGGCACACGCGACCACGACATGTCCGACGCCAGCAACATCCTGGTGGTGCTGCCAGAGAAAACAGACGGGTACTTTGACCTGCAACTGCGCCAGCAAGGCGGCAAGTGGCGCAAGACGTTGAAGTGGTCGGCGGTGGAACGCAGGTATCGATGATGGGCACGGCGTTCCACCAATTTGACGGCGTAGGATGGGTGAAGCGCGAAAGACTCAAGGCAAAAATCCAACCGCCTCAACGCGCGCAACCCATCATGCAGCATCCCGGTTCTTTTGGCCTGCAGCCACAACGCAACGTCTGCATGATGGGTTGCGCGCGTTGCGGCGGCGGCGTTCTTGTTGTTGGTATCTCGCGCTTCACCCATCCTACGAATTGGGGGAACGACGTCCCGTGCGCAGGCATGCGCTGGAAGAGCCTCTCAATGTATCGTCCGCGCTCCTTTGCGCGCGCGCTTGATGTCATACATGCGTGCATCGGCAAGACGGACCGCGGCTTCGGCGTCCAGGCCGCGCGGGTCGACCGCCACCACGCCGACGCTGGCGCCTTCATAGGGTTCCACCGCATCGCCCAGTTGATAGCGGCCGATGGTGGCTTCGGTGGCGCGTTCCTCCAGCGCGCGGGCGGCGTCTGCGGCTTCGCCGCCTTGCGCCTCGCCGCCCGGGCCGATATTGCCGCGTTCGATGGCGGGGCCGGGGCCGATCAGCACGAACTCGTCGCCGCCGATGCGGCCCAGCATGTCGGACGTGCGCAAGGAGCTGGCCAGCCGCCGGGAAATGTCTTGCAGGAACACATCGCCTTGCTGGTGGCCATAGGTATCGTTGATGCCCTTGAAGCCGTCCAGGTCGATCACACCGACCAGGACGCTGCTGCCTTCGCGCAGCGCCCGCTTTTCCAGCCGTTCCAGTTCTTCGTACACGGCGCGGCGATTGGGCAGGCCGGTCAAGGGATCAGTCAGCGCGTAGGACATCAACTGGACATTCGCGGCCTGCAGTTGCTCCATCAAGATTTCGCGTTCCAGGAAATTGGCGATGACGTTGGAGAACAACTTCAACACGGCCTCGGCCTGCGGCGGAATCTGATGTTGTTGCGCGCTGGCCGCGCACAGCGTGCCAAGCAACGTGCCTTCGTCCGTGCGTACCGGCGCGCTCACGTATGTCTGGATGCCCAACTGGCGGGCGGCTTCGGAATCCGACCAGCAGGTGGCGACGTCGCTTGTGCACATGCGGCCTTCTTCCAGCGCTCGCTTGCACAGTGTGTCCGACCACGGCACCGACAGGCCCTCGGGAATCTGCATGTCGCCCACATTGCGGGCGAACCGCACATGCTGCAGATCGGCTTTCAGGTCGATGGCGGTCAGGTAGGTGGATTCCAGCCCCGTCACGCTGCCCAACATGTCCAGCAGCGGGCGGGTCAATTGCTCAACCGTCTTGGCTTGAGGCAGTGAATTCGACAGTCCGGCAAGTATCGGATCCATATTGCGTCTCCTCGAGGCGCGCGACGCCTGCCGCGCGGTATGGCGAGCCCGGCGCATACGGGCCGGGCCGGTCAAACGAACATTATGCACGCGAGGTAGCGCTGACTCGCCCGGACGGCGCATCATGCAAAAACCCGCACTCCCCCAGTTGGGGGAAGTGCGGGTTTTCGTTACTGGAGCACTCAGGCGGCTTGCACCGCCCGCTTCAGGCTGATCAGCCTGCCACGCGGAAACGCTCGGCGTCGTCCATGAAGGGCTTGTCGCCAAAGCCGTTTTCGTTCGAGCCGAAGGGCATTTGCGCGCGCAGCTTCCACGAGGCGGGCACGTTCCATTCACGCGCCACCACGCCGTCGATCAGCGGGTTGTAGTGTTGCAGGCTGGCGCCGACGTCGGCGTTGGCCAGGGTTGACCAGACCGACAGTTGGGCCATGCCGCCCGCCTGTTCCGACCACACCGGGAAGTTGTCGGCGTACAGGGCAAACTTCTCTTGCAGGCTGCGCACGACGTCCTGGTCTTCGAAGAACAACACTGTGCCGACGCCGGCGGCAAAGCTCTTGAGCTTGGCTTCGGTCTTGTCGAACCCTTCAGCCGGGGCCACCTTGCGCACCTCTTCAATAGCCAGGTCCCAGAGCTTCACGCTTTCGGCGCCAAACAGAATAACGGCGCGCGAGCTTTGCGAATTGAACGACGACGGGCTGTGCTTGATCGCGTCTTGAATCAGGGTCGTCAGTGCTTCCTTGGAGGCCGACACGTTGCGACCCAGCGAATACTGCGTACGGCGCTTTTTCAGTGCGTCGAGATAAGCGTTGCTCATGTGACTTTGACCTTTCGACTGGTAGATAGGGGGTGATATGGGAAGGAATTCTAACGGCAGGACCGTGACGGCTGCACTAGCTCCCGCCTCAAAACGGCCGATTTTGGACGGAACAAACTGTTCTATTGATGGAACCAATGGCGCGAATGATGTCACCTACAGGGCAATTTCCGACTGCCCCGCCCGCACGATTTCCAGCATCCAATCCCGCAACGCACAGACCCGTGGATCCGCATCGCTCCCTGCCGGGTACACCAGGTGGTAGGCATACTCGGGCGCGACCCGCACGCCGACGTAGCACCTCGTAGGATGGGTGGAGCGCGGGAGGCTGTCTCTAAAGACGCCATCGCTGAACGCGCGAAACCCATCGGGCAGCGCTTGCATGGTGGCTAAGCTTTTCAAAAATTCAGCGTTGCTTGATGGGTTTCGCGCGTTGGGCAGCCGTGTTCTCGCCCAAGGGCCTCTCGCGCTCCACCCATCCTACGAGCTACATCACGTCATCTGGCGGCGACGTAGTCCGTAGGATGGGTGGAGCGCGGGAGACTGTTCCTAAGAACATCACCGCTGAACGCGCGAAACCCATCGGGCAGCGCTTGTATGGGGGCTAAGCCTTTCAAAAATTCGGCGTTGCTTGATGGGTTTCGCGCGTTGGTCGGCCGTGTTCTCGCCCAAGGGCCTCTCGCGCTCCACCCATCCTACGAGTTGCGCTGTGTCATTTTTAAGGCGACGCGCGGGCGACTTGCTGGGGTTATTCCGCCATCTCGGCCCCACGCCCGATCAATCCGCCCGAAAGCCCGTGGCTTTCACCACGTCTGACCAGCGCTTGGATTCGGCGGACAACAAGGTCTGCAACGCCTTCCGGTCGGAACCGACAACGACGAAGCCGGCCTCGGTCAGGCTGCGCACCGCGGCCGGCTGACGCAGCGCGGCGGCGCTGTCTTTCTGCAAACGGTTCAACACCGCGTCCGGCGTACCGGCGGGCGCGAACAAGGCGAACCACGCCCCGAAATTGACATCCGGCAAGCCGCCTTCGGCAAAGGTGGGCACCGTGGCCAAGGCGGGCGAACGTTGCGCGCCGGTAATGGCCAGCGCGCGCATCTTGCCGCCCTGCACCTGCGGCACGGCCAGCGCCGTGGTCACAAACGCCGCCTGCACCGCGCCGGACACCAGGCCCGACACCGCATCACCCGTTGAACGGTAATGGATGGCCTCGATCTTCATGCCCGCTTCGCGCGCAAAAAGCTCGGCGCCGAAGTGGCCTGGCGTGCCCGCGCCGAAGGTGGCGAAGTTGATTCTGTCCGACGCCTTCTTGCCACCCGCAACGAACGCAGCCAGGTCCTTGTACGGAGAGTCGACCGGCACCACCAGCACGAAGTCGGCGCGCACCACTTCGGAGATGGGCGCAAAATCGCGCGGCGGGTCGTAGTTCAGGTTGCGATAGGTGGCGGGCGAAATGCTGATGGAGCCGACCTCGCCCAGCAAGATCGTTTGGCCATCGGCCGGGCTGCGCGCCACGGTCTGCGCGGCGATCTGCCCGCCCGCGCCCACCTTGTTTTCCACCACCACGCTTTCGCCCAGCAGCGGGCCCATGTGTTGCGACAGCGTGCGCGCCACGATGTCGGGCCCGGTGCCTGGCGGGAAACCCACATTCAGGCGCACGGGGCCATTGGGAAATTGCGCCATCGCGGCGATGGGCAGGCACAGCATGAAACCGCCCAACAGGCGGCGCAGCGTTGAGGTCATGGTTGTCTCCAGGTCGTTTTTATATTCATGCCACGGCGGATGCCGAGGGTTCAGCAAATGCGGTAGAAGCGCAGCTCAACCCGGTCGGGATAGCGCGCGCCTGTGCCGATGAAAAGGCTTTCGTTCATCCACGCCAAACCCGGCGATGCGGTTTCAAAGCGCGGATAGCTGCGGAAATAAATGCGTGCGGGGTCCACGGGTTCACCGCGCACCAGGCGGGCGATGTCATCCGCGTGGCCTGTGCGTATGCCGGTGTTTTCGACGTAGATGCGTTCGCCGTCGGTGGTTTCGATGACGTAGCGCGCATGGATGTCGGTGTACGTGGCCGAGCGGATGATCTGGAAATCCGCACCGCCCGGCAGCACTTTGCCGCGCAAGCGCGGGCCATCCACCGTGCCGCCCGTGATCGGAATGACGCGGCGTCGGCCCTGCGGGGTGTCGCCCACTTCTTGCGGCGGGCCGACCTCGACGATGACCGTCGTTATATGTTCCAGTCGCGGCGCCAGGGCGTCCGCCGATGCCTCGGGACGGCTCATGGTGTTGACTCCCGGCGCTTCTTCAAGGCGGCGGGGTCAAACCCTGCCAGTTGTTTGTAGCGCAGCGATACCGCCGCCAGCTCTTCTTGCGTGATCACGTCGTGTATGTCCGTAAAGCCTTGCGGCGCGCGCTCTTCGGCCATCTGCATGACCTGCTCTGGGCCATTCAAGCGGTTGCGCAATACGATGCCGGCCGTGCGCGGCAGGCGTTCGGCCTCATATTCCAGCAACGCGATGTCAAGCGTGCGAACACCGCCGGCGGCCGCTTGCGCCAACCAGTCCGACAAGCAACGCGCGTCCAGGATGGCCTGAGCCGAACCGTTCGAACCGATGGGGTACATGGGGTGCGCGGCGTCGCCCAAGAGCGTAACGCGGCCCCGCGTCCAACGCGGCAGGGGGTCACGGTCCACAAGCGGAAATTCGTAAATGGCTTCTGCGCCATCGATGATGGCGGGAATGTCGATCCAGTCCCAGCGCCAATCGGCAAAGCGATCCGCGAAGACGGATTTGTCGACCTGGCGGTTCCAGTCGGTGGCGGGCAGTTCGGCATCCGGCACCGAGAGCTCCGCGATCCAGTTGATCAGCGAACGCCCTTGGCGGCGCAAGGGTTCCGAAATGGGATAGCAGACGAACTTCTGGTCCTGGTGGCCCGCCATGAACATGCTGCGGCCGTCCAGGTACGGCGGGGCCTCGGTCACCGCGCGCCACAACATGCGCCCGGAAAAGCGGGGTTCGTCGCCGATGGGATGCAGTTGGCGGCGAAGCGCGGAATGAATGCCATCCGCCCCCACCAGGATGTCGCCATGCACGCGATGCGTGGTCCCGTCCGCGCGCCGCCGGAACACGGCGGTGGCGCCGCTTGCGTCCTGCTCGGCGGATTCCAGCACCATACCCGTGACGATGGCGCCCTCGCCCAGGCGTTCGCGCACGGCTTGCGCCAGCATCATCTGGAACTCTCCGCGATGCACGGAAAACTGCGGCAAGGGATAGCCCGCCTGTAGCCCGCGCGGCTCGCGCCAGATCGGCTGGCCAAGCTTGTTGTAGTAGTGCAGTTGCGAGGTTTCGATAGCGCGCTCGGCCAGCCCGGGCATCAGCCCTAGCTGCTCCAGTTCACTGACGGCGTGCGGCAGCAGGTTGATGCCGACGCCCAAGGGCCTGAGTTCCTGCGCGCTTTCATACACGCGGCAATCGATGCCGCGCCGATGCAACATCAGCGCAAGCGTCAGACCGCCGATGCCGGCCCCGGCAATGACGATTTGCATGTCTACTCCTGGTTTTATTTGTTATGCAACATAACAAAAATCAGATACTCTGCGCACCCCGGGGATTTCCCGTAACCCCATGGCGCGGCGCCCCCGACTGCATTAGTGTTGAGGCCCCCGGCATCAAGACCCCTGCCCCCCCCATGTCCCGAGCCGCATCCCAACGCCCCCGCCGCCCCGCCGCGCGCGGCGAGCAATTTGAGCCCCATGTCCCGGGTATCCAGTACGGCGCGCTGGACGGCCTGATCGGCTACGCCATCCGGCGTGCGCAGATCGTCATCTACGAAGACTTCCTGGCCGCCCTTGCGCCGTGGGACATCACGCCGCAACGCTTTTCCGCCCTGACGTTGATCGCGGCCAATGCCAACCTGAAGCTCACCGACCTGGCGCGCATCCTGGGCATCGCCCGCTCAGGCGCCGTGCAAATCGTGAACCACTTGCAAGGCTTGGGGTACGTAGAAAAGCTGGACGTCGAGCACGACAAGCGTGCCTATTCACTGACGATGACGGCGGCGGGCAGCAAGGTGCTGGCCGACATCACGCAGGCCGTCGAGGCACACGACGCCCGTATCAGCCATCAGCTGGACGCGGCGGAAAAGCGGCAACTGATCGGCTTGCTGGGAAAGCTGGGCGGATAGCGCTTCGGGTAATGCGAGTCACGTCGCGGTGATACGATCGTCCGACTCAATCTTGCCCTTCAGGTACCCATGCCCACCGCCATGCCTCGCACGGAAAGCTTCGTCGCCACCCAGGCAGCGCTTGAACGCCGCCTGCCCCTGGAAAAAGTCCACAACGCGCGCGACCTAGGCGGGCTGACCGGCATTGATGGGCGGCGCTTGCGCACGGGCAAGCTCTTTCGCAGCGGCAACCCGGGCCGGGCCAGCGCCGCCGATCTGGAACGGCTAGGCGCATTGGGATTGGAAGCGGTCATCGACTTTCGCGCCGATCCTGAAAAAGCCCAGGACGAAGCGCACTTCGGCAAACGCTTCCACTGGATTGCATCGCCGGTGCTGGACGGCAATATGGCCATGGCCGTGTTGTTGCCACGCTTGCGCGAGGCCACGCAAGCCTTCAGCACCACCATGATGATGGAGATTTATCGCGAGTTTCCCTCGCGCTACCAAGAGCCGTTCGGCGGCTTCCTGAAAACGGCGATGACCGGCAAGACGCTGCTGTTCCATTGCACCGCGGGCAAGGACCGCACCGGCTTCGCGTCGCTGCTGCTGTTGTCGGCCCTAGGCGTGGCGCATGACGAGATCGTGTCGAACTATCTGGAATCGAATCACTGCAACGCCCGGTTCTTTCAGGACATCCTCACCAAGTCCTCCGAGCGCGGCGTCACGGAAGACGTGATGATGCCTCTGCTGGAAGTGGCGCCCGCCTACCTGGATGCCTCGGTGCAAGCCATCAAGCAGGAATTTGGTGGCATGGACCGCTATCTGAAGGATGTGCTGAAGATAGACGTGGACGTCTTGCGGGACCACTATCTGGAGCGCTGACCGGTGCGGCCCAAGGCAGGGTCCATTGCGGGATCAATCGCCGGAACTGCGCCGCAAGCGGTCGGCAGATTCTTCGTTCAGGCGCTTCGCTTCCTCTTCCGCGTAGTCCTCTTCGCCCGGGTCGTATGACCCCTCGTGCATGCAACTGCTGCGGTACCACTGACACTCGCTACTCCGGGAATCTCCAAGTCCGACTAAAGAACACCCCGAACCCATTGCGAGAAGCGCCACTGCCGCCCCGCAACGGACCAATGATTGAATCGACATTTGCTCGCCTACGTTGACACTACAACGGTCTTTATACCAGCCGTTTGTCCCCATTTAGAGGCGTGCATTACATCCCCTAACTCAAACATCAGGATCGAAACCATGCTGAAAGACCGCGCTTTCCTGGCCTGGCTCGCCGTGTTTGCCGTGGTTGCGGGCACGCTCGTGGCCTTGCTATGGCCCAAGCATTCCGCAAGCCCGTCCATCGGTGGCGGCGGCTACGATCTTTCGGACTGGGTGTACACGCTGGCGCTTCTATCCTTCACGGGACTATGGTCGCTGATTACGCTGGCCATCGGCATGAGCCGTGGCAACGCGATGGCGGCGAAGCGCGCGTATGGGTTAGCGGCGGTGGGAGGGATAACGTTTGTGGTGGGGGTGCTGGCGTTTGGGGGCAATCTTCATTGAGCCAAACGCTGGGTTAAAAGCCAAAAGCAAAAAGCCCGCTGAAACTTTGCGTTTTCAGCGGGCTTGTCCTTAGCGAACTTTTTGCGAGGAATTCTTGGTGCGACGGCGAAACTCGAACTACATAGGTAAATTTCTCCACCTATCGGCGAAACCTACTCAAAAACATACTCAAATTTGGCTGACTGGGCCCTTCTTCGTTGCCAGAGCAACCCGCTACAGGGCTGCCTGCTTCGAGACAACGCCGCGCTCTAGTTGCCAACTGCCAAAGTTATTTTGTTGTTGATCCGACACGGCAGCCACCCCTAAGCTGGTTTTAGCACGCCGGAGTTTAGCCCTCGGCGCGCCCCTCAACCAGCGCCGCAACGCTGCCAGAAAGACGACTGCCTCAACGGCAATCTGCACTTTCCGCCTCTCCCCGTTTGTCCATTGAGTGCCCCTGATGTCCCTGGGCGGCTTCGTTGCGCGCACCTGAAACGAAGGAATGTGTCATGCCCAGCATACCCAGCACCGTAACCTCGACCGCAGAGGGCTTCCAGCCCGCCTTCGCTCGCGTCGCCCAGAACAACGACTTCGATTGTGCCTTCGCATGCATCGCCAGCATCACAGGGAAACCGCTTGCAGAGGTCCGCGACCTCGCTGTGAGGCAGTTCAAGCATCCCGAGCATGGTCCCTACTGGATCACCGAAGACCTGATTGCCGGACTTCTGGCGCACTACGGCTGGGTTGCCACTGTCTACAAAGAAGTGAGCAAGTTGGCGGATGTCCCGGATCTGGCCATCCTGATGGTGAACTACGACCCCGACAAGGAAATCGGCCGCCACGTGCTATTCCACCGAGCGTCGGCGAGCCACACTCCAAAGACCACCATTGCCTACGTGATTGACCCTGCATACTGGATCGAGACGCCCGAGCATGTCCGAACTGACCTTAAGCCGCTTGGTGCGGCCTGGTACATCGGCGTGCATCCCATGGCCACGAAAAGCGCCGCCGGCAAGTAGAACTATGGGGTGACCAGTTCCGCCATCGTGACACCGAGTGCGGCTGCGATGCGTTCGATGTTGGCGATCGATAGATTGCGTTCCCCGCGCTCCACAGAAGACACGTAGTTCGGATGCAGGCCCGCCCTTTCAGCCACCTGCTCCTGAGTTAGCTGCTTTTCTTTGCGAATGCGGCGCATGTTCGCGGCGAACAACACCTGCGCATCACACTTTTGCGTTGGGTTAGACATGCCGCAGTTTTTCTTATCCCTTACCTCCCATCCACACACTTTGAGTTTGGTTTTGGTACATTTAGCCCTGCAACCAAACCCAAAGTGTGATTTTTAAGAATTTTTAGCCCCTTGATATGCCGACCCAACTAAAAGCCTTTAGCAGACACCCCATCCACAAAGCGACGCTAGCCTTCGTAGGCATTGTTGCGGCTCTTCTCACGACAGGCTGCGGAGCAGCGGCGCCAGGCAATGCGGAAGCCAAAAACTATCTTGAAGGCCGATTCTCTGGCTGGCCTCTGTGGACTATTTCAAACGCGAGGAAGATCGACAGCGTCCGCCGAGGCGACAAGTTCCGACTCGACTACGAAGCGACATTGACGCTCCGCGACGATTTCGCCCGCACCACCTACGCAGGTGTGCGTGCATTCGTCGATGACCCTCGCAACAAACCCTGCATGGGCGAAATGGGCAATGTCGTCGCTGGTATGGCGGGCGCAGTGAACGCGCAAACGCGACAGACCGTCCTGCGAGGTGCGGTGCTGCTAATCCAGTCCGAACAAGGCTGGCGACTTCTAGGACGCCCTCAAGAAGAATTCGTCATGCCAGGCCGCTAGCAATCCGCCCATTCTGTGTTTCATCCCAACTCTCTAAGGAACTCATGATGCGTTCGTACGCGTTGGCACTACTTCTAGCTCTGTCTAGCCCACCTGCCCTTGCAGGAGTCACGGGCAAATACATCAAGCAAGGCGGCGAGCTAATCGTCAAAGAATCCCCGCAAGGCGTCCAGTTCGCCTTTAACACCAATGTGGGTACCCATGCATGCAGCCTGGGAGAAGACGAGCCGTTATTTGCTCGCCCTATTGACGGCACCCGAGCGGCCTGGACGTCGGAAGACCCGGCGGACCAGTGCGTCGTGCTGTTGAACTTCTCCAATCGCGCCGTTCAAGTGACCACAAAGGGATGCGACAGCTACTGCGGCATGAACGCTGCCGGTTCTATGGCTGGCAAGTACGGCCAGAAGTAACCCTCTCGACTAGCAGCATCCTCCGCAGGACCCAAGGCCACACACCTTGGCTCTTTTGCATTTCTGATGCCCAACGCCTTCTTGCCAATCAAAAGCGAAATCCCATGCAAGCATCTCACTGTGACACTTCCTCAGCTGCGCAGCGCCGCGGTCTACCCATTCCACTTAGTGAAGTCGTGGCAACTCCAGGCGCATTGAACCTATTGCAGCGCGCGAACCTGAACCCATTCCAGATGTTGTTACGCCACCGGTCTGGCGATTGGGGCGATGTACAACCGGAGGACGCCTTGGCCAACGAGGCAGCGGCTATACATGGCAACCCCGTCATATCCTCGTGTGAAGTAGCGGGCGAGCGGCTATGGGTCATTACCGAGGCTGACAGGTCCGCTACGACGCTCCTGCTGCCAAAGGAATTTGAACATGGGCTCGAACCGAAATCAGCCACCCATAGAGCCCTATTGCGTGACCCTTGCGCGATGCTCTGCTTGTTGCCAAAAACTGCAGATCCTCGTGTCGACTTCGCAGAGGCAGATCCTGAACTCCTGCTGGCATTGGCCTCACAACTAGACCTCAAGCTCGATTGCCTGCATCAAGGCATCGCGGGGCTTGGCTCGCTTCTCGCCAGTGTCCCGCTGGACCATGTAGGTAATGCCGCCGCGCCACGACAGTCCATTGCAAGTGCTGGTTCGCTACTTGCCGATTTAGGGCAGGTACTCCTGTATATCCGCGAGCTCCCTATCGCTTGTCGATCCCATCTGGCTGATTACTACCCTTGACCTGGCTCCCGTTCGCCCAGCTTCCCGACGTCAATAGGGCACGTTCCAAGAGGACTTCATTCCGACCATGAAAAACACCAGCAGAAATGCCGCCATGGCATCAAAGACTAATGCCTCCAAGCCCTCTCGAAGCGTTCCCGAGAGTACTGCCGTGTCAATGACGGCAGAGCGTTACATTGATGCAGCCCGATCAGCCGTCACGAAGAAAGCATATGCGACCGATCTCGCTCACTTTTTGGCGAACGGTGGAAAGCTGCCGGCGACGCCACAACAGCTGTGCGCATATCTGGCCAAGCTCGCAGCAACTTTGGCCGTAGCGACCATAGAGCGCAGACTGATCGGCATCCACTGTGCCCATCAAGATCAAAACCTGAAGTCTCCTGCCGTCCACGTCAGCGTGCGACAGACCATGCAAGGTATTCGTAAAACCTTCGTAAGCACCCCTGTCAAGTAGACATCGGTTGATAGACGATCGGAGCAAGGGTTAGCCGGGGCATGAATTGCACCGGCGGGAGGCCACCCAGCGATTCATGCGGGCGGTACTGGTTGTAATCGACCAGCCATTGATCGGTAATCGCCTGGACCTGCTCAAGGTTGGCGAACAGGTGCGCGTCGAGCACCTCGGTTCGATAAGTTCGATTGAAGCGCTCAATGAAAGCGTTCTGGTTTGGCTTGCCCGGCTGGATATAGCGGATCGCGATGCCCTTTGCGCTAGCCCATTGGGTGAACGCCTCTGAGATCATCTCCGGACCGTTATCCAGGCGTATTGCGTCAGGCGGCCCATAGCAGTCGATCAAACGGCTCAATACCCGAATGAGGCGTGCAGACGGGATGGACACGCCTACCTCGATGGCCAAGCACTCCCGGTTCGCCTCGTCGATCACGTTCAGAGTGCGAAACCGCCGGCCGCAGTAGAGAGCGTCATGCATGAAGTCGAGCGCCCAACAACGATTAGGCTCTGTGGCCAGATCCAGCGGCTGTCGCGGTCGGTCGGGAAGCCGCTTTTTGCAGCGCCGAGGCAAATTCAGACCCATGTCGCAGTACACCCGATGAACGCGCTTTTTGTTCCAGCCGCGACCGTCGAGGCGCAGCCGGGTGAAACACTTCCAGAATCCCCAACGCCCATGCCGAGTCACAATGGCATTGAGAGCATCAATGACTTGGGAATCCCGCTCAGATGCCGGCATTGGCTTCTTGTAGTACGCCGCCCGCGATAGGCCGGCAATCTGACAAGCGCGCGTGATTGAGAGCTTGGCTTGCACCAGCTGTCCCACCACTTCGCGCCTGGCCGACGGCGTCAGGATTTTCGATTCAAGACATCCTTGATCGCTGCATTCTCCAGCGCCAAGTCGGCAAACATGCGTTTGAGCTTGGCGTTTTCAGCTTCCAGTTCGCGCAGCCTCTGCAACTCGGAAACTTGAACGCCGGAGAACTTGCTCTTCCAAAGGTAATACGTGGCGTTGCTGATGCCGTGTTTGCGGCACAGCTCGGCGACCGGCATGCCGGCTTCGCCTTCCTTCAGAACAGCAACGATCTGGCTCTCGGTAAATCTGCTTTTCTTCAAGGGAATCTCCAACTCAGGGAGGCTCCGAAATTCTACCGGGCGGTGTCTACCTGAAGGGGGAGCTTACGCCTTGGGCATTTCACAACGCCGTGTGCGGGCGATCATCAAAGATGATTTATTGGAGATGCTTGCCCTAGTCGACCAGCAGAAGCCAATGAAGGCGGCGAGAGATCGCGCCCTTTTACTTATTGGCTTCGCTGGAGCATTCCGACGTGCGGAACTGGTCGCCATTCAATGCGAACATATCTCGACAGTCAATGAAGGTATCGAGATCGAACTTCGACGCTCCAAGACAGACCAAGAAGGTGCGGGGCGAATGGTATTCATTCCTCGTGCCAAAGGCGCTAGATGCCCGGTTGAGGCCTTAGAACAATGGAAAGCCTTGGCGGGCATTGAGTCTGGCTATGTGTTCCGACGCGTCACTCGTCACGACACCATAGGCGAAAATGCCCTCACCGATCAATCAGTGGCGCTAATTGTCAAGGCTTCATATCGGCGTATTGGTTCCGATCCCCAATTCGTCTCGGGTCACAGCTTGCGAGCCGGATATGTCACCACCGCTGCGATGTCAGGACTACAACTTTTTCAGATTAAACAACAGACGGGGCACCGCTCAACGGCAACACTCGTTCAGTACATTAGACCTTTAGATAGGCGCGCGATTCCATCTTTGCTATAGGGAATCAAGTTCCTTCGCCTGTCGTAACCAATAACCGCGACCCGATTCAGAGACACACTAGTAATAGCAACTTAGCGGTCCATCCGAACGTCACGTATGGCAACCTCCAAGCGTTCGCCGCATGACTGCGGCAGGCGCTCCAGGCTTCGCGCCAACTTGTTTAAAAGCGCATCCCCGCGGAAGCTTCGAGCTATGCGATGCACGAATTTCTCTTCATGCGGGCATAGACATATTGTTAATGCAAGATCGGCAACGTCCCACTCTGAAGAATCAAACGCGTCGATCAACTCCCGCCGTGCCGCCTTGCATTTGTCCCAGTCAAAAAAAGACATGAATTTAAGCATATCAGGCACGTCGTCGCCGGCAGCGAGCTCTCGGTACACCACTGGAAATGTAGCCGGCATTATTGCGGAAACTGGCCATTCTCGGGAGCGGAATAAAAGGCGCACCATCCGGGCCGTAGCGGTTAGCAGGTCCGGGGATTGTAGCTGTGCAGCACTCCAAAATAGATTAGCGCAGGCCTGCGCGGAGTGCGCATCTAAATCCAGAGACCAACGTTTACCGAGGGCCTCCGAGAGCTCATCAAGTGAATTCACTATACGTGACCGCGCATCCGTGGATGTACTTTCAAACGCAAGTAAGTTACGACGAATTAACGACCCATCCAGTGAATTTCCGAGTCCCTGCGAAATTGCCCATCTTGGATTCAGTACTGGACCCACAAAATTTAGAAGGCTCCCGATTACCTCAATCTCATCGCCGGAAAAATGATCGACGAGACAACGCTCGAGTGCACCGAATGCGATATCAATATGGTCATCATCTTGAAGACAGCGGTCATCGAGCACCCGCCGTAGCACCGCCACATGCTGATCAAGAGGGAGATTTCCTTCGCGCAACAAGCGACAAAATACATCTCGCGCTGAAGAAGGAATACGAACCAAAAGGGTGTTGCGCAACATCTCCTCAGACAGCAGTGCCCGGAACTGTTGCTCATCCGCGGAGACGAGGAGGTCGACTAGTATTTTTTGCGACTCTGTTTCAGTCAAATCAGAATCGTTCAGCAGCCATTCAATGTCTTCCTTTCTAGGATCAAGCGAAGCCTGGATGAGCGCGATGCGGCGTGCATCATCTTGTACTCTCTTAAGTAAACCTCGCAATCCATTCGCTGCCTGGACAGCGCGGGCGCGCGCCGCAAGCGGTCTTAGGAAAGATGTAGCAGAAAGATCATTCGTTCCGATCAATTCATGAACAGTTTTCAAAAGCGTATCGGCATCCAACGATGCGATAAAATGACTGGCCAGCCCGACTTGAAAGTTTTCCACTAGATTTGGCAACAACGCATCACGGACGGCCACGAACATTTCAAGTGAGAGTCCGACCACATAAGCCAAAACCTCAGCCTGCATCTCTCGCGAAAACGCAATGGTACGCGCAAGTGCAGGCCCATCTATCAGAAGCTGTACGACTCTCTTTTGGGGAACGGCAGAAAAAACATCCCATGGCAACACCTTCCCCCTCATGGAGCAATATTCAGCGACTCCCATCGCGATTGGCGCGACTAAACTCGATAAAGCATCCACCGGATCATCCAAGGTCAACAGGTGCAATGCACCGGTTGGATCCTTTCGCGCTAGTAGTGCAGCAGCGGATTGCAGCGAGTGGAATTCTGTGGCGAAGGGGGTGGCATGTATTTTGCGGGCTATAGCTCCGATTAGAATCCAAGCGTCTTGAATAGGTAACTCATCGACTGCCCTGCGTGTTGCACTCGCTAATACACTTTGCACAGTAGTCATCGCCTGGGAAGACAACACGGACCGACTCTTAGCAATGTCGAGCAAACCCAATGCCGCGGCTGGAGAATGCTCCACCTTGGTCAGCAACTCGTCCCACAATAAAGAAATACGTAACAATGCGCCAGTAGCATCCTCAACCTGATTCGCACCATACAGATCGCTATCCTCGACTAGCCTCGGGACAGGAGCTCCGAACACTCGTTCCACAATGGAACTCGTCCAGCGGTGACGAGCCCCAACTCTCGCTTGACCGTCCACACGTCGGCCAGCCCACTCGGAGAACTTTTGTCGCGCGCTTCGAGGCGCAAACACCAGATTGAATTCTCGACCCTCTATGCGGCGGGGAGACAATGCCAAGGTGGATAGGGCAAACTGGCGACGCATCGAGGGCCAAAGTGCCGTAAGTAACCGTGTAGCGATGAGCTCCGGCTCCGGGGCGTCAAAAATCGCAACAGGACGTTGCTCCTCAAGAAACAAGGCTTCCAGCAGCTCAGAGGCGCTAAATAGTGGAGCAGGCGGCAACGGCATTTCCTGCGGTTCCGTAATACTCATTCGCAATGCCGCCGACGGAAGCTCACGCTTATCCAACAGCTTGATAAAGGGCGAGACACTCGGCGAATTGGCCCACGCTTCGGCCGGTATGAGCAAGCTTAGCGTGCGAACACATCCAGGACGGGACACGGTATCATCGGGCCATGTCCGTGCCAACACTGTCCACTTACCGCTTGGCAGCGGATAGGTTGCGAAATAGGGTGAAAAAGTGTCGCCCGATCGCAATGGACCGGCGACATCAGATAAGCGGTCGACAACAGCCTGATCCCCCTTTTCCAACGGCACTGTCGTCTCGATCAACTCGTGACCGTGGCGGTAACCATGCAATTGCGACTCGATCTTAATCACGTGATGTGCTCACAGCCCAACCACCCAAGCCACAGGCAGGGTAAGGTCAGATACCTTAGACCATTGACTGTTGCTCGGATTCTTCAATGCCACCCATCCATGGTCATGAATGGATCCATCGAGGAAGCGATGCCGATACTCCGCGTCATCTTGCAGGTCTCCCCCCACAACGCTGACTCCAAAAACTCTGACATCCAACCTTGTGTCCAAGAGCTTCCCAGCAATCAACGGAAACTCCTTAGCGAGATATTTTTCGGGCCCGGCATCGAAAGTTTCTTTATCAACTAAGTCCCACGCAGCCACGACAAGAGCAACTCGGGGCGGACTACCGTCGACGCGTGTCCGCAGCTTAAGCTCCAAAAAGCGGAATAGTTCGCACAGCATAACTTGAGTCGGAGTGCCAGAAGGCCCCTGCCTGCGGCGTTTTGCCATCAGCGCCGCGTGCGTGACCCAATTCATCGCGCCAACATTTTTCTTAGATCCAAAACGAACAAACAGGAGGGCGCCACTAGCATTCTCTAGTGTTTCCATCCAAGACGAATCCAGTTCGCCTGTGTCAACGGCAACCCGCCACAACTCGCCAGAAATATCTGGAATGACTATCGTAGCGCTACTGCTACCATTGGCCTCATGTACGACAACCTCGAAGTCACGACGAGCATCCGAATGCTCAGATCTCGGCGCAAAATTTCCCGCGCAGAGGTGTTCAGCGGTATCAATCACATAGTCCAGATTTGGCGCAACATCTTTAGCCACTAGCGCATTCTGTTGAGAATCGAGGGACAGCCAGAGGCGACCGATATAGTTGGTCTTCCCCGAATCTGGACCTCCTAGAACAATAATTGAGTTGCTATTCAAATCTCTCTCCGAAAATTCAGAAAGGACCGCTGACTATTAGTGGATTGACCATCAGGCCAAAACGGGAACGGGTCGGCCGAAGAATTTATACTTCTTTCGACAAGATTGACCATTCCATGCCCTGGCTTGATGCCCTCCGCATTGGTGATCTTCGAAAATGACGCGATTTCAATGATTTCCAACTGTTGTTCATGTTTTGCGAATTCACCACGAATACGGTCTACCGTCTCACGTGGGACTGCTCCGACATCTCGATGAGTTACGACCAGTAGGAGCCTGGGAACTCCTTCTGGCATACATGCTTTAAGCCGACCCGCCAACTGACCCAAGCGAACAGTTACCATTTGCCGTCTGCCCCTATCTATCAGAGTACGGCCGTCCACCACTAGCCAAATAACGTCAGCAGAACTCAAGAATTCCAATCTCTCCCACTTTGCCGATAGGAGCAAATCTGTAGTCCATTCGCCAGGCAGGTCCGGCAAAGCAAAATCAATGTGCTTCCCATCCAAATCCCTGCGCAGACGTAAATGAAGAAAGCCTGGGCTTCGCTCATCCGCGAGGTGCGTATGAACAGTCATCTGCTCTGGTGGAGCTCCACTATTCCACTGCCGGCTGCCGCGAGCGATATCCTCAAATGCCAGCAAGCTTTGGCTATCAGCATAAGACCAACCGGCCAATTTTGCGTTAGCAATCAACAAATAAAGACTTACCAAGGCTGCGGTTTTACCAGACTCCGGCTCCCCTAGAATTCCAACGACGGTCACATAGCGTCGACGCATAAGACTATTGACAGCCTCAGGACCGAGCGTGGTACTCGCGGGGAACGAGCGATACTCTCCTGGCGAGGGAAGTACAACATCGCCAGGATTTAGAGCATCCCACGCTTCCGGTGTCGACGTGGAGTTTGGAACCGCCATCATCGTAATACGATTAGGGCAGCTCTCCGGCGCATTATCGAGAACGCAAATCTCCGTCTCCGCAACAGTACAACCATCGTAGGAGCAGGTGATATTCACGAAACCACCGTACTTGAGTGGTAGAGTTTTACGATTGCAGCCTCCAGGAAGGTGCGCATAGCCCACTCCGAGGACGACCGTACGGTCGCGATGCCTTCGTTCCCTGAGATATCTGCACTCAATGAATGTAGAACCGGAAAGACCGTAGGCAACCGAGTCACAATATTGGCAGCACTATATGCCACAGCCAACGCTTCGCGATCAGAACCTATGGCCTTCAATAGCCCTTTATGATTAAGTTTCGGATCGGCATCTAAAGTACGGAGAACCATATCTCGATGAGCTTCTGCCGGCAGCGCTGTGAGATACGTAGCTCCTTCAATGGCGCACGCAAGCAGACGAACCGGTTCAGCAATTTTCTCAAGCGGCTTATTTAAAAGCCGGCTGCGCTGTAGTAGCACCCACCATAAAAAATTCAACTCCTCTCGGTCTAGAAGTGCATTTTGTTTGAGCGACGCAACTGCTGAACATGCAACGTCTTTGACAGCATCGATATCTTCGTACGTTTCATCCTCGTCAAATTCGTCCACGTCGTAGCGCTCGCGAGCTGCGTTGGCGGCGGAAATACAGCGATCGCGGCAGGCCGAAAGCAATTCGCCGCGCAAGGCTTCACGCCGGATTTCGACAAGTGGCGCCTGATAGGCGAGTGCCGACCACAATGCAGCGGCAAATAAATCTAACGGCGACGTCCCAGTACGATCCTCAAGGGCCGAAACCATATCCATCGCGACTAGCGCCGCGCAAACACCCACATCTAAAGGACGCTCCATGTAAACGTAAGCGGGTCCATTCACCTGGATCGCCGCTTCGACCTCCTGACCGAGGAGCACCGAGGGAGTACCGTCGCCGTGGAGACAACTGGCTATATCTGCCGCCTTATCAATAAGCTGGCCCGGTTGATCCAGAGATTTCCATGCTGTTAATAGAGTACTGATCGCTTGCTCACGCTCCCTGATTTCCTCATTGGAAACCGAGAGATTGGCGATTCGCATATGTGTTGCAAGTCTATTCATTGGCTCCTCCATGGCCCCGGGCCGAAATCGTTTGATCAATTCTCTGGTTTAGGTGTTCTAAGTAACCATCATCAATAAGTTGATCTAAGAATTCTCGTTCAACGCTATGCGTGATTGGTTCTTCAAGATCCTCGGGCACCGCACCAAATTCAATTAATATGCGGAGCCTATCCAATGCCGAGATATCTCTGAAGAACCGCAGCAATAGAAGTCGGTAACCATCCGGCTCTTGCGAAATCATGGCATCTATCACCTTTGAATCGCATGATTGTGCCGACGATGCGTCGTCCGATGTAACAGCCTCGACAGCCACAAGTGTATCCACGTCTTGGACGGAACCACGCACCAGTTCCGCACCAAGTTTGGCGGCCCTGCGGAAATTTGGCGATTGAAGTATATATCGAGGTTCTCGAGTACCAAGACGCACTTCATCAGGATCAAACCGAGTCAACTCGGCGTTCCAAGCTCTAGGAATGATGTCGACCCTTAGGGCATCATGAGTGACGTCCCAGTCGAAAACAAGCACGTTATAGGTATAAGTGTAGCGTTCGTCAGACTTGAAAGGGACGGTCGCCCCGGCGGCAAGCATCATAAAGTCGCAGCCACTTTCCACGGATTCCACCATTACCCTCGGATTATGTTCGTGTCCGGAGATAAAAATTCGGGCTCGGCTTCGGATATACCGTTTTGCATCACCAGCATCCTTGAACCAGCTCAATGGATGATGGATTAGCACTATATTTTCCTCGCCCGCAACCCTAGGAATATGGGCGAACTGTCGAGCACCAACAAACAGCTCGGGGCAGTCCTGCTTCTCAGTACCTGTACATAGCAGTGCAGAATTCATACGCACAAACCGAATCCGACGATGCGGCGCGAGTTCTACTGCTTTATCGGTAAACTTGCCATGACTATTAAGTGGGCAATTATATGCCTCGCTAAACCGTGCATAATTCTCAAACCGAGAAAACAACGCAGCTCGATCGACATCATTATTAAGAATATTCTCATATTCTGCCGCATCACCACTACGGAGTTTGGGTAAAAGACTCTCAACGCTGTGTGACATTTTTGCTCGGTCCAGATCATGATTTCCTGGCACCATTTGGATATCGTATCTCTGACACCCTACGGCCTCCGCCAATTGATCAAGCCATTCGCCCGCATCATGATACTGATCAGATTTTCCTGACTGAACGATATCACCTGTGACAAGAATGCCAGTCGCCACTTTGGAAGATAAGGATCTAACTACGCTGGAGGCATCCGATATCAGTTGCGCTTTTACATCAGTGTGCGTCTGTATCGCGTCGCCTTTTTCTTGGCCGAAGTGAATATCAGAAACGTGGACGAAAACTGCTGGCATATGAAGAGTCTCTTGCGGCCCAATCCGCTTTCCAAGAGTCTAACATTTCGACACACGAAGTTCTATACGACCGACGCTCGCATCCCTAGCACACCCCCGAACCCATAAATCGAGTGCGGAGAGGTTACGCCTTAGGCGCACTTTCCACTGCGGGGAGCCGCGGTTCCGTTGCATGACGCCGCCACCTCCGGAACACATCCCGCACAGACACAACAACCGCTGACTAACATCAGCAGCATCTCGTGCCGAATGATTGACCATAAAATAGTACGAAACGCACCACTCTTTAGTAAAGTTCATATTAAAAAACAACTACCAACAAGTGGAAAAAGAATATTTATAATTAGATTAATACCCACCCACAATAATACTGGCGGCCAAACACCAAGCAACGAAAACACACCATTATCGATAGTTTGAGCGACCATCATTTTTTGAGCAATGGGCGGGGTCTAGCGCCCAGGAAGACCCAAAAACCGCAAGGCCGCACTCGACATTTTATGGAGGTCTAAGCCAAGCCCATTCCTGTATAGTCGCCTCAACGCGTCATCAGTGAGTTCCACCAATAGACTTTCAAGCTCAGGGTAATTACTGCAACACTGGTAGGCGTGCAAATACCCGGCAGCTTTTGCGCTCACAGCGGGAACAATATTCTTCAGCGTAATACCTCGAGAAAGCAGTTCCCCAAGGGACGAGAACGCTCCCATTTCTTTGCGAATTTGCTCGATCTGTTTGGAAGAGAGCATCAAGGTATAGCTATCGCTATTCCTCACTGGTGCCAATGACAGCCCCAAAAATTCCGCAGCAGAGGAAGGAGCGTAGATCTCGGATTTCGAATCTTTTCCTATTGAAGGAATTTCGAGTCCGAATTTTCCCAACTCTGCATGGCAATAATCAAATATTTTTAAACACTCAGCTTCAGAGTCGGCGAAAAATATTAAGTCGTCAGCATACCTCACCGCCTGATATTGGCGTTTGACCAAGGTCTCATCAAATTCCCGCAGCAAGACATTCGAAAAAAAGGGGACAACGGCATTCCTTGCCTGACCCCGATACCAGAACGAATCCCTAGCTTACTTATACGGCGCTGGTGACTTCTCTCGGCTGCTCCGACCTCACAGGACACCGCAGACCTCAACAGCTGATGAAGACTGGATTCCCGGACGAGAGACTGAACTCTCCGAATCAATTCCTCTCTCGGAATTCTGTCAAAAAAAGCCGTGATATCCGTCTTGAACACCCACTTCTTCACATTCCGAATACGTACCGCGACTGCGGCAGCCTCCTGTACCGACCTATTAGGCAGGAAGCCATAGCTTATTCTGTTTTGTAGTTTGGGACTGTATTTGTCCGCGAGAAAATTGAGAATGGCCCTTTGGACCACCCTATCCCGCACGGTCGGAATACAAATCAGCCGATCTTTTCCGTTGCGCTTCTTCAGCAACACAGGACGCAGGTCGCTAAATTTGTAATGACCCAACGCAAGATCGTTGTGGAGCAAGCGAAGATGCACGTGGACATTTCGCTCGAAGTCGTTTATCGAGATTTCGTCACTACCGACCGTGTTACGGCTTGAGGGCTTTGCATTTTTATATAAATGCCGCCAAGCACCCAACAGTGAATCTCTAGAGAAAACTTTCTGGTATGCGTTTGCCATTCATCCAGGTACAACGCTGAGTTTGAATTCCCCGGGTCTCAGCGTGTTTGAAGGCCTAGCCGACAGCCCCAACGCCTCGCGCCTCGTGGGAGGTCACTGTTCCGTTGATGCCGCCGGTGACGCTCCCGCGATATCTCGCGGTAGCGCCATTTTGCCGCTTGGTCACGTGCAGCGCAACCGTTACTGATGAAACAGACTCGCTGCATGCAACATCGCTGCCACAAATAAGAATGCGTCCCATTAACTCTCCTTTTATACCAAAAGTGCCTTCGCAGATGGCGATAGCAGCCGCCAAAGTCCAGAAATATACGAAGGCGCGCGCTAGGAAAGGAAATCGGCCGCGACTCTCAGTCGTGTTTGCTTGATCGCCCGCGTCCCTGCCTTTGGCATGCCCTGCTCGCTTCTTATTCGCCCTCCCAATAGAACCCGGGGAAGAAGGCGACTCCAGGCAAGTCAAGCCGACAGCCCCAACGCCTCGCGCCTCGTGGGAGGTCACTGTTCCGTTGATGCCGCCGGTGACGCTCCCGCGATATCTCGCGGTAGCGCCATTTGGCCGCTTGGTCACGTGCAGCGCAACCGCAAAGATGCAATTGGCGCTCTAGCGCTGACGATTCTATCGCAGTGAAGGCTTTGATGCTCAGATGAACGCGCTAGACAGCGGGCGGCCAACAACACGATAGACCAGTTCCCTTGCTGCCGCCTCTCATCCGACTGCCCCCAGAACGCCAACGAAAGGGATCGACGGTCATCTTCGTCTAGGACTTAACTTTCGAACAACTATTGCTAAACATCCACTTGATCACAGATGGCATCGTTCGATTCCCGTCGCCGGCGAACCATACGCGCCCGCCCCAGCCGCGCGTCACGCGCGGTAAGCCATTCAGAAAGTGAATCCGGCGGAATTTTGCTGGGATACTCAGCGTCACGAGCATGCTGAAGCATAAGCAGCAAGGAACTACCTATTCTCCTACTAGTCTCCGTCGTTACCGTTAGATCCGCTGCCTTCCGCCCGAAGCGGGCCATTTTCTCAATCGCAATCTGGCCTGACAATGACCGTCGAAACGGGTCCAAGCCCAATGGCCTAGGCAAGGCAATGTCTACCCCACAACTCAACAATGTCTGGCGCGTTCGCGTTCCCTTCGAATCGGACAACGCCACCAACACATCCTCGCCAGACTCATAACGCTCCAGCAGCTGCTTGTTGTCCTGGGACAAGCCATCTTTGGCATTGTCGAAATCCTGGTACTCCCCGTCACCCAAATGAGCGAGCCGAAACTCCCCTAGGGCAAAACAGATAGCCTTGACCAATTGAAGGTGAGAAGCATCCTGCAGTCGCCTTGGCCGCTCTAGCCCACACCTTCGAAGCACAACCTCCCCAAGCAAAACCTCCACTCGCACTTGCCCTTCGATCGCGCCAAGAATGTCATCTCGCCGGATACGCAAGTCATGCGTAAGAAAGCCTCCTTGTTTTGATCCGCTGCCGCCCCCTCTCATCTGTTCGCCCTTGATGTACATGCGCAACGAACAGTCGCTCTTAGCGTGCGCCAGCACGGAAGTCGCGCCCCGCGAAGTCCATTGATCCACCTTACGAACGTGAATGTCATGACGGGAACTGACCGATTCCAAAGCAGCGAGATGTTCGATGGCTGCCCGCAAACGCTTATTCGCCGCCGACTGATTTTTGGTTTGCACGTGCCAAGTCAGCTCCAGCATCGTGATGATGGCGGAGCTGATGAACAATTCGCTTTCGGCTTTGGTGAAGCCTTGCTCGATCAATAGGAGGCGAATGAGCGTCGACAGAAGCTTCATTTCAAAGAGCACGCTGCTCAATCCACCATGGATGCAGTTCTGGCCGATTAGGGATGCGGCGACGGGTATGCGGAATTCAGCGTAAAGAATGCGCCCTTCTGGTCTGTATTCGACGGTAGGTCTAAGCTCGATCTGGGCGCCAGTGAGGGGGCTAGTCAAATAGGTCGTTGTCTGCTTTGTTCTCTTCCCATCAAACGTAGAAAACGTCACATGATCAAAGCATAGCGAATGGTGGCTTTGGACGACCCCAAGGCACCCTTTGAGGTGGATATAGTCGATCATCGTGTGCAAAAAACTGAGGGATTGGCATATGGGCCGTCGGCAACAGCAACTGCGTTACCGACGACCTCCGCGTTCTTCTGTTCGAGCGTCGAGTGTGACGATCAACTGGAGTCTTGCGCCGGCCTCTCGCCATCTGCACGCTGCTGAAAGCCTCCTCCCCGCCTCAGCTTCAAATGCTCAAGATGAGAGGATCCATCTCGTTCCGCAATCTTGCCTTCAACCCAATCTACGATCTCTTCCAGCACGAAACGTGTGGATCGGCCGAGCTTTATGGGCCGCGGGAACATGGGATCAGTCTTGATGCGACGATAGAACGAGGATCGGCTGTGGTGACCGCTAAGCTCCATAGCTCGCGGCACGCTTACAAGCGTCTTGTGGTGCATAAGTGCATCCTTGTGCACTCTCGGGATTGTGAGGTGCTTACCGGGATGGCGAAACAAGGCGGAGCGAGAGTTACCCACATCCTGTCTCAATAGCAGCCGCCCCAACGGCTTCGCATCACAAGCAAGCGTCTGATTTTTGACTGCAAGAGGTTTGAAGGGAAACCTCTCCTCCGGCGTTACACCGAAGCAGCAAGTCGAGCAGTCTTGACGAAGGAGTCTCTTCGTCTCGAACTGGAGCCTGACAGGCCTAGCGGACCTGTAGACAAGCGCACCTGGCAGGTGCTCGGGCTCATTGGCTGGACATTCAAACCAATTGATTTCCAAGCCTGAGAGACTTGGCACGCCCCGGTATGACCGGGCACATGTAGGGCTACGAGAAGCGTACCAGAGTTCACGAGCTACGCGCTGGGGTGGGATCCACCATTACGTGAAATCAGCTCAACTGGCGCACCTGAAAGTGGTGGCGATACACCGTTATAGCGGTGGCCCGCTTCGCGTGCCCGGCTGTCATGGACCATAGTGTTAAGGCTGCATCAGGACTCAAACACCTCACGTGGTCAAAGGTGACGGTCAGGTTCCACTTACTTGCGCTGCCTGTGCATCCAAATAGTCTGCCCATCGCTGCATTGCCTCGCGACGTTCGTCCACAAAGCCCGTTCGATCATAAGCTTTCTGGATTTGGTCCCTTTTGGCATGGGCAAGCTGCGCTTCCAGCACGTCGAAGTCGACCTTAAGTCGCTCGCGCGCAATGGTCCGAAGCATGGCGCGAAAGCCGTGAGGGCTGTGTTCGCCGGCGAACCCCATCAATCGCAACGCCCGGGAAAGCGCATCCCGATGCAAATGGGGATTTTTCAGCTTTCCTACTGCGGGGAAGACGAACACATCCCCACCAGAGAATCGCTGCATCTCCAGCAGCATCGCGACAGCCTGAGTTGGCAGACTAACGATGTGGGCATGCCCCGTCTTCATGCGTAGAGATCCGTCGGCGTTCCTGCCCGAGATATGCCATTCCGCCATATTCAGATTGATTTCCGACCACATTGCGCTCGCCACCACTCCCGGGCGCAAGGCAGTCCAGGCTGCGAGCAGCAACGCGTAACGAACCACCACGCTGCCTTCATAGGTTTGGATCGTCCTCATCAATCGGCCAACGTCTTGCTGACGGGTCACCGCCGGCACGTGCCCACCCGCATGACTCGGAAGAACACCCTTTAGCCTGAGCACCTGATCGTCCGAACGGACACCTTCGTGGATGCAATACTCAATAACGCCGTTTAGGTACTGCTGGGCTTTCTTGGCCAAGCTAGGAGTAGCAGCCGCAATGTCCCGCAGCGTGTCGGTCACATCAGGACTACGCAATGTGCGCATGTCTCGTCCGCCGATGGCCGGTTGAAGTAATTTCCGAACGACATATTGGGCCTTGCGATAGCTCTCAGGAGCCCAACTGGCCTTCCGGAATGATAGCCATGCCTCGGACAGCTGGGCGAACGAATAGCGTTTAGCTTCCTCGGCCGCCTGTTGAACACGCTCTTGCTCCGTGGTCAGCGCCTGAACGTGCATCTTTGCCTCAACTCGCGCCCCGACAATGGGTCCACCAGTCCTGCTAGCGAACTGGACCTCTTCCGTCTTAAGACGAGCTTCGGCGAGGCTCACAACTGGATATAAACCTAGGACTACGGTGCGCTGCTTTCCGTCGGGCAGCCGGTACCGCGCGAACCAAGATTTTCTGCCAGAAGGTAGTACGTCCAGATGCAAGCCTCCGCCGTCTGCAAGGGTATAGCGCTTGTCTTTCCGTTTTGCATTCCTGACCGCAAGGTCAGTCAGTCCTTTTGCCAAGCTAGGCATAAATAGGGCCCATTTTGAGTATGTGGCCAAAAACATACTCAAACCGCTACTCAAACGCAATGGATGCTAATGGACAAACTGAGACGGCAGGCAACAAAAAACCCGCATTCTCATAGAGAGAGATGCGGGCTCTTTACACACCCAGGGACAACCTGGGACAAATTCTTGGTGCCGACGGCGAGACTCGAACTCGCACAGCTTTCGCCACTACCCCCTCAAGATAGCGTGTCTACCAATTTCACCACGTCGGCTTTCACCAGTTTTCTAGGCTTTCCCGTAGGCAAGGCCAGAAAGTCGAGCATTCTAGCACGGAATTTGCTGACGCCGGAAGCCCGCCTGCAAGGCAAGGCGATCCGGCCCGCGCGAAAAAAAGCCGGCGTTTGCGCGCCGGCCTTTTTGAGCATGCCTGAATTTACTTGGCGGGCGTTTCCGCCGGCTTTTCCGTCGTGGCGGGAGCCGGTGCGGACGGCACCGAGGCGTCGGGCTTGGCCGGCGCGGCGGGAGCAGCAGGAGCAGCCGGAACCGATGCGGCGCCCGGAACCGAAGCACCACCGGTAGCCGGTGCGGCGGGAGCGGCGCCCGGCACTTGCGGCACGGAGCGGTCGGCCGGGAAGTTCTGCATCACGCCCGAATCAACGGCGGGGCCGCTGGTGCCCTTGTGGCTGACGTAGGCCAGGCCGGCGGTGGACGCGAAGAAGACCACGGCGGCCCACTTGGTGGCGCGCGACAGGAAGTTGGCGGCGCCAGTGGCACCGAACAGGCTGCCGGACGAGCCGCTACCGAAAGCGGACCCCATGTCGGCGCCCTTGCCCTGCTGCAGCAGGACCAGAACGATGATAGCCAGCGCCGATATCACTTGGACGGCCAGCAAAAGTTTAAGCATCAAGGGCATTACAGACTCCGGAACGGAAACTTAGATGGCGGCAATACGCAAAAATTCTTCAGCCACTAGCGACGCGCCGCCGACCAGGGCCCCGTCGATATCAGTCATGGCGAACAAACTGGCGGCGTTGGCAGCTTTTACGCTGCCGCCGTACAAAACCTGTACTTGCGCGGCGCCCAGCGCGCGCAAGGCGGCGCGGATGGCGCCGTGGACTTCCTGTGCCTGCTCGGGGCTGGCGGTGCGGCCGGTGCCGATGGCCCAGACGGGCTCGTAGGCCAGGACCATGCGCGACACGGCATCGGTGCCCAGCGCCAACACAGGCTTCAACTGGCGTTCGATGACGGCCAGCGTATTGCCGGCTTCGCGGTCAGCGAGCGATTCGCCCACGCAGACCACCGGGGTCAGGCCAGCGGCCAGCGCGGCTTGCGCCTTGGCGGCGACGATTTCGTCGGTTTCACCGTGCAGCACGCGGCGCTCGGAGTGGCCAGCCAATGCCCAGCGGCAACCAAATTCTTTCAGCATGGCGCCGGACACTTCACCCGTGTAGGCGCCCTTTTCGTGCGCGCTGACGTCTTGCGCGCCCCAGGACACGCTGCTTCCAGTCAGGGCCGAGCCGGCTTGCGCCAGATAGGGAAACGGAACACAGATGCCGATCTCGCAGTGGCTCGCGGCGTCCGCGGCGCGCAGCTCGGTCAGCAACGCGGCGTTCTCGGCCAGGTTGCCGTGCATCTTCCAGTTGCCCAGCACAAGGCGGGCGCGGTTTTCGACTGAAGTCATGGCAGGGTGTCAGAGTGGGTGAGCCCCGGGGGGATGATGCAACCGCGCACGGGACTGCCTGGAAAAAATTCCAGGCGAAACCCGAGATTGTATCCTGTTGCGCGGCGATACGCCGAACGCCGCGCGATTCTTACATCGTCAGGATGATTTTGCCGATGTTTTCACCGCCTTCCATCATGGCGTGGGCCTTGGAGGCTTCGGCCAGCGGGAAGGTAGCGTGCACGATCGGCTTGATGGCCCCTTTTTCCAGCAAGGGCCAGGCCTGCTCGCGCAAGGCGCGGGCGATGGCGCCCTTGAAGGCGACCGGACGGGGACGCAAGGTGGACCCCGTGATCGTCAGGCGACGGCGCATGACCTGCGAAGTGTCCACGTCGGCGCGCGATCCGCCCAACTGCGCAATGATGACGATACGGCCGTCGTCGGCCAGGCACTGCATGTCGCGCGCGATGTAATCGCCGGCCACCATGTCCAGGATGACGTCCACACCGCTACCGTCGGTCGCGTCCATGACTTCCTTCACGAAGTCGTGAGTCTTGTAGTTGATGCCCTTTTCGGCGCCCAGCGCTTCGACGGCGCGGGCCCGGTCATCGCTGCCGACCGTGGCATAGACTTTATTGCCCATCGCGCGCGCCAACTGGATCGCCGTGGTGCCGATGCCGCTTGCGCCGCCATGCACCAGCAGGATCTCGCCTTCGGACAGGCGGCCGCGATCGAACACGTTGCTCCAGACCGTGAAATAGGTTTCGGGCAAACCGGCGGCTTCGATGTCGGACAGGCCTTTGGGGATGGGCAGGCATTGCGCGGCCGGCGCAACGCAGTATTCGGCGTAACCGCCGCCCGCGACCAGGGCGCAGACCTTGTCGCCGATGGCAAAGCCGCTGTCGGCCACGTCACCGCCGACGATTTCGCCAGCCACTTCCAGGCCCGGCAGATCGGACACGCCGCGCGGCGGTGCGTAGTTGCCCTTGCGCTGGAACACGTCGGGGCGGTTGATGCCCGCGGCGCTGACTTTGATCAGGACTTCACCCGCGCCGGGCTCGGGCGTGGGACGTTCTACGGGGACCAGAACGTCGGGGCCGCCGGGGCGGGAGATTTCTACAGCATGCATCGCGTGCCTCCTTTGCAGCAAATAGATTATTATTGCGCCCTTTACGGCATCTCGCGTTTTGGTTTTGGCAGAATGTTTGCCTGACGGCCGAATCGCCCAACAGCCGTAACGCCGCAGCCTGACCCGCGGCACAGCATCACCCGGAAGCGTGGCAGAGTGGTCGATTGCACCGGTCTTGAAAACCGGCAACGGGCAACCGTTCGTGAGTTCGAATCTCACCGCTTCCGCCAGACCCTCGATGGCAGCCACCACGCCCTTGCGGCGCGGCTGCTTTCCTCCGTGCCCCCCCTCGTCACCCCTGCATACCGGCCCGAAAGGTCTTCGGAATGCCCGCCGCCGCGACGCCGCTGCGCAGCGCTTCCTGAGGCAGGGCGTCGGCCAGCAACGCACGCGCGGCCAATAGACGGGGCAAATCCACGCCCGTGCGGTAGCCCATGCTTTCCAGCATGAACACCAGGTCTTCCGTGACGATGTTGCCGGACGCCCCCGGCGCGAACGGGCAACCGCCCAGGCCGCCCAGGCAGGAGTCGAACGCACGGATGCCTTCGTCCAGCCCCGCCAGTGCATTGGCCAGCCCCAACCCCATCGTGTCGTGCAGGTGCAGTTTGGTCAGCCGAGCGCCCACCGCGTCCTGGGTGGCGCGCACGACCTGGCGTACTTGCTCTGGGTGCGCGTAGCCCACCGTGTCCGCCAGTGCGATTTCATCCACGCCCGTGCGCGCCACGGCGGCGGCCACCTCGGCCACCCGGTGAACGGGCACGGGGCCTTCCAGCGAGCAGCCAAACGCCGTGGCCACCGCCGCGTCGATCCGCATGGGGCGCGGCTGCGCGCGCACCCAGTCCACGATGGACGCCATCATTTCCACCTGCGCATCCGTGCCCTTGCCCACATTGGCGCGGCTGTGCGTGTCGCTGACCGAAATGGGAAACGACAGGACGTGCGCACCGGCCTCGTACGCGGCGATGGCGCCTTTCAGGTTGCATGCCAGCGCGCAGACGGTCAGCCCGTCGATTCCTAGCGCTTCGGGCAACACGCTGCCCGTATCGGCCATCTGCGGCACCAGCCGGGGCGACACGAAGCTGCCCACCTCGATTTCACGCAGGCCGGCCGCCGCCAGTTGGCCGATCCACCGCAATTTGGCGGCGGTGGGCATCATGCCCCGCGCCATCTGCAGCCCATCGCGCGGACCCACTTCGCAAATCCTGACTTCCTGGTTCATATGGTGCTCCGTTGTCGCTGCCGATACCGCTGCAAGATCATTGCTGGACCACAATGCCCGCGCTCTTGATCGTCTGCTTGGCCTTGCCAATATCCGCCTGGATCAGCGAGGCGAACTGCGCACTGGAAACGGGATCGGCTTCCAGGCCCTGCGCGGCCAGCGCGTCACGCACGTCTTTCTTAGACAGCAGTTTGTTGAAGTCGGCGTTCAGCCGCTGGACGATGTTCTTGGGTGTCTTGGAGGGCGCCAGCACACCGTAGTAGGTCACCACGCTGAAATCCTTGTAGCCCAGCTCGGCCACCGTGGGCACGTCGGGCAGCGCGGCGTTGCGCTTGGGCGAGGTCACCGCCAGCGCGCGGACCTTGCCCGATTTGATCAACGAAGCCGCCGACGAAATCGACGATCCCGCAAACTGCAAATGCCCGCCCATCAGGTCCGCCAGCGCCGGCGCCGAGCCCTTGTAAGGCACGTGCTGCATCTTGAAGCCGGCTTCGTGCTGCAGCATTTCCATGGCGATATGCACGCCGCCCCCGGTTCCCGAGGTGCCGTATGAAATCTGGTTGGGCGCTTTCTTGGCCGCCTCGATCACGTCGGGCAGCGTCTTGTAGGGCGACGCGTCAGACACCAGCAGCACCATCGGGGTGGTGGCCACCAGCGCGACCGGCGTCAGGTCCTGGACAGGGTCATAAGCCACTTTCATCAGTAGCGGAATCAGCGTGACTTTGTCCGATTGGCCGATCACCAGGTCATAGCCCTGTGCGGGCGCGCGCGCCGCCTCGGCCAGGCCTAGTGCCGTGCCCGCGCCGGGCTTGTTTTCGGGCACGACCGTCCAGCCGTTCAGTTCATGCAGCTTGGTGCTCATCAGGCGGCCGATGTAATCGGTGCCGCCGCCCGGCGTGGACGGGATGATGATGCGGATCGGCTTGCTGGGATAGTCCTGGGCCTGAGCGGTGCAGGCGACGGCCAGTACAGCCAGCGCGGCGAGTTTACGGATCATGTTGTCTCCTCTTTGATGGATGTCTTGGCGGTCTGACGCCGCCTCGACAGGGTTCCGGGCGCTAAGGCCCGGTCATGCAATCACTCCCGCGGCGCGCAGGGCGTCGATGCGCGCGGCATCCAGCCCCAGCCCCTGCAAGATGGCGTGGGTGTGGGCGCCTTGGTCGGGCGGATCCATGCGCTTGCCGGCCTTGCGGCCGTCGAATTCAAGCGGCAGCGCCGCCGCCGATATCTCGCCGCCGTCGGGCAGCCGCGTCTTCAGCAACGCGCCGCCGGCGGTCAAATGGGCATCATCCAGCAAGTCGTGGGGCTGGCGGATCGGGCCGTAAGACAGGTTGGCCGCTTCCAGCGCGGCGCACAGGTCGGCGGTGTTCCAGGATTTCAGGATCTCGGCCACGCCCGGCACCAGCCAGGAGCGCGCGGCTTCGCGGTCGACCGCCGTGGCCAGGCGCGGGTCGGCGGCCCATTCGGGCGGCAGGAATTTTTGCGCGAAGTTGCGCCATTGCGCGTCGCCCACCACCGCCACAAACACGCGGCCATCAGCGGTTTCGAACACGTCGTACACGCCCCATGGCGGCTTGCGCTCGGCGCCCATGGGTTTGGGCGCGGTGCCGGTCAACTGGAATTGCGCGATGAACTGCGCGACCAGCAGAAGGTTGTTTTCGAACAGGCCGGACCGCACGTGGCGGCCGCGCCCCGTGGCGTGGCGATCGTGCAGTGCGGCCAAGGCGCCCACCACGCCAAACGTGCCGCCCAGGATGTCGTTGACCGACGCGGCCACGCGCTGGGGCGTGTCGGCGCCGCCGTTGATATAGGCCAGGCCGCCCATCATCTGCACCACTTCATCCAGCGCCGTCCTGTGCTTGTAAGGGCCCGACAAGAAACCCTTGAGCGACACGTAGATCAGCCTGGGGTTTTCGGCCGACAGCGATTCATAGTCCAGCCCATACTGCGCCAGGCTGCCGTCGCGGAAGTTCTCCACCACCATGTCGGTTTGCAGCGCCAACTGGCGCACCAGCTCCTGGCCCTGGGCCGATCTCAGGTCGATGGCCAGGCTTTGTTTATTGCGGTTGAACACCGGAAAGTAGCCGCTGCCCGAACCCTTCAGCCGGCGAGTACGGTCACCGTCTATCGGTTCCACCTTGATGACGTCGGCGCCCAGATCAGCCAGCGACAGGCCCGCCGCCGGCCCCATGATCATGTGTGACAGTTCCAGCACCTTGATGCCGCGCAACGGCAATTCAGCGCTGTCCATGAAGGGTGAAGGCGGTGCTGCGCTCATCGGAATGTCCTTGTTGGCCGGTGAAGATGCAAGCATGATCGCGGGCGTCGGCGCATCGCGGGTAGCGGTCTTTCATCACCGGGGCATTCTCGTTTGGGAACGTCCGGGTAAGCCCCTAAGTAGGTAGGCCCGAGCCTGCTCGCCTTCACGCCGACGGCAGCACCCCCAGATGCGCCAGCAAGGTTCGCGCGGCGGGCGCCAGTGCATCCGGGTCCCGAACGGCGATGCACAAGGGCGTGCTGGACCACGGCCCCGTCAGCGGGATGAAGCGGATATCCAGATGGGCCTGGCGTGCCTTCAGATATAGCGGCACCACCGCCACGCCCATGCCGCGCGCAACCAACGTGCAGATCGTCTCGTGCCCGCTGACACGGGCGCTGATGCGCCGCGTCACGCCCATCGCCTGCGCAGTCTGCTCGAACACGCTGCTGATACCGTTGTCACGGTTCAGTTCGATCTGCTCGAAAGGCAGCAGTTGCGCATAGTCCAGCGTTTCGCGCTGGGCCAGCACATGCTGGCCTGGCACCACGGCGGCCAGCTCGCAATGCCCGTACGGGAACACCTGCAAGCCGTCATGCCCGAAGTCCGACCCCGCCGCCACGTCCGCCTGCCCTTCCAGCACGGCGCGAAAAGCGGCTTGCGTCGTGTCTTCCTGCAGCAGGATGTCGATCTCGGGGTGCGCCCGGCGAAACGATTGGATCTGCGCGGGCAAGTCGCCCGACAAGGCCGCCACGCTGACCGCCAGGCGCACGCGCCCGCGCACGCCCGTCGCAAAGCCCGCCATCTCGCGGTGCATGTGTTCCAGGTCCTGCAACAGCCGGCGCACATGCGTGGCCAGCGCGTTGCCGGCCGGCGTGGCCTGCACGCCCTTGACGCCGCGCTCAAGCAACGGCACGCCAAACGCTTCCTCCATTTCCGACATGCGCTTGCTGACCGCCGACGGCACGATGTTCTCGCGCGCGGCGGCCCGTGCCAGGCTGCCTTCTTCCAAGGCGGATAAGAACAGGCGCAGCGACAAGGGATCGATATCGCGGACGGGGCTGGAGGCGCTTGAGGGGCTGGAGGCGCTCAATGGACTTGGTGCGCTTGATGGGGCTTGGGCGGGCTTCATGGCCGAGAGTGTCCCGCGTTGTTCGTGGGCGCGGTGATTCGGGTTTTCCCTAGCGCAAGACTTGAGTATCATCCGCGCTCCGGTCGTGGTTGTACGGCCCCGGCATCACCAGGATTCCCGCTTCCATGCAATGCCCCCGCTGCAATTGGCAAAACCCCGCCTCCAATACGCAATGCTTCAGTTGCCAGGCGCCCTTGCCCGTCCCCGCCGCGCCTGCTCCCGGTAAACAAAAAACCAAACCATCAAAAGTCCCCGCGTCCAAAGCGCCTGCCCAGTCCGCGCAACACACTGCGCAAGTGTTTCCCAACATCTGGACCCGGCTGGGCGCGAGCGCCATCGACGCCATCGTCATGGCGGTCGGGATGATCGTCTTGATCATGGCCGCCCAACTGACCTACGAAGGCCTGACCGGCAACCAACCGCCCTTTTTGATTGCCTTTGCCGCCGGCTTGATCGGCTGGTTCCTGCCCGCTTTCATGGACGCTTGGGGTAACGGTTCGCCGGGCAAGCGTGTCTTGAAGCAGCGGGTGGTCAATCGCAAGGGCCAGGCCCCGGGCCTGCTGCGCTCGCTATGGCGCCATAGCCTGAAGTACACGGTGAACCTGCTGCTGCCCGGCCTGTTCCACCATTTGCAGCAGATGATCTTTGGCGAACGCGCCATGCACAACGCCTTGGCGGGCACGCACGTGGTCACGCGCGATGCGAACCCGCGCGCGATGCATGCCGCCGTCGCCCGAGCCCCCTCAGTCACCGGCGCGGGCAAGTTTCTGTTCACCGTTTTCGGCATCCTGGCGCTGGTCGTGGTGGGCATCGTCATTGGCATCAATGCCACCGGCGATAGCAACAGCGACAACCCGCTGCACGCGGACATCAACCGCCTGGACCTGGTCTCCGACCCCGTGCGACGGCTGGCGGAAAATCACTATCGGCGCACCCAGAAATTTCCGGCCAGCCTGGACGACCTGGGCATCAGCGCGAAGTCGATGCAGGACAGCGGGTTTTCCAAGGTGGAGATGAATCCGGTCAACGGCGTCTTGCGCTTCACGATTGCCGGCATGCCCAGTACCGACGGCACCCCCAGCCTGGCGGGCAAGCATCTGGTCTACGTGCCGGAACTGCGCGCCGAACGCAAGGGCGGCGGCGTGCGGCGGTGGGAATGCGGCAGCGACGACATCCCCGCCAGCGACCGCACCTACTCTTGCCGCCACGACGCCAGCGCCTTCGCGCGATAAGCCGCCCGGCCTTGGTCACAAGCTGCCTTGTAAAACGACAGAAACCCGCGGCAGAACCCCGCGGCAGAACCCCACGACAGCCCCCCACGACGGAACCCCACACATGTCCGCCTTGATCGAAGCCATCCAACGCGCCGAAGACGGCAGCGACCTGCCCAAAATGCTCTCGCTGTGCGAACAGGCCGTGCGCGAACAGCCCGGTTCAGCCACCGTCTGGGGCTTGCGCGCCCGCTGCCACGCCCAGCGCAAGGCCTACGCCCAGCGTGACGCCGACGTGGCCCGCGCCCTGGCGCTGGACCCGCAATGCAGCGACGCCATCGCCGTGCAGGCCGTGGTGCGCTACGACGAAGGCGACGAACAGGAAGCCTGGCGCGCCGTGCGCGACGCTCGGCAACGCGCCCCCTCCCACTACGGCTTGCTGATGGCCGAAGCCTATCTGCTGATCAACGATCGCCGCCTGGACGACGCCATCGCCAGTTGGACGCGAGCCTCTCAGATCCGATCGGCCGCCGCCGCACCCCATTGCTATATCGGCTCAAACCTGCACAACGCCGGCCGCTACGCGGATGCCCTGCCCTACCATCAGCGCGCCGTCGCCCTGGCGCCTAACAATGGTGGCTTTCTGTACGACGCCGGCAACAACTACCGCCGCCTGGGCGATTTGAACAACGCCATCGCCATGTTCGACCGCGCCCGCGCCATCCTGGGCGAAGAGAACGCCATTCAGCACAACCGCGCGTCCTGCCTGCAAGCCATGGGCCGCGACGCCGACGCGGTGGAAGAATGGACCAGCCTGCTGCGGCGCGAACCCGACTGGGACTGGCCGCTGGAAGGCAAGGCACGCTCGCTACACCGGCTGGGTCGCGCGGACGAAGCCGTGCCCCTGTGGCGCCATCTGGATGCGCTGTCCGACACGGGCTGGGAAGGCCGCAAGGAACAAGCCCGCGAATACGTGCGCGCCGGCAAACCCGAACTGGCCGAACAGGCGCTGCTAGGCCTGGATCCGCTTGATAGCGGCGACGCCCAGTTGCTGTTCGTGGCGGGTAACGCCCAGCGCGACCAGCGCAACTGGGAAGCCGCGCTGGCGTATTACCTGAAAGGCTACGAGCTTGCGCCCGGCGACGATTTCCTGCCCGGCAACGCCGCCGACATGCTGAACTACCTGGAACGCCACGACGAAGCGCTGCCGCTGGCGGAAGTGGCCATTTCGCTGGACCCGGACTGGCTGAAATGGCGCCGCGCGCGCATCGAAGCGCTGACCCACCTGGACCGCGCCGACGAGGCCGTAGCCTACGCCGACACCACCCTGGAACGCTGGTCCGACAGCGGCCCCCTGCATGCCGAACGCATCAACGCGCTGATCGCCGCCAAGCGCCATGACGAAGGGCTGGCGGCCTGCGACCGCCTGCTTGCGCTGGACCCCGACTATCGCAGTTGGGCGCTGTTTGCGCGTGGCAGGATCTTCGGCCAGATGAAGCGTCACGCCGAATCGGCCGTGGCCTATCGCCAGGCCTCCGCGTCCTACCAGCAAAACGGCAAGCCCTATTTTCAAGAGCTGTCGATGAAGAACGCGCTGGAAGCCGAAGCGGCCGCCTCCAAACCCGCCGGCTTGCTTGGCCGGCTGTTCGGCCGCAAGTAGCCCGGGCGCGGGCAGCGGGATGTTATAGTCACGCCCGCTGCCGACCCTTGCAAAGGGCCGCGCACCGCCCGAGTGGTGAAATTGGTAGACACAAGGGACTTAAAAAATTTGAGCCCTTTGGGGGAAACTCCAAAGGTGTAGCCCGTCAAACTCGGCGAACGCCCTGGACCTGTTCCGAGCCAACGCCGAGCCAAGCCCCGATTGAAAAATCGGGGAAGGTGTAGAGAGCAGACGGCGGGCACCTACGGCCGCAAGGCTATGGTGAAGGCGTGCTCCAGACCACGAACAGCGCACCCGCGCTGGCGGCGAAAGCCGAAGTGGTAAGAAAATCCCTCGGCCGCAAGGCCGTACCGGTTCGATTCCGGTCTCGGGCACCACCTGCTGCGCCCGCAGCTTGCACAGGCCAGGCCATTGCGCTTGGCCGGACGACCACACTTGACCGCTCCTTCCGCCCCCCCTCCCTTCATCGTCCTGGACGCCTGCGTCCTGATGTCCGGCATCCTGCGCAGGCTGTTGTTGCGTCTGGCCGCGGCTGGCGTGTTCACCCCCGTCTGGACCGAACGCATCGGTGAAGAATGGCGGCGCAACGCGGCGCGCATCTGGGATATTCCGCCCGAAGTGCTGGCTGAGTTCTGGGCCGAGATGAACGCCAGCTTTCCCCTGGCCAACGAGGTCGATACGCAGGTGTACGAAGCATCGCTGCGCTACAGCGACCCGAAGGACTTCCATGTGATTGCGGCCGGATTGGCGCGGCGAGCACGCTGTGGCTTGCAGCAGCCGCCCGTGGTGCAGGTGCTGACCTGGAATCTGAAGGATTTCAACCGTTCGGAATTGCGCCGCCAGGGCCTGGACGTCTACAACCCGGACCGCATGCTGGTGCAATGGTGGCAGGCCGACGCGGCGCGCATGCGCGAGGCCGTGGCCCAGATTCCCGCCGACTACATCGCGTTGGACCGCGAGCCGTTGCCGTTGGCCACCATCTTGCATCGTGAACGCTTGTATGGCTTAAAGAGCCTGGTGGCGCGCGAGACAGCCTGAAAGAAAGCTGAAAGCAATCTGACAGCTTCCTGAAAGTCGAGTTGGCTGGAAGGAAATTCGGGACGTGTCAGCAAGGCAGACTCAAAAAAAGCGAGCCTGGGCAGCTTGCGCCGCACCAGGCCCGGAGCCAATCTTGTTCCCCGTGGTCAGTCGACCTCGACGAACGTTTCCTCGCGTTTCTTGCGCAGGGCCGGCAGCATCACCAGCACCAGCAGGATGGCGGCCATGGCCAGCAGCGTCGCCGACAGCGGGCGGGTGACGAACGTGCTGAAATCACCTCGCGACAGCAACAGCGCCCGGCGGAAGTTTTCTTCCATCATGGGACCCAGCACCAAGCCCAGCAACAGCGGCGCGCCCTCGCAACCCAACTTGCTCCAGATATACCCAATGACGCCAAAGATGGCGAACATGAAGATATCGAACACGTTGTAGTTCAGTGAGTACACCCCGATCGTGCAGAACACGAGAATGGCCGGGAACAGCATGCGGTAAGGCACGCGCAGCAATTTCACCCAGATGCCGATCAGCGGCAGGTTCAGGATCACCAGCATCAGGTTGCCGATCCACATCGAGGCGATCAGGCCCCAGAACAGATCGGGGTGGCTGGTCATCACTTGCGGGCCGGGCTGGATGTTGTGGATGGTCATAGCCCCCACCATCAACGCCATCACCGCGTTGCCCGGAATACCCAGCGTCAGCAAGGGAATGAACGAGGTTTGCGCGCCGGCGTTGTTGGCCGACTCCGGCCCCGCCAGACCGGCCGGATGGCCCTTGCCAAAGCGCTCGGGCTCTTTCGACAGCTTCTTCTCAAGCGTGTAGGAGGCAAACGCCGACAACACCGAACCGCCACCGGGCAAGATACCCAGCGCCGAACCCAGGGCGGTACCCCGGATGATGGCGGGTGCCGCTTCGCGGAATTCCTGGCGGCTGGGGTACAGCGAACCCACCTTGTCGGTGATCTCGACGCGATTCTCTTTCTGCTCCAGGTTGGCCATGATTTCCGACAGGCCGAAAACACCCATGGCCACAATCGCGAAATCGATACCGTCCTGCAGCTCCGGAATGCTGAAGTCGTAGCGGGCGACCCCGGAATTGACGTCGGTACCCACCATGCCCAGCAGCAGGCCCAGCAAGATCATGCAGATGGCTTTGGGCAGCGAGCCCGAGGCCAGCACGACCGCACCGATCAGGCCCAGCGCCATCAGCGAAAAGTACTCCGCCGGGCCGAACGCAAACGCCACTTCCGCCAAGGGCGGCGCAAATGCCGCGATCAGCACGGTGGCTACGCTACCCGCGAAAAATGAGCCGATGGCGGCAAGGGACAGCGCGGCGCCCGCTCTGCCATTGCGCGCCATCTGGTGGCCGTCCAGCACCGTCACCACCGCGGACGTCTCGCCGGGCAAGTTCACCAGAATGGCCGTGGTCGAACCGCCGTACTGGGTGCCGTAGTAAATGCCCGCCAGCATGATCAGGCCGGCCGTGGGCGGCAACACATACGTGATGGGAAGCAGCATGGCGATGGTGGGAACGGGGCCCAACCCCGGCAAAACGCCGACCAGCGTGCCCAGCAGGCAACCCAGGAATGCATAGCTGAGGTTTTCCGGGGTGAACGCCACGGAGAAACCCAGCATCAGGTTTTGTAGAAGTTCCATTGTTGTCTCCTAGTTGCCGAAAACGCTGGGCCACAGCGGAAATATCAAACCCAGGCCGCGTATGAAGGCAAGGTAGGAGAACGCCACCAGGAACAGGCCGTTGGCGACGGCGACTTTCCAATTGAATTCATGGCTGGCGAGGCTGCTGACGAGAACCAGCAGGAACACCGAGATGTAAAGCCCCAGGTACCGCAGCGCGAAACCGTAGAGCACCACCGACCCGATCACCAGGAAGAGGATGCGGAAATCGTAGCGGGTGATGGTGGTGGTATCGGCGCTCTTGGCCAGCGCGCTGATCAGCACGACCGCGCCCATCAGCGCCAGCACGATGCCCAGCCAGAACGGGAAGTATCCCGGTCCCATGCGGGCCGCGCTTCCCATGGAATATTCGGTGGCCTGTATGGAAAAGGCGCCACCAATAGCAATAAACATGGCTCCGGACCAAAAGTCCTGTCTGTTTCTTATCAAGCTGCAGTCTCCCTAGTCTGACGCGCCGGAACATCGCTGAAAAGTGGCGCGCCTTATCTCTACGCCCTCCCGCCCTGAACAGAGCGACAGGCGGAAAAGCGAAGTGGGGAATGCTAAATCGCATGGCGACATATCGAACATCCGGGGGAACCATAAGTTTTTCCGGGATATCCCTAGGTCAAATAGTGGACAAATTATTCGCAATCAGCTCGGATGCCGGCTTGCGAGATACCTTCAATTTGCTTTCAGCCCAGACAGCGTGGGGATGTTTGAAAGATTGAAAAAAGTTCCATGGGCGGCAAAAAAAAATTTTGTGCGCTGCCTGCGCCCCACATTTTTTTTTGCAACGACTTCCGACTGAACCGGGCAGGAGCAAATGAAAACGCCCGCGAAGTGCGGGCGCTTGATGTCTGAACGGAAGGGAATCGCGGCCTTTGTGGCCGCCCCGGTCAGTGGTCAGTGGTCATGGTTGCTGGCCGCGAAGCCCGCGGCGTTCAGCACGTCGATCACTTCAAGAATATGTTCCGGCCCGCGCGTTTGCAGCACGAAGTCCACTTCAACGTTGCGTACCGGCAGCGACGTGAAGGCGCGCTGATGGTGCACTTCGGTGATGTTCGCCTGGGCATCGGCGATGAGCTTGGTGGCATGCGCCAGCGCGCCGGGCAGGTCACGCAGGTCCACGCGGATGCGGGCCAGGCGGCCGGCGCGCACCATGCCGCGTTCGATCAGTTCGCCCAGCATCAGCGGGTCGATATTGCCGCCGGTCAGCACCAGGCCGATGCGCTTGCCCTTGAACCGGTCGCTGCCCGCTTCCTGCGCGCGCAGCAGCGCGGCCAGCCCCGCGGCGCCCGCGCCTTCAACCACGGTCTTCTCAATCTCCAGCAGCACGACGATAGCGTGCTCGATGTCGCTTTCGCTGACCAGTTCAATATGGTCGACCAGCTTGGCGACGATGGGCTGCGTCAGCGCGCCGGGCGACTTCACCGCAATGCCTTCCGCGATGGTGTATTGCCCCTGCGGCATGGCCACGCCCTTGACGGCCGCGTACATGGACGGAAAGCGTTCAGTCTGCACCCCCACGATCTCGATGCCCGGTTTCAAGGCCTTGGCCGCCGTGGCAACCCCTGACATCAAACCGCCGCCGCCGATGGCGATCACCAGCATATCGAGCTGCGGCTGATCTTCCAGCATTTCAAGCGCTACGGTGCCCTGCCCTGAAATGACGGCCTCGTCATCGTAGGGATGGATCATGATCAGGCCACGCGCCTGGGCAAGTTCGTAGCCATGTGCCTTGGCATCGTCAAAGGAATCGCCGGCCAGCACCACTTCGGCGCCGAAACGGCGCGTGTTGGCCACCTTGACCGTGGGCGTGAAGCGCGGCATCACGATCACCGCGGGCACGCCCATGCGCTGCGCATGGTAGGCCACGCCTTGGGCGTGGTTGCCAGCCGACACCGCGATCACGCCCTTGGCGCGCTCGTCGGCCGACAGGGTCAGCATGCGGTTCAGGGAGCCGCGTTCCTTGAACGATGCCGTGAACTGCAGGTTCTCGAACTTCAGCCAGATCTCGGCGCCGAAGATGTCGGACAGCGTGCGCGACAGGGTAAAGGGGGTCTTCAGCACCTGGCCGCGCAGGTTGTCGCGGGCGGTCTGGATGGAAACGATATCGATCACGATGGGAAGATCCTGTTAACGCACAGGCAGAAAATTGAACAGCAGGAGGCCCTGCGCATAGTTGATGCCGATGCGGCGCGAATTTTCACCAAGCAGGTTGGCGATCAGGTCCAGCCGGCCAATGATGGCGCCGAACTCGCGCTCGAAGCTCAGGTTCGTGGCGGTGGGAGACATTTCATTGGCCAGCAAAAGCAGTTCGCCCTGGTTGTTGCGGCGCGACGCCAGCAGCCAGGCGGCGGCCTCGACATTCCGTGCGGCATTGTAGACCCGCTGACCGTCCAGCGCGTCGGTGGCGTACAGGCGGGTCTTGCCGTTGTGCGCCGCGATGATGGTGTCCGCCAGGCCATAAATGAAGGCGCCAACGCGGTCGCCGGTGTAGTTCGGGTCCAACGACACCGCCAGGATCTGAATGTCTCGCAGGCCGGCCAGGTCGCCCGGCGGAACGCGGACTTCGATGGCGTGCTTGACGCGGTCAACGGCTGTCTTGTGGTCCGCCACGCCGGTCTTGCGCCATTCGCGAGGGTTGCGGCGGTAGAGTTTGTCCAGCAGCGAATACAGACTGTCCAGGTTGTCGCGCACTTCCAGCGTGACCGTGCGGTTGAAATCCGTCTGGCCGAACTGGTCGGCGGACATGGCTTCGCCTTTGGGCCCGCGCTGGCCCGGACCGGGGCTGCTCATGCAGCCGGTCAGCAGCGCGGCAAGCAGCGCCACGGCGGTGGTGCCCGCCGCCCATCCCCTCATGCTTGGCTCATCCGTTATTCCCTCCGTCTGGCGCAAGACTTTACAGGAAAGGTGGCCAGGCCCAAAAAAAACGGCACCTTGCGGTGCCGTTCTTCGTTCAATCAGGCAGCAAGCTTATTCAGCTTGCGGTTCCGATTGGGGGGCTGCATCGGGAGCGGCAGCGGGTTGCTGCGCTTCGATACCGCCGATTGCCTTGATGGACAGGCGCAGGCGGCCCTTGTCGTCGGCCTCGATGACCTTGACGCGGACTTGCTGGCCGACCTTCAGCACATCGTTGATGTTCGCGATGCGGTAGTTGGCGATTTCCGAGATGTGCAGCAGGCCGTCGCGGCCCGGCAGCACTTGCACGATGGCGCCGAAGTCCAGCAGACGCAGGACCGAGCCTTCGTACATCTGGCCCACTTCAACGTCGGCCGTCAGTTCGACGATGCGGCGCTGGGCTTCTTTGGCCTGCGCTTCGTCAACGCTGGCGATCACGATCGTGCCGTCGTCGGAGATGTCGATCTGCGTGCCGGTTTCTTCGGTCAGCGCGCGGATGGTGGCGCCGCCCTTGCCGATCACGTCACGGATCTTCTCGGGGTTGATCTTGATGGTCAGCATGCGCGGGGCGAAAGCCGAGAGCTCGCCACGCGAACCGTCCAGCGCTTCCTTCATCTTGGTCAGGATGTGCAGGCGGCCTTCGCGGGCTTGCGCCAGCGCCACTTGCATGATTTCCTTGGTGATGCCCTGGATCTTGATGTCCATCTGCAGTGCGGTGACGCCGTTTTCGGTGCCCGCAACCTTGAAGTCCATGTCGCCCAGGTGGTCTTCGTCACCCAGAATGTCGGTCAGCACGGCGAACTTGCCGCCGTCCAGGATCAGACCCATGGCCACGCCGGCCACGTGATCCTTGACCGGCACGCCAGCGTCCATCATGGCCAGCGAGCCGCCGCAGACCGAAGCCATCGACGACGAGCCGTTGGACTCGGTGATTTCCGACACGATGCGGATCGAATACTGGAAATCTTCCGGTGCCGGCAGCAGCGGGATCAGCGCGCGCTTGGCCAGACGGCCGTGACCGATTTCGCGGCGCTTGGGTACACCGATGCGGCCCGTTTCGCCGGTGGCGAACGGAGGCATGTTGTAGTGCATCATGAAGCGGTCGCGGTATTCACCCATGAGCGCGTCGATGATCTGCTCGTCTTGCTTGGTGCCCAGCGTGGCCACGACCAACGCCTGCGTTTCACCACGGGTGAACAGCGCGCTGCCGTGTGCGCGGGGCAGCACGCCCAGACGCACGCTGATGGGGCGAACGGTGCGGGTGTCGCGACCGTCGATACGCGGTTCGCCGTTCAGGATCTGACCGCGAACGATGGCCGATTCCAGCGAGAACATGATGTTGTCGACGGTCACGGCGTCAGGCAGCGGCTCGCCCTTTTCAGCGGCGGCGGCAGCCAGCTTGGCCGACACGTCGGCCGACACTTCGCGCAGCTTGGCGGTGCGGGCCTGCTTGTCGCGGATCTGGTAGGCGGCGTTCAGGCCATCCTGGGCAGCCGCGGTCACGGCGGCGATCAGGGCTTCATCCTTGGCGGGCGCTTGCCAATCCCATTCGGGCTTGCCGGCATCCTTGACCAGTTCGTGAATGGCGTTGATGACGGACTGCATCTGCTCGTGGCCAAACACCACGCCGCCCAGCATGATTTCCTCGGAAAGCTGTTGGGCTTCCGATTCCACCATCAGTACGGCGTTTTCCGTACCGGCAACCACCAGGTCCAGCTTGGACGACTTCAGTTGCGACGCGGTCGGGTTCAGGACGTATTGGCCGTCGATGTAGCCCACGCGCGCGGCGCCGATCGGGCCGTTGAACGGGATGCCCGAAATGGCCAGTGCGGCCGAGGCGCCGATCATGGCGGCCATGTCGGGATCAATCTCGGGGTTGACCGACAGCGTGTGGATGACCACCTGGACTTCGTTGTAGAAGTCTTCCGGGAACAGCGGGCGCAGCGGACGGTCGATCAGGCGCGAGGTCAGCGTTTCCTTTTCGGAGGGCTTGCCTTCACGCTTGAAGAACCCACCCGGAATACGGCCGGCGGCGTAGGTCTTCTCGATGTAGTCGACGGTCAGCGGGAAAAACGTTTGACCCGGCTTGGCCTTCTTGGAGGCCACAACGGTGGCCAGGACAACGGTGTCCTCGATCGACACCACAACGGCGCCGGAGGCCTGGCGAGCGATCTCGCCAGTTTCCAGGACGACCGTGTGCTGGCCGTACTGGAACGATTTTGTCACTTTGTTGAACATGACGATTATTCCTTACAAATGAAAAACCGTGGCCGCTGCGACAATACGTCGCACCGACCACGGTTATTGCGTCATGGGGAGCCAGCCCCGTCGATCACTTGCGCAGACCGAGTTTTTCGATCAGAGCGCGGTACGAATCGGGATTGCGGCCCTTGAGATAGTCGAGCAGCTTGCGGCGACGGCTGACCATACGCAGCAGACCGCGGCGCGAGTGATGGTCCTTCATGTGTTCTTTGAAGTGACCAGTCAGTTCGTTGATACGGGCGGTGAGCAGAGCCACCTGAACTTCGGGGGAGCCGGTATCGCCTTGAGCGCGTTGGAATTGCGCAACGATATCGGATTTCTTGATGTCAGCTACAGACATTGATGACCTCTTCGGACATGCGACAGGGCCGAGGTGCCCTGACGTGGTTTGGAAAAAATTTGCGTGAATTCCGGCGATAAGCGTTTTTGCTTTCTCACTGCTGCTTCAATAGCTGCCAGAATGGTCCACCACACACGGAATGTTCCAGGTTGGGGGCCACTCTGCAGCCAGACTGCCGGCGCAAAGCATCTTGCAAAATCAATACACTTGATAAAGCTCGGCGATTATAGCTGATTCGCTAGAATTACCCCACAGGTGGTTTTGGGGGCCGGTACCGGCCGCAGCGCCCCGACCGGCGCCCTTGAGGAGCAAACACATGTCTAAATATTTCAGGCCCGCGCGTGTGGCCCTGGCGACCCTGGCGATCGCCAGCTTGGCGGCTTGCGCCAACATGACTCAGATCCCGCCCGGTACTCCCTACGGGGAAGTGCTTACCCAATTCGGCCAACCCAACTTCGAATGCCCCCAAGCCGGTGGCGGGCGCCGCGTCATCTGGACGCAACAGCCCATGGGCCAATACGCCTGGGGTACCAACGTCGGCACCGACGGCCGCGTGGGCCAGGTGCTGCCCCTGCTGACGGACGCGCACTTCAAAGTGCTGGAAACCGGCGATTGGGGGCCAGACCGCGTACGCTGCGAATTCGGGCCACCCGCCCAAATCGATCAAACGGGCCTGGGCGAAAAGCGCGAAGTCGTGTGGTCGTATCGGTACAAGGAAAACGGCGTGTGGAATTCGCTGATGTACGTCTACATGAGCCGCGACGGCAGCAAGGTGACGCACTTCCACCCTGGCCCCGACCCCATGTACGACGACGACAGATTCATGTGGCGCTGAACTCGCCATCAACAAAAAACCCGCCAATAAGAACTGGCGGGTTTTTTAAATGGCTGCGCGTTGAAAAGCAGCGATCAGCGGATCAGGACGAATGGCTGCGGCGCTCTTGCGTCAGGCGGCGCGCCTTGTTCCAGCGCCAGCCCCACATGACCCAACCCGACAAGCCATACAGCACGAACAGCCCGAACAGCACGACCGGGGGGTCGCTGGACACGAACACGAATACCGCCACCACCAGCAGGATGCCCCAGAACGGCACGCTACGGCCCAGCGCAAAACTCTTGCCACTGAAGAACGGGGCGTTGGACACCATGGTGATGCCAGCGTACATGGTCAGCGTGAACGCCACCCAAGCCATCAGGCTGTCGTGAATGGGCAGCTTGTTGTCCACCGCCAGCCACACAAAACCCGCCACCAGCGCGGCAGCGGCCGGGCTGGGCAAGCCCTGGAAATAACGTTTGTCGACGACGGCGATGTTGGTGTTGAACCGCGCCAGGCGCAGCGCTGCACCGGCCACATAGACAAAGGCGGCCAGCCAGCCCCAACGGCCCAGGTCATTCAGAATCCATTCGTACATGACCAGCGCGGGCGCCACGCCAAAAGACGTCATGTCGGACAAAGAGTCATATTGCTCACCAAATGCCGATTGCGTGTTGGTCAGGCGAGCCACCCGGCCATCCATGCCGTCCAGCACCATGGCCACGAAAATGGCGATGGCGGCAACTTCGAAGCGATCATTCATTGCCTGCACAACGGCATAGAACCCCGCAAACAGCGCAGCGGTGGTGAATGCGTTGGGCAGCAAGTAGATACTTCGGTGGCGGTTCTCGGAATCGCGCATGGAAAAATTGGGCATGGTCTCAATAACTTACAACGGACTGTGAAAGGTTAACTCATATGGCCCCGCTTGCGGGACAGAGCAAGTGCCATGCCTGGGGAAAAGGCAATAAAAAAAGGCATGCCCTGTAGAGGCATGCCGTCTTGGCAGACGGGGCGCGGGGCCAGCCCGCGCCGGGCGTCGATCAGTTCTTGGACTTGTCCACCAGCTTGTTGGCGGCGATCCAGGGCATCATGGCGCGCAGCTTGCCGCCCACTTGCTCGATCTGAGATTCCGCGTTGATGCGGCGACGCGAGGTCAGCGTCGGGGCACCGGCGGTGTTTTCCAGGATGAACTTCTTGGCGTATTCGCCGGTCTGGATGTCCGTCAGGCACTGGCGCATGGCCTTGCGGGTTTCGTCGGTGACGATCTTCGGGCCCGTTTCGTACTCGCCGAATTCGGCGTTGTTCGAAATCGAGTAGTTCATGTTGGCGATGCCGCCTTCATAGATCAGGTCGACGATCAGCTTCAGTTCGTGCAGGCATTCGAAGTACGCCATTTCGGGCGCGTAGCCGGCTTCCACCAGGGTGTCGAAACCGGCCTTGATCAGTTCGACGGTACCGCCGCACAGCACGGCTTGTTCGCCGAACAGGTCGGTTTCGGTTTCTTCGCGGAAGTTGGTTTCGATGATGCCGGCACGGCCGCCGCCGTTGGCGCTGGCGTACGACAGGGCCACGTCACGCGCGGCGCCCGACTTGTCCTGGTACACGGCCACCAAGTGGGGCACGCCGCCACCTTGCTTGTACGTGTTGCGCACCGTGTGGCCGGGGGCCTTCGGGGCGATCATGATGACGTCGATGTCTTCACGCGGCACGACCTGACCGTAGTGGACGTTGAAGCCGTGGGCGAAAGCCAGGGCGGCGCCGGCCTTGATGTTGCCGTGCACTTCCTTGTTGTAGACCGAGGCGATGTTCTCGTCGGGCAGCAACATCATGACGATGTCGGCGGCCTTCACGGCATCAGCCACTTCCTTGACTTCCAGGCCAGCGTTGGCGGCCTTGTTCCACGAAGCGCCGTCCTTGCGCAGGCCGACGATGACCTTCACGCCCGATTCATGCAGGTTCTGCGCGTGCGCATGGCCTTGCGAACCGTAGCCGATGATGGCAACGGTCTTGCCTTTGATGAGGGACAGATCGCAGTCTTTGTCGTAGAAAACTTTCATGGTTGTGCTCCAGATTCCAGTATTTTGGATATTCGATTAATTCAGATGTAGGGTGTGGCGTGGCCTGGAAGGCCGGTCAAATCTTCAAAATCCGTTCACCGCGTCCGATGCCGGACACGCCGGTGCGTACGGTTTCAAGGATGGCACTGCGGTCCAGGGCCTCCAGGAAGGCCTGTACTTTTTCCTGCACCCCGGTCAATTCGATGGTGTAGGACTTGTCGGTCACGTCGATGATGCGGCCACGGAAAATATCCGCCATGCGCTTCATCTCTTCGCGTTCCTTGCCAACGGCGCGCACCTTCACCAGCATCAGCTCGCGCTCGATGTGGGCGCCTTCGGTCAGGTCCACCACTTTAACGACATCCACCAGGCGGTTCAGGTGCTTGGTGATCTGTTCGATCACATCATCCGAGCCGGTGGTCACGATGGTCATGCGCGACAGCGTGGCGTCCTCGGTGGGCGCCACGGTCAGGGTTTCAATGTTGTAGCCCCGCGCGGAAAACAGCCCCACCACGCGCGACAGCGCGCCGGGTTCGTTTTCGAGGAGGACGGAAATCACGTGCTTCATGGGGGCCTCCTTACAGGTCTTCAGAGCCAAGCAGCATTTCGGTCAGCCCACGGCCGGCCTTGACCATCGGCCACACGTTTTCAGTGCGGTCGGTGATGAAGTCCAGAAAGACCAGGCGTTCCTTGTGCTTGCCAAAGGCTTCGCGCAGCGCGGGTTCGACATCCGCCGGACGCTCAATGCGCAGACCCACATGGCCGTAGGCTTCGGCCACCTTGACGAAGTCGGGCAGCGAATCCATGTAGGACTCGGAATAGCGCGAGCCGTAATCGATCTGCTGCCATTGCCGGACCATGCCCAGAAAACGGTTGTTCAGGCAGACGATCTTGGGCGTCAGGCGGTATTGATGGCAGGTCGACAGTTCCTGGATGTTCATCTGGATCGACGCTTCGCCGGTGATGACGGCGACGTCGTGCCCAGGGTTGGCCATCTGCACGCCCATGGCGTACGGCAGCCCCACACCCATGGTGCCCAGGCCACCGGAGTTGATCCAGCGGCGCGGCTTGTCAAACTTGTAGTACTGGGCCGCCCACATCTGGTGCTGGCCCACGTCGGACGTGACGAAAGCGTCGCCGCCCGTCACTTCCCAGAGCTTTTCCACCACGTACTGCGGCTTGATGACTTCGTCCGAATTGGCGAACTTCAGGCATTCCTTGCCGCGCCAGGTCTCGACCTGCTCCCACCACTTGGTGATGGACGCGGGCTTGTGCTCGGCGGCCGCCACTTCGAATTGGGTGGACAGGTCGGCCAGCACATCCTTGACGTTGCCGACGATCGGGACGTCCACGCGCACGCGCTTGGAGATCGACGACGGGTCGATATCGATATGGATGATCTTGCGGGCGTTCTGCGCGAAGTGCTTGGGGTTGCCGATCACGCGGTCATCGAAACGCGCGCCAATGGCCAGCAGCACGTCACAGTGCTGCATCGCCATATTGGCTTCGTAGGTGCCGTGCATGCCGGGCATGCCCACGAACTGGCCGCTGCTGGCCGGGTAGCCGCCCAGACCCATCAGGGTGCTGGTGCAGGGCGCGCCCAGTTGCGACACCAGCTTGTTGAGCTCGGGCGCGGCGTTCGACAGGATGACCCCGCCACCGGTGTAGATCATGGGCCGTTCGGCGGCCAGCAGCATCTGCACGGCTTTCTTGATTTGCCCCTGGTGGCCCTTGTTGACGGGCGCGTAGGAACGCATCGAGATCTCGCCCTTGGGCGGCGTGTACTTGCACTGCGCGACGGTGATGTCCTTGGGGATATCGACCAGCACCGGGCCGGGGCGGCCCGTGCGCGCGATGTAGAACGCGCGGCGCATCGTTTCGGCCAGATCCTTGACGTCACGCACCAGGAAGTTGTGCTTGACGCAGGGGCGCGTGATGCCGACGGTGTCGCATTCCTGGAACGCATCTTCGCCGATGGCCGCAGTGGGCACTTGCCCGCTGATGATGACCATGGGGATGGAATCCATATAGGCGGTGGCGATGCCGGTGACGGCATTGGTCACGCCCGGGCCGCTGGTCACAAGGCAGACGCCAACCTTTTGCGACGAGCGCGAATAGGCATCGGCGGCGTGCACGGCGGCTTGCTCGTGACGAACCAGGATATGCTGAAATTTGTCTTGCTTGAAGATCGCGTCGTAGATGTAAAGCACTGCGCCGCCGGGATAGCCGAAAACGTGTTCCACGCCCTCATCGGCCAGGCAGCGCACGACGATATCGGCGCCATTCATTTCCATGTTTATTTCCTTTCAGTACCGGCCCTGCAACCCTGACTGCTGCTCGCCCGGATACGGCGGCAACGGAACCCATACCGGCTACGACAACATGATCCGGCGCTTAGCGGCTCACGGAGCCACGCCACCCGGACACCCTGCCGACCCGGCACACGCTCGACAGAACGCAGTGCAAACGCCCCTTGGGGACGCTGGAGGTCGAAATGGAAGCTTTGGCAACACACGCTTGTGGCGCGGCCAACAGCAAGTATCACTGCGGCAGGATGGCTGGGGAGGTGACCCGTACCATCCGCCTCAACGCGCCGGTATCGGATAGGCAGACCGGCGCAAGAGGTGGAATTTACCGCGTTGCGTCAAAGGTAGCAAATCGACGTGAAACGACCGTTGCGCGCGCGATGCAGTGCAAATTGCGGGAAAGTCCGGTAACCATCCGACCCCTAAAAATCCCTCGGCCTCTCTATACTTGTTGCGTCGCCTCGAACCCAGACCCGCCCCATGGATTTGCGCATTGCCAGCATTCGCCGTTTCCTCTACAGCCACTACTTCTTCGGAGGGGTGCGCCAGGGGGTTGGCATGCTGTTGCCCGTGCTGGTGCTGGGCGGGCTGTTCGGCAACTACACCACCGGGCTGGTTGCGACCTTCGGCGCGCAGTGCCTGGCCATCATCGACCAACCGGGCGGGCCGCAGCGCCATCGCACCAATGAAATGCTGGGCGGGGCCGCGCTGGGCACCATTACCGTCATCATCACGGGGCTCGCTTCCACCAATCCCATCCTGATCTGGCTGGTGGTGATTGCACAATGCTTCGTCTATTCGATGTTCACGGTGTTCGGCAAGCGCGGCGGGCTGATCGGCTTTGCCGGCCTGCTGCTGATGACCTTGACGATGCATTCGCCGCTACAGCCACACGAAGTGTTCGCGCACGCCGTCGCCACCTTGGGCGGGGCGCTTTTCTATGTGGTGTTCAGCCTGGGATTTTCGCGCCTGTTCTGGCTGCGCGAGGAACAGCAGGCCATGTCTGTGGCGCTGTTCGCCACGGCCGACTACGTGGCCGCCCGCGCCGCCTTCTACGACGAGACGGCCGACCTGGACGAGGCCTATCGCACCCTGATCCAGCGCCAGTCCGTCATGACGGAAAAACACCAGGCGGCGCGCGACATGGTGCTGCGCGCCCTGCCGCGCGGCAAGGGCGTGGGCGACCGCCAGCGCGTGATGATCTGGAACATGTTCGTCGACATGCTGCAACTGCTGGACACGCTGGTCGCCACCCACACCGACTACGCCGCGCTGCGTCGCACGCTGGCGGGCAATGACTGCCTGATGTTCATGCGCGACGCGCTGGTGAAGATGTCGCTGGAACTCAACCGCATTGCGCTGGACGTGTCGCGCGGCCGCCAGGTGCAGTACCGCAGCAGCGCCAAGGCGGAACTGCGCGCCATCGAATACGAAATCGAACAGCTCAAGCAGCAAGGCCTGGGCGAGCGCGAACCCGAGATGCTGGCGCTGATCATCCAGGTACTGCGCCGCCTGCGCAATTCGGCCCGCATCGTCGACCGCCTGGCCGACCACACGGCGGCATCGCCGGACGCCAAGCCCACCGACGTGCTGCGCATCAACAAATCGTTGACGCGCTTCATCTCGCGCCAGGAATTCCGCTTTGGGCTGTTGACCAGCAACCTGCGGCTGGATTCGCCGCATTTCCGTTACGCGCTGCGGGTGACAGCGGCCGCCGCCATCGCCATGACACTGGCCAGCCGCTGGCTGTCGCCGGAGTTTTCCGCGCACAACTACTGGATCATGCTGACCATCGTCATCATCATGAAGCCCGGCTTCGCGCTGACGCGGCAGCGCAATGGCTGGCGGCTGGGCGGCACCTTGATCGGCTGCATTTGCGCGCTGCTGCTGTTCAATCTGACCGACCGCCCCGAGATCCTGTTCGCCGTGCTGCTGGGCGCCTGCATCATGGGCAACAGCCTGGTGCAACTGAACTACATGGCCAGCGCCATCTTCAACACGCTCTTCGTGGTGCTGGTGTTCCACTTCGTGTCGCCGGGCACCGTGTCGATGTCGGTGATTGGCGAACGCGCCATCGACACGCTGCTGGGCTGCGCGCTGGCGCTGATCTGCAGCTACATCCTGCCGTGGTGGGAAGCACGCTATCTGAAACCTCTGGCCGCCGCCGCCACCCGCGCCAACCGGGAATACTTGCTGGCCGGGCTGCGCTACGTTGAAGCCATGCAAACGCACGCGGGGCCCGCCACGAATGCGGGCGCAAATGCGGGTACGACTGCGGGTACGAATACCGCCACGACCACAGCCGCGAACGCCGCAACAAACGCCACCGCCGCCGCGGACACCCCCGCCGTCATCGATGCCGACCTGGCCTGGCGCCTGGCTCGCAAGAACGTGCACATTGCATTCAGCAATTTCGCCGAAGCGTTCTACCGCATGATGAGCGAACCCAAATCGCACCAGCTCAGCGTGCCGGAATTAAACAACCTGCTGATCCAGAACCATGTGCTGGCGTCGCAGATCACGGCGGCAATACCCATTCTGGCGGCGCTACCCAAGACGCCTGAAGCGGTGCAGTTGGCGCTGAACGGCATGGTCGACCTGCTGGACGAAAAGCGCCCCCAAATCGCCACGCCCCTGCCCACGCAGTTCGACACGGCCGGCGAACAGGCGGCGTTGGCGTATCCGCTGAAGCAGATGCTGAAAGCAGCGCACATGATCCGCCAGGAACTGCAAGCGCTGGCCGACCCCACGCATAGCCCGCCCGTAGCGGCGGCAGCGTGAATGATGCGGTTGGATAGGTAGGATGGGTGCAGCGCGGGTTGACGTGGGCAAGAAGGGTCCGCCGATCGCGCGCAACCCATCAGACACCCGCGAGCTTGTGGCTGATCCTGTTAAAAATTCAGCGCTGCTTGATGGGTTCGCGCGTTGAGCGATTTCTTTCTTTTTAAAACGGTCTCGCGCCACACCCATCCTACGATCGTGCCAGTTTGCCCGGAACGTAGGATGGGTGCAGCGCGCGTTGCCCCCGGCAAGAACCCACCGCCAATCGCGCGAAACCCATCGCGATCGCCCCAATTCGCCCCGAAACGTAGGATGGGTGCAGCGCGCGTTGCCCCCGGCAAGAACCCGCCGCCAATCGCGCGAAACCCATCACGATCGCCCCAATTCGCCCCGAAACGTAGGATGGGTGCAGCGCGCGTTGCCCCCGGCCAAGAACCCGCCGCCAATCGCGCGAAACCCATCACGATCGCCCCAATTCGCCCCGGAACGTAGGATGGGTGCAGCGCGCGTTGCCCCCGGCAAGAACCCACCGCCAATCGCGCGAAACCCATCACGATCGCCCCAATTCGCCCCGAAACGTAGGATGGGTGCAGCGCGCGTTGACCCGGGGCAAGAACCCACCGCCAATCGCGCGAAACCCATCGCGATCGCCCCAATTCGCCCCGAAACGTAGGATGGGTGCAGCGCGCGTTGACCCGGGGCAAGAACCCACCGCCAATCGCGCGAAACCCATCACGATCGCCCCGACGCACCACAAAACGTAGGATGGGTGCAGCGCGGGTTAGACCGCGCAAGCAACCTACCGCTTAACGCGCGGAACCCATCACAATCACCCCACCTTACGACGGAACACCAGCTTGTCTTCCGTTGAAACAGATGCGTCGTAGGCGTAGCCTTCCAGGTCAAAGCCCTGCAACCCTTCCGGCTTGGCAACCTTATGCTGGATCGCGTAGCGCGCCATCAGCCCGCGCGCGCGCTTGGCGTGGAAGCTGATGATTTTCCAGGCGCCGTTCTTCCAGTCCTGGAACACGCATTGCACCACGCGCGCCTTCAGCGTTTTCAAGTCGACCGACTTGAAGTATTCCTCGGACGCCAAGTTGACAATCACCGGCGACTTCTTGCCCGCCTGACGCTCATTCAGATAATCGGCGATCGTCGACCCCCAATACTCATACAGGTTCTTGCCCTTGGACGTCTCCAGCCGCGTACCCATTTCCAGGCGATACGGCTGCATCAGGTCCAACGGGCGCAGCACGCCGTACAAGCCACTGAGGATGGCCACGTGCTCTTGCGCCCAATCCAGCTGCTTGGCCGACAGGCTGGACGCATCCAGCCCTTCGTACACATCGCCGTTGAACGCCAACACGGCCTGACGCGAATTCGCCTGGGTGAAGCTGCGCTTCCAATGCGCGTAACGCTGCGCATTCAGTTCCGACAGCGCCGGACTCAGGCTCATCAAGTCAGCAATATCTTCCGCCGACTTGGTCTTCAGCACCTTGATCAGGCCGGCGGCCTGGTCCACGAACAGCGGCTGGGTGTGCGTCTCGATATGCAGGGGCGAGTCGTAGTCCAGCTTCTTGGCGGGAGAAAGCAAAAACAACATTCCAGAGTTCCTCTATTAACGCGCCGTCCAGCCGCCATCGACCGAGACCGACGTGCCGGTAATTTGCGCCGCGGCGTCGGATGCCAGGAACACGGCCGTGCCGCCAAGTTGTTCCGGGGTCACGAATTGCAGCGACGGCTGCTTTTCGCTGAGCAGTTCGCGCGCGGCGGTTTCCTGGTCAACGCCGTTCTTTTCAGCCATGGCGGTGATCTGCTTTTCCACCAGCGGGGTACGAACCCAGCCCGGGCAGATGGCGTTGGCGGTGATGCCCTGCCCGGCCGTTTCCAGCGCCGTGACCTTGGTGAAGCCCACCACGCCATGCTTGGCGGCCACATAGGCCGACTTGTTGGCCGACGCCACCAGTCCGTGCGCCGACGCAATATTGATGATGCGGCCAAAGCCCTGCTTCTTCATGTGCGGCAGGGCGGCCGCCGTGCCATGAAACACCGCCGACAGGTTCAGCGCCAAAATGGCGTCCCACTTTTCAACCGGAAAGTCTTCGATCAGCGCGGTGTGCTGGATACCGGCGTTGTTGACCAGGATGTCGATGCGGCCCATCTGACGCACCGCGTTTTCCACCAGCCCACGCACCGCATCGCCCTTGGACAGGTCGGCACCGTCGTAGATCACCTTCACGCCATACTTCTCGGCCAGGCCCGCGCGCTCTTTCTCGATCGCGGCGGCGTCGCCAAAACCATTCAGGACGATATCGGCGCCTTGCTGGGCGAAGGCGGTGGCGATCCCCAGGCCGATACCGCTGGTGGAACCGGTGACAAGGGCAACTTTTCCTTTGAGCATGAGCATTCTCCTGTGGTCTGGCATAGGGACGAAAAGCGTAAAGCGTGGTCAAGTGTAGCCGCCCGACCTGACGGTAATCTTGTCATGACCCCACGGGCCGCGGGGTCAAGCGCCTGGTGGTTTGTCGGACGAGTCCGAGCCAGACCCCGCATCGGCAGCCGAAGGCAGATCCGCCATGCCGCCACGGTTCTCCGGCACGCGCTCCAACAGCTTGATCAACACCGGCACCACGCCCATTGATATGGCGACCACCACGGACAGCACGTCGCGATGCTCCAGGCTGATCAAGTGATTGTCCCAGGCCTCATTGAAGATGGCGAAACTGAATTCCCCGCCCTGCGCCAGCACCATGGCGAACAGCAGCCGGTGGTAGCGCGGCAGGCCCATGAAGCGCGCAAATCCATACAGGACCAGCGCCTTGATCGCCAGCAAGGCGGCAACGCAGCCGATGATGAACGTCCAGTGGTCGGCCACCACCTTCAGGTTGACAGACATGCCGATCGCCAGGAAGAACAGGCCCAGCAATAGCCCTTTGAACGGGTCGATGGCTTTTTCCAGGTCGTGCCGATAGCGGGATTCAGCCATCAACACCCCGACCAGAAATCCGCCCAGGCCCGCCGACAGGCCCGCATAGTCGAACAGTTGCGCGGCGCCCACCACCATCAGCAAGGCCGCCGCGGTAAAAAGTTCATTCAACTGCGCCTTGGCGGCCCAGCCCAAGAGCCGCAGCCGGTAGGCCAGCGCCACCACCGCCACGGCGATCAGCGCTTCCTTGAAAGACGGGGCCGACGTGCCCTCAGACCCCAGCAAGCCCGCCGCCACCAGCATCGGAATGGCCGCCATGTCCTGAAACAGCAACACGCCCAAGGCCGAGCGGCCCAACGGCGTTCGGGTCAAGCTGCGCTCATCCAGCAGCCGCAACGCCACCGCCGTCGACGACAAGGCAAGCGACAGCCCGCACAACACCGCCGCCTGCCACTCCATCCCGGCCAGATGCCTGAGCGCCACGCCAAACACCAGCCCCAGCAGCAACCCGCAAACCAGCATCTGCAAGCTTCCCACCAGGAAGACCTCGCTGCGCATGGCCCATAGCCGCCTGGGCGACAGCTCCAGCCCGATGATGAACAGCATCATCACCACACCCCACTGCGACACATTGATCATGGTGTCGACATTGGTCACCAGCTTCAGACACGACGGTCCGATCAGTACCCCCGCGATCAGGTAACCGGGAATGGCGCCCAACCCCAGCCGCTGCGTAATGGGCACGCACAGCACGGCGGCAAGCAAGAGGATAAGAATCAGGTCCATGAAACAGGATGCCGCCTTGGCGGCTGGTGTAGGCTTGGGCGCGCGATGCCCGGATGGGCGAATTCTGGACAAAGATCGGCGCCGCCGGAAGTGCGCTCTGCACCCTTTCAATAATTTTTTTTGCCCTCTTTACACACAGGAAAAATTTCCTGTAGAATTGCGGGCTTCGCTGCTCCAACAACGAAGATCCTTCCGACCAGGGATCTTGAAGTGAAAACGAAACGTGAAGGGAAATCCTCAAGAAGGAACCCTTCAAATAAGTGATCACCGTTTTGGAACCCAGCCACGGAGAGGTGGCAGAGTGGTCGAATGTACCTGACTCGAAATCAGGCGTACGGTATCCCCGTACCGTGGGTTCGAATCCCACCCTCTCCGCCAAGTATTCAAGAACGAAGCCCCTGAGAAATCAGGGGCTTTTTTCTTTGTGGCGCTGGGTGGGCTATGGGCCAAGCCATGACCCATGGCTTAGACCCATGGCTTAGACCCATGGCTTAGACCCATGGCTGAAACCCATGACTATGACCCCGGCCATGGACCCATGGTCGTAGCCCAGATTGCGCCTGGACTACTTCCCTCGCGCTGTCCTACTGCCCCACGGTAGCAAGCGCGTGGCCGATCGCGATCCGTTCCGGAGCCCGCCCCACACTTCCTCCCCCCGGCAATTTGAACGCACTGACCGCGCGCGTCAGGTCCGCTGCCTGGTCCTGCATTGAGCCGGCCGCGGCAGCGGCCTCTTCCACCAGCGCCGCGTTCTGCTGCGTCACCTCGTCCATTTGCGACACCGCGCGGTTGACCTGTTCGATGCCGTCGGCCTGCTCGGCCGATGCCGCGGCGATTTCGCCCATGATGTCGGTCACGCGCTGCACCGAGCTGACGATTTCCTGCATCGTGGTGCCGGCGCGCTCGGCGCTGATCGAGCCCTGACTGATCTTTTGCACCGTGTCTTCGATCAGCGTCTTGATTTCCTTGGCGGCCTGCGCGCTGCGTTGCGCCAGCGTGCGGACCTCGGCCGCCACCACCGCGAAACCCTTGCCCTGCTCGCCCGCCCGCGCGGCTTCCACCGCGGCGTTCAACGCCAGGATGTTGGTCTGGAAGGCAATGCCGTCGATCACCGACACGATATCGGCGATCTTGACCGAGCTGGACGAAATCGCGCTCATGGTGCTGACCACCTCGGACACCGTCGCGCCGCCGCGCGATGCGGTGTCCGACGCGGCGGCCGCCAACTGGTTGGCCTGCCGCGCGCTGTCGGCATTCTGCTTCACGGTGGACGACAGTTGCTCCATGGATGCCGCGGTTTCTTCCAGGGACGCCGCCTGCTGTTCGGTGCGCGAGGACAGGTCGGTGTTACCCGCCGCGATCTCGCCCGACGCGGACGCCATACTGTCCACACCGGTCCGGATGCGCGCGACGGTGCCTGCCAGGTTGGCGTTCATGGACGCCAGGGCCTGCATCAACTGACCGATCTCGTCGCGTGATTTCACAACAACGGTACTGCTCAGGTCATTGGCGGCAACGGTGCGCGCCACGCGCACGGCGTCCGACAGCGGGCGGGTAATGCCGCGCGTCAGCAGCACGGCCAGCAGCAAGCCGCTGACCAGGGCAACCGAGCCAATGACGATCATCCAGAAATTAGCCGTGCGATACGCGCTTTGGATATCGGCCGCCCGCGCATCGATCTCGGCGCGCTGCAAGGCAGACAGTTTGGTGATCTGGTCGATGAACTGGCGTGTGGCCGGCAGGAATTCGCCGGTGAAGACCCGGTTGACCGTGTCCACGTCGCCGCTCTGCTTGGCCTTGAAGATGGCGTCGCGCGTGCGCAGATAGTCGCCTCGGGACTTGCCGATGCCTTGCCACAACTGTGTCTCTTCGGGAGTGTGTATCAGCGGCTCGATCTGCTTTTGCAACGCGGAAGAATTCCGCGTGGACGCGGCGGCTTCTTCGGTGAAGAACGCCGCCAGGCTGGTGTCGGTGCTCTTTGCAATGGCGGTGGTGCGAGTGACACCGGCCTGGATGTTGCGGGCCCAGTCGCTGATCCAGCGTTCCTTGATCAGTGACCGCTGGGTCACCGTTTCAACCGATGCATTGATGTTGGCCAGGCTGACCAGCCCGACCAGGCACATGATGATGATCATGGCCAGCAAAATGCCGAATCCACCCGCCAGGCGGGTTCCAAGTTTCAGATTATTCATGCCGCGTCCAGCCATCCAGACAGGCGCGCGAATGCAGTTTCGGCAGTTGCGCGCGGCTGCTAAAACGCCGCTCGCGCAAGCCAGACGCCCGCCAGCCCCTGGATGGATCTGCCCCCAAATATGGTGTTCAAAGATGATGAGAATTGCCAGCGGAGAAGTCGTGAACCGAGGGTTCTCGCAGTGGTCGGGCAGATGCTAGCAGCGGCGATTTGCGCCGCAATCAAGGAACTGGAGAACGAATTGGCACAAGCTCGTCCCTTTGCAAAATCGGGTCCGGACCGCCGCTTTACGTGCGGCGTTTCGCACGCCCGCGACGACAAAAGCCGCCCCTCCCCTCAACGCAGCAGGGGCAGAGCCAGCTCGCGAAGTCGGCGCTTGTCTTCATCCAGCCCCAGCGCATTCTCTGCGTACCTGAGCAAGCGCGCGGCATGCCGGGAAGCGGCCGGCTTGAATAGCGTCGGGTTGATCTCCGCCAGGCTCAACAGCGCCTTGGTCATGCGCATGTCCACTTCCAGCAAACCCGCGCCATCTCGGGCGATGGGGCCGAAAAAGTCGTCGAACAGATCATCCACGTCCAGGCTTTGCACGTAGACGCGCTGGCAATCCGGTTCGGCCTCCGCTTGCGCGGCCGGTGGCTGCCCCCAGCAGGTCAGGCTTCTGATGCCCCTGCCGATGACGTCAATGGCCGTTCCGGGGTCATTGACCGCTGGCGACAAGGCGCGGGACGCGATTTCGGACAGCACCGACAAGCCAAAGCGCGGGTCGTGCTCAAAGGTGCGATGCGTGCCCAGGGTGATGGCGCCCAGGATTTGCTCGGTCGGCGCCTCGCGCGTGGTCGGCGCGTTGCTTGTTTCGGGCACCATCCACGCCAGCACCATGCCCACATGGGCAAAGGCGCCGGGCAAAACATCCAGGTAAATCAAGGCCTGATGTTCCCGCGCGATCTGGCCCAGCGCCTGCACGTCGATGTGCTGGACGTAGCCCGTCTGATCGCTCGCCACGGCCAGTCCAGCCTCGGGAGGCACGCCGGCCGCCGGATACGGCGATCCGCCCAGGCATGGCCATTGAACGCGGTGCCGGATAGCGTCGATTGTGGCGGTTTCAACGCGGTCGATGGTTTCGCCGACCCGCCCCAGCTTTGACAGGTGATCGATCCAGCGCAGCAGTGTGTAGACAATCAGGATCACCACCGCGATCGTCACCGCGAACAGCAAGACCCGCCCCTGCGCGCCATAGGCCCCCGTGCTTAGCGCGATGATGCCCACGAGGCTGAACAGAAACGAGCCGATGAACGTGGCCAGGGCGTTCTGCGTGGTGGTGTCCTGCATCACAAGCGTGGTTGCGCGCGGCGTCACGCCACTGCTTGCGGCGCCGTAAGCCGCCACCATGGTGCTGAGCGAAAAGGTGGTCACCGCCAGCATGCTGGACGCAATGATGCCCAGGATCTTGTCCACCGCATCGGCGCCGATGCGGGCGGGCAAGGTTTCAGGAATGGCGCCCTTGAAGATGACGGCTAGCAAGGCGGTCGCCACGCCCAGCAGCGAGAAAAGACTGGCCCTGAACCACAGGCGCCTGGTCAATTGCTTAAACGCCCAGCGCCAACGAGCAACCATCTTTTCTCCTTTCCGTGACTTGGCTAGGGTTCCGTGGGCCGCGCCAACTGGAACAAATCCGTGCTGCGAGCGTACCACCCGCTGCCGTGCATGCGGGCCACCAAGCCCATCTCGGTCGTGTTCACATAGCCACGCTCGGCGTCTTGCACATAGGCGTCGGCCACATGCGCGCCCAGCACCCGGCCGATCACGACAACCTGGCGCGGGCCGGTCACGATGGTCGCCTGGCTGACGCATTCCAAAGACACCGGGCTGCCCTGGATCAAGGGCGGGCGCACGTGCGCGGCGGGCAGTGCCGTCAGCCCCGCCTTGCTCAGCTCATCCACCCCTGGCGGGTAGTCCGCGCAGGTTTGGTTCATTTGCTGCATCAGGGCTTCGGGCACCAGGTTCACCACGAACTCGCCGTTTTCGATGATGTTGGCGCTGGTGTCCTTCAGTTCACCGTTGGCGCGGCGCATCAGGCCGATGGCAACCGTGGGTGGCTGGTGCCCCATGACGTTGAAAAAGCTGAACGGCGCCGCGTTGACGCACCCGTCGCCCGATATCGTGGTGACCCACGCGATCGGGCGGGGGGTGACGGTCGAGGTCAGCAGCTTGTAGACCGTCTGCGAAGGCAGAGCGCTGAAATCAAAATGCATGTTTCAAGGCTCCTGCACGCTGCCCGCATGGCCGGTGGACACGGCAGAAACAGCGGAAACGGCCCGCTTTTCGCGAGTGTCGACCCGAAGCTGGAACACGTCCGGCCGCGCATAGTGGCCGGATACATCGAAGTCGTACTTGCCGCGCAGGATCTGGTTGGGGTTGATGTCGGCGTACAGAATGGTTTCGTCGGAAAAATCCGGGCCGGCCAGCACTTCGCCCAAGGGGTCGATGATGGCGCTGCCGCCCCGCATCAACACTGTGTCGGGCGCATTGCCCAGCGAGCATTCGAAGTCTTCAGGATACGCATCACGGCGCAGGTGCTGGCAGGCGGTCAGCACATAGCAGCGGCCTTCCAGCGCGATGTGGCGCATGCTGGGAATCCAGCTATCGCGGTCGTCGGCCGTGGGCGCGCAGTACAGCGCCACGCCCTGGCTGTACATATACATGCGCAACATGGGCATGTAGTTTTCCCAGCAGATGACGGCGCCGATCTTGCCATAGGGCGTATCGAAGACAGGCATTGTCGAGCCGTCGCCAAAGCCCCAGATCAGCCTTTCGCCCGCCGTCGGCATCAGCTTGCGGTGCTTGCCGACCAGGCCTTCCCGGCCATTGAAGTACAGCACGGTGCAGTACAGCGTGCCGCCGTCGGCTTCGATGCAGCCCATGACGACAAAGCTGTCGGTATCGGCGGCGGCCTGCGCCACGATGCCGACCTCTTCGCCGTCCAGCCGCACGGCCTGCCGGTGATAGCTGGCGAAGGCGTCGCGGCCTTCGGGCTTGCGCACCCCGATGGGCGCGCCGAAGGAATTGCCCTTGGGGTAGCCACCCAGGAAGGCTTCCGGAAACACCAGCACCCGGGCGCCCTGCTCGGCTGCTTGCCGGATCAGCGACGCGGCCTTGTTGGCGCAGGCAACGCTGTCGGTCGGGATGGACGCCGCCTGGATGACGGCGGCCTTGAAACTCGCTTGCACAGACATGTTTCTCCTCGCTTTTTTTAGTGGATAGGGTCTTCGTCGATGGCCTGGGCGCGGGTATTCGGCAGGAACAAGCTGCCGATGATGCCCACCACCACCATCACGACAACCGGATACATCAAGCCGCCAAAGATATTGCCGCTGGCCTGCGCCAGGTAGGTGGCGGTAAAGGGCACGATGCCGCCGAAGATGCCCGCGCCGATGTGGTACGGGAAGGATAGCGCGGTGTAGCGGATGCGGGCCGGGAACAGCTCAACCAGGTAGGATGCCACCGGTCCATAGACCATCGCGACCACGGCGGTCATCAGCACCAGGATCAAGATGATGGTGGTGCGGTCGACGCGGTTGGGGTCTGCCCGGTCCGGGTAGCCAGCCGCGCTCAAAGCCTGGGCATAGCCCGCGCGGTCAAAGCCGTTGACGGTGACGCCGCCCACGCTCATGGCTATGGTCTGGCCCGGCAGGGGCGCGGCGTATTCAAAGTTGATGCCCTTGCCGACCAGGAATTTCTTGGCCTGCACGCACACTTTCTTGTGGTCGGCATGGCTGCCGACCATCGCGGCCTGCAAACCGAAGTCGCACGCGCCGCCACTGGTATCGGCATGCACCAGCACCGGCGTGCTCTGCATGGCTTGGGCCAGCGCCGGGTTGCCGGCTTTCAACAGCACCTCGAACATCGAGTGATAGCCGAGAGCGGCAATGAAGAGGCCCGCCATCATGATCCATTTGCGGCCGATACGGTCAGACAGCCAGCCGAACAGCACGAACGTGGGCGCGCCGATGATGAAGCCGATCAGGATCAGCGTGTAGACGCTGGTCTGGTCCAACTGCACGGCTTGCTGCAGGAAGATCATCACGTAGAACTGGCCCGTGAAGTAGGTGGCGCCCTGGCCGGCGGTGACGCCGATCAGCGCCAGCAGCACCAGGCGCAGGCTGGACCATTGGCCGAACGTTTCCTTGATGGGATTCTTCGACAGGCGGTTCTGCTGCTTCATGCGCGTGAAGACGGGCGATTCATGCAGCTTGGCGCGCACGTAGATCGAAATCGCCAGCATCACGATCGACAGGATGAACGGCAGGCGCCATCCCCATTGGCGGAAGTCCTCGGCGCTCATGGACGCCTGGGTGCACAGGATGACGACCAGCGACAGGATCAGGCCGGCCGACGAGGTGATCTGGATCCACCCGGTCAGCAAGCCACGGCGCTTGGGCTCGCAATGCTCGGCCACGTAGATCACCGCGCCGCCGTACTCGCCGCCCACGGCCAGGCCCTGCACGACGCGCAACGTCAGCAGCAGGATCCACGACAAATGGCCGGCGGATTCATAGGTGGGCAGGCAGCCGATCAGCACGGTGGCCCCACCCATCATCACGACCGTGATCAGGAACGTGTACTTGCGGCCCCATTTGTCGCCCAGGTAGCCGAACATCACGGCGCCCAAGGGGCGAATGATGAAACCCACCGCCAGCGCGCCCAAGGCGGCCAGCAGCGCCACGGTGGGGTTGTCCTGCGGGAACAGCACCTGGCTCATGAACACCGCCAGGGTCCCGTAGATGAAGAAGTCGTACCACTCGAACAAGGTGCCCAAGGTGGACGCCACCACCACCTGACGTTCCTCTTTTCTGCTTAGCGTCGGCGCGTCGCCGATCCGCCCCACTGCTGCCACGTTTGCTTCCATGCTTGCTTTCCCCTGTGTTTTTAGATTGATACTGCTGTATGCATTAACTATTATCAAACTTAAAACCGGCCCGGACAAAGCTGGGGGAAACCCGAAACGGGGTCCGGCAAGCAGCCGCAAGCCCCTGCGAGCCGCTGCTACACTGCCGCCAAACACACAGTGGAGGCAGCAATGGCAAGGCCCGCCGGCAAGGTAGAAAAGAACACGGAAAAGACGCCGACTGCTGCGCGCAGGGGGATTCAGTCGATTGAAGTGGGCTTCCGGATCCTGGACCTGATCCGCAAGACGGGCCGGCCCTTGCCGCTGAAGGAAATTGCCGACGCCTGTGAGCTGACCGTGCCCAACGTGCACTACTACCTGGTCAGTTTTCAGAAGGTGGGCGTGGTGCAGCAGCATGCGGACACGGGCCACTACGGCCTGGGGCCCTACGCGCTGCGCCTGGGGCTGGCGGCGCTGGAGCAGTTCGATGTGTTCACCACGGCGCGCCCCATCATGGCCGAGGTGGCGGCGGTGACCGGGCACACCGTGTTTCTGGGGGTATGGGGCAACAAGGGGCCGACCATCGTGTACCGGGTGGAAGGCAGCCGTAGCCGGCCCTTGCTGGAATTGCGCGTAGGCACGGTGATGCCGCTGCTGTCGTCGGCATTGGGCCGCAACTTCCTGGCGCATTTGCCGGACGCCCTGACCCGCGACCTACTGGACCGCGAGATGGCCTCATCCATACCCGAAAGCCAGGGCGGCGCGCCCGGCAATTCCTATACGGCGAAAGACGTGCAGGCCATCCGCGACGAGGTGCAAAAGCACCACATCAGCCGCTGCCGGCATGCGCTGCTGCCGCACTTCACGTCGCTGTCCGCGCCCATCTTCGACATGCTGGGCGAGATGACGGCGGCCATCACCTTGATGGGGCCGGTGGGCGCCATCGACGACGACCTGGATTCCGACACCGCGCGCCTGCTGCGTGAAAAAGCGCGGTCGATCTCGGCGATGGCGGGGTGGGAAGGGTCGGAGCCGAACACGGCCCCGACCGCGCACATCAGCTTTCGACGATGATCTTCGCGTCTTTGATGGTCTGGGCGTACTTGCGCTGTTCCTGCACCATGAAGTCGGCAAAGCGCTGCACGCTGCCCCCGCCATCTTCCGCGCCCACCTGCGCCAGCTTTTCCTGCACGTCCGCCATCGCCAACACCTGATCGATGTCGCGGTTCATGCGCTGGACCATGGCGTCGGGCATTTTGCCCGGGCCCACCATGCCGAACCAGATGCTGGCCTCGAAGCCGGGGTAGCCTTGTTCCGCCACTGTCGGCACATTGGGGTGGCTCTTTGAACGTTGCTGCAAGGTCTGCGCCAAGGCGATCACCTTGCCGGACTGCACCAGCGGCGTGGCCGTCGTCATGCCTTCAAAGCAGTACTGCACATGGCCGCCCAATAGATCGTTCATCAGCGGCGCCGAGCCCTTGTACGGCACATGCAGCACGTCGATGCCGGCGCGCGCCTTGAAAATTTCCAGCGCCAGATGCTGGGCCGACCCTGCCCCCGCCGACCCGAACACGATTTTTCCGGGCTGCGCGCGGCACAGCTTGACCAATTCAGGCAGCGTCTTGGCGGGCTGCGACGCGCCGCCGATCAGGATGGTGGGCGTCTTGCCCACCAAGGCGATGGGCGAAAAATCCTGCTCCACCGAATAGGCCAGCTTGGGATGCAGGCCCGGCGCGATGCCGTGGCTGTTCACATGCGCCATCAACAGCGTGTTGCCATCGTTGGGTTGGCGCGCCACCTGCTCGGCCGCGATGACGCCCGCCGCCCCGGCACGGTTTTCCACAATGACGGGAATGTTCCACATCACGCCCAGCTTCTGCCCCAACAGGCGGGCCAGCACGTCGGTGCCGCCGCCCGCCGGAAAGCCAACCACGATTTTCACCGGGCCAGCCGGCATGTCCTGCTGTGCCCTTGCCGCCGTGGGCAGCACAAGCGCCGCCCCCAGCGCCGCGGCGCCGGTCATGAATTGCCTGCGTTGCATGCTTGTCTCCTCGCGCCGGCCTCGAAGGCCGGCTGCTTGTTTTGAAAAGGCGCCGCCTGCCGACGATGGCGTTCAACGACTGATGCGGACCCACTTGCCAAACTTTTCGACCATGCGCTCTTCGAAGCCGAAGCCCAGCCCAGGCTCTTGATGCAAGACCACGCGGCCCAGCTTGTGAGTCAGTTGCCGGTCGATCAGCTTGCGGAAATTCAACACCTGGTCGTCCCAGAAAAATTCGACGTAGCGCGCGTTCGGCGTCGCCGCGACCAGCGGCGCATGCACGTCGTGGAACCAATGCGGGCAGACCACCACGCCGTAGCTGGCGGCCGTGGCCGCAATGCGCTTCCACTCGGTGATGCCGCCGCACACCGCCGCATCGGTCTGCAGGATGCCGGCCGCGCCCTTGTCGAGCAGTTCCTTGTGATACCAGCGGCCATAGCCGATTTCGGCCGTGGCGATCGGCAGATGCGTCAACCGCGCCAGCTTGGCGTGGCTGTCAATATCGTCCGGCCCGAAGGGCTCTTCGATGAAATAAGGCTCGTACTGCTCGAAGCGGCGGATGTACTGCATGGCCTGGGTCACGTCCTGCCAGGCGTTGTTGCAATCCATCATCAATTCGACATCGGGGCCCACGGCTTCGCGCGCCGCCTTCAAGCGCGCCTCTTCCTCGCGCGGGGACAGGCGGCCGGTCTTCATCTTGACGGCGCGAAAGCCCTTGTCCACATAGCTGGCCATTTCCTCGCCCAAGTGCTGGGGTGTCTTGCCGTCCAGGTAATAGCCGCCGCTTGCGTAGGCAGGCACGGTTTCGAGTTCCATCGCACCCAGGAACTTGTGCAGCGGCAGGCCGGCCGTCTTGGCGTTCAGGTCCCACAGCGCAATGTCCAGCGCACTCAGCGCGCGCATCACCGTGCCCTGCCGACCTTGCAGCAGCGCTTCCTGGTACATGGCTTGCCACAGGCCTTCCACGGCGTGGGAATCACGGCCCAGCAGCACCGGGGCCAGCAGGCTTTGCACGGCCGCTTCGAAGATGGCGCCGCCGGCGCTGCCCACATAGCAAAAGCCGATGCCTTCCACGCCGTCGCTGGAACGGACTTTGACCAGGCCGTAGTGGCGGGTGGACACGCTTCGGTTCGAAAACGACGTGACTTTATCCAGGGGCACCGCGGCGGCGCAAACGTCGATGGATTCAATAATGGGCACGGCAAGCTCCTTGATGGCGGAATTCCAACGGGCGGGGCCGGCGCAGCGTGCGCGGGCGGGTCGCTCTGGACGTATTCTTCCCGCCGCCAAAGAAAACAACAATTATCTTCACCCATCTTTAGAATACGGAAAATCCATCTTCACGAAGGGCAAGCACCGTGGACTCCCGCTTTCTTCAAACCTATGTGCATGTGGTAGAGCTGGGCTCCATCGCCCAGGCCGCGCGCCATCAAGGCCTGACGCCCGCCACCGTGCAGCAGCGATTGCGCGCGCTGGAGGGCGACGTGGGCAGCGCCCTGATCGCCCGCTCTGGCCGCACGGTCAAGCCCACGCCGGCCGGTATCCGCATTCTTGAGCGGGCCCGGCATATCCTGCGGGACGTGCGCGACTTGCGTTCGGCGGCCAGCGACACGGAGCTTCCGGCCGGCCCCTTGCGCCTGGGGGCAACGCCCACGGCGCTGACCGGCATCATGCCACCGGTGCTGCGCACCTGGGTGGCCCGCCATCCCCATATCGAGATCTACATTGAGCCCGCGCCCACCACCCTGCTCTACAGCAAGGTGCTGTCGGGCGAGCTGGATGGCGCGCTGCTGGTGCACCCGCTGTTTGCATTACCCAAGACCTGCGACTGGCGCGACCTGCGCCACGAACCACTGGTGTTGGTGACGCCGGCCGACATGAAGGTGCGCGACCCCCTGGCCGTCATCGCGCGCGAGCCCTACATCCGCTATGACCGCAGCGTAGTGGGCGGCAAGATGGCCGACGACTACCTGCGCACGCATACCCTGCGGCCGCACGTGCGCTTCGAGCTGGACGGCATCGATTCCATTGCGAAGCTGGTGGCCGAGGGGCTGGGGGTGGCGGTGCTGCCCGACTGGGCCGTCACGGGCGAACCGGCTGCGCGGGTGAAGCGCTGGCCGCTGCCTGCGCCCTGCCCGGTGCGCACGGTGGGCGCCATCTGGCAGCGGGCCGGTGTGCGCTCGGAACTGATGCGGGCGTTCGTCGCGTTGACGGAATCGCAGTTGGGCCTGGCGCGCGGCCAGGCTTAGGCGATGGCGTCCTGGCCATTGCGGACGGCCACCACGCCGTGGGTCACGACCAGCCGGCGCGGCTTGCGCGTCACCACGGCTTCGGCCACACAACTGGCGTCGACCAGCACCAGATCGGCCCGCGCGCCCGGCGTCAGACCGTAGTCCGCAAAGCCGCAGGCGCGCGCGGCGGCGCCGGTGACGCAATCAAACGCCCATTCCACTTCGTCGTCGCGGCGCAGATCGTTGCGCAGGCCGATCATCATGGCGCGCGCCAGCATGTCGGGGCTGCCATACGGCGTCCAGGTATCGCGGATGCCGTCGTTGCCGCCAAAGATCGTCACGCCCGCCTCGCGGCATGCACGCACGCCGGGCACCGGCCGCGACGGCGGCGCGGTGGTCAACACGGCCACATCCAGCATCGCCAGGCGTTTGAGCAACCCTTCCAGCCGCTTGGCGTCAATGCCACCCAGGCAGAAAGCGTGGCTGATGACCACCTTGCCTTGCATGCCCAACGCCTGGACGCGGTCCAGGATCAGGTCCAGCGTGAACGCGCCTAGTTCGCCGGGTTCGTGCAGGTGGATATCGACCGGCTTGCCATGCTTCTCGGCCAGGCCAAACAGCACATCCAATGACTGGGCGGGATCGCGATCGATGGCGGAGGGGTCCAGCCCACCCAACACATCAGCGCCTTGCGCCAGCGCCTGATCCAACAGTTCTGCCGTGCCGGGACGCACCAACAGCCCCGACTGCGGAAAGGCCACGGTTTGAATTTCCACGCGGCCGGCCAACGCTTCGCGCGTGGCATGCACGCCATCCAGGTGACGCAGGCCCGCGTCGGTATCCACGTCGACATGGCTACGGATGCGGGTGGCGCCTTCGCGCAGGAACGCCTGCGCCAACGCCTGCGCATGGCTGGCCGCGTCGTGGCCCGTACTGGCGCGCCAGGTGCGTTCGTTTTCAATGCGGTCGGTCAGCGCGGGGCCAACCGCATTCACATACCAAGGCGAATCCCAATTGGTCTTGTCCAGGTGGGTATGGCCTTCAACCAGCCCCGGCAACAACAAGGCGCCGCCGCCATCCTCAACAAGAACGTCGGCCGGCGCCGGGATACAGGGATCGATGTGCTGGATGCGTCCACCACGCACCAATACGTCGACCGCTTCGGCAGCGGCGTTCGCCGCCACGCGGACGTTTTTCAACAACAGGTCGGTCATGGCATTTTCCCGGACGAACGAAAGCGGCCGGCCCGAAAGGCCGGCCACGTATCAGCCCAATGGTTCAGACTTGCGGCGGTTCGATCCAGAAGAAGCGTTCGCCTTGGCGGACCATATCGGCGACGCCCTCGGCGCCAATGCGGTAGTCCGAACCCATCAGCGATGCGCCGCCGTCTTCATGGATATGGATAACGGCCAGCGGGTCATTGGCCATGGTGTACCAGTAGTACCCGGGCTTGAGATTATGCAGGTCAGTAGTCATTGCTCGAGTATACAAACAACACTGCCTGTACAAAAAGACAACAGAAATACAAAGCCTGCCTGACAGCAAGAACACGACGCGTCATACTGCCTGCTCCTAATCTGAATTAGCTGGTGCTTTTGACACACATCGGTTTTGAAGCGACACGCAATACGCGGACGTAATACGCGGACTTCGACCGAGAGGAGAACAGCGAGCGCATGAAAAGGCAGTCACTTCAATTCAGCGAGCCGCTCAAGCAAGCCGTCCTGGCAGGCTTGAAAGTGCAGAGCCGCCGCATTCTGAAGCCGCAACCCACCAAACTCACGACGGTTTGGTATGCGGATGCCGCCGATTCGGGCCGCTGGGTAGCAATGGGTCCCGTTCGCGATAACCCCTCAGAATTACGAAAGACGTCCAGTTGGGTCAGGTGTCCCTACGGGAAAATCGGTGAAACCATCATCCTGACCGACGAAGCGGGTAATGAGTTCGCCACCGCGCTTATCGTCGGGGTCCGCATCCAGCGCCTGCAAAACCTGACCGAAGCCGATGCGCGCGCCGAAGGCACGGAAGCCCTGTACCAATCTTCCGCCCTATTGCCCGGCGTTCCACTTCAAACAGCGTTTGCATTAACGTGGTGCGAACGCTATGGCTCGCATGCCTGGGCGGCCAATCCCTGGGTTTGGGTGGTGGAGTTCCGCGGCGCGCAGTCGATCTGACCTTATCGGTCTGACCTATTCGGGCCGCGCTGCCCGCCATGATAGTGACCGTGTGTAACGCAGCGGTCTGACTTCATCTGATTCCACTGCATTTCAATCGATTTCAGGTCTGCGTTTACCAGAGCGCAAGCACTATCCCGCACCGCAGCAGGCGCGCGTTGCGCAGTGGATGCACCGGTTGCGGATTGTCGCTATTGAGGAGGCGACGCTTACGAATCCGCAGCCGAAAAGCCCGAAAATAGGGGCGTCGAATACTCAACTTTGCTGTGTCGCGCAGCAGGCAGGTGCAACATGAAAAAATGGCTTATTGCTGGTGCCGGTGCCGCGGGTCTGCTGATTTCCAGCGTGGCCCTTGCCCGGGTGGACGTGGGGATCTCAATCGGCGTGCCCGGCGTGGTGTATCCCGCTCCGGTGTACGTGGCGCCCGCGCCCGTCTACGTGGCGCCTCCCCCACCGGTGTACTACCGGCCCGCGCCCGTCTATGTGGCTCCCCGGGTGGTTTATCCCGCCCCGGTTTATTACCGTGGCGGCCCCCACTGGCGCGGCGGCCCGCCCCCGCGTTATTACGGTCCGGGCCCCGGCCATTACCGTGGTCATGGACACGGCAAGGGACACGGCGACTGGCGTCGCTAAAAGCAAAGGCCACTCTAGCGAGTGGCCTTTTTTCCATTGGGACATTGTCCGGTGCCCCGTTGGAATGACGATCAGGCCGCGGGGACCCGTACCGGCTTTTCCGCCACGACGGCGGATTTTTGGGATACCTGCGCGGGCTTGCCATCAACCCAACGCGGGGATTCCTGAACAAGATCAATCCATCTGCGGGGCGCACTGGACGCCCGCCACCAACCATTATGCGGACGCATGGGCAAACTCCGGCTCACCGTTAAAACGCACACCATTGATTTCTTGGAACAATTGACGGCTTTCCTGTTCTGCTTCGTGCAAGTCTGAGAACGGCGCCTGTCCGGGCACAGTCCAGCATTTTTCCGGCGCGGTTCCGCCAACTCGGCGGGTCCATATCTGCACGCGGTAGCCCTGTTCGTCTTCACGAGCGACAGAGCATCTCACACGAAAATCTCCAATCATTCTTGAAGTCATGGACAACTCCTTGTTATATAAGTGAATGAAGCGTGTAGAACGCGGGTGTATTGTGCCGCATCTATCCGGCCCTTTTATTAAAAATACACAATTGCTCACATCAAAATCATGCACTCACCCGCGTAGCATAATGAGCAAAAACGACAGCAATATGTCGACATGATAAAAAAAAACGGAGCCCAAAGGCTCCGTTTTCTTATCAGCCATTTGGCCGATAGACGCACAGCGCGTCAGGGTTTCAGCACCGTCAAACCACCCATATATGGCTGCAACGCCTCGGGAATCAAAACGCTGCCATCCGGCTGCTGATGATTTTCCAGCACGGCGACCAACGCGCGGCCCACGGCCAAACCCGAACCATTCAAGGTATGCACGAATTCCGGTTTGCCCTGGGCGTTGCGGAAACGCGCCTGCATGCGGCGGGCCTGGAAGGTTTCGCAATTGGACACCGACGAAATTTCGCGCCAGGTATTTTGCGCCGGCAGCCACACTTCCAGGTCATAGGTCTTGGCCGAGCCAAAGCCCATGTCACCGGTGCACAGCAGCATGACGCGGTACGGCAGGCCCAGCAATTGCAGGACGCGCTCGGCGTGGCCGACCATGTCTTCAAGGGCTTCGTACGACTGGTCCGGCTGCGTGATCTGCACCATTTCGACCTTGTCGAACTGATGCTGGCGGATCATGCCACGGGTGTCGCGGCCGCCGCTGCCGGCTTCGGAACGGAAGCACGGCGTGTGCGCGGTGAGCTTCAGCGGCAGGTCGGCGGCGGCCTGGATCGTGTCGCGCGCCACGCTGGTCAGCGTAATCTCCGACGTGGAGATCAGGTACTGGTCTTCACGCACATAAGGATTGCCCGCGGCATCAACCTTGGGGTCGTCATCGCCGCCGCCCTTGGACACGGCGAACATGTCGTCCTTGAACTTGGGCAACTGGCCCGTGCCGTACAAGGTGGATGCGTTGACGATGTAAGGCGTATAGCACTCGGTATAACCGTGCGTGCCCGTTTGCAGGTCCAGCATGAACTGCGACAGCGCGCGGTGCAGGCGGGCGATGGGGCCGCGCATGAACGAGAAGCGCGCGCCCGACAGCTTGGCGGCCATGTCGAAATCCAGGCCCAGCGGTTCGCCAATGGCGACGTGGTCGCGCGCCTCGAACGCAAGCGCCGGCGGGTTGCCGTCGGCCCCCGCTTCGCCCGGCAGCCAGCGACGGACTTCGACGTTGTCGTCAGCGGATTCGCCCAAGGGCACGCTGGCGTGCGGCAAGTTCGGCACCGACATCAGCAGGTCGTTAAGCGGCGCCTGCAAGGCGGCCAGCTCTTCTTCCAACTGCTTCAGGCGGACAGGCACCGCCTGCGATTCCGCCATGACGGCGCTGGCGTCTTCGCCCTTGGCCTTCAACTGACCGATCTGCTTGGCCAGCGCGTTGCGGCGGGCTTGCAGGGACTCGGTTTCGGTCTGGACGGCCTTGCGGCGGGATTCCAGGTCGTTGAACCGTTCCGTGTCGAAGGACACGCCACGGCTCTTGAGGCGGTCGACGACGGTTTGCAGGTCTTTGCGCAGCAGTATCGGGTCTAGCATGTTGATGTCGGTTGAGGTTCTTGTGAAAGCAACGGGCGGGGCCTGTTACCGGTTCTTGGCGCGTTCCTGTGCGTCCAGCTCGCGCAGGAATGCCAACTTTTGCTGGATTTTAGCCTCCAGGCCGCGATCGGTCGGCCGATAGAAGGAAGGCTTGAGTCCATCAGGGAAATATTGTTCGCCGGCGGCGTAGCCGTGCGGCTCGTCGTGGGCGTAGCGGTAGGCCTTGCCGTGGCCCAACTGCTTCATCAGTTTGGTAGGCGCGTTGCGCAGGTGGATGGGCACCGGCGCGCTGCCGTGTTCGGCCGCGAACTGGCGCGCCTGGTTGTAGGCGTTGTAGACGGCGTTGGACTTGGCCGCGCAGGCCATGTAGACCACCGCTTGCGCCAGCGCAAGCTCGCCTTCGGGCGAACCCAGTCGTTCGTAGATGTCGGCGCCGTTCACGGCCAGGTCGGTGGCGCGCGGGTCGGCCAGGCCGATGTCTTCCACCGCCATGCGCACCAGGCGGCGCGACAGGTATTTGGGATCGGCACCACCGTCAATCATGCGGCAGAACCAATACAGCGCGGCGTCGGGATTGGAGCCGCGCACCGATTTATGCAGCGCACTGATCTGGTCGTAGAAGGCGTCGCCGCCCTTGTCGAAACGGCGCAGGTTCTGCGACAGCGATATTTCCAGCCAGGCCGCATCCACGGTGTCGCGGCCCGCCGATTGCGCGGATTCCGCCACCACTTCCACTGCGCTGATCAAGCGCCGCGCGTCGCCGTCGGCCCAGGCGGCCAATTGCTCGCGCGCGTCGGGCTCGATGCGGATTGACTCGCCTTCATCCAGCCCTTCGTTCAGCGCGTGTACCGCGCGATCGACCAACTGCTGCAATTCTTCGGGCGATAGCGACTGCAGCACATACACCCGCGCGCGCGACAACAGCGCCGAATTGACTTCGAAGGACGGGTTTTCGGTCGTGGCGCCAATGAAGGTGAACAGCCCGCTTTCCACATAAGGCAGAAAAGCATCCTGCTGCGCCTTGTTGAAGCGATGCACCTCGTCCACGAAAAGAATGGTGCGGCGGCCCTGGCCTTGCGCCACCTGCGCCACCGTGACGGCTTCGCGGATGTCCTTCACGCCGCCCAGCACCGCCGAAATGGCGATGAATTGCGCATCAAAGCCATCAGCCATCAGGCGCGCCAGCGTGGTCTTGCCCACGCCGGGCGGCCCCCAGAAGATCATGGAATGCGGACGGCCGGACTCAAACGCCACGCGCAGCGGTTTGTCAGGACCCAGCAGGTGCGATTGCCCGACCACATCGGACAAGGAACGCGGGCGCAGGCGCTCGGCCAGGGGCACATAGGGCCGATGCGCAGGATCGGCCGCGAAGAGATCGTTGCTCATTGGCAGCAGATGGGGGAAGACGGCAAGAAATACAAGTCAGCATTACACCATGACCGCCGCCTCCGCCCCGTGGAGCGGGCGGAGGCGCCTAGGCCAGTTCGGGCGGTGCGAAGCGGCGGTTCGCCAGCACCGGCAGCACCTTGCGGGCATGCGCCAGACGTTCGGGGTCGATATCGGCAAACACCAGCGCCGGGCCCTCGCCCGCGCGCGCCGTCACCACGCCCAGGGGGTCCACGACCATGCTGCAACCGATATTGCGCTCGCCGCATTCCCCGGTGGCCGCCACGTAGCAGGTGTTTTCCAGCGCGCGTGCCGTAACCAGCACTTCCCAGTGCATTTCCTTCAGCGGGCCGCGCACCCAGGCTGCCGGCAGCACCAGCAGGTCCGCGCCATCCAGCGCCAGGCGGCGCGCCAGTTCAGGGAATCGCACGTCGTAGCAGGTCATGAGCCCCACGCGCAGGCCGCCAATGTCCAGCAGCGGGGGAAGCTCGGTGCCGGCCGTGACGTTGGTGGATTCCTTCATCGTGAAGGCGTCATACAGGTGCAACTTGCGGTATTGCGACACGATCCGCCCGTCCTGGACGGTAACCAAAGTATTCCAGACCCGCCCTTCGCCCGTCGGAACGTGCACGCACATCATGGTGGCAAGGGACGAACCACGGCTGGCTTCAAGCAGCCGGGTCATGAATGGACCGTCCAGCGGCTGGGCCGCTTTCAGCACGATTTGCGGGTCGGTTATGTCGCGGGCCAGGATGCCTTCGGGCAAGACCAAAAGCCCCGCGCCGCCTGCGCGGGCGCGCTCCATCAGGTCAATGCAGACCTGCGCGTTTTCTTCCCAGACTCGGCTTACGGCGAACTGGCCCAAGGCGACTTTCAACATGGCTTTTCCTTCAAGGAGCGCGGTGCTTTCGCGGATTTCCTATTGTCGCGCCAACCAGCCCTCGACACAGCCTACGGGTAAGCCCTAGCTGCCGTTTGTAAATTTCTTTCACGATAATGAAAAAAACAAACTTTCACGTAAATATTTTCCAGAATCGAGCGCCCGCCATGACGAATTCATCTTCCCCCGCCGCCTTGTTGGATGTGAACGGCAAAGGCCTGGGCGCGTTCCCCGAGTCCTGTACGACGGCCGGTGTGGCCGCGCTGAACTGGAACCTGCTGAACGAAGACGTGAGCCTGCCCGTGGCGGTGTTGTACGAAGCGCGCGTGCGCCACAACCTGCAATGGATGCAGCAGTTCATGGAGGCGTACCACGTCAAGCTGGCGCCGCATGGCAAGACCACGATGAGCCCCGCCCTGTTCAAGCGCCAGATCGACAACGGCGCGTGGGGCATCACGCTGGCCACCGCGCCGCAAGTGCTGGCCGCGTATCAACACGGCATCCGCCGCGTGCTGATGGCTAACCAATTGGTGGGCCGCGCCAACATGGCCATCATCGCGCGCCTGCTGCAAGACCCCGCATTCACCTTCTTCTGCATCGTCGATTCACCCGCCAACGCCGCCCAGTTGGGCCAGTTCTTCGGCGAGCAAGGCCTGACCCTGCCGGTGCTGATCGAGCTTGGTCCCACGGGCGGACGCACCGGCGTGCGCGACGACGCGCAATTGCAGGCCGTGGTCGACGAGATTGGCCGCTGGCCCAGCCTGGCGCTGGCCGGCATTGAAGTCTATGAAGGCGTGTTGCAGGAAGAAAGCGCCATCCGCGCCTTCCTGCGCCGCGCCACCGACGCCCTGCGCGGCCTGGCCACCTCGGGCCGCCTGCGCAAGAACGGCCCCGCCGTCATCTCTGGCGCGGGTTCGGCCTGGTTCGACGTGGTGGCCGAGGAATTCTCGCAACTGGATATCGGTGCGCCGCTGGAAGTGGTGCTGCGCCCCGGTTGCTACCTGTCGCACGACGTTGGCGTGTACCGATCGGCCGCTGAGCGCATCAACGCCCACAACCCCGTGGCGCAAAAAATGGAACCGGGCCTCTTGCCCGCCTTGCAGGTCTGGGCCTATGTGCAATCGCTGCCCGAACCCGGCCGCGCCATCATTGCCCTGGGCAAGCGCGATGCCGCGTTCGACGCCGGCCTGCCCACTCCCGCCCTGCACTTCCGTCCTGGCCTGACGCGGCCCGGCCTGACGCGGCCCGGCCTGACGCGGCCCGACCAAGACACGCCCAGCGCCGCGCCGCAAGCCTGGAAGCTGACCGCCATGATGGACCAGCACGCCTTCATGCAGCTCGCCGACGGCGACGACATCCAGGTCGGCGACATGATCGCCTTCGACATTTCCCACCCCTGCCTGACGTTCGACAAGTGGCGCCAGGTGCTGCTGGTGGACGAGCAATACCGCGTCACCGACGTGGCCGAAACCTTTTTCTGACCGCCCCCCGCCCGCCGCACCGCGCCTGGCCCGAGGGGGCTGCTGCAAAAAACCGGGATCCCGGCGCATACCCAATCACGCGACAACCTGTTTTTGACCCTCTGGAGAGAGAATCATGAACTTCCGACCCTCCCGGCGAGGCAGTGGGCTGACCAGCCTGCTCGCGGCCGGCGCTATTGGCTTGACCGCATTGACGTCCCCCGCCCTGAGTGCCACGCCGGTCAAGGGGGGCACGATATCCGTCGCCACCATCGGTGAACCCCCGACGCTGGACCCGATGAGCAGCACCGCCGACCTGGTGGGCATCCTGACGCAGCATTTCTTTGAAACGCTATACACCTTCGACGCCAAGTGGAACCTGACACCGCTGCTGGCCGAGAAGATGCCGGACGTCACCCCCGACGGCCTGGTCTACACGATCCCGCTGCGCCAGGGCATCACCTTCCATGATGGGTCGAAGATGGACTCGTCGGACGTGCTGGCGTCCTTGAAGCGCTGGACCGAAACCGCCACGCGCGGCAAGGGCGCGGCCAAAGTCATCAGCAGCATCGAAGCGCCTGACGCCAACACCATCCGCATCACGCTGAAACAACCCTATGCGCCGCTGACCGCGCTGCTGGCCATGAACAACGCCGCGGCCGTCATCATGCCCAAGAGCAAGATCGCGCCGGTGCTGACCGAATTCGTCGGCACGGGGCCTTACCAGTTGAAGGCCCGCATGCCGGACCAGTACATCCAACTGGTCCGCTTCGAAGGCTACAAGCAACGCGAAGGCGAGCCCGACGGTTACGGCGGCGCGCGCAAGCAATACCTGGACGAAATTCGCTTCGTGCCGGTCAGCAACGCCAACACCCGTTCCGAAGCCGCCGCCGCCGGCCAGTTCGACTACGTCGACTCGCTGCCCGTGGAAGCGCTGGACAAGCTCAAGGGCGGCCGTTCCGATCCGGTAATGCTCAAGCCCTTCGGCTGGCCGCGCCTGGTGCTCAACACCAAGCAAGGCATCATGTCCAACCTGGCCGTGCGCCAGGCCGTGCAGTTGGCGCTGAACGAAGAAGACATGCTGTACGCCGCCTTCGGCAACAAGGACTTCTACAAGCTCAACGGCGACCTCTATCCGGAAGGCTACCCGTGGGCCACGTCGCTGGGCGGCAAGGTCTACAACAAGGCCGACTCCGCCGCTGCCAAGAAGCTGCTGGACAGCGCCAACGTGGCCGACAAGAAGATCCGCATCCTGACCAGCCAGCAGTACGAGTTCCATTACAAGATGGCGCTGGTGGCCGCGGAATACCTGAAGGCCGCCGGCTTCACGGTGGACATGCAGGTGGTGGACTGGGCCACGCTGACGCAACGCCGCCAGGACCCCGCCGTGTGGGACATCTTCATCACCCACAGCGTGTTCCTGCCGGAACCCGCGCTGATCGACTTCCCGTCGAAAGATGCGCCGGGCTGGTGGGATACGCCGCGTCGCGCTCAAGTCATGGACGCTTTCAACCAGGCCCGCACGCAGGAAGAACGGATCAAGCGCTGGGCCGACGTGCAGCAAGCCGTGTATGACGAAGTGCCCTTCGTGAAGGTCGGTGACTTCAACGCCCAATCCGCCCGCTCGCCGTCACTGCAAGGCACCAAGCCCGCCCCCTGGCCGTTCTTCTGGAACGCCTGGAAGGCCCCGAAGTAACCCCTGCAAAGCACGTAGGATGGGTGAAGCGCGGCATGCTCGGGGCAAGAACCCGATTGCCTGCCGCGCGCAACCCATCAAGCAGCGGTGGGTTCTTAACGGTTTCAGCCACAACATCACCGCTGCTTGATGGGTTACGCGCGATGGAGGTCGTTGTTCTGATTCCCCGCCTGCCGCGCTCCACCCATCCTACGAGCCCCCGTGCCGAACGAATCGCCGTACCGAACGAGCCGCCGTGCCGAACGAATCGCCGTGCCGAACGAGCCGCCGTGTCGAATGACGCTTTTTAGGACTTTATCGTGTTGCGTTATCTTTTAAACCGCTTGGTCGGGCTGGTGGCTGTGATGTTTATCGTCGCGACCATTGTGTTCGTCATTATTCGCGTCACGCCCGGTGACCCGGCCGCGGTGATGCTCGGGCCGCAGGCCAGCCAGCAAGACATCGCGGCGCTGCGCGCGCAGTTGGGGCTGGACCAGCCCATGGCGCTGCAGTATGTGTCGTGGCTGGGCAAACTGGTGCAGGGTGATCTGGGCCAGTCCATCTTCATGAACAAGCCCGTGCTGTCGGCGCTGGCCGACCGCGCCGAGCCCACGATACTCCTGACCTTGATGTCGCTGCTGATCGCCAGCGCCATCGCGCTGCCCGTGGGCATTCTGTCCGCGGTCAAGCGCGGCACCACGCTGGACCAGTCGGTGCTGTCGTTCTCGATGTTTACTTCCAGCGTGCCCAGCTTCTGGCTTGGCTTGCTGCTGATGCAGATTTTCTCGGTGAAGCTGGGCTGGCTGCCGGTGTCGGGCTATGGCGGCCCGGACGCCTCGCTGGCCACGCGCCTGTCGCATTTGATCCTGCCCGCCGTGGTGCTAGGGCTGGTGAATTCCGCGCTGATCACCCGCTTCATCCGCGCCAGCATGCTGGACGTGCTGCGCGATGATTACGTGCGTACCGCGCGGGCCAAGGGCCTGCCGGAAAGCAAGGTCATCCTGAAGCACGCCGTGCGCAACGCGCTGATCCCCATCCTGACCGTGCTGGGCCTGACCACCGCGCTCTTGATCAGCGGCGCCGTCGTGACCGAAACCGTGTTCGGCCTGCCCGGCGTGGGCAGCCTGGTGGTGTCGGCCGTGCTGCGCCGCGACTATCCCGTCATCCAGGGCGCGCTGCTGATCATCGCGGCCATCTACGTCCTGATCAATCTGATCATCGACCTGCTGTACCTGCTGGTCGACCCCCGGGTGCGCTACTGATATGGCTATTGCAACTTCCCCCCAATCCACCGGCGGCGCGGACCGCTGGCAGGTGCTGCGCCTGCTGGTGTCGCGCAAGACCGTACTGTTGAGCCTGATCGTGATCATCGTGCTGGTGGCCGCCGCGCTCTTGGCGCCGTGGGTCAGCCCCTACGACCCCTTCAAGCTGTCCATCATGAACCGGCTGAAAGCGCCGGGCGCCGCGCACTGGTTCGGCACCGACGACTTCGGCCGCGATGTGTTCAGCCGCGTCATCTACGGCGGCCGCCTGTCGCTGATGGTGGGCTTTTCCGTGGTGATCGTATCCAGCGTGTTGGGCATTGCACTGGGCCTCATCGCCGGCTTCTTCCGCTCGGCCGACAAGTTCGTGTCGCGCCTGATCGACGCCATGATGGCCTTCCCGGACATCCTGCTGGCGATTTCGCTGGTGGCCGCGCTGGGGCCGTCGCTGATCAACGTGGTGATTGCGCTGGGCATCGTCTACACGCCGCGCCTGGCCCGCATCGTGCGCGCCTCGACGCTGGTGATCCGCGAACTGCCTTTCGTGGAAGCTGCCCGCGCGCTGGGCGTGCCTACGTGGCGCATCGTCACCGTGCACGTGCTGCGCAACCTGGTGTCGCCCATTCTGGTGCAAGGCACGTTCATCTTCGCCTACGCGATTCTGGCCGAAGCCGGTCTGTCGTTCCTGGGCGTGGGCGTTTCGCCCGACATTCCCACCTGGGGCACCATGATCAACGCCGGCCAGCAATACGTGGGCTCGGCCGACTGGATCATGGTTTTTCCCGGCATTGCCATTGTGCTGTCCGTACTGTCGCTGCAATTGGTGGGCGACGGACTACGCGACGTACTCGACCCGCGCCTGCGCAAGGAGCTGTAATCATGACGGCAAGCACCCGAGACGTCGTGCTGTCCGTGGAAGGGCTCAAGACCTGGTTCCACAGCCGCGACGGCATCGCCAAGTCCGTGGACGGCGTCACCTTCGATCTGGCACGCGGTGAAACGCTGGCCATCGTGGGCGAATCCGGTTCCGGCAAATCCGTGACCAGCCTGTCCATCATGGGCCTGTTGCCCAAGCCGGCGGGCCGCATCGAAGCGGGCAAGATCCTGTTCCGCGACCGCCAGGGCGTGCAGCACGACCTGGCCCATGCGTCGTCCGCCACCCTGCAGAAGATACGCGGCGCCGAAATCGCCATGATCTTCCAGGAGCCCATGACCAGCCTGAACCCGCTGTACACGGTGGGCGACCAGATCGCCGAAGCCGTGTTGCAGCACGAAGGCGGCTCCTACGCGGCGGCCATCAAGCGCGCCCGCGAAATGCTGGAACGCGTGGAGATTCCCGCCGCCGATCGGCGCGTCAACGAATACCCGCACCAGATGTCGGGCGGCATGCGCCAGCGCGTGATGATTGCACTGGCCCTGGCCTGCAACCCGGCGGTGCTGATCGCCGACGAGCCCACCACCGCGCTGGACGTCACCGTGCAAGCGCAGATTCTTGATCTGCTGCGCCGGCTGCAAAAAGAGATGAACATGAGCATCCTGTTCATCACGCACAACCTGGGTGTGGTGGCAGAAATCGCGCATCGCGTAGCGGTCATGTACGCCGGGCGCGTGGTGGAAGACGCGGGCGTGTACGACCTGTTCGAGAAGCCCACGCATCCGTATACCCGCGGCCTCTTGTCCTGTCTGCCCACGGCGGCGCTGCTGGCTTCCGGTGAGCGCCTGCGCGCCATTCCGGGCAACGTGCCCAGCGTGCTGTCGCTACCGGCCGGTTGCACCTTCGCGCCGCGCTGCGACATGGCGGCCGACGATTGCCGCGCCGCCGTGCCCGAATTGGTAGCCGTGCAGGCCGAACACCGCGCGCGCTGCATCAAGGTGAACCCGATATGACTAGCCCCCAAGCCACCGTGCGGGCCGAAGACCCGCTGGTCCGCATTGAAGATCTGAAAGTCCACTTCCCCACGTCGCAAGCGCGTAATGCGCCCGTCGTGCGTGCGGTGGACGGCGTCAGCTTCGACGTGCCCCGCAACACCATCGTCGGCCTGGTCGGTGAATCCGGCTCGGGCAAGACCACGACGGGCCGCGCCTTGCTGCGCCTGTTCAAGCCCACCGCCGGCCGCCTGCTGTTCGACGGCCAGGACATCACGCATCTGAACGAAAAGCAGATGCTGCCGTGGCGCCGCCGCATGCAGATTGTGTTCCAGGACCCTTACGCCAGCCTCAACCCCCGCATGACGGTGGCCGAGATTCTGGGCGAGGCGCTGGACACGCACAAGTTGGCGCAACACCGCCACTCGGCCCGCATCGGCGAACTGCTTGAGCGCGTGGGCCTGAACGCGGACCACAGCCGCCGCTACCCGCATGAATTCTCGGGTGGCCAGCGCCAGCGCATCGGCATTGCGCGCGCGCTGGCGGTGGAACCCGATTTCATCGTGGCGGACGAACCCGTGTCGGCGCTGGATGTGTCGGTGCAGGCGCAGGTGCTGAACCTGCTGCAAGACCTGCAACGCGACCTGGGCCTGACGATGCTGTTCGTGGCGCATGACCTGGCCGTGGTGGACTACCTGTGCGACGAAGTCGTCGTGATGTACCTGGGCCGCGTCATGGAGCGCGGCCCGACCAGCGAAGTCTACGCACGCCCGCGCCACCCCTATACTCGCGCACTGCTGTCGGCCGCCCCCGTGCCGGATCCGCGTGCGCCACGTTCGCGTATTCTGCTCAAGGGCGACATCCCCAGCCCGATCAATCCGCCGTCCGGCTGCGTGTTCCGCACACGCTGCCCCCACGCCACCGACGCCTGCGCCACCATCGAGGCGCAAGCGGTGGAAGTGGGTCCGGGCCACTTTGTGGCCTGTACGCGCCTTGACGCCCCCGAGCTGGCGGCCTAGCCACTGCACCAAACGATCCGACCCAGGAATCCCACATGAACATCATCCGCGACATCGTCTTCCAGATACGCAGTCGGCGGGACGCATTGAGCGTGACCGAACGCAAGGTGGCCGACGCCATTCTTGACGACATCATCTGGGGCGCCAGCGCCACCGTGGACCAGCTGGCCACGAAGGCCGGCGTCAGCATCGCCACGATTTCCCGCTTTGCGCGCACGGTGGGTTGCGATGACACCCGTGACCTGAAGATGAAACTGGCGCAAGCCAGCACGGTGGGCAGCCGCTTTCTGGACCCCAGCGCGCCGGCCGAGGAAAGCACCTTCTACGCGCGCATCTACGCCGACATCGAAAGCACGCTACGCGCACATCTGCCCACGTTTACCGAACAGCTTTTCGAACAGGCGGCCTCCATCGTGGATGGCGCGCGGATGATCTACGTGTTCGGCATGGGCGGCGCGTCGGCCGTGCTGGCGCAGGAAGTGCAATCGCGGCTGGTGCGGCTGGGCTACCCCATCGCCGTGTACAGCGACGCCGTGCTGCTGCGCATGGTGGCCGCCACGCTGGACGAGCGCGACGCCGTGCTGGTGCTGTCGGCATCGGGCCTGACGCCGGAAATCCTTGGCGCGGCGCGCATCGTCAAGCAGTACCGCGCCCGCATCGTCGCCATCACCGACGCCACGTCCGAGCTGGCCAAGCTGGCCGACGTGGTACTGCCCATCCGCACGGACGAAACCGACTTCATCTACAAACCCTCGGCATCGCGCTACGCGATGATGCTGGCCATTGATTTGCTATCGACTGAACTGGCCATGCTGAACCAAGAGGAAAACCGCGAACGGCTGCGCCGCATCAAGCTGGCGCTGGACGAGCATCGCGGCGGCCCCAACCGTTTACCGCTGGGCGATTGAACCTGGAACCCAAGATGTACGACACCCTTATCGGCAACGTCCGTGTCCTGGACGGCACGGGCGGCCCCGAATATCGCGCCAGCGTGGCGCTGGCCGACGGCCGCATTGCCGCCATCGGCGCCCTGCCCGGCGCGCAAGCCCGCCAGATCATCGACGGCACGGACCTGGCCCTGGCCCCCGGCTTTATCGACGTGCATACGCACGACGACACCAACGTCATCCGCACGCCGGGCATGCTGCCCAAGCTGTCGCAGGGCGTGACCACCGTGGTGGTGGGCAACTGCGGCATCAGCGCATCGCCCGTGTCGCTGCGCGCCGACCCGCCCGACCCGATGAATCTGCTGGGTAGCCGCGAGGACTTCGCCTACCCCAGCTTTAGCGACTACACGCGCGCCATCGAAGCAGCCCAGCCCGCGGTCAACGTGGCCGCGCTGGTGGGCCATACCGCGTTGCGCAGCAATCACATGGACCGCCTGGACCGCGTCGCCACCCGCGACGAAGTCCTGGCCATGCGCGAGCAACTACGAGAGGCGTTGGCGCATGGCGCCATCGGCCTGAGCACGGGCCTGGCCTACGCCTCTGCCATCGAGGCAGACACGGACGAGGTCAAGCTGCTGGCCGAAGCGCTGGACGAATTCGGCGCGCTGTACACGACGCATCTGCGCTCTGAATTCGCGGCCATTCTTGACGCCATGCAGGAAGCCTTCGACATCGCCCAGCACGCCCGCGTGCCGGTGGTGGTGTCGCACCTGAAATGCGCGGGCGCGGGCAACTGGGGCCGCACGAAGGAAGTGCTGTTTGCGCTGGAGAACGCCGGCCGCATGCAGCACGTGGGCTGCGACTGCTATCCCTATTCGGCCAGCTCGTCCACGCTGGACTTGAAGCAGGTCACCGACGAATTCGATATCGACATCACATGGTCGGTGCCGCACCCCGAGCAAGCCCGCCGCAAGCTGGCCGACATCGCGGCCGACTGGGGCGTGTCCTTGATGGACGCCGCGCGCCGCCTGCAACCGGCCGGGGCCGTCTATCACAACATGCACGAGGACGACGTGCGGCGGGTGCTGTCGCATCCGCTGACGATGGTGGGTTCGGACGGCTTGCCCAACGACCCGATGCCGCATCCGCGCCTGTGGGGCGCCTTCCCGCGTGTGCTGGGCCACTACAGCCGCGACGTGGGCTTGTTGCCGCTGATCCAGGCCGTGCACAAGATGACGGGCCTGTCCGCCGCCCGCTTCGGCCTGGCCGAGCGCGGGCTGGTGCGCGAGGGCTATCACGCCGACCTGGTGCTGTTCAACCCGGATACCGTCATCGACCGCGCCACCTTCGCCGCCCCCGTGCAAACCGCCGCGGGCATCGAGGCCGTGTGGGTCAACGGCGCGCTGTCCTATCGGCACGGGCAATCCACGGGCGAGCGCGCCGGCCGCTGGCTGCCACGCAACGGCGACCTGCGCGCCAGCTTTGCCGCCGCATCGCCCTATTCTTCCGCATCCACCCAAATTTAAGGAGTGCACTCATGAGCAACGCCCCCACCCCCGACAACAACGGCATCACCCGCTACGGCGTCGCCGGCGGCACCGGCCAAGGCGGTTCGCACATGCCGTTCGCGCGCGCGGTCGCCGCCGACGGCTGGCTGTACGTGTCCGGCCAGGTGCCGATGGAAAACGGGGAAGTGATTGAAGGCGGCACCGTCGCGCAATGCCACAAGGCGATCCAGCAACTGCTGGGCATTCTGAAGGAAGCCGGCTACGGCCCGGAACACGTGGTGCGTTGCGGCGTCTGGCTGGACGACGCCCGCGATTTCCCGTCGTTCAACAAGGTCTTCAAGGAATACTTCGGCGAAAACCCACCCGCCCGCGCCTGCGTGCAGTCCAGCCTGATGGTGGACGCCAAGGTGGAAGTGGATTGCGTGGCGTACAAGCGGCCGTAACCGGCTAACGCGGGCTTGCCGTAACTGGCCAACGCCGGCTTGTCGTAACTGGCCAACGCCCGGCTTGCCGTAACCGGCCAACGCCGGCTTGTCGTAACTGGCCAACGCCCGGCTTGCCGTAACTGGCCAACGCCGGCTTGTCGTAACTGGCCAACGCCCGGCTTGCCGTAACCGGCCAACGCCGGCTTGTCGTAACTGGACAATGCCGGCTCGTCGTAACTGGACAGCGCCGGCTTGTCGTAGGATGGGTGAAGCGCGGAAGGCAGGAGGCAAGAACCCCGCTGCCCAACGCGCGTAACCCATCAGACGAAGGTGGCGGTATGGCAAAACCCCAGAAGAACCGGGGCGTTGCTTGATGGGTTACGCGCGTTCGACGCCGGGGTTCTTGCGACCAATCTCCCGCGCTTCACCCATCCTACATTTTCACTACGTCTACGCCTTGGGGGGCCGTGAACTGGAATTCCTTGGCGGGTAGCGTGGGGTTGGCGTTAATCGCCGATAGGTCCACGCGCGTGGTCTGGCCGAACGAATCCAACAATTCCACACGCACCGGCAAGTTGTCTTTCATGCCGATATCCACGCGCGAAAAGCCGGCGTCTGCCGTACGCGGCTTGGCGCGCAGCCAGTCTACGCCGTCCTTGGATGGCAAGGCCGACACATCGAACGACTGCTCAAGCGAGCCCGAACCGAACAGAATCGCGGCGGGCGACGTGCCGATGGCGGCGTCGACCTTGCGTTCGGTGACCTGCGCCAGGTCGGGGTCGAACTGGAACAGCACGCGGCCGTCGGACACCACCAGTTGCTCATAGGGCTTCTGCACCGCCCACTTGAATTTGCCCGGACGCTGGAACGAGAACACGCCGGTTTGCGCGGGCTGCGTGCGGCCCTGGTTGTTCACCGTGTATTGCGAGAACGAACCCGTCGCCGACGTGACCGTGGCCACAAACGACTTCAACTGCTCTTGCGCGCTGGCGGCAAACGACAGCGCGGGCGCCAGGCTCAAAGCGGCTACGACGGCCAGGCGGCGAAACGTCTTCATCATGCTTCCTCTCGGGCAGCGGCAGCGGCGGGGACCAGGATCTCGCGGTTGCCATTGGACTGCATCGCCGACACCATACCCGATTGCTCCATCTGCTCGAGTAACCGGGCGGCGCGGTTGTAACCAATGCGCAGGTGGCGCTGCACCAGCGAAATCGACGCGCGGCGGTGCTTGAGCACCACTTCGCAGGCCTGGTCGTACATCGGGTCGGATTCCGCGTCGCCACCGATGCCGGTGACGCTGCTGGCGCCTTCGCCGTTGTCGCCTTCGACGCCGCCTTCCAGCAGCCCTTCGATATAGTTCGGCTCGCCCTGCGCCTTCAGGTTTTCCACCACGCGGTGCACTTCGTCATCGCTGCAGAACGCACCGTGCACCCGCACCGGCAGACCGGTGCCCGGCGGCATGTAGAGCATGTCGCCTTGACCCAGCAGGGTTTCGGCGCCCATCTGGTCAAGAATGGTGCGGGAATCAATCTTGGACGACACCTGGAACGCGATACGCGTCGGGATGTTGGCCTTGATCAGGCCGGTAATGACGTCCACGCTGGGGCGTTGCGTGGCCAAAATCAAGTGAATGCCAGCCGCGCGCGCCTTCTGCGCCAGGCGGGCGATCAGTTCTTCGATCTTCTTGCCCACCACCATCATCAGGTCAGCCAGCTCGTCGATCACCACCACGATGGTGGGCAACGGCGCCAGCGGCTCGGGCTGGTCGGGCGTCAGCGAGAACGGATTCGGGATGGGTTCCTCGCGCTTGATGGCGTCGCGGATCTTGGTGTTGTAGCCCGCCAGGTTGCGCACGCCCATCTTGCTCATCAGGCGATAGCGTTTTTCCATTTCGCCCACGCACCAGTTCAGCGCGTTGGAGGCTTGGCGCATGTCGGTGACCACCGGCGCCAGCAGGTGCGGAATCCCTTCGTAGACGCTCATTTCAAGCATCTTCGGGTCAATCAAAATCAGGCGGGTGTGCGACGCATCGGCCTTGTAGAGCAGCGACAGGATCATGGCGTTGATCCCGACCGACTTACCCGAACCGGTCGTACCGGCCACCAGCAGGTGGGGCATCTTGGCCAGGTCGGCCACCACGGGGTTGCCGGCGATGTCCTTGCCCAGCGCCATGGTCACCACCGAATGGCTGGCGTGATAGGTCTGCGACCCCAGGATCTCGGACAGGCGCACCATCTGGCGGCGCGGGTTGGGCAGTTCAAGGCCCATCAGGTTCTTGCCCGGAATGGTTTCCACCACCCGGATGCTGACCAGGCTGAGCGCGCGGGCCAGGTCCTTGGCCAGGTTCACGATCTGGCTGCCCTTTACCCCGGTGGCGGGCTCGATTTCATAGCGCGTGATGACGGGGCCAGCCTGGGCCGCCACGACCGTAACAGACACGCCGAAGTCGGCCAGCTTCTTTTCAATCAGGCGCGACGTGAATTCGATGGTCTCGGCAGAGACGGTTTCCTGGTTGGTAAGCGGCGGGTCCAGCAGGCTGATGGCGGGAAGGTCGCCCTCGGCGCCGCCGGACGGCGCAAAGAACAGCGACTGCTGCTTTTCCTTTTCCACCCGTTCGGACTTGGGCACGACGGTAATGGCGGGTTCAATCCGCACCGGCTGCTCGTGCACCAGCTTTTCCTGCTTGGCCACGACCTGTTCCGTGCGCACGGCCTTGGCCACCTGGCCCACCTTGCGGTCTTCGCGCGCGGCGTAGGAATCGCGAACGCGGCGCACCAGGCCTTCCAGCCACGCGCCCACGCGCTCGGCCACCGCCAGCCACGAAAACGAGAAGAACAGGCTCAGGCCAATCGCCAGCATGACCAGGAAGGCCAGCGTGCTGCCGGTAAAGCCGATGCTGCGGCTGATCAGATCGGCCAACATGTGGCCGATGACGCCGCCCGCGCCGCTGGCGGTCTCGGACGCGCCGGGCAAATGCGTGCCGTGGCTGGCCAGTCGCAAGGCTTCCATGCCCAGCGACCCCACCAGCAGCAGGAAAAAGCCGATGCCCTCTTCCCAATGGACACGCGGCAGCACTTCCGGCTGCTTACCATTAGTTACCTTAAGCTGGCTGGCCAGGCGCCGATAGCCTGCCCGAACCCGGTGCAGCAGCAGGATGACCCACCACCAGGCGGAAAAACCGAAGAGATAAAGCAGGATGTCCGCCAAATAAGCGCCCAGCCGGCCGCCATGGTTGCGCACGACGTCGCCGGGCACGGAGTGCGACCAGCCAGGGTCGGACGCGCTCCAGGTGGCCAGCACCAGGGTGAGCCAGGCCGCCAGGGCGGCAAATAGGATCCAGCGGGCTTCGCGCAGCAACGCGGAGATACGCGTTTGTAGCGGCGAGGGACCGTTGCGGGTGTTGCGCGAGGCGCGCGGGGAAGCAGTCGAGATACGCGGCATGCGGCTCATTATAATTGGGCGTTAACCTAAAGATACCCGCCCATGTCCACGCCCACGCACGCTAAAGTTTTGATACTCGGTTCCGGCCCCGCCGGTTACACGGCGGCCGTCTATGCGGCACGCGCCAACCTGAGCCCCGTCCTGGTGACCGGCCTGGCCCAAGGCGGCCAGTTGATGACCACCACGGACGTCGATAACTGGCCCGCCGACGCGGATGGCGTCCAGGGGCCCGACCTGATGCAGCGTTTCCAGAAGCACGCCGAACGCTTCAACACCGAAATGCTGTTCGACCACATCGCCAAGGTTGATCTGTCCAAGCGTCCCTTCACGCTGACGGGCGACACGGGCAAGATCTACACCTGCGACGCCCTCATCATCGCCACCGGCGCATCGGCCAAATACCTGGGCCTGCCCTCTGAAGAGGCCTTCATGGGCCGCGGTGTGTCCGGCTGCGCCACTTGCGACGGCTTCTTCTACCGCAACCAGGACGTGGTCGTGGTGGGCGGCGGCAACACCGCCGTCGAAGAAGCCCTGTACCTGTCGAACATCTGCCGCAAGGTCACCCTGATCCATCGCCGCGACAAGTTCCGCGCCGAACCCATCCTGGTCGACAAGCTGATGTCCAAGGTCGAGAACGGCAACATGGAGCTGAAGCTGTTCCACACCCTGGAAGAGGTGCTGGGCGACGACAGCGGTGTAACCGGCGTGCGCGTACGCCACGTGGACACTGGCGCTACCGAAGATATGCCCGTCACGGGCGCCTTCATCGCCATCGGCCACCAGCCCAACACCGAAATCTTCCAGGGCCAACTGGAAATGAAAGACGGCTACATCGTCACCAAGAGCGGCTTGTCCGGCATGGCCACGATGACCTCCGTCCCGGGCGTGTTCGCCGCGGGCGACGTGCAGGACCACGTCTACCGCCAAGCCATCACCAGCGCCGGCACGGGCTGCATGGCCGCCCTGGACGCGCAACGGTGGTTGGAGAATGCGGGGCAGTAAGGTCGGCCTGGCCGACCTGAAACGCCTGAAGAAAGACCTGCAAGCCGAGCGCGAACGCGAAGCGCTTGCCAAGCGGGTTGCTGTTCTGAAGAAGCCTGAAACGGCCCCCATGGACGACATGGCGGCGTTTCAGCGCACCATGAAGTCCGTCACGCCGATCAAGCAGGCCGCCCGGGTGGAACACAAGCCCGTGGTGGAACCCGCGCCCGCGCTGCGCCGGGCCAACGCGCTGGGCGAAACGCCGTCACGCGCCGATATCGGCGTGTCCGACGGTGGAGAAATCACGCACCTGCTGTCCGAAGGCGGCACCGCTTTCGTGCGCAGTGACGCGGCGCCGGATACCGCGCGCAATCTGCGTCGCGGCCAATGGCGCGCGGGCGCCGAACTGGACCTGCACGGCTTGCGCGTGGAACAGGCGCGCCATGCGCTGCTGTCGTTCCTGGATGAATGCCAGGACCACGGCATCCGCTGCGTGCGTATCGTGCACGGCAAGGGCTATGGCTCGGAAGGGCTGGAGCCGGTGCTGAAAGACAAGGCGCGCACCTGGCTGGTGCAGAAGAACGAGGTGCTGGCGTTTTCCGAAGCGCCCGAACGCGAAGGCGGCGCCGGCGCGCTGCTGGTGCTGCTGCGGCAATCCGAAGGATCGCGCAAATGAAATGGCTATACCTGGGCGTGGCGATCATTGCCGAGATCTTCGCCACCAGCGCCTTGAAGGGCTCCGAAGGCTTCACGCGCCTGATGCCGTCCCTCATCACCGTGTTCGGCTACCTGATCTCGTTTTACTTCCTGTCGCTGACGCTGCGCGAAATTCCCGTCGGCATCGCCTACGCCATCTGGTCGGGCGTGGGCATCGTGCTGATCTCCATCGTGGGCGCGGTGTTGTTCAAGCAGCATCTGGACACGCCCGCGCTGATCGGCATCGGCCTCATCATCGCCGGCGTGGTGGTGATGAACGTGTTTTCGAAATCGGTCTCGCATTGACGGCGCGCACCGGGCGGTTTGGGTGGCCCGCGTTGTGGCGCAGGCAGGCGGCCTGGATTTGCCTGGCTTGCCTGGCCTGGCTGGCTTGCCTGAGCTACCTGCCGGCCGCCAACGCCGCCGCGCAGGAATTCAACCGCGCCGCCGAACTCTCCCGCTACCGCGCGTGGCTGAAAGACTTCACACGAGATCTCGACCGGCTGTCCGCCACGCGGCGCCCGCTTAGCGACGCCCAGTTGGACGAGATGTTCGCGCGCACGGTCGTGCCCGGCTCGCGCGCCGCCGGCTTCATCCGCCAGAGTTTTGCGCGGCGCGCCAAGGACGGGTCGTACATTCCCCAAACCGGGCCACGCCGCGTGTTCCTGGGCGTTTTGGAAAGCGGCATTCCAGCCGGTCAAGGCGGCATATACCCCGAAACAGATCCGGCGCTTGACGTCGGCGACCTGACGGTCTGGTACCTGCATGTGGACGTGGGCGACATGACCAATACGTACCTGCTGTCGCCCGACCATTTCACGCCCTACCGGCTGCCCCCGCCCGGCAAGCTGGAACGCAAGGCTTACCCCTTCCTGCTGATGCAGACCGACCACGGCGCCTTGCGCCTGGGCGGTGTCAGCAGCGAACTCTGGGGCCTGATCGTGTATTTGCACAATGCCGCGTATTAAGTCCGCCCTGCGCCTGATTGCCGTGGCCACGCTACCGCTGGCGTCCCCCTTCGCACACGCACTGTGCCAGCCCATGGCGGCATCCGGCCAACGGGAAACCGTGGTCGCCGACGTGCGCTTGAACGACACCAACACCCTGCTGGCGCTGGATGGCTCGCGCATCAAGACATGGGAGCCCCCCGTGGGTGTGCGTACCGGCCCACGCGCCACGCCCTACATTTGGGCTGAAGCCGTGGAGTGGTCCGTGTACACCGCCGAACCGGGCGCCACCATCGGCCCTACCCTGCTGCGTTTCGAGCGTGGCCCGGATGGCGTCAAGCACATTTGCGGCATCGCCGAATACAGTGCCCGCGCCGTTCACGAGGCAATGGAATCCAGGCAGCCCTCGCTGCCCATGCCCGACAACGAAACCCGCTTTCTTTACGACGACGCGGGGCGGCTTGCAGGCTATGAACTGCGCTCGCGCAATGCCGCGGGCCGTGCCAACCCCACGCAGCATTACTGCCTGCGTTATGACCGCAACGGCTGGCTGGCCGAACATGGCGCCAACGCCTGCAACAAGCCGTCGCGGCCGCTGATGCGCTATGTGCACGATACGGCGGGCCGCCTGCTGCGCACGATTTCCTACCAGGAAGGACAAGGCGACGCGCTCGAAGTCAGGGAGTTCGACACGCAAGGCCAGCCTGGCCAGCGCACTCTGCGCCAGCGGCTGGATTGGGACAACGACAAGGTGGTGCTGGGCTTGCCCCACCAGGAGCAGGCGTCGGAATATTCCATCCTGGTGCTGCCCGGCCCGGACTGGGCGGCGCCGGCATTGGCGTCGTTCCATTACGACTGGGCCATCGTGCGGCCCAAGGGCGATGGCCGCGAGGTCTATGCCGCCCGCCGAGACCCCACCGCCGTGCTAGCGCAGGGCAACAGCGGCGCGAACGGCCGCTTCACGCTAAGCGCGGCACAGCGCCGTCAGGTCTGGGAAGCAGCGGGCCGACACCCCGGCGGCGTGCAATGGCTGTGGGCGCCGGGGCAGATCTACACCCTGCTGCAAGCCCTGCCCGACCCGGTCTGGCAGGCCTGCACCAACCCGGATAACCGCCAGCCAGGCGCCTGCAAAGCCCCCTAAACGTTCCCTGGATGCTGCCTAGGTGCTTTCGGCCGGCGGCCGGGTCGCGCCAGGACGACGCAGATAATCCACCAGCGCCACCGTCGCGCTGTCGGGTGGCGGGGTCAGCAAGGACACCACGATGATCGTCAGGAAGGCCACCGGCGCGCCGAACACGCCCGCCGCGATCGGCTGTATGCCCCACCACAGATCCACCGGTTGTATGCGCGAGATGCCCAGCACCGATTCGCGCAGCCACGGATGCGTGTAGGTCATATAGGCGAAGGTCACCAACAAGCCCGCCGCCATGCCCAATGTGGCGCCCCATTTGTTGGCGCGGCGCCAGAACACGCCCATCACCAACGCCGGGAAGAATGACGAGGCCGCGAACGAGAACGCGGCCGACACCATGAATAGGATGTCGGCGGGTTTGCGCGCGGCCACCCAGGCCGCGCCAAACGCCACCACCAGCAGCAGAATCTTCGACACCATCACGCGGCGCGCGGCCGACATGCGCGGTGACACCATCCGGTACCACATGTCATGCGACAGGGAATTGGACAAGGTCAGCAGCAGGCCGTCGGCCGTGGACAAGGCCGCGGCCAATCCGCCCGCCGCGACCAGGCCCGAGATCACATAAGGCAGGCCGCCGATTTCCGGCATGGCCAGCACCACAACGTCCGCCCCCATGCTGATTTCGCTTAACTGCACGACGCCGTCGCGGTTGATGTCGGTGACATCCAGCAGGTTGCTGTCGACCGCGCTCCAGGCATGCACCCAGTTGGGCAGGCTAAGGAAGTTGGAGCCGACCACTTGCGTGTAAACCTCGTACTTGACCAGCAGCGCCAGCGCGGGCGCCATGAAGTACAGCAGCAGGATGAACAGCAGCGACCAGCACACCGACTTGCGCGCCTCGATCACCGAAGGCGTGGTGTATGAGCGCATCAAAATGTGCGGCATGCCGGCCGTGCCCAGCATCAGGCATAGCACCAGCGCCAGGAAGTTGACGCGCATGTTGCGCTGTTCCTCGGGGTCCTTGGCGGGGAATGGTTCGGCATGAGGCGTGGCGGGCGCGGCACGCGCCTCGAACGTGGCGCGCGCCTGCGACCAGGCCACGCGCGCGTCTTCAACACTGGGCGGGTAGGTGGCCAGTTCACGCTCGACCGACCGGATGTCGACCATGGGCGCGTCGGTGGCATTCAACTGCGCCAGGCGGCTGCGCAGCTTGTCCTTTTCCAGCGTCCAGGATTCCGGCAATGCCTGCACACGCTTGGCCATTTCATCCGCATGCTGCTGCCACAGCCGACGCACTTCGATCTCGGACGGATCGTTCTGCAGGTAAATCTCTTTTTCGGTCACCTGCTGCAGTACCACGCCCGCGGACAACTGTGGCAGGGGCATGTTCGTATGCTTGACCGACAGCCACACCACCGGCACCAGGTAGGCAATGACCAGAATGATGTACTGGCCCACCTGCGTCCAGGTGACGGCGCGCATGCCGCCCAGGAACGAGCACACCAGCATGCCGCCCAGCGCGACGAAAATGCCCAACTCGAACGAAATGCCGGTCATGCGCGTGGTGATGATGCCCACGCCGTAGATCTGCGCGACCAGATACGTGAACGAGCACAGGATGGCGCAGGCCACGCCGGCCAGGCGCGGCATGTTGCCGCCGTAGCGCGCGCCCATGAAGTCGGGGATGGTGTACTGACCGAAGCGCCGCAGGTAGGGGGCCAGCAGCATGGCCACCAGCACATAGCCGCCCGTCCAGCCCATGATGTAAGCCAGCCCGCCATAACCCGTCAGGTACAGCGTGCCCGCCACGCCGATGAAGGACGCCACCGACATCCAGTCGGCGGCCGTGGCCATCCCGTTGTAGATGGCCGGCACGCGCCGCCCGGCCACGTAGTATTCCACCTGGTCGGACGTGCGGCAGACGATGCCGATGCCCGCGTACAAGCTCACCGTGACCAGCAGGAACACGTAGCCGATCCAGTTGCGGGGCATGCCCAGCACTTCGGCCAGCGCCAGCAACAGGATCATCAGCGCAAAGCCCGCCGTGTACAGCACGTAGATACGCCGCAGCCGAATCTTGAATTCCTGGGGCGTGTCTCCGCTGAAAAACGGCATCAGCGCTCTCCCCCGGCATTGTCGATGGACGACTCTTCGGCCACCTCATCGGCGCTGTTCATGATCCGGGCGTAGATACCAATGATGATCAGATAAGCCAGCGGTGCGCCATAAGCCGCCATCCAGAAGGCGAACGGCCAGCCGATGAAATCAAAGCTGAGGCGGCGCGCGAAGAAAGTGGGCACGAACGTCAGCGCCGCCCAGACGGCAAGCAGCAACAGGATCAGCCGCAAGTTGCGGCGCCAATAGGGAGTCGGGGTGGTAACAGGAAGAGGTGCGCGGGATTTCGGCATGGCTAGGATGTTTTCAGACCCTACCTGGATAGCGCGAAACGCTGCGTCTGAAAAGCCCTTGCGGAAGAAATTCAGGCTTTTTATGCGACAACGGCTGGCACTGCCTGGTGCCAGCCGTTGTGCGTTTTGCTTTTTTTGAGTACTGCTTTACTTTTTTTATGTACCGGTGCCGCCGGTATTTGCCCATGCAGGGCTTTGTCTCCTCACCTGCATGGGAAGAGATTCTGCACCATGTGCGGGATTGTCACACTAGGGGAATGCCCTAAGACGGAGCATTCATTTACATATTTCCTGCCCCATGTTGGTGCCGAACGACTGCAAAGTTCTAAATATTGGGATTTTGCGGCTGAAATCCCGAAATTGAGCCGAATTCAGGAATCTCGCCCGTCCCGGAATATGACGCTTGCCACCGCGCCATGCCCGGAATCGGGCGCGGCGTGCCAGGCATGCACGCGGCCGCTCATCACCGGTGGCCGCCTTGCCGCCGGCGGCGTTTATTTCTTGTTTACGCGCCGCCCCCGAAGCTATACCCCGTTTTTACCCCCCGCTCCGTAACCTGCCGGTGTCCTGCATTGGTCACCTGGCCTGCCCGGCGCGCATCCGCTTTTGCCGCGCAGGCCCGTCGTTCGAAGGGAGCATCGCTCCCGGGAGGAAAAACGTGGATGCCATCTATATCGCCGCCTTCGCCGTCATGGCCGGGCTGACATTCGGCCTGCTGCGGTTCTGCGCCGGCTTGTCGTCGGGAGAGCCGTCATGAACTGGCTCTATGCATTCAGCGGCCTGACGGCCGCCGCGCTGTTCGTCTACCTGCTGGTGGCGCTGTTCAAACCGGAGAAATTCTGATGACCGCCGAATTCATCGGACTGCTGGTCCTGTACCTGGCGGTCCTGCTTGCGATTGCGCCGCTGCTGGGGCGCTACATCCGCATTGCCATGGAAAACGGCCAGTCCAGGCTGACCGCCTGGGGCCGCCCATTGGAACGCGGTATTTATCGGCTTGCGGGCATCGACCCGCAGGCTGAAATGGGCTGGAAGCGCTATGCCGTGGCAGTGCTGGCCTTCAACCTGATCGGCGTCGCGATGGTCTATGGCCTGCAACGCTTCCAGGGCATGCTGCCGCTGAATCCCGCCGCCATGGGTGCCGTCACTCCCGATTCCGCGCTCAACACCGCCATCAGCTTTGTCACCAACACCAACTGGCAAGGCTACGGCGGCGAAACCACGATGAGCTACCTGACGCAGATGCTGGCGCTGACGGTGCAGAACTTCGTATCGGCCGCCACCGGCATCGCCGTGCTGTTCGCGCTGATACGCGGCCTGTCGCGTCACAGCTCGGCCACGATCGGCAACTTCTGGGCGGATATGGTCCGCTGCACGATGTATGTGCTGCTGCCGCTGTCCTTCGTGCTGGCGCTTGCTCTGGTGAGCCAGGGCGTCATCCAGAACTTCAGCCCGTATCAAGACGTGCAGACCGTTCAAGCCCTGCACTACGAGCAGCCGCGCATGAACGCGGACGGCCAGCCCGTGCTTGATGCCGCCGGCCAGCCCGTGATGGATCCCGTGACCACCTCGACGCAGACGCTCGCGATGGGCCCCGTGGCCTCGCAGGAAGCCATCAAGCTGCTGGGCACCAACGGCGGCGGCTTCTTCAATACAAACTCGGCGCATCCGTTCGAGAATCCCACGCCGCTGTCGAACTTCCTGCAGATGCTGGCCATACTGGCGATTCCCGCCGCGCTCTGCTTTGCGTTCGGAGAAATGGTCGGCAGCCGTCGCCAGGGCATCGCCATCCTGGCGGCCATGACGGTGCTGTTCGCCGTCTTCGCGCTGACTACCGCCTATTTCGAACAGCAGCCCAACCCCATGGCCGCGCAGGCAGGCGCCGGCAGCGCGCTTAGCGCGTTGACACCGGGCGGCAACATGGAAGGCAAGGAATCGCGCTTCGGCATCGCGGCCACCTCGCTCTTTGCCATCATCACCACGGCCGCGTCCTGCGGCGCCGTGAACGGCATGCATGACTCATTCAGCGCCATGGGCGGGCTGCCGCCGATGCTGCAAATGCAGTTGGGCGAAGTGGTCTACGGCGGCGTGGGCTCCGGGCTGTACGGCATGCTGGCCTTTGCGGTGCTGGCGGTCTTTATCGCCGGCCTGATGATCGGCCGCACCCCGGAATACCTGGGCAAGAAGATCGAAGCCTACGACATGAAGATGGTGTCCATCATCATCCTGGCCACGCCCTTGCTGGTGCTGGGCGGCACCGCGCTGGCCGTCTCCGTGTCGGCCGGACAGGCCGGTGTGCTGAATCCGGGCATCCACGGCTTCTCGGAAATTCTGTATGCGCTGTCCTCGGCGGCCAACAACAACGGCAGCGCGTTTGCCGGGCTGTCCGCGAATACGCCGTTCTACAACGTGCTGCTGGGCATCGCCATGTGGTTCGGCCGCTTCGCCGTGATTGTCGCGGTGCTGGCCATGGCTGGCTCGCTGGCGGCCAAACGGCGCCTGCCCGCTGGCCCCGGCAGCATGCCCACTACCGGCCCCCTCTTTGTGGTGCTGCTGATCGGCGCGGTGCTGCTGGTGGGCGCGCTGACGTATGTGCCCGCGCTGGCCCTGGGGCCGGTCGCCGAACACCTGCAACCCTGAATACAACAGGCTAGGAAACAACATGGCCAAGATTGAAATGCCAACCTCAAGCGCAGGCGGCGCCGCCGCCCACGCCCCCGCGGTCACCCTGGAAGAGCGCCCCTTCGGCATGTGGTCCCGCTCGCTGGTCGCGCCCGCCCTGCTGGACAGCCTGCGCAAGCTGTCGCCCGCCGCGCAGTTGAAGAACCCAGTGATGTTCGTCGTGTACGTGGGCAGCATCCTGACCACCGTGCTGTGGGTCATGGCCCTGCGCGGCCAGGCCGAAGCCCCGGCGGGCTTCATCCTGGCCATCGCCGTATGGCTGTGGTTCACGGTGCTGTTCGCCAATTTCGCCGAAGCACTGGCCGAAGGCCGTGGCAAACAGCAGGCCGCGACCCTGCGCGGTTTGCGCACCACCATCAACGCGCGTTTGCTCAAGGGCTTTCGCGACGTGGATGTCCGCGATGCGCACCCGGACCAATGGCGCGGCCAGGCGTCGAGCCAAGCCTCGGGACTGCTGCGGCGCAATGACGTGGTGCTGGTCGAAGCGGGCGACACCATCCCCGGCGACGGCCAGGTCATCGCCGGCGTCGCTTCCGTGGATGAAAGCGCCATCACCGGGGAATCCGCGCCCGTCATCCGTGAGTCGGGCGGCGACTTCTCGTCCGTCACGGGCGGCACCCGGGTGCTGTCCGACTGGATCTTCGTGCGCATCGCGGCCGACCCCGGCGAAAGCTTCCTGGACCGCATGATCTCGATGGTGGAAGGCGCCAAGCGCCAGAAGACACCCAACGAACTCGCGCTGACCATTTTGCTGGTCGGGCTGACCGTGGTGTTCCTGCTGGTGGTCGTGACGCTGATGCCGTTCTCCATCTACGCGGTCACCGCGGCGGGTGGCGGCGCGGTGGTCACGGTGACGGTACTGGTGGCGCTGCTGGTCTGCCTGATCCCGACCACCATCGGCGGCCTGCTGTCGGCCATCGGCGTGGCGGGCATGAGCCGCATGATGAGCGCCAACGTCATCGCCACGTCCGGCCGCGCGGTCGAAGCGGCCGGCGACGTGGACGTGCTGCTGCTGGACAAGACCGGCACCATCACTTTCGGCAACCGCCAGGCATCCACGTTCCTGCCCGCGCCGGGCGTATCGGCGCGTGAATTGGCTGACGCGGCTCGCCTGGCCTCCATGGCCGACGAAACACCGGAAGGCCGCAGCATCGTGGCGCTGGCCGACAAGACCACCCATGCTCCGGCCGCGCGTGTTGAAGACGCCGAGTTCGTTCCCTTCACCGCGCAATCCCGCATGAGCGGCGTGAACCTGGGCGAACGCATGATCCGCAAAGGCGCGGTCGACGCCGTGCAGTCCTGGCTCAAGGCGCTGGCCGCCAGCGTGCCCGACGCCGTGTTGCATCAGGCCGAAGACGTGGCGCGGCGCGGCAGCACGCCGCTACTGGTCAGCGACGGCAACCGCGCGCTGGGCGTGGTGGAACTGAAAGACATCGTCAAACCCGGCATTCAGACGCGCTTTGCCGAACTGCGCCGCATGGGCATCAAGACCGTGATGATCACCGGCGACAACAAGCTGACCGCCGCTTCCATCGCGGCCGAAGCCGGCGTGGACGACTTCCTGGCCGAGGCCACGCCCGAAGCCAAGCTGCAATTGATTCGCGCCTACCAGGCCGAAGGCCGCCTGGTGGCGATGACGGGCGACGGCACCAACGACGCCCCCGCGCTGGCGCAGGCGGACGTAGCCGTGGCGATGAACTCGGGCACGCAGGCCGCCAAGGAAGCGGGCAACATGGTGGACCTGGACTCCAACCCCACCAAGCTGATCGAGATCGTCGAGATCGGCAAGCAGATGCTGATGACGCGCGGCGCGCTGACCACGTTCAGCGTGGCCAACGACGTGGCCAAGTACTTCGCCATCATCCCCGCCGCCTTCGCCACCGTCTTCCCGCAGTTGAACGTGCTGAACATCATGCACCTGACGACGCCCGCCTCGGCCATCCTGTCGGCGGTGATCTTCAACGCGCTGATCATCGTGGTGCTGATTCCGCTGGCGCTCAAGGGTGTGCGCTACCGGCCGTTGGGCGCATCGGTGCTGCTGCGCCGCAACCTGCTGATCTACGGGCTGGGCGGTCTGCTGGTGCCGTTCGTCGGCATCAAGCTGGTCGACATGGTGCTGACCGCGCTGGGGTGGGCCTAGGCCGGCCGCGCCTAGGCCGGCCGCGCCTAGGCCGGCCGCGCCTGAGCCGGCCGCGCCTGACCTGGCCAAGCCTGAGTCCCGCCGTCGCCTCTCCCTACAAACAAGGAATCCATCATGAAATCCATCACTACCTCTCCCTCCGGCCAAGTGCGCCAAGGCGGCGTGCTGCGCCCCGCGCTGGTCGTATTCGCCGCGCTGTCGTTGGTGACTGGCCTGGCCTACCCCTTTCTGACGCGCGGCGTGGCCGCCGTGGTGTTCCCACACGAAGCGGCCGGCTCGCTGATCAGGCAAGGCGACAAGGTGGTCGGGTCGGCACTCATCGGCCAGTCGTTCACCGCGCCGCAGTACTTCTGGGGCCGGCCGTCGGCCACCGCGCCCATGCCGTACAACGGCGCGGCCTCGGGCGGTTCGAACCTGGGTCCGCGCAACCCCGCGTTGGCCGAGGCCATCCAGGCTCGCATCGCGGCCTTGAAAGCGGCAGACCCCGACAACCCCACGCCCGTGCCGGTGGACCTGGTCACCGCCTCCGGCAGTGGCCTGGACCCCAGCATCAGCCCTGCCGCCGCCAACTACCAGGCCGCGCGGGTGGCGCGCGCCCGCCATGTGCCTCGCGCGCAGGTGGATGCGCTGATCCAGGCCCACACCGAAAAGCCCTGGCTGGGCGTATTGGGTGAGCCGGTTGTCAATGTGTTGACGCTGAACCTGGCGCTGGACAAATTGCACCCGGCACAATGATGGCGCGGCGTATAGTATCGCCAGCCTTTCCCACCCCACTCTTGCGCGTTCATGGCTGACATTGCTGGCGAGCGTCCCGATCCGGACGCGCTTTTGAAAACGCTGGACGACGCCGCGCGCGAGGCGGCGCGCGGCAAGTTGCGCGTGTACTTCGGCGCATCGGCCGGCGTCGGCAAGACCTACGCCATGCTGGTGGCTGCCCGCGCCCAAGCAGCCCAGGGCGTGAACGTGCTGGCCGGCATCGTCGAAACCCACGGCCGCCGCGAAACGGCCAGCTTGCTGGAGGGCATCGCGGCCCTGCCACTGAAAGACGTGGCGTACCGAGGCCACGTGCTGAAAGAGTTTGACCTGGACGGCGCGTTGGCCGCGCGCCCCGGCCTGGTGCTGGTGGACGAACTGGCGCATTCCAACGCGCCCGGTTCGCGCCACGCCAAGCGCTGGCAAGACATCCACGAACTGCTGGCCGCGGGCATTGACGTCTGGACCACGCTGAACGTGCAGCACCTGGACAGCCTGAACGAGGCAGTGGGCAGCATCACCGGCGTACGCGTCTGGGAAACCGTGCCCGACGAGGTCTTCGACACCGCCGACGAAGTCATTCTGGTGGACCTGTCGGCCGATGAACTGCTGCGCCGGCTGAAAGAAGGCAAGGTCTATCTGCCCGAACAAGCCCGCCACGCCACGCGCAATTTCTTTCGCAAAGGCAACCTGATCGCCTTGCGCGAGCTGGCGTTGCGCCGCACCGCCGACCACGTGGACGACGACGTGCAGGCCTATCGACGCGACCGCGCCATCGAACCGGTATGGCGTACGCGCGAAGCCGTGGTGGCCTGCATCGGGTCGGACGCCGACGCCGAATACATCATCCGCAGCGCCCACCGCCTGAGCCAGCAACTGGAATGCGACCTGCACGTGGTCACCATCGACACGCCGCGCGCGGCGCCCACGCCTCAAGCCGAGCAAGACCGCATGCAACGCAGCCTGGCGCTGGCGGACAGCCTGGGCGCGCGCACGGAAACGCTGCCGGGCGGCGACATGGTCGATGCGGTGGTGCGCTACGTGCGCCGGCACAACATCACCAAGGCCGTCGTGGGCCGTACGCGCGCCAGCGGCTTGCAGCGCCTGCGCGTGTCGCTGTCCGCATTGCTGTCCGCCGCCCTCGCGCCGGGCTGGCTGTGGCGCCGGCACAGCTTTGCCGACATGCTGGCCGCGGGCTGCCCCGAAATCGACATCATCCGGCTGGGCGCCCCCTCGCTGCCCGCCAGCGCCCCGCCAGGGCGCGACCCGCTGACACTGGGGCGTGGCGCGCGCATCAACGCCGACGACCGTGGCGCCGGCCCCTGGCCGGGCTATGCCTGGGCGCTCTGCTATTGCGCGGCGGCCACAGGCTTGTCGATGCTGGCGTTTCCCGCGCTGCACCAGACCAACATCGTCATGCTGTTCCTGCTGGCGGTGGTAGCGGTGGCGCTGCGCCATGGGCGCGGTCCGGCCGCGCTGGCATCCGTCGTCAGCGTCGGGTTGTTCGACTTTTTCTTCGTGCAGCCGCTGGCCTCGTTTGCCGTGTCAGACGTGCAATACCTGCTGACGTTCGCCGTGCTGCTGGCCGTGGGCCTGTTGATCGGGCAACTGACGGCGGGGTTGCGGCTGCAGGCGCAGGTGTCGGTCAAGCGCGAAGCCGACGCGCGCAGCCTGTATGAGTTCGCGCGCGAATTGTCGTCGGCGCTGTTGCCCGAGCAGATCGTGGCCCTGGCCGGCGCGTTCGTGCATGCAACCTTCGGCTCGCGCTGCGCGCTTTATATCCTGGCCCTGGACGACCGCTTGAAGCTGGCCTCGCCCGCCGCCGACATGCCGGCCCTGGAATCGGCGCTGGCCCAATGGGTGTATGACCACGGCCAGCCCGCCGGCGCGGGCACCACCACGCTGTCCAATAGCGAACTGCTGTATCTGCCCTTGAAGGCGCCGATGCGCACACGCGGCGTGCTGGCCCTGGCCGCGCCCCGCCGCAGCCTGTTCACGCATCCCGACGCACGCCGCCAGATCGAAGCCTACGCAACGCTTATCGCCATTGCCTTGGAACGACTGCATTACGTCGAGGTGGCCCAGCAGGCGCTGGTCAGCATGGAATCGGAACGGCTGCGCAACTCGCTGCTGGCGGCGGTGTCGCATGATCTGCGCACACCGCTCACCAGCCTGGTCGGCATGACCGACACGCTGACGCGTCGGCCAGGATCGCTGCCCGACGATGTCCAGGAGACCATCCGCGCCATGCGCGACCAGGCACAGCGCATGCATGCGCTGGTGGTGAATCTGCTGGATATGGCGCGGCTGCAAAGCCACGACACGCCGCTGCGCCTGGAATGGCAATCCATTGAAGAGCTGGTCGGCGCGTCGCTGGCCGCCATGCGCGAACCCCTGGCCGCGCACCGCGTGACCGTGGCCCCCCTGTCGAACCTGCCGCTGGTGGAGTGCGATGGGGTGCTGATCGAACGCGTGCTGTGCAACCTGCTTGAAAACGCGGCCAAGTACACACCCCCCGGCAGCACCGTGCACATCCACGCAGCGGTTCACGACGGCATGATGCGCGTGGCCGTGTGCGACAACGGCCCTGGCGTCGCGCCGGGCACAGAACGCCGCATCTTCGAAAAATTCACACGCGGCGACCGCGAGTCCGCCACGCCTGGCGTGGGCCTGGGCCTGGCGGTGTGCGAGGCCATCATCCAGGCCCACCACGGCCGCATCTGGGTCGAACACGCCCCAGGCCAAGCCTCGGGCGCGCAATTCGTCTTCAGCCTGCCGCTGGGAACGCCGCCCGACGTTCAACCCGAAACTCAACCCGACATCCCTTGAAGACACGGCCAGCATGTTCGACTACCAGCCTATCGTTCTGATCATCGAAGACGACGCCAACATCCGGCGCTTTGTGCGCCAGGCCCTGGAAAGCGAGGGCTGCGTCGTGCACGAGGCCGACACCGTCAAACGCGGCCTGATCGAAGCCGGCACGCGCCAGCCCGACGCCATCGTGCTGGACCTGGGGCTGCCTGACGAAGACGGCATGACGCTGATCCGCGAACTGCGCAGTTGGACGCAAGTACCCGTGCTGGTCTTGTCCGCCCGCAGCGCCGAGCCTGACAAGGTGGCCGCGCTGGACGCGGGCGCGGACGACTACCTGACCAAGCCCTTTGGCGTCAGCGAGCTGCTGGCCCGGCTGCGCGTGCTGTTGCGCCGCCATGCGCGGGCGGGCGCCGGCAACGCGGCCGAGATCACGTTCGGCGACGTCCGCATCGACTTCGCCAAGCGCGTCGTCGAACGCGCCGGCCAGCACGTGCATCTGACCGCCATGGAATACCGCCTGCTTGCCGCGCTGCTTGCGCACCGGGGCAAAGTCATGACGCACCGCGAGCTGCTGCGCGAGGTCTGGGGCCCCTCGCACATCGAAAGCAACCACTACCTGCGTATCTACATGGGGCACCTGCGCCAGAAACTGGAAGCCGACCCCGCGCAACCCGTCTTCCTGATGACCGAGATCGGCGTGGGCTACCGCTTCGCGGGCTGATCAGCCCGTACATTGACGCGATTTTTACGCGCCGCGCCCGCCTTTTTCGGCAGGATTTACGGCGCGATTCCTATAGTGGAATCGTCATCAACCACAGGAAACGCGGAGTGCCGCCAGCGGCGTCTCCGCTCCATCGACGCCATGATTCCCCGACTGCACGCTTGCCCCCCTGCCACGCGCGATCTCACCCCAAGCCTGCCGCTGCCGCATAGCCAACAGGTGGCGCTGACGGTCAGGATCGACACGCTGGATGCCTTGAAGGTGCGCCTGGCGCTGCACCAGGCGCTGGGTGCACGTATCGGCATCTACCTGCTGTCGGTGGACCATGCGCACGCGCAAAGTACGCTGCAACTGCAATGCGCCCGCCACGAACTGGACGACATGATGCATGCCGTCATGCGCGGGCTGCCCCAGGCGGAATTCGGACCGGTGCGCGCGGCCACCGCCATCACGGGGCGCTAGGCCATGGACATGCCGCTGACTCACATGCCACTGCCTCACATGCCACTGACTCCGCGTTTTGAAGGCATCTGGCTACCGATGGTCACGCCGCTGCGCGGCGGCTACGTGGACATGGACGCCGCGCAGGCGCTGGCCCGCTACTACCGCAACGCGGGCATCGCCGGCCTGGTGCTGTTCGGCTCCACCGGCGAAGGCAATCTGCTCAGCCTGTCAGAGAAGATCGACATGGCCCAGGCCATTGCCAGCGACCCGCATGCGCTGCCGCTGATATTCGGCGCGGGCGGCGTCGACACGCGAGGCGTGGCCACGGCCATCCGGCGCCTGGACAAGCATTGCCCGGCGGGCTATCTGGTGCCGCCGCCTTATTACCTGGGCCCGTCGCAAGCCGGCATCCTGTGGCATTACCGGCAGATCGCGTGGGCCACCGAACGCCCGATCATTCTGTACAACATCCCCAAGCGCACGGGCGTGACCATGACGGTCGAGACCATGGAAGCACTGGCCTCGCTACCCAACTTTTCCGCCGTCAAGGAATGCAACCCGGCGGTGCTTGCCGCCCTGAACGCGCGCGGCAAGCTGGATGCGCTGTGCGGCGATGACCTGTCCTTGCTGGACCATTGGCTGGCCGGCGGACGCGGCGCCATCCCGGCCGCCGCACACTTGTTTCCGGAGCGTTATGTGGAAATCATGCAGCTTGCGCACGCAGGCCAGGCACAAGCCGCGCGCGAGCTTTTCGAACCGTTGCGCGCGCTGATCCGGCTGCTGTTCGCCGAACCGAATCCCGCACCGATCAAGCGAGCGCTAGCCCTGCAAGGGCTGATCGCCGACGAACTGCGCATGCCCATGATGCCCGCCAGCCGTGACCTGACCCCTCGCCTGCAACGGGCAATGAGCGCCCTGCAAGGCTTGCCTAGCCGGCTGCAGACAGCCTGAATACCGACACCGCGCGCGCCAGGCCGTCGGCCTGCTCGTGCAGGGTGGCCGCCGACGCCGCGAACTCCTGGACCAGCGCCGCGTTCTGCTGCGTCACGCTGTCCAGGTGCGTGACGGCCTGGTTGATCTGTTCGATACCCACGCTTTGCTCGGCCGATGCGGTGGCAATCTCGCCCATCAGCGGCGCGCTGGTGGCCGCCGATTCCAGCACGCTGCCCATGGTTGCGCTGGCCTGGCCCACCCGTTCGCTGCCGCGCGCGACGGAATCCGACGACGTTTCAATCAAGCCCTTGATCTCTTTGGCGGCCGTGGCGGAACGCTGCGCCAATGCCCGGACTTCACCCGCCACCACCGCAAAGCCGCGTCCCTGTTCGCCCGCCCGCGCCGCCTCGACCGCCGCGTTCAAGGCCAGGATGTTGGTTTGAAAGGCAATGCCGTCGATCACGCTGATGATCTCGCCAATGCGTTGCGAACTGTGCGAGATCTCGCGCATGGCGTCGATGGCGTGTTGCGTTTCTTCGCTGCCTTGACGGGCCAGTTGCGCCGACTGTCCGGCCAGGGAACTGACTTCACGCACGTGCTGCGCGCTTTGCTTGGCGGTGGCCGTGATCTCTTCCACGCTGGCGGCGGTTTGTTCAAGCGCCGCGGCCTGCTTCTCGGTACGATCGGACAGGTCCATGCTGCCCGCGGCGATCTGGCGCGAGGCCGCCGCGATGGATCCCGTGGACTGCACGATCGTGCGCAGGGCGGCTTGCAGGCGGTCCTGCATGCGCCCCATGCCTTCAAACAGGCGGCCGATTTCGCCGCGATGATGGTGCGACACGCTGCCGGACAAGTCGCCATTGGCCACGCGCTCGCACAGCGCCACGGCCTCATCCAAGGGGCCAATCACATGCGTGCGGAAAAAGCGCAACGCCCCGATCAGCAGCAAGGCCAGCAGGCCCAGCGTCACTCCCCCCTGGCGCCACAAGGTGCTGGTGAACGCGGCGTCGACATCATCCACATAGAGCCCGGTAAAGATCAGCCACCCCCAATCCGAGTCATAGGCCGCGTAGCTGATCTTCGGCAAGGCTTCGTCGGCGCCCGGCCGCGGAAAGCGGTACTCCACATAACCGCCGCCCGCCTTGCCTTCGGCATAGAGGTTTTCGAAGATCGGCAAGCCGTCCACATCATTGATGCCGCGCACGTTCGTGCCCACCAGCTTGGCGTCCGGGTGCACCAGCAGCGCATAGTCATCGCCGAACACGCCCACGTAGCCGTCAGCGCCGTAGCGCAGTTGCGCCAGACGCCGCGCCACATTCTGCCTGGCCTGCGCCAGCGGCATGCCCTCGCTGACGCTTTGCTTGCCATTGCGCAGGATGCCTGCCGACAGATCCAGCACGTGGCGCAATTCGGTCTTGCGCTCGGCCAGCATCTCGGCGCGGCGCTGCCAGGCATCCCAGGCGCCCAGCATCAGAACGGCAGCGCCAATGGCGAATACGAACCACAACAGCTCCCTGCGCAGACTGGAATTTTTCACAGCCTCTCCTCGTTATTTTCCAATCTGCCACATGAAACTTTTGACGGCAGAATGTGACGGTTTATGTATTGCGATCCGTCAGGATACGGTGACGCAGCAGGGTTTTCACCAGGAAGGCGCAGGGTGCTTGATCTAACGCAAGGCCCATAAGAAAAACGCAAGGCCGGTGGGCCTTGCGTTCGGTAGTGCTTGCATTGCGGAGCGTTCTCCGCTTGCCGTCAGCGCTGCAATGCGCTCTTGGCCACCTGCACGGCGCGCGGCGTCGTCAAGGCAATCAGTGTCACCACGATCAACGAATAGTTGGGCACGCTGCGCATGTTGCGGAACATCATCTCGGTCAGGCTGAAGGCGCAGTAACCCAGGCAGAACAACAGCCCCAACTGCGCGCCAACGCGAATCACCCGGTCATCGCTGGCCAAACGGCGGAAGAACACGGCCGCCGGCACCAGGTACAGGAGCAGGATCGTGATCAGGCCCAACAGGCCATACCCGGACAAGGCGCCAAGCATGTCATTGTGGGGCTCGCCAAAGCCCTCGACCACTTCCTGCGTGACGATGCCCTGGGTTTGCATGGTGCGCAGTTCATCGCGGAATTTGCTGGGGCCCACGCCCACGATCGGGCTCTTTTCGAACATGAGGATCGACGCATGCCACAGCTGCAAGCGAATGCCGAAGGACGTATCGCGGTTGGCCGACGTGGCAAAACCCTGGACGTCTTTCGAGATCTCGTGCATCCGGCTGCTGAACGTCCAGATGGCGGCGGCGCTAGCCACCAGCGCTACACAGACGGCCAAGGCACAGTAAACCTTGTGGCGGCGCTTCCAATTGCGCAGGCCCAACAGGAACACCACGCCCAGGATGGGCAGCAGCATCCAGCTGCTGCGCGTCTCGGACATCCAGGTGGCAATGACGGTCAACACCACCACCAACAGCTTGACCGCCGTCTCCACGCGCGGCCAGCGCGTGGCGGGCCCAAAGCCCAGGGACAGCAGCGTCATGCCGCCGAACAATAGCGTTATGTTCGCGAACGCCACGGCGTTATAGCGCCCGCCCACGTCGATCATAGCGGCGCGGCCCTCGGTCTGCATGGTGACGATCAGCAGTATCGACCCGGCAAGGGCGCCCGCCAGGATGCTCCACTGCACCATTTTTAGCCAGCGCTGCGGCGCGCGCAGCAATAGCCACAGCACCGGCAGCGCCAGCGCAAAGCGCAGCAGCTTTTCAAGTTCGGAATCGCTCCACACGCCTCGCACCGCGGACGTGGTGAACATACAGGCCAGGGGCAGCAGCAGCACCAATGACATCGGCCACAAGGCGCCGAAATTCATGGGTTCGTACCGCTTGATGGCGTTCATCGCCAGCGCGGCCAGCGCGATCGGCGCGCTGAGATAAAGCACGGCGGGTCCGCCCACCGGGCTGGTCAAGGCCAGCGCGGGAACCAGCAACACCAGCCAGGTGGCTAAGGAAACATACATTCGGGGCACAGCGATCAGCCTGGAAAGAACAGCGCAAGCGCAGCGCGCTTCATGCGGATTAGGTAGACAAAACCCGCCCGCCATGACGGCGGACGGGTTCGGCGGAGCATCGCGGAGGGACCGCGGGTTTACATGTTTTCGATCATGACCTGGCCAAAGCCCGAGCACGACACCTGAGTCGCGCCTTCCAGCAGGCGGGCGAAGTCATACGTGACCTTCTTGGACAGGATGGACTTTTCCATGCTGGAGATGATCAGGTCAGCGGCTTCGGTCCAGCCCATGTGGCGCAGCATCATTTCAGCCGACAGGATCTCGGAACCGGGGTTCACGTAGTCCTTGCCGGCGTACTTGGGCGCCGTGCCGTGGGTGGCTTCGAACATGGCGACCGAGTCCGACAGGTTGGCCCCCGGCGCGATGCCGATGCCGCCCACCTGCGCCGCCAGCGCGTCCGAGATGTAGTCGCCGTTCAGATTCAGCGTGGCGATCACGTCGTATTCGGCCGGACGCAGCAGGATCTGCTGCAGGAAGGCGTCGGCGATCACGTCCTTGACGATGATCTCGCGGCCCGTCCTGGGGTTCTTGAACTTGCACCACGGGCCGCCATCGATCAGTTGCGCGCCGAATTCCTTCTGCAGCAACTCGTAGCCCCAGTCCCGGAAGCCGCCTTCCGTGAACTTCATGATGTTGCCCTTGTGCACCAGCGTCAGCGACGTGCGGTCGTTGTCGATGACGTACTGCGCGGCCTTGCGCACCAGGCGCTCGGTGCCTTCGCGCGACACGGGCTTGATGCCGATGGACGAGGTATTCGGGAAGCGGATCTTCTTCACGCCCAGCTTGGTCTGCAGGAACTGGATCAGTTCCTTGGCCTGCTCGCTTTCGGCCATGTATTCGATGCCCGCATAAATGTCTTCCGAGTTTTCGCGGAAGATCACCATGTTGGTCTTTTCGGGTTCGCGCACCGGTGAGGGCACGCCCTTGAAGTACGCCACCGGGCGCAGGCAGACGTACAGGTCCAGTTGCTGGCGCAGCGCCACGTTCAGCGAGCGGATGCCGCCGCCAACCGGGGTGGTCAACGGGCCCTTGATGGACACCACGTAGTCCTTGACGACTTCCAGGGTTTCATCGGGCAGCCAGACGTCCGGGCCGTAGACCTTGGTGGCCTTCTCGCCGGCATAGACTTCCATCCAGTGGATCTTGCGCTTGCCGCCGTAGGCTTTTTGCACCGCGGCGTCGACAACCTTGATCATCACCGGGGTGATGTCAGCGCCCGTGCCGTCGCCTTCAATGAAGGGAACGATGGGTTGTTCAGGCACATTCAGCGAGAAATCAGCGTTGACCGTGATTTTCTGGCCGCCAGCGGGAACCTTGATATGTTGGTAGGACATGAATGCTCCATTTGCTCCGGGTGGTTTTCTGCACGCGCCGCATCGGAAAGCGTCCGATTTCGCGGGGAAAATCGCCCTCGCGAACCGCACACCGGATGGCGGATAGCAACCAATTCTATATCGCAAAGGCCCGGGGCAAGCGGCCGCCATCGGGCGCGCGGTAAAATAATGCGTCCTACACCGCATTCCGTCCCCAGCCGATGTTCAATCCCTCACGCGACCAAGTCCGCGAATTCTTTATCGACACCTGGCGCAAGCACCGCGCCAACGAGGTGCTGACCCCGCTCGAGGCCATTGCGCTGGACTGGATCATCGAGCACCCCGAATACCACGGCGACCTTGAAAGTCCTGAGGCCATGACCATGGAGTACGCGGTGGAAAAGGGGCGCACCAATCCGTTCCTGCACCTGTCCATGCACCTGGCCATTGCGGAACAATTGTCCATCGACCATCCGCCCGGTATCCGTCTGGCCTACCAGCAGTTGACCGCACGCTCGGACGCCCACCACGCAGCCCATGAAATCATGGAATGCCTGGGGCAAGTGGTGTGGGAAGCGCAGCGGCTGGGTACGCCGCTGGACAGCGACAGCTATATCGACCTGATCCGCCGCCGCGCCAGCCTGTAAGGCGTAATTACTTGCGCACGCCCAGGTCGCTGGGCAGGGACGCCAGCCACGCTGCGACGTTGGAGATATCCTGGTCGGACAACTGCGTGGCGAAAGCGCCCATGATGGGATTCTTGCGCACGTTGGCGGTGGCTGCGCTGCCGGAGGCGCCGCGCTTGTAGGCCTTCAGCGCGTGAACCAGGTAATCAGCATGTTGGCCCGCCAGCGTTGGGTAGGATGGATCCACCGCGGTCTTGGCGTCGGCGCCGTGGCACGACGCGCAATTGAATTTATCGAAAACGGCTTTGCCGGCGGCCAGATCCTGCGCCTGGACGGAGGCGCCCGCCATGGCGAAAGTCGCGCCCAGAAGGGCAAGCATCGTGCGATTCATTGTTTGCCCCTTATTTAAGATTCGAGTAGTACGCGGCCAGGTCGGCGATGTCCTGGTCGGACAGGCTGCCGGCAATGGCGTCCATCGTGGGATGGCTGCGCGCGCCTTTCTTGTACTCGTTGAGGGCGGTTTCGATGTACTTGGCATTTTGGCCAGCAATCATCGGCACGTGATAAAGCTCGGGGAACGTCGCCTTGTAGCCTTCGATGCCGTGGCAACCGATGCACATGGAAACCTTGTCGCGGGCGTTTTGGATGTTACCGACAGGCGCTGCGTCAGCAGCAACAGCCTGACCGGCGATCGCACAGGATGCTATCGCGGCCAACACGGAAACCGTGCACTTCAGAGAGGTTCGCAACTTCATTGGAATGGCTCTTCTTGGTATGGCTTAAGGACTAGGGCCTGCTCACACGTCGGCCCCCTGCAAACACGTTGCGGGTCGAACCCAACTGCAAAACCGCCTGATTGTACGATAATTGCTCAGGATTAATACCTTGCGTTGGGTATTGATCACCGTCAATCCTCGGAAGCCATAAGCCTATGTCCGCAGCCCAGTCCGCACACTCCGCCACGCCTGCCCGCTTCAACGGGACCGACTCCTACGTCGCCACCGACGACCTCAAATTGGCCGTCAATGCCGCCCTGACTTTGCAGCGCCCGCTGCTGATCAAGGGCGAGCCGGGCACCGGCAAGACCATGCTGGCCGAAGAGGTGGCGCGCGCGTTGGGCCGGCCGCTGCTGCAGTGGCACATCAAGTCCACCACCAAGGCGCATCAGGGCCTGTACGAATACGACGCCGTGTCGCGCCTGCGCGACTCGCAGCTGGGTGATGAGAAAGTGCGCGACATCCGCAACTACATCGTGCAAGGCACCTTATGGCAAGCCTTCCAGGCGGACGAACCGGTGGTGCTGCTGATCGACGAGATCGACAAGGCCGACATCGAGTTTCCCAACGACCTGCTGCGCGAACTGGACCGCATGGAATTCCATGTGTACGAAACGCGCGAGACCATCTCGGCGCGCCATCGTCCGCTGGTCATCATCACGTCCAACAACGAGAAAGACCTGCCCGACGCCTTCCTGCGCCGCTGCTTCTTCCACTACATCCGCTTCCCCGACCGCGACACCATGCGCGACATTGTCGCCGTGCACTACCCGCACCTGAAGCAGGACGTGCTGCGCGCGGCGCTGGACACCTTCTTTGCGCTGCGCGATGCGCCCGGCCTGAAGAAAAAGCCGTCCACCTCCGAACTGCTGGACTGGCTGCGCCTGCTGCTGGCCGAAAACGCCACGGCGGCCGAGATCGACGCCCACACGGCCACCGCCGTGCCGCTGATGGCCGGCGCGCTTTTGAAAAACGAGCAAGACGTGCATCTGCTGGAACGCCTGGCGGCCATGACCCGCGGCGGCCAGCGCCGCTGATCACAACGCCACCGGCCGCCCGCCCATGCTGATCGACTTCTTCTACCACCTTCGGGCACACAAGCTGCCCGTCTCGGTCAAGGAATACCTGACCCTGGTGGACGCCCTGCGCCACGACTTGATGGCGCCCACGCTGGACGAGTTCTACTTCCTGGCGCGCGCCACGCTCGTCAAGGACGAATCACTCTACGACCGCTACGACAAGGCCTTTGGCGCCTATTACAAGGGCATCCAGGCCGCACTGCCGGCGGACAAGGAAATCCCGCTGGACTGGCTGATCAAGGAGTTCGAGAAGAACCTGTCGCCCGAAGAAAAAGCCGCCATTGAAAAGCACGGCTGGGACAAGTTGATGGAGCTCTTCAAGGAACGCATGGAAGAGCAGAAAGAGCGCCACGCGGGCGGCAGCAAATGGATCGGCACCGGCGGCACCTCGCCGTTCGGCAACGGCGGTTATCACCCCGAAGGCATCCGCGTGGGCGGCGCGTCGGCCGGCAACCGTTCGGCGGTCAAAGTCTGGGACATGCGCCAGTTCAAGGACTACGACGACCAGGTCGAACTGGGCACGCGCAACTTCAAGGTGGCGCTGCGGCGCTTGCGCCGTTTTGCGCGCCAAGGCGCCGACATGGAACTGGACCTGGACGACACCATCGCCAGCACCGCCCGCAACGCCGGCCACCTGGACCTGCGCATGGTGCCCGAGCGCCACAACACCGTGAAGGTGCTGATGCTGCTGGACGTAGGCGGCAGCATGGACGACCACATCGGCCGCGTGGAAGAATTGTTTTCAGCGGCGCGCAGCGAATTCCGCAACCTGGAAGTCTATTACTTCCACAACTGCCCGTATGAAAGCCTGTGGCAAAGCAACCGGCGCCGCCAGAACGAACGCTTCGACACCTGGGACGTGCTGCGCAAGTACAACCCGGACTGGCGGCTGATCATCGTCGGCGACGCCACCATGAGCCCCTACGAAATCCTGCAGCCCGGCGGGTCAGTCGAACACTACAACAAGGAACCCGGCGCACAGTGGATGCGGCGGCTGCTGGATGCCTGGCCGAAATCGGTGTGGCTCAACCCCGAGCCCACTGCGTCGTGGCAATACCGTCAGTCCATCGCGCTGATGCGCGACATCATGCAGGACCGCATGTATCCGGTCACCGTCGCCGGGCTGGAACAGGCGATGCGGGTGTTATCCAAATAAGGCCTGGGCGGCTCGTCAGCCATCCACCGGCTGTTCGGGCGTATCCAGCGTCAACTGATAAAACGCCAGATCCAGCCAGCGGCCGAACTTGAAGCCCGCTTCGCGGATCGTGCCCGCGTGCTTGAACCCCAGCTTCTCGTGCAGGTGGATGCTGCCATCGTTGGAGGCGTCGATGCCGCCAACCAGCACGTGCACTTGATTGACGCGCGCCCGCTCGATCAGCACGCGCATCATCGCTTCGCCCAGGCCACGGCCGCGAAAACGCCCGTCCACGTAGACGGAATGTTCAACGGAATACTTGAACGCGGGCCAGGCGCGGAAGGTCCCGTAGCTGGCAAACGCCATCAGTTCGCCGGCAGCGTTTTCAAACCCGACCACTGGAAAGCCACCCTGCTGCTTGGCCTGGAACCAGCCCTGCATCGCTTCGCGCGGCCGGGGCTTGTAGTCGTACAACGCGGTGGAGTTGACGATGGCATCGTTGAAGATGGCAAGGATCTGATCCGCGTGGCGTTCAAGCGTGCAATCGACAAGGGTTGCGCCTTCGGGCGCGCGGGAGTCTGCGGGCGAGTTCATGGCGAAAAATTGTACTGTCACGACCCGCATTTGTAGCCGTTGGCAACCGCTCTTGGCACAAAAAAAACCGCCAATCCGGCGGTTCAGTAAGGTGTGTTGCCGCTTCTGGCCACTCTAGGCGGCGCGGCTCTCCACAGATCGGTTGGCGGCGGGCGCGTGCCTCAGGCCGGGGCACTTGCGCCATGAAAGCTCGTCCGCGTCCATGTCCAGGTCAAACAAGTCATTGGCGGCCGGCCACGGATGGCTGCGCACGGCCGCGCCTTCCATCTCAAGCACATGTCCGGCAAACCCACGGGGCGAACCGCCGCATTCCGCGAAGTATCGTTGTGCGTTCAGGTCCACCACATAGGTGGTCATATCATGGGTCAGTATGGCCACGAATTGGCCGTCATCACTGGCATAGGCGTACTGAAACTGCCCTTTGATTCCGTCGCCGCTCAAGGCGCTACCGGTCAATTGGGACAGAGCACGCGTGACGATTTCGGTCAGCATGGGTCGTTCCTCCGAAAAATGCGCCGACAGGATGCCGGCAGCGAAGGCGCGAACGACAAGCACCGGCGCCGCGCGTGCGGCGGCGTCTGGCGTTGGACGGGAAGCCGGGTAGACGGCTGTCGCGCATCCCGTCGGCAACAGCTACTACGTTCGGAAAAGCTTACACCCGCAAGCGGAATCACCTCAAATTTGCCTTGTACACGAAGGATATTGCAGCGCAACACCCTCTGATGGCGCTGCTTTGCGCGCCTTATGCCGCCGCAACCGGCATGCCGCCTGGCTCTACGTCACCGTTATTGCGGCCTTGCCAATGCTCGCGGCGCAGTCGATAAAGCACATGCTCACGCAGCGGGTGGGCCTGGGGCAACGCCGGATGATCGAACGTGCCGGCATCGGCCTGCATGCCCAGGCGCGCCATCACCGCGCGCGATCGCTGGTTGCCCACCGCCGTGAACGCCACGATTTCATCCAGCCTGATCTGTTCAAACCCGACACGCAACGCTGCTTCGGCGGCTTCGCTGGCATAGCCACGCCCCAAAACGGCTGCGCCAGCCGCCAGCCCACCTCGATGCCCGGCGCAAACGGCAGCATCGCAGGCATGGGCTTGATACCCACGAAGCCGATGAAAGGCGCCACGCCCGGCGCTTCAACGGCCCAGAACCCCCAGCCGTGCTCATCAATACCCGCCGCCAGCCGTTCGGCCAACGCATCGCTTTCCTGCGCCGACAGCGGCAACAGGAACTCGGTCACGCGCGGATCCGCGTTCATTTCCGCGAACGGCTGGCGATCATCCGCGCGCCATTGCCGCAGCACCAGTCGCGATGTTTCTACTTCCAGCGATAACGACATGTCGCACTTCCTTGTATTGCGTCTCAGGCTCGCAGCGCCTGAACCATTGCCAACGTATACACTCCAACGGATTCTGCCATGCGAAAGGAATTGTTTGCCATGCGCCTGTCCCTGTCGAAGCTGCCGCGCCCATTGGGTGCGCTGCTGTTCTCCTCCTTCCTGGCCTTTCAGGCCGGCGCCGCCGAACTTCCGGCCGGCGTCTCGGAGGCCGCCTCGGTTGAAGGCATCACTGAATACCGCTTGGCCAATGGCCTCAGGGTGCTGTTGGTACCGGACGAATCCAAGCCGTCCACCACGGTCAACATGACTTACCTGGTCGGCTCGCGCAACGAGAACTACGGCCAGACCGGCATGGCCCACTTGCTGGAACACATGCTGTTCAAGGGCACTTCCACCACGCGCAACGCCATGGGCGAGTTTTCGCGCCGCGGCCTGCAGGCCAACGGGTCCACTTCCAGCGACCGCACCAACTACTTCGCCAGTTTCGCCGCCAACCCCGACACCCTAAAGTGGTACCTGGGCTGGCAAGCGGACGCCATGGTCAATTCCCTGATCGCCAAGGAAGACCTGGACTCGGAAATGACCGTGGTCCGCAATGAAATGGAAAGCGGCGAGAACAGCCCGTCGCGCATCCTGATGCAAAAAATGCAAGCGGCCGCCTTCCAGTGGCACAGCTACGGCAAGAACACCATCGGCGCCCGCTCCGACGTTGAAAACGTGGACATCGGCCAGCTTCGCGCCTTCTATCACGAGTACTACCAGCCCGATAACGCCGTGCTGATCGTGGCCGGCAAGTTCGACCCCCAGGCCACCCTGGCCGACATCCAGCAAACCCTCGGCAAGCTGCCCAAGCCCGACCGCAAGTTGCCGCCCGAGTACACCGTGGAACCGGTGCAGGACGGCGAACGTTCGGTCACCTTGCGCCGTACCGGCGGCACCCCGCTGGTGGCCGCCATGTACCACATCCCCGCCGCCGGCAGCCCCGATTTCGTGCCGCTGGACCTGGCCACCGTCATCCTGTCGGATACGCCGTCGGGCCGCCTTTATCACGCGCTGGTCGCCACGAAGATGGCCTCGGGCGTGTTCGGCTTCACCATGGAAAACCGCGATCCCGGCCTGGCGATGTTCGGCGCGCAATTGCCGCCGGGCAAAGACCTGGACGCCGCCATGAAGACGCTGACCGGCACGCTGGAATCGCTGGGCAAGACGCCTTTCACGCAACAGGAACTGGACCGTGCGCGCAGCAAGTGGCTGACCGCCTGGGAACAAACCTACAGCGACCCCGAGCAGGTTGGCGTGGCCTTGTCCGAAGCCATCGCCGCGGGTGACTGGCGCTTGTTCTTCCTGCAGCGCGACCGCGCCCGCAAGGCCACCCTGGCCGAAGTCCAGCAAGCCGCAACCACCTATCTGCTGCAAAGCAACCGCATTGAAGGCCGCTACATTCCCACGGAAAAGCCGCAGCGTGCGCCGCAAACGCAGCGCGTGGACCTGACTGCCGTCTTCAAGGACTACAAGGGTGACCCCGACTTCAAGGCGGCATCCGCGTTTGACCCCACGCCCGCAAACATCGACAAGCTGACGCAAAGAAAGACACTGGAACTTGCCAACGGGCCAGTTCAGTTGGCGCTGTTGCCCAAGGCCACGCGCGGTAGCCGCGTGCAGGCGCAGATGCTGATTCAGTTCGGCAATGAAAAAGACCTGCTTGGCCAGCGCGTGAACTCGAGCGCCGCGGCGGATCTGCTGATCCGTGGCACGGCCAAGCTGTCGCGCCAGGAAATCCAGGATCGCCTGGACAAGCTGCAAGCCGAACTGGGCTTCAGCGGCGGCGGCACGACGCTGAAAATCGCCATGTCGACCAAGGGCGAGAACCTGCCCGAGCTGACCGCGCTGGCACTGGACATCGTGCGCAACGCCAACTTCCCCAAGGAACAGCTGGATGAATACCAGCGCCAGCTTGAAACCTCCATCCAGAACGCCATGACCGAACCCACGGCCTTGGCCGGACGCACCCTGGCCCGCCAGGACAATCCGTGGCCCGCTGACGACCTGCGCTATGTGCCGACGTTTGAAGAGTCCTTGGCCAGCGTGCGTGGTCTGAACCGCGACGCCCTCGCCAAGTTCCACGCCAAGTTCTACGGCGCCGGCACGATCGAGTATTCCGCCGTCGGCGACTTCGAGCCCCAGGCTGTTGAAAAGGCCATCACCGCAGGCTTGGCCGGCTGGAAGAAGGCGCCCGCCTACACCCGCGTGCCCAACCCCTATCGCGACATTCCCGCCCAGCAGTTCGACATCAACACGCCCGACAAGGCCAACGCCTTCTACGTGTCGCGCATGCCATTGAAGCTGCAAGACACGGACGCGGACTACGCGGCCCTGTATCTGGCCAACTACCTGTTCGGTGCGTCGGAAACGTCACGCTTGTGGAACCGCGTGCGCGAAACCGAGGGCCTGTCCTACAACGTGCGCAGCTCGCTGTCGGTCTCGTCGTTCGAACCCAGCGCCAGTTGGACCATGTACGCCATTTACGCCCCCCAGAATCGCGAACGCCTGGAAAAGGCCATCAACGAGGAACTGGCGCGTGTGCTGAAGGACGGCTTTTCCGACAAGGAAGTGCAGGACGGCATCAACGCGCTGCTGAACTACCGCAATCTGGCTCGCGCGCAAGACGACATCCTGGCCAGCACCTGGCTTGACTACCTGCAGCGTGGCCGCACGTTTGAGTGGTCAGCCGAGATGGACAAGAAGATCTCCGCCTTGACGCCCGACGCGGTCAATGCCGCGCTGCGCAAGTACTTGCGTGCCGACGGATTCAGCACCGCCGTCGCGGGCGACTTCACAAAGAAAGCCACGCCCTGAGCACTGCCCGCCCCACAAACCCCTGCCCGGCGCAGGGGTTTTTTTTGCATCAGCGGAAGTGAAGCTCGCCGGGTTCGGGCGGTTTAACTGGCACAACCCTACGGAAAACGGGGAAATTTTCCAAAATAGAACGGATTACTCGACTATTTGGAAAGATGTTTTCAGGTATTAAGGGTTTATCCCAGGTTCGAGAACGCGCAGAATTCAGTCATCGGGAACAAACAACGAACCACAACGGCAGGCCGCTGGATTCGCTCCCATCCAAGATGACACGGAGGTCTCAATCATGAAAACCCTAACCACCACCCTGTTGCTATCCCTGGCTTTGGTTGGCGTTGGCGCCCAAGCCGCCGGCACTGAACAAACCAAGACCCGCGACCAGGTCGTGACCGAATTGCAGCAAGCCAAGGCCAGCGGCCAATACACGTTCGGCGAACTGGACTACCCGCCCGCCCTGCCCCAAGCCGCCAGCCTGAGCGCTGACGAAGTGCGCACCCAGTTGCAGCAAGCCAAAATCAGCGGCGAATACACCTTCGGTGAACTGGAATACCCGCCCGCCATTGCCGCGCCGGCCAGCGTGAAGACCCGCGCCGACGTCCAGCAAGAACTGGCCCAAGCCAAGGCCAGCGGCCAATATACGTTCGGCGAGCTCGACTACCCGCCGATCACCCGGTGAGCTGCTTGCTGTAGCCCGGCCGGTCTCAGGCGGCATCATGGCCTGGGACCGGTTTTTTCGGCATTTCGCCGACCGGCTTCACCACGGCATGTAGGATGGGTGAAGCGCGCACCGCTCCCTGCAAGAACCCCACCCCCCCATCGCGCGCAACCCATCAAGCAGCCCCCAACCCCACAAAAATCCCCCGCAAGAACCCAAAAATCCCCCGCAAGAACCCAAAAAAAAGCCGCGACCAAATTCGCGGCTTTTTCCCATCCCTCAGCCCTATCAGCTGAAGAACTCCTTCACCCGATCCGTCCAGGACTTGCTTTGCGGCGAGTGGCGGTCGCCCCCGTCGTTCAGCGACGTCTCGAACTGGCGCAGGATGCTCTTTTGATCCTCGCTCAGGCGCACCGGCGTTTCCACCACCACGTGGCAGTACAGATCGCCCGGATAGCTGCCCCGCACGCCGCGAATACCCTTGCCGCGCAACCGGAAGGTTTTACCCGACTGCGTGCCCTCGGGAATCGAGATCTCGGCCTTGCCGCCCAACGTCGGCACTTGCAATTCGCCGCCCAATGCCGCCGTGGTGAACGGAATAGTCAGTTCGCAATGCAGGTCGTCGCCGTCGCGCTGGAAGATCTTGTGCTGCTTGATGTGGATTTCCACATACAAGTCGCCCGGAGGGCCGCCGTTGATGCCCGGTTCGCCATTGCCGCTGGAGCGGATGCGCATGCCGTCGTCAATCCCGGCCGGAATCTTCACCTGCAGTGTCTTGTTGCGGCGAATGCGTCCCACGCCGTCACACGCCGGGCACGGATCGGTGATTTCCTTGCCGTTGCCGTGGCAGGTGGGGCAGGTTTGCTGCACGCTGAAAAAACCCTGCTGCATGCGCACCGCGCCCGATCCCCCGCAAGTGCGGCAGGTCTTCGGCGACGTGCCGGCCTTGGCGCCAGAGCCATGGCAGGTGTCGCAGTGTTCCCAGCTTGGTACGCGGATTTCGGTGTCGAACCCGGCCGCGGCCTGTTCCAACGTGATTTCCAGCGCGTACTTCAGGTCGGCGCCACGGTACACCTGCGGGCCGCCGCCGCGACGGCCACCGCCGCCAGCGCCGCCAAAGATCTCGCCGAAAATATCGCCGAAGGCGTCGGCAAAGCCGCCGCCCATCCCCGCCCCGCCCATGCCGGCGGCATTGGGGTCCACGCCCGCATGGCCGTAGCGGTCATACGCGGCACGCTTCTGATCATCGCCCAGGACCTCGTAGGCTTCCTTGGCTTCCTTGAACTTCTCTTCGGCTTCTTTGCTGTCCGGATTGCGGTCCGGATGATATTTCATGGCCAGCTTTCGATAGGCCTTCTTGAGTTCGTCGTCCGAGGCGTTCTTTGCCACGCCCAGAACTTCGTAATAGTCGCGTTTTGCCATGATCCGTGGGCTCAAAAAAGAGCCATCTTTTCAGTGCTACAGAATGAGTACGCCCGGTAGGCGGATTTCTCCGGCTACCGGGCGGCAGAGGCTGGTCAGCGCCCGGCCATTATTGGTCGCGCTTGACTTCCTTGAAGTCGGCGTCAACGACGTTGTCGTCCACCGGCTTCGCGTTATCGGCCGCTTGCTGCTGGCCGGCGGCTTGTTGCGCCTGCATATCGGCGTACATCTTTTCGCCCAGCTTCTGCGATGCGGTCGACAGGGCTTCCACCTTGGCGTCGATCGCGGCCTTGTCGCCTTCCTTCAGCGTGTCTTCCAGGTCCTTGATGGCTGCCTCGATGCTTTCCTTTTCGGAAGCTTCAAGCTTTTCGCCGTACTCGGTCAACGACTTGCGGGTAGCGTGCACCAGCGCGTCGGCCTGATTGCGCGACTGAGCCAGCTCGGCAACGCGGTGATCTTCCTCGGCATTGGCCTCGGCATCCTTGACCATGCGCTGGATCTCGTCTTCCGACAGACCCGAGTTGGCCTTGATGGTGATCTTGTTTTCCTTGCCGGTGCCCTTGTCTTTCGCGGACACGTGCAGGATGCCGTTGGCGTCGATGTCGAACGTGACTTCGATCTGCGGCATGCCGCGCGGCGACGGCGGGATCCCTTCAAGGTTGAACTCGCCCAGCGCCTTGTTGCCCGCGGCGATTTCGCGTTCGCCCTGGAACACCTTGATCGTCACGGCCGGCTGGTTGTCGTCAGCGGTCGAGAAGGTTTGCGAGAACCGGGTCGGGATCGTCGTGTTCTTCTGGATCATCTTCGTCATGACGCCGCCCAGGGTTTCGATACCCAGCGACAGCGGCGTCACGTCCAGCAGCAGCACGTCCTTGCGGTCGCCCGACAGCACGGAACCTTGAATGGCGGCGCCAGCAGCGACGGCTTCGTCAGGGTTCACGTCCTTGCGCGGTTCCTTGCCGAAGAATTCCTTCACCTTTTCCTGAACCTTGGGCATGCGGGTCATGCCGCCGACCAGGATCACGTCGTCGATGTCAGAAACCTTAACGCCGGCGTCCTTGATGGCGACGCGGCAGGGTTCGATCGTGCGTTCGATCAGTTCTTCGACCAGCGCTTCCAGCTTGGCGCGAGAAATCTTCAGGTTCAGGTGCTTCGGGCCCGAGGCGTCCGCCGTGATGTACGGCAGGTTGATTTCGGTTTGCTGCGCCGAAGACAGTTCGATCTTGGCCTTTTCAGCCGCTTCCTTCAGGCGTTGCAGGGCCAGCACGTCCTTGGACAGATCCACGCCTTGTTCTTTCTTGAACTCGGAAATGATGTAGTCAATGATGCGCTGGTCGAAGTCTTCGCCGCCCAGGAAGGTGTCGCCGTTGGTCGACAGCACTTCAAACTGCTTTTCGCCGTCGACGTCTGCGATTTCGATGATGGACACGTCGAACGTGCCGCCACCCAAGTCATAGACGGCGATCTTGCGGTCGCCCTTTTCGGTCTTGTCCAGGCCGAACGCCAACGCAGCCGCGGTGGGTTCGTTGATGATGCGCTTGACTTCCAGGCCGGCGATACGGCCAGCGTCCTTGGTGGCCTGGCGCTGGCTGTCGTTGAAGTAGGCGGGCACGGTGATGACGGCCTCGGTCACTTCTTCGCCCAGATAGTCCTCGGCGGTCTTCTTCATCTTGCGCAGCACGTCGGCCGACACTTGGGGAGGCGCCATCTTCTTGCCGCGCACTTCCACCCAGGCGTCGCCGTTGTCGGCGCGGGTAATGGTGTAGGGCATCAGGTCGATGTCCTTTTGCACGGCCTTTTCTTCGAACTTGCGGCCGATCAGGCGCTTCACCGCGTACAGCGTGTTGCGCGGGTTGGTCACGGCCTGACGCTTGGCAGGCGCGCCGACCAGCGTCTCGCCGTCGTCCATGTAGGCGACGATCGAGGGGGTGGTGCGAGTGCCTTCCGCGTTTTCAATGATTTTGACCTGCCCGCCGTCCATGACAGCTACGCAGCTGTTGGTCGTGCCCAGGTCAATGCCAATAATCTTGCTCATGGTGGGTTACCTTGAATTGAATCTATGAAAATAGAGGAAAACTTCTTGTCCCCACATAACTGGGGTTGCTCGCAGGGTTTTCAAGACGTCTGGCTTGAATTTTCCGCAATCGGATCCTGCAAGCGCTGGATCGCCGCCGTGAATTGGGGCAATCCGGGCCAACCGGTGATGCGCCCCAACCGTTTTCCGGCCCGATACAGCACAAAAGTGGGGACGCCATGCAGCGAAAAGCGGCGTCCCAGGGGTTCGTCGGCGTAAACATCTGCCTCGAACCAGGTCAAGCCCAGGTTCAGCAAGCTTTCCTGGTGCAGCAGCGCCGCCTGCTTGAAAAGATTGCAGTTATAGCAATCCTGCCCCCACAAAAACACGCAACGCAGATCCTTTCCCGGCGCCTGGACCACGGCGGCGTCGAATCCCGCGGTGTCGACATGACGCATGCCGAACACCTGGAAGACTTGAGCCGGGTCAAAGCGGGGGTCGGTCATGGCGCGCGGGGTGCGGTTCAGCCTTGACCGGCCGACACAACCACCAGCGCCGGGCGCAACGTGCGGTCGGCAATGACGTAGCCCTTTTGCAGCAACTGCACCACGGTATTGGCGGGCTGCTCATGGGGAATGGACGAAATTGCCTGATGCAGGTGCGGGTCGAACTTGTCGCCCTGGGCCGGCGCGATGTCTTTCAGCATGTTGCGCTCGAACGCGGCGGACAACTGCTTCAGGGTCACTTCGACGCCTTCGCGCAAGGTCTGAACGGTCTGGTCGGGCTGGGCCAACGCGGCTTCCAGGCTGTCTTTCACCGGAACCAGGCTCTCGGCAAACGATTCGATGCCGAATTTGCGCGCCTTGGACACTTCTTCCTGGGCGCGGCGGCGCACGTTTTCAGCTTCGGCTTGCACACGCAGAAGCTGGTCGTGCTGCTCATTGACGGTAGCCTGGGCGGCGTCCAACTGGGCGCGCAACTCGTTCAGCTCGGCCTCTACGGCGTCCTGGGCGGCGGGTGCCGCGTCGGCATTTTGGCCGACTTCGGGCGTCTGATCTGCAGGCTCGTGGGGTGCCGTCATGGGGAATCCTCCAAAAAGAATGGCTTTCGCAGACATGAATGGGGGCCAATACCCCTATTTCAAGCCCGGGAAAGCGAAATATTCCCTGACGGCGCCCGCCCTGGACCGGGCGGGCTTGGCCGCTTACTTTTTGTGGGGCTGCGCCGGGGCAACCGGGTCGCTGGCAGGAAAGCTTTCCTTAAGTGCGCGGTCCACCTGCGTATCATCTTCGTCCGGTTCCGGACGGATCGCGATAGGGTCACTGGCCGGGAAGGTTTCCGCCAGCGCTTCGTCCAGGTCGTGCTCGACCTGATCCTCGTCCACCGGGGTCGCAACCGTCCCCTTTTTTACATCCTTGCCGCTCTTGGGATCATGGTGCATGCGCCTTCTCCTTCAAGTCCGTGTTGGCCTGGATCTTCAACGGCCAACCCTGCAAGTTCCGTTCCACCAGGGAGGCCAAACCGGCGATCCACGCAGGGTCGTCGTTCAGCGCGGGGATATAACGGAACTGCTTGCCGCCTGCCTCGATAAAGGCGTCGCGGCATTCCAGGCTGATCTCTTCCAGGGTTTCCAGACAGTCTGCCACAAATCCCGGGCACACCACATCCACCTCGGTCACCCCCGATGCGGCCAAGGCCTTCAGCGTGGGCTCGGTATAGGGTTCGAGCCACCGGGCAGTGCCGAAGCGGCTTTGGAAGGTCACTTCAATCTGCTCACGCGGCAGGGACAGGCGCTGCGACAGCAGGCGCGCCGATTCCATGCAATCTCGGTAATAAGGATCGCCCAACTCAATGGAATAACGCGGCAAACCGTGGAAGCTCATGACCAGCTTCTGCGGCTTGCCGTGTTCGCGCCAGAAGGATTCGATGCGGGCAGCCAACGGGTCCAGCCAGAGCGGCTCTTGGTGGAACCGTTTGGTGAAGCGCAATTCGGGCTGGTCGCGCAGGCGCGCGGCATGCCGGGTGACGGCGTCCACCACGGTGGCCGTGGTGCTGGCGGCGTACTGCGGGTACAGCGGCACGGTCAGGATGCGCTCGCAACCGGCCGCGCGCAGACGGGAGATCGCGTCCGGAATGGACGGGTTGCCGTAACGCATGCCCAATTCGACCACGGCGTCGATGCCCGCCACTTCGAGCGCGGCGCGCACGCCGTCCGCCTGCCGCCGGCTGTAAACCATAAGCGGCGAGCCGTCCTTCAGCCAGACACCGGCATAGCGCGGCGCGAGCTTCTTGGGACGCAGGGTCAGTACCAACCCATGCAGAATGGGCTTCCAGAGATAGCGGGGAATTTCAATGACGCGGGGGTCGGACAGGAATTCGCCCAGGTATTTACGGATGCCTGGTATGTCCGGGGTATCCGGCGTGCCAAGGTTGACCAGCAGCACCCCGACCTTGCTCGGCGCGCGTGCGGGCGGGTCTTCGTTGAAAGGGTCGTCCTGCTCGGTTTCCGGCAGGTAGCGTTCAGGCCACAGATACTTGAACAGGCGAAGAAACACAAAAACTCCCCTTCCTCCGCGAGGAGGATGCAGCTTTGAATGGAACTACTGATTGTGGCTGAGCGCGTTGGACAGCAAGCGAGCCGTAATGTCCACAATCGGAATCACGCGCTCGTACGCCATGCGGGTTGGGCCGATGACTCCCAGCGTGCCCACCACCTTGCCGTCCACGCCATAAGGCGCCGTGATGACCGACACCTCTTCCATCGGCACCAATTGCGAATCGCCGCCGATATAGATCTGCACGCCTTGCGCGCGGCTGGACACGTCCAGCAGTTGAAGCAGATCGGTCTTTTTTTCGAACAACGAGAACATCTTGCGCAGGCGGTCCATGTCGGACGCAATGTCGGTCACGTCCAGCAGCTTGCGCTCGCCGGAAATGACCATGGCGTCGCCGTCTTCGGCGGCTTCGGCGCTGGCCTCGACTGCCGCCTGCATCAGGCGCGAGATGTCTTCGCGCAGTTGCGCCAGTTCCGTGGAAAGCGTCTGGCGCACCGCGTTGAAGGACTTGCCCGCGAAGTGCATGTTGAAGAAATTGCCGGCTTCCAGCAATTCGGCTTCGGCGTAGTCGCGCTGTACGAAGAGAATGCGGTTCTGGACGTCGCCGTCGGGCGTGACGATGATCAGCAGCACGCGCTTGTCGGACAGACGAATGAATTCGATCTGGCGAAACACCTGGGCGCGCTTGGGCGTCAACACCACGCCGGCGAACTGCGTCAGGTTCGACAGCAAGGCGGCGGCGGCATTGACGGCGCGGGTGGGTTCCGCGGCGGAGAGCATCTCACCCAAATTGTGAGGCTGTAATTGATATTGCTGAACAGCCAGCAGGGAATCGACGAACATGCGATAGCCCCGCGGCGTGGGAACGCGGCCGGCGGAGGTGTGCGGGCTATGGATCAGCCCCAGCTCTTCCAGATCCGCCATGACATTGCGGATGGTGGCTGGGGACAAATCGAAAACTTTCGATAGCGTCCGCGAGCCGACAGGCTGCCCATCGGCGATGTAGCGTTCTATCAACGCTTTCAGTAGTGCGCGTGCGCGGTCATCCATAGCAGGTATTTTAGGGAATCTTTTCCAATTAAGGCGATTTTTGTCCCGCAAGCCGATATGCGGCCCCATATAATCGGCTAATCCGCCCATTCCGGGTAGATTTTGACCTCCGGGTCCCGCCTTTTTGATACGCCCGCATCCATGCACTTTCCTACCGTCGCCCTGATCGGCAGATACCAGGACACCGGCCTGGACACCCCGCTGAGAGCCCTTGCGCACGCGCTGACGCAAGCGGGCAGGCAGGTGCTCATCGATGCGGACACCGCCCGCAACACGGGCCTGACCGAATACCCGGTGGCTACCCTTGAAGAGATTGGCCAGAATGCATCGCTGGCCGTCGTGATGGGCGGCGACGGCACCGTGCTGGGCGCGGGCCGGCATCTGGCGCCCTACGGCGTACCGCTGGTGGGCATCAACCATGGGCGGTTGGGCTTCATTACCGATATTCCCTTGCAGGACGCGCACGGCGCCCTGGCCCGCGTGCTGGAAGGCAGCTTCCAGATTGAAGAACGCATGCTGCTCGAAGGCAGCGTATGGCGCGGCGACCAAAAAATGTATTCGGCATCGGCACTCAACGACGTCGTGCTGAACCGCGCCGGACGCGGCGGCATGATTGAAGTGCGTGTCGAACTGGACGGCGCTTTCATGTACACGCAGCGCGCCGACGGCCTGATCATCGCCACGCCCACCGGCTCCACGGCGTACGCATTGTCTGCCAACGGCCCCATCCTGCACCCCGGCTTGAACGCCATGGTGCTGGTGCCGGTGGCGCCGCAAACGCTGTCGAACCGCCCCATCGTCATTCCCGACACCGGGGTGCTGAACATGACGCTTACCGCCATGGGCCGCGTGGAAGTCGGCGCCAGCGTGCATTTCGACATGCAGACCTGGTCGGACCTGCAACCCGGCGACCGTATCGTCGTGCAGCGCGCGCCGCATACCATCCGCTTCGTGCATCCCGAGGGCTACAGCTTCTTTTCCACCCTGCGCCGCAAGCTGCACTGGAACCTGATGCCCCAAGCCACCGACAACGTAGAGTAGTAAGCGCCCCCGACATGCTGCGCACCCTGCATATCCGCGACTTCGTCATTGTTGAGCAAACCGAAATCCATTTCGGTTCGGGCTTTACCGTGTTCTCCGGCGAGACCGGCGCCGGCAAATCCATCCTGGTGGACGCGCTGGCGTTGACGCTTGGTGAACGCGGCGACGCCAGCATGCTGCGCGAAGGCGCGCCGCGCGCCGACATCACCGCGGTGTTCGATACCCCCAAGTCACTGCACGCCTGGCTGGCCGAACGCGAGATAGACGCTGACGACGAGCTCTCGCTGCGCCGTGTCATCGATGCGCAAGGCCGCAGCCGTGCCTATATCAACGGCACGCCGGCCACCGTGGGGCAATTGCGCGAGCTGGGCGACAGCCTGGTCGACATCCACGGCCAACACGCCCATCAAAGCCTGATGCGCCCCGACGCCCAACGCGATCTGCTTGACGCCCACGGCGGCCATGGCGATCTGCGCCAGGCCGTGGGCCAGGCCTGGAAGCAATGGCGCGCGCTGGCGCGCCAATTGGAAGCCGCCGAAAAAGACGCCGCCAGCCTGGCGAACGAGCGCGACCGCCTGCAATGGCAGGTTGATGAGCTTGACCAATTGGCGCTGGGGCCGGACGAATGGGACGCGCTGCAATCCGAGCACACGCGCCTGTCGCATTCCCAGTCACTGCTGGATGGCGCCTCTCAAATCCTGGAAGGGCTGGACGGCGAAGGCGATTCCGCGCACCACCGCGTCACCGCCGCCAATCACCGCATTCAGCAAATGCTGCGGCACGACCCCGGCCTGCAAGGGGTGTACGACGAGCTGGAGTCCGCCCGCATCGCCATCAGCGAAGCCGTGTCCGACTTGAACAACTACGTCAGCCGCGTCGACCTCGACCCGAAGCGGTTGGCCGACGTGGAAGCGCGCCTGGGCCTGGTGTTTGAAACCGCACGGAAATTCCGTGTCGAGCCCGACGCGCTGTGCGAACTGCGCGATTCCCTGCATGCCGAACTGGCTGCGCTGCAAGCAGCGGGCGACATCGACGCGCTGCGCGCCCAGTCGACTGCCGCCCAGGCGCAGTACGACGCAGCCGCGGCCAAGCTCACGACCGCCCGCCGCAAGGTGGCCAAAGACCTCGGCAAGCAGGTGACGCGGGCGATGCAGACGCTGGCCATGCAAGGGGGCAAGTTCGAGCCGACGCTGACGCCTGGCACGCCGTCCGCGCACGGCAACGAGCAGGTGGAATTCCTGGTGGCCGGCCACGCGGGCACCACGCCGCGTCCCTTGTCCAAAGTGGCTTCGGGCGGCGAGTTGTCGCGCATTTCCCTGGCGCTGTCCGTCATTGCCAGCCGCGCGGCGCGCGTGCCCACGTTGATCTTCGACGAAGTCGACAGCGGTGTGGGCGGCGCGGTGGCCGAAGCCGTGGGCAAACTCTTGCGCGAACTGGGCGAACGCCATCAAGTGCTGTGCGTGACCCACCTGCCCCAGGTGGCGGCTTGCGGCAATAACCAGTTCCTGGTCAGCAAGGCCGAATCGCGCGGCACCACGCGCTCCAGCATCGAAGAGCTGGACGCCGCGGCGCGTGTCGAGGAAATCGCCCGCATGCTGGGGGGCATCAAGCTCACCGCGACCACTCGCGAACACGCCCGCGAAATGTTGGAAGGCTTCGGCCAGCCGACGGCCTGAGACCACGCGGGCCGTGGTTCACCCGTACAAAACGCACGTCGCACGCACATAAAAAAAGCCCCTTCCGTTAAAAGGGGCTTTTGATCTCACTGGCCCGCAGCGAGCGCGGCCACAGACCGTGGGGCGGACGCTAGCGGTTTAGCGCCCTTTCAAGCACGTGCTGCACACGCCGTACAACACCATCGCGTGGCTTTCCAGCGCGAAACCGTTGTCCTTGGCGATCTTTTGCTGGCGCTTTTCGATGTCCGGATCCGAGAACTCGACCACCGTGCCGCAATTCGTGCAGATCAGGTGATCGTGGTGGTCGCCGTCGTTCAGTTCGAAGACAGCCTTGCCGCTGTCGAACTGGCTGCGAGCCAGGATGCCTGCCTGTTCAAACTGCGTCAGCACGCGGTAGACCGTCGCCAGGCCGATTTCGACGTTTTCGCCGATCAGGGCGCGGTAAACATCTTCGGCGCTGAGGTGGCGCAGGTCGGATTTCCGGAAAATATCAAGAATTTTCAGGCGCGGAAATGTCGCCTTCAAACCCATGTTCTTCAGTTCGCTTTGGTCGCTCATGGTGTAATCGCTCTCCGTCCGCGTAGGCATGGGCAGGTTCAAGGGTGCACCGCGAGCCGGCTCACCTGATTTCATGCCGCCTCGCGGAACTATCCTTATGAAACCTTTATGATAACGGTTTTGTTTGCTTCCAAATAATAGGGGCGCGTAGTGTCCATGATTGCACGAATTCCCTCCCGCTCGCTGAAGACCGGATTGGCCGTTGCCGCCCTGGCCATCGCCCTTGCCGGTTGCTCGGGGGACAAGTGGGGCTTCCCCTACAAAGCCGGTGTCCAGCAAGGCAACTGGATTACCCAGGAACAGGTCGCGCTGTTGCAGCCCGGCATGACGCGAGAGCAAGTCCGCTTTGCGCTGGGCAGCCCCACGCTTACCAGCGTGTTGCACGCCAACCGCTGGGACTACCCCTACTATTACAAGCCCGGCTACGGCGAAGCGCGTGAACGCAAGTTCACGGTCTGGTTCGAAAACGACCGCCTGACCCGCTGGGAAGGCGACAAGCAGCCCGACCTGCAGCCCTATCAACTGAACACGCCCAGCAGCACCGCCGACGAAAAGGCGGACGAACGCCTGGATCAGGACGAAGCCCGTATCAACCAAGAGCAAGATCTGGAAAAGCGCGATGCCGACGCCCCCGTCAGCCCGCTGAACCAGTACCCCGGCCAGCCCGGCAACGCGCCCGAGCCGCTCCGGTAATTTCCAAGGATTTTCTTCATGCGTATTGCAATTGCCGGCGCAAGCGGCCGTATGGGCCAGATGCTGATCGACGCCATTCTCAAGTCCAACGGCCTGCAATTGGCGGTTGCGCTGGACCGCAAGGGGTCGACCGCGCTGGGCCAGGACGCGGGCGCCCCGCTGGGCCAGCAGACCGGCGTGCTCATCACCGATGATCTCGACGCGCTGGCCAATGCCGATTGCCTGATCGATTTCACGCGGCCCGAAGGCACGCTCGAGCATCTGCAAGCCTGCGTGAAGCACGGCACGCGTGCCGTCATCGGCACCACCGGGTTCGACGACAACGGCCGCGCCGCCATCGAAGTGGCCGCGCAAAAAATCGCCATCGTGTTCGCGCCCAACATGAGCGTGGGCGTCAACGCCACGCTCAAGCTGCTGGACATGGCGGCCCGCATCCTGAATTCCGGCTACGACGTCGAAGTCTTCGAAGCACACCACCGCAACAAGGTCGACGCGCCCTCGGGCACCGCGCTGAAAATGGGCGAGACCATCGCATCCGCCTGGGACGTGGCGCTACCCGACGTGGCGACTTGGAGCCGCCATGGTGACACCGGCGTGCGCAAGCCCGGCACCATCGGCTTCTCGGTCCTGCGGGGTGGCGACATCGTCGGCGACCATACTGTGTCGTTCTGCGGCATCGGCGAGCGCATTGAAATCACGCATCGCTCGGGCAGCCGCGCCACCTACGCGGAAGGCGCGCTGCGCGCTGCCCGCTTCCTGGAAGACAAGCACAACGGCCTGTACGACATGCAATCCGTACTGGGCCTCTAAGCCCACGCCCTTCCAACAAAAAAGGATCCCGCGGGATCCTTTTTTCATGCGCGCGCCGAATTGCCCTACACCACCACCGGCTCAGGCTCCAGCCTGACGCCGTAGCGCGCCTGCACCGACGCTTGAATCGCCTGCGCCAGCGCCATGATGTCGGCAGCCGTGGCGCCGCCTCGGTTCACCAGCACCAGCGCTTGCCGGTCATGCACGCCGGCCGCGCCCAGCGCCTGCCCTTTCCAACCGCATTGGTCGATCAGCCAGCCCGCCGCCAGCTTGTAGCGGCCGTCTGGTTGCGCATAGGACACCAAGCCCGGGAACTGCTGGGCCAGGCTGTCGCGCACATCGGCCTCAACAATGGGGTTCTTGAAAAAGCTGCCGGCGTTGCCGGTCACGGCAGGATCCGGCAACTTCGCGCGGCGAATTTCGCAGACCGCATCGAAAACGCCTCGCGCGGTGGGCGCGCCCTGGGCAAGCCGTTCGTGGCGTTGCAGGTCGGGATAGCCCAGCACGGGGCGCCAGGGCCGCGGCAAGGCGAAGCGCACGCTGACGATGATCCAGCGGCCCGGCGCGTCGTGCTTGAAAGCGCTGTCGCGATAGGAAAAACGGCAGTCGGACGGCCCCATCTCAACGAAGCGCCCCGCCGGGACATCCCAGGCGGTCAGGCTATGGAACCGTTCTTCAAACTCAACGCCGTACGCACCAATGTTCTGTACCGGCGCCGCGCCGACCGTGCCCGGAATCAGCGCCAGGTTTTCCAGCCCATCCCAACCTTGCGCCACACATTGCTCAACAAAGCCGTGCCAGTTTTCCCCGCCCGCCGCTTCAACCAGCCAGGCGTCCGACCGGTCCTGCAACAGGCGCACGCCCTTGAACGCCACCTTGGCCACCAGCCCGGGAACGCGCTCGGGCAACACCAGATTGCTGCCGCCGCCCAGCACCAGCAGACTATCCGCGTGCCGCGCCAGATCGGTCAAGGCCGGCAGTTGGGACACGTCGTCCAGCGACACGAATGCTTCGGCTCGCGACGCCAATCCCAGCGTATTCAGCGGGTTCAGGTCTTGGGCAACGGGAGTCAGCGCGTTTGGCGCCGTTTCGATAGCAGAGTGTGTTGACATTGGTGCTACGGGTTATGCTATAGTTTCGGTCTTCGCTCATATTACTTGATTGAGTGTTTGGGTTTAGCCCACTGGCCATTGGTTCGGCCAAGTACCAAACTCAAATGACAAGCTCAAAAAAATCATGTAAGATGCGCGCCTTCTGATCGATAACCAAGTTGATCAGAGTGAATAAGAAACAGGTTCTGAGCAGTACCAGTTTGTACATAACGGAACCCATGCGGGAGTAGCTCAGTTGGTAGAGCGCAACCTTGCCAAGGTTGAGGTCGCGAGTTCGAGACTCGTCTCCCGCTCCAAATTCAGATTTGCAGCGTTCAAGAACCAAGCGTTCATAAGCACTGAAAATCACCAAGAAGGGCCCGACACACGTTGTCCGGCCCTTTTTGCATTTCCGCCGCGAACTCGTGTTCGCGCGCAAGCCCCCTCCCCTTCCCCAAAAAAAACAGCCCCCGCCAGAAAACCGGCAGGGGCTGCGGTGCTTCACGCGGCAATCGCGTCAGGCTTGGCCGTTGGAAGACTTAACGTTGAATCCACGCATCGCGCCAATGCGAACCCGTACCGGGTGCATAGTGCGAAGGCGACTGGCTGCACCAGCCGCTGTAGGGGAATATCTTGCATTCAAACGTCTTGCCCACGTTCACGACCTTGTCGCCCGCTTTGTAGATCGTGCCCGCCTTGTACTGCGGATATCCACCCACGGCAGGCTTCGCCAACACCGTCACGGTATGGCTGGCCTGGACTTCGCCGCGCGAGTTGCTGACCGTCAACGTAAAGCGGTAAGGCGTGTCCTTGGCGCTGGACGGCGCGAGGAAGCTGATGTCCGCCTGGTCCAGCGCACCGGCGGAAATGCCCGCGGGCACGGTCCAGCGGTAGCGCAGGTCCGTACCGGTGGACCCCTTGCCCGACAAGACGACGCGCTCGCCGCTCTTGACCGTGGCAGGGCCGCTCAGCTTGGCTTGCGGCGCAATCACTTCAGGCACCACTTCCTTCGCCTTGGCTTTGACCACATGGCTGGCGGTGGCGGTACGGCCGCGATCGTCGGTCACGGCAAGCTTGAACGTCAGGTTACGGTCCTGGCCCAGCGGCGGGCCATAGAACGTGACGGTTGCGCCGTTGCCCTGCAAAGCGATGTCATCCATGCTCGTCCACACATACTTCAGGCCCTGGCCCGTGGAACCGGTGGCCGACAACGTGGCGGCTTGCAACGCCTTGACTTCGGTCGGGCCGCTGATACGCGCAACCGGAAGCGGCACGGGTGCCGGCTCCAGGTTGCAGGCTTCGGGCATTTTCCACGGCTTGCCGTACTGGGCCGAGTTCTTGTCCGGCGCGGCATCCACGTTCCAGTAGTTCTGGTGATAAACCTTGCCGTTGTACGACACCGCCTCATTCGGCACGTTGTACACCTTGCGGGCATCCCATGCGGGCACGTTGGCGCACACGCCAGCGGCCTTCGCCTTGACTAGCACGCCATGATGCGTCGATGCACTGCGTCCTTTCGAGTCGGTCACTTTCAGCGTGATGCGGTAAGCGATGTCCTTCGCGCTTTCCGGCGCGATGAAGCTGCCCTTGACGCCCTGCTCGACAAACTTCAGCGCAGGCTGGCTGCTCCACGCGTAGGTCAGGTCCTTGCCCGTCGATTCAGTCGCCGACAGCACCACCTTGTCGCCTGCATTGGCTTGCGCCGACCCCGCGACATGCGCTTGCGGCGCTTGGCCGCCAATGCTGTCGCCGCCCAGCAGTTCCGCCGCGCGCACCAGATCGGGTTGCACACCGATGGGGCGGGCCGGATCAACCTTAGGCAGGGGGTTGCCGCTGTCCACCAGAATCTGCCGCATGACCTTGGGCGGGATGTTGCCCAGGCCACGTTCGCGCGCCAGGCTCTGCAACCACGCGACGCTGCCCGCGATGATCGGGTTGGCCGACGACGTACCGCTGAACGCGGTTGTGTACAGGTTGTTCTGTCCGTCCTTCCAATCCGTGGTCGTTACCCGACCGCCCCAACTGAAGGTATCCACTCGGCTGCCGTACTCCGAAAAGTAGGCAATCTTGCCCGAGGACGGGTCGGCCGCGCCCACATAAATGGCGCCCGAATCGTGCTTGGTACGGTCATAGCGCCCACGGTGATAGGGATCATCCAGGTTCGCGCTTCCGTTGGCTGCCGCCAGGACAACGTGTACGCCCTTTTCCTGGGTCAAATAAGAAATGGCGTCGTACACCACATCCACGTGCTCCACCGGCAGGAAGCAAGCCGTGGTCGGCCCGCAGCCATTGCTGAATTTGTATTGCACGCCGATCTGCACCACGTCGCCAGCCTGCAGCACATTGCGCAGGTCGATCATGCCGCTGGGGCTGTACTTGGTATAGCCTGCCTGCGCTAAAGGCACGATGCCCGTCACGCCATAGCCATTGTTCTGGCCGAACATGATGCCCGCCGACATGGTGTCGTGCGAGTCGGGCTTCTGCACATAGCTGCCGTGGTGCAGGAAAGGCTTGGGCAGGTCGATGTGATCGAAGTCCCAGTGGCCGATCTCGTTGGAAATCAAGCGCACGTTTTCGCCAAAGTGGCCGGTCAGGCGCTGCGCCTCGAAGGCGTTGACGCCACCCAGCGGCCAATAGCCAGGCGTGGGCGGCTGCATATAGTTCTGGCAGGTCGGCGCAAGATTGCCTTCGCACTTGGTGTAGTCAGGCGCGGCGCGCGTAACCGCCATGACGGGCTCGGCCTCCAGGCCCTCGCCCATCGACATCGGCGCGGGCTCGATCTGCGCGCTTTCCACCAGCGGATTTTCCAGCAACTGCTTGACGAGCAGTTCCGCGTCGCGGCCGCGCATCATCTCGGCCGAAATCTTGTAATACCGCGTCAGGTTATGCCGTTCCAACGCGGCAATATCCTCCTGATTGCGCAGCATTGGCGACAGAGGCACCAACGGCTCCATGCCCGGGGTCAGGCGAGCCAGCGCGTCCATCGCGTTGGCCACCTCCGGCGTCGGCGCGGTGCGCTGGGCCGGATTGGGGGCTTCGGCTTTCAGACGCACATATATCGGCCGGGGATCGTCGGCTGACGCCGCATGCCCAGGGGCCGTAAACGCCGTGCCAAGCACCAGCGCAAGCATCGATAATTGTATTTTGTTTTTCATGGCTATTCAGCGATCCGCCTTGACGGCGGATCCAACAACACAAAAAGAAAGCCCACCTCCCATCACAGAGAGGGGGCTGGCGTCCAACACGGACCAAGGCGCATTGCCCTTGGCCCGCATCAACAACGGCGGCTTACTTCACCAGGGTCCAGGCCTGGGTCCAATAGCCGCCCTTACCGGGCTCGTAGTGGAACGGCGACTGGCCGCACCAGTTGGTGTAGGGCCACGGTTTGCACTCGTAGACCTTGCCCAGGTTCGTCACGCGCTCATGCGCCTTGTAGGCCGTGCCAGCCTTGTAGGCGGGCGGCGTATCGCCAGTGCCACCGGTACCGCCCGTGCCACCATTGCCGCCTTCATCAACAACCGGCTTGCCCTTGACTGTCACCACGTGCGACACATCGGACGCGCCCTTGTCGTTGCGGGTCGTCAGCATGAACGAGTACTGCTGATCCTTCGTCAGCGTCGGCGCCACGAAGCTCAGCGTGGGCTGATCCTTCACCGCGGCGCTGATGCCGGCCGGCACCGTCCAAGAGAACTTCAGATCGGTACCGGTCGACGCCGAACCCGACAACGTCACCTTCTGGCCCGCTTGCACATTGACCGGGCCGGTGATGCTCGACACCGGCGGGATGATCACGGGATCCGGCTTGATATCTGCCGCTTCCTTGGTGACCACGAAGTGGTACTTGTTGCCGTCCATCGAATAGACGTGCGACTTGTCCACGCCCACGATCGGCGTCACGGTCTTGCCATCGGCGCCCAGTTGGCCGACACGCACGCGCTTGGACGAGCCGTTGACGGCATTGCCCAACACTTGCGTCCAGCGCTCGCCTTGCACGGCGTTCTCGTCCAGCGGCACGCGCAGTTGTTCCAGGTATTCGCCGTTGCGCTTGGGGTCGGCCAGACGCCAGACCAGCGTTTCACCCACCTTGGTTTCGCCAATGGAGTACAGCGCGCCGATATCCGACGGCTTGATGACGTTGCTGACACCTTCGATGTTCACGTCGCCGCACGCGCGATAGGACTCGCCCGACGTGACGCCATCACCAACGTGGTTGGTGTTCCAGACGCTCATGATCAGGTGGCGGCCCGTCTTGCCCGCGGGCAACGTGCAGCTGTATTCCTGATCACGGCCTTCGCCCGCGACGGCCGGCGTGAAGTCGCGCTGTTCGCAGAACTTTTCGAAGTCGGAAAATTGCAGCGGCTTGGTCGAGTCATACGGCATCTTCGTGATGAAGAATTGCAGCGACTTCGTGCGGTGGGCCACGGTGTGGTTCCACTTCAGCGTGACGTTACCGTTGGCATCCGGCTTGAGCGTGGTAATGGGCCATTGGGCCAGCGCGTTCAGGCCACGATGCGATGCCTTGGTGCCGCCGTCGCACAGGCGATCGCCCGGCGTGGTGGCAACGGTCTTTTCGCCCCCCGGCTTTTGCCAGACTTCACGCCAGTCGTACACGCTGCCGCCCTGCGCCTTGAATGCGGTGCAACCTTCGCTCTGACTGCCTGCGTGGCAATGCAGGATGCGCGCCTTCGGATGCGACATGGTGCCGTGAGCCAGAACCGAACCGGATACGGCCGCCAGTACCAGGCCGCCCAGCAGAGTTAATTTGAATTTCGCCATTTTTTTATAAACACTTCAGAGTGAGGTTGAATAAATCACCTTCCATGCAGCACGCAGGACAAGGTGAATTCATTCTCGGCCGGAAGTTCATGAGCAATCAAAGTTGATAAACAATTCCTTAAAGCACTTTCCCCACACTTATTAAGAAAATAATCTCGCGGCAAAAAAAATCCCCCGCGCTTTCGCACGAGGGACCAGGAACTTCATTTTTCCGCGTTATTCACGCGGATTTTTTAGGGGTTCAACAAAAACCGAGAACTGTGAAGGAATTACTTCACCAGGTCCCAAGCTTGCTGCCAAGCCAGGCCCTTGCCGGGAGCGTAGTGCAACGGCGAAGCGCTGCACCATGCGGTCACGGGCCAGATCTTGCACTCGTAGACCTTGCCGCCGTTGGTGACCTTGTCGCCAGCTGCGTACGTGGTGCCTTCCTTGTAGGCCGGGTACTGGCCGGTCTGGCCGCCGTTACCGCCATCGGTACCACCGTTGCCGCCTTCGTTACCGCCGGTGTTGCCACCGTCAGTGCCGCCGCCGGTTTGTGCCTGCTTCTTGACCAGCACGGAGTGCGTCTTGCTCGACGAACCCTTTTCGTTCGTGACCTTGACGGTGAACGAGTAGGACTTGTCTTGCGTCAGGGCCGGAGCGGTGAAGCTCAGGTCAGCCTGGTTCAGCGCCGAAGCGGTGATGCCAGCCGGAGCGGTCCACTGGAACTTCAGGGTGCCGCCACCGTTGTTCGAACCCTTGGCCGACAGCGAAACGCGCTCGCCCGCATTGGCCGTTGCCGGGCCAGTCAGTTGGGCCGTAGGCGCATTGATGACGACGGGCGGCGGATCCACCGGCTCGGAAGCCTTCTGGTCAATCGCGAAGCCCACCTTCTTGTTCAGGCCGTAGACCTGGTTTTCGGTATCGCTTTGCTGCGGCACAACTTGGCCGTTGGGCTGCATCTTGCCGACCTTGATGACGGACGACTTGTTGTTCACTTCCTTGGCCAGGGCGTACATCCACTGGGCGGCCTTTTCTTCACCGGCCTTGACGATGATCGAATGGCTTTCCAGATCGCCGGCACGGCTCAGGTCGAACACGCGCAGGGTCATCTTCGAGCCGGCGTTGACTTGGCCGCCTTGCAGCACGCCGCTGGCTTGCCATTGCACGTTGGCGGGCATCACTTCCACGTTCGAGCACGCGTAGAACGCTTCAGCGTTGTCGCGGTTCGGGTCACGTTGCCACACGCTGTAGATCACGCGCTTGCCGGTAAAGTGGGCGGGGATCTTGACGTCCAGCGGGGTGATCGAGTTGGCGGGCGGACGCTCCAGGGCGCCGGTGTCGCCGATCAGTTCCAGATCGTCCCAACGCAGGCCGCGCTTGGGATCGTAGCTGTCCTTGCTGATGTAGGTCTTGAAGTACGAGCTGATGTGGGCAGCGGTCTGCAGGTACTTGAACTGCGCATTGCCATTGGCGTCCGGCGTGATGACCGTGGTGGGCCAATCGTAGTTGCCGTCCAGTTCCTTCCAGCTTTCCTTGCCGCCGCCGCACAGCAGGCCGTCACGGACGTGATTCTTGTGGTCGCTGCGCACGCCCAGGATGGCGTTGGACTGCCAGCTTCCCACCAGGTTGGTGATCTTGCCGCAACCCGAATGCTTGGGGTTGTTCCACGGCGTGTCGAGCGTGTTGCAACCGTATTCGCGGCTGGGGGGATCAACCATGGAACCGTGAGCCGAAGCGGTCGTCGGAGCCATGGCCATCAGCACAGCCTGCGTCAGCGCCGCGACCGGCAAGGCAAGCTTGGCGGCTGCACCGCGCAAAGTGGTTTTCGTCATCAAATATCCTTCGTTTAGTGGATTGTTTTTTGCCTTCCCGTTAACCGGAAATCGCACGGTTCTCGTGAAAGCGAAGCCATTATTCCCGGCGCTCAAAAACGGCAAAACCTTTCTCAACACACTATTAAAAGCAGGTGTTGCACCGTTGCTGCACCGCGCATTGATCAGCAGATTTCGGCGTGCCAGTCGAAAAAAAGCGCCGCAAGGGCGCTTGTTCATGAGGCGGCTTTAAGGCCGGATCGAAATGCAGAGCGAGGCTCTCGGTGGTCCGTTTCAACACATGGCACCGCCATCACTGGAAATGTGAGTGAAAACTCGCTTCCCTCATTCAGACGGGAATCCACCGCCAGCTTTCCACCATGGGCGTCAACCACCGTTGCGACCAGCGCCAAGCCCACGCCCACACCATCCCGAGCACCCGGATTCACCTGGAAAAACGCTTGGCAGAGTTGCGGCATGACGGACTCGGCAATGCCGATGCCCTCGTCAATCACGCTGATGCGCGCCATATCGCCTTGGCGCTTCAGGCACAACGTGATCCGCGTATCCGCCTTCGAATACTTGATCGCGTTGTCCAGCAGGTTCATGACAGCGCGCTGCAACATGCAATAGTCGCCCGACACCCAGAGCTTCTCGCCGCACTCTCGGACTTCCACATCAATGCCCTTGCGTTCGGCCAACAACATTGCTTGATCGGCCGCTTCCTGGCCGACGTCCAACAGCGACACCGGCAGGAAATTGGCCTTGTCCAGGCGTTCGGCGCGAGACAGATGCATGAAATCCTGGGCGACGGTCAAGCTGTACTGAACCAGCTCCCGTACCGATTCCGCAAAGGCTTCCTGCTTCGGATCGTTGCTTTCCGCGGTTTGTTTGTCCACCATCACCAGGATCGTCGACAGCGGACTACGCAGGTCATGCATCATCTGCAACATAACCTCGTTATCGCGGGCGCAATTGGCTTTGGCGTTCTGCGCGGCGAGCTGCGCCGTCGATGCAACGTCGCAGGACAAGACACGTTCGCGGCGAGCGTTGCGGGTGGCCATGCGCCACCGCATCACGCAGATGTACGCCAAGGCAAGGCCCACTACCGGCGCCACCATCGGCGTCCAGCGGCGTGCGGTTATCACGACAAACGCGGCCAACAACCAAAAGCCGATCAACCAGGCTAAAGCGCGAAAGCGCATTTTTGATTGGCCGGCGATCACACTGAACAAGGCCAGGCCAGCCAGTATTCCGAAGTCGGCCAGCACCCCGGGCGCCGCGGCGGTCAGCGGCCGCCCATCGCTGGGCACGGCGAAGCAAAGCAAGATGATGCCCAGATTGCAGAACAGCAGCGCATCGTTTTTTCTGGCGCCCAGGCGCGCATAAGGCCAAATCAGGAATTTCATCGTCAGGCTTGGAAGTTGTCGGCGGTGCGTGCAACGCGCGGTCGGACCGGCGGCGCCTGGAAGGCGCGGACAGCGATTGGAAGGGGTTGGGTGCGCAGCAAAAGTTGCTGCAAATGGTCACGCACAAGGCAAGCCAGGGCGAACGCCCGCGGGCTCAGTACATGCGTTCGAGGCGGTAGCCGTAGTTGTACACAGTGGCGATCACATAGCCGTTGCGTGAGCGCAAACCCAACGCCGAACGCAGGTTGCTGACGTACGTCGCCAGGCTGGCGTCGTACTTGCGATCGACGGTGCCCCAGATTTGCTGGCACAAGGCGTCCTTGGTGATGATGCGGCCGGGGCTGCGAAACAACGTCGTGGCCAGATCGAATTCCCGCGTGGGCAGCGTCACGGGGCGTCCATCCACCGTCAGCGTCTTGGCTTCAAGGTTGAAGGCAAAGTGGCCAACCTGGAACTGCAACGCCGTAGCTTCGCCGCGTTGCGACTTGCGCAACTGGGCGCTCATGCGGGCCAGCAATTCGCGTTCGCGCACCGGCTTTTGCAGATAGTCGTCGGCCCCCATGTTCAAGGCCTGCACGATGCTTTCTTCGTCGTCGCGCTGGGTCAGCATCAGGATGGGCATGGAGGGCGCCAGATTGCATCGCGCCCACTTCAAGACGGCCAGGCCCGATGCGCCGGGCACTTCCCAGTCCAGCAGTACGACGTCAACCTTCTGTTGTTGCAACAGCGCGATGAAGCCATCGCCGTCGCGGCGGGAGAATGCCTGGTGGCCGTGGCTTTGCAGCAGTTTGGTGACCCACTCGACTTGAGTGGGTGAATCTTCAAGAATGGCGACAATCATTGAGTCCGATCTTATGTAAGCGCAATTCCCGAAGACTTTTATTTTTACGGCAATCACATTGATACCCCGGCAGAATGATTTCATGCTGGGATAGACACAACAATAAGAAATTTCTCAAAGCCAAAACAGGAAAGCCAAATGTCAAGATATGAAAATAAAACCTTGAGATGCGGCCATTTTTTCCTGGAAGACGAAAGATAATCTGGCGATTATCAACAAATCGCCCGGCAGCTTTTTAATTAACCCCCATGAAGACAAACTTCCAATCCTGATAACTGGATTTCCCCGACATATCGCCCAGTTCCGCATCAAACCCGTCCTGTTTGATGGGTTTTCGTTCCGACAAGCTATATACCCCCATGATTCCGCCGTCCGGTGATTTCACGATACCCCACTCGGTGCCGCCGGTTATCGGGTCGGCATAAAGGCGGCGCAAATGGCGGCGCGTGAACGATACCCGGTCGTCCTTGAGCAGCGCGTCCATCGTTTTGGGATAGGCCGGCGCGGTGCCGGACACATAATAGGAAGCCAGCGCGCGCTGAAACTGCTTGCCCACGAACAGCAACTCGGCTTCCTGGTCGCGTAGCTTCTGCATCGACCAGGGCTGCACCACCGCGGTCAGCCCAGTCGCCACCGCCATCACCAGCGTCAACACCATCAGGTAGCCAAACCCCGCCTGGCGTGAGGGCGCACGTCGCTTACCACCGCGCATAGTCCAGCCCATCCAGCCCCCTGCCCTGCGCGCCGCTGATGACATCGCTCACACCCGGGGCCTCGCCCGTTTGTGGCAACCAACTGTCGCGCCGGCCGGTCACGGGGTCCATCGGCAATTCACGCAGATACTTATTGGTAACCAGGGCGTCCAGCGAGTCCGGATTGTTGCCATGGTCCGCGCGGTAATCATCCAGCGCGTGCCGTATCGCCTGCAGGTTGTGACGCAGCACCGTTTCGCGCGCGCGGTCGTTGCTTTTGAAGAACGACGGCGCCACCAGCGACATCAGCGCGCCGATGATAGCCATGACCGCCATCAGCTCAATCAGCGTAAAGCCGGCGCAGCGGCGCTTACCAATCTTTGTACGGAACGCCATTGAGACCTCTACGTTGACTTTTTGAACGCACATCGAACACATCACGGCCCGATGAGAATGAGTCGGCCGAACTGTCATAGCTTCGGGTGTCCCAGGTGTCGGCCGCCGAGCGGTTTTCGCAGTTCTCGCACATGGGGTCTGCCGGCAAGCGACGCAGGAAATACAGCATGCCGCCGTTAGGGTCGGTCTTGTTCTGCACGCCCTTGACCAGGGATTCCAGGTCGGGGGGGTAGCCGCTGCGGTCCAGCGGCTTGTCGACCTTGCCCTCGCGGCTGGCCTGGTAGTAGGCGTCGATTGCGTCGCGCATGGTGTGCAGGTTCTGGCGTAGCTCGCGCTCCAGCGCGCGCTGCTTGACCAGCGATGAGAACGGCAGCGCGACGCTCAAGAGCAGGGCCAGCAAGGTCATGGCCGCCATCATCTCGATCAGCGTAAAACCCGATTGCTTCCGCATGGCCCGTCCTTAGAAAGGCGGCTTGGTCAGCGCCGCGTCCAGCGCCGGGGCATCATCCGCCGCGGCCGGTGCTTCCGCCGGGGCGGGAGGTGCCTGCGTGGTCATCGGCATCACGGTGACCCGCGCTTCCGTGCCCGACGGGAAGTAGCTGTCGGCAGCCGACGGCAATGCCATCGAGCGTTCGATATGCGGCGTCAGAAGCAGCACGATCTCGGTGTTCTGGTCCGTCTTCTTCTGGCCACCGAACAGGCTGCCCAGCCAGCCCATTACGCTCACCCCAGGCAAACCGCTGCTGCTGCGCGTTTGCTGCTGGTTCACCAGGCCGGCCAACACCTGGGTTTCGCCGTCGCGCGCCGTCATCACGGTTTCCGCGTTGCGTGTGCTCATCGGGTAGACGATGCCGCCGCCCGCCGTCTTGACCTCGCCCTTCAGGTTGCTGACTTCCATGCTGACCTTCACGCTGACTTCATTACTCAGGCTGATGCGCGGTTCCACTTGCAGGATCAGGCCCACGTCCTGGTAGTTCACGGATTCCGTCACCACGCCGTTGGCATTGGTCGTCGTCACAACCGGCACCTTTTCACCGATCTTGATGCTGGCCTTTTCCATGTTGCGCACACGAATCTTCGGGTTCGCCAACACCTTGGTCTTGCCACGCTTTTGCAGCAGGTTCAGCGCCGCCGACAGGTCATTGCGGCTGGTCACGCCTATCTTGCCCTGGTTCAGCCCCAGCAGATCGCCCACCGTGATCCTGCCGTTTTCGCCCTGCGGCAGAATGGAAAAGCGCAAGTCGCTGGGGTAGTCCACGCCGATTTCAAGCTCGTCGCTGGCGTTGACTTCCAGCACCTGCACGTCCATCGTCACTTCGGACTGCGCGATGTCCAGCGCCGCCACCACGCGCTCCACCACCGCCATGACTTCCGGCGTGTCGCGCACCAGCACCGCATTGGCGCGTTCGTCCAGATGCACGTTCTTGGGCGCGCTGATCTGCCGCAACGCGGCCAGCACATGCGTGGCATCCGCGTGGTTCAGGTAAAACACGCGCACCATCAGCTCGCGGTATTCCTTGTCTTTGTCCGGGCGCGACGGATAGATCAGCAAGGTGTGTGCATCCAGCACTTTCTTTTCCAGCTGATTGGTGCGCAGAAGCAGGTTGATGGCGTCTTCGGCCGTGGTCTGCCGAGCCATGATGCTGGCCGGCATGCTGGTCTGCACGTCCGGGTCCAGCACGAAGTCCACGCCGGCGGCCAGCGAAATCGTGTCCAGGATCTGCACGATGGGCTGCGCCTTGAAATTCAGCGTAACGGGCTTGCGCAGTGCATCCGCCAGGCGCGGCTTGACCGACTGGCGGCCCACATCGCGGCGCTGCAGTTGCACGCGCAGCGCTTCGGCCGACGGAAACCCCGGCTGCTCCTGCAAGATGCGGTTGACCTTGTAGAGCGCCTCGCGCGGGTGGTCGAATTGCAGCCTGACCGCTTCGGCCAGCTCGGCGTTCAGATGCACACGCTGCTCCAACTGCGTCTTGAGCTGTTGGGCGCGCATATTGCCGGGGGTGATCGTCAACAACTCCAGCACGTCCTGCAGCGCGGCCTCGTCATCGCCCGCTTCCATCTTGACGCGCACCCGTTGCAGGATCTCGCGCGACAGCGCGACGCCATCACGCGCAACATCCTTGCCGGCTTCGATATCGTTGGGGTTCTTGTCCAGCTTCGCCCGGCCGGCGGCCAGGCGTTCAGCGGTCGACGCGGGCTCACCGCCCAGCGCGCGCTTGAGTGATTCGGGGGCCGCGCATCCACCCAGCAACAGGCTGAGGAACGCGGCCAATACGACAGGTTTTGCAATCATGATGTCTTGCCATTCCCAAAAGAATTGTTCGTTTCGATGAGCGTCTTGCTCATTGCGCCAGCGGCGCCAAGTCCACATTCAGTTCCCGACCCTGCGGATCCAGCAGCACCACGCGCCGCGGTTCCAACGCCTTGAGCCGGTACTGCGACGCCAGCATGCCGCCGGGCCACACCGCACCGGCGATGTCGCAGCGTTGGCACAGCAAGTAGGTTTCGTCTTGATGCGCCAGCACCACGATGCGGCGACCGGTGTCGGACCATTCCCCGATGGCCATGAAAGCCGGCACGCTGGCCGGGCCATTACCCTCGGGCGCGGCCGGCATGGCCTGGTCTAGCGCCGGGACATCGGCTTGCGCCGTGGCGGCGTCGGCGGCATCGTCCTGCGCCCGCGCATTGCCGCGATCCAGCAGCGACGCCCAGCTTTGCGACGGAAACAGATCCACTTCGGGTGCCGGCTCGGCCAGCAAGGCGGCGCCGGGCGCCAGCGCGGCAAACACCGCGGTCATCCATCGCTTCATCACACCACCCCCAACATGCTCAAGCGCATCTTTACGTTCACCAGCATGTTCTCGGGCCGTTGCCGGTCCAAGGACAGCGACTCCAGACGCAGCAGCGGCTCATCGGTCAGCTTGCGCAAGCCCGCGCTCAGGTCCTGGTAGGAACCCACTGCGGTGATGTCCACCGACGTGCGGCGCAACCGGCCCTGGATGGTGTCTTCGCCCTGATACTGGATGTCGACCAGCAACAAGCCCGATCGCACCAACTGTTCCATCACGGCCAGCTTGCGTTCGTCCGGGTCCAGGCGCAGTTGCACGCGCAGTTCGTCCATGTCATTGCCGGACGGGGCGACGTGCGGGGTGCAGGCATGGATCTCGGCGTGCAGTTCCAGGGCACGCAGTCGCAGCTCGCCCTTCTCCGGCCACAACACCACGACGAAATGCACAATCAAGACCAACAAGGCCAACAGCGCCAGGAGCCCGCCACGCCCGAGCCGCTCGGCCCAGCACTGCCAATTCCACCGTAAAGGCGAACCGGCCTCGCGCTGGCGTAGCGCGGCTAGGTGGCGACGAATTTCAGTAAAGGATTTCATCGCAGCTCCACCCGCACGGTAGACATCGTGGCCAGGTTGGGGTCACCCGACTTGATGCCGTGGCGAACGACCGTGGCGCGCAAGCCTGACTCGGCGTTCAAGCGGGCAGCGAAGGCGAACACCTCGGTAAGGTCCACCGTCATCAATTCAAGCTGGACGGCCTTGCCGGCCCCCTCGACCTTCAGGTTCATCACGGCCAGACGCGGGCTCCAGGCGTGCTCGATGGCGCGCAGCAGGACGGGCCGCAGCCTGTCCTCGGCGCTTTGCGCGGACAGCATTGCGTCAACCCTCTTCTCCTCCGGCGACTGCGCCAGGACGCGGCGTTGCTCGCGTTCATGCTGCATGCGCCGCTCGATCAACTGGCTCTCGGAGCGGGTGACTTCCACGCGCAATGCCCACAGATCCCATTCCCGCCATGCGCTCAACAGGGCGACGCACAGCAACAGCAGCACGACGATGACGGCCCAAGGCTGCGTGGCGCCGCGCTTGGTGAAATCGAGCTTGTTCATCTTCAGACCGGGCATGATCGCGCTCCCAACATGGCGTGGGGAAAGCCCAGCCAGCGCGCTTGCGGCGGCAAGGACAGATCCGCCGGCGCCAAGGTTGACGTCCAGTTGCATTCCGGCACGATGGGCTGGTTGCACAGCGCCTGCGCGCCGGCAACCGCCGAGGCGTGCGACTGGCCGGGCGAACGCTGCAAGGTGATCACGTCTTCCCACCCTTGCACCGAAGGCCACAGGCACGTCACCGCGCAGGCCTCCGCCAGCACCAGGCACGCGCCTTCGGCGCGCGCGGGGCGGTGATATCGTTGCAGGCTTGCGGACAGCAGATCGCGGCAGGCGGCCAGCGTCCACTTCTGTTCACGCAGCTTGCCTTCCAGCGCATCCAGCATCAGCGCGTCCGCCGCGACGGCCAGCCGCGCATGACCATGGCGCGCCGGCCCCAGCCGTACGCGCGTCTGCAAAGTGATGCCGCGTTCGCGCAGCAAGGCCTGGGCATAGCCGCACCAGTGCTTATCGCCGCCGGGCAAGCCCGGCTGCCAGGGCAGCAGCAGCGTATGCGTCCACGGATAACCCAGCCAGACATGCACCCGGTTGCGCCACCACGGGCGCAGCCGCGTGCAAGTGGCGAGCAAGGCGGCCACGGCCTCGGCGGGATCACCGCCGTGGCCACACTTCAGGCGGTCGTCCACCGCCTTCGTCGGCGACAACAGGCTGACATGTTCAGCATCGATCAGAACGGCTTGTTCATTCCATAGCGACCGCACGGCAAACCTCCTGATAAGTCGTCAGTCCGTGCGCGACCGCCTCATGGGCGGCATCGCGCATCGATTGATAATCGGCGCACTGCGCCAGCGCCTCTTGCCGACGCTCGGGCGAGCGGTCCAGCAGCGCGGTCTTCATGCGGCTATCCAGGCGCAAGACCTCGGCCAGCGCAATGCGGCCCAGGAACCCCGTGTGGCGGCAGGCCTCGCAACCCGGGCCGGCACGCGCCTCGCCCGGCGGCGCGCAATGCGGACACAAGCGCCGCACCAGGCGCTGCGACACGACCCCATTGAGCGACTCCAGGAACGTGGCGGGTTCCACATCCATGTACAGAAAGCGGTCGATCACGCTGAACGCATCGTTGGCGTGTACCGACGACAACACGCGGTGACCCGTCAACGCGGATTGCACGGCGATGGCCGCCGTTTCGGCATCGCGGATTTCGCCGACCAGGATGGTGTCCGGATCGTGGCGCAAGATGGATCGCAGGCCGCGAGCGAAGGTCAGACCCTTCTTCTCGTTCACCGGAATCTGCAGGATGCCGCTCATCTCGTATTCCACCGGGTCTTCGATGGTGATCAGCTTTTCGTCGCCGCTGTTCAGCTCCGACAAGGCGCCATACAAGGTGGTGGACTTGCCGCTGCCCGTGGGGCCGGTGATCAGCGTCAGGCCATAAGGCAATTGCGCCAGCACACGGATACGGCGCGCGGTTTCCGCCGGAAAGCCCAAGGTATCCAGGCTCAGCTTGTCGCCACGCTGCGAGCGGTCCAGCAAACGCAACACGGCGTTCTCACCGTGGTTGCCCGGCATGATGGACACGCGGAAATCCACTTCCCGCCCTTGCAGCACCACCTTGAAGCGGCCATCCTGCGGCACGCGCTTTTCGGCGATGTCCAGGCTGGACAGCACTTTCAGACGCGACATCACCTGGTTCGCGGTGACCTGCCCCGGCACCTTGCGGATGCGCAGCATCACGCCGTCGATGCGATAGCGGATCAACAGCCCTTCCTCGTCCGACTCCAGATGGATATCGCTGGCGCGGCTTTGCAGACCGTCATAGAGCGTCATGTTCACCAGGCGGATCACGGGGCTTTCGTCCTTGGCCAGCGAGGCCAATGAAATCGATTCGACCGCCTTGGCCAGCGAGTCGTCCGCCATGTCCACGGCCACGCCGTCCAGCACGCGTTCGGTGGCTTCCGCCTGTTTCAACCAGGCATCCACCACGCCAGAGGGACACACGGCAAAGCGCAGCGCATGGCCGGACAGCATGGCTTGCAGCTTCAGGCGCGCATCGCGCGAGAACGGCGCGGCCATGGCCAGCAGGAATTCGTTATCCACCTGCAAGGGCGCCACGCGGCACGCCATGGCGTCCGCCAGCGGCAGGACATCAAAGCGCGGCGTAGCCTGGCGGCATTGCTGGGCGGTCAAGGGCTCCATGCCCAAGGCCTGCGCCAGCACCGGCAGCAGTTGCGGGCGACGCGCCAGTTCCTCGTCCAGATAGTCGGCCAGGGACAGGCTCAGCTCCGCTGCGCGCTCGCGCCACAGACACCATGCCTCGTCGGCCACGGTCGTGATTTCCATTGCGCCCTCCTCCTGACTGATTTCGAATTCGTGCATTAGGTTCATCCCAGACTCCCGGCCATCTCGAAGATGGGCATGTACAGCAAGATCACGATGGCGCCCACCAGCCCGCCGACAACCAGCATCAGCAGCGGCTCGAACACCTTTCCAAAGACTTCGATGGCGTGGTCCAGCGTGCCATCGTGGAACTGCGCAATGCGTTCGCACATGCCGCCCAGGTCCCCGCTTTGCTCGCCCACGCGCAGCAGCCGTTCAGCCACCGCCGTGGTCAAGCCATGGCGCGCCAGGGTTTCCGACACGCTGCGTCCGGCCCGCAATTCCTGCAACGCCAGATCCAGGCGTTCGCCATAGGCGGGCGGCAGGATGCGGTCGGCCAGTTCAAAAGCCTGCAACGCGGGGGTGCCGCCTTCAATCAACAAGCCCACCGTCCGATAAAAGCGCGCCAGCACAAACAGGTTGCCCACGTCGCGCAGCTTGGGCAGCCGCCAGAACAGATTCATCAACGCCGCCTTCACCGTCTGCGTACGCAGCGCCAAGGCGGCGGAAAGCAGGCTTGCGCCGATGCCCGCGCCCAGCAAATGGCCGTCGGACTGCACCAGGCGCGCCCACCACAACATGGCCTCGGCCGTGGCTGGCAAGGTGCGCATGCTTTCGAACACGACCGCAAAGCGCGGCACGACAAAGAACAGCATGAACAGCAAAATGCCAAAGCCCACCGCAATCACCACCAGCGGGTACACCAGCGCACCCACGACTTTCTTGCGGATGTTTTCAATGCGCGTTTCGTAGTACTGGTAGCGCCTGAGCACCACCGGCAATTGCCCGCTGCCTTCGGCCGACGCCACGGTTGCCACCAGCAGCGCGGGATACACCAGGGGCTGCGCCTCCATCGCCTTGGACAGCGGCTGGCCCTGATACAGCGAACGCAGCAACTGGCCCAGCGAGGCCTGCAACGCCTTATTGCCCTTGCCAGCCTTATCGCTTAGCGCCTCAAGCGCTTCGATCAAAGCCAGTCCGGCGTCCAGCAACGTGGAAAGTTCTTGCAGCAGCAGCCCAAGCGAAAAGGCCTTCTTGCCGCGCGACTTGATGCCACGGCGCACGGCCGAACGTTGAATGTCCAGAACCATGCCGTCGGCATCGCTCAACTGCGCGCGTGCCTCGTTTTCGCTGGAGGCGCGCACGGTGTGCACGCGCAGCGTTCCTTGCTTGAGCAAGCGGATCCGGAATTCATTCATGTCAACGCTCCGCGTGCTGCGACTGGCGATAGCGAGCGTCGCGCGCCTGGCTCAGTTGCAGATAGTGTTGCCACACGCGGTTCACGTAGCGCTTGCGTGCCGCTTCGCGATTGGCCGCGCCGCCGGCGTTGTACGCCCCGACCGCGCGCCAGGTGTAGCCGTAGCGCTTGACGAAGCCCGCCAGGATTTCGGCGCCCACGTCGATGGACAGACAGGGTTCGTCCAGCAAGCGCTGGCGTGTGATGCCGCGCTTGGCCAGGCCGGGCAGATGGATGCTGTTGATCTGCATCAGCCCGACGTCCTGGGTGCCGTTGGTGTTGTTGTTGATGGCGCGAGGGTTCAGGGACGACTCCACCTTCGCGATGGAATACAGCAGCAGCGGGTCCACACCATGGCGATCGCCCGATTGCTGCCAGCAACTGGCGGCGGCGGCGGTGGACAACGTCATCCCGACGAGCACGGCCGCCGCCGACTTAGAGGCCATAAACCAGCTCACCGCTGCCTCCCGCCCGGCCTTCCTCGCCAAAAGAAACGACTTCAGCATCCGTGCTGCGCCCGGGCACGTTCAAGACATACGGACGACCCCACGCATCAGCAGGCACATCCTTGGCCAGGTACGGGCCATGCCAGTTGGGCGCGCCCTGGGGCGCCTTCACCAAGGATTCCAGGCCTTGCTCGGTGGTGGGATAGCTGCCCACATCCAGGCGGTATTGCGTCAGGGCGTCGCCCAGCGTCTTCATTTGCGCCTGCGTGGCTCGCACCTTGGCACGATCGACCTGAGAGAACAGCTTGGGGCCGACATAGCCGGCCAGCAGCGCGATGATCAACAGCACGACCAGCAATTCCAGCAAGGTAAAGCCCTGTTGCAGGCCAAGACGGCGTCGGAAGGTAAGAGTCTTCATGAGTCCACTTTTTCTGATTGAGCGATCACCGCGCGGCGGCGACCTGGAGTGAAGTGCGGGCAGAGGCGAGCATCGTGAGGAACGATGCGGGTCCGAGCGCCGGCGTGACCGGACGCTTCAAAGGCGGATAAATCTCTACGCAGGCCGGCATATTTCCATGCGGGCGATAGGCCAACAACGTTTCTAAAGAGAGCCTCAATCGTGTGGCGCGGGGGGCTGAACGGGCTTTAAGAAGTGTTGAGGAAGATGGCGCGGCGGCAGGGGCGGCGCTTCAATCTCGCCTCTTGAGCCAGGCCCCGCTGCAAGTCGGAGCAGGCTGGCCCCGCTAGAAGGAAGACCATGCATTCCCCCCCCGCCGCCCCGGCTACACAGGCCACCCCGGCCTATACGACAGCCCAGATCGCGCTGCATTGGCTAAGCGTCAGCTTGATGAGCATCCTGGTTCTTGCAGGTGAATTGCGCCATCTGCTGACGGCACAGACGGGCGTGTCCATGCGCTCGGTGATGATCGTGCACATCGGTTGCGGCATGGCGCTGTTAGTGGTCACGCTGGTGCGGACGGTGGTGCGCATCACGCGCCGCCGCACGGTGGGCGACGGCTTCTGCATGCAGGACGCCTGCGCCCACGCGGTGCATCTGTGCATCTACGCGTTCATCTTCGCGTCGTGTCTGGTGGGCTGGATCATCGTCAACGCCAAGGGCCTGGCCGTGCCCGTGCCCTTCACCAGCCTGGAGTTCCCCCGGCTGGTCTCGGCCGACCCCGCCCTGGTCGCCACCACGGTATGGCTTCACAACATGCTTACCTGGGCGCTGTACGGCCTGCTGGCATTGCACATCGTTGCGGCGCTTGGCCACCATTACATCGTCCGCGACGACACGCTGGCGCGCATGGCCTGGCGCCGCCCGGCGCGCCGGCTTGCCGAACCGCGCACGACTGAACCCAAGCGCGCACGTGCGCCTGCACGCACGCAAACGGCTGGCGTGCATTTTTCAAAAAATTAGGTATACTTCCGCCTCGCTTGCAAAAAACGACGTCGAAAGACAGTACGGCAGGCAAAGAAATACCCCTGCGGGAGTAGCTCAGTTGGTAGAGCGCAACCTTGCCAAGGTTGAGGTCGCGAGTTCGAGACTCGTCTCCCGCTCCAGGATTTTTATCCATGGAGATCGATAGATTCCATGGTGTGTAGAGAAAAGGAGCTTCGGCTCCTTTTTCTATTTCTGGACCTTCTCTGAGCCTCGCGCTCAACTCAGGGAAGATAGCGCCGTGTCACGGCGCTGCTTACCTCGTCCAAATGCCGAAACGCTGAAGCAATCTTGTCGCACTCTCGTGCACAAACGCCATACTGCTCGAAGCTCATCCTCCACTCCCGCACGACAGTCCAGACCTGAGCGATCAACCTGCCTGCACGCTCCTTGCTGATCGAGAACCGTTGGCACCCGGCCAGCGCGTTGTCAATCGATGCGATCCGTCCTTGCGGTCCGATTTCAAGATGCAGCAGACGCTCGGTGGCATGCGAGGGCCGCGGCAGCACATCGTAAAGAGGGCTTAATCGCCAGCCCGGCAATCGGGGATCCCAGATGAATCCATGGTTGCGCAGGTGGTCGTCGTCATTACTCACAAAGATGTTGAACACCATGCGCTTGAACAATTCCTCGTTGTCGGCGCGGATGACGGACGGGTGGCAGTGCCGGCGTATCCCCGCGGCCAGGTCGGCGTAGGCTTTAGTACGCGATTCTGACTCGTCGCACCCCAGCAGGGTCAGCCCACTGACAAAGGGCATCCGACGCTCAGTCCGGCTCGTGGAAGGCGCCAGCGAAAGATCGCTACCCGCCTGCGGCGCCGCTCCCCGGCCAAGCCAATAGCGGTCGAAACGGCGGATCATCATGACCCAACGACCGTTCAACATACGGGTCTCCACCACAGGAACATCTAGCCCGCCTCCGTGGCCAACCGCAATGACGCAGCTTCAATGAGAGGCACGTCGAATGTATCGGTCTTGCTAGGAAACTTGGCGAGAACCAGGTGCCCCGCATCATCCCGAACGGAAGCCTTTGGCCTGGCACCGCCCAGCGCGGTGCCTTGCACGAAGATCAGCTCAAGACTAGCGGGAACTGGCAAGCCTGCCTCGATGCGCTCCGCCGCTTCCATCAAGTACTCGATCGCATGGACATTGCCTACCGCGCCGGCCGCGGGTGTGTGGATGTCCGTACGAATATCCAATGCCCCAACACGGTCGCTTCCCGCATGCAACAGGTACTGTGATTCCGGCAGGCTGTTGGCGGGCACCCTCAGCTTGGCTTCGATGACTCTGCGTCCCCAGGCATCTGGCGCCGCATCGCGGATACCACCAAACCCCGTCAAACCATTGACTGGAAGAAGCCTGTTGCCTTTTACCGGCTCACCATGGATGCCTAGGCTCACAGGATCGACTTCGATCGCATCGGGCCGATCCAGATACCGCAGGCCATAGGCAAAACTCGAGGCAAGCAGCGCCGACCCTTCCTCCGTCAGCGTGAGCTGACCACAAGGAGCCCAGCCTTCCCCCAGAAAGGCGAAAGTCATGAGTTGCTGCTCTTTGACCATCGATGTGGGCCCTTAAAAGTCCAGGCTTTGCAGTTCCGAGGCCGACAGGCCTCGCACACGCTTGGTCGCCTCGCGCGACTGCAGCGCCTTGAGTGCTGGGTCCGTCTCTGCCAACAGGCTCGCCAGAGTGGCCCCCGGCGCAATCGCATCCAGGTAGCGAAGCACCTGACCGAACGCCAAGCCGGGATCTCCCTTTTCGATCCGGTAAGCCGTGTTGCGAGACAGGCCGGCGCGTATGGCGGCGTCTGCCTGCTTGATGTGACGGGCAAGTCGTAGACGGGCCAGAAGCTGGCCGATGTGGGCCGCCTGCTGGGCAAGTTCTGGGGACAGAGCGGAAGATTGGGATACTTTCATGCTCGTGAAATAATTCATTAAAAACATAAAAATTGTTTTCACGAGCATATTAACGTTTGGGGGTTTGAATGGACAATATGATCGTAAAAACGATCTTAAACCCAATAATGAAACTTTTTAAGTGCTTGTGGTGAGTACTTGCTGACAGGAGTTCCTCGCATTTCCTTTATTCAAACGGTCCAACCTGAAATTCCCGCCCCGCCTCCAGCAGCATGCGGCCGACATAGTCCGCGAAGCTGCGGCGCACCACCACTTCCACCCCGCCCTCATCAAGCGCGCGCACCATGACGCCGGCCTTGAAGTAGTGGCTTTGCGCGCATTGGCCGGGGCCGAAGACGCGCGGATGCAGATCCAGCGGGCAGCCTTTTGCCAGCACGTCGCGTGCGTGTTCGCCCGACAATTCCAGCACCGTGTACCCGCTACTGACATCCACCACGCAGGCGGACAAGCCCTGTAGCGCCGGACGCAACGCTTGCTCCAACGCGGGGCGCGCGGGCGCCAGCGATTGCACCCACCATTCATCCGGGCCCATCCAGGCCAACAGATGCCGATGGCCATGCGCCACGGTATTGGGGGCCAGCGGTGGCGCCGTGCCCAGGGCGCGTTCAAGCGCCTTCGCGAAGTCCGGCGACCGCGCGTTGCCGCGCAGCACGGCCAGGTCCAGGAATGGCCGCTCAATGAGCCCCAGGCGCTGGGAGTCTGCCGTTTCGGCAGTCCGGTAAACGGGACCCAGCCCCTTCAGGGGCGATTCCAGATAGGTTTCAGTCCACATGCTGGCGTGCTCCTTCAGGGTCGTAGAACACCGGGCTGCCGATCGTGGCCGGCAGAAAGCCGCCGCCGGGTAACGCCACCTCGACCTGCTGCCCCATGCGTTGCAGGCCGTCTTGCACCAGACCAAGCGCGATCGAACGGTTCAAGGTGGGGCTCATATAGCTGGATGTAATGTGGCCGACCATCGGCATGATCGGCGCTATCGGCGCGCGGCTGGCCTGGTTCATGATCTGGCTGCCTTCCGGCAGCACCACGGCCGGGTCCCGCGACAGCAGGCCCACAAACTGTTTGCGCTTGTCGCTGGCTGTGTGCTCACGCAAGAGCGAGCGTTTACCCAGGCAGTCCTTGGACTTGGCGACCATGCCGCCCATGCCCAGGTCCTGCGGCGTCACGGACCCGTCCGTGTCCTGCCCCACGATGATGTAGCCCTTTTCCGCGCGCAGGACGTGCATGGCTTCCGTGCCGTAGGGCGTGATGCCGTACTCGTGTCCGGCTTCCATCAACGCATTCCACACGCGCTGGCCCAGGTTGGCGGGCACGTTGACCTCGTAGGACAACTCCCCCGAAAAGCTGATGCGCATGATGCGCGCCGGGGTGGACCAACCGGCGCCCGCTACCGTGCCTTCGCGAAAGGTCATGAAGGGAAACGCCGCATTCGAGAAATCAATGTCGGGGCAGACCGCGCGCAACACCTCGCGCGACCGTGGACCGGCCACCGCGAAAGTGGCGAAATGGTCGGTGACGCTGGTCAGATGCACATCCAGATGCGGCCATTCCGTTTGCAGCCAACGTTCCATCCACGTCAGCACGCGCGCCGCGCCGCCGGTGGTGGTGCTCATCAAGTAATGCTGTTCGCCCAGGCGCATGGTGACGCCGTCGTCGAACACCATGCCGTTTTCATCCAGCATCAGTCCGTAGCGGCCCTTGCCGACTTCCAGCTTGGTCCAGAGATTGGTGTAGACCCAGTTCAGCAAGGTGGCGGCATCCGGGCCTTGCACGTCGATCTTGCCCAGGGTGGAGGCATCCAGCATGCCGACGCCGTTGCGCACCGCCAGGCACTCGCGGGCGACGGCGGCCTGCATGCTTTCGCCCGCCAGCGGAAAATACCAAGGTCGCTTCCAGTTACCCACATCTTCGAACGCCGCCCCTTGGGACACGTGCCAGTCATGTATGCAGGTCTTACGGATGGGGTCGAAAAAGTCGCCCAGCTCGCGGCCCGCCAGCGCGCCAAAGGTAACCGGGGTGTAGTTGGGCCGGTAGGTGGTGGTGCCGGTCTGCGCAATGGTCTGGCCCAGCGCGTCGGCCAACACGGCCGCACCGTTGATGTTGCCCAGCTTGCCTTGGTCGGTACCGAACCCCATGGCGGTATAGCGCTTCACGTGCTCGACCGAGTGATAGCCCTCGCGTACCGCCAGGTGGATGTCGGCCACGGTTACGTCGTTCTGGAAATCAACGAACTGCTTGGCGCCGCGTCCGGGCCACTGCCGGTTCGCTACCTGCCACAGCGGCAGCAGCGGGTCTTCGGCGATATCGGCCGTGCGCCACGATAACGGCCCCGCGCCGTTCAGCCCTGCCCGCGTTGCCGCGAGTTCGCCCGCCATGGCGCCGCCATGCAGCGCCTGCGCCAGAGAAAATTCCCCGCTGGCCGCGCCCGCACTGACCTGCGCCTGCCGGGAGCCTTCGGGCACAAAGCAGGCCCGGGCGTCGTCCCAGCGCGTTTGCCCGCCCGACTGCGCGTGCAAATGCAAGGCCGGGTTCCAGCCGCCCGATACCGCCACCAGGTCGCAGGGCAGCTTGGCGTTCGGCGGGCCAGCCTGGCCAGCGGTATACGACGCCAACACCGCGCTGGACACCTGCCGCCCGCCGCGCGCCTGCAGCACCACCGATTCATTGCGAACCTCGATGCCCGCGCTGCGCACCGCATCGGGCAGCGCGCCGCGCCCGGCCGGCCGGGGATCAATCACGGTGACGTTCGCGCCTTGCTCGCGCAGATCAAGCGCGGTGCGGTAGGCGCCGTCGTTGTTCGTATACAGCACTACCCGCCGCCCCGGCAGCACGGCGTAGCGGCGAACATAGGTCGACACCGCCGACGCCAGCATGACGCCCGGAAGGTCGTTATTGCCGAACAACAGCGGCCGTTCGTGCGCGCCAGTTGCCAGCACGACTTGCTTGGCGCGCACTTTCCATAGCCGTTGGCGCACGCCCCGACGCTGCGACAAGGGTAGATGGTCGGTGACTTGTTCGGACACCGTCACCAGGTTCTGGTCGTGATAGCCGAACGCCGTGCTGCGCGTCAGGATGCGGACTTCTTGCATGGCTTGCAGTGCGGCCTGTGTCTGGCGGATCCAGTCCATGTTGGCCACGCCATTGATCAATGCCGGACTGGACAGCAGGCTGCCCCCAAGTTCTGCCTGGTTATCGACCAGCATCACGCGGGCGCCGGTCATTGCCGCTGCCATCGTCGCGGCCAGGCCGGCCGGCCCCGCGCCCACGACCAATACGTCGCAATGCGCGTAGCGCTTGTCGTAGTGGTCCGGGTCGGGTTGCCGGGGCGCACGGCCCAGGCCGCCCGCTTTGCGGATCAGGCGTTCGTAGTGGGGCCACCAGCGCTTGGGCCACATGAAGGTCTTGTAGTAGAAGCCCGCGGGAATGAAGCGCCCCAGCCGCTGGAACACCGCCATGCGGTCGCGCTCCAGGTCAGGCGCGGCATTGACGCTGGTAGCGCACAGGCCTTCGTAGAGTTCGATCGTGGTGGCGCAGGGGTTGGGCACGGTGTGTCCGCCCTCTTCCAACTGCACCAGCGCGTTCGGCTCTTCGACCCCCGCCGTCATGATGCCGCGCGGCCGGTGGTACTTCCAACTACGCGCCACAAAGTGCTCGCCGTTGGCCAGCAACGCCGAGGCCAGGGTATCGCCCTGGCAGCCGAAGTACGTGCGGCCATTGAAGGTGAACTCGATGGAAGACGCGGGATTGATACTTACGCCGCGTGCAATCCGATTAGGCTGCGTCATTTGCGATCTCCGGCCGCGTGCTCGAACGTGTGAAACGCATGGAATTCGTGGCTGATGGTGTCGCGTTCGGCCAGAAACCAGCGTCGGCACCCATGCGCATGCTGCCACTGCTCGCGCGCCCGGCCTCGCACGTTCTTGCGCATGAAGGCGTAGTCCGCCCATTGGGCGTCGGTGAGCGTGTCGCAATCCGTGGGGCGGACGATATCGGCCTCACCGCCACAGGTGAACTCGGTTTCGGCGCGCGGGCCGCAGTAGGGACAAGTCAGCATCAGCATGATCAAGCTCCGCAATCAGTGCGCGACGGCGGCGGCGCCGTGCTCGTCGATCAAATGGCCGGTCTGGAAGCGAGCCAGTGAAAAAGGCGCATTGAGCCGGTGCGGCGCATTGTTGGCGACGGTATAGGCAAAAACCCATCCGGACCCCGGCGTGGCCTTGAAGCCGCCCGTGCCCCAACCACAGTTGAAGTACAGCCCCTTGACCGGCGTTGTTGAAATGATGGGGCAGGCGTCGGGCGACACGTCCACGATGCCGCCCCATTGGCGGTTCATGCGCACCCGGCTGAACACGGGAAACATCTCGACAATGGCCTGTAGCGTGCTTTCTATCAGGTGGAAGCTGCCGCGCTGCCCATAGCCGACGTACTGATCGATGCCCGCGCCGATGACCAGATCGCCCTTGTCCGACTGGCTGATGTAGGCGTGCACGGCGTTGGACATCACTACCGTGTCCATCACGGGCTTGAGCGGTTCGGACACCAAGGCTTGCAACGGGTGGCTTTCCAATGGCAGCCGGATGCCGGCCATGTCCGCGATCACGCTGGAATGGCCCGCTGCCACCACGGCGACCTTGGCGGCCTGGATGTACCCACGGCCCGTTTCCACGCCACACACCTCGCCGTTTTCGCGTCGAATTCCGGTGACCGGGCAATTTTCGATGATGTCCACGCCCAACCGATCCGCCGCGCGCGCATAGCCCCACGCCACCGCGTCATGGCGCGCCACGCCGGCGCGGCGTTGAAACGAGGCGCCCAGCACGGGGTAGCGGCAGTCCAGGTTGATGGCCGGCACGATCTCCTTGACCTGTGCCGGCGTCAGCCATTCGCCATCGATGCCGTTGTAGCGGTTGGCGGTGATGCGGCGTTGGGTGTCGCGCACGTCTTGCAGGTTATGCGCCAGGTTCATTACGCCGCGCTGGCTGAACATGACGTTGTAGTTCAAGGCCTGCGACAGCCCTTCCCATAGCTGCATCGACTTTTCGTACAACTGGGACGATTCATCCCACAGGTAGTTGGAGCGCACGATGGTGGTGTTGCGAGCGGTGTTGCCCCCGCCCACCCAGCCCTTTTCCAGCACGGCGATGTTCTTCAGCCCGTGCTCTTTGGCCAGGTAGTACGCGGTAGCCAAACCGTGGCCCCCGCCGCCCACGACCACGACGTCGTAAACGCGTCGGGGCTCCGGGCTGCGCCAGGCGCGCGGCCAGCGGTCATGGTTCGACAACCCATTGCGGATCAGGCTGAACAGGGAATAGCGGCTCATCGTGGCTCCTAGGCAGGGTCCCATTCTTCTCCGAAGGCGCACGTCGCTCCTTCCCCCGCCGGACGGGAACTTGCCGGATCCCGCCAATGACCGGGTGGCCCGGGCGCCTGTCACGTACCCGCCTGTCGCGTACCCACTTGTTCGTGTCGCGCCGGGCTGCGTTGCCCGCGTTGCGGCTTGCCAAAATCGGCCATTGGCGGGCACGGGCCCGCCTCCATCCGGCCCAGCCGGCAAGGAGACGCAGACATGGCAGCGAACAGAGGCGTGGTGTATGTGGGCGACGGGCGGGTCGAAGTGCAGTCGATCAGCTTTCCGAAACTGGTGGACCCTCGTGGCCGCAAGATCGAACACGGCGTGATCCTGAAAGTGGTGTCCACCAATATCTGCGGTTCCGACCAGCATATGGTGCGCGGACGCACCACGGCGCAGAAGGGCCTGGTGTTGGGGCACGAGATCACGGGTGAAGTGATCGAGGTGGGCCGCGACGTTGAAACGCTGAAGGCTGGCGACCTGGTCTCGGTGCCGTTCAACGTGGCCTGCGGCCGATGCCGTACCTGCAAGGAACAGGACACCGGCGTCTGCCTGACCGTGAACCCGGCGCGCGCGGGCGGCGCGTACGGCTACGTGGACATGGGTGACTGGATAGGCGGCCAAGCCGAATACGTCATGGTGCCGTATGCCGACTTCAACCTGTTGCGCTTCCCGGATCGCGACCAGGCCATGGCGAAGATCCGCGACCTGACCTGTTTGTCGGACATCCTGCCCACCGGATTCCACGGCGCGGTCAGCGCGGGGGTCGGCCCCGGCAGTACCGTTTATGTGGCCGGCGCAGGTCCGGTGGGCATGGCGGCGGCCGCCTCCGCCCGCCTGCTGGGCGCCGCTGTGGTCATCGTGGGCGACATGAACACCTTGCGGCTTGAACATGCTCGCAAGGTCGGCTTCGAAACGGCCGACCTGTCCCTGGACGCCACGCTGGGCGAACAGATTGCGGCGCTGCTGGGCACACCGGAAGTGGATTGCGCCATCGACGCGGTGGGCTTCGAAGCGCGCGGACACGGCGCCACCGGCTCGCAGTCGGAAGCACCGGCTGCCGTGTTGAATGCGTTGATGGACGTGACGCGCGTTGCCGGCCGCATCGGCATCCCCGGCTTGTACGTCACGGACGACCCGGGCGCCGAGGACCCCGCCGCCCGTCGCGGCAGCCTGTCGGTACGCTTCGGACTGGGCTGGGCCAAGGCGCATAGTTTTCACACCGGCCAGACACCGGTGCTGAAGTACAACCGCGCCTTGATGCAAGCCATTCTTTGGGACCGCATCAATATCGCGCAGGTGGTGGGGGTTCAGGTCATCACGCTGGACGCCGCGCCCGATGGCTATGCGGCTTTCGACGCGGGCGCGCCGAAGAAATTCGTAATTGACCCGCACGCCATGCTGCCCGCCTGATGTCCCTACCCCGCCGCGCCCTAGCCTCGTACGAAGCGCCGCTCGCTGCTGGGCGAACGACCAAAGCGGGCGCGATATGCCTTGCTGAAATGGCAAGGCGATTGAAAGCCGCAGGCTACGGTGACGCCCATGATGGTCATGCGCGTCTGCAGCAATAGTTCGCGGGCGCGCAGCAGCCGCAACCACAGGTAGTAGCGCATGGGCGACATCCCCAGGTAGTACTTGAACATGCGTTGCAACTGCCGCTGCGACAAGCCGATTTGGCCGGCAATCTGCTTGAACGTCAGCGGGTCTTCGATATGCGCTTCCATCAGTTGCGCCACATTGACCAGTTCTTCTCGGTTGAACCCCACCCTGGCGACCATGGGAATGTGCTGCGGTTCCGTGGACGCCCGGATCCGATCCAGGCCGAACTGCTCTGATACGCCGTCGGCCAGCGCCATTCCGAAGCGCTCCGCGGTAATGCCCAGCATCAGGTCGATAGGCGCAGTGCCACCCGAACTTGTCAGGCGGTCGCGGTCGATGGCAAACAGTTCCTCCGTCAGCTCAACGGAAGGAAATTCCTCGCGCACGGCGTACAGGTTTTCCCAGTGCATGGCGCAGCGGTAGCCCGCCATCAGGCCGGCCTTGACCAGTGCATAGCTGCCCGTACAGATTCCCCCCAACGCCACGCCTTGGCGGGCCAGGCCCTGAAGCAGCCTGACGACGGACCCCGTGACGTGGTCCTGCACCTGTATACCGCCGCAGACGAATACCGCGTCCCAGCCGTCTTCTCTTCCGGATGGCGCCAGCGGCCCGATCAGCAAGTGATTGCTGGCCTCGACCGCGGCCCCGTCCAAGGTCATGACAGACCAGCGATACAGCTCGCGCCGACTGACGTAGTTGGCCATGCGCAGCACTTCCACCGCGCCGGAAAACGCGATCATTGAGAACTTCGGCAACAGCAAGAATCCGAAATGCAGTTGCGGCACGCCGGCCGTGTGCCACGCGGGCTCGGGATTTGATTGAGACACGGGCGGAAACCCGGGCTGAAACCCGGGCTGAAGCCTAGGCCAGGACTCAGCGGAAAGGCGCGCGAAAGCTCGGTGCGTAGTCATTGAATCTTGATCCCCATCATTTATCGATGAGCAAATTGCTTAACGGACGGCTGCAGCACAGCAACACCATGCCTTGATCGATCTCGCGTTGGCGGATTCCGCCCTGGTGCCGCATATCCACTCGCCCATCCAGCAAGCGCACCTTGCAGGTGCCGCACAGGCCCTGGGTACAAGACGCCGCCAGCCGCAGGCCCGCGTCACGGGCGGCGTCCAGCAAGGGCTGACCGGCGGCGCATTGTATGGTGCGCTGGCTTTTCTGGAAGTGGATGCTGAAGGCGGGTTCGGCCGCGCTTGCCAACGCCGCGTCGGTTGCAGCGACGGCCTCGGCGGGCTTGGACAGCGTTTCAAACGAGAAGCTCTCTTCGTGATGGCGCGCCATGTCGAAGCCCGTCGACACCAGCATGTTGCGCACCGCCAGCATGTAGGGCGCGGGTCCGCAAACGAAGATTTCGCGCTGCAGGAAATCAGGCGCCATCAGTTCCAGCAGCGGCAGGCTCAGGCGCCCGGTCAACCCGTGCCATCCTGCGTGCTGGCCCAGTGATTCGCAGACGAAGTGCGCGCGAAATTGACGCTGGCTGGCCGACAGCAAGGCCAGCTCGCGGCTGAAAATAATATCGTCCGGCGTACGGGCGCTATGCACGAACACCGTATCGCGGTCGTCGCATAGGTCGCGGTGGGTGCGCACCATGGACATCAGGGGCGTGATGCCGGAGCCGGCCGACAGGAAAAGATACCGCTGGGCGGGATGCCGGGCCGACGAAAACTCGCCTGCCGGCCCCAGCACCCGCACCGCATCCCCCACTTCCAGGCGGTCATGCAGCCAGTTCGACACCTTGCCTCCCGGCACGCGCTTGACCGTGATGGACAAGGTGTGCGGCCGAGTCGGCGGAGATGAAATCGTGTAGCAGCGGTTCAACGGTACGCCGTCGATATCCAACTCCAGCGTCAGGAATTGGCCCGGCGAAAACTGGAATGCATGTCCGGCGCGCGAGCGGAAGAAGAAGCTTTTTACGTCGGCCGTCTCTTGCCGCACCTGGCAGCACAGCAGGGTTTCCTCGACGTTGCTGTCCCACGGCGACGGCAGCCGCTGCCAGAAACCCGGTTGATGGATGCGTAAAAGCGCGTGCGGCATGGCGGCCTCTTAGTCCAGGTAGCGTGCCGCCAGGCGGCCGACATACCAGTTGCAGAACTTGTCGACCAGGCTCTCGGTGTAAGGCGAATAAGGCCCGGGCTGATACGCCGGGCTGCGTACCCCCTGCTGCGAAAGTTCGACCAGCGCCCGGTCTTGCGCATTGGTGGCACGCCACACGGCAGTCAGGTTGTCGACGTTGTAGTCCACGTTTTCAACCGCGTCCTTGTGCACCAGCCAACGGGTGCGCACCAGCGTCTTTTCGGGCCCGAGCGGCAGCGCCGAAAAAGCAACGATGTGGTCGCTCATCAAGTGGAACCAGGCGTTGGGCTGCGTCCATAGCGACAAGCCGCCCAGGTCGCGCCGCGACAACCCGCCCAGCAACTTCTTCGACGCCGCGTTGCCGTCCAGCGTCTGCGATTCACCGGCAAGATCCAGCGGCAGCCGCCGCACGCGGTAGCCCGTGACACAGCCATCCAGCGCTTCAAGCTCGGCCGAGGGCAGGCCAGCGGCCTCCCATTCCTGGCAACGCTCTGCCGATATCCGGTCGAAGTGCTGCATTTGCTCGGCGTTCGCGGGCGATGGCTGATAGCCAAACCCGAACTCGAACAGCGACACGGTCAGCTCGGGATGATTTACCGCGCAGTGATAGCACTCGCGGTTGTTCTCCATGGTGAGCTTCCAGTTGCAGTCTTCAATGATGTCGATCTGCGAGGCAACCTTGCAGTCGCGTATCTGGTGCGGCCGCAGATAGGGTTCCACCTGGTCGCGCATCACCGCGAAGTCGTCGGGGGCATCCGGGTTCAGGCAGATGAAGATCAGGCCGCTCAGGCTCTCGACCCGCACGGGCTTCAGGCTGTAGAGGCTCTTGTCGAACCCTTCGCCCATGTGCTCGGCATAGGCCAGCTTGCCGTTCAGCGTGTAGGTCCATTGATGGTAGGAACACACCAGGTTGCCGACCGCCCCCTGCGGCTGCACGCAAAGGCGCGCGCCGCGATGGCGACATACGTTGTGGAAAGCGCGCACCTGCCCGTCGTCGTCGCGAACCAGCACGACGGACTGCCGCCCCACCTCCACCGCCAGATAGTCGCCGGGTTCAGGAATGTCAGGTTCGACGGCCACGAATATCCAGTGGCGCCCGAATATCTCTTCCATGTCCACATCGAATATGGCTGGGCTCAGGTAGAAATCGGCCTCGAGGCTGTAGCCCTGGCGGCGCCGGGCGATCAGGGCGCGGACCGAGTCGTCCACGGACGGGCGAGCAATGGGAATAGGCTGAATGATGGTCATTGATCCACCTCAGTAATCGATCAGGCTGTGGGTGCGCAGGTAGGCGATGACCGCCTGCGCTTTCTCAATGGCGCTGCCCTCGGTGATGACGGCTCCGCCTCGGCTTTCCATCGTGATGGCGGCCAACAGCCGAGCATGGCCCGACCGAGATTCGCGCGCCGCCAATTTGCGTGGGCGCCCATGAGCCGCTTCGATCCGCAGCGGGGCAAGCGGAGCGGCCACCGCCGTTGACTCGCGCGCCACGATCCGGCCGGCGCGCTGCCGCGCATAGACGTGACGCACGTCCAGCGAGGCCAGGGGGTGCACCGCCAGCACCGCCGGCAGCGTGGCGGCGACTTCACGCCGCCTGCCTTTGGGCAGCCATTGTTGGGTGACGACGCTGCCCGCGTGTATCTCTGCCGACAGCACAGCGGGCAACAGCGGCCTGTGCAAGGCCTGCGCCAGCAGATAAGGCAGCAGGCCGCTGCCCGCACCACTTTCCGCCCGCGTGCCGCATAGCACCAGGTCGTAGCCGCGCACATGCTCGGCCAGTGCTTGCAACACGTCGCGGCCGTGGGCAACGTCAATAGCCTCGATCACGGCCGCGCCCAGCGCCAGGTAGTCGCGCAGCGCCTGGGCGGCGGGGTCGCCCGCATGGACCACATCCACCTCATCGCCCGCCAGCATTCGCGCCAATGCCAGCGCAAGCGCATCGTTGCGGCTGGAACGCGCTACCCCGCTGACGGGATGTTCGCCCACCGATACCAGCACCACGATGCGCGGCTTAGTCATGGCTGGCCTCGGGGTTGCTACGGGCGGCACGTGCCTGCCTGACTTCGGCGAGCAGCGCCTCGGCCACCCGTTTGGTGTCGTCGATGATGCTCAGATCGGCGCGCCTGACCAGCGGCGCGCTGGCGTCCAGGTTGACGGCGATGACGTGGCGGCAATCTTTGATGCCTTGCAGATGCTGCACCGCGCCCGAGATGCCGAATGCCAGGTATGCACTGGCGCTGACCGTCTTGCCCGTGGCGCCGATCTGCTGGCCCCGAGAAAAGCGCCCGTCGTCAACGGCGACGCGGCTGGCACCCACTGCAGCGCCCAACGCGTCGGCCAAGGCCTGAAAGCCGGACAAGTCGCGCACGCCGTTGCCCGCGGACACGATCAGGTCCGCCTCTTCCAGGCCCACTTCCATGGCGGGTAGCGTGCGGGTGCCGTGATCGCGGTAGGCCGAGCTCATCGGTAGCGGCATGACCCGCGCGCCCTCGCCATGCCCGATGAAGGGCAAGCGGTCATCGACGGCGTCTGGCGCCAGCAGCACGATGCGCGGCAAGGCCCGGCGCGCCCGGCGCAGACCCGCCCGCAGATACGGGCTGGCCACGCTGTCGGCGCTCAGTTCCACCACATGGGCCGCCGCGGTATCGCCCGTGGCGGCCGCCAGGCGCCGGCCCAGGTCACCGTCGGGCAAGCCGTTGTCGGGCAGGAAGACATGCAGCGGACGGTCACGCTCCATCAGCGCCAACAACATGGCCAGTTCGGCATCAGGCGCATAGGCGGGCGGCGCGGTGATGACGGTGAGGCGGTCCGCGCCCAGTGCCCCGGCATCGCCGTCGAATTCGCCGAAGACCAGCAAATGCACGATGGTGTCTCGCTCGGCCAGCAGGGCAGCGGCAGCCACGGCCTGGCGCGCGTGCGGGTCCAGTTGGCCACGGTCGCTGTGCGCCACGGCGAGCATGCAGCGCCGTGCCTCGGCGGCACGCAAAGGCTTTTTCGCCGTATCAGGCCGCAAGACCGGGCCAGAGTGCGGGCTGCCTTCGCCCAGCACGACGCGCCGGATTCCCGCTTCTGTTACGGCATGGGGCCTGCGCGGGTCGACTCTGCGTATGCAACTCATCATGCCTCCAAGGCGTCGGCAACCAGTTCCGCGATATCGCGCACGTCTGGCCGAGGTCCGACCACGCCTTCCAGCATGGCCGTGCAGTTTGGGCAGGCGACCACCACCCGGTGTGCGCCGACGTCGCGCGCATCCTGGATGCGGATGTCGGGAATGCGCCGTTCGCCCGGAATATCCGTCAACGCGGCCCCGCCGCCACCGCCGCAGCAGCGCCCATTCAGCCCATGCCGCGCCATTTCGTTGACCGTCAGGCCCAGGTGACGCAGTAGCTCGCGCGGCGCCTCGGTTTCACCGTTGTAGCGGCCCAGATAACAGGGGTCGTGGTAGGTCAGGGGCTCGGGGTGGTCGGCTGGCCTCAGCCGCAAGCGGCCCGTGCCCGCCAACTGCGCAAGCAGGCTGGTGTGGTGCAGCACTTGGTAATGGCCGCCTAATGCGGGGTATTCATTGCGCAGGCTGTGCAAGATGTGCGGGTCGGCCGTGACGATGCGTTCGAACGTCAGGTGCGACAAGGTGCGCATGAGGCGGGTGGCCAGCAGTTGGAAGGTGGCTTCATCGCCCAGGCGCCGGGCGACGTCGCCGGTGTCGGTCTCGCAAGCGCCCAACACGGCAAAGTCCACCCCGCCCGCGTGCATCGCCTTGACCAGCGCTCGCAGGCTGCGCTGGTAGCGCAATCCGAACGCGCCTTCTCCGGCAATCAGCAACACGTCCACGGGTTTGCCGGGCTGGGCCTCTGCCACGTTCAGGTCCACGGCCCAGTGATAGCGCGCGCCCAGGTCATGGCCCCCTGCCGAGCCGGTTTCGCGCAAGTTGGCCAGCACCGAGGGCGCCGTGCCCGGCACCGCGCCATGCTCAAGCGTCTGCTGGCGGCGCATGTCGATGACCGCGTCGACGTGTTCAATCAGCATGGGACATTCGTGCACACAGGCGCGGCAGGTAGTGCAGGCCCACAGCGACTGGGCGGCCAGCAGCCCCGGCACGATGGCGCTATGGGCGCCGCCCTTGCGGTCGCCCACGGGCATGCCCGGCATCGGGCTGCCGGCGTAAGCGGCGTCCGATCCGCCCGCCATGCCCACCACCATGTCCTGGATCAGCTTCTTGGGGTTCAAGGGCTGGCCCGCAGCATAGGCGGGGCAGGCGGCTTCGCATTTGCCGCACTGCACGCAGGCGTCAAAGCTCAGCAGTTGGTTCCAGGCGAAGGCTGCCGGCTTGCCCACGCCCAAGGGCGCGGACGCCGGGTCGGCAAGCAGCGACAGCGGGCGCAAAGCGGCCTTCTGGCCGGGCGGCGCGTGGCCGAATCGTTCTGGCCGGGGATGAAACGCCAGATGCAGCAGGCCTGCCAGCGCGTGCTTCATCGGCCCCCCACGGGCCACGCCTACCGTCAGTTCCCAAGCGCCCAGCGCCAGCAGCGCCACGGTGGCAACGCCCGCCGCGCCTGATAGCAACGGCGTCGACACCCCTCCCAGCAAGAGCAGGCCCAGCGCCAAGGCACCCAGCATCCAGGGCAGGCGGTTCCACACTCCGCGCGACAAGCGCGCGGGCGGTTTGCGGCGCCGATGCCAGACGAACAGCAGGCCACCCAGCATGATCAGTGCGGCCACGGCGATGGCATGGTCCAAAGCCGGAACGTACAGCGCCAAGCCGTAGTTCACCGCTACCAGAGCCATCGCCGCAACGGCCGCGCCAGCCGTCGCCACGTGGGTGCGGGCAATGTAGGGGTCGCGCGCCACCACGCGGTGCAGATCGACGAAGTACCGCTTGGGCACAGACAGCAGGTCGCGCCAGCGCACCGGTGCGGGACGGCCCACGCGCCATAGCGCGGCCCGACGCAAGCCGCCCACGCCCAGACCCAGCAGCGACAGCCAGAACAGCACAGTGATGGCGATGGCGAACGGTTGCATGGTCAGAAATCCTTGCACAGCCGCAATGCGTCATAGATGGCGGCGTGGATGTTGTGCATCGACACGCAGTCACCCACGCGAAAGAGCAGGAAGCGGCCGTCGCCCAAAGGCTGGCCAAGCGCGGGCTGCGGGTCGGCCGCATAGAGCGCATGCACGTCGGTCTGCCCCACGTTGGCGGACTTGCGCTTGAGCATGCCGTAGAGTGCGTCGTTGGGTGTGATGCCGTTTTCAATAACAACCTGGTCGACCAGTCGCTCTTCGCGCTCTTCGGTGTATTCATTGCGCAGCAGCGCGACTTTTTTGTCGCCCTCGGCGCTGACCCGCAAGAGCCAATGATTGGGCGTCATCACGACCTGCCGCGCATAGAGGCGGCGATAGAAGATCGGGAAGGTGGTGCCGCCCACGTCGTCGGCCACCTTCGGGTCGGGCGTCACGATTTCTACATGTGCGCCCCGGCTGGCCAGGAAGTCGGCCACGCCAGCGCCGGCATGCGTGCTGACGCCGTCATAGACCAATACGTTCCGAGCGGGCTCGACCGCGCCCGACAGGATGTCCCAGGAACTGACGGCCAGGCCGCGTGCAACGCCCCAGTCCGGCTGCTCGTGCACATGGCTCAAGCCGCCGGTGGCCAGCACCACGATATCGGGACGCTGTGCCAACACCATGTCCTCGGTGGCCAACGTATCCAGCCGGCAGTCCACGCCCAGGCGTTTGAGTTCCAGCGCAAACCACCGCACGATGCCGTCCATCTGCTCGCGCTGCGGCGCCTTTGCCGCCAGCAGGATCTGGCCGCCGATGGCCGCGCCCCGCTCGAACAGCACCACGTCGTGCCCACGCTCGGCACAGACGCGCGCGGCCTCCATGCCGGCTGGCCCCGCGCCCACCACCACAATTTTCCGATGGGGCCCGCGAGAACGCGCAACCACGTGCGGCATGGTTTCCTCGCGGGCGGTCGCCGCGTTCTGAATGCACAGCACGTCCAGCCCGTCGTACTGCCGGTCAATGCAGTAATTGGCGCCTACGCACTGCTTGATTTCGTCTTCGCGGTCGTCGCGGATTTTCACGACCAGATGCGGGTCCGCGATATGCGCGCGGGTCATGCCCACCAGGTCAGCGTGGCCCGCGGCCAGCAAGCGTTCGGCCTGCACCGCGTCGCGAATGCTTTGCGCATGCATCACCGGAATCCGCACCACCGACTTGATGCCGGCCGCCAGGTGAACAAAGGGTTCGGGCGGAAGCGCCATCGGCGGCATGCAGTTGGCCAGCGAATTGTGCGTATCCGCACCCGACCCGATCACGCCCAGGTAGTCGATCAGCCCCGTCTCGGCCATGGCCTGCGCAATCTCGCGCAAGGCTTCGTGATCAAGTCCGTCGTCGTGGAATTCGTCCCCGCACATGCGCAGGCCCACACAGAAGTCGGCGCCCACGGCTTCGCGGACGGCTTGCAACACATCCAGGCCGAAGCGCAAACGGTTGCGCAGGCTGCCCCCATAGGCGTCGTTGCGGAAGTTGGTGCGGGGGCTCCAGAATTGGTCGATCAGATGCTGATGCGCGGCCGATATCTCGATGCCGTCCATGCCCGCCTGCTGCACCCGCTTGGCGGCCGTGGCGAAGTCGCCGATGATGCGCCCGATTTCCTCCACTTCGATGGTCTTGGCGTTGCCCCTATGCACCGGCTCGCGCACCCCGGAAGGTGACAGCAGATGCGGCCAGTGTTCGCCGTGCCAGGCCGAGCGCCTGCCCATGTGCGTCGCCTGGATCATGACCTTGGCGCCGTGGCGGTGCATGGCGTCGCTGAGCTTTGCCAGCGGCTCGATGACGCGGTCGGTCGTCAGGTTGACCGACCGCCACCAGCCTTGCGGACTGTCTTGCGACACCGGGCTGGACCCGCCGCAGATGGCGAGGCCCAGGCCGCCCTTCGCTTTTTCCTCGTAGTAGGCGATGTAGCGGTCGCCGGGCAGGCCGCCCGGTTCTGCATGTACCTCGGCGTGCGCGGTGCTGACGATGCGGTTGCGCAGCACCAACCGGTTCAGCGTCAATGGCGCAAACAGATGGGGATAACGCATGACCGGCCTCAGGCGACAGGGCCAACGGTGAATTCGCAATGGGCATGCCCTTCTCCGGCGCACTGGCTTTCCGCGCACTGCGCGCGTGTGGCGCCGCCGTGCTGGTCGGCCAGCCAATCCATGGCCCCCGCGAACCACCCCGCGAACATGTGGCAACACTTGCCGCTCGCCTGCGCTTGGCCAAGCACGAAGGCGGAATGGCGCAACACGATGCGCGCGGTCATCGCGGTGGGATCGGCATCGGTCAGACGAAACAAGCCCCAGCCTCGCTGGGACAGCCGCTTCAGATAGTGCTCATAGACGGCGAGACCGGCCAGGCGATGTTCGCGCGCTTCCTGATCGCACCAGTGGTAAGCGGAACGATGGCCGGCGTCATACAGGATGCGCGCGTAAGCCTCCTGCCCCAGCGCGGCTTCGATCGCCGCATGGTTGTTGATGAAGAAATGGCGCGGCACATACAGCATCGGCATGCCGTCCGTGCTCCAGACGCCCGTCTGCTCGTTGACGTTGATCGGAACCTGGGGATTCATCTTCGTCGCTCCTTAAGCTGCCTGCACGCCCAAGGGCCAGACTTCGCCGAACACGCGCAGCCAGTTCTCGCCCAGGATTTTCCGAATGTGGATCTCGCTCCAGCCCGCGCGCTGCATCGCGGCGGTCAGATTGGGAAATTCGCCAATCGTCTGAATGCCCTCGGGGTTGCGGATGGCCCCGAAGTCCGTCAACCGGCGATGGCGGCCCTTATCGTGCGTCAGCCAATCGAAGAATGGCTGGCCATACCCTTGCGTGAAATCGGTGCCGATGCCCACTGCGTCTTCGCCGACCAGGTCGACGACATAGCCGATGGCTTCGACATAGTCGTCCACGGTGGCCTGCACGCCGCGCTTGAGAAAGGGCGGAAACATCGTCACGCCGATGAAGCCGCCGTGCTCTGCAATAAAGCGCAACTGCGCGTCGCTCTTGTTGCGCGGGTGTTCTTTCAGCCCAGCAGGCAGGCAGTGCGAATAACAGACGGGCTTGGAAGAAGCCTGAATTGCCTCTTCGGAGGTGGTGGCGCCCACGTGGGACAAGTCCACCATGATGCCGACCCGGTTCATCTCGGCCACCACTTCGCGGCCGTAGCCGGACAAGCCGCCGTCGCGTTCGTAGCAGCCCGTGCCGATCAGGTTCTGGGTGTTGTAGCAAAGCTGAATCACGCGCACCCCCATGTCGGCAAAGGCTTCGACCGCGCCCAGGTTGTCCTGGAAAGCGTGGCCGTTCTGAAAGCCCAGGATGATGCCCGTCTTGCCGTCACGCTTGGCTTGGCGGATATCTTCGGTAGTGCGCACCAACGTCACCAAGTCATTGTTGGCGCGAACCAGCGCTTTCATGGCGGCGATGTTGGCGACGGTTTGTTCGAACCCTTCCCATACCGACACCGTGCAGTTGGCCGCCGTCAGCCCGCCCCGCGCCATGTCTTCGAATACCGACCGGTCCCATTTAGAGATGATCAGGCCATCGATAACCATACTTTTCTGATGAAGCGTCGTCATGCCGTTCCCCCTGGGATTGTGCCGCTCAGTAGATGGGATGGCGCTGACAGAGCGCCTGGACCTCGCTTCGGATACGCCGCTCGGTGGCTTCGTGCTCGTCAGGGCTGGTGACCAGCATGTCGATCACGTGGACGATCATTTCCCCGATGGCGCGGAATTCGTCCTCGCCAAAGCCGCGCGACGTGGCGGCCGGCGAGCCCAGGCGGATGCCGGAGGTCACTGAAGGGCTTTGTGTATCGAAAGGAATGCCGTTCTTGTTGCAGGTGATGCCCGCCCGCTCCAGCGTGCGCTCGACATGGGCGCCGGTAAGCCCCTTGGAACGCAGGTCCAGCAACAGAAGGTGGTTGTCCGTACCGCCCGAAACCAGGTCGATGCCGCCGGCCATCAGCACGTGGCCCAGAGTTTGGGCATTGGTCAGGACACGGTCGATGTAGCGCTTGAAGTCCGATTGCAGGGCCTCGCCGAAAGCCACGGTCTTGGCGGCCACCACGTGCATCAGCGGGCCGCCCTGCAGTCCGGGAAATACCGCGGAATTGATCTTCCTGGCGATCGCGCCATCGTTGGTCAGGATGAAGCCGCCTCGCGGACCGCGCAACGTCTTGTGCGTGGTGGAGGTCACGACGTGCGCATGCGGAACCGGGCTTGGATGCTTGCCGGCCGCGACCAGGCCGGCAATATGCGCCATGTCCACCATCAGCAGCGCGCCAGCTTCGTCGGCAATCTGGCGAAACCGGGCGAAGTCCGGTTGCCTGGGGTAGGCGGAAAAGCCCGCGATGATGAGCTTGGGCCGGTGCGCCAGCGCCAGGCGCCGCACTTCGTCGTAGTCGATCAGGCTGTCGCTCTGGCGCACGCCGTACTGCACGGCATTGAACCACCGGCCCGACATCGCGGGCCGCGCGCCGTGGGTCAGGTGCCCACCGGCATCCAGCGACATGCCCAGGACGGTGTCGCCGGGTTCCAGCAAGGCCAGCATGACCGCGCCGTTGGCCTGCGCGCCCGAGTGCGGCTGCACGTTGGCGTAGTCGGCCTGGAACAGCTCGCGCACGCGCAGCAGCGCCAGCGATTCCACTTCGTCCATGTGTTCACAGCCGCCGTAGAAGCGGCGGCCCACATAGCCTTCGGCGTACTTGTTGGTCAACACCGAGCCCTGCGCTTCCATCACGGCGCGCGACACCAGGTTTTCAGACGCGATCAATTCGATTTGCGTCTGTTGACGGCGCAGTTCGCGTTCCTGCATGGCCATCACGACAGGGTCGCGCTTGGCCAGCGGAGCGGAGAAAAAGGACGACGAGGACTGGAACATGACGACCCTGCCTTCGGTAGCAACGGCGTTCGGAAATCCGGCATGAACCGGCCCTGTGGAGCATTCTTTCCCAAAGGTCCTGGACGCTGTTATCTGAACCGGACCAGATCTTGTCCGATTGCGACAGGTGCAATCGGCATCGGCCGGCAAGCCGCCTGCATCAATGTTCTGCAAATTTTCGTATTCGTCCTAAGGGCACAGGCGCAAGGCTGGCCTACGATGCAACGGTCCCATGCCGAATCCTCCGAGCCGGCATCCCAGTGCGACTACATCCGCCCAAGGAGCCTCGCCATGACAGCCCCTTTGCCGAGCCCGGATCGCCAGCATCTTCGGCACTTCGGTTTCCTGCCCTTGCCGCAATTCACCATGCTGTCGTTCATGACCGCGATTGAAGTGCTGCGCATGGCCAACCATCTGCTGGGCCAGCCTTATTACCGATGGTCCGTCGTCAGCACATCATCCGGGCCGGTCGTGGCCAGCAACGGGCTGACCGTGCACGCCGGCGTGCTCAACGATGCCGATCCGCCCGACGCCGTGTTCGTTTGCGGCGGCACGCGCGCAAACGCCGACGTCGACCACGCCACGTTGCAATGGCTGCAACACCTGGCCGCGCGCGATGTGACACTGGGCAGCCTGTGCACAGGGACCCGCACGCTGCTGCGGGCCGGCCTGCTCAATGGCTATACCTGCGCGTCGCACTGGGAAGACCTGGTGGCGCTGCAACGCGAGTTCCCCAAGAGCCGCTTGTCGCAAGACCTGTTCGTGATCGACCGCGACCGCATTACCTGCACGGGCGGCACCGCGCCGCTGGACCTGATGTTGAACCTGGTGGGCGAATCCGTCGGCGCCGGCATCGTCGCCCTGATCGCCAACCAGTTCACCATCGGACATGTACGCGACCACAAGGACAAGCAGCGCATGCCCGCGTCAATGCGCATGCCCGCCGCGCATCCCGCGCTGGCCGAGGTCATCGCACTGATGGAGGTCAACCTGAAAGAGCCCTTGTCGCTGGACGAGCTGGCGCATCTGTCAGGGGCTTCGCAGCGTCAATTGCAACGCTTGTTCCGCGAGCACCTGGGCACCACGCCCAAGCAGCACTATCTAAGCCTGCGGTTGCGGCACGCCCGCGCACTGCTGCGCCAGACGCCAATGTCGATCACCAGCATCACGTCCGCCTGCGGCTTCCAGTCGGCCTGTCATTTCAGCAAGACGTATCGTGCGCTGTATGGGGCCGCCCCCAGTTCGGAACGGCGCAATCCGCAGTCGTTCGACCATGATCGCCATGGCCCGGGGCGGTTGCCAGGATCGGGGGCCGGGTTGGATGCCGGGTTGAATGCCGGGTTGGGGCCCCGCCCGGGCACGGATCTGGACCCAAACGCCTTTTTTTCCCGCTCCGCCCGCAGCGCTACACAAGCCTAAAATTCTGTGTATAATCGCTGTCTTTGGTGAACACGGCCTTCGAGAAAAGCTTCTCGAACTTCACCGAAACCCGCTGAAAATTTTCATAAATTTCAGCAGTGGTAGGTAAGCAGTGGTAGGTAGTACGGCAACAGCAGTACAACGCGGGAGTAGCTCAGTTGGTAGAGCGCAACCTTGCCAAGGTTGAGGTCGCGAGTTCGAGACTCGTCTCCCGCTCCAAATACAAGAAGGAAGCATCGGCCAACACCGCGCTTCCTTTTTTCTTGCAAGTGCTGGCGCAATGGCAGAGTGGTTATGCAGCGGATTGCAAATCCGTGTACGTCGGTTCGATTCCGGCTTGCGCCTCCAGTATCTTTAAGGCTCGCAGCGATGCGGGCCTTTTTGTTTTCTGGCGCGGTGTGGGGAAATTCTGCCATTCGAATGCAGATAGCTGTACATTCATACAGCTATGTCCTACTTCAAGCCTATGCCCCCAAAGCTCGGCGGCTGCTGGACCTGTACCCACTGGCATGGGCCAGGAAATCAAACCGTCCCACGGTGAATCCCCGCAGGTCACTCTTTCTGGTTCGCAGTTGAACTCGTAGGAGTATCGGTGGGCGACTTGCTGGAATGCAGCTGTCCTGCTGCCCCCGCGACGGCTGCGACAAACTGCGACTCATTCATCGGAGGATTGCGGAAAATTCGCCATAGTTGCCAGATCGCTTTGTAAATGGCGATCGCAACGACAATGACGAACGCGGTTTTCCATTGGTCCGCCGAAAGTCCATAGATCGACTTGAAGTCGGTAGTGACCATCGACACGACGAGACTTAGGGCCACGCTAGCCGAAGGAATCCAGGCCTTCGAAGATTCAACCGATTTCCGGTCGTCCCGAAAAATCAGTCGTAATTTATCTTCGGTGACGTTGATTAGGTGATTCTCTGTGTTGGTAGAAATCCCGCTGATCGGGATTGATCCATTGGGTAGATTCCATTCCCGAACGACGGTCTCCTGCATCACGCCACCCCGCTCCACCAGAATTGGAGCGTCATGTGGTTCATTTCGCCGATCGAGTAGTTGGCCATCATCAACTCAACTCTACCCTTCGGCGTCGTCACCAGTTGAAAGGGAGTGTTGAGAGCCGTTCCCAGGGGGTTATTCCAATTTTTCAGAATCATGTGAACTCGGGTGCCCACTGGTCGAAACTCGACAGTTTGAGGTTCTTTTGACTCCTCAAACACAATGTCAAAGCGAACAAACGAAGAGTTCGGATGAGCCGTGTATTCTTCGCCAAGCTCAATGTCGACATGCGCGACTTCCCCACGGGGAACGAGCAACTCCAACGTGTCAATTAGGTTACGAGAGCCTAGCGACACTTTCAGTTTGTGCGTCATACGATGTCCTTGAACGAGACGCATATGTTAGCGTGTTGAGGACGCGCTGTATCTACACAAACGCTACTCTCGGAAATCCATGTGCAGCCACTACCAGACCCTGAAAGACGCTGAGCTGCTGCTTAAGAAGTTCGGCGTGCGCGACAAGACAGCCGCGATCGGCAAGTACGACATGTGGCCGCGCTACCAGGGCGTGTTCGTGCGGCGACCGGTGGAGCATGACGCGGGCGACGAGGCTGTACCGGAGCGGGAAGCCGTGGCCGGCCGCTGGGGTCTCATCAGCGCCATGACCAAGCCCGATGGGCTGGACAAGGTGGGCAAGCTTTCGACGTTCAACGCTCGCAGTGAGACCGCGCGAAAGTCGTTCACGTTCGGCAACGCCTGGCGCCGTGCCCAGCACTGCATCATCCCGGCAGACGCGATATTCGAGCCTGACCATCGCGAGGAAACCAAGGCCAGGTTCCAGACCGATAAATCGGTGCCGACCAGATTCACACGTGCGGATGGTGCGCCGCTCGGCATAGCCGGCATCTGGGATCGGTACCGAGACGAGGCCGGCCAGTGGCAAGAGAGCTACACCATGCTGACCATCAATGCCGACAACGATCCACTGTTCCGGCTCTACCATCAGCCCGGCAAGGAAAAGCGCATGGTCGTCATCCTGCCGGAAGGCGCATACGGCGACTGGCTGACCGCGCCGGTCGAAGCGACCCGCGACCTCCTGGTCCCCATTCCCTCCGACAAGCTAGTCGCAACGCCGATGAAGTGACCCCGTTTTTGCTGCAATATACTGTTTTTTTATCCAGTATTTAGGCAGCAAACGATGCTCTGTACCGTCACCCGCACCCACTGCCTGGGCGAAAAGCGCCCTGACCGCGATCCCGGCCCCACCACCACCGGCACCGTGCGCATGTACTCGATCATGCGAGATGACTTGAAGAGGTACGTGCGCGTCATGACCATGGACAGCCTCGCCACATTCGGCGCGACTAGGAAAAGCCCTATTCCTGACCTATTGCAGCCAGAGCTGCTGACCTTCGCATCCGACCGCGGAATGATGGTCTGCGGCTTTGAAGAAATCGACGGCAAGCGCTATTACCAAGGGTGGTGGATGCAGTGGATAGAGCGCTGATCGGCCCATACATGCCAACGAAATGAGACAATCCCGGCTCCGTCAAATTCGCGGCGATCCAATTCCGCCTAAACGTCGACGCTATGTCAATCATCCACACCGAGCATTTTGACTATATTTGCGCTCTGGGTCGCAACACGCAGCTCGCAGAGTACTTCAAGGCATTGCAGTATTCGCCGATTACAACCGCAGTTTCCGATATCCCGGCTCACCGTGACGGTTTAGCAGAGTGGGCGAATTCTCAGTCTCGCGTTGGAATCACAGGCGTCCAAAAATTTTTCCCGCCTTCCACTGAACCCGGACGCACCTTACTGCTGTATCTGAGCGGATTTGACGATGCAGTCGAGTGTGCGGATACCGACGACCTGGACGCGTTCAGCTCCACCATCGAGCAGCTTTATCCGGAGCTGGATTTTCGGGTTCTGCTACTAAGTCCAAAAAGCGGCATGCGGCCTTCCCATCCGAGGTTGACCCGCATATCGCTCCCGGCCGGCGCTAGTCACAGAGCTTACATCCTTCGGCATATCGAAAAGGTCATCGAAAACCAGCCAGCAATGGTGAAGGCATTGGCGGGTAAGCGGGGGCCGGTCGACAAGGGAGAGTACAACGCGCCCAAGATACGGCTCGGTCGCCCACAGGATATGCCCAAGCACACGTCCGCCGAATTCACGATCAACCGCCATGGTGTTGACTTTGAGTTTTATGGTCGGCTCAGGGGCAATGACGTTCCGCTGGTGGTGTTCGGGCAGTCCGCTATCACGCGGCCAGCGTCTAAACCCCCCGTCTTCCATCGCTGGTCCTGGGTCGACGACCTGCCATACTCCTGCTTGGTTCTGAACGACCCAACCTTGTACTTGTCAGACGTGATGGAAGGCGGATGGTTTCAAGGAACGGAAGACCATTTCTACATGGAGACCGCCGCAGAATTGATACGGGATATCGCCGGTTCAAGCGGCATCGAGCCAAACAAGATCCTATTTTTCGGATCGTCCGCCGGCGGATTCACATCGATGCAGATGGCAACGATGGTGAAGGGGTCGCATGCATTGGTGCAGATCCCGCAAGTGGATATGTCGGACTACCACGTAGCCGCGGCGGTCGATCACCTTTTGGCATACTGCTACGGCGGGAAGAGCCTGAGCGAAGCCACCACTCTGTATCCCGATCGCTGGTCCGCTCTCGAAACATTCAGGAAGTACAAGCACATTCCCAATATCTGGTATCTACAGAACTCCCACGATACGAACCACTTAAAACGACACTTCGCTAAGTTCGTCTCAGGGGTGTGCGAACTGATGGTCGAATTTCCCAGCCTAAGAGATACGCAGGTTCTGACCGAGTTCTATTCGATCAACCACCCTGTTCGAGGCGGCCACACTGTTCTCGGGAAAGACGAGACGTTGAAGCTAATTGATCGCGCGATAGCTAGATTCATCGGGGACGCAGCATGAAGAGCCAGAAGTTTGTAGAAATGGGGCTCACCGCTTTGGAAGGTTACGTGCCTTCGAAATTCCGTTTCGAACAAGGCGTGAATCTCGGAAAGTGTGAAATTTTGCCTGGCGCCGCTTTCGGGTTCCAGTCGTACATGAATAGCGGCTTTGTGCGCAGCGCGGTTATCGTCGGAAGGTACTGTTCTATCGGTCGTAATGTCACGATAGGATCGGGCGTTCACGATCTAAATGCGTTGTCTACCAGCCCGTTTTTCAAGAACAACAGCAACGGCCCTATCCTAAAGCTCGCGGATCCGGTACGCAGGATCCGCGTCCTCATCGGACACGATGTTTGGATAGGCGATAACGCCTACATCATGTCAGGCGTCACGGTGGGAGACGGCGCAGTCATCGCCGCCGGCGCCGTGGTGACCCATGATGTTCAACCCTACTCGATCGTTCTAGGGTCGCCCGCAAAGCATTTCAGATGGCGGTTTGAAGATGAGGTGGTTCGGAGCAGGCTGTCCGCATTGCGGTGGCACGAGTTCGATCCTGAACTGTTGCAGCATTTGGACATTGGCCAGATCCATACCGCGCTGGCAGAAATGGAATCCTGGCCTGAGTCGGCGAGGACTCATAAAGCGTTGAACTACCGCTCCACCTGATTATCCGGCCCAGGCATCCATCACCGCCGCCTGGCGCCGCGCTAGGGTAAGCGCGCCTGGCACGCTGCAAGCTGGGCGGTCACTCGCCGGATCCCAGCCCGGAGGGAGAAATAATCCGGTCGAGCAGTTGGATCAAGTTCGGCGCGGGCTCCATCACCCACGCGGGCGCTGGCTCCGGCTTTGGGCACTCCAATGCTGGCGGCGGGGCAGGTGGCAGCGACGTGCAGCCGCTGGCGCCCAGCATCAACATCAGCCCGTAGGCTGTCATCCTGAACTTGCTCATTGCGCATACCCCCGTAAGCGGCCCATTCGGCCTTGGCGTTTCGTTCATTGATCTGGCCGACCTCGGCGACGCGCCGCTCAAGAATCTCGCGCGCCTGACGCTGTGACTCGGCGACGAGGGCCGACTGGTCAGACTTCATGGCGGATATCTCGGCACCATATCGCCAGCTCTGCGCCTTCCAGGCCGCGCCGCCCGCCACGATGGCGCCCACCACCAGAGCAGCGGCGTACCCCTTCCAGCCGATCAACGCTGTAGACAGATCCATGTGTCCACCTCCCTGCGCGTAACGAGGCCTGGCAGCGTTACCAGCACACCACCTTGCCGCCCCTTAACCCATCGATCCAACTCAGCACAGCCGCCGGCATAGTCACCCGCGTTGAACTTGCGCCGCATGGTCGACTCAGCCAAGTTCCCGGCGCCCAGGTTGTACGTGAAGTCGATCAAGGCCGCGCGCTGCCAGTCATTCAGCGGCACCGTGATTAGCCGGCGTACCGCCCGGTCAGCAATGGCCAGATCTGCGTCGCGCCACGCATCGCACTCCGCGTCGGTGTAAATCCGCTTCGGGTCGATATCCGGGCCGGTGTGCCCATCGCACACGGTCAGCACGCCCACCGGGTCGATGTACGGCTTGCCGCGCACCTTGCCTGGTTCAAAGTGCGTGACCAGCACGCCCGCGATGGCAACCGCGCCACCGGCCGAAGCCGCTAAAATCTTGCGTTTCAGACTATCCGAGATCATTTCCAAATCCCCTTCACAGCCGCCACCGCAGCTAGCGTGGCCGCGATCGCGGTAGCGATGTACCCGATCGGGCGCGCAAGCCGGCCCAGCCCCTGCAAGACCTTGAACCCACCGGACAGCGCCGCAAAGGTGTCAACGATGTCCTGTGTGTTTTGCCGGATCGTCTCGATAGAGTCCGTATTCCGCGCGGTGGCTTCCGCGTTGTTGGCCATGTCTTGCTCCATTTGCACGACGCGCGCGTGCAGTGACTTGATGAACGCATCGGACAGATGTTCGTCAGCCATGATCTTTCCTTTGAAGCGACAACATCGCGTCCCCTATAGACGAAAAAAAGGCCCACCGAAGCGGGCATGGAGGGATTTCACAAATGCGTCAGTAAGTTTCTCTCGGCCATTCAGAACCCCATCACGCTAAAGAAGAAGGCGGTATCAACGGCAGCGCCGGTCTGATCGCGCGTTATTACATCCACGGTCACCTCGTCGATGATGGCGCACGACACCAGTCGCCCCGATGTGCCTTTGCCGATGGCCATGGGGATGAACGTGCTGGTGGTGCTTGCGGCAGCGGACAGCACTACGCGGACAACGCCGATGCCGGTACGCGTAACCGAAGCGATCCCTTTAGCGGCTGCAAGGGTGGCGGAACCACCGTTGTTCACATTCCCCCAGGCCAGTGGCTTCAACACGAAAGGGCTGTCTTGCCTGATGAATGCCCCTGTGGAATTGAAGGGGGTGACATTTCCGAAAAACGACAGATTCTCACCGACCTTAGCGCCGTATCCCGTGCTCGGGCTTGCCGAACTAATCGCGATCATGGTGTCAGCGGTATCAGTCTTACGGAACACCACGCCATCCACGACACCGCGCTGCGTAGACCCTTGGAGATTAATTCCGGTACAAGCACCGCCCGAGGTCAGTCCAATGTCTTGGATCACCCCATTTCCGATCACATAGTCTTCAACGGTGCCCTGGAAGTTGATGCCAGCACGTAGACCGCCTTTGATCGTGAAATCGTCGACCACGACTCGGCGATAGTTGCTGACCACCACATTGCCGTCTCGGGTCTGCTCACCGTAGCCCTGGATGTGGTTTCCGATGAGCTCCAGATCTTCACCGAAGTTCTCTTCGGTCGCATCGTGGGCAACCGCGAAGATGCCCGCCCGATTACCTGCGGCATTCGAAGGGTCGGCAATGAAGTTATTGCCGTGCACCTTGATTCGGCGTGGAGGAGCATACCCCTGGGCGGCAGAGAACCCCCCTTTGTCAATCCCAATAGGGATATGTGCCCCCCATGTTGAGTTGTGGGCAAAAATGATGTCCGTTCCACCGTGGGTATCCAACGCCTTCCACGTCGAACAGTAGTTCACCGCGTTTAGCGCAACGAGACCAAAGGCGCAAGTCCTATAATCCGTCAGTGATCCGTCGCCTGCGGTGCTGTGGTAGACCCGGGTGGTGGTGATGCCGTACACGTTGTAGTTCGGGGCGATCCCTTCGGTGGGAAACCCCGGAGCCATGTAGTCGACCTTGTTATTGGTGACGTCGAAATCTCGACAGCCGTACATCCGGATGCCATCGCGGCCACAATGCCGGATTCGATTGAAGTTCGCCGAGAAGCGATCGATCTGGTCAGCGATGACGCCGGACTGCCCCCAGCCCTCAATTACGCAGTCTCGTACGGCAATGTCGGATGAAGTGCTCGACACCGGAGTGGGCGGGTTAGCGGGATAGTTGGGGTTGTTGTAGAAATACTGATCGTAGCGTCCGGAAATACTGATACCGATGGACCGGTAGATCGGTTGGACCGTGGCACCGTAGAAAGGGCCGCGCAGTTCCAGCCCATTGAACTCAATGCCGGTAGAGCCCGGCTCGGCACGCAAGCCGCAATACTCAGTGCCGACAGAGCTGGTGGCAGCGGCGTCATAGTTCGACTGCACAATGACGGCGCCACGCCCGATAACCTTGGTTCCGGAACGGACGGTGGGTCCGTTCCCAGCCCAACGATAAGTACCCTTCGGGAAAATGACGGCAGGGCGGCCGGCGTCCAGCGCTTTCTGCACGGCAGCGGTATCGTCCGCAACTCCATCGCCGACCGCGCCGAAGTCCTTGACGCTAACGCAGTCGCGCAGCTTGTCCAAGGTAGTACGCCCGGATGCACCGGTTCCGCTTTGCACAAATCCCACTAGGGCTGCGCCACTCGAGGCGACCGATGCCGAAGCTAGCTCCTGACGCAGAGCGGCGTCTCCAACAGATACGAAGGAAGAACCCTCGTCCTCCCACTCCCCTGAGGTGGTGTAAGGAAGATCAAGGGCCGCCCCTGCGCGCCAAAGCTCGCCGTCCTTGCGAAAGATCTGATTCCTGGACGAGATCACAATCCCGCCCGCATAGTCGCCCAAATCTTGGTACCCGGAGCTCAGCAGGAAACGCTGAATCGCCTCTTCCGCACCATACCAAGAGAGGCGCTGCTGTCCAAGCCGGTCCTGCCAGTATTCGCCTAACCGGTCGTTCATCGCGAAATCAAAGTTCTCCGCGTTGTCGTACAGATCCTTCACGGATACGCTGCCAAGAGGATTGCCAGTTCGATAAGTCGTCATTCTTTGACCCAATAAAAAAGGCCCCTCGAAAGGGGCCTTGGTTGATGCTGGAATATCGTTAAGTCGGAGGGAAATCGTTGTCGAATGCGTAGACCCGTTGGTCGTAATTCACCGCCGTCACTGCCACCTCAAATTCGCCGCGTGGCAAGACGCCGGAAATAAGCGCGGGAAAGCAGAACGACGAGAGCGGGCCAAAGTACAAGTGCGGTGGCTCGTGGCTAAGTGAAATCGACGGCCAGGGCTGGGGAACCGTGGCGCGTATGTGGTACTCGTCCGCGCCTTCCGACGCCGGGAACGGCCCTGCGAATGACCCATCGAGGCGACGATACGCGACCACATGCGGGCCTTCCGAAGTGTTCCAGGTGACGGGCTCGCTGCTTTCCAGAATTGCGCTGCCGGCGCCATCAGACTCAATGCCAACGAGCAATCCGGTGCGCCCATATCCAAACAGGCCCACATAGCCCATGTACTCGCTGTTGAGCGCGTCCAGCTCTGTGGTAAAGCTGTAGTCACTCTTGCGGTAATAGAGGGCCGCCCGCCGACGCATGCCGATGCGCCAAGCGCGGGTGCGATCCGTTACCCCATCAAGAGTTATCTTTTGGACCTTGGCGCCAAGGTCGCCAGGCAAACGGCACTGAACAGTCTCCCGCACCCAGGTTTCAGCATTCACGAACTCGACATCGACTCCGTCGTAATCGGTGATCTCTGAATGCGTGGAGCGATTGCGGCGCAACGGCCCTTTCATGTTGAAGGGACCGTATGACTGTTCGAATTCGTTGACAGGCTTCACGTCCTCTCGAACAGGGCGAACCAGGCCATCACCGCATGTAAATTCAGCCATGCCAGCGCCGAAGGTCGTATCGAGAGCTTCTTTCACCGTGGTCGCATCAAACACGAAATCTAGTGTGTCCCCCCGCGCTTTCCAAATGGCGTCAAGGCGGAGCCATTCTTCAATGTCAATAGCCTCGTCACCCACGCCGGACGATTGGAGGATGTGGCGCGCGAACGCCGTAATGTCTCGCGTGGGCATGGGCGATGACCATGTGCCATCCGGTAGGAGCGTCGGCAGTACGCGAACGGGGATGACGTTGATTTGGTTTTCACTCTGCGCCGCCAGCTTGCCACCGCTGCGCAACATCACACTTATGGTCGTCCAGTCTGGATAGACCCAATAATCCGGCATGCGTGCTTTCAAGCCATACCATTGGCACTTATCTTGAGCCTGCGTGCTGGTGGACTGCGCGCCCACGCGGCGCATGCGAACGGCCGGCACCATGGGAGCAATGGCGAATTGCTCTGTGAATCCAATTTGATCCACGGTGGCGTCGGAGAACGTCCGCGACACAGTCACGCGGGGGCCGCCCGCCACGTTGCGGTACTGGTATTCAGTGCTGACTGACCGCTCTTCAACCTCGCCGCCATCAGACAAAAAGCACAGCCCATTGGGGAAAAAGACGTCGAGCTCCAACGTGCTGGTGACGGCCCCGTCCGGGGTAGCGATGAATTCGTTCGTCCACTCTCCATATACCGCGCCGCCAGAGAATCGCACCCGCGTGGCCACAGTGCCAGCCTGGAACGTACCCGGCGAAACGTCGATACTTGCGGGGTCAAAGGCCACGATTGTGCGCTCAATGTCAGCCCCGAAAATGTAGGAAACTCCCGTGCCTTCGTCTACATGAACCGGCGTGAAAATCTCCGTGTCTTCCTCAAATTCCAGCGTATAGATTCCGGAGCCGGGAGACGCGACAATCGTCTTAACTCGCCATTCCACTTTAGCCCCGAACGCGCCCACTTGGAGCACACCACCTACCGTGACGCTAGGGATATGGCCAAAGTAGCCCGTAAAGCGGCTAATCACGTAGCCCGGATCAGATTCCGTCGGGTCAACGAAATGATCGGCAATGTCGTAGAGCCGCGCGTACTCTATAGCCACCACCGTACTCACGCCCCACCCGCTCGGGTATTCGCCATCACTGCGTGTGATGGTGGCACCGCTCAACGCATATGAGGCGGGGTCGGTGTTGACGCGGTTGGCGGGCTCCGTCGTAAGCTCCAGGCCGGCCGAACCCGACGACGTACCACCCACTTCCGTTACCGTATGCCAGATCTGCGCGGCCACTTGCGCGGACAGATTCGTCCCCGGAGGATAGATCCCGTAGGCGGCATCATCTCCCAAAGCGCTGAACGGTGTGGACCCGACGCGCACGTCTGCATCGGCGATTTGGTAGTTTCCGGGGCCGACGTTGGCCAGAAAGACCAGCCATTGTTCTCGCTTGTTCACGAAGTACCGGCGCGGCGGTGTGAGATAGTCCACGAACCGGCGATACCGGCCGGCTGGCTCGGCTACCACGCTGCCAAGTTTTGCGGTGTTGGCTTTCCCGTCTGCCGCTTCCAAGTTTCGCGATTCCGGCGTTTCGCGATTCGTCACAGGACGCTTGCCGCGGAACACGTTCAGCAGCTTTGACAAGATCGGATCAATGATCTTGAACAGGCCGCCCATCGGGATCGTGTTCACACGCACCAGCGCGTCCGGCTCCAGCGACTCGCCCCACCGGTCTTGTGGCCACTTGACGCCATCAAGGTAAGCCGCGAAGCGCTGAACTTCCATGTCGCGCCAGGCCGGAATCGTGGCGTCCAGGTATTGCTCAAACGTGCCGGCCCAATCGATCGACTCCAGCCGCGTTTCCAACTCGGGGGCAGAGTAGATGTCAATCCGCATAGTAAACAACCCTTGAATATCGCTGTTCGAAATGCCGAACGCGAGTGAGACACGGCCCGGTCGGCTCGTCGGTTTCCAAGATCCTGAGAACGCCGTCTTGATCTCGGATAACGAGCCCAACATGAACGCATACGCGGCCATGCCAAGCGGTCGCCACATGGCCCGGCTGTGGTCGTTCTGCTGGCACCAAAGAATGGGCCTGCGCCACTCGTGCGACCTCTCGCGTAATGACGGGCATCAGGCCAGGCTTGGCGTCGGCACAACTGGGCAACATGACACCGCCAAACAACTCCACGCGAGCCACGCGAGTTAGCCCCCAGCAGTCGTATTCAGTGGGACCTCGTCCGCCGGCGACGTACCGCGTGGCGAGGTAACGTTGCAGGCTCATAGGTATTTGATACCTGGCGCATTGGTCGCCGTGTACAGTTGCCTCGACCACCGCAAATTCAAGAGGTCGAAGAATGCCGCGCTCAAAGTTGCCTCGTCGCCCTCAATCGTGCCGCCCAGCAATTCCATGACGTACGGCTTTCGGGCGGGCTGGCTCTTATCGCTTTCCAGGTACTCGCGGTAGACAACCTGCACAGGCTGCCCGGATTCTTCCGCGAGATCGAAGTAGCGATCAACGACGGCCGATACGCCTGCGACACCAAAATTCAGCGTCTGACGCCCCGTGTTGTTCTTCGCGGGAAGCGAAACCGAAAGAGAGCCAGCTTCGAATAGGACGAATGAGCCCGACACGCCTAAGATCTGATTTTCAAAACCATCGCAGATTCGAATCGGAGGCTGGCCGGCCACGCTAATTTCCAGCGTGGAGATGATCAACTCGCCTGCGGGCGCACTTGCGTAGACTTCAGCAAGGGTGCTCATGCTTTCGGCCACTCCCGGTTCATCGCCAGGTCAAAGATTTCAGGATTCGCCACGAAGCTAGGCAGAATTGCCCACTCGTCTGGAAGCAGCGGACGTTCCCACACCTCCAAGGTGGCAGAGAACTGCCAACGATCTGCTCCCCACGCTATGGGGCCGTTGTAGACGCCAGAAATGCGGCACACCCGCACCGCATAGCCGATTGGATGCCGGAGATAGATGTTGAACCACTCGGTGCCGTCTTTTAGCGTCACCTTGTACCAGAGCTCAAACAGTCGGGCTTGTGCGCTCGTCATAACCCACGTGGCCGAGCGCATCACCGGTACAGAGCTAAATTTCCGACGTTGCCGCGCGCGACCTGAGTCCATTGTCGTCCGCTGATTGGGCGACGTGACCGCGTATTGATTCGGAGCCCACAGGGGTGCTGGAAGCTCTGCCGGATAGTCGATCAGGGTTTCCATGTTTACCGACCTTGGCGCTTAAGGCCGTATGTGGATTCCAGAGTTTGAGACATCTCACCCCCGCCGTGTATATCGGCAACGAACAGGTCCGCCGTCAAGTTGCCATCGCCATCCCGGCTTTGGGAAACTTGGCCGGCGCGGTCCCGATTCTCAATCAGATTTATCGTCACGCCAGGGATCGAGCCACTGCCGCCCGTAGCATCCTTGTTGCTGACGACTTCGCCGCGTCGGTTGGGCAGCATGAATTGCTGGCCGTTGGCCGCGTTAAAGACCTCGGGCGCGCCGTTTTCGTTGATGCGGTACATCTTCGCGGCATCTACTCCCCCGCCATACTGTCGACCGCCACCGCCGACTAGGGCCAAGCCTTCAGCCAGGCCGACCGTTGCGCCGATGCCCGCCATGGCAGGGGCGGAGTTGGCGCCAAACGACGCGAGCGATGCGAAAGCGGCGGGTATAGCCCAAGCCGTAGCCAGTGTGGCCGCCGCCGCGGTGCCGGCCGCCGTCGCCGCAGCGGTGGCGGTCTGGCCCATGATCAGGTTTTTGACGTACTGCAAGCCCATCTGAACGAGTGCGCTAACGCCTTGCTTCAGGATGGCGCCCGCCAGTGCCTTGACTGCATCCTCACCGTTGGTAGCGCCAGTCGCAATTCCGACGAGCGTATCGGTTGCTGTAGCGCCCAACTGGTCCAAGCTGGACATGAGAAGCTCGTTCCATCCCGACTGACGGCGGAAGTTCTCTTCTTGCAGCACACGCGACCGTTCGTCATAGGCAGTCTCGGCCTGTGCTTTCAGCTCTAGATAGCGCTGATCCTCCAGAAGCTTGGCTTCGTTGAGCTTGCGGAGGTTCTCGATCTGGGCCTGGAACTCCATCTGAGCGCCGGCAATTGGATCTACCTGGCCCAGAAGCTTCTGGTTCTGCTCGGCCTCGCTAATCTTGCCGATCGCACGCGCCAACGCCTCAACCTGAGCAACTTGCTCGGGCGTGGCGAACTCGTTCAATGACGCCTTCGCCTTCGCGATGGCCAGCTCTTCGCCCGCGAGGCCCGCTTGATACAGTGCGGTCGCCAGCGAATCGATGGTCTTTTCGTTTTCCTTGTTGGCTTCGATCGACTTTTTGGTAACTTCGCCGCCAGTCTTTTGCGCCTGCTCCAGCTGATACAGCGTGGCGGCCAGCTTCTCGGCTTCGGCGCGTTCTGCTGCCGTTGCATTTTCGCCCAGCTTCTGGATGGCCTGTAAGCGTGCGCGCGCCTCCCCGGTCAGCTTGGCAAGCTCGATCTCATCTCGCATGCCTTGCAGCCGCTTGGCAACGTCAGGATCGGCGGCGGGCGCGGACGGTGCGCCACCTTCAACGCGCTCGCGGGGCTTCTGGTTGGCCAGCTTATCCTGCAATTCGTAGAGCTTTTGCAGCCGCGTGTTGACTTCGTCAAGATTGGCCTTTTGCTCGACTAGCGACTTGTTGGCGTTACCCAACTCATCGTCGCTGATGTTGACGCCTTGCCCCTGCGCCTTCTTCAGATCAATGATGTCTTTGGTCAGGCTCGACACCATACGGGACGAGTCGCGCGCCTCTTTCTCAATCTGCTCAATCGCATCACCGACCTGGATGCGGCGAAGCTCAAGCTGCGCTTGCGTGAGGTTGTCCACCGCAGTGGCCAACTCTTCAACGTTGGGTGCGGCGCGCTTGGCGTTGTCGCCGAACAGCAGCACGCCGGTAGCCACGCTCGCGACCAAACCTATAAGTCCTGCCGGGCCTCCCAGCAGCGCCAGCATGCCAGATCCGGCGGCAGTTGCTGCACGCTGCGCACCGGCAAGGGCGGTCTGCGCTACACGGTGCGCGTTGGCAGCAGCGGTAGATGCGGCGAGTGACCCGCCCAGCCGAACTTGCGCGGCGGCGTGGCCAGCGGCGGCAGCGGCGGCGCGCTCGTTGGCAACTGCGGCGGCCAGCGCGGCGGCGGCCTGGGCGCGCGCGGCAAGCGAGGCCTTGGCCGACTCAATGGTGCTCGCGGCCATATTGGCCAGCAATTTCGCCAGGGCGCCGGCGCCAAGAATGGTCAGCCCCGTGATAACCGTTTGCAGGTTATTGGCGAGTCCAAGCATGGCCTTGGAAAGCAGTTGCGTGGCGCCGCTGGACTTGTTCGCTTCGCCAACGATGGCCGACAGGTTGTTGCGCAGCGCCGTGAATGCGTCCTTGACCGTGGTGGCCATGCCATCCGCGGCGGCCTTGTTATCGTCCAGTGACTTGCGCAACCCTTCGGTCAGCATGCGCGCGGTCAACTCGCCGCTGACGCCCATCTGGCGGATTTCCTGCGCGCTACGGCCCGACGCGGCGGCCACATCGTCAATGACGGTGGGAATGGCCGCCAGGATCGTTTCCCAGGCGTCGGCTTCAACCTTGCCTTTATTGAGTACCTTGCTGAATGCGTCCGTCGCGCCGCGCGCCCGATCCACGCTCGTCGCGTTCTTCACGAACGAGTAGGAAAGTGAGTCGGTCACATCAAGCGCCGACTCCGTTTCGTAGCCCATCGCTTTAAGCGATGCCGACGTGCGCACGAAAACCTCTTGCGCTTCGGACAGCGAGCGGTACGTCTTGTTCGCGGTATCCAACAGGCGCGTCTGCACCATGTTGAATTCGGCGGTGCTGGACGTGGCCATCTGGACCCGCTCGGCCATTTCGTTGTACGCCTCGGCCATCTGGATCAGGCTGGACACGCCTTGAAGCGAGATAAGCCCCGCCAATACGCCAGAGAATCCCTTGAGCGCAGACGACGAAACAGATGCCTCGCGTCCCAAACCCTTGACGGCCGCAGCCGTCTGGGTCATTTGGAACTGCGCCTGGTTGGCCGCCTTATCCGTTTGGCCAAAGCGCTTGTTCATCTTGTCCAGCGCCGAATCGACGTTGGTGGAGCTATTGACGAGCTTCGACGTGTCGGCTTCTACCTCGTAGTAGATCGACCCGACATTCATTCCGCCTGCCATCAGTGAACCCCTTTAGCTGCCTTTCGCTTTGCTTCGATCTTGTCGAACCACGCCATCGTGGCGTTGTGTTCCTCTTTCGTTGGCGCCCTTGCGCCAGGTGCATTGCTTTCGGCCGGCGGAAACTTAGCCCGCAATGCGCCGACCAACCCCGTCATCGTCAGATTCCAGGCGTCCCGCTCCGACACGCCTAGATGGGCCATAGCAGTGGCCACATGGTCCCTTGCCAAAAACTCCTTCACATACACTGGCTCGTCGTCACCCGGCCGCCTTGGCATCGGGGGCAATGCGCCCGTAACGCCGTGCTTCAACAGGCAGCGCGCAAGGGGAACCACATGCTCTGCCGGAGCCACGCCTGGCACGTATTCCAGCGCTCCGGAAGTGGTCTCGTAAGTCCCAAACAATGACGACGGGTCGACGTCATCAACCGAACATGAATAGATGACGCCCAGAGCCGCCTGAAACAACCGGCTCGCCTGGGCGTCATCCTCTGCCCCACCCATGACCGTGGCGAAGGTTTCGACTATCTCGACCGGATCTCCCAGCCGAGACATCGCGTACAAGGAGGGGCGTAGACGCACCACCTGTTCCCCCGCGTACACGCCGACTTCGCCAATTTCGGTCAGGATCATGGGTTACGGCGCCGTGACGGTCACCGGAACGGTCACGCTCACCGACGGGCGCGCCGCGCTGGTGATCTTGACGGTGGTTGTGCCTTCAGTCACGCCAGTGACCAGGCCGACATTGCTGACGGTAGCAACGGCCGGCGCCGCGCTTTCGTACACCAAGCCTGAAGCAGCCCCGGACGGCGAAACGGAGGCCGTCAGGGCTTGCGTCGCACCTTCGTCAACCGATACCGAAGTGGGCGACACATTGATAGCTTGCACCAACGGCACAACGGTCAGCGCAATCGTGTTGGTCACTGCCGGCGCCACGCTGGATGCCGCGGTGATCGTGACCGCGCCTGCGGAAACCGCCAGGATCTGGCCAGTAACCTGGTTGACGGTTGCCATTGCAGGGTTGGACGACGTCCAGCGCAGACCTTGCGGCGCACCGACCGGCAGGACGATGCCTTCCGCGTCGAACGACTCACCCACCGTCAGGCTCAGGGTGGACGGGATGACCTCCACGCTCGTCGGATCCGCGGCGTCCGGGTTGGGCGTGTCTTCGACAATCAGGCCATAGTCGCTGCCCGTGGCGCTCGCTTCCAGGCTGAACGTCACTACGTCGTCAAACGGAGCGCTACGGCTCATGTTCGACACCAGCATGAACGCCGTGAACGTCAGATCCGGAAACGTCATGCGCATCCAAGCCACAGGCTGGCCGCCAGTAGCATCGGGGCGCGCGACATGCTTGGTGATTTCGATCAGGTTTTCCGATCCGGTCCCGGACGCCTTGGCCGTGCCGTCGCCGGAAATGCTGAGCGTCTGGAAGGTGGCGATGTTCTCGCGCAGAGCTCCGACCGAGTCGTCAGCCGTGGTGTCGGCGGTTTCCCATTCCAGGGTGAATTCCTTCGTGCGGAGAGCGGCAAAGCGCTTCCAGTCGGTTTCAGCGGGCAGTTGGTCGCCGCAGCCGATGTGGTATTCCAGGACCACGTCACGGCCAACATACTTCTGGTTCTTGCAAGTAGCCATTAGTGGCCTCCAGTTATAAAAGCACTTCAAAATCAAGCGAGTACCAGGGGCGGTTCTCGCTCGTGTAGCCGGGGCCGACGGCTTCGCCGACCGCGCGCACGGACGCAGCGCCGCAGGGCGACGAATCGCCTAATGCGGCCTGGGCCAGTGATTCCATGGTTTGTTCGACAGCGACGACATGCTTGCGCCCGTCACGCGGGCCTAGCAGGATCACTTTGAAGCGGATAACGCGGTCTTCGACATCCGGTGCGGAACCGCCCATTTGTTGAACGGAGGCGATGAAGGCGCCGTTGACGGACGGGCTGTCAATCCACATGCCGCGGCTGTACAGGTATCCGTCGCCAACGACCGCCTTGAGCCAATCAGTGAAGGCGTCAAACACCGTAAATCCTTTTTAGAATGGCCGGCACCGCGCCCTTGATCTGATCAAAGCCCTTGGTAAGGAATTCTGGCTCCGCGTTGGGGTCCCAATAGTTGCCGTTGCCTGTGCCGCCTCCGAAACCCACGCCTGCGCGCGTTCTGCCGAAGTCGGCCCGAGGCTTTCCATTGAGCTTCCCGGAGGCTTCGTGAACCGCCGCCGCATAGGAAGCCGTGTATCCGACCGAGCCGGACACCTTGCCTTCCTTCACTTCTATCTGCGGTGCGTACTGGCTATTGACCAGGTTGCTGGCGTCGATCGGCGTCATCTGGGCGGCCATTGCCGAGCCCTGCGATAGCGTCTCGTAGACGGCGCGCTCGGTCTTGCCTTCGCCGATCTCCTTGACCGCGATACGGAAGCCGCGCTTGACGCGCTCGATGCCCTTGACCGGCATGTCAGGTCACCAACTTCAGGTCCGGCTCTTCGCCGAAGAAGGACATATCCCAATTCGTCACCGAACGGATCTCTTCCCAGCCGCTCGAACCGTCAAAGCTGATCTGATCCAGGTACTTGGGGCGCTTGTCTTCGGTGAAGATCACGTGCTGCGATAGGAATTCCGCCCCGCGCGCCCCACTCTGCCCGCCCGACTCGCGCTCCATCTTGCTTTCTGCCGTCCAGGTGCAGGCGATATCGAACTCAGGGCCGTAAACCGTTTCGCCGGTCATCATGTCGATCGACACGAACGGCCGCACCGTCGCGATGTTCGTATAGCTCCAGTTGGCGGTAGCGCTCATTCTTGGCACCCGCCCTTGGCGATCCACATGCCCCCAAACGCCTTCTTGGTCGGGTCAGGTGGGATCAGCTCGGAAGCGCACCCGTACTTGTCCAGGCCGCGCAGCAGCGACAGCGCACCGCTCCATCGGTCGGCAAATCCCTGATACCGGAACGAGCGCGACGCGCCGCTGGGCGCCGTCTGGCTGCTGATGTAGCGATCCCCCTGCCCTAGACCCATCAGGCTCAGCAGGTACAACTGGATCAGAAGCGCCGTTTCCGGCGTGTAATGTTCATCCAGACATTCCTGGATGCTGTTTGCCTGGGCGACTAGCGCAGCCAGGACGAAATCCGGCAGGACGATCCCCTGGCCTTCCAGATACTGCTTGGCTTGGTCGATCGTCACCATATCCAGACCTCAAAATAGAAATGGCCCCACCATCAGGCAGGGCCAAAAGAAAACCGCCCGTAGGCGGTCAGTTGGCGGCAGGCTTCAGCGGATCGCCGTCGGGCAGCAGGGAAACCAGTTCTTCAGCGCTTTTCCGGCCGTCGTACTTGATGCCCAGCTCTTTCAGGCGGCTCTTGACGTCGCCCTTTTCCTGATCGGCACCACCCGAACTTGCTCCGGGCGTGGCCGGCACCAGGGACACAGCGTCATCGGCCTTGCGAACGCGCGTGCGATACAGCGGATGGGCTGCCTGGTCGGGCGTGAGCTCGATCACCGCGCCGGGCAGCATCACCCCGACGCCGATGATCTTGCGCAGGAGGATGTACTTGGATTTCGCCATGATTCCCCCTTATGCCGCGCTGGCGTACAGCACGCCGCTGCGGCCCTGCGAGTCAGCCTTGACTTGCAAGCCGGAGGCGCCCCACACCAGCACGTGCCAATCGTCCATCGGCGTGACACGCGGGATCGGCGTGGTGGTGACGGGCATTCCGACGACCGGGCGGATGTATTCGCTGGACAAGATGATGGCCAGGAATTCATTGCCGGTCACCGTGTCCGTGCGCTTGAAGCCAGCCACACCGGGAATGCGTTGCAGGCCCTGGAGAATGGTTTCGACGTTGCTGGTGCCCGGGTTGGCGATACGCAGAAGGTTGAACCAGATCTCGTCCGAGATGTAGAACGTGACATTGCCAACGGCGTTGTTGCCCTGGCCCTGGAGCGCTTGCAGCGCAGCGACGAAGGCGCCCCATGCCTGGGCAAAGGTCAGCGTCGGGCTCGTCAGATCCACGTTCAGGCCGGCGGCGCCCAAGTCCAACGCGATGGTGTTCGGGTTGTTCTTGATACCGTAGGCTTGGTAGTTCTTGTACGTCAGGTCGGGCGTTCCATCGACGAAGTTCTCAACGGTGCGCTTGCGGACGAAGCGCGTGGCCGCAGCCTGGTCATCCAGCAGAGCGTCGTAGCCTTCCGAGCGCATGCCTTCCAGCTCGCGCCAGATGCGGCCGACTTGAGTGGAATGAACCAGAACGATCGCGCCGTCATAGTCAAAGCTGACATGGTTCACGGGCTTGCGGTGCTGGCCGTCGATGCTGGACCGGACTTCCAGCTCATCCGCGCCGTAGCGTCGGTATTCGCTGACGATCTTGCCGATGTGGACGTTGCGCGCCAGGGGCATCAGGTCGTTCAGCAACACGCCGCCCTCATCGGACAGCATCAGCGTCTTGGTCTGCGTGTCGAAGTCACGCCACACCTCTCCCGGGATGCGCGCCTCGTTCACTTCCAGGCCGGCGGCCTTCATCAGGCCGGTCTCGTGGTCCCAGTTCGCGGTACGTGCGTTCACGATGAACTGGTGCTGCTTCTTGAGGCCGGAATTCGCTTCCAGGCCCTTTTTGTCTACGTAAAAAGCCATTTTCGGCCTCCTTAGCGGATCTTGATCGGGACCAACTGGTCCAGCGTCGACGTGGTCGGGGTCGTGCCGGGGAAGGCATTGGCCGGATCGTCGATGTACGCATGGATCGGGTCATCAGTGACGGCCAGAGCGAAGCGGCCATCGACGTTGATCGTCAGGGGCACATCATCGACAATCGCGACGCCGGCCACCAAGCGGCCAGCCATCAGATCGGCCGAGCGCGGGGTGTACAGGCGCATGGACGAGCCGCCGCCGACCTGGTTGTCATCGACGGAGCCGTGCAACTGCTCGCCGATCAAGTACCAGAAGTCCCGCTCACCAGTGATCCCCTTCTGGACGGTCATGTCGCCCGCAGCAGAGGTGATGGTGACCGCCGTACCAGGCAGAAAGGTTCCCGTGGTCGGCGCGTTCACTTCGCGCGTTTCGGGCGTGGTGCGATGAACGCCGCCACGGTAAATCTTGTTCCATTTCACAGCCATGATCTGGGCTCCTTATTCCGGGACTTCGTCAAAGCGCGGCTTGCCGGAATCGGCAACCTGGCCGTTGATGATCGGCGCCGCGGTGCCCAGCGCCTTGAACATCGCGTCCAAGGGCTCGCCCGACAGCGCATTGGCGACGATGTCACCATGCACGGCGGCCACGGCCTTGCGCTTTTCTGCCTCTTCGGCCTTGGCGTTGGCGGTCAAGGAGTCGGACAACGCCTTGTGGTTGGTCTCCAAGCCTTGGATCTTGTCCGTCAACGGCTTGAGTTGTTCCGCCAGGTTGGCGGCGAAGGCTTTGCTGATGTCGTTGGTCAGCTCGGCCTTTTCTTCAGCGGTCAGAGGCATATTGCCCTCCAGAGTGTTATCAGGCCGAGCCTGATGGTTGAAAATTCGTTTGACGCTGTTCACCACGGTGGTGACCCAGGATTCCTGGCGGACGACGGGGGAGCCGACGTCATCGAAGATGATCTTTCCGCCTTCAGTGGCATAGCCGTAGACTTCGGCGACGCCGCCGTTGCGCACCAGGACAGCCTGCGTGTCGGTGAAATCGGCCACCCAGACGTAATCCTCGGCGCCCGGGGCAAAGCGGGCCTTGGCGGCGGCCTGGATGCGGTTCTCGCGCTCGCGGAAGGATTCACCCTCCAGCGCGCCGGCATTCACATGGAGCGGCTTGGCTTGGTCAGCGTTGACCATCAGACCCACACCCTGCTCGGGGGTGGCGGCGCCTGGCTCGTCAAGCAGGATGGCGTCGTGGTCGATACCGTGGATCTTGGCGGTCCATTCATAGCCGTCGGCGTTGACGGCCGGCTCACGCTCCAGGAAGACGGCCACGCTGGTATGCACCGGCTCGCCCTCTCCCTTCTCAAGTTGCTCTACGCGCTCGATCACGCGCCGACCACCCTCTGTGTTCTGTGCGACCTCCACGTCAACCCACTTTTCGGTGTAGACGCGGTTGCCGACCAGCTTCGTATTGCGGTTCCAGGCGCCGATATGCCCCAGGTTGATCCCTTCCGGGGAGAAAGCGGACACAAACGCGCCGTTCACGGTCGGGTGGCCAAGCGGGGCCAGCGTGCCTTCAAGCTTCTTGTAGTTGGCGACGATCTGGTCCTTCGGGTACAGGCCGCCGTTCATGACCACGTCAAACGGCATCGTGTAGCTCGGGATTACGATGTGCTCACGGCCGTTGTGCTGCTCGCGGCGGATGGACTTGCTGTTGACCTGCGTGCGGATGTTTACCTGCATCGGCATGGCTATTCCTTGTCATCGGCCCAGGGGCCGTTGCCTTTGTCTTTCATCACCTGGTAGTTCTTGCGCGCCCGGTCGACAATCGCAGGCACAAGGGGCTCGCCCTTCTCGTCCACCAGGACCGATACTTGGCTGCACTTGCAGTTGATGGCGTTGGCGTCGCGTGCGTACCACTCGCGTGTTTCTTCGCTAGTGAATAGCTTCGCGTGCCGGCGGGCATGCGTCCGCCGCGTGGTTGGGCTGAGCGCGGACATGTGCATCAGCTTCGCCTGGGTGCCGTAGTCTTCCTGGGCTTGGTCCTGTTCATCCCACCGCGCGCGGCGGAGGGCCATGGGCACCTCGGTACGCGCGATGCGGTGACCGCGGCGGGCTTCTATGCCCGTCTGCTCGGTCAAATTCCTGGCGATGTCGCGCGGGTTCAAGCCCCGGCCGATACCGTCGGACAGGATGCGAGACATGTCCGCCTTGACCTGCCCGGACAGGCCTTTCATTTCTTCAAACTGGCGCGCTCGCACTAGAGAAAGACGCGCCTGATATGGCTCGGACCTGAGCAAGGCTTGCAACGAGTCACGTCCAGCCTTGTAGGCCGGCGACTGCTGGCCAAGGTTGGCGAACTCCTGCGCTGTACCGCGCTGGTACGCCACTCCCACATACGACTCAAACAGCCAAAGGTTGCGCTCCCCGCCTTCCAGCAGGATCTCGTCAACGAGGCGGTCCGTGTCAGCGAAGATCGACGACAGCAGCGCCTGATCAAGCCTAAACGTGTAGCTCTTGTTCACGACCGGCTCGGCTGGAATACGGCCAAGCGCCTCAACGTAGCCATTTCGAATCCGCCGCATGCGACGGTCAAAGTCCTTCATGGCGCCCCGCTCCAGCCGATCTACCCCTGTCGGGTCTGCCGCATTACTCGGCAGGATCGGTGATCGGGCCATCGTCGTCCTCGTCTTCGTCGGGCAATGGCTCGGTGTCGTCGCTGGCGTCGTATCCTGCCGCCTCGCGGATTTCGTCCGTGGTGAACACCTCTGCGCCTGAGCTTTGGGCGGTCTGGTTGATCTCGCTCATCAGCTTGGCGTTGCCCAGCTTGTCGGCCTGCGTGGCTTCGGTCAGGTCGTCCCACATCACCGTGTATTCGGCGATTTGCTTGACCACGCCGATGCGCGTCAGATGCTCCACCAGGTCGTGGATTTCCATACCCAGGTCGGCGCGCCGAGACTGACAGCGTGCATTGAAGTACTTCTGGTCTTCCGAACTGGCGCGCTCGCCGGTCTGCATCCCGACCAGGATCTTGCTGGGGATATCCAGCGCGGCGCCGGCGGTTTGGAGATTGACGTTGTAGGTCGGGCCAGGGTCGGCAACGGCGGTAACCAGCGGGTTGACCGTGGCGCCCTGCGTAACCAGCAAAGCGTCGTTGCCGCGATTGACCTCACGGGCCGCCTCATTGAAGCGCGCCTGCAACTGGTCCAGCGAAACGCCATAGGCCTGCGCGATGCTGCCTAGGTCCACGTCCTTGTCATAGCTGACCGACAGTTGGCGCGAGGCGTTCTTCAGGAAGGATTCGCCCGATCCACCTTCAACCTTTTCCAGGCTGACGAAGGCGTTGTAGGCCGGTTCCAGGAAGCCGATGGCGTCACATGAGGCATCGCCCAGGATGAAAACGCGGTCTGGGTGAATATCCACCTTGCGGCCGGCGCTCCCTTCCATTCCGTATTCGGTGTACTGCCACTTGGTGACAGTGCCGTATCCCTCATCCTGGGCGTTGGTATTGAACCCGGCTGGCTTGAGGCTACCCGCCCAGGTCGGGATCATCTTGACCAGTTGCGAGCCTTTGCGCTTGATGGGCTCATCCCAGCGGCCGCTGTCGCGCACTTGCAGCAACAGGCCCGAGTAACGACCCACCAGACGGCGTTTGTCGGCCTCGGCCACCGAGCGCCAGAACTTCGGCGTGAACACCTGCTTGTTGCCGCGCTCCCAAGCGGTCTCATCGGTCGCGTTGTCCTGGTCGTCGCCCTCGATCACCCAAGGATTCGTCTTCCAGCACGCGGACGTGATCTTTCCTATGGCGCCGTGAGCGATGCCGCCACGGCGATACAGCGCGTAGAAGTCGGCAAACCCGATCTCTTCGGGGAAACCGTACTCGCACCAGGCCTGGGGCCGCTTGTTGTCGATCCCCTGGCCGCCCAGCAGGCCCATACGGGCGCGGGCGATCTGCGCATGGCTCAGTGCGGCATTCACCGCCAACTGAAGCTGGTCGCTGTTGTTCGTGTCTGACATGCTCATTCCGATTTGAGAATCAGGCCGGGCCTGTCGTCGTGGCGCACCAGTTCAACGCTGGATTGATCCGGATCACGCCAGACGGCTGTACCCTCGGCCCCGGCATTCTCGACAGCCACGGTGCGCGCGCACGAGACGCACTTCGCCCGCACGACCATGGACTTGCCACTGTCGCGCTGCGTGACCTTGAAAATTGCCATTTACCGTCCTGGGAGAAGCATGCCGACGGCGCCGCGGCGCTTGATCAGCGGCCCCAGCGCATAACGTGTCGCGTCTATGTAGTGATTGTTTTTGTCTACGATCTCGGTGAGAACATCGCCAGTCAGGCGGTCCACCTTGTAGCTGTAGGTCCGGGCCTCGTGCAGCGTCTTGACGCAGCGAGGATGGATGATGATTTCCTTGTAGCTGCGAAGATGGCTGATGCCGTCCTCAACGCTGCCCTTCCACTTCTCCACGCCAACGATTCTAGGCAGCGCCAGGCGCGTGCCGTTGCCGTTGCTCTTTACGTGGCTGATCGTCTCCGGCCTGGCTGAGTCAGCGCGCACCGTGTGGCGCTCGACGCCCGGCAGACGTTCGATCATGAACTTGGCAATGTCGTCGTTTTCCAGGCCAACCTTGCCGGCCTCGTACTCGATATAAAGCCTTTGGTCATGAATGCCGCACCGCACGCCGGCTGTCGGGTCCTGAGAGAATCCCCAATCAACGCCGAAATACGGCCCATCGAACTGGTCGAACTCAAATTCCGCGACCCGGTACTTACCTGCCAGGATCTGCGCTTCACTGTTCTCGCGATACGCGCCGTCCCAAATCCAGGCATATGTCTGGTCATCCAGCCGATCGCGGTCATCCAGCCGTTCCTGCTCAAGTTCAGCAGGGAACCATGGGTTGTCCGTGTAATTGAGCTCGACAATCTTGGCGCCGGTCGGCGGATTCTTGCGAAACCGCTCATCCGTGGGGCTGCCGTCCTTCTCCGGGTTCCAGGTGATCCAGATTTCGGAGCCAGATTCGCGGACGGTGGGGGCCAGCTTCTGCCAGGCGATCTTGCTGACGCTTTCGGCCTCATCCACCCAGGCTATAAGGATGCGCGCCTTGGATTTAATGCTGTCCACGTTGTGACGAAGACCGGCGAAGACGTATGAAACGCGGCGGTTCTTGGTCCGTACGTACTTCTCACCAATCTCGAAGTAGGCATCAAGCCAGGGCACGGATCGAATCGCCTGTTTGACCTCCTCCATAGAGGAATCTTCCAGGCTATTCATGAACTCGCGGCCGCACAAGATAACGCCAGACGCGCCGGCCTCCGCGAAAATATACGCACGTACAGCAGTCATCAACGCGAACGAGCGAGTCTTCCCCGATCCCCGCCCGCCATGCGCACCCCTGTATCGTGCCTGCCCACTGAATACAGGTATCAGCTTCGGCGGAAGTTGGATCTCAGCCGTCGTCACCTGGGGCAACCAATTGGATCGTCGTGGGCATCAGAGCCACAGGCGGTAGGCCCGGGTCACCGGCAATAGGCTGCGTGGCTTTACCGAAACCGCGATCAATCAACTCCTTCGCTGCTGCAACGCGTGCGGCGGGGGGATGTCCGACGTCCTTCATGATCTCGGCCAGAGTGGCAACCGCTTCTATGGCATGTAGTTGAGCCAGCGCCTTAATATCGGCTGTGGCCCGGTTCGGAGTGCCCTTCGAGCGCCCACCCGTCTTGGGCAGCCCCTTGGGTTTGCCTGCCATTTCTATTCCTATCTACTTTTGATATATCGCGCCTTTTCGCCAAGACTGCTGCGAAGAGCCACACTCGACAGTGAGAAAATGATACATTTTGAAATTCTACGATCTATTGCCTTACTAACTTCGGGCCTACCCGCCTGAAACTGCATCTTGCAAAGGAGCCAAGTGTGACGTGTTTAGCTGAATGCCTGAAAGCTTTGATCGACCGAGGTGAACTGTCCGACACAGCAGCTGGAATTGCAGCAAAAGTTGCTGCGGACGGCGGGACCCAAAAACTGTCCCCCAAGCAACTCTTCGTATACAACGATGAGGTAAGCCGATTTGTGGATCAAGCGTGCGCCAGCTCAGATTGTCCGAACAATGCGTCGTATGAATCACTTCGCGACGCGATCGTGACCGTTGAGGATATTGAAGACGTTAGCGGCTACTGCGAACACTGCTCATATATTGCTGGCGCTAACGCAAAAGACGATTGACTAGCAGACCTGGCAGCTTCGCAGCGCCAAATAATTGGGCTGGGGAATCCTTATACGCCCCGCCCTTTCAACCATGAGAAAAAATGGCGAATTCTTGGATATTCCTGGCGGACTATAACGACGCCATAATCACAGTGGAAACACGACCTATTGGTGAGGCCATTTATCGGCTCACTAAAGCCAGCAGCGAGAAGTTGTTCAAGTCTACTGGTCTGGAGTTGTCCCACGTATTGATCGCGACCGAGCCTGTCGGACTCGTCGCCCACGTTTATGACTTGGCGGGCAATGCTCGCGGAATCAGGCTGGGAGAAATTTCCTTCCAAAAAACACCGCCCATCCTGATTCAGTACACGGGGCCAGACGCCAGTTCCAGAACAGAACGCTGGACACGCGACTTGCCCACTTTGCTTGAAGCCAAACGCGCCCTAGCAAGTCTCCATCGGCTGCCGCTGGTCGACGCCCATCCGGGTGATGGCGAAGATATCGACTCCCGTTTGAAACATGGAGGGATTGACCCGAATTCTGTGCAGATTATCGTTGTGAACGAATAGAACCATTCGTTGTTCGGCGCAGCGATGTGCGGAAGCTCCCTTTATGAAGCAAAAGGAATCAGCTTCATAAAGGCGCAACTTCCCGCACGTATTGTGATGGTTTCTGAAATGCTTTTCCAGAAGCCGATGTTATGGTTTCCCACCAGTACTCAACATGGATGCGGCTCTCCGACTCGTCGCGGGTGCTGGCTATCTGCCCGGATTCCTCCAGGGCAACCAGGACGCGCCACACGCCAGTACGCACCACGGCGCGCTGTCGCTGGTCCGCTCTAGGCGCCACGTGGTTGATGATCTGCCTCATCTTGAACCGGCGCCCGGGGAAAGCGCCCAGCAGGTCGATAACTTCGTGTGCGTACTTCATTCGAACATCCTCCAAACCTGCTGCTTGAAACTGCCCAGCGCCACCTTGTAGTACGGCAGCGGAATCCCGATCACACGACACGCCTTGTCCTTGCGAAGGTGCGCCGGCAGGTCGCCATACTCATTGCGGCGCGTGTACTCGGCCTGGATCACGCGCTGTTCCGCCAAGGGCAACGCCTCATAGAGCCGGTTCACCTTGCGCGCGCGGTCGTGGTTCACGGGGATGCGCGGGGGCTCATCGTCATCCTCGTGGCCTGGCTCAGCGGGGAAGGCGCAGACGGCCGGCTCGTCGTGCACCGGTCGACCAGGGCCGGGCCACTCCCCTTCCCATTGCGCGCGTGCCCAGTTGTGGATCTCGTCCTCCACCCACCGCGGCAGACTGTTATCCATTGGCCACCTCGTACCGGCTGCACTTCTTCCCATAGGGCTTGCCCTTCAGGCAGCGCGTGATCGTGTCACCGATGAAGGGCGTTTCGATGGTCTTGGCATGCGCGCAGCCCTCGCATGATCGTTTCAGAGCGGCCTGCTGACGGCTCATCACCACCAGCATCGGGTCGCGCAGCTCCCACCGTTGCAGATCGGCCGTCATACCAGCCACCCACGCCGGCGAGCCCATGCCAAATAGGCGGACTCGAACGTTGCGCGCGGGCTGGGGCCCACCGCTGCGCACCACACCAGCCACATATCACCCTCCTGCCGGGCGCGGGGCTTCTCGATGATCGTCATGGCGTCACCTGTTCGATAGTTACCCGGACCATTCCGCCCTTCACTTTTTCTCGAATTTCGGCGGGCGCGAAATGGAACCCACGGTCATTCATCCCGATAGCGTCAGCAATGCCATCGGTCGCTGCCTTCATGCGGGCCGCCAAGTTGTCGCGGTCGTAGGCGCGCGCCTGGGGCGGGAAGAACTCATATGCCAGCCGGACGGCTTTGAATTGGCTAAAACCGTCAGCCTTGGATAGGGCGGACCGCGCAAGAAGCCTGGCAGCCGTTCGATAGCCGCTCTTCGCCTTAGATACTGGCGCCCAGTGCCCGCGGTGGTTGGGGCTCAGTTCCTTGGGCGGCCAGGGCAAGTCGACAATTACCATGCCCCCTCCCCCACGTTCAACCCGATCCCGAGCGCCCGCTTGGCCATGGCCAATACGGTCATCGAGTAGCGCCGGCCGCCGGCCCGCTCACTCTCCCTCAATATCCTCAGGGCCCAGCGCCGCTCGTTCGGCACCGCACCGAGTTCTGGCAACTCCATCATGCTTGCCTCCTATAGCTGGGCCAGTCGAACACCACCATCCGGCCGCCACCCTCGCGCAGGCGATCAATGACACGCTCGCCCAAGTATTCGGTTAGCGCTTCTTTAGCCAAATTGCTGATGACGATCGTGGGCTTCAGCGCCTGATATCGGCCGTTAATCACTTCGAACAGGTACATCTTTTCGGTTTCGCTGCCGAACTGCACACCAACCTCGTCCAAGACCAGAAGGTCAGGTTCCACGAGGTTTTGAATTGCTTCTGCCTCAGTCAGCTCGGAACCCTTCCGATACGTGTCCTTGATCGATCGAACGGCGCCGATGACCGACGTAAACACGGCTACACGATCTTGCTTAATGACCTCGTGGCACACCCCAACGGCCAGATGCGTTTTCCCGGCCCCTACGCCGCCGCAGAAAACTATGCTCTGGCCGGTCTTCAGGCATTCATCGAAGCCATCTGCGAAGCCCTTAGCCACCGCAAGAGCCCTCTTGGGTCCGTCCGCATGCGGCACGAAGTTCTCCAACGTCCTGTCGGCGAACCGCGGCGGGATTGCAGCGCGGCCCAGCAATTCGTTGGCGCGGCGCTGGCGCAACTCCAGCATCCACTTGGCATGCGCCTCGCTCGCCTCGCGCTCTTGCTGCTGCTTAATGCAAGCGGGGCAGCCGGACGTATGGCCCATGTACGTTATGGCCGTGTATTCCCCGTGCTGCTCGCAGCGCTGTGTGGATTGCTCGGTTTTAAAACGTGCCATCGGCTGCAACCCCGGCGTGGTAGTCCTGCTGGCTGAAGTTTCCATGCGCTGTCCCTCCATTCGATTTCGTTCGGGTTTGAGTTCGGGGCGGGTAAAGCCCCTGGTATCCGCTGGCGATGCTGTTCGCGATCACCGCGCTAGGCTGGTGCCCTTCGGCACGTAAGTCGGCAAGCTGCTTTAGCTGGAGCTTGGCCGCTTCTTGCGTCACCGGCTTCTTGCGGGCCTTTCGGTCAGCAACCCAGCCTTGCCAGTCTTCGCGATCAAGCCAGTTCGGCAGATCGATGGCCGACGCATCAAATCCATTCCCCCGCTTGCGGGGGCTAGGGGGTGGTTCTTTATCTGGTTGTTGGTTCTTGGTTCTTGGTTCTTGGTTAGGTGGCGAATCGTTCACGCCATGTGCACGTTCCGTGCACGGCTTTTCACGAGCCGTGCGGCGCTTTGCCTCACGCTCTTCTGCGATCTCTTTGTTCTTCAACGCCTTGGCGTGATATGCGTCGATTTCTTCCTGGATGCGGGCTTGCACGTACCGCCCCTCAACCAGCTCAAAGAACTTCCCAAGAACGAACCGAACTGCCGCTATTTCTTCGTCCGTACGAGCCCAGCACCAGTCGATTGCCTCATCCATCGTGGGGAAGCGTTCACGGTCGTAGCACGAATCAATTAGAAGCGTGTACGCACCGTGCTCAAGCATGGATAGGCGGCCGGCCTTCTTGTGATAGTCGCCAATGTTGCGTTTAAAGTAGTGCACGGGCCGCCTCCCTCACGTTCAAGTTGGTCGCGTGAAAGAACGCGGCGATCAGATCAAGATCCTTGCCCGAGGGCGCGAACCATTCGCCCCGCGTTCGGCAATGGGCAAGCAGGCCATGTGCCGCCCGCTCCACCTCGGCCGCCTTCGGTGTCCGTATCGTCAACCACAGGGACAACTCAAACGGGCAGCCGCTTTGAATGTTGATGAGACGTTGCTTGATAGACATCGTCTTGCCAATTTTTATGAATTCCATATTGGCCGTGGCCAGCGCATAGACCGCAGGCAGCCGGCTAATCTTCGTGCCGGTCGTGAAGTCAGTTTTCTGGTGCGGGTAATAATTCATGCTTGCTCCAGCATCCCAACAGCACGCAGGGCGCCGTCAGGGACATCCAAGCCTTGAGCCTGGAGTTGTTCAATGCACCAGACCAACAGATCGCGTTGACGCCCGTAGCGGGCCTCGAATCGAGCCTTCCAGGGATGGACGGCGATGCGGCCAGGCGCACCAGTGCCGTCCTGGTGGTTCCCAGCGGACAGTGGCAGCACCAACCAATGCGCGTTGGGCTTCGTGCGTCCATCGATGTGGTGGATGGAACAGTGGCCATCAAAGAAGCCATCCATGCGGGAAGCCACGCAACCAATGTTCTTGACCAGCAGGTCCCAGAATCGCTTTTGTTCGGCGGAGGGGTTACGGCCTTTCATTCGCCGAATCCTTGCAAGACGAGTTCCAGCATTTCGCTGGCGCGCGCGGCCGGCAGATGCGGCCACATAGTTTTTTGGGCATGCGAAGTGCGCAGGAAGGCAACGGCGTCATCGTGGAATTGCTCCATGTCCGCCTGCTCCAGCTTTGCATAGCTGATCGAGCGCGGCACCGGGATCACTCCGCCCTTCGGGCCGGGATACCAGTCAACGAAACCGCTGCCGGTCTTGAGCCAAGCTCGGAACGCTTCGAACTCTTCAAAGCGCTCCTGCGCCTCGAACAGCGCGGATTCCAACGCCATGTGCTTTCGGTGGTACCAGCCCGTGCGCTCTTTGTGCGTCGTGATCGACAGCATCTCGCCCGGCTCAAGCCGCACAAGCTGATTCCACAGACGGCGCCATTGCTTGCGCCCGCGCTCACCCAGGCCGTCGACCATGCCGAAGATCATCCGTCGAGCGGCTTCCTTTTCCTGTTCGGAAGCTTGGGCGGGTTGCTGACGAACCAGTGTGATGTCGGCCATGATCAACCTCTACCCTTGGTCACGGCGCGCAGTACGTTGCGCTCCATACGGTGCAAGATCACCCGGCCCGCACGGAATAGCGGTACGAGCATGTCGGCATCGTTCTGGCACAACACGCCATCAGCTATCGCATCACGAAGCTCGGCGGCGATCTTGCCCACCTTCGCCATGACTTCCATGAGCTTTTCTTGTAAGGCCGCCAGCTCGTCCGGGTGGCCGCTGGCCGGCGGCGGCGGAACGAAGTCAACAAACAGCCCTTCCTGCGCGCAGAGCGACAGCAACCAATCGCGGGACTTGTCAGACGTGGTGACGTCTCTTTCCAGCCACTCGGTAAGCAGGACCGCAACATCAACATCCAGTTGCTCGTCGCCTTTCAGTTTCCGGCGCAGAGACTCAGGATGAATGGACGTGTCACGCCGCTCAGTGAGGAAGGTCGCAGCCGCTGAAACGCCACCATCAGCCTTGCGCACTGTGTTGTAGAGCGTGTCGCGCCACTGGGTGTTTGTGTAGTGAGCGGTCATAGGGCTGATTCCTTCAAAATTTCAACGTTTCGGTACTTCTGCGCCGTCTATAAAGTTCGGCACATGGAAAACAACAACGAATCCAAACCAGTGACCGGGGCGCGCCTCTTCGCGCGCATCGATGCCACCCGACTCAGTCAGCCGCCCCAAGAGGCTCCCGACAAGGCGCCGCACGCAGAGCCAGTAGAGGAAGGCGACGTGAAAGGCGACGAACAGAAATGAGCGAAACTGAAAAACTGTTGATCAATGCGCAGGACTTGGCCCGTCGAGTCTTCGAGGCGCCGACGGAGAAGGCGGTCATGGATCTTTTTCAGGAGTTGTGCGCCGAGCGTGACCGCATGGCGTGGGCGAGTGAGGGCCGCGAATCGGCGACGGTGCATTGATGTCATGCCGCCCTCGCCTCTTCGGCCCGGGTGCGTTTCGCGTCCCAAGTCTTGAAGACCTTCGGCTTTGCCAAGCGCAAAACTTCCTTCCAAGCCTTCGGAATGCCATTGGTGCGCCACTGGGACACAGCCCCGGTCGTAAGCCCACACAGGGCCGCTACCTTGCTGGTTCCGCCGTAGGCGTCGATGAGATCGGAATCGTTAGTGTGGTCGCTCATGGCTCAATCTTAGTTGGCTAAGACTTGAAAAGCAAGCCATCTAAGAACATTTTTGTTTAGCATCCTAAGATGACCTTTCAGGAAAGAATTAAGCAGGCCTTCGAGGAAGAAGCGGCCCGTCGCGCGGACGCGGGCGAGCCACGCCTAACGAAAACAGACATTTGGAAGGCTGCGGACGCTTCATCCGGGGCTGCAACCCATTGGTTTAATGGGTCAAATGGCATGGATATGGCGACCTGCATGAAGGTCGCTCCACTATTGCGCGTCAACCCGCAGTGGCTGTACGACGGAGTGGGACCAAAGCGCAAGGGCCCAGACGGAGCCCCCCAAGTTGCAGCTAGCCCGCCGCCCGCGCCATGGCCCTTCCCCGACATTTCCGAACAGGACGTGCGCGCGCTTCCGGCGGCTCAATTGAACGCGCTGCAAGGAGCTCTCGCGCTGGCCATTGCCCAGCTAAAGCTTGGTGTCAATGTTGCACCCACGGCCGCCCCATTGCGAAACCCGACTGGCGCGGCTCTGCGCTTGCACAAACCCGGCGGCCTGGTCGACATGGACCACGCCGACGACGCCTTCCCCATGCGGATCCCCGGGTTGCCAGCTCCATGGGAAGGCGGACGCACGACGCATCAAGCAGAGCGCGAGCCCAAGCTTCGGATAAGCACGCAGGAAGGCGTGGTAGCTAATGTTGGACCAGGCGAGCCACACGCCGCAAACGATAGGTTCGAGAAGGTCCCGGAACTATCAGATGTTCGGTTGGCGGCGGGCGATGGAATCGAGAACGACGACGAGACTCAAACCGGCGTGATCCAGTTCCGTAGATCGTTCCTTCGGTCTGTTGGCGCCGACGCCGGAAAGGCTCGCGTGGTGTACGCAAAAGGCGACAGTATGGAACCGGTCATCAAAGATGGCGCCGCCCTGCTCGTCGTCCCGAACGAAGACCTGACGCTGCGCGACTTGGCCGGCGGCGGCGTCTATGCCATCAACTATGACGGCAAGATGATCGTCAAGACGGTGGCCAAGGACAAGCTGACGGGGCGGTGGGTCGCTCGTTCGTTCAACCCAGCCTACCCCGATATCCCTCTGGAAAATGGGCATCCTGCCCGTGTTCTTGGTCAGATCGTCTGGGCTGGCGCCAGGCTGCGGGATGACGAGGCTGGGCAGTGGGTGCGGTCGTGAACTTCATGATCGCTGAGAGAGCCTGATAACAAAATACAACTGTATATAAGAACAGGAAAAGATAGAATGGTCGATATGAGCAAGGCTGCCTTCCACATCGTCTATGACGGTCCCGCGTTAGCGACTCACGAGATGAGCGTCAACGATCTCGCGCCTGCACTCCTAGCTTTTGGTGACCTGGTTGAGGCCGCGAACGAAACTCTAAACGGCAGCAAACGCGCAAGAGTGACCTTGAATGTGAAGGCATCTTTCAAGACCGGGTGCTTTGGCATAGAGCTGGATGTGGTTCAAACGTTGCTACAGCAAGTAGGCGCCCTATTTTCGGCTGCCCAAGCTGTGTCTGCGCAGGACATGCTCCGATGGCTCGGGTTCGCTTGGGAGAACGGTGACAAGGCAATGGTCTATGGCGGGGGCTTGATTTGGCTAATGAAGCGCCTTGCAGGCCAACCGATTCGTCAAGCTACTCGCTTGGAGTCGGGGCTGGTTCGCATAACAATTGAAGGCGCTGCGGTCGACGTCGAATCCCAAGTTATCGAGCTTTATCGTAATGCGCGTTTGCGCAAGGCATTGGACGAAGTGCTGAAGCCTCTAGACCAAGAAGGCATTGACGAATTTGCTGTGACCGATAAGCAGCAATCCACGCGATTCGTTCAAGTGTCGGAAAAAGAGCGCCCCTATTTCTCGGCCCCGTCCGCAGTGGTAGAGGAACTTCAGCCTATTGAGGTGGAAGCGAATCTTCAGCTGGTGAGCGTTTCGTTCCGACAAGACAACAAATGGCGATTCTCTGAAGGCGACTATCCGTTCTATGCCACAGTGCTGGACAAGGGTTTTCTATTGAAGGTTCAGAGGAACGAACCCTTCAGCGCTGGGGACCGGTTGCGCGTCCGCATGCGCAAGACCCAGAAAATAGTCGACGGCTCAATCAGAATTGATTATGAAATTCTCGAGGTATTGGATCACCAACGCGGTTCGTCCCAGATCCCGATCATCTTCGACAATGAGTGAGTGTAGCTTTGACAGAAAGTAGCCACCTCCGGGTGGCTTTTTTATTGCAGCGGCTTCCAGCGTGGATCCGGGCCATAACGGCAATCCTTCTCGACGCTATGGGCCAGCTCCAGTGGCAAAAGCCGAGTGGCCCAATCCTGGAAGTAAACGGTGTTGATGATGCTCTTCAACCCTGGCTCCTCGATCCGTAGCCAGTTCTCTGCCTTCAACGACTTGAGCGCAGTGTCGGGCGGCTGCCTGTTTTCGCGCGCGATTGCCGCCAGTTGATAGGCAGAACCGAACCGACTACATCCGTTGAACAAATGTTCCGTTGCGGCCTTCGCCTCCCATCCAGCCTCCTTGAGCTTCTTCGCGTATTCGTCGACCCGCGGGCAAGCTTCGCGCCCCACCTCCGTACTCGCGCCATGTAATTGGCATTGACCAACGGCCCGCGCGTACTGCTGAGTTAGCTGCCGCACCTGCGGATTGAACGCCAGGCCTTCGGCGTACACCTCACCAAAGAGGCAAGCGGTGATCGCAGCAAAAGCGAGCACTCTGATTCGGCCCATTTTCGTCCCTGAGTAGAAAAACATTCGCTGATCGTAGCCGAAAGCTGACGGCAAGCCGCACGCGTCTTAGCGGAGCGTTTGCTCATTTATCTTAGTTTGCTAAGTTTTTCTTGACACATTGAATCTTAGGCGTCTAAGATTCATCCATGCGCTGCAAACACGGCGCCGCAACAAGCCCTCGGCCTCGTACCCAGCGAGAGGACGTTACCGCCACAAAGTCGGGTGGGCATGGGAAGCAGGACAAGCAAGACCGCTCTTTAACCAAACAGGGATTTACCAATGGCATTCGCTACTCGAATGAGTAGGGCTGCTCTGGATCTGCGCATCAAGTCCATGCCCGGGAACCGTCTGGTGACCTTTGTGGACTATGTGGGCAAGTCCGGAAACAACCTACTCGCGCTGTTCATCTGCCGATGCGGTAACCACCACGTCGCCCAGGTATGGAATGTGTTGTCTGGAACGTCCACGTCATGCGGTTGCAAGGACCATGGGCCCGAGCCCGGAAGGACGCTCGGGGCTCCGTCCACGATGCGATCGTGTGGCGTCCGGAATCATCCTCTACGAAGCACCTATGAAGGAATGATCGCCAGATGCTGCTACCCAAGCCACGCCGCTTACCAGTATTACGGCGCCCGAGGCGTCAAAGTATGCGAATCGTGGAGGCGTGACTTTATGGCGTTCGTGCGGGACATGGGGCCGAAGCCGACTCCAGCCCATTCGATCGACCGAATCGACCCATTTGGCGACTACGAGCCGCATAACTGCCGGTGGGCAACCACCGCGCAACAAGCAGCCAACAGGCGCCGCCATCACAAATCCCCGAACGCACGAGATAAATAAGCCAATGGCGCGCAAGCGCGGATAGGCCCAGGGCTCAACCTCCCACCCCCTGAATGAAGAGTGATAGCCGAAAGGCTGACGGGAGCTACCAGGATCACCGCAACCGCGTGAGCGGCTCGGGCAATGACCTGGTTGAAGAAGCATCGCTCTACCTGGAGCCGACGCGACCGTTTGAATTTATCGAACAGTTGCTAGGGAACAGCCAGGTAGCGCGCTGCTCCGGAATTCATCCGCCAGCCCGTTCCTAGAGCGGGCTTACGAATGAACAAGGAGATGACAGATGGCACTTAACTCACGTTCGACCGAACGCCGCTTGTTCCGTGATCGGAAGTTCCGGCGGGGGCAGCATCAACAGTTGAAGTTTCATCAGGCGATTGCAAAGCACTACAACAGGCCGAGCCAACACGGGCAGCGGATTGTTCGCCTGCTTCGGTACTGATAAACCCTGCGCCGTGGAAGGGCGCAGCCACATGAGTCCTGAAAGAAGCGGCGGCGCTGATGGAAGCGCTCACCTTTGCGATAAAGCAGGGGCGATGTCTGCGACGTCCTGGTCATGCCTTCCCGCCCGCCAGGGCAAACGTCAAAGATAGCCAGTTTCGAGTCTGGCCCGCTTCTTTCAGGATTCATACCGATTAACAAGGAGAACGAGATGGGCTTAGACGTCACCGCCTATGCGCGAATTAAGAAGCTTGACGCGGTGTTTGACGAGGATGGTGAACCCATCGACCCGACGACCCGGGAACCGCTGGAGTACGACTTCAAAGCGTACCGGAACCCTGATTTCCCGGGGCGCGCCGACGACATTGAGGATCGCGCGATTTACTGGGCAGAAAACGCCGTGAGCCTATACGCTGGCTACGGGGGATACAACGTATGGCGAGAGGAATTGGCCCGAGTCGCTGGCTACCAAAAGGGAAAATACAAACAGTTTGGCCGCGACTGGGATAGCCATTGCGTTGGGTGCTGGAGCGGCGCGACAGGGCCATTCTCGGAGCTAATAAATTTCTCAGACTGCGAAGGCACTATCGGCCCCTCCATCTGCGCCAAGCTAGCCCGCGATTTCGCGGACTTCGATGAAAGGGCGAAAGCCCATGATGGCGTTCCCGGCCGACCGGGCTGGTTCTATGAGCTCTACCAAGAGTTCCGAACCGCTTTCGAGATGGCGGCAGATTCTGGTGCGGTGCACTTCCACTGATATCTCCCCCTGGTGCTGCATAGCAGCCGTAGCCGCACGAAACGCGGCGCTATCAAGAGAACCCGTTGCACCCGCAAGGGACGGCTAGAAGTGCTCGCACCGGGCGAGGCAGTCTTACTCCGCTGTAGCGGGTTCTCTTGATGGCAGCAGTACCGTGCTAGCCGGGCCGGGCCAAACCCAGCTGCCATCAGCAATCGTCCGGAGTAGTTGCCGGAGCTGGAACCGTAACCAGCACTTCCCCCAGACGTCACTGCGGTAGCGCCTTAGCCGCGCTGCACAACTCAACTTTCAACACGCGAAAACGGGTACGACAAACCGGTGCTTTATCCGGGGCGCAGTGACGTCTGGAAGAAGTGAATTTACGACTTACGCAGCCCTTCCCCACCAGTTCAAGCAAGTCGCCTACAGCAATCTGTGGCCACGGAGCGTGACCGGCGATGCGCCGTGACTGGATGGCCGGAGGGCTGCCCCTTATACGGAGACCGCCATGGACACTTTCCACGGTGATGAACACCTTGAAGTACTCACGGCGTCGCCGCAGGAAGTAGGCGTCGTCATGCAGTCAACCCAAACCTGGGACTCTGACGGGCATACCGCCCACTGGTGGGCGGCACGGCTCATGGAAGTCGAGTTCTTCGCCAACCTCGACATATACGACGCCGAACACATGCTGCGCGCGGTGATGCGCAGTGGCGATTCTCAGATAGCGCGGCTCCAGCGAAAGATCCTGGATGCCGTGCAAATAGAGCTAGAGGGCTGATATGAGCGAGACGATCGACGACTACAAGGCGCTGACGGACCACCGTAAGGCGGTACGCGCCAAGTTCGGCGTGAGGTGCCCGGGCTGCGCCATCTCGCGCCCCAAGGCCCACCCGACCATCCTGATGCCGCAGCAGCGCTGCAGGGTTGATGGCTACCTCGACCCGCGCCCGGAACTGACCGAAGAGGAGTGGCAATCCGTATGAAACGCCTCCTGAAAGACCGCGACAACGCCGTCGCCGCGCTGGTCATTGCTGGCGTGCTGGTTGGTCTGATCTTCGGTTACGGAGACCGCCAGCAGCGCGACGAGCATACCCAAACAACCCTCACCGCTAAAGACGACGGCCGACCGACGGCATACGCATCCAAGGACTGATATGACCGAGACAACCGAAATCGCCGAATTGCCGCCGAAGGAATCCGCGCTGGCGGTGTACTCCAAGCCCAGCGGCCTGGAGCCTTGGCTGGAGAAGATCCGAGCCGAAGTTACTGGGCATGTGCCTGACCTCAAGACCAAGAAAGGCCGCGAAGCGATTGCCAGCTTGGCGTTCAAGGTTCGCAAGGTCAAGACGGCCCTGGACGGCATGGGCAAGCAGTTGGTGGATGACCTGAAAGACGTACCCAAGCGGATCGACGCCGAGCGCAAACGCATGCGTGACACGCTGGACGCTCTGGCTGACGACGTGCGCCGGCCGCTGACGGAGTGGCAGCAGGCCGAAGATGACCGCGTGCAGCGCCACAAGGATGCAGTCGAGGGCATTTCGTCTCTGGTCGTCAACTGCAATGAATCCGCAGAATCACTGCGCACCGCCCTCGCCGCCGTGGAAGCCATCGCCATCGGACCGGAATGGGAAGAATTCGAAGCGGAAGCCGCCCGAGCTAAGGATAAGGCACTGTCCGGCCTTCGTGACCGCTTGGTGGCGCGCGAGAAGTACGAGGCCGAGCAGGCCGATCTGGCCCGTTTGCGTGCCGAGGTAGCTGCCCGCGAGCAGAAGGAGCGCGAAGAGCGCATTGCCCGCGAAGCCGCCGAGCAAGCCCAGCGCGAAGCCGACGCCCGCGCCCAGGCCGAACGCGAAGCCGTGAACCGGCGCGAGCAGGAAGCCAAAGCCGCAGCCGATCGCCGCGAACTTGAACTGAAGCTGCAAGCCGAGCAGGCAGAGAAGGCAGCGGCCCAGGCCAAGGCCGACAAGATCGCCGCCGAGCAGCGCGCCGAACAAGACCGCCTCGCCGCCATTGAGCGCGAAAAGCAAGCCGTCGAGGCGGCGCGCCAGGCGGAAATCAAGCGTCAGGCCGACGCCAAGGCAGCGGAAGAGGCCGAAGCCGCCCGTCGTGAGGCCGACAAAGCCCACAAGGGCAAGGTCAACCGCGCCGCGCTGTCGGCCTTCATACAAGGCGGCATGACCGAAGAATGCGCAAAGTTGGCCGTCACCCTGATAGCCAAGGGGGAAATCCCCGCCATCAAAATTTCATACTGAGGACGCCATGAACGAAGTAATCGAAGCCCCGGCCCGGGAAGTGGCAATGTCTGGAACTGGCCCGGCTGCCAACTCGCCTATGGGCATGATGCTGGCGGCCTTGAACCAGGGCGCCCAGCTGGACCAGATCGAAAAGATGATGGACCTGCAAGACCGCTGGCAGAAGGGCGAGGCCAAGAAGGCCTATGACACCGCTTTTGCCGCCTTCAAGGCCGAGGCGGTCAAGATCATTAAGGGCAAGGACGTGAAGGATGGACCCCTCAAGGGCAAGTCCTACGCCGAGCTTCACGATGTCGTCAACGCGGTCACCCCTGCTCTATCCAAGCACGGCCTGTCGTCTTCATGGAAGCTGACCCGCGACGAGAAGGACTGGATGGAAGTGACGTGCTACCTACGTCACGTTGGCGGCCATGAAGAAAGCGTGTCCATGGGCGGCCCTCCGGATGCGGGCGGCGCCAAAAATGCCATCCAAGCGCGCGCCAGCACCAAGACCTACTTGGAGCGCTACACGCTCAAGGCGATCACTGGACTTTCTGAGCAGAGTGATGACACCGACGGGGTCGGGGCATACCGAAACGCCCTGCTGGATGAGTGGGCCGACAAGCTCAAAACCGCTGACACCGAATCGGTGCTGCGTGCGCTAAGCCGAGAGGGGCAGAAGATATTCAGCTCGAAGCGCGACCAGGCCGGCTTCCGCGATTTCTCATCCCTCGTGCAAGCGCGTGCCGCCGAAATTCAAGGAGCCAAGAATGCGTGATATCAAGTTTCGCTGCTCAAGCATTGGCAAGCTGATGGCCAATCCGACCGCCGCCGCGATCAAGGCCGGCGAAATCCTGTCGGTCGGTGCCAAGACCTACATTCGCGAGCTTGCTCAGCAAGAGATCCTAGGCATCGACTTCGAATTCTCCAGCAAAGAGATTCAAAAGGGACTTGAGGTCGAAGATCAATCCATTGCCCTGCTGAACCGCGTCCGCGGCCTGTCACTGGTGAAAAACGCTGAACGCCGCACGAACGAATGGGTCACCGGCGAGTGCGATCTGTACGACGCCAAGCGCAAGCGGGGGCATGATCTGAAGTCGTCCTGGTCTGCCAAGACATTCCCGGCCTGGGTCCTCGATTGCCAGGATAGCCTCTACGAGTGGCAAATGCGCGGGTACATGTGGCTATGGGAAGCCGACGAATGGGAAGTGAACTATGCCCTGGTCGATACCCCTGAGCGACTGATCGGCTTCGAGCCTTTGCAGATGCATATCGTTTCTCACATCCCTGAGCACCACCGCCTCACGAGCTGGACCATAACCAGGGACCCAGGCAAAGAGATCGAAATGATCATCAAGATCAAAGCGGCGCGCGAGTACTTCGCCCAGGTCATCGAAGAGTTCGATCAGGTTCACCCCCTGCTTTTCAAGGAAGCCGCGTAATGGCCAGCGTTAACAAAGTCATTTTGGTGGGCAATCTCGGGCGAGACCCGGAGGTCCGCTACAACCCCGAAGGCGGGGCCATCTGCAACATGTCCGTAGCCACAACATCCAGTTGGAAGGATAAGGCCACGGGCGAGAAGCGCGAAGAGACCGAATGGCACCGCGTCGTCTTGTACAACCGCTTGGCCGAGATTGCCGGCGAGTACTTGAAAAAAGGCCGCTCCGTCTACCTGGAAGGTCGCCTCAAGACGCGCAAATGGCAGGACAAGGACACTGGCGCCGATCGCTACAGCACCGAAGTGGTGGCCGACCAGATGCAGATGCTGGGCGGCCGCGACGAGGGCGACAGTGCGCCGCCTGAGCGCCAGCCGCAGCGCGCGCCGGCACAACGCCCGACGAGCCAGAGCAACGAGTACGCCAACCAACGCGGCGGCCCCGCTGCTCAATCCTCACCAGCGGCGAATCTCGCCGACATGGACGACGACTTGATCCCTTTCTGACCCCCGCAGCCCCGTACCCCGCCGTCTGTCCGGGGCTGCCCTTCTATTGCCCTGGAGATCCGAAATGGATAGCAGAGACGTACCCGAACCTGAATATGACTTCGTTGAGCGCCTGCTAATCCGTGCGGGGCTTGTGGGCTTCGTTGCTGGCCTGAGTGCCGTGTACGTGGTCCTTTATGTCCTATGGCGAGCCGTAGGCAATTTCTTCTTCGGAGCCTGAGAGCATGAACTCAGAATGGAAGCCTATAGCCAGCGCGCCCGAAAACGAAGGGCGCCCGCTCTTCTGCGAACTGTGCTGGGGGCCGGAAGGCGATCAGTCCGTAGGCACTGGATTCCGCCACAACGGGAAATGGTATGCGGCTGGCTTGTTCTACTGCTTGGGCCAGGAAAAGCGCTACGAGCTTCGCGAGGTTGAAGTTCAGCCGACACACTGGAAGCCGCAATCTGATCTTCCTGACGAAGAGAGCGCCGCCCCTACCTCGCACCCTATACCCACCGGAGCGACGGGGGAGGATGGGGGCGATGAGACGCAGGCGATCTTACGCTGGATCATGCGCACAGCGGAATCGGCGAAAGAAGACTGCGGCATGGACCCGGAAACCCCGGCCGCCGTCCGCAATGGAAAATTGGCGTCCATTGCGTCAGCAGCGGCGCAGGCGCTCGGCCTCACTGGCGGCCCCAGCTACCGCGCTCCCGCTGCTGGCGATGCGCTGCCGCCTCTTGATGACGACCTCATCGAGATACTGGGGAGGCCCAATTTCGCGTGCGCAGAGCTGGCAACGCTGCTCAGGGCTGGCGGCCACTCCATCAAGAACAAGGCTGAGCACGAGCAAGCGGCAGTGATCCATTTCTTGCTCGGGCATTACCTGAAACACGGAGCCGCCTGGCACGAGCATGTCGGCGCGGCGTTCGAAGCCATTGCCCAGCAGTCCCAGCGGAAGGAGGCTACGTGAATGAGCTGGCTCTTTTCGCAGGCGCTGGTGGAGGAATTCTCGGCGGCCACCTGCTCGGATGGCGAACCGTCTGCGCCGTCGAATACAACGCCTACGCCCGTAGCGTTCTATTGGCCCGACAAAACGACCGAACATTTTCGCCTTTCCCAGTTTGGGATGACGTCCGAACCTTTGACGGCAGACCTTGGCGCGGCATTGTTGACGTGGTGTCTGGCGGTTTCCCCTGCCAGGATGTCAGCATTGCCGGAAAAGGTGACGGGCTCGACGGAGAACGCTCCGGCCTTTGGTCAGAAATGGCTCGGATCATTGGCGAGGTACGACCACGATTCGCGTTCGTGGAAAACAGCCCAGTACTCACTTCTAGGGGGCTCGGCCGAGTTCTTGGCGACCTGGCCAGCCTGGGGTTCGATGCGGAATGGGGAGTGTTGGGAGCGCATCATGCCGGAGCTCCGCACTTGCGGGACCGACTATGGCTTGTGGCCCACGCCGTGCGCAACGGATTCGTCAGACCGGAAAGTTTCGGCCCGGATGCACGAGACGAAAAACGGGACGTTCAAGCACATTGGCGAGAACGGAACGCTCAGTCAGGTCCGGCTGAGTCAGGTCGTCAAGCATCGCACCCCAGATGGGGTTGGCCGGATGAACCCAGACTGGGTCGAATGGCTGATGGGCTGGCCGATCGGGCACACCGGATTAAAGCCATTGGAAACGGCCAGATTCCGCGAGTGGCAGCAGCAGCATTCCATCTTCTCAGCAGCCGAATCTAAGGAGGCAGCATGACCGACCAGAACAACGCCGCCCAGCCTGGGCTGACGGATGACGAAATTAACGCTGCATGTGGCCGGCACGCTGCCGACACCGGATGGCACGCCGAAAATGACCGTAAGAAGGCGCGGGCAGTCGAATCCGCCCTGCTGTCCAAGCTGCGCGCGGAGGGCGTGCAGGCGGGCGATGAGCGGGAGGCGTTTGAGGCGGCGTGGAGCCAATTGCACTCGCCCATCCCGATGAATACGCGGCTCCACGACGACGGTCGGTATGCCATTCCCAGCATCGAAGCGAACTGGCGATTGTGGCAGACCGCCCGCGCCGCCCTAGCAAGCGCCCCTGTATTTGACCCTTTGGATCCTTCAGACGACAACGGCGCGCCCGTTCCGAACGTCACAGCCTTAAACGGCTTATTGCTACAAAGCGGCGTTACGCCGGGAGTTGCGTATCAGATAGCCAAGTCCATCCATACGGCCGGATGGTGCGGGAAATTGCTCGCAACCGCCCCTGTAGCCGGGGAGGCGCAAAAGCCGGTGGGCCGTGTGCGGCATTTCCACTATTCGGGGGTGGCCCGCAACGGGTTCTCGCAGGAAGCCGTGCTGAATGATGATGCGCCCACGCTGCCTGACGGGACGTTTCTCTATGCCGCGCCCCAGGCCAGCGAGGCGGTGCGCGATGCGGGTGACGATGAATATACGGAGGCGGTATCTCGCATAGCTGCTGTCGCGGCGGCCATTCCTGACGCACTGGCAGTGCGCAATGCGGCGTTGGAGGAAGCGGCGCGGGTAGCGGAATGCACCGCTGCCGGAGATTCCAAGCCGGAGAACCCGTATTTGGTAGGAACGGCCAGACAAGCAGCAGCGCGCATCCGCGCCCTGAAAGCCCAGCCTGACAAGGACGGCGGGGATTGCGCGAAGGGTGGCCACGTAGAGACAGCGGATCAGCCGGAAACCCGCGCCGATATTGGCTTTGGGGGTGGCCTGCTGGATTGCGCGAAGGGTGCGGGGGATGCGATCCGTGAGCTTATCGGCAAGCATGCCGAATTGCTGGAACAAAACGACTACGCATATTTTGAGCTGGCGCGCACGCGCATGACTGGGTGGATGGCGTGGATTTGCTCGCACCCTGTCGATACGCACCCTGACCGCAAGGTGCAGGCGCGCGGCCAGGGCAGTACGCCGGACGAGGCATGTCGCGCGGCATTGGCCGACTTGGAAACTCGCGCCGCCCTATCCCCCACCCCTTCAGTCGTCAAGCAATCCTTGACAGCTACACAGACGGGCGAGAAAGGAGACAGCGAGTGATGAGCGTATTCACCGGAGAGTGCTGGCGCTGCTGGCCGGCGTCGTGCAGGTGCCCGGCTGCGCCAGACGAAGCAGATCAGATGAAGGGCGACCTGTTCCTGCTGGACCGAGAGTTGCAGCGCGAGAACCGGCGCGCTCGCGAGTTCGGCGACTCCCTCAAGAACTTGGCCAACGCAGTTATTAAGGCCCGTGAAACCCGCCTGGCAGACGGTGGCCTGGATAACGTCCCGCCAGATCTGCACGACTTGGTTCTCCAGGCGCAAGCGGAGCTGGCGGTGTTGGACGAAAGCCGGAATCAGGACCGCCTGACCGAGCTTTATCGGAAGATGCACCCCCGCACGGACGGAGGCGGACATGGCTGATCACTGGCGCCCGACAAGTGAGCCGGCCAGGACGATCTATGACGCCCTGGTGGCCGAATCATTGAGCCGCCCATCGCGGTCTGTAGATGAGTGGGTGGAGGCGGAGCGGAACGCAGTATGGGCAGCTTCGCGCGATTACGCCCAGAAGCATGGCCTGGACGTACCGACGATCGCAGCAGTTCTAAAGGCGGAGCAATCAGCCTGCGGGCATACCGACTACTGCGCCAAATGGGCTTACGGCATGGCAGCGCATATATCGAGCAGCCGAAGCGCCAACGCGTCATTAACGGAGCAATCATGACGAACGAAGAAATCGAAGCCATCGCGCAGCGGCCTACGTGCTGTAAGCCGTTTGGCGAAGCGGTCACCCTGTCGCGAGCCGAGCGGGATGCGCTGGTGGCGATGGCGAAAGCGCTCGCCCTAGCCGTTGACTTGCTGCGCGACTCCTCGTCGGTTTGCGGGGCGGTGATCCGAGCTAATCAAGACAACACGGGCGCAGTCCGCAATCATCAGGAATGGGTGGATCAGTATCTGGCCACCCTGCGCGCCGCAGCCAAGGAATCCCCATGACCATGCTCCCCGAAATCGACCTAGGCGACCCGAAAGACTGGGCCAAGATCGACCCCGCTGTCGCATTCCACTTGATCGACCGCCAGGCCGAGAACTGGGCGCATGCGGGCGTACTGATGGAGCGGTGGGCCAGGGCTTGGGTGAAGGCTAATCCGGAGAAGGAGGAAACGTGAAAGTTCTATTTCTTGATATCGATGGCGTGTTGAACAGCTTCAGGTCGGCGGTCGCATTTGGCGGGTATCCATGGCCAAAGGACAAGAACATGGAGGGTGACTGGGAGAAGTTTGACCAGGTGGCCGTCAAGCTGATGGCTCGCCTCGTAGCCGAAACCGAGGCTCACGTAGTTCTCAGCTCTACGTGGCGGATTGGCATGGACCAGGAACGCATCACCGAACTGGCTTCATTCCTCGGTTATGCCATCAGCAGCGCCACCCCGCAGCTACCGGGGTGCCGAGGTCTTGAAATCGAGCGATGGCTAACCGAGCACCCTGGCGTCGAGAAGTACGTCATCATTGACGACGACTCCGACATGCTGCCGGAACAAATGGCCAACTTCATCAAGGTAGACGGGACCATCGGCCTGACATACCAGAACTACAAGGATGCAAAGCAGTTACTAGCATGACTGACGTTATGGAGCAGATGCTCAGAACCACCCGCAAGAATTGGATGAAACAGCCCGCCTAGCGCGGGCTTCGTTTTGGAGGCGATATGACTATCCTCACGCCTGCCGATCTGGCCAACCGTTGGCAAATCAGCCAAAGCAAAGCGCGCCAGCTCGCCGCCCCGGGTGGCCCGATCCCATGTACGAGGATTGGTCGACTCATCCGGTTTAATGAAATTGACATTCAGGAGTACGAACAGCAATGTCGATCTACTTCGATAAAAGCCGCCGTCGATATCGCTATGAGTTCGACCGCCTCATTGAAGGCCGAAGAGTCCGGGCTACAAAGCTACTTCCAAAGGCTTGGAATCAAGCCCAGGCGGACAAGTTCGACCGGGAGGAAAGCGGCCGCCTCTATGCGATAGCCCAGGGGATTGAGAAGGTCGTCCCACTCATTGACACCGCCGTCAGGCACTACCTGGAAACCAAGAAGGAATTGAAGTCGCACATGCACGCGGCGCGACATTTAGCCGCAGCGGCTTCCTACTACTCCGGCAAGCGTCTGAACGAGTTGGCCGACGTTTCGCGCGATATCCAGGAAAAGGAAGCGGGACAGTGGAGGCCAGCCACCATGAAGCAGCGTATCGCTCTTATCCGGGCTGCATGTCGGTGTCTCTGGAAAGACCGACGCCTGGATATCCCAGACCCGGCATCGCATGTATCCCTGCCGGAAGTGAGCAACGAACGCCGCAGCTACGTCACTCGGCCCTGGATGCTCAGGATGTGCCGCAAGATCAGCAACCGGCAGGCGCGGGCGCTTTTGCTCATCGCCTTCTATTCTGGGATGCGCCGGGGTGAGATTTGGTCGGCCAAAGTGCAGGGCGACCACTTCGTTCTGACTGACACCAAGAACGGCGAGCCGCGCAATGTCCCGGTAATGGGGAAAGTCGCGCACTATGCCCGCAAGCACCTACCCCCGAAGATCAGCTATCGTTCTCTGATGATCTGGCTCAAGAAGGGTGCGGCAGCGATTGGGCGCCCAGAACTGACGCTGCATGACTTGCGCCACAGCACGGCGAGCAATATGGTCCAAGCTGGGGTTCCGCTGTACACGGTCGGCAAGGTGCTGGGGCACAAGTCCACCGCCTCCACCGCGCGCTATGCGCACCTGGCGACCGACTCTCTTCAGGCAGCGCTTCTGCAGATTTCCGCCCAGAAAACGCCGCGAAAAGGTGTGGGGGAAATTTGACCATCGGCGTGTTTTCGGTGGTCTAGATGGCGAATTTTGCGGGGGCCCTCCCTAGGGAGCCGCCGTAAACCGCTGTATGCTTAGACAGCAATAAAGCATTGCAAATCCGTGTACGTCGGTTCGATTCCGGCTTGCGCCTCCAGTATCTTTAAGGCTCGCAGCGATGCGGGCCTTTTTGTTTTCTGGCGCGGTGCGGGGGTAGGCACGATCAGCCAAGCTGGCTGGCGCGGGTTCGCAGGACAAACTTCTGGATTTTTCCCGTTGCGGTCTTCGGCAGATCGCCGAAGATCACGGTGCGCGGCGCCTTGAAGCGCGCCAAGTGTTCGCGGCAATACCGGACAACATCCTCCGCCCCGCAGACGGACCCCGGTTTCAGCGTGACAAAAGCGCAGGGTGTTTCGCCCCACACGGCATCCGGACGGGCCACCACGGCGGCTTCCAGCACGTCGGGGTGCCGATACAGGACGTTTTCGATTTCCAGGGTGGAGATATTCTCGCCGCCTGAAATGATGATGTCTTTGGCCCGGTCCTTGATTTCGATATAGCCGTCGGCATGCACCACCCCCAGGTCGCCCGAATGGAACCAGCCACCGGCGAACGCCTCGGCGGTGGCTTGCGGGTTGCGCAGGTATCCCTTCATGAGCGTATTGCCTCGCAGCACGATCTCGCCAAGCGTGGCGCCGTCGGCGGGAACCGGCCGCATGGCATCGTCCACCACTTGCACCGCCTCCAGGTTGACCTTGCGCACGCCGATGCGAGCCTTCAGCGCGGCGCGCTGCTGTAGCGGCAGCGCGTCCCATTCCTCGTGCCAGGCACAACTGATGGACGGCCCATAGGTTTCAGTCAGACCGTACAGGTGCGTCACGCCCATGCCCAACTGTTCCATGGCTTCGATCACCGCGGCGGGCGGGGCCGCGCCACCGGTCATGGCCTGAACAGGGTGTGTGGCACGACGCCGCAGGGCGGCGGGCGCGTTGATCAGCATGTTCAGCACCACGGGGGCCGCACAAAAGAAGCCCACGCGACTGCGCTCGATCGCCTGGAAGATCGCCTCGGGCTCGACGCGGCGCAAACAGACGTTAGTGCCGGCCAACGCCGCCATGGTCCAGGGAAAGCACCAGCCATTGCAATGAAACATGGGCAGGGTCCAGAGATACACCGAGTGCGGCGGCATGCCACAGCTCAGGACGTTGCCGGTGGCATTGAGGTACGCGCCCCGGTGGTGATAGACCACACCCTTAGGATCGCCGGTCGTGCCCGAGGTGTAGTTCAGGCTAAGGCTTTGCCATTCGTCCTCGGGCCAGTCCCACGGCGCATCGGTGGACTGTGCCGCCAGCCAGGACTCGTACTCGGCTTCGCCCAGCTCGCCATGAGCCCCCCGATATTCGGCGTCTTCGATGCGCACTGTCCTGGGTGGCGTGGGCAGGCACGCCAGCACGTCACGCACCAGGTCGGCGTACTCGCTGTCGTACAGCAACACCTTAGCGGCCCCATGCTCCAGGATGAAGGCAAGCGCGCGCGCATCCAGCCGCGTGTTCAGCGCGTTCAGCACGCCGCCGGCCATCGGGATGCCGAAATGCGCCTCGTACAGCGCCGGCACATTCGGCGCCAGGATGGCGACGACATCGCCGCGACCCACTCCCCAGTCTTGCAAGGCAGCCGCCAACTGGCGGCAGCGCCCATAGGTCTCGCCCCAGCTTTGGCTGCGTTCGCCGTGCAACAAGGCGGCACGCTCCGGATACACGCTGGCCGCCCATTGCAGGAAGCCCAGCGGCGTCAGCGCGACGTGGTTGGCGGGGTTGCGCGGCATGTCGGACGGAATGGCGGTCATTGCAATCTCCTAGGAAGCGGAATTGGCCAGGCGCGCGGACTCGCGTTGGGCCGCGTCCCAGCCGAGTCCGGCCAGCGGGGCCACCCTTGCGCCCATTTCCTTCCCATCGGCAGCGGCGGCGTTGCCCGCCAAGGCGCGCGCGTAGACGCCTTGCAGGATGGCGGCGATGCGGAAGAAGCTATATGCCAGGTAGAAATCCCAATTCGGCGGCGGCGCGATGCCACGCGCGCGGCAGTACGACCGGACAAACTCCGCTTCGCTGGGGATGCCAAGCGCCGCCAGGTCCAGCCCCGCGATGCCCCGCCACAGAGACGGCGGGATCCGCCAGCACATGCAGTGGTACGCCAGGTCCGCCATGGGATGGCCCAAGGTGGACAGCTCCCAATCCAGCAGCGCGATGGCACGCGGCGCCAGGGGATCGAACACCAGGTTGTCGATTCGGTAGTCGCCGTGCACCAGACGGGTCTGATCGTCCGTGGGCAAGTGCCGTGGGAGCCAGTCGATCAGTGCGTCCATGGCGGGGATGACAGCGGTCTCGGTGTCGCGGTACTGCCGCGTCCAGCGGGCCACTTGCCGTGCGAAGAAATCCCCTGCCCGGCCATAGTCCGCCAGCCCCACGGCAGCGGGATCCACGGCGTGCAGCGTCGCCAGCACACGGCCCGTTTCGACATACAGGGCGCCGCGTTCGGCGGGTTCCAGGCCGGGCAGGGCCGGGTCCATGAAGACGCGGCCCCGCGCATAGCTCATCAGGTAGAACGGCGTGCCCAGCACGTCGGCATCAGCGCAGTAGTGCAGCATGCGCGGAACCGGCACATCCGTGCCCGCCAGCGCGGCCATGACCCGGTACTCGCGGTCGATGGCGTGGGCGGACGGCAACAGCGCGCCGGGCGGCTGCTTGCGCAGCACGCGCGCGCCGGCCTTGTCCTCGAGCAAATAGGTGGGGTTGGACTGCCCCCCCGTCAACGGGCGGACACGCAGGCTCTGCGCGTCGCACAGGCCATGTTCGGACAGGTAGGCGGCCAGTGCCGGCAGCCAATCGGGCGCGTGACCGGGGGCAGCCTCGGACGAGTGCGGGTACGCGCTCATACCAAGGCCTTGCGCAGGGCATCCGCATCGTCCCAGCGCCAGAATGCATCGCCCTCATCCATCAGGTGGCGCGCCAGCACCATCTTGTGCACCTCCGACGCACCATCCACCAGGCGAGCCTGGCGCGCGTAGCGGTAGATCCATTCCAGCGGCGTGTCCTTCGAATAGCCACGGGCACCGTTGAGCTGCAAGGCAGTGTCCACGACCTTATGCAGGGTCTCGGATACGACGATCTTGGCCATGGAGATTTCCTTGCGCGCAAACTCCCCTTGATCCAGCTTGACCGCCGCGCGCATGGTGAGCAGCCGGCCGATTTCGATCTGCATGGCGGCGTCGCCCAACAGCCACTGGACGCCCTCGCGGTCGGCCAGCTTCTGCCCGAAGCTGCTGCGCTCGCCCACGTAGTCGACCGCCACCTCCATGGCCCGCCGCGCCAGGCCCAGCCAGCGCATGCAATGCGTAAGGCGCGCGGGTCCCAGCCGGATCTGCGTCAGCTTCAGGCCATCGCCCACGTTCATCAGGCGGTTCTCGTCGGGAATCTCAAGCCCGTCGAATTCCAGTTCGCAATGGCCGCCGTGTTCCTCGGGCCCCATGATCGGTATGCGGCGCTCGATGCGCCAACCCGGCTGACTGGCGTCGAACAGGAACGCGGACAGGCCTTTGCGCGTGTCGTCCGAGGTCCGCGCGATCAGGATGAAGTGTTGCGCCGCGCCGGCCCCGGTGATGAACCACTTGCGGCCGTTGATGACCCATTTATCGCCCTTGCGGGTGGCGGTGGTACGCATCATGGACGGATCGGAGCCGCTGCCGGGGCTGGGCTCGGTCATCACGAAAGACGAGCGCACCTTGCCGTCGATAATGGGTTGCAGCCAGCGGTCTTGCTGGTCGGGCCGCGCCACTTGCGCCAGCACGCGCATATTGCCGTCATCGGGCGCGGCGGCATTGAAGGCCGCCGGGCCAAAAATGGATCGGTTCATTTCCTCGTAGCAGGCGGCCAGGCCCACCATGGGCAGCCCCTTGCCGCCTCGCTCGCGCGGCATCTGCAAGGCCCACAGACCTGCCTCGCGGGCCTTGGCGCGCACGCGGTCCAACAAGGCCTCGTCGATGTTCTCGTGGGCATCGTAGTTGTCGCGGTCGGCTTCCAGCGGAATCAGTTCACGGTCGACGAACGCGCGTACCCGCAGGCGGGTGGCGTCCAGTTCTGGGGGCAGGGAAAAATCCATGTTCTAGTCTCCGGGTAAGGGGGATTCGGTTCAGAGCGAACTGGTCAAATGGCCGCCGTCCACGTCAATGACGGCGCCGGTCATGTAGGCAGAGGCGTCGGAGGCCAGCAGCAGCAAGGGGCCGTCCAGGTCTTCCATGCGGCCCAGTCGCCGCTGCGGAATGCGCTTGATCAGTGCCGCCCCGGCCTCCGTGGCGAAGAACTCGCGGTTCAGGTCCGTGCCGATGTAGCCAGGCGCCAGCGCGTTGACGCGAATACCATGGCGCGCCCACTCCAGCGCCAGCGCGCGGGTCAGATGCAACAGGCCGGCCTTGGCGGCGGTGTAGGCGGCCACATGCGAGGCCACGCGCTGGCCCAGGATGGAAGCGATATTGATAATCGCGCCCGGCCTGCCACGGCCGTGGAAGTGGCGCGCCGCGCATTGGGCGACACGCCAGGCGCCGTTGAGATTGACGTCGATCAGCCCCGTCCATTCCGTTTCCGAGATATCGAGCGCGGCGCGCGTCATGGCAACGCCGGCATTGTTGACCACGATATCCACCGGCCCCAGTTCGCTTTCCACCTGCTCGAACGCCGCCTGCACGCTGTCGGGCCGCGTGACATCCATGCCCGCCACGCAGGCCTGGCCGCCCTGGGCGCGGATTTCGCGCGCCAATTCCTGGCCCAGCTCAGTGCGGCGTCCGCATAGCGCCACGCGCACGCCCGCGTCGGCCAGGCGTAGCGAGAAATGGCGCCCCAGCCCGCTGTAGGCGCCGGTCACCAGCGCGGTTTTGGATTTCAGATCTTCAAACATCGGCTAGGCTCCCAAGTCCGGAGAAACTGACGTGGCTGATGTGGCTGACGTGGCGGCCTTGGTGCCGTGGCCGTGGCCTTTACCCGGCCCGCGCAACAGCGGCAACAAAGCGTCCGGCACGTCCAGCTCAAAACGCAGCACGGCGCTGGCCAGGGACTTGCCGTAGTTATCGAGCGCCAGGCTGCGCGAGACCCCGCCCCCCAGCGCGCCTTCCAGCACGAAATTCAGCACGCCCAGGCCATCGACCTCGTAGCGCGTGATCGGGCCCAGCACCGCTTGCTCGTTGTAGATGGCACGCAGCGCCTGCGCGCTGAGCGCCCGCTTGATGTGGGGATAGAAATCCGGCTCGTAGGCAATCACCGCAATGTTCGAGGTGTTGCCCTTGTCGCCGGAACGTGTGTGCGCAATTTGACGTAAGGTGACCCGCATGTCGGCTCCTTCAAACGAAATCGATGGTGCATTGCACGGCTTCACGCGGTGTCAGCGCGGACCACAGGCCGATGACCTCGCGGACCCGGTCCTGGTGCGGCACGCGCTTGCCGGTGGAGGCCAATCCGCAAACCGCCATGCCGTCGACCTCGCGCCCGATCTTCTCGGCGTCCGCCCGCGAGGCGCTGCGAGCGGCAATGCGGACCGCCACTTCGGCCGGTTCGCACGCGGTGGGCGATGACGCGGCGCCATGCACCGCGTTGACGCCGATGAAGTCGATGCGCAGTGCATCGGCACGCAGGCCCACGATGCGCAGGCGTTCGCGCAGGATGGTTTCCGCCAGGCGCGCCTTGTCCAGACAGCCCGGTCCGGCAAAAAAGAACATGTCTTCGCCAATATAGCCCTCGGCACACCCCAGCGACACCTTGAGCGTCGACGTGCGCGGATGCCCCGCGATGCCACTCACCCGTACGCGGTCCGGGCCGGTTTGCACCAGGTTTGCGCCGGTGAAATCCACCACCACGTCCGGCGTGATGTAGCGCGCCGGGTCGTGGACTTCGTAGAACATCTGTTCTTTCACCGTGCGCAGGTCGATGCAGCCGCCGGTACCGTCGACCTTGCCGATAACGGCGGTGCCGTCGGCCTCTACATCCGCATAGGGAAAGGCCAGGTTCCACGGCTGCGGCACGTCTTTGTAGCCGGGGTCGCTGAAGTAGCCGCCGGTGACCTGCGCGCCGCACTCCAGCAGATGACCGATGCCGCTGCCCTGCCCCAACCGGCTCCAGTCGTCATCACGCCATCCAAAGTGATGCATCATCGGCGCCAGGAACAGCGACGGATCCGCCACCCGGCCGGTGACGACGATGTCGGCGCCCTGGTCCAGGGCCTGGACAATGGCGGCGGCGCCCGCGTAGGGCTCCGCCGAAATCAGGCTGTCGGCGATCGAGGCCACGGGTGCGCCGCTTTCCATGATCGTGGCGCCGCTCGCGGCGATGCTGGCGCTAAGGTCGGTGGCGCTGACCGCCGCGACGCGCGCGTGCGTCCAACCCGCCTCGGCGCACAGCTCGGCGATACGTTGCGCCGCGCCACGCGGGTTGATCCACCCCTGGTTGGACACGATACGTGTGCCACGCTTCATGCAGTGCGGCAGCACGGCACGCATGCGGTCGTCCAGCCAGGTGTCATAACCAGGAAACGCGGGGTCGCGGCGCTTGCGCACCTGGGCGGCCGAGACCGTCGCTTCGGCCATGGTCTCGAAGCACAGGAAATCCAGCTCGCCACGCTCGGCGTTCCAGCGCGCCGGGTCGATGCGGTCGCCCCACCAACCGGCGCCCGAGCCGATGCGCAGCGTTGTCGCGTTGTTCTTCATGTCTTCCTCCTGTTTGCGCGGCCTACTGCGCGTGGATGCCGGCCTGGCGTATGACCGTGCGCCATTTGTCGGTGTCGGCGCGGATGATGGCGGCGTAGTCTTGCGGCGTATTGGCGACGGGAATCGCGCCCAACGCCTCGACCTGCCCGCGCAGCGATTTGTCCTGCATCGCGTCGGCCACGACCGTTTGCAGGCGCTTGATGATCGGCGCTGGCGTGCCCGCCGGCGCCAGCAGGCCGAACCAGGCATTCACCTCGTAGCCGGGCAGCCCGGATTCCGCCACGGTGGGCACGTCCGGCAGCATCGGCACGCGCGCCGCCGTGGTCACGGCCAAGGCCTTCACGGCGCCCGACTTGATCTGGCCCATGGCCGAGGGCAAGTTGTCGTACATCAGTTGCACCTGGCCCCCGATCAAGTCGGTCATGGCGGGGGCCGAACCCTTGTACGGCACATGGCGGATATCCACGTGCGCCATGCTGTTGAAGAGTTCCCCCGACAGATGGGGCGATCCGCCCAGGCTGGTGGACGCAAAGTTCAGGCTGCCGGGGTTGCGGCGCGCCTGCTCAAGCAGTTGCGCCACGCTGTTCACGCCAACCTTGGGATTCACCAGCAGCACGTTGGGCGAGTTGGCCAGCAAGGTGACCGGCGCAAAATCGCGTGCGGCGTCGTAAGGAAGCTGGGCGTACAGGAACTGGTTGCTGGCCTGCGTGCCGACCGTGCCCATCAACAGCGTGTAGCCATCGGGCTTGGCCCGCGCCACCGCGGCCGCGCCGATGCCGCCGCCGGCGCCCGGCCGGTTTTCCACCACGATGCTCTGCCCCAGGCCTGCGCTTGCCTCGCGCGCGATTAGCCGCGCCAGCAGGTCGGTGGTACCGCCAGGCGGAAAAGGCACCACCAGCGTGATGGGTCGCGTGGGCCAATCGCTGCCGGCCTGGGCATGCGCGTCGGGGGTGGCCGGCAGGGCTAGCGCCGCTGCGACCAGAAGGACAAATTTGTGCATAGGGTCTCCTTGGTTCGGGCTTTGGACATGTCGCAGTCAGGCCGCAAGGCCTGGCGCCGGCAAGCCACTTCCATTGACTTCGACAAGCGCATCCAGCGCCACCGCCCCCTGCCCCATGGCGCCGACCAGCACGGGGTTGATATCGATCGACGCCAGCCGAGACCCGGCGGACAGCACGTAGCGGCCTAGCGCCACGGCCTGCGCCGCCAAGGCCGGAATATCCCCGGGCGGATCGCCACGCACACCCTGCAACAGCGTGCCGATGCGCAAGCCGCGCAACTTGTCGATGACCTGATCGGCATCGAACGGCGGCATCAGCACCGCCACGTCCTGCAGCGCTTCAACATACTTGCCACCACTGCCGATCATGACGACGGGCCCCAGCACCGGATCCATCCGCGCGCCCAGCGCGCATTCGTGCAGGCCACGCTGCATTCGCGCCACCAGCCAGACGCCGTCGCGCACGCCCAGGCTGGCCAGGGTTTGCGCCTGTTGCGACAGCGCTGTCCGCAGCGCCGCTTCATCATTCAGGCCCAGCGCCACCAAGCCATGTTCCGATTTGTGCGGCAATTTCTTCGAGCACGCCTTCAAGGCCACCGGCGCGCCCATGCGCCGCCATGCCGCCACCGCCTCATCGGCGTTGCCACAGACGGCATGCTCGATAACGGCCAGCCCGGCCTGGGCCAGCAATGCCAGGCTCTCGGCCTCGGACAGAAAGCCGCCAGCTACGCCGGGCGCCGGGTCGCTCGCAATCTGGCCTTGCGGCGCGGCGGGCGCTGCGGCGTCGCCGCGTTCGCGCAGCTGGCGCAGACGGAACAGCGCCGCCATGGCATCCATGGCCTGCATTTCGTCGGCGTACACCGGCAGGCCCCGCGCACGGAAAACCTGGGCAACGTTCTCCTGCCAGGCGACCACGGTGACCGGCTTGGAAGCGGCCTGGGCAAAGTCCGCGGCATCAACCGCGAACGAATCCACGTCGTAGCCACGACCGGCCACCGGGATGTCCAACAGGAACATGTCGGCGGCCGGGTCGGCGCCTATCACCGGCAGCACCTGGCCAAACAGGCCGTTGTTCGACAGCAGTGCCGCGGTGATGTCCACGGGGTTGACGGTGGTGGCAAAGCCGGGCAGGCGTTCGGCCAGCGCCTGCTGGGTGGCAATGCTCAAGGGGGCGATGTCCAGCCCCCGGTCCGCGGCGGCATCCGAGGCCAGCACGCAACTGGCGCCTGAGTTGCTGACCACTACCACCCGGGGCCCCTGCGGCAGCGGGCTGCGCAGGGCCAGTTCGGCGTAGCGCACAAGCTCTTGCGGATCGCGCGCCCGCAAGATGCCGTGATGCTCAAGAAACGCATCAACGGCCCGGTCTTCGTTGGCCAGGGCGCCGGTATGCGAGGCGGCGGCGCGGGCGCCCGCCTCGGACCGCCCTGCCTTGACCACCATCAACGGCACGCCGCGCGCCCGCGCCATGGCGGCGGCCTGGGCCAGCGGCCCGGCCTCGCGCAGCGACTCCAGGTACAGCAGCACGATGCCCACTTCCGGGTCGCGCAGCGTCGCGCAGGCCAGTTCCGAGACCGAGACGTCGGCCTCGTTGCCGGTGGCATGCACATGCCGCACGCCGATGCCGCGCTGGCGCAGCAGCCCATACACCATGGCGCACATGCCGCCGCTTTGGCTGATGACCGCTACCGGCCCGTCGCGCGGCTCCACTTCCAGGAACATGGTCGAGAAGCTGGCGATGGCGCCATTGCCGAAATTGGCCAGGCCTTGTGAATTCGGCCCGACGATGCGCAGGCCGGCCGCGCGCGCCCGTGCCGTCATCGCGTCCTGCAGCGCGCGGCCCGCCGGCCCGGTTTCCGAAAAGCCCGCCGAGATGACGATGGCGGCGGCCACGCCCAATTCCGCGCATTGGTCCACGGCCTGCACGGCCTGTTCTCCCGCCACCGCCACGATCGCCAGATCCGGCGCGACGGGCAAGGCGGCCAGGCTGGGCCAGGCGCGTTCGCCCTGGACCTCGGCGCGTTGCGGATTGATAGGGTACAGCGTGCCCCCATAGCCGTGGCGCCGCATGTAGTGAATGGGTCGGCCGCCGATCTTGTCCGGGTTGTCGGACGCGCCAACGATGGCGATAGAGGCCGGGTCAAGCAGCCGTGCAAGGCCTGCATCACCGGTAGGTACAGAAGCCATGGAACTCCCCTAGCTGGATAGGTGCGTGGCCGGGCGGTCAGTTGACCGTCGCCCCGGAAGTCTTGACGACGCTTGCCCATTTGCCGATCTCGGCGTCCAGGAAGCGGGCCGTGTCGGCGGGCGTCATCCAGGCGGAAGCGAAGCCCTGCGCCGCAAACTTTTGCTTGATATCGGGACGTTCCAACACCTTGTGCAACGAGGCGCTAAGCCGCTGCACCACCGCGTCGGGCGTGCCGGCGGGCGCCAGCAGGCCATTCCAGGCGGTGGCTTCATAACCCGGCAGCCCGGCCTCGGCCACCGTCGGGACATCCGGCGCGGCAGCCGAGCGCTTTGCCCCCGTAATGGCCAGCGCCTTCAGCTTGCCGCCCTTCACATAGGGCATCGACGACAGCATCGTGTCGAACATGACGTCGGCCTGTCCGCCCATGACATCGGTCAGCGCGGGCGCGCTGCCCCGGTACGGCACATGCACCATGCGCACGCCGGCCATGGCGTCGAACAGTTCGGCCGCCAGGTGGGTGGACTGACCGTTGCCGGACGAGGCGAAGCTGAGCTTGTCGGGCGTGGCCTTGGCCAGCGCAATCAGCTCGCGCACATTGGAGGCGGGCAAGTCCGGCCGGGCGACGATCACCAACGGCCCTTGCGTCAACAACGACAGCGGCGCGAAGCTCTTGCGCGTGTCGTAGTTCAAGTTCTTGAACAGCGACATATTGATGGCGTGGGCGGTCGTCGCCATCAGCAGCGTGTAGCCGTCGGGCGTACTTTTGGCGACCATGTCGGCGCCGATGTTGCCGCCGGCGCCGGAACGGTTGTCGACGATGATGGTTTGCTTGAGCTCATCGCCCAGGCCCTGCGCCACGACGCGGGCCACGATGTCGGTGGGGCCTCCCGGAGGGTAGGGAACGACGAGGGTGATGGACTTGTCTGGCCAGTCCTGAGCGGTCGCGGCGGTGGCCGCCGCCAGGGAAATCACGGCCAGGGCCGTGCGCCATGCTGCGATTGCGCGCATGTTGTCTCCTCCTTGCGGATGTGTTGTTCTACGAAGTGTGGAAATGCCGGCGGCGCATCAAGGCGGCCGGCGCGCCTCGAAACCCAGCAATGCGCGGCCGTCGATGCTCATCGCGCGGCCCACGACTTCCTGGCCTATGGCCACGCTGGTGTCAGCATGGCCCATCAGTACCGCGCCTTCTTCAAGGCGCACCAGAACCAGCGTGTAGGGCACATGCCGACGCCAGAATTCGTCGGGCGCGCGATGCACGTCGGTGCGCGCCAGCACCACGCCCAACCCGCCGCTGTGGCGCCACTGCAAGGACGTGCCACCGCAGGCCGCGCAGGCATAGGGGCGCAAGGCCCACCAGGCGCCGCAATCTTCGCAGCGCTGCAATTCCAACGGGTCGTGCGCGCTCATCAGGCGTCCTCCGCTTGCAGCACCAGGCTGACGTGGGCCGATAGCACCCCGCCATCGGCATGCACCAACGCACAGCGCCGCCTGCCCGCCTGACGCGGCCCACCATGACCCGCCAGTTGGGTCCAGGCCTCGGCAACATGCGCCATGCCGCCGGCCACGCCGGAATGCCCGAAGGACAGCAGTCCGCCATGCGTATTGAGCGGCAGCGGGCCAGCGGCGTCGAAATCGCCGCGCCGCACCCGTTGCGCGGCCCGACCGCGCGGCGCGTAGCCCAACTCTTCAAGCAGCATGGCCAGCGTGATGGTGAAGGAATCGTAGATGCCCAGGTAATCGACCTGGCCGGGCTCGATGCCGGCATCGATGCGCGCGTGCCGCCAGGCGCGCGCGGCGCCGGTGTCCAGGATGTCGCGCAGCGCCGACAGGTGCTGGTGCCGATGCGCCTGCCCCGCGCCGCTGACGCGTACCGGCCCGCCGTCGGCGCTGACGACCAGGGCCACCGCACCGTCCGAGATCGGGCAGCAGTCCAGCAGATGCAGCGGCGTGGCGATGGGACGCGACGCCATCACCTGTTCCACGCTGATGGGCTCTACCAGGTGCGAACAGGCGTGGCCGGTGGCGTGGCGCCGCATCAGCACGGCAAGCTCGGCCAGGTCTTGGCGGCGGGTGCCGGTTTGATGCATGTAGCGGGACGCCAGCAGGGCGTAGTAGGCGGGCACCGAGGCGCCGTTGGGCACCTCCGTGTCGGCTTCACCGACCTGCGCCAAGGTCTGGATCGACGCGTCGACCGCTTGCCCCGTCAACCGGTTCTCGCCGGCCACCACCAACAGGCGGCGGCAGCGGCCAGAGCGCACCAGCTCGCGGGCCAGCATGACCATGGCCGCGCCGGTCGCGCCACCCATCTGCATGCCATGGGCGTAGTGGGGCTCCAGGCCCAGTTTTTCGCTGAGCAGCGTGGCCAGCATCAAATGCGGGTAGGTGGTGGCATAGCCGCACAGCACGCCGTCGATATCGGCGCGCCGCACGCCGGCTTGCGCCAGCGCGCCATTGGCGGCCTCGGCCATCAGGTCCAGGGCCGAACGCCCTTCATGGCGGCCGAAGCGCGTGGTGACGGCGGCAAGCAAGTAGGCGTGGCGGCGATCAAGCATGAGGCATCCACGCACGTTCGATGGCGCGCGCCTCGGCAGTAAGCGCCTGGGCCAATTCCGCTTCGCGCGATTGGATGCGGTCGCTAAGCGCCGCCACGCTGAGCGCGGCAATGGCGCGCCCGCTGGGGCCGCGCACGGCCACGCCCAGGCCCCCCATCTTGTCCACCACCACGTCCAGCAGCATCGAATGGCCGAGCTTGCGGGCGCGGGCCGTCATCTGATCCATCACTTGGGCCGGGTAGTTCGGGTAGCGGTTGCGCAGCCATTGATGCACGGGCGGCAGCACGGCGCGCGCCTCGCTCTCGTCCAAGGCAGCCAACAATGCCAGGCTGCCCGCGCCGACGCCCAGCGGACGGCGGCTGCCCACATCCAGGTAGTTGGCGCGTATCGGGTAATCGCCGAAGCACAGATCCAGGCAGACGGATTCCCAGCCGGTCGGCATGGACAGGATGACGGTGTCGCCGAACTTGCGGGCAAGACGTATCAGCGCGGCGCGCGACAAGCCGCGCAGATCCAGGCCGTCAACCATGGCATGGTGCATGGCGTAGATCTGCGGCCCCAGCATGTAGTGCTTGCTGACCGGGTCTCGCTCCACGAAACCCTCGGCTTCCAGGTCCTTCAGGATGCGCAGGGCCGTGGAGACATCCAGTTGCGCCGCCTGCGCAATATCGGTCAAGCGCTGGACGCGGCGGCTGGACAGGCTGGCCAGTACGCGGCAGACCTTTTTCGTAGCGGAGACTAGGCTCGTTTCCTGGGATGGCATGGCAGCGGCAAGGCCCGTTGGCTAAGTATGGCCACCAAGATAGGCACGCCCGCGAACCCGGTAAAGTTGCGTCGCAACAAATTTTCGTCCAGCGAAAATTGCTCGCCCCGCGCCCGGGCTCTCGCAACTCGTTACGCATCCCTACGCGCTGACAATCGAATGATTGCTAAGGTGACGCCGTTTTCCACTGCCATCGACGCCATGCACCGCATTCTGAATTCACGCGCCTGTTCGCCCATGCTTGCCTTGTCGACCGCGGCACTGCTGTCGCTTGCGCCGATTGCGGCCGAGGCCGACAACGACCGCCACCACCATCGCCATGGACGCGAGTACAAGGAAAAATACTGGGATGGCGCGTGCAAGGTTGAACGCAAATGGAAACGCAACGGCGAATACCAGGAAAAGCGCAAATGCCGCGATGATTACCGGCAGGGGTACTATGCGCAGCCCCAGGTCGTCGTGCCGATGGCCGCGCCCGCCATTGTCATCACGCCGCCTTCCATCATCATCAGGCCCTGAACATGGATCAATCGGTAAAGGACGCACTCGTTCGCTGGCCCAATGTGCCGGCGGTATATGGCTGGCTGTCGCTGGACGGGCGCGGCCGGTGGCGCCTGCATCCGCAGGGCCAGGCCGGACAAGGCGGCGCGGGCGAATCCATTACCAATACCCAGATCCTGGACTTCATCAACCGTAACTATGAACACGACGATGCGGGCCGCTGGTACTTCCAGAACGGGCCGCAGCGGGTCTTCGTGCGTCTGGATGGTGCGCCGTTCGTGCTTCGCTTGAGCGACGACAACGAACGCCTGCTGACGCACACGGATGTGCCGGTCAATACCGTAAGTAGCTGGTGGCTGGATGATGCGGGCCAGTTGTACGCGGCTACCCAGGCAGGTGCCGGCTTGCTGCTGGACCGCGATCTGCCCGCGGTGCTGGAGAAACTATCTACCCAGGATGGCGCTCCGCTGCTGGAGGCCTTGGCCGATCTTTCGCCTGACGCGGCGATCTCGGTCTCATGGCCCGGCGTTTACGCTGCCGCGCCATTGCGCGCGATGACGCGGCAGGATGTGGCGCGACAGCTTGGTTTTGATCCCAATCCGGCTGGCTGATATTCGCCAGCGCGCCTGCTGTCAGCCGCGCCCGCTCTTGACCAGGGCGAACTTGCCATCACCCAGCAGCACCAGCACGGCGGCCGCAACGGTCAGGAAGATCGGATATTCCCAACCGCCCCCGGCATTGCCGAAGCCCCAGCCATTGCCAAAATGCACGGTGGACGCCACGAACAACTGCACCACCGCGATCGCCGCCACCCAGCGCGGCACGATGCCCAAAATCAACAGCACGCCGGCACCCACTTCGAAGAACGTCACGGGGTAGGCCAGCCAGCCGGCGAACCCGATCTTGGCGAAGAACTGCGCGGTGCCGGGCAGCGTGAACACCAGCAGCTTGGTCAGGCCGTGGGCCAGGAACATGACGCCAAGCGCCACGCGCAGCAGCAGCGCGGCGTAGGGCGCGGTACGGGTATCGATCATTGCATTTCCTTCTGCGGTTGGGGAATCGCCCAACACGGGAGATCCTTTCAAGGGCGCTATTCTTGCGATTCCAAAAACAAAGATAAACCTGCAGAATTGCAAATTATTGTTCCTCATCAGGAAACAATCTTGGATACACACACCGCGATGCAGACCTACGCCAAGGTCGTTGAATTGGGCTCTTTCGCGGCGGCGGCCGACAAAATGGGCCAGGCGCGCTCCGTGGTGACGCGGCAGATTGCCTATCTGGAGCAAAAGTACGGAGTGCGCCTGCTGAATCGCACCACGCGCAAACTCAGCATGACGGACGCCGGGCGCGCGTTCTACGAGCGGGTGCGCCCGATCCTGGCGGAAGTGGCCGATCTGGAGCTGTCGCTACAGGCCGAGGGCCAGCGCCCCAGCGGCCGCCTTCGGATCAGCGCGCCGGTATCGTTCGGTATTCTGCATCTGGGGCCCGCCATTGCGGAGTACCTGCAACGCTATCCCGACGTCGTCATTGACCTGGACCTGAACGACCGCGTGGTGGACTTGGTGGAAGACGGATACGACGTGGCGGTGCGCATCGGACCGCTGCAGGATTCGTCCCTGGTGGCGCGCCCCCTGGCGCCACAACAATTGCGGGTTTGCGCCGCGCCCGCCTACTTGAAGCGCCATGGCACGCCAAAGACGCCCGAAGACCTGAAGCAGCACCGATGCCTGCACTACGCCTACGCCAGCACCGGCAATGAATGGCACTTCGAGAAAGACGGCGTCACGCACCTGGTGCGCATTACCGCCGCGTTACGCGCCAACAACGGCGACGTGTTGCGTACCGCGTCACTGGCAGGCCATGGCATTATTCTGCAACCCGAGTTCCTGGTCGGCGACGATATCCGCGCGGGCCGGCTGGTGGCCTTGCTGACCGACTACGCGCACACCCCGATTTCCATGTATGCCATCTACCCGCATCGCCGCTTCCTGTCGCCCAAGGTGAGGTCCTTCGTCGAGCACCTGGAAGAACGCTTCGGCGGCACCCCCACCGCGGTGCCGGCAGAGCGCGCCGGTCCACGCCGCAGCCGTTAGAATCGACCCCATGACCGCCAAATCGTCCATCGAATACTTCCCCGCTCCCCGTCGTTCGCTTTTCTGCAGCCAGTGCGGCACGCCCGTCAACCGCCGGGTGCCGGAAGGCGACAACCGTGAACGCGACATCTGCGATCACTGCGGCGCCATCCACTACCAGAACCCACGGTTGGTGGTTGGCACGGTGCCCGTCTGGGAGAATCGCGTGCTGCTGTGCCGGCGCGCCATCGAACCGCGCTACAACACCTGGACGCTGCCGGCCGGCTTCATGGAGCTGGGCGAAAGCACGGCCCAAGGCGCGGCTCGCGAAACGCTTGAGGAATCGGGTGCGCGCATCCACCTGGGCGAGCTCTACACCATGATCGACCTGCCGCAGATCGATCAGGTACACGTGTTTTATCTGGCCCAGGCGCTGGGGCCGGAACTGGATCCCGGCCCTGAAAGCCTCGAGGCCCGCTGGTACGACGAGGCCGACATTCCCTGGGACGATCTGGCGTTTCGCACCGTGGCGACCACGTTGCGTCACTACTTCGACGACCGCAAGCAAGGCACGTTCGTCCCCCATCACTACACCCTAGAATCGCACCGTTGAAGCTTCCCTGGCTTGCCGTCGACACTCCGTTTCCGCCCGCGGAATATGCGCTGACGGAACCTGACGGCCTGCTCGCGGCCGGCGCCGACCTGTCTACCAACCGGCTTATCCAGGCGTATTCCAACGGTATCTTTCCCTGGTATTCGGAAGGCGAGCCCGTGCTGTGGTGGAGTCCCGACCCGCGCATGGTGCTGGCGATCAAGGACTTTTCGCCCTCCCATTCACTACGCAAGCTACTGCGGCAGATTGCCAGCCAGGAACATGACGCGCAGCCGCGCGTACAGGTGCGGGTAGACACCGCCTTTTCCGAGGTCATGGCGCAATGCGCGGCCCCGCGCGCGGGGCAGCCGGGCACCTGGATCACCGGCGCCATGCAGCAGGCGTATGCGGACTGGCACCGGGCCGGCTATGTGCACAGCATCGAAACCTGGATCGACGGTGAACTGGCTGGCGGCCTTTACGGCATCAGCCTGGGCCGCATGTTCTTCGGCGAATCCATGTTCACCCGCGCGCCCAACGCGTCGAAGATCGCCCTGGCCTATCTGGTGCGCTATCTGGCGGCGCAAGGCGTGGATCGCATTGATTGCCAGCAGCAGACACAGCATCTGGCCAGCATGGGCGCCCGCCCGATCCCGCGCACGCAGTTCCTCGAGTACGTCCGCCATGCCACGGCGCAGCCGCCGATTTCCTGGGCGCGGGGCACGCTGGACGGCTCTGCGCGCCTGCTGCCCGCCGCCCCATCCAGCGGCGACTTAAGCGTTAATATGTAGCCATCTCATCGCGGTCGTACCGCGCGATGCGCACTACTCCATGAGCCAGCTCAAAGAACTTCCCTTCTCCACGCTGCAGTTCTACGCAACCGCTCCCTACCCTTGCAGCTACCTGCCGGGTCGCCAGGCGCGGTCGCAGGTTGCCGCGCCGGGCCATCTGATCAACGCGGGCACCTATTCGCAGTTGGTCGAGCAAGGGTTTCGGCGCAGCGGGCTGTTCACCTACCGTCCCCATTGCGACAACTGCCGTGCTTGCGTGCCCGTGCGGGTGGACACGGCCGGCTTCGCGCCCAACCGCAGCCAGCGGCGCGCCTGGCGCGACCATCAAACGCTGCAGTCGTTCGTGGCCGAACTCGCCTGGTCGCCCGAGCATTACCGGCTCTACACGCGCTATCAGCAGGGCCGGCATCCAGGCGGTGGCATGGACGAAGACAGCCGCACCCAGTACGCGCAGTTCCTGCTGACCAGCCGGGTCAACACGCGCCTGGTGGAATTTCGCGACCCCGAGGGCGTGCTCATGATGGTGTCGATCATCGACGTGCTGGACGACGGGCTGTCGTCGGTCTACACCTTCTATGACCCCGACATCGAGGGCAGCCTGGGCACCTACAGCATCCTGTGGCAGATCGAGCAATGCCGCACGCTGAACCTGCCCTGGCTCTATCTGGGCTACTGGATCGCCGAAAGCCGCAAGATGTCTTATAAGTCCAGCTTCCATCCCGCCCAGTTCCTGGTCGACGGCGAATGGCGGGACCAGGTCAATCCGTCCCTTTGACTTGATTCCCGGGCAGCCTGGGTTTACCGCAAGCCAGGCGAAATTCGCTCTACAATTCCGCCCCATGTCTATTCTCTTCCACGCCTATCCCCTGGCCCGCCCGGCGTTGTTCGCCATGGACGCGGAAACCGCCCACGAAGTTACGCTGTCGGGCCTGCAACGCGCGTATGAATGCGGCGCCACGCGCAAGCTGATGCATGCGCAGCCCAAGGCGCCATGCACGCTGATGGGCATGCAACTGGAAAACCCGATCGGGCTGGCGGCGGGGCTGGACAAGAACGGCGCCTATATCGACGCGCTGGGCAACCTGGGCTTTGGTTTTATCGAGGTCGGCACGGTGACCCCGCGCGCGCAACCCGGCAACCCGAAGCCGCGCATGTTCCGGCTGCCGCGCGCCAATGCGCTGATCAACCGACTGGGGTTCAATAATCAGGGCCTGCCCGCCTTTCTGGCCAACGTCCAGCGCAGCCAGTGGCGCAAGCAAGGCGGCGTCCTGGGCCTGAATATCGGCAAGAACGCGGATACGCCCATTGAGCGCGCCGCCGACGATTACCTGATTGGCCTGGAAGGCGTGTACCCGCATGCCGACTACGTGACGGTGAACATTTCGTCACCCAACACCAAGAACCTGCGAGCGCTGCAAAGCGGCGACGAACTGTCGGCGCTGCTGGCGCAGTTGGCCGACAAGCGCCGGGCCTTGGAAGACCAGCACCAGCGCCGCGTGCCCATGGCGGTGAAAATTGCCCCGGACCTGACACAGGAACAGATCGACGCCATTGCCTATACCCTGCCGCGCCACGGCATCGACGGCGTCATCGCCACCAACACCACGCTGTCGCGCGACGCGGTCGCGGGCCAGGCGCATGCCGAAGAAGCCGGCGGCCTGTCGGGCGCGCCGGTGCATGAACTGTCATTGAAAGTGATACGCCGCCTGAAGGAACAACTGGGCGACAGCCTGGCGATCATCGGTGTGGGCGGCGTGCTGTCGGGCCAGCAAGCACGCGAAAAAATGGCTGCCGGCGCGGATGCCGTGCAGTTGTACACAGGGCTGATCTACCGCGGTCCCGCCCTGGTCGGCGAGTGCGTCCGCGCGACGGCCAAACGCTAGCCATCAAAAAGGTGCGCCCCCGGAGGGGCTACTTGAGTGCATCCCCGGGGTGCTTCCCACTGCACCCGGCCATAGCGCCAGGCAAAAAAAGGGGCCACCCTGTGGGTGGCCCTAATTCCAGCTCTGCTCTGTCACTCAACAGTACTACATTACTGCGATTTGCGCAGCATCGCGCGCCAGGACTCAGGCGGTGCGACGGCTACGGCTGGCAACCTTGGTGGCGGCATCGGCGGCATCCGTTGCTGCCTTGAAGGTCGCGTTGGCGGCGGCATTCAGGTTCGACTCGGCAACTTCAGCAGCCTGCTTGGCGGCCTTGGTCACGGAATCGTAAGCGCTGGTCGCGGTGGCCAGCGAGGACTTGATCAGGGCGACGGCGCTTTCGGAACCAGCCGGAGCGTTCTTCGACAGTTGGTCGACGGCTTCGCTCAGTTGCTGCTGGCTTTCAGCGATTTGCTCTTCGGTCAGCTTGACCAGGCTGCCTTGCACACCGGCAACGATGTCATACACGTGCTTGGTGTAGGCCATGGCCTTTTCAGCGCCCGGCTGCAGCATGCCCGAGGCAAACGCGGCGGCTTCCTGCGGATCCTTGACTTCAGAGGCTTGCTGCGACTTCTGGGCGACTTCGTCCAGCGTGGCGCGCACGACCTTCATGTTCAGTTCGACCAGCTTTTCAAAGCCAGCGAAAACAGCCGACTGGGCAGCCACGAAAGTGTTGATGCTGGCCTTTTGACGGTCCAGGACTTGTTGCGGAATTGCGCTCATAGAATGCTCCTTTAGAGGTAGCCGGACGCTTTCCGGCAAGAAGGATTGGTTGTCTGCGACGAAAGATAAAAACGTGCGCGGAAACTGGTACTACAAGCTACCGCCGGCCCGTTTGATGCACTGCACAATTCACATTCTAGACTGGCAAAAATTGTTGTCAAGCGCTTTTTGTGCGATGCAACAAGTATTTGCACTTTAACGGTGCACGCGCTAGCACGCCTTTGATCCACGACAAGTTTTTCCCATGATTCGGGAAATACCGGACATGACGGCGTATCAATTCTTTTCTAAACTGCTTGCACGCTGATGACAGAAAAAACTAACCATAAATCAGCGGTTTATAACTAAATCGCAGCAAGCAAAACCCTGCAATTGGAGACTTCATGACCCTAATTCCCCGCACGCTTTCGGCCCTGCTCGCGGCCAGCGCCATGTTCGCGGCCGGCGCCGCCCAAGCGGAATATCCGGACCGCCCCGTCAATATGGTCGTGCCGTTTGCCGCAGGTGGCCCCACCGACAACGTTGCCCGCTCGCTGGCCGAAGCCATGCGCCAAAGCCTGGGGCAAACGGTCGTGGTCGAAAACAAGGGCGGCGCCGGCGGCACCATCGGCACGACGCAGGTCGCGCGCGCCCAACCGGACGGCTATTCCGTGCTGCTGATGCACGCCGGCTTCACGACCGCGCCCTCGCTGTACAAGAACCCTGGCTACGATCCGTTCAAGGGCTTCGAGCCCATCGGCCTGGTGGTCGATGTGCCCATGACCATCATCGCGCGGTCGGACTTCCCGCCCAACAACATCAAGGAACTGGCCGACTACGTCAAAAAGAACAAGGACAAGGTCTCGCTCGCCAACGCCGGCATCGGCGCGGCCAGCCATCTGTGCGGCACCATGCTGGTTGAAGCACTGGGCGTTCAGTTGCTGACGATTCCGTACAAGGGCACCGCCCCGGCCATGAACGACTTGCTGGGCAAGCAGGTAGACATGATGTGCGACCAGACCACCAACACCACGCAACAGATCGACAGCGGCAAGGTCAAGGCCTACGCCGTGACCAGCCTGAAGCGTGTGCCCACGTTGCCCAACCTGCCGACCATGGACGAATCCGGCTACAAGGGCTTTGAAGTGGGTATCTGGCACGGAATGTGGGTGCCGAAGGGCACGCCCAAGCCCGTGGTGGACAAGCTGGTCAAGAGCCTGCAGGCCGGCCTGGCCGACCCCAAGTTCCAGGAACGCATGAAGGTGCTTGGCGCCGCGGTGCTGACCGAGGAAGCCAACCCGCAGGCGCTTGAGGCCAAGGTCAAGCAGCAAGTCCCGCAATGGGCCGAGCTGTTCAAGAAGGCCGGTCTTCAGCCCCAGTAATGCCCCGGTAATGCCGATAACGAGAAAAGCCCCGCAAGGGGCTTTTTTCATAGGCTTGACCCGGGCTTGTGCCTGCGCCTGGTTCTGGGCCTGGCCCCTGAGCCCAGCTACGGGCGCAGGGCTTCTGCAGCCATGCCCAAACCATTGAAGCCGGTGGACACCGAGGGTTCGTAACCCAGCGCTTCCGAAATACTGGCGGCGGTGTCGACCAGCGCCTTGATCCAATCGTCCTGCAAGCGTTCGGCGGGCGCCGAGATCGACAGCCCGGCCACGAGCTTGCCGGTGTCATCAAAAATACCCGCGGCGATGCAACGCACGCCCAGCTCAAGTTCTTCGTTGTCGCGCGCATAGCCGTGGCGTCGCACCAGCGCCAATTCCCGTTCCAGGCGGTCCAGGTCGGTCAGGCTGTTGCGCGTGTGGCCGGCAAGGCCGGTGCGCAGTGCATAGGCGCGCACCTGCCGCGTATCGCCGGTGGACAGGAACAATTTACCGGTCGACGTCAGGTGCAAGGGGGCTCGGCCACCAATGGCCCGCACCACCTGCATGCCGGAACGCTCGCTCCAGGCGCGGTCGATATAGACAATTTCATCCCCCTGCTGCACCGACAGGTTGATTGTCTGCCCGGTCAGCTTGTGCAGGGAACGCATGGCCGAAATGGCGGCTTCGCGGACATTCAGGCGTCCCTTCACCAAGGACCCCAATTCCAGCAGGCGCATGCCCAACTGGTACAGGCCGTTGTCGACGCGCTCAACGTAGCGGCCCACGACCAGATCGTTAAGAATGCGGTGCGCGGTCGACGCATGCAGGCCGGTGGTGGCCGACAATTCCTTCAGCGTGACGGGATCCTGCTGCGCGGCCAGTGCATCCAGCAGACGCATGGCACGCTCGATCACCTGGATGGCGATGGGATGGCTGGACGCGCCTTCGGTTTCGGCGTCCAAGGGAGTGCGGGGTGTCGAAAGACGGGGCATAGGGTTAGATAAGGCTCGCGCCACAACACCGAAAAAGCCCGGTCTTGCGGCAACGCAGCAAACAGTTCTTTCCCGTATTGTGAAATTTACGACGCCATTTTGCAATGGCTTTTTGCAAGGCTTCCTACGCCGCGGCCGGCGGAGCCAGCTTTCCGCCCAGCCGCAGCACCTCGGCGCGCAGGAACTCAAGCGCCTCGGCGGCGCCCGCCGGATCGCCCTTCACACCCAGCTCAATATGGGGTGTGCCTCCAGCTTCGCCCACGCTGGGCAAGCTGAACGCGCGCACTTCCGGCCAGCGACTTTCCACGCTGACCATGGCCGGTGTGATGCGTGATTCAGGCATGCTGAACACCAGGAACGAATGTTCGACATGGACCCGCACATGCTGCAGCGCACGATAACGGGTATCCAGCGTCCATTCCAGCATCGGCCAGGCCATCACGGGAAAGCCGGGCACGAAGGTGTGATCCTGAATGAAAAAGCCGGGAATGCGGTTGTACGGGTTCGGCACGATCTCGCAGCCTTGCGGGAACATGCCCATCTGCAGGCGCTGCTGGTTTTCCGGCGCGCTCATGTCGGCCGTGCCCTGCCCCTTGGCCGCCATTTCAGCGGTACGCAAAGCAATGGCCTGCTCGGCTTCGGGGTGCAGCGCCAGCGGCAAGCCCAGCGCGGCCGCGGCCGCCTGACGGGTATGGTCGTCGGGCGTGCCGCCGATGCCACCACACGAAAACACCACGTCGCCCGTGGCGAAGCTGCGCCGATACGCTGCCGCCAGGGTGTCCCGGTCGTCCGGCAGGAACTCGGCCCAACCCAGTTGCATGCCGCGCGCGCTGAGCAGCTCGACAACTTTCGAAAAATGTTTGTCCTGACGGCGGCCCGAGAGGATTTCATCCCCGACGATGATGAGGCCAATGCGACGGGCGGCGGATTCTGCGGCCATGTCCAATTCCAGAGGTAAGAAAAAAAGGTCAGACGTCGATGACGTTGTCCTGGCGCAGGCGCTTGAGCGCGTCCAGCCCGTAGTGGGCGTAGACCAGCGCCGAAAACACCGGCAGGATAATCCAGGCGGGCGGCAAGAGGTTCAGCAGCGAACAGATCAGGCCGATGGTCCAGAAACCACGATTATTGCGATCCAGGATCAGCTTGCGCTCTTCGGGGCTGGCATGTTCAACAATGGCATCCACGCGCATCATGCGCGAGAACGCGAAGGCCCACCAGAAGATCGACAGGATGACCGCCATGGGCGGCACCAGCCACAAGGGCAGCGTCAGCACCCAGCCGACGGCGAATGCGGCCGACACCCAGACGGCATTCCACACGCTGACCGCCGTCGAGAATTTGCCCCGCCGCGTGACGCTGGCGTATTCACGCTGTCCCACGTGGCGCAGCACCAGCGGCATCACGAACACCGCGGCAATCGCCAGGCCCAGGATGCCGGACACGGGCAGCAGGATGGCGGCGGCAATGACGGGAATGAGATAGATCTTGAGCGAAAACAAGCCCATGGCGATCATCCATTCGTCGGCCTGGTTGACCATGTCCCAGTGCGATACCTCGGCGCGCAACCAGTCCGTCAGTGGCGTCCAGAATAGGTACAGCAACAGGAACGCGCCAACCAGCGCAATCAAGAAGGGAAGCAGCACCGCGAACAGCATCGTTGGGTGGCATTGGGACACCAGGGCGCGCTTGAAGGCCTGGCCGACGCTGACGGCGCCGCCGCCCGCGCCTGAGAAACGGCCATTGCCGGGCGTGGCGGTATCAGTGCGCAAAACGGTCATGGGAGCGGAAAATGGGGGTGGGCATCCCGGGTATGATAGTCAAACACGCCCCGATCTGCTCACATGTCTCTACTCGTACCTGGCAACGACCTGACCGCGCTGCGCGCGCGTCTTGGCACCATCCCCGACACTTGGCTCGTCGCCTGCTTCTGCGCGGCATGGTGCGACACCTGCGAACAATACAAGCCCAAGCTGCAAGCGCTGGCCGACGCGCTGCCGCAGCATGTCTTTGCCTGGATCGACATCGAAGACCACGCCGAATTACTGGGCGATGTCGACGTAGAAAACTTTCCCACGTTGCTCGTGCGGATTGGGTCGCGCGTGGTGTTCTACGGCCCCATGCTGCCGCATATCGGGCATCTGGAACGCCTGCTTGAAAGCGTGAACGCAGACAGCCCTGCCGTGGCCACCGAACTACCCGACTTGCCCAAGCTGCTGGCGGCCTGACGCCCGCGCTGTCGATAAAAAACCCGCAAGGCCTTTGGGCGTTGCGGGTTTTTTCATGCGGTCCGGTGTCAGTTCTTGCGCGAACCGCCCAGCAGTACCGCCACTTGGCGCTTCGGCGAGGACGAACCGCTGTCGTTCTTGGGCGCTTGCTCTTCGGCGGGCGTGGCCGAGGGCGAAGGCTCGTAAGGCTTCAGGAAGAAATCGTCCACCGGCTGGCGCGAGCCACCGGAGGTGTACCCCGAACGACGGTCCGACGAACGGCCGCCGCGGTCACCACGGCTGTCACGGCCGCCTTCGCGCCCTTCACGCCCTTCACGCGAGGACGAACCCGAGCGCTCATCGCTGCGGCGGTGGCTGCGCGCCACGGCGTCAGCCGGCAGGTCGAGCGTGCCGCGAGGCACTTCGCGCTTGATCAGCTTTTCGATATCCAGCAAAAACCGTTCTTCGTCGGGCGTGAACAGCGCGATGGCTTCGCCCGAGGCGCCCGCGCGGCCGGTACGGCCAATGCGGTGCACGTAGTCTTCGGCGTTGTACGGCAGGTCGTAGTTGATGACGCACGGCACGCCGGCCACGTCCAGACCGCGCGCGGCCACGTCGGTGGCAACAAGCACTTCCAGATCGCCGGCCTTGAAAGCTTCCAGCGCCTTCATGCGGTCCGCCTGCGTTTTGTCGCCGTGGATCGATTCGGCCTTGACGCCATCGCGTTCAAGTTCACGGGCAAGCCGCGCCGTGCCGATCTTGGTGTTCGAGAAAACAATGACCTGCTTCAGCCCGCGTGACTTCACCAGATGCACGACCGCGGCGCGCTTGGCGTCGCTGGGCATCTTGTAGGCGATCTGCGTGATGTTTGTAGCGGTGGCGTTGCGCGCGGCGACTTCGATCTCGACCGGCTGGTTCAGGTACGAACGCCCCAGCTTGCGGATTTCGTTGCTGAAGGTCGCCGAGAACAGCAGGCCCTGACGCTGCGCGGGCAACAGGCGGATGATGCGCTCAAGATCTGGCAAGAACCCCATGTCCAGCATGCGGTCCGCTTCGTCCAGCACCAGGATGCCTACCTGGCTCAGGTTCACGTTCTTTTGTTCAACGTGGTCCAGCAGGCGGCCGGGCGTGGCCACCAGAATTTCGCAACCGCGGCGCAGCGCTTCTTTTTGCGGACCAATGTCCACACCGCCGAACACCACCGCGGAACGCAGCGGCGTCTGCTTGCTGTAGCGCTTGACGCTTTCAAACACCTGGTCCGCCAACTCGCGCGTGGGAGTCAGGATCAGTGCACGCACCGGGTGCCGCGCAGGCGACGCGCTGGCGTTGGCCAACGGCATCAGGCGATGCAGGATGGGGACGGTGAACGCGGCGGTTTTGCCGGTGCCGGTCTGGGCGGCGCCCATGACGTCGCGCCCTTCCACCACGACAGGGATGGCTTGGGCCTGAATGGGCGTCGGAATGGTGTAGCCGGTTTCGGCGATAGACTGCAGCAACAACGGGTGCAGTCCAAAATCGGCAAACGTCGGCGCGGGCGCATCGGCGGTGGGTGCTACGGATTGAGTGGATTCAGTCATCAGGGTTTGGCAGATACCGGGACCAGTGAAAAAGAACAAAACGAGAGTGCTACATGCACTGCACTACATACGCATCGGGGCAATCTGAATACACGTGGTCGCGTTGCGACGGCACGCAAATTGACGCAAAGCGGATACGGCTTCGCGCACAATCGGCACCCTGCCTTGCAGGCCAGCGGGCGCATTCTGGATTCGATACTTATGAGGGCAGTACCAGGCCCGGATTGCTGTGGATAACTTGGATTTTAGCGCAGGCGCCTTACCACAAGGTCAAACCGTGGTTTCAGGCGGGGGGCCGAAGCATCGCCGGGCAATGGGCGCGCCCGCTTCCCGGCGATTCAGAGTGTCCACCAGATGGACTAAACATGCTTGAAGGCCGGACATCAACCGGCTAGCCAGCGTAATCCCCACAACACCAGCATGCCCGCCACAATGACCAACACGGCGCTGCGGGTACGCAAAAAAACCAGGATGGCGACCAGACCGGCCACCAATTTGTAGTCGAACACCGGGCCCAGACCCGCCTTCCAGGGCAGCAGGTCAGGCACGACGATGGCGGTCAGCGCGGCGGCGGGCGCATAGCGCAACGCGCGACGCACGCCATCAGGCAAAGGAATGTAGTCGCCGAACAGCATGAAGCCAGCGCGCGTCAGCACGCTGCACAACGCCAGCAACAGGATGGCCGAATAGACGTAGATTTCAGAGGGCCAGAGAGTCATGGGCGCGCCTTGAAGAATCGTTCGGCCCACATGCCGGCCACCACGCCAGCCACGACGGCCGCCGCCAGGCCCAGCCGCAAGGGCAGCACCTGCCCCGTCCAGGCAACCACCCCGGCCGCCAGCATGGACACCAGCATCGGCTTGGAACTGGCCAGGGGCACGGTGATTGCCAACAGCGCCAGCACCGCGGCGAAATCCAGCGACCATCCGGTGGGCACCATGGTTCCCAGATAAATACCCACGATCGAAGACGATTGCCAGACCAGCCAGCCAGGCACGATCGTGCCCAGGAAGAACCACAGTTGGTCGCGCGTGCCGCGTTCGGCCGAATCGCCATAGCGCGGCATGAACAGCACGAAGCCCATATCGGTGGTGAAGTAGCCCAGCCCCAGGCGCTTGGGCCAGGACAGATGGCGGAAATACGGTTGCAATGCCGCGCCGAAGATGATGAACCGCAGGTTCACGACGAAGCCCGCCGCGAAAATCAGCCATAGCGGCGCGCCCGTGGCGATCAGCGGAAGCGAGGTCAATTGGGCCGAGCCCGCGTACAGCAGCAGGGTCATGGCCAGCGCCATCGATTCCGTCAGGCCGGACTTGACCATGGCCACCCCGGTCACCAGGCCCCACGTCGCGGTGGCGATCAGCGCGGGCACGATGGCGTGGACGCCAGCGCGAAACGCGTTCAGGCGTTGCTGGCGAACCGCACGGGGATCTTCGGTTTCAGGAAACGCGGATTCAGAGGACAACGGCTGACCCCTGGCGATTCGGACAGGACGACATGGGAACTCTTACGGGTTGCGTGGGCCGAATGGCACCACGCCGGTGCGCGAATAGGCCGATATTGTAACCCCGCCGCTTGATACAATAAGCGCCTGAAATTTCTTGGCCAGTGACGGCTTTTGGCGCACTTCAAAATCGGCCGTGGTGCATGGCCGCATCCCGAAGTACCATCACTGGCTACGCAAGATGCGTTCCTAATTCGTCATTCGCGCGGCCGGTCCCAGACCGGCCACACATTGCCCAACCTGCCGTTTATCGGTTTTTTATTCAGGAATATCCATGACCGCTGCTGCCCCGGCCGCCGTCCCCAACGCTCACGAAGTCATTGAAGTTGGCGCTGAAGACCTGCCCGTTTTCTGTCCCGGCCCGAAAGCGCCGCTGTGGAGCATGCACCCCCGCGTCTTCCTGGACGTGGCCCGCACCGGCTCCGCCAGCTGCGCCTACTGTGGCGCGCAATACCGCCTGAAGCCCGGCACGGTGCTGCACGGCCACCACTAAGCAAGCCGACGCCGACGCCGCCCCGCCGCACAACGCCACCGTTACAGCAGCCATGTTTGCCACACCCGAAGAAGCCGAACACGCATTCTACGAAGCCCTCGAACAGGGGGATAGCGTCCGTATGATGCAGGTGTGGGCCGACGACGAAGAAGTCATCTGCATTCACCCTGGCGGCCTGCGCATCGTCGGACACTCGGCGGTGCAGGAATCCTGGCAACAGGTGCTGACCAATGGCCCGCTGCACGTACGCCCATTGCGCCCACTGGTCATGCTGAGCATGATGTGCGCGGTGCACGTGCTGGTTGAGCAGGTGGCCGTACGCACACGGGAAGGCATGCAGTTTGCAAACTGCTACGCGACGAACATCTACCACAAGGGCCCAACCGGCTGGCGCATGGTCATGCACCATTCGTCTTCGGCGCCCACGGAAGCCGGGGTGCTCGACTTGCACGACGTACCCGACATGCTGCATTGAATCGGGTGGATTTTTAGTTGGCCGCTGCTCGTCTTGATTCGTCCCCCTGCCCCGTTCCCTCCTGGTTGCCCGGAGGCGACAGCCAGACGGTGTACGCGTCCCTGTTTGCGCAATACCATCGGATCGCCTTCGTGCGCGACCGGGTAGACACGCCCGACACCGATTTCGTGGACTTTGACTGGACCGGCCCAGGGCTGTTTCCGCACAAGGCCGCCGATGGCGCGCCCGTCAGCGGACAGGGGCCGGTCGCCAATGGCAAAACCGCCGCGGCGCGCTGGATGACGGCGCCCGACTGGCAGTCCCTGCCGCAAACGCCCGACACGCCCGCGCTGATACTGCTGCACGGCTTGGAAGGTGGCAGCAACAGCCGCTATGCCCAATCCGTTGCTCACTACTTCCGCGCGCGCGGCTGGATCGTGGTGATCGCGCATTTTCGCGGTTGCTCCGGGGTTCCCAACCGGCTGGCCCGAGCGTATTACTCGGGTGATTCCGCCGAAGTCGGCTTTTTGCTGAAGACGGTGCGCGACCGCATTCCCCATGCGCGCTGGCACGCGGTGGGCGTTTCGCTGGGCGGCAACGCGCTGCTGAAGTACCTGGGCGAACACCAGGAAGACACGCCCTGGCTGACTGCCGCGGCCGGCGTGTCGGTACCGTTGGACCTGGTCGCCTGCGGCAAGACCTTATCCACCGGCATCTTCAACCGGCGCGTGTACACCGCCCATTTCCTGAAAACGCTCAAGCACAAGGTGCTGGAAAAGGCGCATCGCTTTCCGGGCTCGATTGACGTGATGCGTATCGCGCACGCCCATGATCTGCGCGAATTCGATGACACCTACACCGCGCCCATGCATGGCTTTCGCAACGCGCTGGATTACTGGACGCGCGCGTCCAGCAAACCCTGGTTGCCCAAGATCTCGGTACCCACGCTGGTGCTCAACGCGCGCAACGATCCGTTCATTCCAGCGGCCTCGCTGCCCAAGCCGGAAGATTGCTCGCCTGTCATCTTGCTGCACCAACCCAGTGACGGTGGGCATGCCGGATTTCCCACGGGCGCCTTTCCCGCGCATCTGAACTGGTTGCCGCAACGCCTGGGACGCTTCTTCGAAACAGGCCTGTAGGACAAACGCGCCCGGCGCTCGGCCGAGGCGCGCGCCTGCCGCATCAGCCCGATTTGAAGCGTTCCAGCAACTGCCGCTCTTCGGCCAGCTTGTCTTTCACTTCCTTGATCTGCACGTCGATCTGCGATTGCTCGTAGAAATCGGTGGACAGCCCACGCGCCTGCTGCAATTGCGACTCCGCGGCGGCAAACGCGCCGGTCATGACATAAAAGCGCGCCAGGTCGCGGCGCGCCTGCACCGGTCTGCCGTTGCGTTCTTCGCTTTGCGCCAGCATTTGATAAAGACCAGGCTCGTCGCTACCCCATTGCTTGATCTTCGCGCGCAGATAGTCTTGCGCGTCGGCATGGCGGCCATTGCTTTGCAACGCCTGGGCGTAGGCAATGCCCAACGCCCGCTGGTCGGGCCAGCGCTTGGTGGCCGACTGCGCCAGTTCCAGCGCGCGGGGGTAGTCCTTGCGAGCTAGTGCGATATCGACGCTTAGCTTGGCGAGCTGGGCGGAATTGCGCCCCCCTGCCGTGGCCAGATTCCAGAGCCGCTCCGCTTCCGCCAGGTTGTTGCGCTGAAACGCCTGCAAGGCCAGCCCATAGTAGGCAGCCGACTGACGTACGCCGGACAGCGCTCGCGACTCATCCTGCAATTGCTGGCCGGCCGACCGCAAGCTGACGGCATCGCGCCCCTGCACCACACGCATCTTGGCGCGCACGTACCAGAAGTCGTCGCTATCAATATGGCGCGAGGGCGGCAACGAGCGCACGCGGTTCTGCACATCGGACATACGCTCGATGGACAGCGGGTGGGTGCTGGCCCACGAGCCCCCGCCCGCCCCCTCGTTCAGGCGCGAGGCGTTCATCAGGCGCGAGAACATCTGCGACATGCCTTCGGCGTCATAGCCCGCCTTGGTCAGCATCTGGAAGCCGGCACGATCCGCCTCGCGTTCGGCGTCGCGTGAAAATCCCAACTGGCGATTGATGGCCGCCGCCTGGCCAAATGCCGCAACACCCATCGCCAGGTTGCCGCCGCCGCCCGCCAACGCCGCCAGTAGCGCGCCCGCCAGGCTGGCCAGCATCACCATGCTGTTCTGGCTCTGCTGCGTCATGCCGCGCGCAATGTGGCGCTGCACGACGTGGCCGATTTCGTGCGCCAGCACAGCGGCCAATTCGGATTCGCTGGCCGACGACACAATCAAGCCGGTATTCACACCAATGAAGCCGCCGGGCATGGCGAAGGCGTTGATCTCGGGGTCGCGCACGCCGAACATTTCCACCTCGGGCACGGCACCCGGCGCAAACGCGGCCAGCTTGCGGCCCATGGTCGTCAGGTATTGGCTGAGTTCAGGGTCATCGACATAAGTGGGGTCGCGCCTGCCCTGCGACATGATGGCTTCGCCCAGGCTGCGCTCCAGCATTGGGGAGAGCTCGGCGGCGGATGCCGCGCCCATGGATGGCAGGCCCACCGGTTGCGCCCAGGCGGTAACCGGAATGGAGGGCGCGATCAAGGCGGCGCTCAGGCCGAGAATCGCGCTTCGTTTCGCAATAGCGCAAATGGATGGCATTTTCCTGCGGTTCATAAGCCTATGATAGCGATGAGCTTAAAATGTTTCATCGATACTCCCAACGAGGTCTCAATGCGTCCCGTCCGTAAAGCCGTTTTCCCCGTCGCCGGCATGGGCACTCGCTTCCTGCCCGCCACCAAGGCGATGCCCAAGGAAATGCTGCCCGTGGTCGATAAACCGTTGATTCAATATGCCGTTGAAGAGGCCGTGGCCGCCGGCATTACCGACCTGATTTTTGTGACCGGCCGCAACAAGCGCGCCATCGAAGACCACTTCGACTCCGCCCCCGAGCTTGAATCCGACCTGGAAAGCAAGGCCAAGCACGAACTGTTGGCCATGGTGCGGGGCATTCTACCCGCGCATGTGAATTGTCTCTATATTCGCCAGTCCGCCCCGCTGGGCCTGGGCCACGCCGTGCTGTCGGCCGCGCCCGCCGTGGGCGACGAGCCCTTTGCCGTGTTGCTGGCCGATGACCTGATCGACGCCGACACGCCCGCCATGAAGCAGTTGGTGGATGTTGCGGTTGCCCAGAACGCCAGTGTGCTGGGCGTGCAGGACGTGCCTCGCGCCGATACCCGCAAGTACGGCATCGTGGCCACGCGAGCCGGCGAAACCCATCTGGACCCCCGCACCGAGCGCGTTACGCATATTGTTGAAAAGCCGGAACCCGACGTCGCTCCCTCGACGCTTGCCGTCGTGGGCCGCTACGTACTGGAAGCCGCCATCTTCGACCATCTGCGCTCCACCAAAATGGGGGCGGGCAATGAAATCCAGTTGACCGACGGCATTGCCTCGATGATGCGCGAACGCGCCGTGTTCGCCCACCGTTTCGAGGGCGTGCGCTACGACTGCGGCAACAAGGCTGGCATGTTCCAGGCCACCGTGGCGCTGGGCAAGAAATACCACGGCCTGATACCGGAATAAGCCTGAACCCGCGCTAGCCCGATAGCGCCGCCCGCGCCTTGGCCCGGGCGCGCGCATCGCGGTCCACTTTGCGCAGCCGCCCCTTGGCGGACAGGCGCATCAACGTGCCCAGCGCCACCATCAAGCCGATCACCTCGACCAGCGCGGCGGGAATCCACATGGTCAGGCCGCCAATCGTCTGGTCCGTTTGGGCCGACATCGCGATGGCGCGGCCGCACAGTTCAAACAAGGGATAGATATCGCTTTCGGTGAAGGCGATGACGGCGCCCGCCACCATTTGCGGCAGCATGGTCAGCACGGGGGATATGACACGACCGCCCGGCGTCATGGCTGCGGGCGGCGCGGGGCGGCGGTCCAGGATCAGGTTCCAGTACATGAAGCCGCTGATCACGACCGACCAGTTCATCAGGCGGTACAGCCGCCAGTCCAGCATGGAATAGAACTGCACCGACGGAATCAGCCAGATCAGCACCAGGAAGACGAACAGCGCGGGAACGAAGATTTTATTGGTCAGCACCGCGACCGTGACCCGGCCGCTGCGCGTGCGCAGGAAATCACGCAGGCGGATGCGCCAGGCCATCGGCAGGCCGGCGCGCATGACTTGCCCCGGAAAGGCCGCCATCACCAGCAGCGGGCCCAGGTGATGCAGCACCAGATGCTGGATGCGATGGATGAAGAACATCCGCTCGGCGTAGTAATCCACCCGGGTGTGCAGCGACAGATACAACAGCACCAGCCCGGCCCAGAACAGGAAGCGGCGCGCCCCGGTCACATGGTGCACACGCTGGCCACGCACGAACAGCACGATCGCCACCACGAAGGAAGCGACCAGCGTGGGAGAGAACTCCCAGGGTATGAGCCATTCAAGACTATCCATGCGGGCCATCCGAAAGACACCGGGGAAGACAAAGGCGGCGACAGGCGCCAACCCGTGCGCTGATTGTAGTAGACCGCGCCGGCCCGTGGTCCGGTGGGTCGGCAGGATCAGAAGTGATGCGAAACGCCCGCTCCGACGCGCGTGGTGTGGGAATGGGCGGGGTCAAACTGCGTATCCAGCGTGTAGTGGGACGCATAGCCGGCAAAGCCGTAGAGCGTCGTGCGCGCGGACAGGGCATAGGTATAGCCCAAGGTCGCCACCTGCGCCTTGCGCGCCGTCATGCCGTTGTCCCATTGCCAGTCGGGTTGCGCCAGCGACCACTGCACCAGCACGGCGCCGGGGCCGACGGGCACGCTGGCGCCCAGCAGCCAGGCATTGATGGCGCCGCCCCGCACAAACGGGGCGGGCCCTAGCCCCTGGCCCGGATTGTCGGGGTCACCCCCGTTCAGGCCCACGTAGCCATTTTTCTGGTGCGACCAGGCCAACGAGACCTTGAGCCCATCCAGGTCGACCGCCGCGCCCAATTGCACGGCACGGGGCCGTTTGCCACTGCCTGCCGGGGAATCCGCCAGCTGCAATTGGTCCCAGGTGGCCACGACCAGCAGCGGGCCGCTTTCGAACGTTAAGCCGGCGCTGGCGGCGCGCGGGTTCTGCTGGGTCCGAAAACGATTCTGGTCGTCGGCATCAAAGGAATAGCCGACGCCGATTTGAAAACCGTTCCAGTCCGCCGACGTAACGTTCACCATATTGCTGAACTGGTAGTTGTCCGAGGCCTTGAACGTGGCGCCCATGCCCATGTCCTTCCACGAGGCGATCTCCAACGCGGATCCGTACATCTGGCCAATGGTGGATTGGCGCCCGATGCGGACCTCGCCGTAGCGGTCGCTGCCCACGCCCACCCAGGCCGCGTAGTTGAACAGGCGGCCATCATCTTCCGACTTGCCGCTGGACGGATCGAAGCCGCTTTCCAGGCGAACGCGGGTACGCCAGCCGCCGCCCAGATCTTCGGTGCCAGACAGGCCCCACAGCGAATCCGTCAGTCCTCCATTCAAAACGCTGGCGCGGCTGCCTTGGCCGGACACCCGGGTTACCGTCACGCCGGCGTCAACCACGCCGTACAACTGCAGGCCGATGTCTTCGACCGCCGCCGCGGCGGCCAGCGCCGGCGGCAAGGTCAGACCCGCCATCAGGGCGGTGCAAAATGCTTTTTTCATGCTCTTCTCCTATCAGGGCGGACACCCGCGCCCGCCCTGTCGGTGTGGCCTTATTGCCAGCCGTAGCGGCGTACCCAGATGCCCTTGAGAAACTGCGTCAGCACGCAATAGCTCAGCAACACCCCCACCAGCCAAGGGAAGTACGCCCATGGCAAGGCCTGCAACTGGAAATACTCAGCCAGCGGCGAGAACGGCAGCGCCAGGCCCAGCACCACCACCATTCCCGTCATGGCCAGCAATGGCCACGCCGCGCGGCTTTGCAGGAAGGGAATCCGGCGCGTGCGGATCATGTGCACGATCAGAGTCTGCGACAGCAGGCCTTCCACGAACCAGCCGGACTGGAACAGCGTCTGATGCTCGGGCGCGTTGGCCTGGAACACGAACCACATGATGGCGAACATCGCGATGTCGAACAGCGAGCTGATCGGACCGAAGAACACCATGAAGCGCCCCAGGCCGTCCGCGTCCCATTGCTGCGGCTTCTTCAGCAGTTCTTCGTCGACGTTGTCGAACGGAATCGCCGTTTGTGAAATGTCGTACATCAGGTTCTGCAGCAGCAGATGGATCGGCAACATCGGCAGGAACGGTAGAAAGGCGCTGGCCACCAAGACCGAGAACACGTTGCCGAAGTTGGAGCTGGCCGTCATTTTCAGGTACTTGAGCATGTTGCAGAAGGTCTTGCGGCCTTCGATCACACCGTCCTCCAGCACCATCAGGCTCTTTTCCAGCAAGATGATGTCGGCGGCTTCCTTTGAGATATCCACCGCTGAATCCACCGAGATGCCGACGTCGGCGGCGCGCAGGGCCGGCGCGTCGTTGATGCCGTCGCCCATGAAGCCCACCGTATCACCCTGCGCGCGCAGGCTGCGCACGATGCGCTCTTTGTGCGCGGGCGTCAGCCGGGCGAACACGTTGGCACGGCGCACGGCAACGGCCAATTGCGCGTCGTCCATTGCCTCGATGTCCGCGCCAAGATAGACGTGGCGCACGTCGAAACCCACTTCGCGGCAGACCTTCTGCGTGACCAGCTCCACATCACCGGTCAATACCTTGACCTCGATGCCCGATGCTTTCAGCGCCGCCAGGGCCGGGCCGGTCGATTCTTTTGGCGGATCCAGGAAGGCCATGTAGCCCACCAGCACCAGGTCAGATTCGTCCGCCACGCCATAGGTCAACTGCGTGGGCGGCATTTCCTTGACGCCCACCGCGATCACGCGCAGTCCATCGCGGTTGAGTTCCGCCGTCACGCGCCGGATATCCGCGCGCCGCGCATCCGTCAACGGAAGCACCGTGTCGCCCACGCGCAGCCGCGTGCAGGCAAGCAGCATTTCTTCCAGCGCGCCCTTGCAGATCAGTTCGTGATGGTCGCGGCCGTTCTCGGTTTCATTGACCACGACGGACATCCGGCGACGCGAGAAATCAAAGGGAATTTCGTCGACCTTGCGATACCTTGCCGCCAGGTTCAGGCTGCGTTTGACCTCCGCGTGCTGCAGCACCGCCACGTCCAGCAGATTCTTCAGGCCGGTCTGGTAGTAGCTGTTCAGATAGGCGTAGGCCAATACATCGTCGCTGCTGGCTCCGTAGACGTCGGTATGGCGTTCCAGCACGATGCGGTCTTGCGTCAGCGTGCCGGTCTTGTCCGTGCACAGCACATTCATCGCGCCCAGGTTCTGGATGGCGTCCAGCCGCTTGACCACGACTTTACGGCGCGACATGCGCAAGGCGCCCTTGGCCAGCGTGGCCGTGACGATCATCGGCAGCATTTCAGGCGTCAAGCCCACGGCAATGGCCAGCGCAAACAGCAGCGCCTCCAGCCAGTCTCCCTTGGTGAAACCGTTGATGAGCAACACGATGGGCGCCATCACCAGCATGAAGCGGATCAGCACCCAGCTGACGCGGTTGATGCCTTGCTGAAACTGCGTCGGCGCACGGCTGGCTTGCGTCACCCGGCCGGCCAACTGGCCGAAATAGGTATTGGCGCCCGTCGCGATGACCAAGGCGCTGCCTGATCCGCTGACCACGTTGGTGCCCATGAACGCCATGTTTTCCAGCTCGAGCGCGTTTTCGGTCTCTACGCGCTGAACGGCATGCTTTTCAACCGGCAGCGACTCGCCCGTCAACGCCGCTTGGGCGACGAACAGGTCTTTGGCGTTCAGGATCCGGCAGTCGGCGGGAATCATGTCGCCCGCGGACAGCAGAACCACATCGCCCGGCACCAGCTCGGCCAGCGGCACTTCCATCTGATGCGAGCCCGAGTCGTGCAAGGGGGCGCCGAACAATCGCCTGGCGTTGCCGGCAGCCGGCGCCTCGGCGTTCACGCGCAGTACGGTGGCGGTGTTCTGCACCATGGCTTTCAGCGCTTCGGCCGCGCGGTTCGAGCGCAATTCCTGAGCAAAGCGCAGCACGGTGGAAATCACCACCATGGACCCGATGATTGCCACCGCCGTCCACGATTTGTCGTCAGGCTCGGCCATGCGCACATCGGTCAGCCACGACAGGCCGGCCAATACCGTCAGCAGCAGGTTGAAGGGATTGCGGTAGGAAAGCCACAGGTGGGAAACCCAGGAAAGCGGCTTTTCGTGGTCGACCTCGTTGGCGCCATGGCGTTCGCGCGCCGCTTGCGCCTGGGCTTCCGACAGGCCGCCCCTGCCGCTGGCCAGCTGCGAGAACAAGGCATCCAGGCCCATGTGAGACCGTTCCAGCATATGGCGGTTGGCGCGGCGCGAGGTCTCGGAAGACGTCGACACGGCGCCGTCTTGGCCGCCCTGTTCAAGAATGGGAGTGCGGCGGAAATGCCGGCTTGCGCGCCGCCGGCCCGAGGCGGACGAAAAGAAAGATTTCAGGAAGGTAAACATCGGAGTGCTCCGGTTCTTGTTTGATTTCTTGTCGGAGACACGGGCGCGCCCACCCCTGGGCCTGACACGCGGACAGCGGCGGGCCACGGCTTTCACGCTGAAAGCCGTCAAGCCGCCCCTGATGGGCGTGCGCAGGCACCGGGGCAAAGTTGCCGGTGTCCGGATCGCGTTGAAGTCGCGCCGGAGTGCGGAAAACGGAAAGAGAGCTAGCTGGGAATCGAGACCGGCGCCTTAGGGCGCGTCCGTCGTCAAAGACGGGGCCTTGGCCGGGGATTCATTGCTGCGGAGTCCGCCAGAACCGGGATGAAGTCCGGCCGGTCGGCTCAGAAGAGTAGACAGGTCAGACAGGCATGCCGGCGCCACACACAGGGCGCAATCGAGGGTCAGGGTCTAAGGCACTGGGCATGATCTCTCCTGAAGGAAGCAGCGGTTCTCAAGCGGCCATCGCGGCGGCTTGCGCGCCGAAATGCACGTGGCGAACGGCGGGATTGGCGCTGAGGCGGCGCGCTTGCGACATCAATTCAGCGCGCAATTCGGGCGGGCAATTGACGGTGATGCAAGCTGACGCCAGGTTCGGGTCGCGGCCTTGGTCGACCTGCACTTGCGAGACATCCAGGCCGGCGGCGCTGAAGTCCAGGCAGATCTGCTTGCGCAAGGCGCCCAGTTCGTCGCGCGGACAAATGACCGTCAAACGCGACGTGCCGCGACGGCGGCTCAGGGCGGTGGCACGGTCTACGCCAGCGCGGCGTAGGAACAAGTCGAAGAAACGCATAACGACCTCCATTGCAAGATGGGGAGCGGTATCGCGAGTACGCGAGCAGCCGGACGCGGCGCATGACGGACGAACACAAGACGTGCACGAACGCTGACGCTGCGACTAGCGGCGGTTCTGGCGGTTTATGTTGGGGAATTTCCCGGCAAGCCGAAGGCCTGCGCTATTGCCCGGGTAGAAGCCCGAAGCTTGGGATACGCCGCAACCTGTATGACAGGATGCGGCAGATGGAGCTCTGCGTGTTTCCTGTCAGACAGCGATGTCGATGCAAGATCGACTACTTTCGCCGGAATCGGTATTCACGAAGACTGCTCCTGAGATGGATAACGGAAGAATTTTACGCGGGTTTCCACTGATGGACAAGGTTTTTGCGGTTTAGCGTCATAACGATGCAAAAAAAGATAAAGCAGCACGAAGCGTGTCAGCCTTGTGCCGCTTTTACCTTCGCCTTGCCAGCGTCAGGCGTAGAAATGCCAAACCAGATAGGTGGCGAACAATGCATAGAAACCGCCCACGGCCGACAGTGCCGGCACGGTCATCGCTGAGCGGCGGAAGCGCAGCCACAGCAGGCCGATCGACAACATGGTGAACAGGCCGGCCGCCAGTAGCGGTGCATCCAGCAACCAGGGCGTCATGAAGATCCCCAAGGAACTGGGAATGGTCGCCTGGATCATCATCGCGCCCGAGATATTGCCCAGTGCCAGGCGTTCCTTGCCTTGGCGCACCCAGATCAGCGCATTCATGATTTCGGGCAGCTCCGTGGCAACCGGCGCCAGCAGCAAGGCGGCCACGTGTGGCGACGCACCCATGGCGATGCCCAGCAGCTCAATCTGGTTCACGAACACGTGCGAGGCGCCGGCAATCACGACCAACGCCAGGATGGTTTGCGTGGCGGCCCAGAACATGGACGGATCGGTATCGCTGGGGCGCAGCTTGAGCGGCTCAAGGTCTTCGCAGTCGGCGCGCGCCTCGTCATGGCTGAGTTCGCGCCAGACGTACATGCCGTAGGTGGCCAGGAACAGGATGCCCAACCAGGGCTTCCACGCAAAGGCCAGCAGGCCCAGGCCCACCTTGAAGAGGAAGATGCCCATGAACCAGGCCTGGTCGCGGGCCAACCGGCGCTGGTCCGCGTTGATACAGTTGGCTTTTTCCGGCTGGCCGCCGCGGCGCGCGCGCCACAGGGCAATACCCACCACCGCGTACGCCAAGGTGGCCAACACCAGCGGGCCGCCCATGGCCGCGCCGACGCCGATGTCTTTCTGTTCAGGGGTGTCGCCGAACACGACCGCCATGAAGGTGACCGCGCTTTCCGGCAACGCCGTGCCAAAGGCCGCCAGAATCGTGCCGGTGGCGGTGGCGCCCAGGTGGAAGCGGTGTCCGACCCATTCCACGCCATTGACGAAGAATTCGCAGGCGAAGTAAATCACTGCCGCGGACAGGAAAAACAGAAACAGGGTGAGCAACATATGAATGCAGCCGGACGAGCAGAAACCAATTGGCGCGACGCAACGGCTCGCCCGGCTAGGGTGAACGCTACGCGGCCAAAGGTCTCGCCTGGCTGATCCATGCGGCGGGCGATGCCGCTTGCATGGAAACCGTTAGCGCCATGGAGTTCTAGTAACCGCTACGCGGCACTGAACCACCAAGTCTGTTGACGCTAACTCCTTTGGGGACAAAGGATGGCTACTCCCCAATGACAGAGCCGCGATTGTAGCAGCGCGAATCGGGCCGTCCAGTGAATCCCGTGCCAGGCTCGCGGGATCCGCATCCGCTGTTGTTTGCGCGCGATAGCGGGGTAAAGTAAGCCGAATCCACATCTTTCGCGGGGTTCGCGCCCCTGCCCGCCATGAGCCTGCCTTCCGCCGACATCGCCCCGTTCGTCGCCCGCCGCCAACGCCTGATGGAACGGATGCGCGCCGATGGCGGCGGCATCGCCATCCTGCCGACCGCCCCCGAAGCCATCCGCAACCGCGACGCCGAATTTCCGTACCGCCACGACAGCGATTTTTTCTACCTCACCGGCTTTACCGAACCCGGGGCCTGGCTGGTGCTGATCGCGGGCGCCACGGACCGCGCATTGCTGTTCTGCCGGCCGCGCCATGTTGAACATGAAATCTGGGAAGGCAAGCGGTTCGGCCCCGAGGCGGCGGCCGAGTACTTCGGCTTTGACGATGCCCATCCGATCGATGCGCTGGAGGAGTTGATTCCCAAACTGATGCAGGACCAGCCCACGCTTTATGCGCCGCTGGCGGGCGACAAGCGCAGTGACGGGCGCCTGCACCGCTGGCTGGCCGCCGCGCGCGACGCAGGCCGCGCGGGCCACGCGCCGCCCGCCCGCCAACAGGACATCCGCGCCTGGTTGGCGGAAATGCGCCTGATCAAGGACCCGACCGAAATCGCCACCATGCGGCGCGCCGCCAAGATATCGGCCGGTGCCCACGCGCGCGCCATGCGGGTCACCCGCCCCGGCATGCACGAGTACGAGCTTGAAGCGGAATTGCTGTACGAATTCCGCCGCCACGGCGCGCAAGCCGTGGCCTACAACAGCATCGTGGCCGCGGGCGCCAATGCCTGCGTGCTGCACTACCCGGCCGGCGAAGCCGTGCTGCGCGATGGGGACCTGGTCCTGATCGATGCAGGCTGCGAAGTCGACAGCTACGCCAGCGACATCACCCGGACCTTCCCCGTGAACGGACGCTACAGCGGCCCGCAGCGCGCGCTGTATGACCTGACGGTAGCGGCCCAGCAAGCCGCCGCGGCCGCGACAGCCCCCGGACGCACGTTCAATGATGGCCACGAAGCCGCCTTGCGCGTGCTGGCGCAAGGCATGCTGGATTTGAAATTACTGAAAGGGTCGCTGGATGGCGTGCTGGAATCCGGCGACTACAGCCGCTTCTACATGCATCGCACCGGCCATTGGCTGGGCCTGGACGTCCATGACGCGGGCGACTACCGACAGCCCGGCCCCGCGCAAGGCGGCGATCGGCCGTGGCGCAAGCTGGAACGCGGCATGATGCTGACGATTGAACCGGGCATCTACGTGCGTCCGGCGGACGACGTGCCGGAAAGCTACTGGAACATCGGTATCCGCACGGAAGACGATGCCCTGGTCACGGACGAAGGCTGCGAACTGATCACGCGCGGCGTGCCGGTGGAGGCCACCGAGATCGAAGCATTGATGCGCGAATAGGCGCGGGCGGGCGGGCGAGAGAAACCGCGCGTGGACTGGAACTACAGCACCAGGCCGTCCAGCCAGCCCATGGCCACCCAGACGTAGACCACCACCATGGCGATGGCGAACATCGACACCACCGACCCCACCAGGCACGCCAGCAGCGCCACCAGCACCGGCCCCCAGCCCGTGGACGTGGGCCGGCTCTGCCCGGGGTTGTAGCGCCGGTCGAATTTCTCGTCGGACATCAGCGAAAACACCGCGCTTTCAATGAACCCGTCGATCATCGGAATGAACAACAGAAAGAAGGCGGGGTTGTCGTACCAGACCGGGTAATAGCGGAACGCACAGAACAGGCTGACTGCCGCCAGCAACGTCACCGCCCAAGCGTAACGGCGACCCAGATACCACCAGTGCGCGCCCAGCCAACCGAACAGGCAAGCCAGCAGCCCCACGGCGACCTTGCCGCGCGGACGTCGGGCGGGTGCGGCGGACAGTGAAGGGGAAGCCTGAACCTGCGTCATGGGGATCTGCCGTAAAGGGTGGGGATCAACCGTAAAGGCTGAGGCGCGGCCGGCCGCGCTGGCTGTGCCGGATTGTAGTGGACGGTTAAAATCCCGGCATGACTGCATCCGCCTTCGACATTGCGATTCTTGGCGCCGGCCCCGTAGGCCGCGTGCTGGCCCTGATGCTGGCGCGTGTGGCGCCGGACCCGGCGCGCATCGCCCTGCTCTCCGGCACCGCGCCGGCCCCGGCCACCCCCGCCGCCGTGCCTGCCGCGGATCCCCGCGTGCTGGCCATGAACCACGGCAGCCGCGTGTTGCTGGAATCGTTGCAGGCCTGGCCCGAGCGGTCGGCTGATATCCGCAACATCCATGTGTCGCAGCGCGGACGGCTGGGCCGCACTGTCATTCAGCACACGGATTTCGGCGTGCCGCAGTTGGGCAGCGTGGTGGCCTATTCCGGCTTGCACGCCAAGTTGGACGAGCGCGTGGCGGCCTGTGGCGTCACCGTGCTGCCCGGCCCGTCTGCCGTGATCGAACGCCAGGACGCGGACGGCGTGCACATCACGCAAGGCGACCACACCCTGCTGTGCCAGATCGCCGTGCAGTCCGACGGCGCGGGCGCCACCGACGTGCGCCGCGACTATGGCCAGCATGCCGTACTGACGACCGCCCACGCCACGCTGCCACGCCGAGGCTGGGCCTGGGAACGCTTTACTTCCGAAGGCCCGCTGGCCCTGCTGCCTCATCCGCAGACGCCGGACGCCTATTCGGTGGTCTGGTGCAGCGCGCCGGAACGAGCCCAGGAACTGGCCGGGCTGGACAACACGGCGTTTTCGTCGGCGCTGTCCGCCGCCTTTGGCGACCGCCTGGGCCGGCTATCCAGCCAAGCGCCCCGCCACGTTTTTCCGCTGGCGCTGGCCGCCCGCCGCGCCCAGGTGCACGGGCGCGTGGCCGCCATCGGCAACGCCGCCCAGACCCTGCATCCCGTCGCCGGCCAGGGCCTGAACCTGGGCTTGCGCGACGCCGCCCGGTTGGCCCAGACGCTGACCGGCTGGCTGGCCCGGCCCGAATCCAGCCCGTCGTCCCTGTTGACCGAGTTCGCCCAGGCCCGCCACATCGACCGCGCCATCACCGCGGGTCTGACTGATTTGATGCCGCGCGTGTTCGCGACCGGTCTGGCCCCGGTGGAACATGCCTGCGGGCTGGCCTTGCTGGGAATGGATCTGGCTTCGCCGTTGCGCGCCCCGCTGGCCCAGCATCTGCTGCAAGGTTTCCGCGCCTGACCCTCCCCCCATCCGATCTCGCGATCCGGCCCTGAGAAGGGGCCTGAGGTACGCCCTGAAATCGGCCCCAGGAATGGGGCCGGATCCGCCTGATTTCTCCCTTCTTGTTACCAAGCGATCGCCCTCGAAAAATGGGGGTTTGATCGAGCCGGTTAAAATGTGACCATGCGCATAGGCCAGTGGACCCTTCCCAACAACGTTCTAGTCGCGCCCATGGCGGGCGTGACGGACCGTCCGTTCCGTCAACTTTGCAAGAAGTTGGGGGCGGGCTATGCCGTGTCCGAAATGGCCGCCAGCAACCCCAAGCTGTGGGACAGCGTCAAAACGTCGCGCCGTCTGAACCACGACGGCGAAATTGCCCCCATTTCGGTCCAGATCGCGGGCGCCGACCCCGCCATGATGGCCGAGGCCGCCGTTTTCAATGCCGGCAAGGGCGCGCGCATCATCGACATCAACATGGGTTGCCCGGTCAAGAAAGTGTGCAACGTGGCGTCGGGGTCGGCGCTGCTGCGCCATGAAGACCTGATCGTCCGCATTCTGGACGCCGTGGTGTCGGCCTGCGCGCCGCTGGGCGTGCCGGTCACCCTGAAGACCCGCACGGGTTGGGACCGAGACAGCCGCAACGCCTTGCGCGTGGCCAAGCTGGCCGAAAATGCCGGCATCGCGGCCCTGACGCTGCACGGCCGCACCCGCGCCGACCTCTATACGGGCGAGGCGGAATATGACACTATCCGCGCCGTCAAGGCCGAGCTGACCATCCCCGTGATCGCAAACGGAGATATCGACTCTCCTGAAAAAGCCAAGCACGTCCTGGATTACACTGGCGCCGACGCGGTCATGATTGGCCGGGCGGCACAGGGCCGTCCCTGGATCTTCCGCGAAATCGATCACTATTTGCGCACGGGCGTATCACTGGCCCCGCCCTCCCATGGGGAAATGCGCGAGCTGTTGCTTGAACATCTCGACGACCACTACCGCTTCTATGGCGAGCACACCGGCGTACGCACGGCGCGCAAGCATATCGGCTGGTACCTGGACGGCCTGCCGGGCGCGGATTCGTTCTGCGCCCGCATGAACCTGATCGACAATACCCGCGACCAGTGGCGGGCGGTGTCGGATTGGTTCGACACCCTCTCGCGCGACGGCGAGCCCCACCCGGCGCCGGTCGCAGAAGCCCTGCTGGCGGCATGACCGCCTCAACACCAACATAAAAATATCTGTACTCAAATGAGCAAGAAAGATGTCCTGGAAGAATGCGTGCGCGCCAGCCTGGAGCGCTATTTCGAAGACTTGGGTGAATCCGAGCCCCACGATATGTGGGACATGGTGATGCGCTGCGTTGAACGCCCGGTGCTTGAAGTGGCGCTGGAGCGATCAGGCGGCAACCAGTCGCGCGCGTCTGAAATGCTGGGCATCACCCGCAACACCCTGCGCAAGAAGTTGCTGGCGCACAATATCCAGGTATAGCTTTTCCGCGAGGGCGGCCCCCCGGCGGGCGCCACCCTCTCCCACGCCGATTTCCCATCCTGACCTGAACGAGAAAGGCGCACCGCCCGACTCCCGTCCCCCACCATGAAAATCGAAACCGCCCTGCTTTCGGTGTCCGACAAGACCGGCATCGTTGAATTTGCCCGCGCCCTGGCCGCGCGTGGCGTGCGCCTGCTGTCAACCGGCGGCACCGCCAAGTTGCTGGCCGACGCCGGCCTGACCGTCACCGAAGTGGCCGCCCACACCGGTTCGCCGGAAATCCTGGATGGCCGCGTCAAGACGCTGCACCCCAAGATTCACGGCGGCCTCCTGGCCCGTCGCGACAGCGCCGAGCACATGGACACCATCAAGGCAGCGGGCATCGATCGCATCGACATGCTGGTGGTCAACCTGTACCCGTTCCGTGAAACGGTGGCCAAGCCTGATTGCACGTTTGCCGACGCGGTCGAGAACATCGACATCGGCGGCCCGGCCATGCTGCGCGCGGCCGCCAAGAACCACGGCACCGAAGCGGGGGGCGTGACGGTCGTGATCGACCCGGTGGACTATTCGCGCGTGCTGACCGAAATGGACAAGAACGGCAGCACGTCCTATGGCCTGCGCCTGGCGCTGGCCTCGAAGGTTTACGCCCACACGGCCGCCTACGACGGTGCCATCGCCGCCTACCTGACCAGCCTCGCCGAAGCCGAGCCGGCCCAGGAAGCCGTGCCGGCCCGTAACGAATGGCCCGGCACGCTGACCTTGCAGGTCAAGCAAGAGCAAGCGCTGCGTTATGGCGAAAACCCCCACCAGACCGCCGCCTTCTATGTGGACGCGCAGCGTCCGGCCGGCCTGTTGGGCAACTACCGCCAACTGCAGGGCAAGGAACTGTCCTACAACAACATCGCCGACGCCGACGCCGCATGGGAATGCGCGCGCAGCTTCGACGCGCCCGCCTGCGTCATCGTCAAGCACGCCAACCCCTGCGGCGTGGCCGTGGCAGCCGACACGCTGGGCGCCTACCAGCAAGCGTTCAAGACCGACCCGACGTCCGCGTTCGGCGGCATCATCGCCTTCAACCGCCCGGTGGACGCGGCCACGGCCGAAGCCGTCAGCGGCCAGTTCATGGAAGTGCTGCTGGCCCCGGCCTATGACGGCGCCGCGCTGGCCATCCTGGCCGCCAAGAAGAACGTGCGCGTGCTGGAAGTGCCGATGGGCGTGGGCCAGAACGCCTTCGACATCAAGCGCGTGGGTGGCGGCTGGCTGGTGCAAAGCCCGGACGCCTACAACGTGCCGCGCGATGCCCTGAAGGTGGTCAGCAAGCGCCAGCCCACCGAGCAGGAAATGAACGACCTGGCTTTCGCCTGGAAGGTTGCCAAATACGTCAAGTCCAACGCCATCGTCTTCGTGGGCGGCGGCATGACCTTGGGCGTGGGCGCCGGCCAGATGAGCCGCATCGACTCGGCGCGCATTGCGTCGATCAAGGCGGAAAACGCCGGCCTGACGCTGCAAGGCTCGGCCGTGGCGTCGGACGCTTTCTTCCCGTTCCGCGATGGCCTGGACGTGGTGGTGGCGGCGGGCGCGACCTGCGTCATCCAGCCCGGCGGCAGCATGCGTGACGATGAAGTCATCGCGGCGGCCGACGAGCACGGCATCGCCATGGTGCTGACCGGCACCCGCCACTTCCGCCACTGATGCGCGTCCTGGGCATCGATCCCGGCTTGCGCCGCACCGGCTTCGGTGTGATCGATGCCGAGGGCTCGCGGCTGCGCTACGTGGCCAGCGGGACCATCGTGGTCCCGCCGGCGCTGACGCTGGCCGAGCGCCTGAAAGTCATTCTGGACAATCTGCGCGAAGTGGCGCGCGACACGCAACCCGACGTCGCCGCGCTTGAAATCGTCTTTTTGAACACCAACCCCGCGTCCACGCTGCTGCTGGGCCAGGCCCGGGGCGCGGCGCTGTGCGCCTTGGCGGACAGTTCGCTGGCGGTGCATGAGTACACGGCCTTGCAGATCAAGAAGGCCGTGGTGGGCACCGGCCGCGCCGCCAAGGAGCAGGTGCAGATGATGGTGCAGCATCTGCTGTCGCTGGACGGCGTGCCCGCGCCCGACTCTGCCGACGCCCTGGCCTGCGCCATCTGCCACGCGCACGTCGGCCCCTTGCAGGACAAGCTGGAACAGCTGGGCACGGCATTGCGCATGGGCGGCAAGACCCGCTTTCGCAACGGCCGCTTGATCGGCTGATTCCCGCCAAGTGCCGCGCGGCATTCAAGTACTGCGCGCGGACAAGTCACCCACCCGCCTCGCACTGCCTCTTGCGCGTATAGAATGCCCGCATTCGCCGCGCATTCCGCGCGCGCCATTGCTACCAGGCCATCATCACCATGATCGGACGCATTACCGGAACCCTGATCGAAAAGCTGCCTCCCACCATCTGCGTGGACGTGGGCGGCTTGGGGTATGACATCGACGTGTCCATGAGCACGCTGTATTCGCTGCCGGAGACTGGCGCGCGCGTCACGCTTTATACCCACCTGACGGTGCGTGAAGATGCGCACATCCTTTACGGCTTTGGCACCGCCAGCGAACGCAGCGCGTTTCGCGAGCTGATCAAGGTCAGCGGCATCGGCGCGCGCACGGCGCTGTCGGTGCTGTCCGGCATGTCGGTGGCTGACCTTGCGCAGGCCATCACCTTGCAGGAAACCGGTCGCCTGACGCGCGTGCCCGGCATCGGCAAGAAGACCGCCGAACGGCTGTTGCTGGAAATGCGCGGCAAGCTTGGCGCGGACATCGGCGCCAGCTCGCACGCCACGCCGGACAACCAGTCGGACATCCTGAACGCGCTGCTGGCGTTGGGCTATTCGGAAAAGGAATCGCTGTCGGCGTTGAAGACGCTGCCCGAAGGCGTGGGCGTGTCCGACGGCATCAAGCAGGCGCTCAAGGCACTGGCGCGCTAAGCCTGGGTAGTGCGCTGCAGATAACGTGGCGCCACGGCCTCCAGGCCCGTCGGCACCACATGCAATTCGGGCGCGATCGGACCCACGCAGATGTTGTCGCGGCGCAAGGAATCCAGGTTGTCACGCGACATCAGGGGTTCGCCCGGCATGCACTCGAACAGGCGCGCCTGCATGCGCCCCACCCCCATGGGCACGGGAATCACGGGCCGCGGGTTACCGCTCCAGGCGGCGCACAAGCGGGCGATCTCGCCCAGCGTGTAGATCTGCGGCCCACCCAACTCGTACGTCTTGCCGCAGGTGTGGGTATCGCCCAGCGCCGTCGCCATGGCTGCCACCACGTCGCCCACATACACCGGTTGCATGCGCGAGTGCGCGCCGGCCAAGGGCAAGACCGGCAGCCAGCGAGCCAGTGATGCAAACATATTGGTGAAATTGTCGTCCGGGCCGAAGATGACCGACGGACGGAAAATGGTCCAGCCGCCGTCGTTGCCGGATGAAAATTCGCTTTTGATGGCGGCTTCGCCATCGCCCTTGGAACGCTGGTACATGCTGTCGCCCTGCGAATCGGCGCCTAGCGCGCTGATGTGCAGCAAGCGGCGGACGCCATGGCGCTGGCAGGCCCGCGCAATGCGTTGCGGCAGATGTACGTGCGCGCGCGCAAAATCCGAGCCGTAGGGCTTGCCGACGTTGCCGTGCAGGATGCCCACCAGGTTCACCACCACGTCGCAACCCGTGACCAGTTCGTCCAGCGCGGCATCGTCATGGATGTCGGTCTGGATGAGCGTGGTGGTGGGATGGACTTGCAGTTCGCTGCCGCGCGCCAACAGGCGGGTCGGCACGATGATCTGGTGCAGGTCGCCGGAAAGCCGGGCAATCAGGTGACGGCCGATGAAACCCGTGCCGCCGATGACAAGGATACGCATGCCGCAGCCCCTGTTCGTCAAGATCGAGACCCGATTCTGCCCTGCACGGACAACAACCGCAAGCACGCATCGGCGGCCCGGCGTGCGGGCCGCTTGATGCGCGTCATAGGAACGTCATGCGCGTGTCATTCGCCTGCCATGCTGGCGGTCAGGACGCCAGTAGCTTGGCGTAGGCCGGAAGGTCGACGTTGCCGCCGCTGATGATGACCCCGACCCGTGCACCTTGCACCGGCACCGCGTTCTGCATGACCGCGGCTGCGGCCAGGCAGCCCGTGGGCTCCACCACCATCTTCATGCGTTCGGCAAAGAACTTCATGGTGGTGACCAGTTGGTCATCCGACACCGTAACGATGTCGCGCACATATTTCTGGATGAGCGGGAAGGTCAGGTTGCCCAGGTGGGTGGTGGCCGCACCGTCCGCCAAGGTCTTGGGGGCGGGAATTCGGACGATTTCACCCTTGCGCAGCGACTGCTGGCCGTCGTTGCCGGCTTCGGGCTCAACGCCGTACACCAGGCAGCGCGGGCTGAGCGCAAAGGCTGACAAGGCGGATCCCGACAACAGCCCGCCGCCGCCCAGGCAGACGAACAGATAGTCCAGTTCGCCGACTTCCTCGAACAATTCCTTGGCAGCCGTACCCTGCCCCGTGATCACGTCTTCATGGTCGTAGGGCGGAATCAGCGTGGCCCCGGTTTCGGCCTGGATACGCCGCGCGATCTGTTCGCGGTCTTCGGTGTAACGGTCATAGGTGACGATCTTGCCGCCGTAGCCTTCGGTGGCGGCGCGCTTGGCCGCCGGGGCGTCCAGCGGCATGATGATCGTGGCCGACACGCCCTGCAGCCTGGACGCCAGCGCAATGGCTTGCGCATGGTTGCCCGACGAAAACGTCACCACGCCGGCGGCGCGCTGTTCGGGCGTCAGGCGCGCGATGGCGTTGTAGCCGCCGCGGAACTTGAAGGCGCCCATGCGCTGGAAATTCTCGCACTTGAAGAAGATCGACGCGCCGCTGATGGCGTCGGCCGTGGCCGAGGTCAAGACGGGCGTGCGGTGGGCGTTGCCGGCCAGGCGCTCGCTGGCGCGCACGACGTCATCATAGGTAGGCAATTCGGGCAGCATGGGAATCCGGTCCTTTGATCGCGGGGATGTCGAAACCCCAGGATCATAAACCCGCCACGCCGATTGCGCCGTAGCTGCTGCCCGGTATCCGCCCGGCCTACTTGTTGAAGAGCTCGCCGGTGCCGGTGGCCGCGCCGGCGGGAGGCGCCAGGCCCAGATGGCGCCAGGTGGACAGCGTGGCGGTGCGGCCACGCGGCGTGCGTTGCAGATAGCCGTGCTGAATCAGGTAGGGCTCGATCACGTCTTCGATGGTGTCGCGCTCTTCGCCGATCGCCGCGGCCAGGCTGTCCACGCCCACCGGGCCGCCATCGAACTTGTGGATGATGGCTTCCAGCAGCTTGCGGTCCATCAGGTCCAGGCCCTGCGGGTCGACTTCCAGCATCGCCAGCGCGCGGCCGGCGACGTCGGCGTCGATGGTGCCGCTGGCCTTGACCTCGGCGTAGTCGCGCACGCGACGCAGCAAGCGGTTGGCGATACGCGGGGTGCCACGTGCACGGCGCGCCACTTCCGCCGCGCCGTCGGGCGTGATGACGGCGTTGAGCAAGCCCGCGCTGCGGGTCACGATATGGCCCAGGTCCGTGGCGTTGTAGAACTCCAGCCGCGACACGATGCCGAAGCGGTCGCGCAGCGGGTTCGTCAGCATGCCCGCCCGCGTGGTGGCGCCCACCAGCGTGAACGGCTGCAGGTCCAGCTTGACGCTGCGCGCGGCCGGGCCTTCGCCGATCAGGATGTCGATCTGGAAATCTTCCAGCGCCGGATACAGAATTTCTTCAACCACGGGCGACAGGCGGTGGATTTCGTCGATGAACAGCACATCGTTCTTTTCCAGGTTGGTCAGCAATGCCGCCAGGTCGCCCGGGCGTTCCAGCACGGGGCCGGAAGTCTGGCGCAGTTGCACGCCCATTTCGTGCGCAATGATGTGGGCCAGCGTGGTCTTGCCCAGCCCGGGCGGGCCGAAGAGCAACACGTGGTCCAGGGCTTCGCCGCGCTTGCGCGCCGCGGCGATGAAGATCTCGAGCTGTTCGCGCGCACGCTGCTGGCCTACATATTCCTGCAGCGCCTTGGGCCGCAAGGCGCGCTCGATCGATTCCTCGTTGGGCGATACCGGCTGCGGCGCCACAATGCGGGGGGCGTCGGGACGAGAGGAAAGGGAATCGGACTGGATGGCCATGGTGCGAAAAACGACAAGGGACGAAGCAGGATGCATCGTACCGTATGGTGGGGCTAGGCGTTTTCCGACAGCGGCAGCCTTACCCGCACGCACAGGCCGCCGGATTCGGCTTGGCGAAGCTCCAGCGAACCGCCGTGCGCGCGCGCAATGGCCTCGGCCAGCGCCAGGCCCAACCCCACGCTGCCGGTGCGCGTGCGCGCATCGTCCAGCCGACTGAACGGGCGTAGCGCCTCCTGGCGGCGTTCGGGCACGATGCCGGGACCATGGTCCGCCACATCCAGCACCGCCTCGCGCTCTACGCGGCGCAGGCTGACGTTTACCGGCGGGGCGCCGTGGTTCAGGGCATTGCCGATCAGGTTGTCCAGCAGGCGGCCCAAGGCCACCGCGTCGGCCTGCACCACCAGCGGTGCGTCGTCGTCCACCGACTTCAGGTGGATGTCGGTACCGGCGCCATGCCAGGCGCCAACGCGCTCGGCCAACCATTCGGACAACACGATAGGCGCATAGCGGTAGGCGGCCGGATCCGTGCCGCGCACGAAACCGATGAACTGGTCCACCATGTGCTGCATGTCTTGAAGATCGGTACGCAGGCCTTCCTTCAGCTTGGAATCGTCGGCCATTTCAATCCGCAGCCACATGCGCGACAACGGCCCTTTCAGGTCGTGCGGCAAGCCGGACAACAGCGTGCGGCGCACCGAGTCGGATTCGGCCAGCGCGTCCAGCATGGCGTTGAAGCGTTCGCCCAAGGCACGGGTCTCGTGGGGACCCGAAGGCTCCACGCGCTGCGGTTGCCCCGCCGCCAAGCGGTCAGCGGCATCCGCCAACCGAGTGATGGGGCGCGTGATGTGCCAGGAGAAGCCCACGGCCAGCAACAGCAACAGGCCTAGTCCCCCCAGCCAGGCGGCGATGAAGGGCGTGGCCACGGGGGGGTCTAGCCGTTCAAGCGGAATCACCAGCCATTCCCGCAGCCGCGGCACGTCTTCGCTGGCCGAATTGGGCGCCAGCGAGATAAAGATCTCGGGCGCGGGGCCGCGCGACAGCGCCACGCGGGTGCCATCGTTCAGCCGTTCGTTCAGCAACTGCACCAACGCCTTGAGGTCGCGGCGAATGTCGTCGGGCTCGGGTTTGTTGTGGCGCCGCATGCGCTCTTCGTGCGCCACTCGGTCGGCCTCGCGTTGCTGGGCGGTGCGGGTATCTTCCTGATCGACACCCATCTCGTGCTCGCCGCCGCGCTCATCGCCGCGCTCGTCGCCGCGCTCGCCGTCATGCCCATCCGGCGGCGGCCGGTCGCCCGGGCGGGCGTCCGACGGCGGCGGGGGGGGCGGTCGGGGCGAGGCTCGGGGGGGCGGCGGCGGACGCCGTCCATTGAAACGTTGCAGCCTGGCTTCGGCGGGCAGCACGCGCGACCACAGGCGCCATTGGTTCTGAGACGCCGTGCGCACGAAATCGGCACGGTCCTCGGCGGGCACTTCGGACAAGGCGGCGCGCAGGGTGCGGATGGTGGTGACGATGTAGCCGATGGCCACGTCTTCCATGAACTTGTGCCGGAAGTACGACACCGTCACCAACGTGGCCGCTTGCGTCAGCAGGACGGAGCCCAGGATCAGCAGAATCAAGCGCGCCCGCAACGAGCGCGGCACCAGGAAACGGGCAAGAAAACGCATCAGGGCGAGAACCGGTAGCCAATGCCCCAAACGGTCTGGATCCAGCGCGGCTGTTTCGGGTCGTCTTCGATCACGCGGCGCAGGCGCAGGATGGCGATGTCGATGGCGCGGTCGTTGCGTTCGCCGGCGTCATCATCGCGCGCGAGCGCCAGCAGGCGTTCCCGCGACAGGGGCTTGCCCGCGTTGCGCACCAGGGCTTCCAGCAGATTGATCTCGCCGCCCGTCAGCTTGACCACCGTGCCATCGCGCGACAACTGCCGGGTGGACGGGTCGAACAGGAACGGGCCGAAGGTGACCGGCGCGTCCTTGGTCAAGGCGGACGGGCCGCGCTTGCGGCGCAACACGGCTTCGATGCGGGCCAGCAGTTCACGCGGGTCAAACGGCTTGCCGACGTAATCGTCGGCGCCCGCTTCCAGGCCGATGATGCGGTCCACGGCTTCGTCGCGCGCGGTCAGCAGAATGACGGGGATGTCTTCGCCTTGCTCGCGCAGGCGGCGGCAGGCGTCGGCCCCATCGCCGCCGGGCAGCATGCGGTCCAGCACGAGCAGGTCGGGGGCATAGCGGGTGATGCGCGTCGACAGATCGGTGGCATCCGGCGCCAGCAAGGTGTCGTAGCCGTGCCGATTCAGGTAGTCGGCGAGCAACTGACGCAGGGCCGGGTCGTCGTCGACGACCAGCAGCTTGGTATGAGGATTGTCCATGGACGCCATAGTGCGGCGCGGCGCGTCCAACCGCAAGGGGCAAGAAATCAACTGAAATAGACCTGTTGCATGATGTACGGCGTGTGTTGGCGCGCTTGATCGGCCCTAAAATGGGGCCCTTGGTCTTGCCGCTGGTCCGGTTTACTAAAAATCGTTTACAGCTACGGCAAAGTCCCCTCTCTACACTGATTTTATGGTCGCCCCTGCAATCTGGCGCAAACGGTTGTTGCACGCGACGCTGACGGCGGGAGTGGCTTGCCCGCTGTCGGCCGCGCTTGCCGACCCAGTTGATGCGCCCCCCTTTTCTGCCCCCTTGCCCGCGCGGGACGCGCCAGTGCTGGTGGCGCGCGGCATCGGCGTGCTGTCGCCGGTACAGCCGATTCCCGTGCGTCCCGCGCCCTCGATCGCGGCGCGCGCCGTTCCGCTGGACCCGCCCTTGTGCGGGATGCTGGTCGCCGAGCCGGCCATGGACACCAGTGTGCGCGGGGGTGAAGAGGACAGCGTGGGTGACGGCTGGGACTCCGCCACGATTCCCGGACTGGGATCCAGCCTGTCAGGAAACGGCGAAGACATCCCGCTGGAATGCGAGAACGCCCCCGAGGCGGTTGTTGAAGACAGCACGCCCGACTATTCCTTCGCCTTGGAAGACAGCGACATCCCGCGCGTGCCGGTGGTGGTGATCTCGGGCGTATCGCGCCCGAGCCGCCCCTGGTTCGCGTCGGTCAGCGGCCAGGACGGCCTGCGCTATGGCGGCGACCGCAACTGGGTGTACCGGAACACGTCCGGCCCGTCGCTCACCGTGGGCAATATCAACGCCAATGCGCCCGTCTGGGGCAGCAGCGCGCCAGTGGGCGGGCTGCAGATTGCCAACTGGGCAGGCTCGGCCGCCACGGTGCCGGAAGGCAGCTTCGGCTATTCGTCGTCGGTCGGCAAGCTGAACCGGATGGATCCCACCGCGCAGTCGGGCGCGGTGGATTATGGCGCGTCGGTGGGGTCCGGCACCGTGCGCTACGGGCTGACCCCGGCGCTCACCCTGGAAGGCCAGATGCAGAGCGCACCCGCGTTGACCACGCGCGGCCTGGGCACGACCTATGCCGCGGGCGAATACGGCACATTCCAGGCGGGCGCCACGCAAAGCTCGTTCGACGCTTCCAACGCCTGGCGCTACCGCTTTGGCTACAACGTGGACGTGGCGGACATGGTCAGCCTGGGCTACACCAACGAACAGATTGGCGCGGGCTTCGGTGACCTGTCCACCTATTCCGGCGGCGTGGCCTCGGCCGCCCAGTCGCGCAACACCTTCTCGGCCGGCGTGCCCATCAGCGGCTGGGGCACCTTCAGCGGCACCTATTCGGGGCTGCGCGAAGGCTCGGCCCTTGCCGAGCAGCGCGTGGGTTTGTCGCACAGCATGTTCGTGGCGCCCAAGGTGCAACTGGCGGTGGGCGCCGACCGCGACATTGTGTCGGGCAACTACGAATGGCGCGCCAACCTCAGCATGCCCGTGGACACCTTCATGCGCGGCACCTGGTTGAGCTGGTAGGCAGTCAGTGAACTGGTGGTCACGGGGGTGCCACGGGGCGCCGGGCCGCAAGGCGGACGGAAATATCCCCCTGAAAAGAACCGGCCTGGAATTGCGGCTTAAAATCCCCGCCATGATGCTTCCGGCCTACCCCCATGTCTGACGCGCGCGCCCTTGGCGTCCTGCAGCGCGTTTTCGGTTACGAATCCTTCCGCGGCGACCAGCAAGCCATTGTCGAACAAGTGATCGACGGTGGTGACGCGCTGGTCCTCATGCCCACGGGCGGAGGGAAATCGCTTTGTTACCAGATTCCGTCCCTGGTGCGTGAAGGCACCGGCATCGTCGTGTCGCCCCTGATCGCGCTGATGCAGGACCAGGTCGACGCCCTGACGGAACTTGGCGTGCGCGCGGCCTTCCTGAATTCCACGCAAGACTGGCGCGTGGCCCGCGACGTTGAACAAGCGTTCCTGGCCGGCGAACTTGATTTGCTTTACGTCGCGCCCGAACGGCTATTGACCGACCGCTGCCTGCAATTGCTTGAGCGCGGCCGCATCGCCCTGTTCGCCATCGACGAAGCGCACTGCGTGTCGCAATGGGGGCATGATTTCCGGCCGGAATACCTGGGCCTGTCCATGCTGCACGAGCGCTGGCCCGATGTGCCGCGCATCGCGCTTACCGCCACGGCCACGGCGGACACACGCACCGAGATCGCACAGCGCCTGTCGCTGGACGATGCCCGGCATTTCGTGTCCAGCTTCGACCGCCCCAACATCCGCTACCGCATCGTCGAAAAGAACGAGGTGCGCAAGCAACTGCTGGAGATGATCCGCACCGAACACGACGGCGAGTCCGGCGTGGTGTATGGCTTGTCGCGGGCGCGGGTCGAAGAGACGGCCGAATTCCTGTGCAACCAGGGCATAGACGCGATGCCCTACCACGCCGGCCTCAGCCCGCAGGTGCGCGCGGCCAACCAGTCCCGCTTCCTGCGGGAAGACGGCGTGGTCATGGTGGCCACCATTGCCTTCGGCATGGGCATCGACAAGCCGGACGTGCGCTTCGTGGCGCACATCGACCTGCCCAAATCCGTTGAAGGCTACTACCAGGAAACCGGCCGCGCCGGCCGCGACGGCCTGCCCGCCACGGCGTGGCTGGCCTACGGCCTGCAAGACGTGGTGCAGCAGCGCCGCATGATCGACGAATCCCCCGGCGACGAGTCCTATCGCCGACGCCTGGGCCAGCAACTGGACGCCATGCTGGGCCTGTGCGAAACGGTGGAATGCCGGCGGGTGCGGCTGCTGGCGTACTTCGGCCAGCAGATCACCGCCTGCGGCAACTGCGACGTCTGCCTGGAACCGCCGCAGGCCTGGGACGGCACCGTGGCCGCGCAAAAAGTGCTGTCGGCCGTCTATCGCTTGTGGAAGGAACGGGGGCAGCGCTACGGCGCGGGCCACATCATCGACATCCTGCGCGGCAAGGTCACCGACCGCACCAAGCAGCACGGCCATGAAACCCTGAGCGTGTTCGGCGTGGGCGAAGACCTGAGCGACACCGCCTGGCGCGGCGTGCTGCGCCAGTTGCTGGCGCAAGGCTTGCTGACCGTCGACAACGAAGGCTTCGGCACCCTGGCGCTGACGGAAGGCAGCCGTGCCGTACTCAAGGGCGAACGCCAGTTGATGCTGCGCCGGGAATCCGAAAAGAAGACAAAGTCGGGCAAAACGGGCAGTGGCCGTCCCAAGGCGGCGGCGATTGACCTGCCGGCTGAATTGCAACCGGTGTTTGAAGCGCTACGCGCCTGGCGCGGCGAAGTCGCCAAGAGCCACGGCGTGCCCGCCTATGTCATTTTCCACGACGCCACGCTACGCGAAATCGCCCTGGCCCAACCGGAGTCAATGGATGCCCTGAGCCACATCAGCGGCGTAGGCGCCCGCAAGCTGGAAGCCTACGGCGAAGAGATTCTGCAGCGGGTGGCCAGACCGGTGTTGTGACGGTGGGACTTCCGCGGAGTGTGCGGACGTGGATGGGTCGTCATGCGGTGTGGGGGGGTGGTCCGGGATGTCATCCGTGGCCGTGGTCCGTGATCCGCGGTCGTGATCCGTGATCGTGATCGTTGATTGTAGGATGGGTGAAGCGCGGCAGGCCTCATAGAAGAATGCCGACCTGAATCGCGCGTAACCCATCAGGCGGCCGCCCCACCGTAGCCCGCATTGCAAAAAATTCGGGGCGTTGCATGATGGGTTGCGCGCGATCGATGCCGGGGATTTTGCATCGACCTTCTCGCGCTACACCCATCCTACTGTTCGGACGATATCAATACGATGGCGGCGGCAATAGCGGGACCGGGGCGCGTTCCTTGCCGAAAACCGACCGGTACGCCAGGATGTTGAACACCAACACCACCGGTACCCCCACCACCGCGCCAGCCATGACCAGGCGCATCGAACCGAGCGCGCCCGCGCCGTCCCAAAGCGTCATGTCGTCCAGGATCAGATACGGGAACAGGCTGTAGGCCAGACCGCTCAGCATCAGCAAGAACAGCCCCACGCACAGCACGAACGGCAGCCAACTGAAACGCTCGGCCCGGCCGGGCAAGCGGGCCAGCAACATCTCGGCCGCGACATACCCCGCCAGCATCAGCACCCACACGGTTGCGGCCAGGCTCAGGTGGGCGATGTTGCTCCACTTGTAGAAGATGCCCGCATTGGCCAGCCCCAGCGTCACCGCAATCGCCACCATGCCCACCGCCGTCCAGCGGATGGCGTGGCGGGCCCAGTAGGCCGCGCGGCGTTGAAGGTCGCCATCCACCCGCATGACCAGCCACGTTGCGCCCAGCAGCACGTAGGCCGCCACGGCGCACAGGCCCACGAACAGCGCGAACCAGCCATAGCCCGCGTCGGATTGGTAGCCGGTGGCGATACGCCCCAGCAGCATCCCCTGACCGAACGCCGTAATGATGGAGCCGGCCCAGAACCCGAAGATCCAGCGCGGCTTCATCTCGTTGCGCGCGCGGATGCGGAATTCGAACGACACGCTGCGCAGCACCACGCCCAGCACCATGAAGGTCAGCGGCCCGTACAGCTTGCCCAGCACCGCGCCCCACGCAAAAGGAAAAGCCGATGCGAACAGGCCCATGCCCAGCAGCAACCAGAATTCGTTGGCGTCGCGCCAGGGGCTCAAGAGCGACATCATGCGGCCGCGCTCATGTTCGGGCGCCAGTTGCAGCAGGATGCCCACGCCCAGGTCAAAGCCATCCAGCACCATGCCCGCGGCAATCACCACGAACAACAGCCCCATGAAGGCCAGTGGCATCCAGAATGAAGGGTCTTCGGGGCTGAGCCCCTGCGACGCGGCCAGCATGGCGATCATGGCGCACCTCCGCCCAATTTACGCACCGGCACCACGCCGTAGCGCGCCGCGTGGAACAGCATGCCCGTGAACGCGGCCAGTAGCAGGGCATACAGCAGGCCATAGCCCACCAATCCGTAAAGCACCGTGCTGGCCGGCACCTGCCCCAGCACTTCGGATTGCGTAATGGTGCCATTCACCACGAACGGTTGCAGGCCGATGATGGATACCCACCAGCCCGCCACCACGGCGATGCCGCCCGAAAACATCATGCCGCACAGCACGCGCTGCCACCACACCGGCAGGGTCGACGGGTCCATCCCGCGCCGGAACGTCCACAGAAACGTCACGCACGCCACAGCCAGCATCAGCAGGCCCAAGGCGACGGCCACGCGCAGCGACCAGAACGTCAGGGCCACGGGCGGCAGCATGCCGGAATATTTGTCCATCCCTTCGTAGGTGCCTTCCGCATTGCGATGCAGCCAGGCCCCACCCGCATTGCGGAGGGTCAGGTCCGACACATTGGTGTGGGCGCCCGCGTCGGGCCAGCCGAACAACACCAGTTGCGGTTCGGCGCCGCTTTGCCAGAAGCCCGCCACCGCCGCGGCCTTGGCGGGTTGCAGCTTGGCCATGACATGACCGGCGCCGGTGGCGACCGGAATCTGCATGAACGCCGCCACCACACCGATAACCAGCGCCGTCTTGAACGTATTGCGCTCACCATCGCCCAGCGGGCGGCGCAAGGCCTGCAACGCAGTCACGCCCATCATCAGGAACGAAACGGCCAATGCCGCCCCCACCGCAACCATGGCCATGCGCCAGCCCACCGACGGGTTCAGCACCACGGCCGCCCAGTCGTAGACCTGGTAGCGCCCGTCGACAAGAATGGCGCCGTCGGGCGTCTGCATCCAGGATTGCAAGGCCAGCACCCAGAACACCGCCACCAACTGGCCCACCGCCACCATCAGCACCGCCAGCGTGTGCGCGGCATCGGAGACGCGGCGCTGGCCAAACAACATCACGCCCAGGAAGCATGACTTCAGGATGAACACCGACAGGATGCCGTAGCCCAGCAAGGGGCCAGCCACATTACCGATCTTGTCCATCAGGCCGGCCCACAGGCTGCCGATCTGGATCAGCACGGGCACGCTCGCGGCCAGGGTCAGGACGAAAGCCAGGGCGAAAATGCGCACCCAGAAGCGGTAGGCGGCGGTCCAGCCGGGCCGGCCGGACCAGCGGGCGCGCACCTTGAAAAACAGCAGCACCCAGGCAAGGGCCAGGGAAACCGCCAGGAACAGCGCCAGAAAGCTCAAGCTGGCCACGAACTGCGCACGGGCCAGGGAAAGGGTGGATATGTCCATGATGGCCCGTAGTGTAGAGCCAGTTACATGGCTGTGGGGACAGTTTGAAACCGGTTGCACGAGGTTCAAAAAGGCCCCCGCTGCGGAACGTGGCAAAATTGACGCTTTGTCGCCGCTTTTTCCTATTCTTTCAAGAATGACCTCCGCCACGACGCCGACCCCAGCTGCATCCAATTTCCTGCTTAACATCGTCCAGGACGACCTCGAAGCCAACCGCTTCCAGGGCAAACGCTGGGCGGGCAAGCCTGGCCCGGCCGACGCGCAGGCGCAGGGGGTGGCCGATCCGGCCCGCATCCGCACGCGCTTTCCGCCGGAGCCCAACGGCTATCTGCACATCGGCCACGCCAAGAGCATCTGCGTGAATTTCGGCCTGGCGCGCGACTTCGGCGGTGTCTGTCATCTGCGCTTTGACGACACCAACCCCGAAAAGGAAGACCAGGAATACGTCGACGCCATCATCGAAGCCGTGCATTGGCTGGGCTTTGACTGGAAGGCCGCCGATGGCCAGGAAAACCTGTACTTCGCCAGCGACTACTTCGGCTATATGTATGAATTCGCCGAAGCCCTGGTCGAAGCCGGCCACGCCTACGTCGACGCGCAAAGCCCCGAAGAAATCCGCGCCAACCGCGGCACGCTGACCGAACCCGGCACCGATTCGCCCTGGCGCAACCGCCCGGCCGCGGAATCGATCGCCCTGCTGCGCGAAATGCGCGACGGCAAGCATCCGGACGGCAGCCTGGTGCTGCGCGCGAAGATCAACATGGCGTCGCCCAACATCAACCTGCGCGACCCGGTCATGTACCGCGTGCGCCACGCCACCCACCACCGCACTGGCAACCAATGGTGCATCTACCCGATGTACAGTTGGGCGCACCCGGTGGAAGACGCGCTGGAAGGCATCACGCACAGCGTGTGCACGCTGGAATTCGAAGACCAGCGCCCGTTCTATGACTGGATCCTGGCGCGCCTGGCCGAGCTGGGCAAGCTGGCCCAGCCGCTGCCGCACCAATATGAATTCGCCCGCCTGAACCTGAGCTACGTCGTCACCAGCAAGCGCAAGCTGCTGCAACTGGTGCGCGAAGGCCATGTGGACGGCTGGGACGACCCGCGCATGCCGACCATCTTCGGCCTGCGCCGCCGCGGCTACACGCCGGCCTCGATCCGCCTGTTCTGCGACCGCACCGCCGTATCCAAGTCGGATTCGCGCATCGACTACAGCCTGCTCGAACAAGCCGTGCGCGACGACCTCGACCCCATCGCCGCCCGCTCCGTGGCCGTGCTGGATCCGATCAAACTGGTGATCACCAATTACCCGGAAGGCCAGACCGAGCTCTGCACCGCCCCGCGCAACCCGCACGATCCGGAAGCCGGCGTGCGTGAATTCCCGCTGTCGCGCGAGCTCTGGATTGAACGCGACGACTTCCGCGAGGAAGCGCCGAAGAAGTATTTCCGCCTGTTCCCGGGCAACACCGTGCGCCTGAAGTACGGCTACGTGGTGCGCTGCACCGGCTTCACCAAGAACGAAGCGGGCGAAGTCGTTGAAGTCCAGGCCGAATACCTGCCCGAGACCAAGAGCGGCACCCCGGGCGCGGACAGCGTCAAGGTCAAGGGCAACATCACCTGGGTCAGCGCGGCCCATGCGGTAGCCGCCCAGATCCACCTGTACGACCGCCTGTTCGCCGACGCGCGTCCCGACGGCGGTGACAAGGACTTCCTGACCTGCCTGAATCCGAACTCCAAGCAGACCGTCACGGCCTGGCTGGAGCCGGGCACCGTCGCCACGCCGGGCGCCACCTGGCAATTCGAGCGCCTGGGCTATTTCACGGCCGACCTCAAGGACTCCACGGAAGCCGCTCCGGTGCTCAACCGCATCGTGACCCTGCGCGACTCCTGGGCTCAGGGCTAAGGCATCCGCACGCAGCCGACATCAAGATGAACACTGAATCCCTAGCCCTGGACTTCAAAAGCGCCACGCTTTATGCCATCCGGGTGGTTCTGCACAGCGCGGACCCCGAACGGCTCGCCGCCGCCCTTGCCAAGCGCATGGCCGACGCCGGCAGCTTCTTTGAAAACGAACCCGTGGTTATCGACGCCAGCCGCGTCGAAGAAGCCATCGATTGGAACGCGCTAGTCGCGGCGCTGCGCGCGCACAACCTGCCCGCGATAGGGGTGGTGGCCGAAGGCGCCAACCTTGTGGCCGCGCGCGAAGCCGGCCTGGCGCCGGTAGAGCTTTCCACCCCGCCCGCGCGTCCTGCTCCCGTCGTCGATACGGCGCCGCCCAACGATATGTCGACGCCCGTGCCGTCGGTGCCGGCCGCCGCCGTTGAAACCGCGCCCGCGCCCACCGACACGTCGGCTACCGACGCTACGTCAAACGACACCTCCACCACGGACACGCCCGCCAAGCCCGCCGCCGAGCCCATGCCCGCGCGCGAAGCCAGCAGCACCACCTCGGCCGCCACGCCCACGCAGGCCGCGCCGCATTCGGCGTCCGCACTTGTCATCACCAAACCCTTGCGATCGGGCCAGCGCGTGTACGCGCGACATACCGACCTGGTCGTGATCGGCATGGTGAGCCAGGGCGCCGAAGTCATTGCCGATGGCAATGTGCACGTTTATGGCCCCTTGCGCGGCAAGGCCATGGCGGGTGCGCGCGGCGACACATCGGCCCGCATTTTCACGACGCATCTGGACGCGGAGCTGCTGGCCGTGGCCGGGGTGTACCGAGTCGTGGAAGACAAGCTTGACCGCACGTTGCACAACCAGCCGGCGCTGGTGCGCCTGGATGGCGACACGCTGCGGATCGAAGCCTTGAAAAGCTGAAGCAGTGGCCGCTGCCGGCGTGCGCGCCAGCGCGGCAGTTCAGCATCGAACATCAAGTCTCAACACATTCTGTAAGAAGCCTTACACGGGCTTTTTGCTTTACGATAACGCGGTTTCTTCGAACATAAGGGTTTGATCGTCATGACACGCATTGTTGTGGTGACTTCCGGCAAAGGCGGCGTGGGTAAAACCACGACGAGCGCCAGTTTTTCCGCGGGCCTCGCGATGCGGGGCCACAAGACCGCTGTCATCGACTTCGATGTCGGCCTGCGCAATCTCGACCTCATCATGGGCTGCGAGCGTCGCGTGGTGTACGACTTCGTCAACGTGATTCAGGGCGAAGCCACCCTCAACCAGGCGCTGATCAAGGACAAGCAGCTTGAAAACCTGTTCATCCTGCCCGCCTCGCAAACGCGCGACAAAGATGCGCTGACGCAGGAAGGCGTGGAAAAGGTCATCAACGACCTGAAGGAAATGGGTTTCGAATACATCATCTGCGACTCCCCCGCTGGTATCGAAACGGGTGCGCTGATGGCCGCCTATTTTGCCGACGACGCGCTGGTCGTGACCAACCCGGAAGTTTCGTCGGTGCGCGACTCCGACCGCATCCTGGGCATCCTCGCGGCCAAGTCCAAGCGCGCGGTGGATGGCGGTGAACCCGTCAAGGAATTCCTGCTGCTCACGCGCTACAACCCCAAGCGCGTGGTCGACGGTGAAATGCTGTCCTTGGGCGATATCGAAGACATCCTGCGCATCAAGCTGATCGGTGTCATTCCCGAATCGGAAGCCGTGCTGCAAGCGTCGAACCAAGGCTTGCCGGCCATTCACTTGAAAGAGACCGACGTCTCCGAAGCCTACAAGGACGTGGTGGCCCGCTACCTGGGCGAAGACAAAGCGCTGCGCTTTACCGATTACGAAAAGCCCGGTTTCCTGAAACGCCTGTTCGGAGGCAAGTAAGCAATGTCCTTCCTGTCGTTTCTGCTTGGTCAAAAGAAAACTTCCGCTTCCGTTGCAAAGGAACGGTTGCAGATCATCCTGGCCCACGAGCGGGGCCGCGGCGACTCGCCCGACTACCTGCCGCAGTTGCAGCAGGAACTTATCGCGGTGATTTCAAAATACGTGAAAATCAACCCTGAAGACATCAAGGTGCACCTGGAACGCCAGGACACACTAGAAGTGTTGGAAGTGAAGATCGAGATGCCGCAAAACGAACCGTGATGTGGCGTGGCTGCCCCACGCGGCCACAAAAAAACGCCCGGCAATGCCGGGCGTTTTGCATCTGAGGCAGGCGTTTAGTGCTTGCCGACCTGATCGCCGATAACGCCACCGATCGCCGCTCCACCCACCGTACCCAGGACGCCACCATTGGTGATCACGGCGCCCGCGACACCGCCCAAGGCGGCCCCGCCCACCGTGCTTTTTTGGCGATGGCTCATGCCGTCCCAGGACGAGCAGCCCGCCATGGCGGCGGTCATCGCCAGTGCGACACAGACTTTGGAAAGAGATGCGATTTTCATGATGAGGCTCCTATTCTTGTACCCCGGGGCCGCACCATGGACCTGACGCGAGCGCGCGGTCCCCATATGGGTTTAGAAGCTTCAGGATCTCAAAATATCGCGGCGCACGGTGTTAGGTTTGCCCAGGAATTGTGTCAAACGGCGAGAGAATAATTGCGTGCCCCAGGGACGATGTTGCAGGACGCGTCGGCTATTTGACGAGACGTAACACCTCGCGAAAGCGCGGATGTTCGCAAGTTTGCATCCATTCGAATATCGCCATTTCCGATGTGACGATCTCTGCGCCATGCGCCCGCGCGCGGCGCAGCGCCGCATGGTGATCCGAGGGCTTGCGCGAACCCGCGGCGTCCGACACCAGCACCGCGTGGTAGCCCATGTCCGCCAGGCCGATTACCGTTTGCAGCACGCAGATATGCGCTTCGCAACCGGCCACCAGAATTGTTTTGCGCGCCGCCGGCAACCAGGCTTCAAAGCCAGGTTCGCGCGCGGAAGAGAAGTGCATTTTCTGAAACGTGGATTGCACAAGATCACGCAACGGATCCACGGTAACGCCAAGCATCTTGCCGTGGTGTTCCGTGGCGACAACCGGCACATCGAGTATCCGCGCGGCTTGCGCGAGCTTGTGCGCGGTATGCAGCACGGCTTCGTTATCGTGAATCGCGGGCATCAGCCTGCCCTGCATATCGACGATGAGCAAAGTGGAATCGGAGGCTTGCAGCAGCATGATGAGTGGCTCCCAAGTGGATGCCTAGAATCTACAGCAGGTCGTAGGATGGGTGAAGCGCGATACGACAAAGAAAAGAATGCGATATAGAACGCGCGCAACCCATCAAGCGACGGTGGATCATGAGGGAGATTGGCCATAACGCAGCGGTTGCGTGATGGGTTGCGCGCGTTGGGCGGCGGGTTTTTTGTGCAAGCCAGCCCGCGCTTCACCCATCCTACAAGAGGCAGGCCCACAAAAAAATCCCGGCGTCGCCGGGATTTTTGGGCTTACTTCAGTGCCTTGTAGCGCAGGCGCTTGGGCTTGGCGCCTTCTTCGCCCAGGCGGCGCTTCTTGTCGGCTTCGTACTCTTGGTAGTTGCCGTCGAAGAACACCACTTGCGACTCGCCTTCGAATGCCAGGATGTGCGTGGCGATACGGTCCAGGAACCAGCGATCGTGGCTGATGACCATGACGCTGCCGGGGAACTCCAGCAAGGCGTCTTCCAGCGCGCGCAGCGTTTCAACGTCGAGGTCGTTGGACGGTTCGTCAAGCAGCAGCACGTTGCCGCCGGCGATCAGCGTCTTGGCCATGTGCAGACGGCCACGTTCACCGCCCGACAGTTGGCCCACTACCTTGTTCTGGTCGCCGCCCTTGAAGTTGAAGCGGCCCAGATAGGCGCGCGACGACATTTCGAACTTGCCCACGGTCAGGATGTCGGCGCCGTCGGCCACCGCGTCGAACACTGTCTTCTTGTCTTCCAGCGCATCGCGCGACTGGTCCACATAAGCCAGCTTCACGGTCTGGCCGATGGTGACTTCGCCCGAATCCGGTTGCTCGCGGCCCGCGATCATGCGGAACAGCGTGGACTTACCGGCGCCGTTGGGGCCGATGATGCCGACGATGGCGCCAGGCGGAATCTTGAAGCTCAGGTCGTCGATCAGCAGGCGGTCACCATAGGCCTTGCTGACGTTGTTGAATTCGATGACCTCGTTGCCCAGGCGCTCGCCCACCGGAATGAAGATTTCCTGGGTTTCGTTGCGCTTCTGGTATTCGTAAGACGACAGTTCCTCGAAGCGAGCCAGACGCGCCTTGGCCTTGGCCTGACGGCCCTTCGGGTTCTGGCGCACCCACTCCAGTTCTTTCTTGATGGTCTTCTGGCGGGCCGATTCCGAGGACTCTTCCTGCTTCAGGCGGTCTTCTTTCTGTTCCAGCCAGGAGCTGTAGTTGCCCTTCCAGGGAATGCCGTAGCCACGGTCCAGTTCCAGAATCCACTCAGCGGCGTTATCCAGGAAGTAGCGATCGTGGGTCACGCCGACCACGGTGCCGGAGAACTTGTGCAGGAATTGCTCCAGCCATTCCACGCTTTCGGCGTCCAAGTGGTTGGTGGGTTCGTCAAGCAGCAGCATGTCGGGCTTGGACAGCAGCAGGCGGCACAGGGCCACGCGGCGCTTTTCACCACCGGACAGGTTGCCGACGATGGCGTCCCAGGGCGGCAGGCGCAGTGCGTCGGCGGCGATTTCCATCTGGTGTTCGATGTCGTCCGAACCGCTGGACGCGGCGGCGGCGATGATGGCTTCCAGGTCGGCTTGCTCAGCGGCCAGCGCGTCGAAGTCGGCATCCGGTTCTGCGTACGCGGCATAGACCTCGTCCAGGCGCTTCTTGGCGGTAACGACGGCGCCCAGGCCCTCTTCGACCGATTCACGCACCGTGTGCTCGGGGTTCAGTTGCGGTTCCTGCGGCAGGTAGCCGATGTTCAGGCCCGGCATGGGGATGGCTTCGCCTTCGATCTCTTTATCGACGCCAGCCATGATCTTCAGCAGCGTCGACTTGCCCGAGCCGTTCAGGCCCAGCACGCCGATCTTGGCGCCAGGAAAAAACGAAAGCGAGATATCACGCAAAATCTGCCGCTTGGGCGGCACGATCTTGCCGACGCGGTTCATGGTGTAGACGTATTGGGCCATGGGCTCGTATAGGGAAAGAAAGCTGATGAACCGTCGATTGTAGGCCGGAACCCTGACAGGCGCGCGTCAGGGACGGAACCGCCCGTTCAACCCGCCGCCTTGCCCGCGCGCGCGCCCAGGCGAGGCGTGCGCATCTGCGCCAGCATCACGCCCGCCAGCGCCAGCAAACCGCCCACGATGTGGAACAGATGTGGCTTTTCGCCCAGGAAGACAGACGCGATGGCCACCGTGCCCACCGGCATCAGGTTCAGGAAAATGCTGGCGCGGTTGGGGCCCAGGTGCTTGACGCCCTGCATCCACAGGAAGGGCGCAAACAGGGACGGGAAGATCGCGGCATACAACACCAGCGGCACGTTGTCGGCATTCAGCGGCGACGGCGCGGCCATCAGGAACGCGGGCAGCTGGAACAGCACGCCGAAACCGATCTGCACATACAGCGACACCCACGGCCCCACCGGCAAACCCCAGCGGCGCAGCAACACCCCGTATAGCGCATAGGCCAGCGCGGCCAGCCCCATCAAGAGGTCGCCGGGGTTGGCGCCCACGGACAGCAAGCGGGCCGGGTCGCCTTCGCCGATCAGAAGCGCCAGGCCCGCCAGCGACACCAGGCCGCCCAGCATCGCCATCAGCGTGGGCCGCTGGCGCAGCACCACCGTGCCCACCGCGATGGTCAAGAGCGGGATCATGGCGGTGATGATGCCCATGTTGGTGGCCGTGGTGCTGGACGCGGCCACATAGGCCAGCCCCTGGTATAGCGCCATACCCAAGCCGCCCAGCACGGCGAATTTCGGCAGATAGGGCCAGATCAGCCTGCGCTGCGTCCACACGCCCCGCAGGGCAAACGGGGTCAGCACGGCGCCGGCCAGGGCCCAGCGGTAAAACCCGATGACGGCAGGCGAAATGACCCCGGCGGCCATCTTGGTAACGATCATATTGACCGACCAGATCAGGGCCGCCAGCAGCGGAAACAGCAAATAGCGGGCAGGAATGGCGGAAGGTTCGGAGCGCGTCATGGGCGGTGATGCGTAATGGGAATATAGGAACAGGCCGCAAGTGTAGGCCCAGTCCGAATGACGGTGTGTTGCCGCCATCCGCCATCTGGATACCGCCGCAAGCCTGGCAATACCGCCAGAAGGAAGGCAAGGGTGAAGGCGAAGGGCATTACGCCCGAATCACGCTTCCGGCTCACGCTTCCGGCTCACGCCCGCGCCGGCCTGACAGCCTTGTCACGCCGCGTCATCCAAGCGTCTGATGCAACGCAAGGCCGATCGCGCGACAATAGCGCCTGACTTTATGTATCTTGCCGTGCCGTCGCGGCTTCATCGCGCCCAGGAATCCCCTTCATGTCCGCCTCTGCCACTCCCCCCGCCTCCGTGACCCATTTCAGTACATCCGAACTGGACATGCTGGCCAAGACCGCCGACGCGCTCAGCGCCTACCTGGGCAAGCCCGTGCTGGCCGAAGTCATCCTGGGCGATGAAGGCACGGAGTGGGTCACGTTTGGTGTCCCGCTGGACGAAAGCGCCGAAGCGGACGAAGAGCAGACCCACGTCCAGATGGGCGGCGCGGGCTCGCGCCTGCTGGGTAACCGCGGCGGCCTGCCGCATGCCGACGACGACACCTACGATTGCCTCTACCTGTGGGCCGTGCAGATTTCCTTGAACGAAGGCGAACGCTTCATCAAGCTGGACCACGATGGCGAAGAGTCCGCGTGGTCCGACAATCTGGAAGACGTCCTGCCCTTCGCCCTGACCGAGGAACCGCAGCCGGATCCCACCGCGCAGGAAGAGGAAGACGACGAAGACGATGAAGATGACGAGGACGACGACACGCCGTATGACTCGGTGCACGAGCCCCGCCACTGAGACAGGTCGGGGCTGCTGCTCCCGTTACACGCGGCCTTCCTCCACCGCGTGGCACGCCACGACTGACACCCCCGTCAGCATCGCCACCGGCGCTTCGGCCCGGCACCGGTCATTCGCATGCGGGCAGCGCGGATGAAACGTACACCCTGAGGGCGGATTCAACGGGTTCGGCACCTCCCCCGCCACCGCCGTGCGCGACTTTCCGGCCCCGTTGATGTCCGGAATCGCTTCCAGCAGCATGCGCGTATACGGATGCCGGGGTCGCGCGAACAGCTCGTCGCGCGGGGCCACTTCCACCATGCGGCCCAGGTACATCACGCCCACCCGGTCGGCCACGTGATGCACCACCGCCAGGTTGTGCGAAATGAACAGGTAGGTCAGCCCCAGCTCGCGCTGCAGGTCTTTCATCAGGTTCAGCACCTGCGCCTGCACCGACACGTCCAGCGCCGAGGTGGGCTCGTCGCACACCAGGAATTCCGGGTTTACCGCCAGCGCCCGCGCAATCGAAATGCGTTGGCGCTGGCCGCCTGAAAACTGGTGCGGATAGCGGCCCTGGTCCGCCGGGTCCAGGCCCACCTGCTTGAGCAGTTCGCTGACGCGCGCCACGCGCTCGTCGGCCGTCATCTGCGTATGCGTCAGCATCGGCTCCGCAATGATGCGGCCCACGCGCCAACGCGGGTTCAGGCTGGCATAGGGATCCTGGAAAATCATCTGCAAGCGCTTGCGCAAGTTGCGCCCGCCCTTTTCAGACATCCGCGACAGCGGCTGGCCGTCGAAATGGATATCGCCGCGCGTCAGCCCGTACAGGCCCACGAGCATGCGCGCGACCGTGGATTTTCCACAGCCCGATTCGCCCACCAGCGCCAGCGTTTCGCCACGCGCGATGTCGAACGACACGCCGTCCACCGCGCGCAGCATCACGCGCGGCTTGCCGGCCAGCTTGCGCTCCAGCCAGGGCGGCGACACATCGAACCAGCGCGCCGCGTCTTTAACTTCCACCAAGGGCGTGCTCATGCGACCACCATCGTTTTATCGTCATGCAACCAACAGGCCGCGCGGGACGTGCCCGCCGGCATCAATTCGGGGCGCTCGGTCGCGCAGCGCGGCAAGCGCTGGCCGCAACGCGGGTTGAACGCACAGCCCGGCGGAATGGCATTCAGCCGCGGCATGCTGCCGTCAATCTGCACCAGCCGTTCGGTATGCCCGTCCATGGACGGAATCGACCCCATCAGCCCCGACGTATACGGATGGCGCGGTTTGTGGATCACGTCCGCCACCGGCCCGATCTCGGCCACACGGCCCGCGTACATCACCGCCACGCGGTCGGCGGTTTCCGCGATCACGCCCATGTCGTGCGTGATCAGCATCACCGCCGTGCCGTGCTCGCGGCACAGGCGTTTCAGCAATTCGATGATCTGCGCCTGAATGGACACGTCCAGCGCCGTTGTGGGTTCGTCGGCCACCACCAGCTTGGGCTCGGCCGCCAGCGCCAGCGCGATCACCACGCGTTGGCGCATGCCGCCCGAGAACTGGTGCGGATAGTGGTCGATACGTTCGCGCGCGGCCGGGATACCGGTGGACGCCAGCAACTCCACCGCGCGGTTACGCGCCTGCGACCACGTCATGTCCAGGTGCGTGACGATGGTTTCGGCCAACTGCCGGCCCACCGTGTACAGCGGGTTCAAGGACGTCAGCGGGTCTTGGAACACCGCGCCGATTTCGCGGCCGCGCACGCGGCGCATCTGCTCGTCGGGCAGGTTGTCGATGCGGCGGCCCGCCAGCAGGATTTCACCCGCGGCGATGCGCCCCGGGGGTTCCAAGAGGCCGATGATGGACGCGCCGGTCAGCGATTTGCCCGCGCCCGATTCGCCCACCACGCCCAACACTTCGCCGGCCTGGATGGAAAAGGACACGTCGTCCAGGGCGCGTAGCGTGCCGCGACGCGTGGGAAATTCCACGCGCAGGTTGCGGACTTCCAGTAGTGCGCTCATGGTTACCTCAATTCAGCCGCGGGTTGAGCGCATCGCGCAGCCAGTCACCCAGAAGGTTGACCGACAGCACCAGCAGCACCAGCGCCGCGCCCGGGAAAATGGTGATCCACCATTCGCCGGAAAACAGGAAGTCGTTGCCGATACGGATCAGCGTGCCCAGCGACGGCGCGGTCGGCGGCACCCCTACTCCCAGGAACGACAGGGTGGCTTCGGTGATGATGGCGGTGGCCAGGTGCACCGTGGCCAGCACCAGCACGGGCCCCAGCACGTTGGGCAGCACGTGGCGGAACATGATGACGGGCGAGGCCACGCCGATCACGCGCGCCGCCTGCACGTATTCGCGGTTCTTCTCCACCAGCGTGGAGCCGCGCACCGTGCGTGCGTACTGGGGCCAGCCGGCCAGCGCGATGGCGCCGATCAGCACGGGAAACGCGATCAGCTCGTGCATGTCGCGCGGCACCGCGGCCCGCGCCACGCCATCGATCAACAGCGCAATCAGAATGGCGGGGAACGACAACTGCACGTCCGCCACGCGCATGATGAAGGCGTCGATGCGTCCGCCCGCATAGCCCGATATCAGCCCCAGCACAATGCCGATCAGCATCGACAGCAGCACCGACGCCAGCCCGATCAAGAGCGATACGCGGGTGCCGTACAGAATGGCCGAGAACAGATCGCGGCCCTGGCTGTCGGTGCCCAGCAGGTAGTTGGCCTGGCCGTTGTCCTCCCAGGCGGGTGGCAACAAGGCGTCCAGCAGTTCCACGGTGGTCAGGTCGAAGGGGTTGTGCGGCGCGACCCAGCCGGCGCCGAACGAGCCGATCAGCAAGACGGCCAACAGCAGCGTCGCCAGAATGGCCACGGGCGCCCGGCGCCAGGCCCAGGCAATGTCGCTGTCCCACCAGCGTTTGAGTACGGCGCGCATCAATGAGCCCCCCCGGCGCGAGTCATTCCCGAACGCAAGCGCGGGTCTACGACGAAATACAGAAGATCGACGACCAGGTTGATCACCACGAACACCAGCGCGATCAAACACAGGTACGCGGCCATGACCGGGACGTCGGCAAATTGCACCGCCTGGATGAACAGCAAGCCCATGCCCGGCCACTGGAACACGGTTTCCGTGACGATGGCAAAGGCGATGATGCCGCCCAACTGCAAGCCGGTAATCGTAATGACGGGCACCATGGTGTTCTTCAGCGCATGGCCGAAGTGGATGGCGCGGCGCTTCAAGCCTCGGGCGCGGGCGAACTTGATGTAGTCCGACCGCAGCACTTCCAGCATTTCCGAACGCACCAGGCGCAGCACCAGCGTCATCTGGAATAGCGACAAGGTAATGGATGGCAGGATCAGGTGCTTCCAGCCGGTGGCCGTGAACAGGCCCGACGTCCACCAGCCCACGGCGACGGTTTCGCCTCGCCCGTAGCTGGGCAGCCAGCCCAGTTGCACGGAGAACACCAGAATCAGCAGGATGCCGATCAGGAAAGTGGGCAGCGACACGCCCAACAAGGAACCGGCCAGCAGCATCTGGGATACCAGGCTGTTGCGCTTGAGCGCGGTGTATACGCCCAGCGGCACGCCCACCACCAGGGCCAGCAAGGCAGCCACCATGGACAGCTCAAGCGTGGCCGGCAAGCGGGATTTCAACAGGGTGGAAACGGGTTCGCTCTGACGCAGGGAAATGCCGAAATTTCCTTGCGCGGCGTTGGCCACGAAATGGCCGAATTGAACGATGGCGGGCTCGTTCAGGCCCAGGCGCTCACGCAGCTCGATGCGCTCGGCATCGGTGGCGTCCTGCCCCAGCATGATGGTGACAGGGTCGCCGACGTATTGAAAAAGCACAAAGGCCAGTAGCGCGACGGTGAGCATCACCGCTACGGCCTGCAACAGGCGACGCAGTATGAAAGCAAACATAGGGGAACAACCAAAACAAGACGGCGGGAGCCGGGTGGGCTCCGCGCCGTCTGGTTAGCCGGGATCAGTCAACCTTGACCCAATCGGCAACAAGGCGATTGTCGGCACGGTGGATAACCGTGACGTTCTTGCGCATCGCCCAGGGGATGACCTGGTCATGCAGCGGGATATGGCCGAAGTCCTTGGCGTGCCCTTGCAGCACGGTGATGATGTCGGCGTCGCGCTTGGCCGGATCGGTTTCGGTCTTGATGCGATCGATGATGACGTCAAGTTCCTTGTTGCTGTAGCCGCCCAGGTTGTACATGCCGTCGGCGCCCTCACCCTTGGTGCGGATCAGGTTCTGCAGCGTGTACATGGCGTCGAACGTGGGCACGCCCCAGCCGAACAGGTAGGCGCTGGTGTCAAACGACTGCACCTTGGGGAAGTACGTGGAACGCGGCATGGCGTTCATCGTGGCCTTCACGCCCACCTTGGCCCACATGCCGACCACGGCCTGACAGATGGCTTCGTCGTTGATGTAGCGGTTGTTGGGGCAGTCCAGCGTGAAGTTGAGCGTGCCGTCGTAGCCGGCTTCCTTCAACAGCGCGCGGGACTTTTCGGGATCGTAGGGCACGCGCTTGTGCACCGATTCCGCCCAGCCGTGAACCTGCGGCGCGATCATCGTGCCGGTGGGCGCGGACAGGCCGCGCATCACGGCGCGCTTGATGGCGTCCACGTCGATGGCGCGATACAGCGCTTCACGCACGCGGATGTCCTGGAACGGGTTCTTGCCCTTGATGTTGGAATACTGCAATTCCGGACGCTTCTGGTCCAGGCCCAGGTAGATGGTGCGGTATTCGTTGCCTTCCACCACCTTCTGCGCCTGGCGCAGGCGTTGCAGGTCTTGGGCGGCGGGGTCCAGCACGAAGTCGATTTCGCCCGACAGCAGCGCGGCGGTGCGGGTGGCGTTCTGCTTGATCGGCGTGAACACCACTTCGGTCACGTTGCCGACCTTACCGGCCTTGTTCCACCAGTCCTTGTTTTCTTCAAAAACGGTACGCACGTCCACTTCGCGCGTCTTCAGCTTGTACGGGCCCGTGCCGTTGGTGTTGCGCGCGCCGAAGGTCTCTTCCTTGTTGACGTAGTCCTGCGGCTTGGCGATGTTGTTCTTTTCCGACCAGGCCTTGTTCATGATGAACACGTTGGTCAGCTGGCGCAGCAGCACCGGATTGGGCGCCGAGGTTTCGATCTCGATCGTCAGGTCGTCGACCTTGCGCGCTTCCTTGATGCCGGTTGTGTAGGCCTTGTAGTTCGAGGTGGGCGCCATGGCGCGGTGAATCGAGAACACCGCGTCGTCGGCCGTGAAGGCCGCGCCGTCATGGAACTTCACGCCTGGGCGCAGCTTGAATCGGTACAGGGTCGGCGACACCTGTTCCCATTCCGTGGCCAGGCGCGGCACCAGCTTGAATGTCTTGTCGTAGTCCACCAGCGGCTCGTAGATGTAGCTGTTGGCGGCGATGGTCATGCCCTCGTTTTGCGAGTGCGGGTCGAACGTAAGAATGTCGCCCTGGGCGGCCCAACGGAAAGTCTTGGCCTGCCCGATCGAGGGCACGGCCACGGCGGCGGCGATCGCGATAGCAATCAAAGTGCGGCGCATAGTGGGTTAACTCCTGACATTAGTCTGAATACCGGCGCGAGTGTGCCTAGCCCCAAGACCCCCGTCAATTCAGGGTTTATGCGTACCGTTACCCCTTTTCACAGAGGAAGAACTATTAAGGGACGTATATGCAAGTAACAAAATAATTGGATCGAACAGCGTTCGAGTGCGCCGATGCCACGGACATGGATGTCTGGCGCTCATTACTCGTCGTCGATCGGCAGCTCCAGCGGCACGTGCTCGGTCATCAACACTTCCAGCATGTCGATCAGCAGCGCCGCTTTTTCTTCACCGAACGGCGCCAGCACCGCCTTTTGATGCTGCAAGGCCTGCTCGCACAACGCCGCGATCAAGTTGGTGCCTTTGGTGGTGATGCATACCCGCGTTTGCCGGCGATCCGCCCGCACGCCCGTGCGCGCCACCAGCCCATCGGCCTCCATGCGCTGCACCACCTTGCTCAAGGTGGGCTGCTTGGTGATGGCCAATACCGCCAGGGTGCCGATGGTTTCGCCGGGGCTGCCTTCCAGGCTGGCCAACACCCGCCATTCCGTGACCGACAAGCCGGCCGCCTTCACCTGCAAATGGAATTCAGCCGAAATGCGCTGGCTGGCCTGCGCCAGCAGATAGGCCAGATAGCCGTCGACGAAACGCGGCCCCGACGTACCGCGACCTGTCAAAAGGGTGTCCCGCTGCTTGTCCAACCGCATGTTGCTGTGCCCCCACGCACCGGAATTTCGTGAACGGCCCATGGCCGGAAAGCGCATTGCACCACGACGGCGCAAACGCGCGCCATGATGTGCCGCAATGCTGTTGCGCAGCACAGGGTATACCCCGAATCGCAACCCGTTTTTGCACCATGCCAGGGACGAAATCCCGGCAGGTAGCTAGAGAACAACCAGTATATACACCCTTGTTTTTGCGTGGTATTTTTTGATTTCCATGAAATTTCATCTTTTTTGTTGACAGCTAAAACGTTGACTCCTAAAGTATTTTTAAGACGAAAATTTCGTGACACGACGATGCTGCACGGCAGCAAGGCTTGAGGACCGGCAAACCGGCCCAACCAGGAGTTCGAGATGGCTGAAAGGTCTTTCAAGAAAGAAGTCCAGCAGTTGCGAATTGGCGCCGGCGAAGAGTTTCGCGGCGAAGGCATACTTGCCGTCACGAAGGCTTTGCTGCAATCGGGCGTGGGCTATGTGGCGGGCTACCAGGGCTCACCCATCTCGCACCTGATGGACGTGCTGGCGGACGCCAACGAAATCCTCCAGGAACTCGGCGTGCACTTCGAGGCCAGTGCCTCGGAAGCCACCGCCGCCGCCACGCTGGCCGCGTCCGTCATGTACCCGATACGCGGTGCCGTCACGTGGAAATCCACCGTGGGCACCAACGTGGCCTCGGACGCGCTGGCCAATCTGGCATCAGGCGGCGTCACGGGCGGCGCGCTGGTCATCGTGGGCGAAGACTACGGCGAAGGCTCGTCCATCATGCAGGAACGCTCGCATGCGTTTGCCATGAAATCGCAGATCTGGCTGCTGGACCCGCGCCCCAACCTGGAAAGCATGGTCAAGGCCGTGGAAGACGGTTTTGAATTGTCGGAAGCCAGCAAGACGCCGGTCATGCTGCAACTGCGCATTCGTGGTTGCCACGTGCATGGCCGCTTCATCGCCAAGGAAAACAAGCGCCCCACGTTCTCGCTGGCCCAGGCGCTGGAAAGCCCGGCGCGCGACACCAGCCGCATCGTGCTGCCGCCCGCGTCCTTCCTGCACGAACAGGAAAAGATCAAGGACCGCTGGCCCGCCGCCATCCGCTACATCAAAGAGCACAAGCTGAACGAGCACTTCGACGGTGACCAGGACGATATCGGCCTGATCCTGCAAGGCGGCTTGTACAACGGCGTCATCCGCTCGCTGCAACTCCTGGGCCTGGCCGACAACTTCGGCAACAGCCGAATTCCGCTTTACGTCATGAACGTGACCTACCCCGTCATCGAAGACGAGGTCACCGAATTCTGCCGTGGCAAGCGCGCCGTGCTGCTGCTGGAAGAAGGCCAGCCCGATTACATCGAACAGAACCTGCATGCCGTGCTGCGCAAGGCGGGTATCGACACGCATCTGTCCGGCAAGGACGTGCTGCCGATGGCGGGCGAATACACCACGCAGGTGATGCGTGACGGCCTGCGCGAATTCTTGAAGCGCCATCGCCCCGAATCGCTGCAGACGCATGCGGCAGTGGCGGTGGATGCACAGGCTGAAGCCCAGGCCGAAGCCGAGGCACAAGCCGCCACCCGCCAACTGGAAATCACGGAAGTCTCGCGGCCGAAGCCCGCAACCCCGCCCGCCGCCAAGCCCACCGAACAGCCCATCACCTTTCACAAGCAGGTGCAGGGCCTGGCGTCGGTGGTGCCACCACGCCCCGCCGGTTTCTGTACGGGCTGCCCCGAACGCCCCATCTTTTCCGCGCTGACGCTGGCGCAGGAAACGCTGGGTCAGCACCATATTTCGTGCGACATCGGCTGCCACCTGTTTTCCATTCTGCCGCCCTTCAACCTGGGCGCCACCACCATGGGCTACGGACTGGGCGCGTCCAGCGCGGCGGCCTTCAACGTGCCCGCCGCCAAGCGGCCCATCTCCATCATGGGCGATGGCGGCTTCTGGCATAACGGCTTGTCGTCCGGTATCGGCAACGCGGTCTTCAACAAGTACGACGGCGTCATCGTCATCGTCGACAACTTCTACGCCTCGGCCACGGGCGGGCAGGACATTCTGTCGTCGCGCGCCGACAACCCCGACCGCTCCACCAACAACCCCATCGACCATGCCGTGCGCGGCGTGGGCGTGAAGTGGGTACGCACGCTGGACCGCACCTATGACGTGGCCAAGGTACGCGCCACGCTGGAAGAAGCGCTGACCACCGACATCAAGGGTCCCAAGGTCATCATCGCGCAGTCGGAATGCATGCTGAACAAGCAGCGCCGCGTGAAGCCGCTGTTCAACAAGGCGGTCAAGGAAGGCCGCCGCATGGTGAAGGAACGCTTTGGCGTGGACCCCGACGTCTGCACCGGCGACCACGCCTGTATCCGGCTGTCGGGCTGCCCGTCGCTGTCGGTCAAGGACAGTGGCGACCCCTTGAAGGAAGACCCCGTGGCGCACGTGGAAAGCAGTTGCGTGGGCTGCGGCAACTGCGGCGAAGTCGCGCATGCCGCCGTGCTGTGCCCGTCTTTCTACCGCGCCGACATCGTGCACAACCCAACCGGCACCGACCGCTTCCTGGCGCGCATGCGCGGCGCGGTCATCGGTTTCCTGCAACGCCGCCGCGCCGCGCGGCTGGCTCAATACGCCCTGTAAGGACTAGCCCTTCATGAACCCGGTGGCAATGCAGCAAGGCAACCCGATCAAGATCGCCATCCTGGCCATGGGCGGCCAGGGCGGCGGCGTGCTGGCCGACTGGATCGTCGACATGGCCGAGCACGCCGGCTGGTGGGCGCAGACGACTTCCGTGCCTGGCGTGGCGCAACGCACCGGCGCCACGATCTACTACCTGGAATTGCTGCCCGAAGCCGACGTGGCACGCGCCGGCCGCGCGCCCGCGTTGGCCTTGATGCCCACGCCCGGCGACGTGGATCTGGTCGTAGCCGCCGAATTGATGGAAGGCGGCCGCGCCATCCAGCGCGGCCTGGTCACGCCGGAACGCACGGTGTTGCTGTCGTCATCACATCGCAGCTACGCCGTCAGCGAAAAGTCCGCGCCGGGCAACGGCATTGCGGACCCCAACAAAGTGCTGGAAGCCGGCCGCGCCGCCGCCAAGCGCTTCCTGTGCTTTGACTTGCAAGACCTGGCCGACCGCGCCGGCAGCGTCATCAGCGCCAGCCTGTTTGGCGCGGTGGCCGGCAGCGGCGCGCTGCCCTTCACGCGCGAAGATTTCGAAGCCACCGTGCGCCGCGCCGGCCTGGGCGTGGACGCCAGCCTGCGCGCCTTCGCGCTGGGCTTCGACGCGGCGCATCAGGCGCCCGCCCAACCCGCCGCCATCGACCTGACGCGCCCCGTGGCCGACGTGCCCGAACGCGCCGCCAGCCCGAAGACGCAAGCGCTGCTGGACACCATCAAGCGCGACTTCCCCGCCTGTGCACAGCCCATGCTGACGGCCGGCGTGCGCCGCCAGCTTGAATTCCAGGACGCCGCCTATGCCGCCGACTATCTGCGGCACATGAAAGCCTTGCGCGACCTGGATGCGCAACACGGCGGCGACGCTCAGCAATGGGCGCTGACCTGTGCCGCCGCGCGCTATGTGGCCACCGCCATGGCGTATGACGACGTGATCCGGGTGGCCGATCTGAAAACACGCGGCACGCGCTTTGAACGGGTGCGCCGCGAAGTGGGCGCGCGTGCCGATCAACTGGTGATGACCACCGACTACATGCATCCGCGCCTGGAAGAAATCTGCGGCACGATGCCCACGAGCCTGGGCCGCTGGCTTGAAGGCTCCAAGGCCTTTGGCGGCTTTGTGGAACGCCGTCTGGGCAAGGGGCGGCTGATGCAAAGCGGCACGCTAAGCGGCTTTCTGATGCTGTATTCGCTGGCCGGCATGCGCCGCTTTCGCCGCCGCACGCTGCGCCATCAGATCGAAGCCGAAGGCTTGCGGCAATGGCTGGACCTGATCACCCGGCTCGCGCCACGGGACTACGCGCTGGCGGTTGAAACCGTCAACTGCCGCCGCCTGGTCAAGGGCTATAGCGACACGCATGTGCGCGGTGGCGGCAAGTATCGCCAACTGCTTGCGGCGGCCGAGCAACTGGTGGGTCGGCCGGACGCCGCCGCCTCGTTGCGCGCCTTGCGCGAGACCGCGCTGGCCAGCGAAAGCTGCGCCCCCATGGAACGCCAGATGGCTGAAAAGCTGGCGGCCTGATCCAAAAGACCCGAATACCGATAGAGACAAACGCCGTGCAGACACTGAAACTCATCATCCGCGAAGTCCGGCAAGAGTCGCCGCTGATCCGATCCTTCCGCCTGGCGCGCGAAGACGCCGGCCCCCTGCCCGCCTTCGGCCCCGGCGCGCACCTGAAAGTGACGGTGCCGGGCTTGCGCGAGCCGCGCTGCTATTCGCTGGTGCAACTGACGCCCGATGCTGGCCAGTTCGCGCAGCCCACGGAATACCGGCTGGGTGTGCGGCTGGAGGAAGCCAGCCAGGGCGGATCGCGCCACATGCACGCGCTGGCCGAAGGCAACACGCTCGACGTCGAAGGCCCCAAGAACGATTTCCCGCTGCATGAATCGCCGGCAGGCGACGAGCCCGTGGTGCTGATCGCGGGCGGCATCGGCATCACGCCCGTGGCCTCCATGGCCGCCGCGCTCAAAGCCGCCGGCCGCGACTTTCATCTGCACTACTGTGGCCGCAGCAAGGACCAACTGGCCTTCCTGCCCGAACTCGAAGCGCTGGCGGGCAGCAGCCTGACCGTGCACGCGGATGACGACCCGTCCTGCCGCTTCGACCTGCAAGCGCTGCTGGCCGCCTCCAACCCCCGCCAGCACTTGTACGTGTGCGGCCCCAAGGGCCTGATCGACGCCGTCATCGCCGGTGCCAAGGCGCGCCACTGGCCGGAAGCCCACATTCACTTCGAACTCTTCGTCACCGCCGCCGCGCAAGCCGGCGACCAAGCCTTTGAAGTGGAACTGCGTCAGTCCGGCCGCACGCTGACCATCCCCGCCGACAAGACCATCGTCGACGTCATGGAAGAAGAAGGCTGCGACCCCATGTACGACTGCAAGCGCGGCGAATGCGGCGTCTGTCAGGCAACCGTGCTGGAAGGCGAGCCTGACCATCGCGACTACTACCTCTCGGACACCGAGAAGGCCAGCGGCAAGATCATCCAGATCTGCATCTCGCGCGCGAAGTCGCAGCGCCTGGTGCTGGACCTGTAAGGCCGCCGGCCCCGACGACAAGGAAGCGACCATGGCCAAATACCGCGACAACCCCGACGCCATCCGCGCCCTGCTGCGCGACACGGAAGTGCACAAGGACCTGTTCATCGACCAGGAACTGTTCGACCTGGAAATGGAGCGCCTGTACGCCAACACCTGGGTCTACGTCGGCCACGACAGCCAGGTACCGAACAACGGCGACTACATCACCACCACCGTCGGCAACCAGCCCGTGGTGATGGTGCGCCATAGCGACAAGACCGTGCGCGTGCTGCACAACCGCTGCCCGCACAAGGGCACCATGGTGGCGGGCGAGGCCTGCGGCAACACCGGCAAGTTCTTCCGCTGCCCCTATCACGCCTGGACGTTCAAGACCGACGGCAGCCTGCTGTCGATACCGCTGAAGAAGGGCTACGAGAACACCGGCCTGGAAAACTGCGAAGCCAGCCAGGGCATGGCCGCCGTCAAGGATGTGAAGAACCATCGCGGCTTTGTGTTCTGCCGCCTGAATCCGGAAGGCCAGTCGTTCGAGGACTTCTTCGGCGAATCCTTGTCCACGCTGGACAACATGGTGGACCGCTCGCCCGAGGGCCGGCTGGAAGTGGCCGGCGGCGTGCTGCGCTACATGCACCGCTGCAACTGGAAAATGCTGGTCGACAACCAGACCGACACCTGCCACCCGATGGTGGCGCATGAATCGTCGGCCGGCACGGCTGTGAAGGTGTGGGAGCAGGCGCCCGAAGGCACGCCCAAGCCCATGGCGGTGGAACTGTTCGCACCGTTTATCTCGCCCTATGAATTCTTTGAGAACATGGGCATCCGCGTCTGGGAAAACGGCCACGGCCATACCGGCGTGTCGGACTCCATCCATGCCTCGTACTCCGGCGTGCCGGGCTATTGGGATTCGATGGTTGCCGCCTACGGCGAGGAACGCGCCAAGCAGATCCTGGGCGACGTGCGCCACAACACCGTGTACTTCCCCAACATCATGGTGAAAGGCCCGATCCAGACGCTGCGCATCTTCAAGCCCATCGCCGCCGACCGCACGCTGGTCGAATCCTGGACGTTCCGCCTGGTGGGCGCGCCCGACCTGCTGCTGGAACGCACGCTGATGTACAACCGGCTGATCAACGCGCCCACCTCCGTCGTTGGCCATGACGACCTGGAAATGTACGAACGCGCGCAGGACGGCTTGAATTCGCGCGCGCGTGACTGGGTCAACGTGGGCCGGCTGTTTACGCCCGATGAGGCCGGCCAGAAAAACGTCACCACCAACGGCACCAACGAATGGCAGATGCGCAACCAATACCGCGCATGGGGCCGCTACATGACCGGACCGGAGTCGGTATGAGCGCAAGCGACCGCGAGTTGATCGATTTTGTTTACGCCGAAGCGCGCCTGCTGGACGAGCTGCGCTTTGAGGACTGGCTGAATCTGTACACCGAAGACGGCTACTACTGGATGCCACTGGCCCATGGCCAGACGGACGCGAAGCTGCACGCTTCCCTGATGTACGAAGACAAGCTGTTGCTGCGCGTGCGCGTGGAACGGCTGGCCGGCCAGCGCACGTTTTCGCAGCAGCCGAAAAGCCGCTGCCACCACCTGCTGCAAGCGCCCACGGTGGAGCACGACCACCCTGACGCCGCGCCCGCTGAAGGCCGTCACGTAGTGCGCACCGCTTTTCACTATGTTGAAACCCGGCAGGACACGCAGACGCTCTTCGCCGGCTGGACCACGCACCACCTGGTGGAACAGGACGGTGCGCTGCGCATCCGCTTGAAGCGCGTTGACCTCGTCAACTGCGACGCCGCCTTCGGCAACATCCAATTGTTCATGTAGGAGCGGCGTGTGAACACCACCGTCCATCAGGCTTTCAGCGACACCGCCGCCCGTTACGGCGCACAACCCTTCTTGTGCATCCTGCCGGAAACAGCCGGCGTCTATGGCATAGACGCCGGCGAACTCTCGTATGGCCGCGCGGCCGACGCCATTGAAACGCTGCGCGCCGCCTATGCGGCAGCCGGCTACGGCCACGGCCATCGCGTGGGGCTGCTGCTGGAAAACCGCCCCGCCTTCTTCCTGCACTGGTTCGCGCTGAACGCGCTGGGTGTGTCGGTCGTGCCGATCAACCCGGACCTGCGCGCGGCCGAACTCGAATACCTGACGGGCCACTCCGAGATCGCCTTGGCCGTCGCCCTGCCCAAGCGCCACGCCGACCTGCTGGCCGCCGCCGAGCGCGCGGGCCGCCCCTTGCGCGTGATGGGCCCGGACGACGCGCCCCCAGCCGCGCCCTTCGCCGCGCCGCTGGCCGACACCACGCCCACCGAACTGAGCGAATGCGCGCTGCTGTACACGTCCGGCACCACCGGCCGCCCCAAGGGCTGCATCCTGCCCAACCGCTATTTCCTGCACGCGGGCGGCTGGTATGCGCGCATTGGCGGCCTGGCCGCCCTGCGCCCCGGCCAGGAACGCATGCTGACTCCGCTGCCGCTGGTGCACATGAACGCCATGGCGTATTCGGCCATGGCCATGGTGCTGACGGGCGGCTGCCTGATTCCGCTGGACCGCTTCCACCCCAAGACCTGGTGGGACAGCGTGCGCGATTCCGGCGCCACCGTGCTGCATTACCTGGGCGTGATGCCCGCCATCCTGATGAAAGCCACGCCGTCCGACAGTGACTTGCAGCCCGCCATCCGCTTCGGCTTTGGCGCGGGCGTGGACCGCACCCTGCACGCGCCGTTTGAAGCGCGCTTCGGCTTTCCCTTGCTGGAAGCCTGGGCCATGACCGAGACCGGTGCGGGCGCCGTCATCATTGCCAACCAGGAACCCCGCTACATCGGCACCAGCAGCTTCGGCCGCGAGGAAGACGATGTGCAGGTCCGCATCGTGACCGACGCCGGCCAGCCCGCCGCCGTGGGCGAACCCGGCGAGCTGCTGGTGCGCCACGCGGGCGACGACCCGCGCTACGGTTTCTTTGCCGGCTATCTGAAAGACCAAGCCGCCACCGATGAAGCCTGGCAGGACGGCTGGTTCCACACCGGTGACATCGTGCGCCGCGAAGCCGACGGCGCGCTGCGCTTCGTGGACCGCAAGAAAAACGTGATCCGCCGCAGCGGCGAAAACATCTCGGCCGTGGAAGTGGAAAGCGTGCTGATGCAGCATCCTCTGGTCAAGGCCGTGGCGGTGGCCGCCGTGCCCGACCCGGTGCGCGGCGATGAAGTGCTGGCCTGCGTCGTGCCCGAAACCCTGCCTGCTGACAACGCCGCCATGGCCGAGGCCGCGCGCGGCATCGTGCAGTGGTGCCTGCAACAACTGGCCTATTACAAGGCGCCCGGCTATGTGGCCTTTGTGGACAGCCTGCCGCTGACCACCACCAACAAAATCCAGCGCGGCGAAATGAAGGCGTTGGCGCCGACCTTGCCCGGCACGGCACGCTGCATCGACACCAACGCCATGAAAAAGCGCCAGGAGCCTGCCCAATGAGCCGCCTGGGATACGACGGCGTCGTGGCGGCCCTGCCCGTCACCATTCCGTACGAGCGCTATTCCACTCACGCCGCGCACTGGTGGCTGGGCCGCGCGCTGGGCGCGTTGATCCGGCAATCCGGCTTGGCCAAGACCGATGTCGACGGCCTGTGCGTGTCCAGCTTCACGTTGGCGCCCGACACCGCCGTCGGCCTGGTCCAGCACCTGGGCATGAGCCCGCGCTGGCTGGACCACATCCCCATGGGCGGCGCCAGCGGCGTGGTGGCCTTGCGTCGCGCGGCCCGCGCCGTGCAGGCGGGCGACGCGAACATCGTGGCCTGCATCGCGGGCGACACCAACCACGTGGACTCGTTTCGCAACACTGTCAGCCAGTTCTCGCGCTTTGCGCAGGACGCCGTCTACCCCTATGGCGCGGGCGGCCCCAACGCCAGCTTCGCCCTGCTGACCGCGCACTACATGCGCGCGACGGGCGCCACGCGCGAAGACTTCGGCAAGCTGTGCGTGGCTCAACGCGACAACGCGCTGCGCTACCCGCACGCGCTGATGAAAAAGCCGCTGACGTTGCAGCAATACCTGGACGCGCGCGTCATCACCGACCCCATCCATCTGTTCGACTGCGTGATGCCCTGCGCGGGTGCCGATGCCTTTCTGGTGATGCGCGAGGAGCAGGCCCGCGCCTTGAACCTGCCCTACGCCCGCATCCTGTCCACCATCGAACGCCACAACGCCTGGATCGACGACCCGATCCAGACGCGCGGCGGCTGGACAATGGACGTGGACGAACTCTACGGCCAGGCCAACGCCACGCCGGCCGACATGGACTTCCTGCAAGCCTATGACGACTACCCCGTCATCAACCTGATGCAGATTGAAGACCTGGGCTTTTGCGAAAAAGGCGCCGCGCCGGCATTCGTCCGCGAGCACACGTTCACCGTGGACGGAAGCTTTCCCTTCAACACCAACGGCGGCCAGTTGTCGGTGGGCCAGGCAGGCGCCGCCGGCGGCTACCTGGGCATGGTCGAGGCGCTGCGCCAATTGACGGGCACGGCGGGCGGCACGCAAGTTCCGGATGCCCGCATCGGCATGGTCAGCGGTTTCGGCATGATCAATTACGACCGCGGGCTGTGCACCGCCGCGGCCATCCTGGCAAGGAGCGACGCATGACCGAGCCGCTAGCCAAGCCGCCCCGGAAGAATCCGGTTGCGCGCACCCGCCAGCCCACCTTGCCGCCCGGCTCGCGCAGCCGCACGGCGCTGGGGCTGACGGCCGCCGCCGCCGAAGGCCGCTTCGACCTGCAAACCTGCGCCGATTGCGGCGCGGTGCAGTACCCGCCGCGCGAAGTCTGCGGCCACTGCCTGTCTGAGAACCTGCCCTGGCGTCCGGCCAACCCCAACGGCGTGCTGCTGGTCAGCACCACCTTGCATCACAGCAACGACCTGTATTTCCGCGAACGCCTGCCCTGGCGCGTCGGCACCGTCGTGATGGACGCCGGCCCGTCGGTCGTGGCGCATGTGCACCAGGATTGCGCCGACGGCGCGCGCGTGCGGCTGGCCCTGAAACTGGACCGCAGCGGCCAAGCCGTGATGATCGCCCTGCCTGAAAGGAACACGCCCAACATGGAAGACGACAAGACACTGCGCGAAACCTCGTGCGACCCGAAATTCCGCCGCGCGCTGGTCACCGACGGCAAGACCGCCGTGGGCCAGGCCGTGGCGCGGGCCTTGCTGGACGCGGGCTGCCCCACGGTATTCCTGGGCGACGCGCAGTCCTGGAAGCGCAACGCCGCCTTTGACGCGCTGGCCGCCGACCCGCGCGTGCAGTCGGTGGCCCTGGACGTGACCGACTCCGACTCCGTGGACCGGCTTGCCGCCTCCATCGGCGGCAAGGTTGAAATCCTGGTGAACACGGCCGACCTGGAACGCGAAGGCGGGCTGCTCTACCGCAAGGACGTGAACACCGCGCGCGACGCCATGGACGTGAACGTGCTGGGGCTGATGCGCCTGGCGCAGAGTTTCGGCCCCGCCCTGTGCGGCCGCGCCGCCGACGGCGTGAACAACGCCACCGCCTGGGTCAACGTGCTGTCCATCTATGCGCACATGAACCTGCCGTCGCGCGGCATGTGGTCGGCATCGAAGGCCGCCGCGCTGTCGCTGGCCCAATGCCTGCGCGCTGAAATGCGCGGCGCGGGCGTGCGGGTGGTGAACGTATTTCCGGGCCCCGTTGACCATGAATGGGAACAGCGCACGCCGCCGCCCCGCGTGGCACCCGCGGCGATTGCCGCCGCGATTGTGCGCGCGCTGAAAGACGGGATCGAAGACGTCTATGTGGGCGATGTGGCGCAGGAATTCCGCGCGCGCCTGGCCGACAACCCCAAGGGACTGGAACGGGAACTGGGCGGCTGATGCCCCGCGCCCCCGACAACGCCATATCGCCACACCGTGAACCAATAGGAGCCGCAGCATGAGCCAGAACATTCTTGCCCAATTCATGACGGAACTCGTCACCGGCCGCATCGGCCTGGTGGACCTGACCGAGACGCTGACGCCGGAATTCCCCACCATCGTGCTGCCGCCGGAGTTCGGCCAGGCCTGGCCGTTCCGCATGGAAGAGATCTCGCGCTATGACGAGCGTGGCCCCGCCTGGTACTGGAACAATTTCTCGTGCTCCGAACATACGGGCACCCACTTCGACGCGCCGGCCCACTGGGTCAGCGGCAAGGACCAGCCCGACAACACGGTAGACACCATACCCATCGATGCCTTCATCGCCAGCGCCTGCGTCATCGACTGTTCCGCCGAGGCCCGCGACAACCCCGACTTCCTGCTCACCATCGACTTCGTCAAGGCCTGGGAAGAAAAGCATGGCCGCATCCCCGCGCGTTCGTGGGTGCTGATGCGCACCGACTGGTCCAAGCGCGCCAAGCCCGTTGAATACCTGAACATGCAGGAAGACGGCGCCCACTCGCCCGGCCCCGACGCGGACGTGGTGCCGTGGCTGATCAAGGAGCGCGACGTACACGGCTTCGGCACGGAATCGGTCGGCACCGACGCCGGCCAGGCCCACCACCTGAACCCGCCCTACCCCTGCCACTACTACATGCACGGCAACAACCGCTACGGCCTGCAATGCCTGACCAACCTGGACCAGTTGCCGCCGACAGGTGCCGTGATTTTCTCGGCACCGCTGAAGATCCGCAGCGGCTCGGGCAGCCCGCTGCGCGTGCTGGCGCTGGCGCCGAAAGCCTGAGCCGGTCGAAGACGGCAACGCAACCAAGGACACGCATGACTCAACCACACGTAGCGCTGGTCACCGGCGGCAGCGCCGGCATTGGCGCCGAGATCTGCCGCAGCATGCTGGATGCCGGCTATGAAGTGATTTCGATGGCGCGCCGCGCCGCCGACTTCAGCCACCCGCGCCTGCACAACATGCAGGTGGACCTGCTGGACGCCGACGCCACGGCGCAGGCGGGCCAGGAGGCAGCCGCCAAATTCCCCATCAGCCACGTTATCCACAACGCGGGCGTCATCTGGCCAAATCTGCTGCCGCAAGTCACGCAGGAAGAACTGCACGGCCTGACCCAGATTCACCTGGGCGCGGCGATCAGCCTGGTGCAGGCGGCGCTGCCCGGCATGCAGGAACGCAAGTTTGGCCGCATCGTGATGATGTCGTCACGCGGCGCGCTGGGCCTGCCCACCCGCACCGCCTATTCGGCCACCAAGGCTGGCATGGTCGGCATGGCGCGCACCTGGTCGCTGGAGCTGGCGCCCTATGGCATCACGGTCAACGTGGTGGCGCCCGGCCCCATCCAGACGGACATGTTCTACGAAGTGATCGAACCCGGCAGCGAACGCGAGAAGCAGTTGGCCAACGGCATTCCGGTCAAACGCCTGGGCCGGTCCGACGACGTGGCGCGCGCCGTGATGTTCTTTGCCGACCCCGCCAACAGCTTCGTCACCGGCCAGACGCTGTTTGTTTGCGGCGGCGCCAGCGTCAGCTCCATCACCATCTAGTGAGCCTTGCGCCATGCTTGCTTCGGGTTTTGACGGATAGGTAAGCACCAAGAGCCCGTCTACAGTGCTGATCCTTGCAGGTTAGAAATTTTAAGCAACAAGTAATTCCCGCAGTCCCCACGCTGTTCCCGTTTTCTCCGCTTTTCAGCTGCACCCCCACTCTGCTCCCTATCCGGAGGTTTTGCCATGCTGTCGAAGAAACTCCCCCTGGTCACGGCCGCCGCCGTTGCCGCCCTGTTCGCCCTGCCCGCGCTGGCACAAATGAAAGTCGGCGTCGTCACGTCATCCACCGGCCCAACCGCGCTGGTTGGCATTCCGCAGAAGAACAGCGTGCCGCTCCTGCCCAAGAAAATCGGCGACCTGACCGTGGAATACATCTCGCTGGACGACGCCAGCGACTCCACCAACTCGGTCACGGCGTTCAAGAAGCTGATTTCGGAACAGAACGTGGACGCGCTGATCGGCCCGTCGGGTTCGCCCAACGCCATGGGCGTGATCCAGTTCGCCGCCGAAGCTGGCGTGCCGATGCTGGCGCCGGTGGGCACGGCGGCCGTGGTGCTGCCCATGAACGAACAGAAGAAGTGGGTATTCAAGACCACGCAGAACGACGACATCATCGCCCGCGCGCTGGTCGACCATATGGCCAAGACCGGCATCAAGACGGTGGGATTCATCGGCCTGAACGACCCGTATGGCGAGAACTGGTACAAGGTTTTTTCGGGCCTGGCCGCCGCCAAGGGCATCAAGATCACCGCCAACGAACGCTATCTGCGCTTTGACAGCTCGGTAACGGGCCAGGCGCTGAAGATCCTGGCCGCCAAGCCCGACGCCGTGCTGGTGGCCGCCCCCGGCGCCGCCAGCGTGCTGCCGCAAACCACGCTGTTCGATCAAGGCTACAAGGGCAAGTTCTATCAAACCCACGGCGCGGCCTTGCCCGACTTCCTGAAGCTGGGCGGCAAGAAGGTCGAAGGCACGGTGCTGGCCGCCAGCCTGATGCTGGTGCTGCCGGAAATGCCCGACAGCAACCCGTCCAAGAAAGTCGCCACCGACTATATCGCCGCGTACGAAAAGCTGAATGGTTCCAAGCCCGCCACCTTTGGCGCCAACGTCTACGACGCCGGCCTGCTGTTGGAAAAGGCCGTACCCATCGCGGAAAAGGCCGGCAAGCCGGGCACCAAGGAATTCCGCAGCGCATTGCGCGACGCGCTGGAACAAACCAAGGAGCTGGTGGGCACGCAAGGCGTCTACAACATGAGCGCCGCCGACCACAGCGGCTTCGATGACCGCGGCCGCGAACTCATCACCGTCAAGGACGGCAACTGGACGCTCGTGAAGTAACGGCTTGGACCTTTTCGCATGAATGCTCAGATCGCCTTGATACTCGGGCAGGACGGCATCACCAACGGCGCGATCTATGCGTTGTTGGCGTTGTCGATCCTGCTGGTCTTCACCGTTACCCGCGTGCTGTTTATCCCCCAGGGCGAGTTCGTCGCCTTCGGCGCGCTGACCATGGCGGCCATCCAGGCCGGCAAGCCCGTGCTGCTGGTCTGGTTGCTGCTGGCGTTCGCGCTGGCCGAAGCCGTGGCCGACCTCATGGCCCGGGCCAAGCGCCCGGGCCGGTCCCGTGGGCTTTGGCGCATCGCGGCCAAGGCGATCTACCCGCTGATCCTGGCGGCCTTGCTGTACCGGCTGCCGCTGGCGCAACTGCCAATGGCCGTGCAGGCCTTGCTGACACTGTTGCTGGTGGTGCCGATGGGGCCGCAGTTGTACCGGCTGTTCTACCAGCCGATTGCGTCGGCTTCGACGCTGGTGCTGCTGATCGTGTCCATTGCCGTGCACCTGGCGCTGGTGGGCCTGGGGCTCTTGGCCTTCGGCGCCGAGGGCGCGCGCACCGCGCCGTTTTCCGACGCCAGCCTGGCGCTGGGCCCCATCAACGTCAACAGCCAGGCGCTGTGGGTGGTGGCGGTGTCGGCCTTGCTGATCATCGTGCTGTATCAGTTCTTTGAACGATCGATGTACGGCAAGGCGTTGCGGGCGGCGGCATTCAACCGGCTGGGCGCGCGGCTGATGGGCATTTCGCCCATCTTCGCGGGCCGCGCCACGTTCTTTCTGGCTGCGCTGATCGGCACGGTGTCGGGCATCCTGATCGCCCCCATCACCACCATGTATTTCGATTCCGGCTTCATGGTCAGCCTGAAGGGCTTTGTGGGCGCCATCATCGGCGGCCTGGTCAGCTACCCGCTGGCCGCGGCCGGCGCGGTGCTGGTCGGCCTGATTGAAGCGTTCTCGTCGTTCTGGGCCAGCGCCTACAAGGAAATCATCGTCTTCACGCTGATCATCCCCGTGCTGCTCTGGCGCTCGTTAAAAAGCCACCACGTCGAGGAAGAAGACGAATGAATCCCCGCATCATCCTCTTCGTGTTCCTGGCGCTTTTGGCGCTGGGGCCGCTGGCCCTGCCGCCGTTCTATGTGACTTTGCTGAACTACATCGGGCTGTACGCGCTGGTGGCGCTGGGCCTGGTGCTGCTGACCGGCGTGGGCGGCTTGACCAGCTTCGGCCAGGCCGCCTTCGTGGGCGTGGGCGCCTACACCACGGCGCTGTTGACCACGCGCGCCGACTCCCTGCCGTCGTGGCTGGCGTGGCTGGGCGCCTCGCCCTGGCTGACGCTGCTGGCGGGGCTGGTGCTGACGCTGGTCATCGCCTATCTGCTGGGCGCCATCACGCTCAAGCTGTCCGGCCACTTCCTGCCGCTGGGCACCATTGCCTGGGGCTTGTCGCTGTACTTTGCTTTCGGCTCCGTCGAAGGGCTGGGCGGCCACACCGGCATTCCCGACATTCCCGCCATCAGCCTGTTCGGCTGGACGCTGCATGAAGGCGGCAGCATCTATTACCTGATATGGGCCTTTCTGCTGATGGCGGTCTGGTCCACGCAGAACCTGCTGGATTCGCGCGAAGGCCGCGCCATCCGCGCGCTCAAGGGTGGGCGCGTGATGGCGGAATCCATGGGCGTGGACACGGCGCGTTCGCGCATGGTGATCTTCATCATCGCGGCCTTGCAGGCCTGCGCATCGGGCTGGCTGTACGCCCACATGCAGCGTTTCGTGAACCCCAACCCTTTCGGCTTGCAGATGGGTATCGAATACCTGTTCATGACCGTCATCGGCGGCGCGGGCCAGGTCTGGGGCGCGCTGGTCGGCGCGGGCGTGTTCACGGTGGCCAAGCAATGGCTGCAAGACTGGCTGCCCAAACTGCTGGGCCAGACGGGCAACTTTGAAGTCATCGTCTTCGGCTTCGGCATGGTGTTGCTGCTGCACCGCGCCCGTACCGGTTTGTGGCCGCTGTTGACGCGCTGGATCCGCGTGAAGAAACCCGTGCGCCGCCTGGACATGAATGCCGAACCGCTGCCGCGCAAACCCATGCCGGCGCGGGGCGAGGTGGTGTTGAAGGCGGTGGACGTGACGCGCAAGTTCGGCGGCCTGGTTGCCAACAACGCCATGAACCTGGAGATACGCGCGGGCGAAATCCTGGCGCTGATCGGCCCCAATGGCGCGGGCAAGAGCACCATGTTCAACCAGATCTCGGGGGTGGACACGCCCACGTCGGGGCAAGTGACGCTGCTGGGCCAGTCCGTGGCTGGCGCGGGTGCGCGCAAGATTGCGCGGCTGGGCCTGTCCCGCACCTTCCAGCACGTGCGCTTGCTGGGCCGCATGAGCGTGCTGGAAAACGTGGCCATCGGCGCGCACCTGCGCGGCCATCGCGGCGTGCTGCCGGCCGCCTGGCGCCTGGACCGGGCCGAAGAGGCACGCCTGTTGGCCGAAGCCGCGCGCCAGGTCGAACGGGTGGGGCTGGGCAAGCACCTGCACGACGAGGCGGGCTCGCTGGCGCTGGGACAACAGCGCATCCTGGAAATTGCGCGCGCGCTGGCGTCCGACCCCTGCATCCTGCTGCTGGACGAACCCGCGGCCGGACTGCGCTATCAAGAAAAATGCGAACTGGCCGAACTGCTGAAGAAGCTGCGCGCGGAAGGCATGGCCATCTTGCTGGTTGAACACGACATGGACTTCGTGATGGGCCTGGTGGACCGCGTGGTGGTCATGGACTTTGGCGAGAAGATCGCCGAGGGCCTGCCCGCCGAGATTCAGAACAACCCCGCGGTACTTGAGGCCTATCTGGGCGGAGTGGAATGATGAGCGCGAATCTGCTGGAAGTGCGCGACCTGCGCGTGGCCTACGACAAGGTGGAAGCAATATCGGGCGTCAGCCTGACGGTGGGCGAAGGCCAGATCGTGACCGTGATCGGCCCAAATGGCGCGGGCAAGACCACCTTGCTGTCCGCCATCATGGGCGTGCTGCCGTCCACCGGCCGCATCGTCTTCGGCGGCAAGCCGCAAGAACATGCCGAGATCGAGGAAATGGTGGCGGCCGGCATGAACCTGGTGCCCGAAAAGCGCGAGCTGTTCGCCGAAATGACAGTGGAAGACAACCTGATGCTGGGCGGCTTTCACCGCTTTCGCAGCGGAGTGCGTGACCAGGACAAAACGCTGGCGGAAGTCTATGAGCTGTTTCCGCGCCTGCAAGAGCGCCATGCCCAACTGGCTGGCACCTTGTCGGGCGGCGAACGCCAGATGCTGGCGGTGGGCCGCGCGCTGATGGCCAAGCCGCGCCTGCTGATGCTGGATGAACCCAGCTTGGGGCTGGCGCCGCGCATTGTGCGCGAAGTGTTCCGCATCGTTGCACGGCTGCGCGAGATGGGTGTGTCGATATTGCTGATCGAGCAGAACGCGCGCGCGGCGCTGCAAGTGGCCGACTACGCCTATGTGCTGGAAACGGGCGCCGTCACGCTGGAAGGCCCCGCCGCCGAGGTGGCGGTGGACCCGCGCGTGGTCGAGGTGTATCTGGGCCTGGGGCATGGCGCGTCCGCGCCTGCGCCTGCTGCCGCCGCGCCCACCGCGCCCTAAGCCACGCCGCGGCGCCGGTCGCGGCGGTACAGCGCATAGCCCAGGGGCCACATCGCCGCCACCATGAAGGTCGCCATGGGGTTGGTCAGCCGGTACGCGCCCACCGCGGTGGGCACGCCGGAGTGCTTCAGGTGCAGGCGAAAGCGCGTGTACCGCGCGGCCGCCATGATGAATTCGCGCGGCCGGTAGCGGAAGAATTCCAGGTGGTGCTGCAGCATGTCCCAGGCCAGCAGATACAGGCCCTGCGCGTTGCTGCCCACGGACACGGCGCCTTGGGACAGGCCGCCCGGCGTATCGTGATACGTGCGCACCACGCGATTGATGAAACGGCTGAGATAGCCCGCGCGCGCCACCGCCCACCACACCAGGCTTTCCGGCACGAAACCGGCGACGTCTTCGGGAAACGGAAACTTCCTGAGGATGTCGGTACGCATACAGCCGAATTTCTCGCCCTTGATGCGATAGCGGAAATACACGTCCACCGCCGTGCTGTCGAACACGTCCTGCGGATAACGGTCGCCCACGATGCTGCCATCGGGCCGCGCGCACAGGCCCGTGATGGCCACGTAGGACTCGCGGCGCGCGGGCGGGATGGCGTCCCACGCTTGTTTGAAAATGGCCAGCGCGTCGGGCGGCATTTCGTCATCGCTGTCCAGGGCCACGATCATCTGGCCTTGCGCTTCGCGCACGCCCCGGTTGAAGGCGGTTTTCTTGTGCTGGTTGTTCTGCCAGATATAGCGGATGGGGAAATCCGCGCGCGCCTGCCAGGCCAGAATCGACTCGTGCGTGTTGTCGGTGGAACCGTCGTCCACCACCACCCATTCGAAGTCCCTGAAAGTCTGCCGGGAAAGCGATTCATACACCCGGTGCAGCGTGCCCGCCCGGTTGTAGGTGGGCGTAAGAACGGTGAAAAACGTTGGTGTATCGGTCATGCCTGCTATGCCCCTTTGCGATCGACGTGCCACCGCTGCGGTCTTGGTCTGCTTCTTTTCGCCTGAAGTGTAGGGGATATGCCCACCCGAACCGATGCCATCGCATGCAAATTTGCAATCAAATCTGTCAACCCGTGGATTTTTTGGGCGCTATTCGCGCTTTTTTTGCATGGGGAGGCGGGCGGGAGTGGCGTAAACTCGTGCGGCCAAAAACCGGAATGCCTATGGAAGCTTCGACCGTCCAGCTCAATGACATCGCCTTGTTCGTAGAGGTTGCCAAGCGCAAGAGCTTCAGCCTGGCGGCGCGCGCGCTGGATATGCCCACGTCCACGCTATCGCGGCGCATCAGCGAACTGGAACGCGCCATCGGGCTGCGGCTGATCAACCGCAACACGCGCCGGCTGGACCTGACTGAAGCTGGCGCGGCCTATATGCAGCGCTGCCAGGGGCTGATCGACGAAGCACGGCTGGCGCATGAACAACTGCTGTCGCTGTCGGGCGGCCCGTCGGGCAACCTGCGCGTGTCCATGCCTTTCAGCCTGGCCATCTGGCTGCTGCCCGAAACCATCAAGGACTTCACTGACCGCTACCCGGACGTGGAATGTGAATTTGATCTGAGCATGATGACCGCGTCCGACGCGCAAGGCACGCCGTTTGACGTAGTGCTGCGCTTTGGCCGCGACTCGGACTTTTCCAGCGCCGCGATGGACACGGGCAATGGCGGCGGCGCCGGGCGTCCGGCGGGCGCCGTGGTGCAGGAACTGGTGTCGCTGGACAACTACCTGTATGCGTCCGACCGCTACCTGGAACGCCACGGCGAACCCAAGACCCCGGGCGAACTGACGCAGCACCAGTGCCTGCGCACCACCATCGACGACGCCCATTCGCACTGGACGCTGCACAACGGCACCGTCAGCGAAGTGGTGGCGGTCAACGGCCATCTGGCGGCCAACAACATGAGCATCGCCGGCATGCTTGCCGGGCTGGACCTGGCCATTACGCGCATGCCGCACTGCCAGGCGCTGGACCCTATCATCAAGCGCAACTCGCTCAAGCGGGTGCTGCCGGGCTGGTCCGTGGACCCGATCTCGATTTACGTGGTGTTCCCGTCCAGCATCCAACCCGCGAAGACGCGCGCGTTCATGGACTTCATCACCCCGAAGCTGGGGCCGGCGGGCGGTTGACGCGAAACGCCCCAGCGTTTCCACAAAGAAAAATCCCCGCAAGGCGCGAGCCCTGCGGGGATTTTTCAAAACCAGGAGCGTTGATTAGACGCGCTTGATCTTTTCCAGCATCTTGAAAACACCCTTGGGCGACTTGACGAACAAGCGCTTGAAGGCCTTGCCCAGGCAACGGCGTTCCAGGGTGTTACGACGCACGCGTTTGCGTTCAGCCATGTTGATTCTCCTGTTGATTTTGCGGAAGTAAAGTCACCGCACAACCTGAAAACCTGGCTGGCGGAAAAATTCGGATAACTTGGCATTTTAGCCTGAAATTCAAAGGCTGCGCCAATGGCAGGGGAAAAGGACCATCAGCGGCGGAACTTAATCTGTCCCCGCTATGCCCCTCCCCCGCTGAACGTCGTTCAGCCGCCCAGGGATTTCAGCCGTTCCCAAACCTGCTCCGCACGCGGCAGCGGGTCGACCGCGCCATAGCCCAGCGTGGACAGCGCCGCCGCGGCGTTCGCGTAACGCACCGCGTCTTCCCAGTTGTCGCCCTGGCAGCGCCGAGCCAGCAGGCTGCCCGCGAAGCAGTCGCCCGCCCCGGTGGCATCCACCGCGTCCACGCGCAGGGCCGCCACCGGAGTGCGGGTCTTGCCGTCGTCGATGATGGAACCGTCCTTGCCCAGTTTCAGCACGACCACACCGGTTGCACCGCCGTCGCGGATCCAGTCCAGCGTGCGTTCGGGGTCGTTGTTGCCGGTCAGGTGCTGCATGTCGTCCATGCTGGGCAGGAACAGGTCGGCCTGGCGCATGGTTTCGCGCAGAATGGCGCGGGCGCGATCAACCGGCCACAAGCGCAGTCGCAGATTGGAATCCAGGCTGACCTGCGTTTGCGCGGCGTGGGCCCGTTCAATGGCGGCGAATACCGTGTCGCAGGCATTGGTGCTGATCGCCAGGCTGATGCCGGACACGTGCAGGAAGTGGCTGCGCTCGATCAGCCCGCTTTGCAGCAGCGCCGGCGTCATCAGGCTGGCGGCCGAGCCCCGGCGCAGGTAGCTGAAGGCGTGGCCGTCTGGTCCGTGCTGCACGAAATACAGGCCGGTGTGGGCGTCGTCATCGCTTTGCACGCCCGAGGTATCCACCCCTTCGGTTTTCCACAGATCCAGGAATTGCGCGCCGAAGGCGTCGTTGCCGACTCGCGTCAGATAGGCGCAGCGCGCGCCCTGGCGGGCCGCCGCGATGACGGCGTTGGACGTATCGCCGCCAAAGCCTTGCAGGTACTGTTGCTGGCCCTTGTGAGTCTGGTTCAGTTCAACCAGCGGCTCGCCCAGCGCGACGATGTCGAAGTCAGCCATGGGCGGCCTCGCGGGTGCGGGTGATTTGCGCCACCAGGGCGGCGGTGTCGCGCGCGGCGAACGCGGCCTTGTCATACAGATTGCTGCCGATGCCCACCAGCCCGGCGCCGGCCGCGAAATACGTGCCCATGTTGTCCTGCGTGATGCCGCCCGTGGGGCAGAAGATGGTGTCGGGGTAAACCGACTTGAGCGCGGCCAGATGCTTGGGGCCGCCGGTGTCGGCCGGAAACACCTTCACCACGTCCACGCCCGCGCGGCGAGCCGCCAGCACTTCGGTGGGCGTGAAGGCGCCCAGCAGGCACAGGGCATCGGCGGCATGGGCCAGGTCGACGATGTCGGTGGCCAGGGCGGGAGACACCAGGAAGTCGGCGCCGGCCACCAGCGCGTCGCGCGCCTGGTTTTCGTCCAATACCGTGCCCACGCCCAGCAACAGGTTGGGGCCGTGCTTGTCGCGCAGCGCGCGCACCAGGTCGGTCACCCCGGGAATCGTCCAGGTCAGTTCCAAGGTGGTGCACCCCGCCGCCACGGCCACTTCGGCGGCATAGGCGGCGGTGGCGGCGTCGGTATAGCGCAGCACGGGCACGACCCGGGCTGCCAGCAGGGCGGAAAGCTTGGATGCGAGGGGAGCGGATGCAGTCATGGAATTCCTCTGGGGCTGACGGTCAGGCGCCGCCGGCTGACACCGGCAAGACGGCAAGTTTGGCCACGGCGGCATCGCGCAGCCGCAGCAAGGGATCGATATAGGCGGATTGCGGCTCGGGCTGCCGCCGGAACAGCAGCGTGCTGACGCTGACGCCCGCCACCGGCCGGCCGGCCGCGTCACACAGCGCCACGCCATAGCAGACGATACCGGGTTCATTTTCCTGGTCATCCATGGCGTAGCCACGGCCGCGCGCTTCGTCCAGCACGGCGCGCAAGGCAGGCAGGCTGGTAACGGTGCCAGGCATGCGCGCCGGCAGCGGCAGGCCGCGCAGCAGGCGTTCTCGGGTGGCCTCATCCAGCGCGGCCAGATACGCCTTGCCAACCGCACTGGAATGCAAGGCCACCGACGAGCCCACGCGCGACACCATGCGCACCGGACCGGGGCTTTCAAGCTTGTCGATATAGATCATTTCGTGGCCGGCCGGCACGGCCAGATGCACGGTTTCGCCGGTGGCGTCGCGCAGCGCCTGCAGGTCGGGCGCCAAGGCGGCGCGCAGGTCGAATTGCGACCATGCGCGGCTGGCCAGAGACATCAGGCGCGTGCCCAGGCGATAGACGCCGCCCGACTCGGTAAGCATGCCCTGCTCGGCAAGCGCGGCCACGATGCGGTAGACGGTGGGACGCGGATAGCCGCAAGTGCGCGCGAGCAGCGCGGCCGTGGGCGGCTCGGGCGCATCGGCCACGGCTTGCAGCACCGCCATGAATTTCGCAAACGCCGCGGCACCCGCGACCTTGGTTTCCAACAAGTTCGTCCCCAAAACAAGACCCATGCGTGATGACAAAGCGCCATCCACAGAATCCGCAGAATTTGCAAGGCTGACAGCACGAATATCAGACGAATCTGCGATACTGTTTATTTGTACAGCTACACTGCCTAAACTTGTCCATATTATGGACAAACGCCTCACAATATAGGCAATTATTCCATATCGCCGCGCTTGGAACCAGCGAAGGGTTATCGCTCGGGCAGGCGCCTACCTCAGGCTACGATACCGTCCATGAGCTCCCAAATCCGCATTGTTGGCGCACGCCAGAACAACCTCAAGAACCTGGACCTTACCCTTGCCACCGGCGAACTGGTCGTTGTGACCGGCGTGTCGGGATCCGGCAAAAGCTCGCTGGCGTTCGACACGCTGTACGCCGAGGGGCAGCGGCGCTACGTGGAAACCTTCTCGCCCTATGCGCGCCAGTTCCTGGACCGCATGGACAAGCCGCAGGTCGACCGCATCGAAGGCATCCTGCCCGCCATCGCCATTGACCAGACCAACCCGGTGCGCAGCTCGCGCAGCACAGTCGGCACAATGACCGAGCTGAACGACCACCTGAAATTGCTGTTCGCGCGCGGTGCCCGCCTGTATTGCCGGGGTTGCGGCAAGGTGGTCAGGCGCGATACGCCCGACTCCATCTACCACTCGCTGGCCGAACGCGCCGCCGTAGCCGGCGACCCGCGTCTGGTGGTGACCTTTCCCATTGCCGTGCCCGCCAACTTCACCGAAGACGAAGTGCGCGGCTTTCTTGAGCAGCAGGGCTATACCCGCGTGCACGCCGAGGAAACCGCCGTGCCCCGCGCCACCGTCGCCAAGCCGGCGAAAGGCGCCAAGAAGGCCAAGGCCGCCAAGGACGCCGGCGAAGAACGCCGCATCCTGCACGTCATCCAGGACCGCTTCCGCTTTGCCGGCACGGAACGCGAGCGCGTCATGGAAGCGCTGGACACCGCGCTGCGCATGGGCGCCGGGCACCTGGCCGTCTACGTCGTGAACGCCGACGGCGACAACGCGCACATCTGGAAATACAGCGACCGCCTGCACTGCGCCGACTGCAACATCGAATACACCGACCCGCTGCCCAGCAGCTTCTCGTTCAATTCCCCGCTGGGCGCCTGCGAAGCGTGCCGGGGTTTTGGCCGCGTGATCGGCATCGACTTCGGCCTGGTCATCCCCGACGAAAACAAGACCTTGATGGAAGGCGCCATCAAGCCGTGGACCACGCCGTCCTACAAGGAATGCCAGGACGAACTGCAAAAGTACGCGCCGCGCGCGGGCGTGCCGCTGGGCGTGCCCTGGAAAAGCCTGAGCGAAGAACACAAGCGCTGGGTGCTGTACGGCACGCCCGACTGGAAGGGAGGCAACGACGCCTGGAAGCACCAGTGGTACGGCGTGCAGCGCTTCTTTGACTGGCTGGAAACCAAGGCCTACAAGATGCACGTGCGCGTGCTGCTGTCCAAGTACCGCAGCTACACGCCCTGCCCCACCTGCAACGGCGCGCGCCTGAAACCTGACGCGCTGCTGTGGCGCCTGGGCACGAAAGAAGAAGCCGACACCGTGCTGCCGCCCGAAGACGGTCGCTATCAGCGCTTCATGCCCGTCGGCGCCAACTGGTCGCGCGACCAACTCAACAACATCGGCGGCCTGTCTATCCATGACGTGATGCTGCTGCCCATTGAACGGGTGCGGCGTTTCTTTGACGAATTGTCGTTCTCGGGCGCGCTGGACGCGGCCACCGACCTGCTCATGACCGAGGTGCGCGCGCGCCTGAAGTTCCTGTGCGACGTGGGCCTGGGTTATTTGACGCTGGACCGCCAGAGCCGCACGCTGTCGGGCGGCGAAGTGCAGCGCATCAACCTGACCACCGCGCTGGGCACTTCGCTGGTGAACACGCTGTTCGTGCTGGACGAGCCGTCCATCGGCCTGCACCCGCGCGACATGCACCGCGTGGTCGAAGTCATGCACCGCTTGCGCAACGCCGGCAACACGCTCGTGGTGGTCGAGCACGACCCGCAGGTCATGGTGGCGGCCGATCGCATCATCGACATCGGCCCCGGCCCCGGCGAACGCGGCGGCTACATCGTGTTTGACGGCACGCCCAAGCAACTGCGCGCGGCTGACACGCTAACGGGCAACTACCTGGGCGGGCGCCAGCGTGTGGAAGCGCCGCGCCCCATGCCGGTGGCGGCAAACACGCCGCGCCTGCTGCTGGAAGGCGTCAACGCGCACAACCTGAAGAACGTGTCGGTGGAGCTGCCGCTGGGCCGGCTGGTCTGCGTGACCGGCGTGTCCGGTTCGGGCAAGTCCACCCTGGTGCAAGACGTGCTGTACCCGGCGCTGTTGAAGCAAAAGGGCAAACCGTCGGAATCGCCCGGCGCGTTCGACCGCCTCTTGGGCGCCGAACAGATTGCCGACGTGGTCATGGTGGACCAGACCCCTATTGGCAAGACCGCGCGCTCGAACCCCGCCAGCTACGTGGGCGCCTTTGACGCCATCCGCAAGCTGTTCGCCCAGGCCCCACTGGCGCGCGAACGCGCCTACACGGCCGGCACATTCAGCTTCAACGGCGGCGACGGCCGCTGCCCCACGTGCGGCGGCACCGGCTTCGAACACGTCGAAATGCAGTTCCTGTCCGACGTCTACCTGCGTTGCCCGGATTGCGACGGCAAGCGCTTCCGCCCCGAAGTGCTGGAAGTGCGTGTTGAACACCTGGGCAAGAGCGCATCCATCGACGAAGTGCTGGCCATGACGGTCAGCGAGGCGCTGGACTTCTTCAAGGGCCTGCGCGACGTGCAGACCGGCCTGGCGCCGCTGGCCGACGTGGGCCTGGAATACGTGCGGCTGGGGCAACCCGTGCCCACGCTGTCCGGTGGCGAGGCCCAACGCCTGAAGCTGGCCGGCCACCTGGCCGAAGCGGCCCGCAGCGGTATTTCCACGGCCAAGGTCGCCAAGAAGGGCAGCCTGTTCCTGTTCGACGAACCCACCACCGGCCTGCACTTTGACGACGTGGCTCGCCTGATGCGCGCCTTCCGCAAGCTGCTAGCCGCCGGCCACACGCTGCTGGTCATCGAACACAACCTGGACGTGATCCGCGCGGCCGACTGGCTGATCGACCTGGGCCCCGAAGGCGGCGACGCCGGCGGCCTGCTGATCGGCGTGGGCACGCCGCAGGACTTGATGGACAACCCCAAGTCGCACACCGGCGCGGCGTTGCGCGACTACGAAGTCAGCATCCTGCCGGCTGACGTGGTGGTCACCAGCGACATCGACGCGCAAGAAGTCGAGCAAGCCGGCCTGACCGCCCGCATCGCCGAACCCTCCGCCGTGTACAACGACACCGAGGCCTCCGGCGCGGGCGACGGCACACCGCTGCAATCCGTGATGCGCGCGCGTCGCCAAGGCAATATGGCGATCGAAATCCGCAACGCGCGCGAGCACAACCTGAAGAACATCAGCGTTGAAATCCCGCACGACAAGTTCACCGTGATCACCGGCGTGTCCGGCTCGGGCAAGTCGACGCTGGCGTTCGACATTCTGTTCAACGAAGGCCAGCGCCGCTATCTGGAATCGCTGAACGCCTACGCGCGCGCCATCGTGCAGCCGGCCGGCAAGCCCGACGTGGACGCCATCTTCGGCATTCCGCCCACCGTGGCCATCGAACAGCGCACCAGCCGTGGGGGCCGCAAGTCCACCGTGGCCACGATGACGGAAATCCACCATTTCCTGCGCCTGCTCTATGTGAAGCTGGGCACGCAGTACTGCCCGGATTGCAACGTGGCCGTTGAGCCGCAGAACACGGACCAGATCGTGGCCCGCCTGCTGCGCGACCACAAGGGCGTGCACATCGGGCTGCTGTCGCCCTTGGTGACCGCGCGCAAGGGCTATTACACGGACCTGGCCAAGTGGGCGGGTTCCAAGGGCCATACGCACTTGCGCGTGGACGGCGAGTTCATTCCCGTGGCCCCGTGGCCGCGCCTGGACCGCTACAAGGAACACACCATTGAACTGCCCGTGGCGGACGTGGTGGTGGACCCGGCCAACGAAGCCGACCTGCGCGCCGCCGTCAAGAGCGCGCTGGAAAACGGCCAGGGCGTGATGTCGGTGGTGTGGCCGGTGAACAAGCTGCACGAAGCGCTGAACAGCGATTTGCAGCAGCAGCATTTTTCGGTCAAGCGCGCGTGCCCGTCTTGCGGTACCAGCTTCCCCGAACCCGATCCGCGCCTGTTCTCGTACAACTCCAAGCACGGTTGGTGCACGGGCTGCTTTGGCACGGGCCTGCAATTGCAAGGCTTTGACGAAGAACAGACCGGCGAGGAAACCGCCTGGAACGCCTGGTATGAAGGCGAAGCCAAGGCCTGCACGCAATGCGACGGGCAGCGGCTGAACCGTGTGGCGCGCGCCGTGCGCTGGCGCGATAAATCCATCGCCGAACTGGCGTCGCTGCCGGTGTCGGACGCGCACACCTTTTTCACCGGACTGGTGGCGCGCGGCCGCGAAGGCGAGATCGCCCGCGACATCCTCACCGAAATCCGCGGCCGCCTGAACTTCATGCAGGAAGTGGGCCTGAACTACCTGGCGCTGGACCGCGCCGCGCCCACGCTGTCCGGTGGCGAAGCGCAGCGCATCCGCCTGGCCGCGCAACTGGGTTCCAACCTGCAAGGCGTGTGCTACGTGCTGGACGAGCCCACCATCGGCCTGCACCCGCGCGACAACCGCATCCTGCTGGACGCGCTGGCGCGCCTGGAAGGCAACGGCAACACGCTGGTGGTGGTGGAACATGACGACGACACCATCCGCCGCGCCTCGCACGTGATCGACATCGGACCGGGCGCGGGCATCCGTGGCGGCCGGGTCGTGGCGCAAGGCACGGTGGAAGACGTGATGAACGCGCCGGAATCCATCACCGGCCGCTATCTGAAGACGCCGCTTGCGCATCCGCTGCAAGGCCGCCGCCCGGTCGAGGCCGACACGCCCATGATCGAGATCCGTGGCGCGCGCCTGCACAACCTGCGCAGCGTGGACGCCAAGATTCCGGTGGGCCGCTTGAGCGTCGTGACCGGCGTGTCCGGTTCCGGCAAGTCCACGCTGGCGCGCGAAGTGCTGCTGGACAACCTGATGCAAGCTGTGTCCCAAGGCAAGGCGCCGGGTTGGGCCGGCTGCGAAAGCATCAAGGGTTGGGAAGCCATCGACCGCGTGCTGGAAGTGGACCAGACCCCCATCGGCAAGACGCCGCGCTCGTGCCCGGCCACCTATGTGGGCTTCTGGGACGACGTGCGCAAGCAGTTCGCTGACACCCGCGAAGCCCGCATGCGCGGCTGGACGGCGGCGCGCTTCTCGTTCAACACCGGCGACGGCCGCTGCCCCATCTGCGAAGGCCAGGGCATGCGCACCATCGAAATGAACTTCCTGCCCGACGTCAAAGTGCCGTGCGATGCCTGCAACGGCGCGCGCTTCAACAGCGACACCCTTAGCGTGCAGATGCGTGGCAAGAACGCCGGCGAGCTGCTGTCCATGGAAGTGGACGACGCTATCGGCTACTTCGCGGCGCATCCGAAAATCCATCGCCCGCTGCAATTGATGCAAGACGTGGGCCTGGGTTACCTGACGCTGGGCCAGCCGTCGCCCACGCTGTCCGGCGGCGAGGCGCAGCGCATCAAGCTGGTGACCGAACTGTCCAAGGCGCGTCTGACCGACGGGCTGATCAAGACCGGCCGCGCCTCGCGCATTCCGCACACGCTCTACGTGCTGGACGAACCGACGGTGGGCTTGTCGATGGCCGACGTTGAAAAGCTGATCCACGTGCTGCATCGCCTGGTGGAAGCCGGCAATACAGTGGTGGTGATCGAGCATAATCTGGACGTCATCGCCGAAGCCGACTGGCTGCTGGACCTGGGCCCCGAAGGCGGCACGGGCGGCGGCCAACTGGTGGCCGAAGGCGCGCCGGAACATGTGATGAGCCTGGCCGACCATTCCCACACCGGGCGCGTCCTGACGGAATTCCTGGCACATCAAGCGCGGTAGCAAGCATGGATTGTCGTTTTGAAGACCGGCTGGCCGGCCGCGCGTTTCGGTTCGAGGGCTTTTGCTCCCGGATCGAAGCGCGCACCGCCGCCGACGTCGCCCCCGCGCTGGCGGCCATCGAGGCCGCGCGGCAACAGGGGCGCTGGGTGGCCCTGTTGCTGAACTATGAACTGGGTGAATGGCTGCTGCCCGAAGCCACGCTGCCCGCGCCGGCCGGCCCCTGGACTCCCCCGCAAGACGACGGCCGCCCCCGGCTGACGGCGCTGGTGTTCGAACGCAAGGTGGACGAAGCGCCCTGGGACGCGCCCGATGCGGCCAGCCCCCCCGCCGCCATCAGCCTGCCCACGCCGCGCATGACCGAGGCCGACTACGTGCGCCAGATCGACGCCATACGCGGACTGATCGAAGAGGGCGAACTGTATCAAGTCAACTACACCCAGCCGCTGGACCTGCAATACCAGGGCGACCCGGCAACCTTGTACCGACGCATTGCCGCGCGCAATCCGGTGGCGCATGGCGCGTTCATTCAAGACGGGGCGCGCACGGTGCTGTCGTTTTCGCCTGAACTATTCGTGCGACGTGAGGGTTCGCGGCTGACGACCCGCCCGATGAAGGGCACCGCGCCGCGCCATGCCGACCCCATCGAAGACGCGCGCCTGGGCCAGGGCTTGCTGGCCAGCGAGAAGAACCGCGCCGAAAACCTGATGATCGTGGATTTGCTGCGTAATGACCTGGGTCGCCTGGCACAGCCGGGTTCGGTCAGGGTGGATGCGTTGTTTTCATTGGAACGCTACCCCACCGTGTGGACCATGACGTCCACGGTCTCCGCCGAGGCGCCGGGGGCCGGGTTGCAAGCGGTGGTGCATGCGCTGTTTCCGTGCGGGTCGATTACCGGCGCCCCGAAGGTCGCCGCGATGCGGAGAATCCGCCAAATGGAAACCGCCCCGCGTGGTCTGTATTGCGGCAGCGTGGGCTGGCTCGCGCCCAATGGCGATTTTTCACTGAACGTCGCGATCCGCACGCTGGTGCTGGATGACCACGGCCACGGTGTGTATAGCGTAGGCGGCGGGATCGTGCATGATTCCGACCCCGCGGAGGAATGGCAGGAATGCCATTGGAAAGCGCGGATTTTGCGGGGGTGAATGGGGGGGGCGACGCATGCCGGCAATCCGCAATCCGCAATCCGCAATCCGCGATCCGCAATCGTAGGATGGGTGAAGCGCGCGATGGTGTGCGCAAGAACGCGAACATCTGCCGCGCGTAACCCATCATGCAACGTCTGTGATGTATCCGGCGCTGCTTGATGGGTTGCGCGCGATCGGCGATGGCGTTCTTGGGGCGGGCGTGCCGCGCTTCACCCATCCTACGACCATGTCCCGCGACCCGCCACGCCCACGCCCCCGCGATCCACCACTCGGTAGTAGCATAGAGCGCGGTCCACAACCGCGATTTTCCAGGAGAGTCCCATGCAACCTGAATTGATCGAGACCATCCTGGTCGATGCCGAACAGCGTGTGCCGCTGCTTGCGCGTCACCTGAAGCGGCTGGAGGCGGCTTGCAAGGATCTGGGTTACGCATGGGCCGGGCGCGCCATTGAAGGCGACATCATGATCGCGGCCATGGGCCTGGTCACGCCGGGCCCGCACCGGCTGCGCCTGCTGGTGGCCCGCGACGGCAGCCGCCACATCCAGACGGCCCCGCTGCCCCCGCTGCCCGCCGTGCAGGAAGTGATGCTGGCGCCTGAAACGCTGCGGTCGTCCGAACCGCTGCTGCGCTACAAGACCACGCACCGGCCCTGGTACACCAAGACCATCGAATGGCTGCCCGCGCATCCCAACATTTTTGATCTGCTCTACCTGAACGAACGCGGCGAGCTGTGTGAAGGCAGCCGCAGCAACGTCTATCTGCTGCTGGACGGCCGCTGGTACACGCCGCCCGTGGCCAGTGGCTGCCTGCCCGGCGTGCAACGCGGCGAACTGCTGGACACCGCCAACGCGAGCGAGCGCGTGCTGACGCTGGCCGACCTGCACGAGGCCAAGGAAATCCGCCTGTCCAACGCGCTGCGCGGCTGGTTCACCGTCACGCTGCGGGAAACCTGACTCCCTCGTCCTGACTCCCTCGTCCTGACATTCACCGTTACGCTGCGCCACACCCGACTCCCCGTCCTGGCGTTCACCGTTACGCTGCGGGAGGCCTCACTCCCCCGTCCTGATCCGCGAACTGTTCCACCACCACCTGACGCAGCCATTGATTGGCGGGCTCGCGGTGGTTGCGCGCATGCCAGAACACATTGATGACCGACTCCGGAATCTTCACCGGACAGGGCGCCGTGGCCAGCCCGAAGGGCGTACAGGCGCAGTCGGCAAAGCGCCGCGGCACCACCGCGATCATGTCGGTGGCTTGCAGCACCGGCCCCACCGCCATGAAGTGCGGCACCGTCAGCCGCAAGCGGCGGCGGATGCCGGCGCGGGCAATCACCTCGTCCACCACCCCATGCCCCGTGCCTTCGGACACGATCGCCACGTGCTCGGCCGCGCGAAACTGCCTGGCCGTCACCCCCGAGCGCGCCAGCGGATGGTCTCGCCGAAAGATGCACACATAGGGCTGGCTGAACAGCTTGCGCTGAAAAAATCCGCTTTGCAGGCCAGGTAGAAAGCCCATGGCCAGATCGATACGGCCGCGTTCCATCTCGTCACGCACGTCGATCGAGGTCGTGCGCACCGTGCGTATCGTGACCCCCGGCGCGGCGGTGTCCAGCGCCCGCATCAAGCGAGGCAGGAAATAGGTTTCGCCCACATCGTTCACGCCAATCACAAACGCCCGTTCGCTGCGCGCCGGGTCGAACACGGCGTGTGCGTTCAGCGTGCCATGCAACGCCCCCAAGGCATCCGCAATGGGTTGCGCCAGCGCTTCGGCATAAGGCGTGGGCACCATTCCGCGCGAGGTACGCAGGAACAATTCATCGCCCAGCAGCTTGCGCAAGCGGCTCAGCGCATTGCTGACGCCGGGTTGCGAGATACCCAGGCTGTGCGCGGCGGCCGACACCCGGCCATGCTTGTGCAGTTCGTTGAAGACGACCAGCAGGTTCAGGTCCACATCTTTCAGGTTCATGCGCTTGTCTCCACCAATATTGATGTTGGTGATTTCTTCTATTGACCAGATTCTATTTATTTATTTCATCGCCTGCCCGATGATGGAGCGATAAAAATAGGAGACAAACCATGCACATCGACCCGCCCTGGCAGAGCGACGGTTCCCACCGTATTCCCTTCGGCGTCTACACCGACGCCGCCTTGCACCAGCGCGAGCTGGAACGCTTCTTCTACCGGGCGCACTGGTGTTACGTCGGCCTGGAAGCTGAAATTCCCAACCCGGGCGACTTCAAGCGCACCGCCGTCGGCGAACGCTCGGTGATTCTGCTGCGCGACCAGTCCGGCCAGGTGCGCGTGGTGGAAAACGTGTGCGCCCATCGCGGCGTGCAGTTCTGCCGTGAACGCGCCGGCAACCGCAGCGAATTCGTCTGCCCCTATCACCAATGGAATTACGACCTGGAAGGCAACCTGATCGGCGTGCCCTTCCGGCGCGGCGTCAAACAAGACGGCAAGGTCAACGGCGGCATGCCGCCCGATTTCAAGACCGAAGACCACGGTCTGACCAAGCTGGCGGTGGCCTGTCGAAACGGCGTGGTGTTCGCCTCGTTCGACCACGACGCCGAGCCGCTGGAAGACTATCTGGGACCAGACATCCTGCACTATTTCGACCGAGTCTTCGATGGCCGTGAACTGGTCATCCATGGCTACAGCCGCCAGCGCATCCCGGGCAACTGGAAGCTGATGCAGGAGAACATCAAGGACCCCTATCACCCCGGCCTGCTGCACACCTGGTTCGTCACCTTCGGCCTGTGGCGCGCGGACAACCGGTCGGAACTGAAGATGGACCGCCATTTCCGCCACGCCGCCATGATTTCCACGCGCGGCCAGGGCGGCAAGGGCAGCGTCACCAGCGGCGTGTCCAGCTTCAAGGAGCAGATGTCGCTGAACGACGACCGTTTCCTGGACATCGTGCCGGAGCCCTGGTGGAACGGACCCACCGCCGTGCTGATGACGCTGTTTCCCAGCGTGATCATCCAGCAGCAGGTCAATTCGCTGTCCACCCGCCACATCCAGCCCGTGGGCCACGACGCCTTCGACTTTGTCTGGACGCACTTCGGCTTTGCCGAGGACACGCCCGAGATGACGCGCCGGCGGCTGCGCCAGGCCAATCTGTTCGGCCCGGCCGGCTTCGTATCGGCGGACGATGGCGAAGTGATCGAGTTTTCGCAATCGGGTTTTGAACAGAAGCCCTGGCATCGCAGCGTGGCGGAGCTGGGCGGCAAGACCGCCGAGAACACCGACCACATGGTGACCGAAACGCTGATACGCGGCATGTATGCGTATTGGCGCCGTGTGATGGAGGCATGACGATGCTGGACTTTCCGCTCTACTACCGCCTGACCTGCCTGTACACCGACTACGCCGCCGCGCTGGACGCCGAGCAATGGGAGAAATGGCCGGACTTCTTCCTGGAAGACTGCACCTACAAGGTGCTGCCCCGCGAGAACCACGAACGCGGCTACCCCTTGGCCACCATGGCATTCGAAAGCCGCGCCATGCTGAAAGACCGCATCTACGGCGCCACGGAAACCATCTTCCACGACCCCTACTACCAGCGCCATGTGGTGGGCGCACCGCGCGTGTTGTCGGTGCAAGGCGACCGCATCGAATCCGAAGCCAACTACGCCGTCTTTCGCACCAAGCCCAACCAGTTCACCACGGTGTTCAACGTGGGCCGCTACCTGGACGTGGTGCGCAGCACGCCGGACGGCCTGAAGTTTGAATCGCGGCTGTGCATCTTCGACAGCGAGCTGGTGCCCAATTCGCTTATCTACCCCATCTAGCCTAGCCAGGATCACCGCCATGACTATGACTACCCACTGGATCAAGGCCATCGCCCATGCCGATGTGCCCGAAGACGACGTGATCGCCGTGCAGGTGGGCGACCACGAAATCGCGCTATACGGCGTGGAAGGCCAGGTCTACGCCACCGACAACCTCTGTACCCACGGCAACGCCCGCCTGTGCGACGGCTTTTTAACCGGCCATGAAATCGAATGCCCGCTGCATCAGGGCCGCTTCGACGTGCGCGACGGGCGGGCGCTGTGTTCGCCCTTGCGCGAGAATGTGGCGACCTACCCGGTCAGGATCGAGGACGGGATGGTGTTCGTGGGGATGTAGCGGCCGCTGTGACCATCAATGCCGCAGCCAAAGTGGTCACCGCGTGGCAAGCCGCGCGGCCCGCGTTCAGATTGCCATTCGCAACGCTTCGTTGGCCGCCGCCATGCCCATGGCTGCGGTCACCGTCACCACCGACCCGTAGCCGGCGCAAGACAAACCCTGCGGCGCGGGGCTCTGCGCCGCCGCGCCCATATCGTCTTCGCCCTCGGTGGGGCGGGTCCAGGCGTCGGGCAGAATGGCCGGCTGGTCGAACCACAGCGCATGCACGCCCATCTTCGGCACGCGCTTGAGCGCCTTGCCGTTCTGGTCGGACGCGCGGGGAAAGCCGTGCTCGCGGCGCAGCTTGTTACGCAGCTTGGCCAGCAGGGCGTCGTTCACCGCCGCAGACAGGTCGCCCGCCCGCAAGGCCAGCGGGTCGGTCTTGCCGCCCGCGCCGCCGCACAGCAGCATGGGCACGCCCAGCGCGCGCGCATGCAGAATCATCGCGATCTTGGCCTCGGCCTGGTCGGTGCAATCGATGATGACGGTATAGGGGCCGGGCAGCACCTCGGCTACGTTCTCGGGCGACACAAAGTCGTCAATGCGCGTCAGCCGGCATTCGGGGTTGATCTCCAAGACCCGCTCGGCCATTGCGTCGACCTTGGACTGCCCCAGCGTGGACGTCAGCGCATGGATCTGACGGTTGACGTTGGATTCGGCAATGTGGTCCAGGTCGATCAGCGTCAACGCGCCCACGCCGCAACGCACCAAGGCCTCGACCGTCCAGGAACCCACGCCGCCCAGTCCGGCGACGGCAACGTGCGCCTGTTGAAGCCGGGCGGGCGCCTGGGGGCCATACAAACGGGACAGACCGCCGAAACGGCGGTCCAGGTCGGCGGAGGGGGCTGGGTGGTCGGGGGAGTTCATGGCGGCTATTTTAGGGCAGGCATCAAACTGAAACGCCAGTCCGAGACCTTAGCGCGAAATCTCAGCCCGCATCGTCCCCGCCCAGCGCCCGATACACCGTCACCTGGTTTACCAGGCGGTTCAGGCCGTTCTCGTCGCGGGCAATCTCGGCCGTGCGCCGTTTTTCCTGCGCGTCCAGCCAGTCTTTCAAGGACACCGCCCCCGCCCGATACCGAACCTCATACAGGCGCTCGGCCTCGCGCGCCGCGCGTAGTGACCGCGCCAGCTGCTCGGCCTGCAAGGCCAGCTGGGTTCGGTTCGACAGCGCGTTTTCCACATCGGCCATGGCCTGATACAGCGACTGCCGGAAATTGACGACGCGCTCTTCGTAATCGGCCTTCGAGATCTTGATGTTCAGCTGCATCTGGTTCCATTGCAGGAACGGCAGCGTCAGGCCCACGCCCAGCGTGGCGACGGGGTTTTGCAGCATGTTCGACAGCGTGGGGCTGGCGCTGCCCACCGCGCCCGTCAGCGTCACCGGCGGATAAAAGCTGGCGCGGGTGGCATCCACGGTGGCCAGCGCTTCGCGCAGGCGCAGCTCGGTGGCGCGCAGGTCGGGGCGGCGGCCAAGCAGGTCCGCCGGCACGCCAGCGCGAGCCTCGGGCAGCGGATATTCCGGCAGCCGGGGCGGGTTGGCCATGCTGCGGTCGGGAGGACCGTCGAACAGAATCGTCAACGCATTGGTGTATTCCACGCGCTGCTGCACCAGCAAGGTGTGCGCCGCCTGCTGGCTGGCCACGGTCTGCTCGGCTTCAGCCAGTTCCAATGCCGACGCGCCGCCCGCGGCGTACTGCGCGCGCACCAGGTCTTGCGTGCGGCGCGCGTAGGCGATGCTTTCCTCGCTGCTGGCAATACGCTGGTTGATGAAGGCCGTCTGCCAATACAGCGTGGCGGTGGTGCCCACCAGCGACAAGGCGGCGGACTGGCGGTCTTGCTCGGTGGCCAGCGCTTCCCATTGCGCCGCGTCGCGCTGGCGCGAGAGCTTGCCCCACAGGTCCACTTCGTAGCTGACGGTCAGTTGGGCCTGGTTGGCGCGCGTGATGGCGCGGTCGCCATACAGGTTGCGGTTGCGCGTCACGTTGGCATCGCCGCCTAGCTGCGGGATCAGCTTGTCTTCGGTCAGGCCCGCCTGGTATTGCGCGCGGCGCACGCGGATGGCGGCAGCCGCCAGGTCGTTATTGCGCGCCAGAACGGCGTCGACCAGGCCGTTCAGCACCGGGTCGTTGAAATTGCGCCACCAGGCGCCGCCGTCTGCCAGAGGCGCTTGCGCGCCGGCCTGTCCGCCTGCCGCTCCACCGTAGGTCCACGCGGCGGGCGTCTGGGTCAGCGGAGGTTCGTAGTCGGTGCGCAGCAGGCTGCCGCAGCCGGCCAGCACCAAAGGCAAAGCCAGCGCCAAGGCCCGCGCGACAGGTTTTCGAATCAGGGAAACCGCTTTCATTGTCCTCATTCCCGGGCCAGCGCCTCGACGGGATCCAGGCGCGCTGCGTTGCGCGCCGGCAAATAGCCAAAAAGCACACCGATCAGCGTCGAGCACGTAAATGCCGCCACCATCGATGCCGTGGAATAAATCATCTGGAACGAGCCACCCGTGGCCTTGGACACCAGCACGCCCAGGGCCAGCGACAGAATGATGCCCAGCGCCCCGCCAATCAGGCAGACCAGCACGGCTTCAATCAGGAACTGCTGCATGATGTCGCTGCGCCGTGCGCCCACCGCCATCCGCACGCCGATTTCCCGGGTGCGCTCGGTGACCGACACCAGCATGATGTTCATGACGCCGATGCCGCCCACCATCAGCGAGATCAGCGCAATCAGCGACACCAGCAGCGTCATCGTGGCGGTGGTGCGTTCGATGGTCTTGCGGATGGCGTCCGTGTTGAACACGAAGAAATCCTTCACCACGTGGCGGCGCATCAACACACGCTCGATGGCCTTCTCGGCGGCGGCGGGCGGCGTGGCGTCGCTGACACGCACCGTGATGCTTTTCAGGTGCTGCTGCCCCAGTACGCGCGACAAGGCCGTGGTGTACGGAATCCAGACGTTCAGGGACTCGTTGTTGCCAAACACCGAGTCCTTCTTGGCGGTCACCCCGATCACGCGCGCCGGCATGGAGCCCAGGAAGATGACCTGCCCGATGGGCTCCGTGTGCGAGCCGAACAGCGCCCGCCGCGTGCCGTCGTCGATCACCACTTCCTGCGCCCGGCGCACCACGCTGGTTTCGTCGAAGAACTTGCCCTGTTCCAGCTTGATGGCGCGCACGCGAAAGTACTGTTCGCCCACGCCCTGTATGGATCCGTTGACCGACACGTTGCGATAGCGCAGCGTGTTGCTGGTGGCCACTTCCGGCGTGACGCTGTCCACATAGGGTTCGCGCGCCAGGGCATCGGCGTCCGCCGCGACCAGCGTGCGGATATTCACGGCTTTCTCGTCGCCGAAATCCTTGCCGGGAAAGACCTCCACCGTATTGGTGCCGATGGCGCTGATGTCTTCCAGGATCTTGCGCCGCGAGCCCTCGCCCAGCGCCACCACCGACACCACGGCGGCAATGCCGATGATGATGCCCAGCATGGTCAGCGATGTGCGCAGCCGGTGCGCGTTCATCGACAGCAGCGCCATGCGCAAGGCTTCGCCGCAGCGGTCCAGGTACGACTGCCAGGCGGGCCGCCTGGGCAGTTCGGGCGGTGCATCGCGCGTGGCGTCCCGGTGTGGGGCGTCGGGGTTGCGCTTGTCCGCCACGATCTCGCCGTCGCTGATCTCGATGATGCGTTGCGCATGGCGCGCCACGTTCATGTCGTGCGTGACGATGATGATGGTGTGCCCGGCGGCGTTCAGCTCTTCCAGAATGCGCAGCACTTCCTGGCCGGTGTGCGTGTCCAGCGCGCCAGTGGGCTCGTCGGCCAGGATGATGTCGCCGCCGTTCATCAACGCGCGCGCGATACTCACGCGCTGCTGCTGGCCCCCGGACAACTGGCCGGGGCGGTGTTCCGAGCGGTCGCCCAGGCCCAGCCGCTCCAACAGCTGATCGGCGCGGTCGATGCGCGCCTCGCGGCGCTTGCCGGCGTAAACGGCGGGCATTTCGACGTTGCCCTGCGCGCTAAGGTCAGACAGCAGGTGATAGCGCTGGAAGATGAAGCCGAAATGCTCGCGGCGCAGTTCGGCCAGTTCGTCCGGGTCCAGCTCGCCCGTGCTGCGGCCGTCCACGCGGTAGTCGCCCCGGGTCGGGCGGTCCAGGCAGCCCAGGATGTTCATCAGCGTGGACTTGCCCGAACCGGACGCTCCCACGATGGCGACCATTTCGCCGGCCTCGATGGTCAGGTTGACGTCTTTCAGGACGGCAATGGTCTGGTCGCCCGCGGGAAACTCGCGGCGCACCCCGGACAGCGCGATCAGCGGACCGCTCATGTCAGGCACCCGGCGCTGCGCCAACGGCTGGGGTGGAATCCGCCGACACGACCCGGTCGCCCACCTCCAGCCCTTCCAGCACCTGCGCCTGGACGTTGTTGTTCATGCCGATCTTGACCTGGCGCACCTCGGTCTTGTTGTCTTGCAGGACCACGCGCACTGCATAGCGGCCATCTTCACCGCGCTTGCCCAGCGCCGAGGCCGGCACCACCACGGCATCCTTGGCTTCGCCCAGCACGATGAACACTTGCGCCGTCATCGAGATGCGCAGCTTTTCGTCGGGGTTGGGCACATCGAACAGGCCGTTGTAGTACACGGCGGCGGTGGTGGAGCTGCTGCTGGACGAGGTCAGCGATGTGGTGGCGTCGTCTTTCTGGATGGAGTCCGGCGCGGGTTCCACGGCGCGCAAGGTGGCGTGATAGCGCTCGTCGGGTTCGCCCAGGATGGTGAAGTACACCGGCAGCCCGGGCTTGACCCGGGTAACGTCGGCTTCCGAAATCTGCGCCTTGATCGTCATGGTGTCCACCTGGGCCACCTTGATGATGGTGGGCGCGCTTTGGATCGAGTTGACGGTCTGGCCTTCCTTGGTCACCACCGCCACCACCATGCCGTCAATCGGCGAAACAATGCGTGTGTACCCCAGGTTGACCTTGGCCGTATCCACCTGGATTTCAGCCTGCGCGATCTGGGCGTCCAGCGACGCGATCTCGGCACGGGTCACGCCCAGCGTGGCTTCGGCGGATTCATAGGCTTCGCGGGAGCTGGCGTCGGCCGCCAGCATCTGGCGCTGGCGCTTGAACGCCAGTTCGGCCTGTTTCAGCATGGCGACCTTGGCGGCCCGCTCGGCGCGCCGGGTCTGCAAGGCGGCTTCGGCGTTGCGCAAGTCGTTCTGCTGGGTCAGGTCGTCGATCTCGGCAACCAGTTGGCCTTTCTTGACCCGGTCGCCCAGCTCCACTTTCAAGGACTTCAACTGGCCTGTGGCCTGGGCGCCGACGCTGACAAGTTCGATGGCGTCGATGGTGCCGCTGGCCAGCACGCTGTCTTCCAGATTGGCCCGGGTCACTTCCGCCACCGCGAAAGTGGGCGGCGGCGGCGCCGAGAAGAACGCGGCTCGCAGGCCCAGCACCCCCAACAGGATGACGACGGCGATGATTGCGTAGCGTTTGAACTTACTGCGGGACTTTTTCATTGCACCAGGGGATAAGGGGCGAGCCACGCCGCCCGTATTGCGGATACCAGGACGCCATCCTAAACGGGCTGGATGGCCAACCGGCGAGATGTCGTCGGTTGAAACGGGAAAAAAACACTAAGGCCGCACGGCGCGGCGCGGCACGCATTCGGATTGTTCCGTTGCGTGAACGATACAACGTCAACGACCCGTGCGTGAAACCCGCCCCGGGCGCTCGCCGCCATCATGCCGCCAACCTGCCGCGATCTTGCATCGTAAGCGCGCAACTTGGCCGTTAGATGGCGCCTATCTTGTTAACACGCGCAGGAACATTATGCGGCGCTGCAAAAAAAGCGCGCCTCGACATAGGGGGACGATACGCACAGAATGAATGCAGTTAACGCCGTGTCTACCTCCAACAGATCCCCCTCCTCGCCCTCTGGTTCCCCTGAATTTTCCGGGGCGGTGCTGCTGTGCCTGCTGGCGATGATGAACCACGTGGCGCTGACAGGGGGACGCATCACCGTATCCCTGACGGCCCTGCAGATGGGGCTGTCCACGTTCAAGGTAGGCATGCTGGTTGCCGTGTTCGCGGTGCTGCCGATGCTGTTTTCGGTACGCGCGGGACGCTGGGTCGACCGGGTAGGCATCGTGCGTCCGCTCGTCATCGGTACGTCATTGGTGGCGATCGGTACTGCTTTGCCGTTTATCTCGCAGACTCAAACGGCCTTGCTGATTGCTTCCTGCTGTATCGGCATTGGTTTCATGCTGCACCAGGTGGCCACGCAGGACCTGCTGGGCCATGCTGAACCCGCGCAACGGATGCGCAACTTCTCCTTCCTGTCCTTGGCGCTGGCCGCGTCCGGATTTTCGGGGCCGCTGATCGCCGGGCTGGCCATCGACAACCTGGGCACGCGCACCGCCTTCGGCCTGCTGGCGCTGGGGCCCATCCTGTCCGGCATCGGGTTGTACGCCTTGCGTCACCAATTGAAGGCGGTGGATTCGCAACTATCTGGCGCCAAGGAAGCGCAGCGCCGCCGCGTGACCGAACTGCTGGCCGTTCCCGCCTTGCGCCGCATCCTGATGGTCAACACCATTTTGTCCGGGGCGTGGGACACGCACTTGTTCGTCGTGCCGATCTTTGGCGTGGCGATCGGGTTGTCCGCGACGACCATCGGCGTCATTCTGGCGTCCTTCGCGGCGGCAACGTTCGTTATCCGCCTGGTATTGCCGCTGATCATGCGCCGGGTGCGCTCGTGGACGCTGGTACGGGTGGCGATGGCTACCGCCGCCATCGACTTCATGCTTTACCCGCTGTTCACCGACGTTAGCGTCCTGGTCGTGCTGTCGTTCATCCTGGGGCTTGCCTTGGGGTGCTGCCAACCGAGTATGCTTTCCCTCTTGCACCAGCACAGCCCGCCCGGGCGCGCGGCTGAAGCCGTGGGTTTGCGCATGGCGCTGATCAACGGCTCGCAGGTCTCCCTGCCGTTGACCTTCGGCGCGCTGGGTGCGGTAATTGGCGTCGCCCCGTTGTTCTGGGCCTATGCGCTGGCCTTGATGGCCGGCGGCTGGGCCAATCGCAATCCCCCGCTCGAATCTGACCGGAAACCGTAGAGCCTTGACCATGCAGTCCACTCCCCCCGCCTCCGGCATCGCCGGCGCCAGCTTGCCCTTCCGTCTTTGGACACCAGAGGAAAGGCAGGCATCGCTGGATGACGCGCTGCGCCATTGGCAAGCCGGAGAAGACGTCTGGGTATATGGGTACGGATCACTGATCTGGCGCCCTGATTTCGACTTCATGGAGCGCCGGCTGGCGACCTTGCGCGGCCATCACCGGGCGCTGTGTCTGTGGTCGCGCGTGAACCGGGGCACGCCGGAATGCCCGGGCCTGGTATTCGGTCTGGACCGTGGCGGCTCGTGTCGGGGCGTGGTCTACCGCCTGGCCGGCAGCCAGGTGCCCACCTACTTCCCGGCGCTGTGGGAACGCGAAATGTCCACTGGCGCCTACCTGCCTCGCTGGATCAACTGCACGACCGACGCCGGCCCCGTCCGCGCGCTGGTCTTCATCATGAACCGCGACAATCCCGCCTACATCCGCGCACTTCCCGACGCCGAGCTGCTGGCCATCGTGCGCCGCGCGGCCGGCCGGTACGGCCCCTGCACCGATTACGTGGTGCAGACGGCCCAGGCGCTGCGCGCCGCCGGCATCCATGACGCCCGGCTGGACGCCATCGCGCGGCTGCTGGAAGAAGACGGACACACCCTGCCTGAAGGCGCCTGAGCGCGTCACTGGCCGCCCCCCAGGCGGAAAACATGCCCGAGTCTGCGCGGGGTCAATAAGGGAGCGACCGCCCGGGCGGTATAAACTCCCTGTTATCCACGCTGAATCCCACGCCTCCATGTCCGTCTCCGATCTGCGTCAAAGCTACGAAAAGAACGTCCTGTTGGAAAGCCAGGCCGCCGCCTCGCCGTTCGAGCAATTCACCCGCTGGTTCGACGAAGCCCTGGCCGCCAAGGTGCCGGAACCCAACGCCATGACCCTGGCCACGGTTGACGCCAGTGGCCAGCCCAGCGCCCGCATCGTCCTGATCAAGGGCTTTGACGAGCGCGGCTTCACGTTCTTCACCAACTACGAATCCCGCAAGGGCCAGGACCTGCTGGCCGAACCGCGCGCCAGCCTGCTGTTTTTCTGGCAGCCGCTGGAACGCCAGGTCCGCATCGAAGGCGTGGTGGAGAAGGTCGCTCCCGAGGAATCGGATGCGTACTATCACAGCCGCCCCGCCGGTTCGCGCATCGGCGCCTGGGCCTCGCCCCAGAGCCAGCCCATTACCCGCGAAGCGCTGGAAGCCCGTGAAAAGGAATTCCGCGAACGCTTCGGCGAAGAGCCGCCGCGTCCGCCGCACTGGGGCGGTTACCGCCTGAAGCCCACCGCCATTGAATTCTGGCAAGGCAGGCCCTCGCGCCTGCACGACCGTCTGCGCTATGTTGCCGACGGCTCGGCCTGGAAGATCGAACGCCTGTCGCCCTGATGTCGGGCGCCGTGTCGCGCCCGCCCAATTACCGATTGCATGCCCGCCTCCTCCCCTGATTTTGACGCCGCTTTTTTCCGCACCGCGCTGGGCCGCTACGCCACCGGCGTAACGGTCGTGACGGCCGCCGGGCTTGATGGCGCTCCCATCGGCCTGACGGTCAGCTCGTTCAATTCGGTATCGCTGAACCCGCCGCTGATCCTCTGGAGCCTGTCGCGCGCCTCGTCGTCGCTGGCGATCTTCGAGCAATGCGAACGGTACGTGGTCAACGTGCTGAGCGCCGAACAGATTGCGCTGGCGCGGCGCTTTGCCACCGGCAAGACGCCCGACCGCTATGCCGGCCTGACGGTGCACTACGCGCCGGGCGGCACGCCGATGCTGGACGGCCATTGTGCCGCCTGGTTCGAATGCCGCAACCGCAGCCGCTACGAAGAAGGCGACCACATCATCATGGTGGGCGAAGTAGAACGCTGCGGCCACAGCCACGAGCCGCCGCTGGTATTTCACGCGGGCGGCTTCGACCTGACGCCCGCCGGCACCCGCTCTGAAAGGAAAGCGCCATGAGCGCGGATGTGGATTGCATCGTGATCGGCGCGGGCGTGGTCGGCCTGGCCATCGCGCGCGCGCTGGCCCAGTCTGGCCGCGAAGTGCTGGTGACCGAAGCCACCGAGGCCATCGGCACCGGCACCAGCTCGCGCAATTCCGAAGTCATCCATGCCGGCATCTACTACCCCGCGGGTAGCCTGAAGGCGCGCCTGTGCGTGCGCGGCAAGCACCTGCTGTACGCCTATTGCGCCGAACGCGGCGTGCCGCACAAGCGCCTGGGCAAGCTCATCGTCGCCACCGACCGCGACCAGGCGGCCCAGCTGGAAGGCATTGCGCAGCGCGCCCGCGCCAATGGCGTGGATGACCTGCAATTCATCTCGGGCGAAGAAGCCATGCGCCTGGAACCCGCGCTGCAATGCACCGCCGCGCTGGTGTCGCCGTCCACGGGCATTGTGGACAGCCATGCCCTGATGCTGTCGTTCCAGGGCGACGCCGAAAACGCCGGCGCCCAGTGCGTTTTCCACACGCCGCTGGTATCTGGTCGCGTGCGGCCCGAAGGCGGCTTCGAGCTGCAATTCGGCGGCGACGAAGCCATGACCTTGACCTGCAACGTGCTGATCAATTCAGCCGGGCTGCAAGCGCCCGCGCTGGCCCGCCGCATCGACGGCGTGCCGCCGGCCAGCATCCCCACCGACTACCTGTGCAAGGGCAGCTATTTCACCTTGTCCGGCCGCGCCCCGTTCTCGCGCCTGATCTACCCCGTGCCGCAACACGCCGGCCTGGGCGTCCACCTGACACTGGACCTGGGCGGGCAGGCCAAATTCGGCCCCGACACCGAATGGATCGGCACCGAGGACTACACGCTGGACCCGGCCCGCGCCGACGTGTTCTATGAAGCCGTGCGCAGCTACTGGCCGGCCCTGCCCGACAACGCGCTGACGCCCGGCTATACCGGCATCCGGCCCAAGATCTCGGGCCCGCACGAGCCCGCCGCCGACTTCGTCATTGCCGGCCCCGCCGTGCATGGCGTGCCGGGCTTGGTGAACCTGTTCGGCATTGAATCTCCCGGGCTGACTTCCAGCCTGGCCCTGGCGGAAGAAGCCCTGGCGCGCCTGGCCGCCTGATTCCGCCCATCCCCCCTTTATCCTTACCCTGGCCTATTCCCGCACCATGCAGCACAACGACTACATCCTGACCCTGTCCTGCCCCGACCGCACCGGCATCGTCTACCGCGTCAGCGGCCTGTTGTTCGAATTGGGTTGCAACATCCTGGATTCGCAGCAGTTCGGCGACGAGGAAACCGGCCAGTTCTTCCTGCGTGTGCACTTCGACCTGCCCGTGGCCGTGAACCCCGACGACCTGCGCGCCCGGCTGGATACGCTGTCGGTGGATTACGGCATGGACCTGAAGCTGCACGACGCGCGCCGCAAGCAGCGTCTGCTGATCATGGTCAGCAAGCAGGGCCACTGCCTGAACGACCTGCTGTTCCGGGTGCATAGCGGGCATTTGCACGCTGAAGTGGCTGCCATCGTGTCCAACCACAACGACTACGCCAGCCTGGCCGCGTCTTACGGCATTCCGTTCCACCACCTGCCGGTTACGCCGGACACCAAGGCCGAACAGGAAAAGCAGGTGCTGCAGATTGCCGACCAGTCCAACGCGGATCTGGTGGTGCTGGCCCGCTACATGCAGATTCTGTCGGCGGACATGTGCCGCGCGCTGAATGGCCGCGCCATCAACATCCACCACAGCTTCTTGCCCAGCTTCAAGGGCGCCCGCCCGTATCACCAGGCACATGCTCGCGGCGTGAAGATCATTGGCGCCACAGCGCACTACGTGACCTCGGACCTGGACGAAGGCCCGATCATCGACCAGGACATCGAACGCGTCGACCACACGATGACGGCGGCCGACCTGACCCAGGTGGGCAGCGATATTGAATCGCTGGTGCTGTCGCGCGCGGTGCGCAGCCATGTGGAACACCGCATCCTGCTGAACCGCAACAAGACTGTGGTTTTCCGCTGATCCGCTGATCTTCAGTCAGCCGCGGCCTGGCCCGCGGCCGCTGGAAACTGGCGTTCCACCAGCGCCATCGCCCTTTGCTGCAAGGGCGTGCGCGCACCGGCGTGCCAGATTACCTGGCTGACCGAGCGCGCGTCATGTTCGAAGGCTATGAAGCGCGTGCCGGCCAGGCCGCTGCGCGACAGGCAGGCCGGCACGATCGACACGCCCAAGCCCTGCGACACCAGCGACGCCACGCTTAGCCAATGTCGCACTTCGTGCCGGATCACCGGCATGAATCCGGCCGCGACACACATGGACAGCACGGTTTCGTAATAGCTGGGGGACGCCGCCCGGGCGAAAAAGACGAAATCATCGCTTGCCAGTTCGGCCAGCCGCAGCGACTGGCGGCCGGCTAGCGGATGGGAATCCGGCAGGCACACCACGAACGGCTCGGCGATCAGATCGCGCGCCAGCACCTCGTCGGGCACGGGGTTGGCGTGAATAAAGCCCAGGTCCTGTTCACCGCGCCGCACCGCTTCAATCTGCTCGTGGGAATTCAGTTCGGTCAACACGTGCTCAACGTCGGGCAACTCCGCCCGCATCGCATTCAACAGCGTCGGCAGGCCGCGATACAGCATCGACCCCACGAAGCCGATGCGCAACCGGCCCCGCAAGCCCGCGTCCACCCGCTGCACCAGCGTGCGCACTTCTTCCGCCTGCCGCAATAGCGTCAGGGCCTCGCGGTACAGCACGTGGCCCGCGTCGGTCAGTTCCACGTGGCGGCTGGTACGCGCCAGCAAGCGGGCGCCGACGTTGTCTTCCAGTTGGCGGATGGCGTAGCTGAGCGGGGGTTGGGAAATATGCAGCCGGGTGGCGGCGCGGCTGAAGTGGCGCTCTTCGGCCACCGCGATGAAGTAGCGCAAAAGGCGCGGGTCCAGATCCATGGTCTCCCCTTATCTATATTTTTTATGGATTGTTCTACACAAAATCGGTATTTGCATAGATTAATGCACCCGCGCAACATCGGCCATCTTCTCCGTTTTCCGCAGGATGCCGCCATGGACGCCCCCGCCCGCCCCGTTGCCCCCGCCGCCACGCCCGTTCCGGATTCACGCGGCCTGAATCTGTTCCGCGCGGACCCCTATGCCGCCGCGCTGAGCCAGCGCTACCTGCCCGCCGCGCTGCACACCCATCTGCTGCCGCACCTGGAACGGCTGGGCGGCCTGGCCGGCGGCGTGATGGACGAGCTGGCCGCCACGGCGGACAAGCATCCGCCCACCCTGTCCGTGCGCAGCCGCGCAGGCGCGGATGAATCCCGTGTCGACAAACATCCGGCCTATGTAGAACTGGAACGCCTGGCCTACAGCGAATTCGGCCTGGCCGCGCTGTCGCATCGCGGTGGCGTGCTGGGCTGGCCAGAACCCATGCCGGCCAGCGCCAAGTACGCGCTGAGCCATCTGTTCGTGCAGGCGGAATTCGGCCTGTGCTGCCCGGTCAGCATGACGGATTCGCTGGCGCGCACGTTGCGCAAGTTCGGCGACCCCGCGCTGGTCGAGCGCGTGCTGCCGCAAGTCACCAGCCAGGATTTCGACGCGCTGCGCCAAGGCGCCATGTTCATGACGGAACAGGGCGCGGGGTCGGACGTCAGCGCCACGGAAGTGACCGCAGAAGCGCAAGCCGACGGCACCTGGCGCATTCATGGCGACAAGTGGTTCTGCTCGAATCCCGACGCGGGCTTTGCCATGGTGCTGGCGCGCAGCGAGCCGCAGCCTGGTCTGAAGGGCGTATCGCTCTTCCTGCTGCCGCGCGACCTGGACGACGGCAGCCACAACCACTACCGCATCCTGCGCTTGAAGGACAAGCTGGGCACGCGCTCCATGGCCAGCGGCGAAATCCGCCTGGAAGGGGCCGTGGCCTGGCTGGTGGGCGAACGCGGCCGCGGCTTCAAGCAGATGGCCGACATGATCAACAATTCGCGCCTGTCCAACGGCATGCGCGCGGCCGGCCTGATGCGCCGCGCCGTCACCGAAGCCATCTACGTGTCGCAACACCGCCGCGCTTTTGGCAAGCGCCTGATCGACATGCCGCTGATGCAGCGCCAACTGGTCAAGATGACGGTGTGGGCCGAACAGGCGCGCAGCGTCATGTTCCAGACGGCGCGCGCGCTGGCGGACGCCGACCAGGGCACTGCCGACCCGGCGCTTGCCCGCATCCTGACGCCGCTGATCAAGTTCCGCGCCTGCCGCGACGCCCGCAAGGTGACGGGCGACGCGATGGAAGTGCGCGGCGGCTGCGGCTATATCGAGGAATGGACCGAGCCGCGCCTGGTGCGCGACGCGCATCTGGGCTCCATCTGGGAAGGCACCAGCAACATCGTGGCGCTGGACGTGCTGCGCGCCATCAAGAAAGAGAATTCGCTGCCCGCCCTGCGCGCGCACATCGACCGGTTGCTGGCGGCGGGCGTGCCCTGCCCACCCGCCCTGGCCGCGCTGCAAGCAGACGCGCTGGCCAAGAGCTTTTCGCTGGCCGAGCAGGCGGCGGCGGGCGACCATGACGAACTGGCCCGCCAGGCCGCATCGCTGCTGTACCACGCCGTGTCCATGGCCGCGCTGCGCTGGGAAGCCACGGGCGCCAGGCTGGAAAGCCGTGCGCAACTGGCCGACCAGGTGCTGCTGCACCGCCTGGCGCCGCGCGACCCTTATGCCATTCCCCCCAACGAAAGCGCGGCCTGCCAGGCCATCTTGCAATACGCGCTGTAATCCGACGCCGGCGGCACAGCCGGCGCGCCTTCCCCACAGGAGACACCACCATGAAACGCTTTATTGCCCCCTTGCTGCTGGCCGCGACCACCGCCGTCATGCCGGTCACGTCCGCGCTGGCGGCCGACGCCTTTCCCAGCGCCCGCCCCATCACGCTGGTCGTGCCGTTCCCGCCCGGCGGGCCGACCGACGCCATGGCGCGCCGCCTGGCCGAGAAACTGCGCGAACCGCTCAAGCAGAACGTGATTGTTGAAAACCGCAGCGGCGCGGGCGGCAATATCGGATCGGAATACGTAGCGGGGGCCAAGCCCGATGGCTACACGATTCTGTTCGGCACGTCCGGCCCGCTGGCCATCAACGTCAGCCTGTACAAGAACCAGGGCTACAACCCTGAAACCAGTTTCGCGCCGATCATCCGCCTGGGCCATCTGCCCAACATCCTGGTGGTGAACCCCTCTGTGCCGGTCAAGAACGTGCAAGAGCTTATCGCCTACGCCAAGCAGAATCCCACCAAGCTCAGCTACGCGTCGTCGGGCAACGGCGCGTCGTCGCATCTGGCCGGCATCCTGTTCAACAAGATGGCCGGCACCGACATCATGCACATCCCCTACAAGGGCACGGGGCCGGCGCTGAACGACCTGCTGGGCGGGCAGGTGTCCATGTCGTTCACCGACATCCTCACGGCCCTGCCCCACGTCAAGGCCGGCAAGCTGCGCGCCATCGGCCTGGCCAGCGCGCAACGATCGGACGCGCTGCCGGATTTGCCCACCTTGTCCGAGCAGGGCCTGAAGGGCTATGACGTGAGCGTCTTCTTCGGCATCGTCGCGCCCAAGGGCACGCCGGCCGATGTGGTGGACACGTTGAACCGGGCGTTCAAGACCGCGCTGTCGGATCCCGCCGTCGAGCAGGCACTGCGTTCTCAAGGCATCGTGGCGGCCAAGGACCAGACGCCGCAAGGCCTGGCCAACTTCATCGCCGCCGAAGTCCCCAAGTGGCGCGAACTCATCAAGAGCGCCAACGTTTCCATCGACTGAAGCAGAGAATCCATGGCCCCTACTCTTCCGAACGCCGGCGCGCTGGCCGGCTGCAAAGTGATCGACCTGTCGCGCGTGTTGGGCGGCCCGTACTGCACGCAGATACTGGCCGACCACGGCGCCGACGTGCTGAAGATCGAGCCCCCGGGCGGCGACGAAACCCGAGGTTGGGGCCCGCCCTTCCTGGGCGACACGGCGTCGTACTTCATCGGCGTGAACCGCAACAAGGAAGGCATGACGCTGGACTTGTCGCAACCGGCGGGCCAGGAACTGCTGCGCCATCTGCTGGCCGACGCCGACGTGCTGGTTGAGAACTTCAAACCCGGCACGCTGGAAAAGTGGGGGCTGGGTTATGACAGCTTGAGCCAGGCCTTTCCCAAGCTGGTGCATTGCCGTGTCAGCGGCTTCGGCGCCGATGGGCCCTTGGGCGGGTTGCCCGGCTACGACGCCTGCGCGCAAGCCATGTGCGGCTTGATGAGCGTGAACGGCGAAGCCGACGGCGAGGCCACGCGCGTGGGTCTGCCGGTGGTGGACATGGTGACCGGGCTGAACGCCGCGGTGGCCGTGCTGCTGGCGCTCAACGAACGCCAGCGCAGCGGCCTGGGCCAATTCCTGGACATCACGCTGTACGACTGCGCGCTTTCGCTGTTGCACCCGCACGCCGCCAACTTTTTCTACAGCGGCACGGTGCCCAAGCGCAGCGGCAACGCGCACCCGAATATCGCGCCCTACGAAACACTGCCCACCGCCAGCGGCCCGCTGTTTCTTGCCGTGGGCAACAACCGGCAGTTTGCGTTGATGGCGCAGGTGCTGGAAGCGCCGGGTCTGGCAGCGGATGCACGCTATGCCACCAACGCCGACCGCCTGCAAAACCGGCAAGCCTTGCGCGATGAATTGTCGAGTCTGCTGGCGAGCCAGAATGCCGCCACGCTGGCCGACCGCCTGCTGCGCGCAGGCGTCCCCGCCGCCGCCGTACAAACGGTGGACCAAGCCTTGGCACACCCGCATACGAAACATCGCGGGATGGTGTTGGAACAAGGCGAATACAAAGGCGTAGGCTCGCCCATCAAGCTATCGCGTACCCCGGCTAGCCTGCGCAAACTGCCACCAGAACTGAAGGCGTGAATTCGTAGGATGGGTGCAGCGCGCGGGAAGGGGCAGAAGAACACTGAAGCCGTTCGCGCGAAACCCATCAGGCAGCGCTGAAACCTAAACCGTTTTAACCATACATAAGTGTGGCCAAGGTGTCGCAATTTCCAACGCTGCATGATGGGTTTCGCGCGAATATCACTTGGGTTTTTCTGCTCTTTCTTTCGCGCTGCACCCATCCTACGAATGCTAGCCGGATAGGAAAACGTAGGATGGGTGCAGCGCGCGGGAAGAGGCAGAAGAACACTGAAGCCGTTCGCGCGAAACCCATCAGGCGGCGCTGAAACCCAAACCGTTTTAACCATACATAGCTGTGGCTAAGGTGCCGCAATTTCCAACGCTGCATGATGGGTTTCGCGCGAATCGCGCTTGGGTTTTTCTGCTCTTTCTTTCGCGCTGCACCCATCCTACGAATGCCAGCCGGATAGGAAAACGTAGGATGGGTGCAGCGCGCGGGAAGGGGCAGAAGAACACTGACGACGTTCGCGCGAAACCCATCAGGCAGCGCTGAAACCCAAACCGTTTAACCATACATAGGTGTGGCTAAGGTGTCGCAATTTCCACCGCTGCATGATGGGTTTCGCGCGAATATCACTTGGGTTTTTCTGCTCTTTCTTTCGCGCTACACCCATCCTACGAATGCCAGCCGGATAGGAAAACGTAGGATGGGTGCAGCGCGCGGGAAGAGGCAGAAGAACACTGAAGCCGTTCGCGCGAAACCCATCAGGCGGCGCTGAAGCCAAAACCGTTTTAACCATACATAGGTGTGGCTAAGGTGCCGCAATTTCCAACGCTGCATGATGGGTTTCGCGCGAATCGCACTTGGGTTTTTCTGCCCTTTCTCTCGCGCTGCACCCATCCTACGAATCTCAACAACTAAGACATTTCGTTGCACCGTTGTAGCACTGTCTGCACCCTCCCCGCCTTAGACTTTTCGGGTCGCCTCCCCCCCCACAAAGTCCAAGAAAGAGGAGAAAAGAATATGGCCACGAACGAAACGAGCGCCCCGTCCGCAACGGAGAACGCGCCGCTCAAGCGCGTGATGGGCGCGAAACTATTGTTGCTATTCATTATTGGCGACATCCTTGGCACCGGCGTCTATGCCTTGACCGGCCAGGTGGCGGCCGAAGTCGGTGGTGCGGCGTGGGTGCCCTTCCTGGTGGCCTTCGGCGTGGCGTTGCTGACCGCGCTGTCCTATCTGGAGCTTGTCACCAAATACCCCAAGGCCGCCGGCGCGGCGCTGTATGTGCACAAAGCCTTCGGCGTGCACTTCCTGACCTTCATCGTCTGCTTCACCGTCATGAGCTCGGGGCTGACATCCGCTGCCACGGCCTCGCAGGCCTTTGCGGCCAACCTGTTTGCGGCCTTCGGCATCGAGGCCGACAAAACCTGGATCACGTTCGGCGCGCTCGGCTTCATGCTGCTGGTAATGTTGGTGAACCTGCGCGGCGCGGCCGAAAGCGTCAAGGCCAACGTCGTGCTGACCCTGATCGAATTGTCGGGCCTGTTGATGGTGATCTTGCTGGGCTTCTACGCCATGGCGGGTGGGCAGGCGGATTTCTCGCGGGTAATCGCATTCGACACGCCCGAAGACAAGAGCGTCTTCCTGGCGGTCACATCAGCCACCGCGCTGGCATTCTTCGCCATGGTCGGCTTTGAGGATTCGGTCAACATGGCCGAAGAAACGCACGAACCCAGCCGCATCTTTCCCAAGGTCATGCTGACCGGCTTGGGCATCACCGCCGTGATTTACGTGCTGGTGTCGATCTGCGCCGTGGCGCTGGTGCCGGTGGGTGAATTGGCCAAGAGCTCGACGCCGCTGGTGCTGGTGGTCAAGCGCGCCGCGCCGAACCTGCCGGTGGAGTACATCATGCCCGTGATCTCGATGTTTGCCGTGGCCAACTCCGCGCTCATCAACATGATGATGGCCAGCCGCCTGCTTTACGGCATGTCGCGCCAGGGCGTGCTGCCGTCGTTCCTGGCGCACGTGCATCGCAAGAACCAGACGCCCTGGACGGCCATCCTGTTCACCACCGCGCTTGCGTTTGGCCTGATCATCCTGGTGGCCCTGGCGGATTCGGAAGCCATCCGCGCGTTGGGCGGCACCACGGCGTTGCTGCTGCTTGGCGTATTCGCCTTCGTCAACGTCGCGGTGTTGGTCCTGCGTCGCGACGAGGTCAAGCATGAACACTTCCGCATCAACCGCATCATTCCGTGGCTGGGCGCGGCGGCCTGCCTGTTCCTGGTCACGCCGCTGACCGGCCGCGACGTGATCCAGTATCAAGTGGCGGGTTGGCTCTTGCTGTTGGGAGTGGTGATGTGGGGCGTGACCTATCTGGCGCATCGCAAGGAAGCGCGCATGGAAATCGACCCGTCTTCGCTGGACTAGCCCCGCTGGACCTGGCCCACCGGACTTGACGCGCGCCTCAGCCCCCCTTGGCCAGCCCTTCGCGGCGCGGGTCCACCCCGCCTTGCAGGCCGTTGGCGTCGATGACGATGCCATGGATGCCACTGGGGAATTCGGTAATCCGCACCGGGTGCCCCTTGGCTTCCAGCGCAGGGGCCAACGCTTCCAGCGGCGTGCCTTTTTCCAGTTCCGTGTCCTTGTTGCGGCTGCCCATGTTGGGCAGCGCAATCGCGGCCTGGATGTCCAAGCCCCAATCCAGCACGCCCACTATCGTCTTGGCTACGTAGTTGATGATGGCGCTGCCGCCAGGTGACCCCACCAGCATCACGGGCTTGCCGTCGCGCAGCACGATGATCGGCGCCATCGAGCTGCGCGGCCGCTTGCCCGCTTCAACGCGGTTGGCCACCAGCCTGCCTTCCGGGTCCTTGAACGACGAAGAGAAGTCCGTCATTTCGTTGTTCAACAAAAATCCGCGCACGAAGATCTTGCTGCCGAATTCGCTTTCGATGGTGGTCGTCATGGACAGCGCATTGCCTTGCTTGTCCACCGCCACCAGATGACTGGTGGACGGCAGCTCCAGCGCGTTGTCGCGCCCTAGCGTCAGCAGCTTGCCTTCCGGGTCGCCCGGCAGCGCAACCTTCATACTGCGATCAGGCTGAATCAGCTTGCCGCGCGCACGCAGATAGGCGGGGTCCAACAAGGCGAGTACCGGCACATCGACGAAGTCGGGATCCGCCACATAGAAGTCTCGGTCAGCGAACGCCAGCCGACCGGCTTCAGAAAAATAATGCACCGCCTGCACCGAACCCGGTGCATACGTCGACATCGGATACTGTTCAAGCTCGCCCAGCATCTGCAACACGGCGATGGGGCCGCTACTGGGCGGCGCCATGCCGCACAGCTGGTAGCCGCGATACGCGCCGCACACCGGGTCGCGTGTCTTGGCGCGGTAGTTCGCCAAGTCCGCCAGGCTCAGGTCGCCCGGCGTGGCGTGGCCGTGCACCGCCGCCACGATGTCGCGAGCGATCTCGCCCTGGTAGAACGCGTCGGCGCCCTGCGCGGCCACCGCGCGCAAGGTGCGCGCAAACTCGGGGTTCTTCAACACATGCCCCACCGGCCAGGGTGAGCCATCCGGCGCATAGAAATACGCGGCGGCCGCCGCCTGCTTCGGCAACGCCTTGTTGCCCGCCAGCAGCGTGTGCAAGCGCGGCGACACGGCAAAGCCTTGTTCGGCAAGCCGGATGGCGGGCTGGAACAGGTCGGCCCAGGGCAGCACACCCGCCTCCTTGTGCGCCAGTTCCAGGCCGCGCAGCAAACCCGGCACGCCAACCGCCATGCCGTTGTTGACGGCCTGCGCGAAAGGCAGCGGCTTGCCATCGGCGTCCAGAAAGCGGTCCGGGCGCGCCGCGGCGGGTGCGGTTTCGCGGCTGTCATAGGTCTGGATGCGGCCGGTCTTGGCCGAATACAGCACCAGGAACGCGCCCCCGCCGATGCCAGACGATTGCGGCTCAACCAGATTCAATACCAGTTGCGTGGCAATGGCGGCATCCACCACCGAGCCCCCCGCGCGCAGCATGTCGTAGCCCGCCTGCGTGGCCAGCGGGTTGGCGGACACCATCATGTACTGCGACGCGCGGACCAGCTCGCGCGCCTGCGCGCCGGTGGCCGCCTCGGGGTTGAGATCCTCAACCGCCGCGGGGGTTCGCGCCCAGGCGGCCGGCATGGCGGCCAGGGTGGCGGCAATAAGAATGGCGGCGGCGTGGCGGCAAGCGCGCATGGTCAACTCCAAGGTGGCGCCGGCATGCCGGCAGGCGTCCATCATCGGCCTGGGTGTCCCGCGCCGTCAACCCGACATAGAATCGCGGTTCCGGTCCCTCTTCCCTGCCCTGACATGCGCCTGCGCCACATCGAGATTTTCGAAGCGATCCGCCGTACCGGATCCCTGACCGAGGCCGCCGCCGCGCTGCATATCTCGCAGCCCGCCGCCAGCAAACTGCTGGCGCACGCCGAGACCCAACTCGGCTTCAAGCTGTTTGAGCGCGTGAAGGGGCGGCTGGTCGCCACGCGCGAGGCCGAAATCCTGACGCCCGAGGTCGCGCGCCTGAACCAGGACCTGAACAGCGTGCGCCGGCTGGTCGCCAGCCTGCGTGACCGGCCGAACGGGCACTTGCGGCTGGGCTGCGCGCCCGCTTTGGGCCTTGGCTTACTGCCCGACGTGGTGCGCGAAAGCCGGGATGCGCAACCCGGCATCACCTTCGACATCCACACGCATCACAGCGCGGAGCTGGTGCAGGGCTTGTTGACGCGCGAACTGGACCTGGCCATTACCTTCGACACCAACGACTACCCCGGACTGACGCGCATGGGCCTGGGCCATACCGAGCTGGTACACCTGAGCCGGCGGCCCGCCACGGGGCCGATGCGACTGTCTGAACTGGCCGACCCGTCGGGCGATACGCTGATCGTGCTGGACGCGGGCGATGCCTCGGGCGCGCTGCTGCAGATGGCGCTGGATGCGCAGGGCCTGGCGCCGCAGGTCGCCATCCAGGTGCAGACGCATTACGTGGCCTGCGCGCTGGTGGATGCCGGCTGCGGCGACGCCATCGTGGACGCCATTACCGCCCAGGCGATGCTGCGCCCCGGCATGAGCCTGCGCCGCCTGGACCCCGCGCTGCGCGTGCCGATCAGCATCATGGTGCGCAACCAGGACCCCTTGTCCGCCCTGCACCGCGATCTGATCGACCGGCTGCGCGCCGCCTGCGCCGCGCGCATCGCGTCGCTGGACGTGCCCGCTTGAAGGGCGCGGCGATGCCAAAATAAAACGGGCGCCTTGAAGTTCAAGGCGCCCGTTTTTACTGGCGTTGGAAACCGGCCCACGGGCCGGCCCCATGCCGCATCAATCCAGCTTGATGTTCTGCTTCTTCACGACGCCTTGCGCCCAGTCAAACTGCTCTTTGATTTCCTTGGCGAACTCTTCCGGCGTGTTGCCCGACGGTGCCGAGCCTTGGTCGTCCAGCGCCTTGATGACCTTCGGGTCCTTCAGGGCCACGACAGCGGCGTCGCGCAGCTTGTTCACGATTTCCATCGACGTGCCCTTGGGCGCCAACAGGCCATACCAGACCGGCTGGTTCAGCACCGGGAAGCCGGCTTCCTTGAACGTGGGCACGCCCTTGATCGAGGAAATCTGTTCAGGCCAGGCGATGGCCATGGCGTGCAGCTTGCCAGCCTGGATCTGCGGCATCGACGACGGCAGGTTGTCGAACAGGATTTCGATCTGGCCACCGACGGCATCCGCCACGGCCGGGCCCGAACCCTTGTACGGCACGTGCACGATGTCGGTGCCCGTGGCCATCTTGAACGATTCGCCCATCAAGTGCAGCACGCCGCAGGTGCCCGAACTGCCATAGGAGTACTTGCCCGGATTCTTCTTCAGTTCTTCGATGAAACCCTTGAAGTCCTTGGCCGGGAACTTCGGGTTCACGGCAACCACGTTGGCCGTGTTGGCGAAGTTGGTGACCGGCTGGAAGTCCTTGATCGGGTCGTACGGCAGGTCCTTCGGACGGCAGGCCGGATTGACGGCCATGGTCGAGACCGTGGCGATCGACAGCGTGTAGCCGTCGGCATCAGCGCGTGCGGCTTCCGACGCGCCGATGGCGCCGCCCGCGCCACCCTTGTTTTCCACAACCATCGGCTGACCAAGTTCCTGGCTCATGCGCTGGGTCACCAGGCGCGCGATGATGTCGGTGGAACCGCCAGGCGCGAAGGGAACGATCACGCGGATCGGCTTGCTGGGGTACTTGTCGGCGGCATGCGCGACGGAGGCGCCAAGCGTGCCGGCGGCGCCAGTCGCCACGGCGATAGCCAAGGCCAGGGAGCGAACTTTATTCATAGGTGTGTTTCCTCCAAGATTGCGAGCCCGTATGTGAACGGACCGTTTTGAGATGGTCTCGTCTGTAGACGGGCCAGCAGATAACGGTGGGAGCGCTTTGCTTCTGTGCAGCGTGTGTGGCGCTGCTTTTATGAATTGCTTGTGGCAGACGCGCCCGCCAGAATGACGGAGAATAGCAGCAAATGCTTACACCCGCATAGCGCGCCGATCCCGGCCCGCGCCCCTACAAAAACACCCTGGTCCCATGTCGGTTGCCCTTCTGGTTTTCCCTGATTTCATGCTGGTTGCGCTGGGTTGGGCGCTACGTCACAAGCTGGGTTTTTCACGCGAATTCTTTGCGGGCACCGAACGCCTTGTGTACTTCGTGCTGTTCCCCGCGCTGCTGTTCCAATCCATTCTTCGTACCCCCATCACGGCCGGCAACGCCGCCCTGCTGCTACAGGCCACGGCGGCCGTGATCGTGGCGGGCGTGGCCATGGCCTGGCTGGCGGGCCTGGTGCTGCGGCCGTCCTCGCTGGGGCTGGCGTCGTCGGCGCAGTGCGGGTACCGCTTCAATACCTATATTGGGCTGGCGCTGTCGGCCAGCCTGGCCGGTTCGCAAGGGCAGACGGTGATGGCGCTGATCGTCGGCTTCGCGGTGCCCATGGCCAACGTAGCCGCGGTCTACGGGCTGGCTCGCCACAACGGCGGCAATCTGCTGCGTGAACTGGCGCGCAATCCGCTGGTTGTCTCAACCCTGTTGGGGCTGGCCTGCAACCTGGCCGGCTTGCAACTGCCCGGGCCCGTGGACACGGTGCTGGCGCGCCTGGGCGCGGCGGCCTTGGCGCTGGGCATCCTGTGCGTGGGCGCCAGCCTCGCGTGGGAGGGCGGCAAGGGCTACGGCGCGTTGATCACATGGATGCTGGCCGTGAAGCTGGTGGCGCTGCCCGCGGTGGCCCTGGGCGTGGCGCGGCTAGTGGGCCTGCCGCCGCTTGAAGCGCGCATGCTGTTGCTGTTTGCCGCCTTGCCGACCGCATCGGCCGCTTACGTGCTGGCCATGCGCATGGGCGGAGACGGGCGGATGGTGGCGGTGCTGATTTCGCTGGGCACGCTGTTCTCGGCCGCCACGATTCCGCTGTGGCTGATGCTGACCGCGTAGGCCGGATCTCTGCAAAAAAATGGCCGCCCATCAAGGGCGGCCATCTGTCCCGGCCATCTGGGGCTGCCATCAGGGCGACCCCAGCGGCAACAGCGGCTGCGATCGCGCCAATTACGACTTGTGCGCGTTGGTCATGGACCCAGGCACCACCCATTCGGCGAACTGCGCTTCGGTCACATAACCCAGCGCCAGGGCCGATTCCTTCAGCGACAAACCTTCCTTGTGCGCCTTCTTGGCAATCTGCGCGGCCTTGTCGTAGCCGATGTGCGGGTTCAGCGCCGTCACCAGCATCAGGGAACGATCCACCAGTTCGGCGATACGTTCGTGGTTGGGCTCGATGCCGGCCGCGCAATGCGCATTGAAGCTGGCCATGCCGTCGGTCAAGAGGCGCACCGATTGCAGGAAGTTGTGGATCACCAGCGGCTTGAACACGTTCAGTTCAAAGTTGCCGCTGGCGCCGCCGATATTGATGGCCACGTCGTTGCCCAACACTTGCGCGGCCAGCATGGTGATGGCCTCGCATTGCGTCGGATTGACCTTGCCCGGCATGATGGAGCTGCCCGGTTCGTTTTCCGGAATGCTGATCTCGCCCAGGCCCGAGCGCGGGCCGCTGGACAGCCAGCGCACGTCGTTGGCGATCTTCATCAAGCCGGCCGCCAGCGACTTCAATGCACCATGCGCGAACAGCAGCGCTTCGTGCGAGGCCAGCGCCTGGAACTTATTGGGCGCCGACACGAAAGCCGTGCCCGTTGCATGCGCCAGATCGGCCGACACCTTGGCGCTGAATTGCGGATGCGCGTTCAGGCCCGTGCCCACCGCCGTGCCGCCGATGGCCAATTGATGCAAGCCCGGCAAGGTGGCGCGAATCTGCTGCTCCGCCAGGTCCAGTTGCGCCACATAGCCCGACAGTTCCTGGCCCAGCGTCAACGGCGTCGCATCCTGCAGGTGGGTGCGGCCAATCTTGACGATGTCATAGAACTCGGCGCTTTTCTCGGCCAGGGTGGCGCGCAACTGTTTCAGCGAGGGCAGCAGGTGATGCTCGACTTCGACGGCGGCCGCCACGTGCATGGCGGTCGGGAAGGTGTCGTTGGACGATTGGCCGCGGTTGACGTGGTCATTCGGATGCACCTTGCGTTCTTCGCCGCGCACGCCGCCCAAGAGTTCGGACGCGCGGTTGGCCAGCACTTCGTTCATGTTCATGTTGCTTTGGGTGCCCGAGCCCGTTTGCCAGACCGACAAGGGAAACTCGTTGGGCCATTTGCCGGCGATGACCTCGTCGGCCGCGCGGATGATGCCATCGGCGATGTTCGGGTCCAGCTCGCCGAGTTCGGCGTTGACCTTGGCGGCCGCGCGTTTCAGGCGGGCCATGGCGTTGACCAGCGGCACAGGCATCTTTTCGGTGGAAATCGCGAAAAAATGCAGCGAACGTTGCGTTTGGGCGCCCCAGAGGTGATCCTCGGGGACTTCGATGGGCCCAAACGTGTCTTTTTCGATGCGGGTCTTCATGGCGCGTACAACTCCGTGGCGGCTGTCAGTCGCAAGTGGCGGTGTCCGCCCGAAGCGACATATTGAGAATAGCAATCACTTATAAGATTAGCAGAAACCCGCATTCCTATAATTGCGGCAATCCGAGATCTCTTCATCGTTTTTTACCACTCGCCCCGCGCCATGTCCGCCCCTCTTTGCACCCTGACCTTGCACCTGCCCGACGAAGCCGCCACGGAATCGCTTGCGCGCCAGCTTGCCCCCTTGGTTTCAGGGGGACAGACTGGCCCCGCGGGCGCTTGCATCCACCTTCAAGGGGACCTCGGCGCAGGCAAAACAGCCTTCACCCGAGCCCTGTTGCGCGAATGCGGCGTCACGGGCCGAATCAAAAGTCCCAGCTACGCGCTGCTTGAATCCTATAAAGTTTTTAACTTATACTTCTATCATCTTGATTTTTATAGATTTAGTGATTCGCGCGAATGGTTAGACGCAGGATTTCGGGATTTACTGCGTGAAGACGCGGTGGTTTTGATCGAATGGCCAGAGCGGGCCGAGGGCCTTTTGCCCCCTCCCGACTTGCTCATTTCCCTGGCTTATGCCGATGACGGCCGCGATGCCACCCTGACCGCGTACACCGCTCGAGGACAAACATGGTTGAACGCGATTGTCCCCCCGCCCAAGACGGCGCCCTCCCCTCCACAGGCGCCACCCGGCGCCGCCTGATCAGCGTCGCCGCCACGCTGCTCGTCTTGCCGGTCCTGCCTCGCTTGGCGCAGGCGGCAACGATTCTGGCTGTCCGGACCTGGCCGGCCGACGAATACACCCGGGTCACGCTGGAGCTCGACAGCGAACTCAAGGCGGAACAATTCACCCTTGAAAATCCCCACCGGCTGGTGGTCGACATCGAGGGACTGACCCTTAGCGCCGCCCTGAACGACCTGGTGTCCAAGGTCCGGCCTGATGATCCCTACATCCAAAGCCTGCGCGTGGCGCAGAACCGCCCGAACGTGGTGCGGCTGGTATTTGACCTGAAGCAGCCCGTGGCGCCCCAGGTGTTCACGCTCAAGCCCGTGGCCGACTACCAGTACCGCCTGGTGCTGGACCTGTATCCGAAGATCGCCCAGGATCCGCTTATTGCCATCCTGAATCAAAGCGGCCCCGACGTCGACGACCCGTTGGCGCGCATTCTTGAAGACATCCAACGCAACCCGGTCACGCGCGCCGATCCGCCCGAAGCGCCGCGCGTGCGCGGCCAGCAACCCGCCCCACCCCTGCCCACCGCGCCCAAGCCGCCTACCGGCACCGCCAGCCGCAAGCCACGCACGCTGACCATCGCGCTGGACCCGGGCCACGGCGGCGAAGACCCGGGTGCCATCGGCCGTAGCGGGCTACGCGAAAAAGACGTGGTGCTGCGCATTGCGCGGCGCCTGAAGGCGCTGATCGACAGCCAGCCTCACATGCGTGCCTACCTGACCCGCGACAACGATTATTTCGTGCCGCTGCATGTGCGCGTGCAGAAGGCGCGCCGGGTGAACGCCGACCTGTTCATCTCGATCCACGCGGACGCCTGGGTCAAGCCGTCAGCCAATGGCTCATCGGTGTTTGCGCTGTCGCAGCGCGGCGCCACCAGTGCTCAAGCGCGCTGGATGGCCAACAAGGAAAACGCGGCCGACCTGATCGGCGGCGTCAACCTGGGCAGCCACGACCGCCAGGTCGCCAAGGTGCTGCTGGACTTGTCCACCACCGCGCAGATCAATGATTCGCTCAAGGTCGGCAACGCCTTCCTGGACGAGATCAAAAAGATCAACCGTCTGCACAAGAACAGCGTCGAACAGGCCGGCTTCGCCGTGCTGAAGGCACCGGACATTCCGTCCGTGCTGGTTGAGACGGCCTTCATCAGCAACCCGCAGGAAGAGGCCCTGTTGCGCAGCAATTCGCATCAAGAGAAGCTGGCTCAAGCCATGATGACCGGCATCCAACGCTACTTCACCGCAAACCCGCCGCTGGCGCGGCTGGGGTGATATCAGCGCGGTGGTGATAGGTTACGTCGTTCATGTGGGGGGTGCGTTGTTCGCTCCACCGCTGCTTGATGGGTTTCGCGCGGCATACGGTGGTGTTCTTGCATCCGTTTTGCCGCGCTGCACCCATCCTACGACCGACGGGATTTGATCAGCTTGAAAATGCCGGCGCCTACCACGGGGACGATGGCCGCGGCCAGGCCCAAGAGGACGATGGTGTTCAGGTGTTCGCGCACCAAGGGGATGTTGCCGAAGAAGTATCCGGCCGCAACCAGGCTGATCACCCACAATAGCGCGCCCAGAATATTGAACAATTGAAAGCGCGACATCGACATGTCCGCCACGCCCGCCACGAATGGCGCGAACGTGCGCACGACCGGGATGAAGCGCGACATCACGATTGTTTTCCCGCCATGCTTTTCATAGAACGCGTGCGTGCGCATCAGCGCGCCGCGGTCCAGGAATCTTACGTTCATGGAAAACACGCGCGGGCCGATGTAGCGCCCTATCATGTAGTTCAGCGTATTGCCTGTGATGGCCGCCACGATCAACAGCACCGCCATCAGCACCGGGTCGATATGCCCCGTGGCGCCGAACGCGCCCGCAATGAACAGCAGCGAATCGCCGGGCAGAAAGGGCATGACGACCAGCCCCGTCTCGGCAAAGACAATCAGGAACAGCACCAGGTACACCCACACGCCATATTGCGCGACCCAGACGCCCAGCGTCTTGTCGATGTGGAGCACCATATTGAAAAATTCAAGCATCAGCAGCCCGGAATTCGAAAGAAGGGTTAAACCTTCGCGACTATAGCCCACCGGCCCATGACGCTAAAATCCTCCACACAGCACCACCAGACCTACGCCTAATGACAGAACGCCGTTCCATTCTTGCGCTTCCCGACCTGCTCATCAGCCAGATCGCCGCTGGTGAGGTGATCGAGCGGCCCGCCTCCGTGCTCAAGGAAATCCTTGAGAACGCGATTGACGCGGGCGGCCGCGCCATCGAAGTGCGCCTGGAGGGCGGCGGCATCCGCCGTATCGCCGTGACGGATGACGGCGGTGGCATTCCGCCCGACGAATTGCCGCTGGCGCTGGCCCGCCACGCCACCAGCAAGATCCGGTCGTTGAACGAATTGGAATCCGTGGCGTCGATGGGGTTTCGTGGCGAAGCATTGGCCTCGATCGCGTCCGTGGCCCAGGTCACCATCATTTCGCGCACCCGCGACGGTGAGCACGCCTGGCAGATCGACGCCGGCAGCATGCAGGTCAGCCCGGCATCCGGGCCGCCCGGCACCACCGTGGACGTACGTCAGCTGTTCGACGCCGTGCCCGCCCGGCGCAAGTTCCTGCGGTCCGAGGCCACCGAGTTCGGCCATTGCGTGGATGCGATGGAGCGGATTGCGATGGCACACCCGCAGATTGCGTTCCGCCTGTTCCATCACGATCGCGCACAGCGCCAGTGGCTGCCGGCCGAACCCCCTCAGCGCATCCGCGACGTGCTGGGCGCGGAATTCGCCGAACACGGCCTTTTGCTGTCGCACTCGGTCGGCGCCGTCAGCCTGGCTGGCATGATCACCCGCCCGACCGCCGCGCGCGCCCGCGCCGACCGCCAATACCTGTACGTGAACGGCCGCTACGTGCGCGACCGCACGGTCAGCCACGCGCTGCGCGCCGCTTACGCCGACGTGCTGCACGGCGACCGCCAACCCGCCTACGTGCTGTTCCTGGACATCGACCCCGCCGCCGTGGACGTGAACGTGCACCCGGCCAAGCACGAGGTCCGTTTTCGCGACAGTGGCGCCGTGCACCGCTTCGTGTCTCACGCGGTTGGCCAGACGCTGGCGCAGACCGGTGGCTCGTCGGCGGTTGCGCCCATGCGACAGGATCAAGGCGAAGACGGCGGCTTTGAAACCGTCGCGTCCGGCAGCCCTGGCTTGGGCCAGGCTTCGGGTTTGGGTTCGAACCAGACCTCCCCCTCGGGCTCGGGTCCGGGCCAGGCCTCGGGCTCAGGCGTGGCCGACGGTGCGAGTGCCATCGCCGACGCCACCTCGGCCTCCGCCCACGCGCGCCCCCAAGACGGCGACGCCGCCGCCCCGAACGCTCCCCGCCCCGGCTACACCGGCCAGAACGCCGCCTATGGCCTGCGCCCGTCGCCCGCCCCGCAACGCGCCCACACCCAGGTGCCGTTCCGCCTGCATGCCGAACCCGCCGGCATACCCGCCGCCGATTGGCAGTCGCTGTACCGGCCGCTCAATGACGACACGGCCACCAAGGTCACGCCGATCAGCGAGCCCCGGTCCGCCCCCACCCTGCCCGTCGACGAAGAGCATCCGCTGGGCATGGCCCTGGCGCAATTGCACGGCATCTACATCCTGGCGCAGAACCGCCGGGGCATGGTGCTGGTGGACATGCACGCCGCTCACGAACGCGTCGTCTACGAACAATTGAAGCAGGCGCTGGACGCCCGCAGCCTGCCGCGCCAGGACCTGCTGGTGCCCGTGGTGTTCCACGCCCAGGAAAAAGACGTGGCCCTGGTCGAGGAATTCGACACCCAACTGAACGATCTGGGTTTCGAAATGCGCCCGTCCGGCCCGACGTCGATCGCCGTGCGCTCCGTGCCCGCCATCCTGGCGCGCGGCGACATCGAAACGCTGGCGCGCGCCGTGCTGCGCGACCTGGGCGCCGTGGGCGTGTCGCGCCTGCTGACCGAACAACGCAACGAGCTGCTGTCCACCATGGCCTGCCACGGTTCCGTGCGCGCCAACCGCAAGCTGACCATCGAAGAAATGAACGGGCTGCTGCGGCAGATGGAAGCCACCGAACGCGCCGACCAATGCAACCACGGTCGCCCGACCTGGGTGCAATGGTCCGTGTCCGACCTGGACAAGCTCTTTCTGCGCGGACAATAAGCTTGCCCTCGTCCCCACCTTCTTCGCTGCCCCCGGACATGCCGCCCGTCATCTGCCTGGCCGGCCCCACCGCCGCCGGCAAAAGCGCGTCCACGCTGGCGCTGGCCGAGCGCTGGCCCATGGAAATCGTCAACGTCGATTCGGCCACCATCTACCGTGGCATGGACATCGGCACGGCCAAGCCCTCGCCCGAGGAGCAGGCGCGCGTCCCCCAACATCTGCTGAACATCCTGGACCCCGCGCAATCGTATTCGGCCGCCGAATTTCGCACTGATGCACTCCGTCTGATCGACGAGATCCGCGCGCGCGGGCGCATTCCGCTGTTGGCGGGCGGCACCATGATGTATTACAAGGCGCTGCGTGAGGGGCTGGATGACCTGCCCCAGGCCGCCCCCGCCCTGCGCGCCGAGATCGAGGCCCGCGCCGCCATCCAAGGCTGGCCCGCGCTGCATGCCGAACTGGCGCTACTGGACCCGGTCACCGCGGCGCGCCTGGCGCCCAACGACAGCCAGCGCATCCAGCGCGCCCTGGAAATCTGCCAACTGACTGGCCAGCCCATGTCGGCCCTCTTGCGGCGCGGCGAGCAAAAGCCGGATGACGACGCCAACCACTACCTGACCATCAGCCTGGAACCGTCCGACCGCGCCGCGCTGCACGCGCGCATCGAACAGCGGTTTGACGCCATGCTGGCCAAGGGCCTGCTTGATGAGGTCCGCACCTTGCGCGCGCGCCCCGACCTGCATCCTGGCCTGCCGTCCGTGCGCTGCGTGGGCTATCGGCAGATGTGGGCGCACCTGGATGGCGAGGTGGATCTGGCCACCGCGCGCGAACAGGGCATTGCCGCCACGCGCCAGTTGGCCAAGCGCCAGATCACCTGGCTGCGCGCCCAGCCCGACCGCGTCATCGTGGACTGCCTGGCCAGCGACGCGGTGGCGCAAACCATCGACGCGGTGGCGATGGCGCTGGCCGGCAAGCGCTCGTAGCAACGAGCGTGCCGTCCGCCCATTAAAAAACCCGCCAGCGGCGGGTTTTTCGTTCGCGCGGAACCGGTCGGGCTTACACCACGAAGGTCTGCGCCATGCCTTCGGTCTGCTCGACGATTTCACCGATCTTGCTGACCGTTTCGCCCTGCTCGCGCAAGGTGTCGGCGATGGCGTCGGCCTGGGCCGCGTCCACCACCAGCACCATGCCGATGCCGCAGTTGAAGACGCGGTGCATTTCGGTATCTTCCACGCCGCCCTGCTCTTGCAGCCACTGGAACAGCTTGGGCATTTCCCAGCCATCGCGATGCAGCTTGGCCGACAGGCCGGCCTGCAGGATGCGCGGCACGTTATCCAGCAAACCGCCGCCGGTGATGTGGGCCAGGCCCTTGATGTCGGTGCCATGCTTGGCCAGCGCGGCCAGCACTTGCTTCACATAAATGCGCGTGGGCGCCATCACGACGTCAACCAGCGGCTGGCCGTGGAAGTCGTCGGTGGGCTTGGCGCCGGCGCGTTCGATGATCTTGCGCACCAGCGAAAAACCGTTCGAATGCACGCCGCTGGAGGCCAGACCCAGCACCACGTCGCCCGGCTTGATCGACTTGCCGTCGATGATCGCGGATTTTTCCACCGCGCCCACCGCGAAGCCGGCCAGGTCGTATTCGCCGTCCGGGTACATGCCCGGCATTTCAGCGGTTTCCCCGCCGATCAGCGCGCAGCCGGATAATTCGCAGCCCTTGGCAATGCCGCCCACCACCGACGCCGCCGTGTCCACCGAAAGCTTGCCGCAGGCAAAGTAGTCCAGGAAGAACAGGGGCTCGGCGCCCTGCACCAGGATGTCGTTGACGCTCATGGCGACCAGGTCGATACCCACGGTGTCGTGGCGGTTCCACTCGAACGCCAGGCGCAGCTTGGTGCCCACGCCGTCGGTGCCCGACACCAGCACGGGTTCGTTGTACTTCTTGGGCACTTCGAACAGCGCGCCAAAGCCGCCGATACCGGCCAGCACCCCGGGGCGCATGGTGCGCGCGGCGAGGGGTTTGATACGGTCGACCAGGGCGTCGCCTGCGTCGATGTCGACACCGGCATCGCGGTAGGTCAAGGGGGCTTTAGGTTGATTCGTCATGAGAAATGCCGTGGGGTATGTAACAATTGCTGGGAATTTGGTGGAACGCCCCGCATTTTACGATGTTGTGGGCTTGTGCAGGGTGCCGGCCGGTCGCGCATCGCGAAAGCAATGCGGGCGGGACGGGCCGCCGCCGGGGCCAAAAGGGCGCAAACCCAAGCCTGGCAAAGCCCTTGAGCGCGACACCATGCCCCCAGGTGGTTTAAAGTGTTGGGTTGGCCGGGTTGGATTTTGCCAGTTTCTGGCGGGCAATACCCGAATCGGCCCCGTGCATCACCGTTTTTTGGCTTTTCCGGCAACATCGGCCTGCCCATCGCGCCGCAGCGGGCCCCGCGTACCCAGTACCACGCAGGGCCTTGGAAGTACCGAACAAGCCTGATTGATAACCTCTCATGAACCGCCAGCTGTTGCTTGACGTTCTTCCCGCGCCAGCGCCATCGCTGAACAACTATATCGCCGGCCCCAACGGGGAAGCGCTGGCAGCCGTGCGCGCGCTGAATCCCGGCCGCGCCCTGTATATATGGGGCGCCGCCGGTTGCGGCCGCACCCACCTGCTGCGTGCACTGACCGCGCGCCCGGACGCCGTCTTCATCGACCCAGCCAAGGGCGAAACCATGCTGCGCCGCCTGGCCGAAGCCGATTCCAAATCGCCCATGCCCAAGTTCGTGGCCGTTGACGACGTGCACCGCATGGACGACAGCCGCCAGGCCGCCCTGTTTGCGCTCTACAACCGCTGGCGTGAATCCGCCGCCACGGGCCGCGCCTTTGCGCTGGCACTGGCGGGCGACCGCGCCCCGCTTTCGATGCCGCTGCGTGAAGACCTGCGCACGCGCCTGGGCTGGGACCTGGTGTTCCGCCTGGACCCGCTGTCAGACGCCGACAAGCTGGCGGCCCTGTCCGCGCAGGCCGCTGAACGCGGCATGCACCTGGCGCCTGAAATCATCAATTGGATGCTGATCCACCACGAGCGCGACATCCGCAAGCTGGCCGCATTGATCGACGCGCTTGACCGCTACTCCCTGGCCACCGGCCGTCCCATCACCCTGCCATTGCTGCGCGCCATGCTCGCAGATCCTGATTCGCAACGCACATGACATCCCGACGTCTCGCCCTGTTCGACCTGGACCACACCCTGTTGCCGCTGGATAGCGACTATCAATGGGCCGACTATCTGGCCCGTACAGGCCGCGCGGGAGACCCCGACGAAGCCCGCCGCCAGAACGACGACCTGATGGACCGCTACAACCGCGGCGAACTCACCGCCGAACAGGCCGCCGAGTTCATGCTGGGCCTGTTGGCGGCGCATTCGCCGTTCGACCTGGCCGACTGGCATGAGGAATTCATGCGCGAAGTCATCCGCCCGTCCATCACCGCCGACGCGCGCGCGCTGGTTCAATCTCACCTGGACGCTGGCGACCTGTGCGCCATCGTCACGGCCACCAACAGCTTCGTAACCGCCCCCATCGCGCGCGCCTTCGGCGTGCCGCACCTGGTGGCCACCGACGCCGAATACCTGCGCGGCCGCTACACCGGCCGCATCCTGGGCACGCCCAGTTTCAAGGAAGGCAAGGTGGTCCGTGTGAACGATTGGCTGGCCAATATGGGATTTGGGCTTGCGGATTTCCCCGAATCGTTTTTCTATAGCGATTCGGTCAATGATGTACCCCTGCTCGAAAAGGTGACCCGTCCGATCGCCGCCAACCCCAGCCCAACCCTGCGCACCATCGCGCAAGACCGTGGCTGGCAAGTGATCGACTTGTTCGACCACATGGAAGACTCGAAGTCATAAATGATCACTGAAACCATAAAAAAATTCGTCGGCCGCTTGTTCGCGCCGGCACCTCGGGGGCCGTTGCGCATTGGGCGCGACAAGCACGGCATCGACCGCCGTAACGTTTCGCGCCACGCCATCAAGGTCTGCGAAGTCTTGCGCCAGCACGGCTATGAAGGTTATATCGTGGGCGGCGCGGTGCGCGACCTGATCGTGGGCCTTGAGCCCAAGGATTTCGACGTGGCCACCAACGCCACGCCCGAACAGATCCGCCCGCTGTTTCGCCGCGCCCGCATCATTGGCCGCCGCTTCCAGCTGGTACACGTGGTGTTCGGCCAGGAAATCATCGAAACGTCCACCTTCCGCGCCCCCGCGTCCGAAGACCAGGAAACCGACGAGCACGGCCGCATCCTGCGCGACAACGTATTCGGCTCGCAGGAAGAAGACGCCAAGCGCCGCGACTTCACCATGAACGCGCTGTACTACGACCCGCACAACGAGGAAGTCATTGACTACCACGACGGCGTGGCCGACCTGAAAAAGCGCCAGGTCCGCATCATCGGCGACCCGGTCAAGCGTTACCGCGAAGACCCGGTGCGCATGCTGCGCGCCGTGCGTTTCGCCGCCAAGCTCAACGGCACGATCGACCCGGCCACGCGCCAGCCGATCAGCACCATGGCCGAGCTCATCGAAAACGTGCCGGCCTCGCGCCTGTTCGACGAGATGCTCAAGCTGCTGACCTGCGGCCACGCCATGGACTGCCTGCGCCAGTTGCGCGCCGACGGCCTGCACAACGGCCTGCTGCCCTTGCTGGACGTGGTGCTGGAACAGCCCGGTGGCGAGCACTTCGTGGAACTGGCGCTGGAACGCACCGACGCGCGCGTGCGCGCCGGCAAGACGATCAGCCCCAGCTTCCTGTTTGCCGCGCTGCTGTGGCAGCAGGTGGATGTGCGCTGGAAACAGTTGCGCGCACAAGGCGAACACACCATTCCGGCGCTTTCGCAAGCGGCGGATTCCGTGCTGGACGAGCAGACCGAAAAGCTGGCCATCCAGCGCCGCTTCTCGTCGGACATGCGCGAAATCTGGTTCATGCAGCCGCGTTTTGAACGCCGCATGGGCAAGACGATTTTCCGCATGATCGAACAACCGCGTTTTCGCGCCTCCTGCGATTTCCTGCAGTTGCGCGCCGCCGCCGGCGAGTTCGACAGCGTGTTGGCCCAGTGGTGGATGGACCTGGCCAATGCCGACGACGTCACCCGCGCCGACATGATCGAAGAAGTCTCGCGGCTGCCGCGCGAAGCCGGCGACGGTGGCCCCAGCGGCCCGGCCTCGTCGTCGTCCACGCGCAAGCGTCGGCGCCCGCGCCGCTCGCCGTCGCGCGGCCCGTCCACCCCCGAGTAAGTTCGTGTCGCCCCCCTTGGTCCGCGCCTATATCGGCCTGGGCGCCAACCTGGGCGACAGCGCGGCCACCTTGCGTGGCGTGCTGACCGAACTGCAGGCCTCGGACGGCATCAAGGCGGTGGCGGCGTCACCGTTCTACCGCAGCGCCCCGGTCGAGGCCGCCGGCCCAGATTTCGTGAATGCCGTCGCGGCGCTGGACACGGATCTTTCGCCCCTGGCGTTGCTGGATACGCTGCAGGCGCTGGAAAATCTGCATGGGCGGCAGCGTCCGTATAGGAACGCGCCTCGCACGCTGGACCTGGACCTGCTGATGTATGGGGACGTGGCGTTGAATCACGAACGGCTGATCTTGCCGCATCCACGGATGCATCAACGCGCGTTCGTGCTGTTGCCGCTGCGTGATCTGGTGGCGGACATGGTGGTGCTAGGCCGGCCGATTTCGGCATGGATTGATGAGATTCGGGATCAAGCGATTGAGCGGGTGGTGGGGTGATGGGTTACGCGCGATAGACGGTGATTTTCGCGTAACGGCCAACCCGCGCTTCACCCATCCTACGTAAGGACAGGGCGCCAGCATGCACCGTAGGATGGGTGAAGCGCGAGAACCGGGTCAAAAAAGCCCAAGCCCCCATCGCGCGCAACCCATCTGCCACGCCCATACGCCACACCCCCACGTACCGATGGGTCGCCAACGAACAGCACCCCACCGTAGGATGGGTGAAGCGCGAGAACCAGATCAGAAAAGCCCAAGCCCCCCATCGCGCGCAACCCATCTGCCACGCCAATACGCCACACCCCCACGTACCGACGGGTCGCCAACGAACACCAACCCACACCGTAGGATGGGTGAAGCGCGGCATGATCGTCACGCGAAAACCACCGTCCATCGCGCGGAACCCATCGGCCGAGTCCCACCATGTACGGACCGGGGACATGGGTAACGGGTGTTCGGGGACATAGGTAACACTTCTAGCATCACGGTATGGTCGTTTTTAGGAACGAGCGATGCCGTGGAATGAGTCAAGCCTTATGTCCTACCGAATGGAGGTCGTTCGGCTTGCGCTGCAACCGGTCCCACCACCCCCGCCCTACGCCCCCCAAACAATCACCCCTTCGCCGCGAACCCCATCATCGCGCGCTCCACATCCTCAACCCGCGGCAACCCGGCCTCGTTCCCCAAAAATTGAATCTTGTGCGCAGACGCCGCGCGCGCGAAGGTGAAGTGTTCCAGCCAAGGCAATTCGGGCCGGTTCAAGTACGACCACACATAAGCGCCGTGAAACACGTCGCCCGCCCCTGACGTGTCCACAATGCGATCGCCTGGCACGTCCAACGACGGCAAGGTATCCACCCGCCCCGTCTCGTCGTACCAAAGCATGCCGCGCTCGCCCATCGTGACGGCGCCGATACGGCAGCCTCGGGCTTTCAGCAGGTCCAGCAAGCCTTCCGGGCTCAAGCCCAATTGTTCGCACATGCGCTCCGCGCAGACCGCCACGTCGATAAACCGCAGCAGCTCGTCGGTGTTCTCGCGCATGCCGCCGCCGTCCAACGACGTCAGCACGCCCGCTTGACGGCACGCCCGCGCGTAATGCAGCGCGGCGTCGGGCTGGTGGCCGTCCAGGTGCAGTGCGCGATAGCCGCCGATATCCAGCTTCGGAAACTCATTCAGGTATTCAACGTCCCGCGCCCGCACGATGGCGCGCTTGCCGTGCCTGGGCATGATGAACGACAGCGACGAACGGCGCACATGCCGCGAATGCAGCGTGATGCCGTGCGCGGCCGCCATGTCGGTGTACATATGGCCCAGCCAGTCGGGGGCCAGCGAACAGATCAGATCGGGCGGCGTGCCCAGCCGGCCGCAGGCGAATGCCGCCGTGACGGCGTTGCCGCCGAACGACACGGCGTAGTCCCGCGCCACGCTTTTTTCGTCACCGGTTGGCCATTGGTCCGCCAGCACGGTGACGTCAATGTAGGTGTGCCCGATGAAGAGCGCATCGCTCATGTGGGCGCCTGTTCGCCGGCTTGCGCCAGCACCAGGCGCGCGCGCGCGATGACGGGCGCATCGACCATCTTGCCGTCCAGCATGAAGGTGCCCGCCGCCGTATCGCGATGCGCGGCGATAACGCGGCGCGCCCAGTCGAGCTCTTCGCGCGCCGGCACGAAGGCGGCGTGGATGACCGGCACTTGCGCCGGGTGGATGCACAGCATGCCGCCGAATCCCATCTGCTGGGCGCGGCTGGCCGCCTGACTCAGGCCGAACGTGTCCTGCACGCCGGGAAATACGCCGTCCAGCGCAGGCTCAAGGCCCGCCGAACGGGTATGCAGCAACACCTGCACGCGGGCGTGGTCCAGCACCGTCTCGGCGCCGGGCGTGTCGGGCGTCAGGCCCATGTCCAGCGCGTAGTCCAGGCTGCCGAACGCCAGCCGCGCCACGCCGGGTGTGGCCGCGACCTCGCCGGCATTCAACATCCCGCGCGCGGTTTCGATCAGGGGAATGACCGGCAGCCCGGTCTGCGCCACATGCCGCACCTGCGCCAGCGTTTCGGCCTTGGGCAGCAGGATACCGGCAATGTTGGGCCGGCCGCGACACGCTTTCAAGTCATCGTCGTGCCAGGACGTGGAGGCATCGTTGATGCGCACCCACAGGCGGACGTCGCGATGCGTCCCCAGGAAGTCGCACAGTGCCTCGCGGGCGGACGCCTTGGCCAGATGCTCGACGGCGTCTTCCAGGTCCACGATAACGGTGTCGGCCCCCGCGGCCAGCGCTTTGGGGATGCGCTCGGCGCGGGACGCCGGCACGAACAGGGCGCTACGAACGACGGAATGCGTCACACGACCTCCGATGCATGGAATTGCGCCACCTGATCCGGCGCGTATCCCAACGATGCTAGCACCGCATCCGTGTTTTGGCCCACGCCGGGCACCGCCGCCATGCGCGGCGCGAAGGCGTTGCTGCTGGCGGGCGGCAGCAAGGCGGGCAGCATGCCCGCCGGGCTGTCGACCTGGCTCCAGCGCGCGCGCGCCTGCAATTGCGGGTGCGCCCATACGCCCGCCATGTCGTTGACGCGGGCGTTGGCGATCTGCGCGTCTTCCAGCCGCTGCGTAACCTGTTCAATCGACAAGTCCGCAAACGCCGCCACGATCAAATCGCGCAGGGCGTCGCGGTTGGCGGTGCGCTGCGAATTCGAGATGAAACGCGGGTCTTCGGCCAGCGTGGCCTGGCGCAGCACCTGCGCGCAGAACACTCGCCATTCGCGTTCGTTCTGCAGGCCCAGCATGATGGTCGACCCATCACCCACCGGGAACGGGCCATAGGGGTAGATGGACGCATGCGCCGCGCCCGCGCGCACGGGCGGCTTGGCGCCTTCGAAGGCGTAGTACATGGGAAAGCCCATCCACTCGACCATGCTCTCCAGCATGGACACGTCCAGGCGGCTGCCCAGGCCGGTTTTCTGGCGCAGCAGCAAGGCGTTCAGGATGGCTGAATACGCATACATGCCCGCCGCGATATCGGCGATGGAACACCCGGCCTTGACCGGATCGTCCTGCGTGCCGGTGACCGACAGAAAGCCGCTTTCGCTCTGGATCAACAGGTCATACGCCTTCTTGTCCTGGTACGGGCCGCCTTCGCCGTAACCCGAGATGTCGCAAACGATCAGACGCGGGAAGCGTGCGTGCAAGGTGTCGAACGACAGGCCCAGGCGCGCCGCCGCGCCGGGCGCCAGGTTTTGCACCAGCACGTCGGCCGACTCCAGCAGGCGTTGCATGACGTCGCCAGCCTCTTCGCGTTTCAGATCCAGCGTCAGGCTTTCCTTGGAACGGTTGGTCCAGACGAAGTGCGAAGACAGGCCGCGCACGCGCTCGTCGTAGCCACGCGCGAAATCGCCGCTGCCCGGCCGTTCGATCTTGATGACGCGCGCGCCCATGTCCGCCAATTGGCGGGTGCAAAACGGCGCGGCGATGGCGTGTTCCAGGCTGACGACGGTAATGCCGTCCAAGGGGCGGGATGCCGGTGTGCTCATTCGGTAAACCTCAGTTCGGCTTGGTGGGCCAGCGTGCCGTCCTGCTCGGCCCACAACTGGGCGACGCCCGGCTCGGTCAAGCGGCCGGCCACCTGGAAGGGGGTGGGCGAAATCAGCGGACGCAGGCCGCGGTAGCTCAGGTGCGTGGGGCGTGCCTTCGGATGGGCGCGGGTGAACGCCGCGACCATTTCCGTGGCGATCAACGGGCCGTGGACGACCAGGCCTGGATAGCCTTCGACTTCCGTCACATAGGGGTGGTCGTAATGGATGCGATGGCCGTTGAACGTCACCGCCGAATAGCGGAACAGCAGCACGGACGTGGGGTTGACGGTGTCTCGCCATTGGGCGTCTGGCGCGGGTTCGCTGCCCACGAGCTTGGGCGGCGACGGCTGGCGGTAGACGATGTCCTGCTCTTCCTGGATGACGATTTCACCCGCCTGGTGGTATTCGTGGCGCACGGTGACGAACAGCAAGGCGCCGGTGCGGCCCGCTTTCTCTTCCACCTTGAGCACCGTGGAGACGCGCTCGGCAGGCACGCCCACCTTCAAGGGCTGACGGAATTCCACCCGGCCGCCCGCCCACATGCGGTTGCGGTCCTGCGCGGGCGGCAGGAAGCCGCCGCGCGAAGGGTGGCCATCTGTCCCCAAGCCATCCATGCCCACCGTGCTGATGAAAAACGCCCACTGCCACAAGGGCGGCAAGGCGTCGCCCTGGGCCGGGGCAATGCCGCCCAGGGTGGCCGCGATGCGCGCGGCGTGGCCGGGGTCCATGGCGTCCGGCTTGCGTTCGCCGCTGCCGATCCAGGCTGCCGGATCCGTAGAAGTCATGCCTATATCCTTTGGTGGGTTCACGAGCTTGGGGTTTACTCAGGCATCAAGCATGCCCGCAAGCCGTCCCCGTTGTGAATTCGTTTTTCCTCAAGGCGGGGTTTGCGGCGCCTGAATCGACAAGCCAGGCCCAGCCCCGACGCGGCGCGCCGTAAACTATGCCGCATGCACTTCGACCTCGCCGACCTACGCCTGTTCATCCACATCGCTGAATCTCCCAGCCTGACCCAGGCTGCGAAACGCGCGCATCTGTCCCTGGCCGCCGTCAGCGTGCGGATCAAGGCACTTGAGAACCAGCTCAATTCCCGCTTGCTGTACCGCGACAGCCGGGGCGTGGAAATCACGCCCGCCGGCCAGAAGCTGCTACAGCACGCCCGCGTCATCATGCGGCAGGTCGACCACCTGAAGCATGACTTCCAGGAACAGTCCGATGGCGACGCCGGGCATATCCGCATCTTCGCCAACACCACGGCCGTCACCGAATTCATGCCGGACATCCTGGCGCAATTCCTGTCGGTGCATCCGGGGGTCACGGTCGACCTGCAAGAACGCCTGACGCGCGACATCGTGCGCGGCGTGCTGGACGGCACCACCGACCTGGGCATCGTCGCCGGCCCGGTGGACGCCCCCGAGCTACAAGCCATTCACTTCAGCACCGACCGGCTGGTGCTGGTGGTGCCCAACGGCCATCCGCTGCAAGACCAGGACAAGGTCAAGCTGGTGGACGCGGTGCGCTACCCATTCATCACCATGCACGAAGGCTCCACGCTGGTGGCCTTTTTGCGCGACCAGTTGGAACGCGGCGGCCAACGCCTGCCGCAGCGCATCCAGTTGTACAGCTTTGATTCCATCTGCCGCATGGTGCAGGCCGGCGTGGGCATCGGCGTGATTCCCGATTCCGCCGCCCGCCGCTATGGCGCCGACACCAAGTTGCGCGTGGTGGAGCTTGATGAACCCTGGGTGGTGCGCGAACGCAAGCTGCTGGTGCGCGACGTCGACGCCCTGCCCGGCTGCGCGCGCGAACTGATAGAACAGATCCAGACACCGCGCAAGCCCTAAGCGCACAACGCGCCGGGCAGCCGCGGTCAAGCTCGGCGCTCAGGTTCCGGTAAACGCGGGCGGCCGCTTTTCAGCGAAGGCGCGCATGCCTTCCAGGTAGTCGTCGGTGTAGCCCAGCTCGCGCTGCAACTGGCATTCCAGGTCGAACTGCTGCGCCAGCGTATTGCCGCTGGACGCATGCAGCGCGGCCTTGGTGGCCGCATACGCGCGCGTGGGCCCCGTGGCCAAGGTGGCCGTGATGTCCGACAAGGTTGACGCCAGAGACTCGTCCGGCACCACGCGCCAGATCAGCCCCCACGCTTCCGCCTGGGTGGCGCTGACCGACTCGCCAAACAAGGCCGCGCCCATGGCCCGGGCCGAACCCACCAGGCGCGGCAAGAACCACGTGCCGCCCGCATCGGGCAACAAGCCGATCTTGCTGAAGGCCTGCACGAAACGTGCCGACTGCACGGCGAACACCACATCGCACGCCAATACCAGGCTGGCGCCCGCGCCCGCCGCCACGCCGTTCATCACGCACACCACCGGCACCGGCAGCGCGCGCAAGCGGGTGATCAAGGGCCGATAGCACTTCTCAAGCATCTGGCTAAGGTCGCGCCGCGCGCCATCTTCGGCAGGCTTGCGCTCGCTTAAGTCCTGCCCCGCGCAAAAGCCCCGGCCCGCGCCGGTGATGACCAGCCCGCGCAAGCCCGCGTGCGCCTCCATGACATCCAGCGCGCGCGCCAGTTCGGCGTGCATGACCTCGGTGAAACTATTGAGCCGGTCTGGCCGGTTCAGCGTAATCACGCCGACGCCGTCAGACAGCGTGAACTGAATCTGCGTGAAATCTTCGCCCGTGGTGTTCTGCGTCGCGCTCATGCCTGCTCCTCAAGAATCGCCAATTCCTCCAGAACCGCCAGTTGTTCGGCGGTGTCGCCCAGCAACTGATCCACCATGGTCAGTCGCTTGAAGTAGTCGCCCACGTCCAGTTCGTCGGTCATGCCCATGCCGCCATGCAATTGCACCGCCATCTGCGCCACCTGGCGTCCGGCGCGTGCGGCCTCCAGCTTGGCCGACGCAATCATGCGGCGGCGTTGCACGGCATCGGGCTCCGTCAACGCGGCCACGGCCACATAGGCCATCGACAAGGCCAGTTCCTTGGCCACCAGCATCTCGGCCAGGCGGTGCTGCAAGGCTTGGAACGACGCCAGCGGCTGGCCGAACTGCTCGCGGGTCTTCAGATAATCGACGGTGATTTCCAGCAGGCGGTCGATGGCGCCGGCCGCGTGCGCGCACAGCGCCGCCGTGCCCCACTGCAAGGCCTGGGCCAAGGCCTCGTCGGCCTGCGGGCCTTCCGCCAGCAAGGCGTCGGCGGGCAGGCCCACCGCGTTGAAATCCAGCCGGGCGCAGCGGGCGCCGTCCAGCGTGGGCGTGTCGGTAACCCGCACGCCCGACGCATCAGCAGGCACCGCCAGCAGCACCGTCTGGCCGTCCGCCCCCAACGCGCTGACCAGCCATGCGCTTGCCGCCGCGCCGTGCCACACGAGGTGCTTGACGCCGTCCAGCCGCCAGCCCTGGGCGGATTTGGCAGCGCGGCAATCCTGCGGCCGGGTGTCGTAGCGGCGGCCGGGTTCCTGATAGGCCACGCTGACAAGCGCCTCGCCCGAGGCAATGGCTGGCAACCAGCGGCCGCGCGCGGCGTCACCGCAAGCATCCAGCAGCGCCGCGCCCATGACCGCGCTGGGGATGACCGGCTCGGACACCAGCCCACGGCCCAGCTCCAAGTGCACGGGCAAGAGGCTGGCGGGAACTTCGCCGAAGCCGCCGAAGTCTTGCGAAATGGTCAGGCCCAGCACCCCAAGTTCGGCCAATGCGCCCCAAGCCTTGGGGTCCAGCACGCCAGAGCTTTGGCGCGCGCGGCGTTGGGGAGTTGTCCATGCCTGGTCCACCAGGCGGCGCAGGCTGTCGGCCAGCATGCGCTGTTCTTCTGTATAGAGGAAATCCATGCGTGTCTTCCTGTCGGGTTGCGTGGGGCCTACAGGCCCAGCACCAGGCGGGCGATGATGCCCTTCTGCACTTCGGTCGTGCCGCCGTAGATGGAGGTCTTGCGCATATCGGCATAGCCCGCGCCGGCGGCGGCGGCCATCTCGGGGCCGGGTCCGTGGGTGTCGTTGTCGGCCAGCAGCCAGTCGGGGTCGTAAGGCCAGGCGTCCGGCCCCGCCACTTCCATTTGCAGCATGGCCAGATCCTGCTGGATCTCGGATCCGCGTATCTTCAGCACCGACGCTTCCGGACCCGGCGTGCCGTCGTTGCTGGAAGCCACGCGCAGCAGCAGCATTTCCAGCGCCATGATGTCGACTTCAATACGCGAAATGCGGTCACGGAAACGGCTTTCGGCCAGCAGCGGCTTGCCGCGCGATTGCGCTTGCGCCGCCATCTGTTTCAAGATGCCCAGTTCGCGATGGCAATGGCCCAGGCCGGCGATACCGGTGCGCTCATGGCCCAGCAGGTATTTGGCGTAGGTCCAGCCCTGGTTCTCTTCGCCCACCAGATTGGCCACCGGCACGCGCACGTTTTCCAGCCAGACTTCGTTCACGTCGTGGCCGCCGTCCAGCGTGCGGATGGGGCGCACCGTCACGCCCGGCGCGCGCATGTCCAGCAGCAGCATCGAAATGCCGCGCTGCGCGCGGGCGTCAGGGTCGGTGCGGACCAGGCAGAACATCCAGTCGGCGTACTGCGCCAGCGTGGTCCAGGTCTTCTGGCCATTGACGATGTAGTCATCGCCATCGCGCACGGCGCGCGTTTTCAGCGACGCCAGGTCAGAACCCGAACCTGGTTCGGAATAGCCCTGGCACCACCAGTCCTGCACGCGCGGAATGCGTGGCAACAGGCGCGCCTGCTGTTCCGCGCTGCCGTATTTCATCAGCACCGGGCCGATCATCGACAAGCCGAATGGCAGCAGGCGCGGCGCGCCGGCCTTGGAGCATTCCACTTCGAAGATCAGGCGCTGCAAGGCGTTCCACCCCGTGCCGCCATGCTCCACGGGCCAGTTGGGCGCGCCCCAGCCGTGGTCCGCCAGGATGTTGTGCCATCGCACGTAATCGTCGCGCTCCAGGCGCTGATGGCGCAACACCTTGTCTCGGATATCGGCGGGCAACTGGGTGGTGGCGAACGCGCGCACCTCGTCGCGGAATTGGCGCTCTTGCGGCGTCCAGGTCAGGTTCATGGTCTACCTCCTTTGCCCGGTATCTAGCCATGGCGCGCGCGGCCGGACAATCTGCCTCTTCCGAAGACCGGCTTCGCGCTGGATGTAGGGCGGCGCAAACGGCGCCCGGCGCAAACGGCGCCCGGCGCAAACGGCGCCCGGCGCAAGCGGCGCCCGGCGCAACCAGCGCCCACTATCGCTTCGCAAAAGGCCTGCTTCAGCAATGAAGAATGGCAGAACGCTGCCGCAGTGCCGACACTAGCAGCCGTCATCCACTGGAATCCCATCGCACCATGACTGTTTCCGATCCCAAGGAAAGCGTGTCGCAGGGCGTCGAGGCGCAGTACCGCCAGGCGCTCGACCAGGGCCGTTTTCTTATTCAACGCTGCGGCGGCTGCGACCGCGCGGTGTTCTATCCGCGCATGGTCTGCCCGCACTGCGGCGCCGACAAACTGACTTTTGCACCCGCCGACGGACGCGGCACTGTTTATTCCACCACCGTCGTGCGCCGCAAGCCCGATGCTGGGGGCGACTACAACGTGGCGCTGATCGACCTGCAAGAAGGCGTGCGGCTGATGAGCCGCGTGGAAGGCGTCGCCCCCGCCGACGTGCGTATCGGCATGCCTGTGCGCGCCCGCGTGATCCAACAAGACGGCCACGGCCTTGTGGTCTTCGACCCCACCCAGGAGGCGGCATGACGCTTAACGATTTGCGCGGCGCCGTCGCCGTGGCCGGCGTGGGCCATGCCGGCCTGGGGCAGGCCAACGGCTTTACCGAAATGGAGATCCTGGTGCAGGCGGCGCAGCGCGCCGTGGCCGACGCCGGCCTGACCCTGCGCGACATCGACGGCCTCTGCACCGCCAGCGTCGCCGCGCCGATGTGGGCCATGCCGGTGATCGAACACCTGGGCATCCGCCCCACCTTCATCGACAGCACCATGCTGGGCGGCTCCAGCTTCGTGGCGCACCTGCTGCCGGCCATGCACGCGCTGGCCTCCGGCCAATGCAACGCCGTGCTGGTCTGCTATGGCAGCACGCAGCGCACCTCCACGCTGAGCCGCGCCGAAGTGGGCCGCGTGCGCAAGCAGTTCGACCCGCAGCCCTATGAAACGCCCTACGACCCGCTAAGCCCGCTGTCGTCCTATGCGCTGGCGGCCGCGCGCCATATGCACCAGTACGGCACGCGCCGTGAACATCTGGCGCAGGTGGCGCTGGCGGCCAACCAATGGGCGCAATTGAACCCCGAGGCGCAACTGCGTGAACCCACCACGCTGGACCAGATTTTGTCAGCGCGCATGGTGTCCGACCCCTTGAGCGTGCGCGATTGCTGCCTGGTCACCGACGGCGCGGGCGCCTTTGTGCTGGTGCGCGCCGACCGCGCCCGCGACCTGCCACGCCCGCCCGTCTACGTGCTGGGCAACGCCACCGCCGTATGGAACCGGCAGATCTCGTCCATGCACGACCTGACCGTTACCGCCGCCGCGCAATCGGGCAAACAGGCGTTCGAGATGGCGGGCGTGTCGCCGAGCGACATCGACGTGGTCGAACTCTACGACGCCTTCACCATCAACACCTTGCTGTTCCTGGAAGACCTGGGCTTTTGCGCCAAGGGGGAATCCAAGGACTTCATCGCGGACGGCGCCATTGCGCCGGGTGGCAGGCTGCCCGTCAACACCAACGGCGGCGGGCTGTGTTGCGTGCATCCCGGCATGTATGGCGTCTTCATCATGATCGAGGCGGTGCGACAACTGCGCGGGGAATGCGGCGACCGGCAGGTGGCCGACGCGCAACTGGCGCTGGTGCACGGCAACGGCGGCACGCTGTCCAGCCAATCGACCGCCATCCTGGGCACCCAGGCCACGCTTTGATCTTTGATTTGCACGTATTGCACGTATTGCACCTTGACCTCCACGGCACTCTTGATGTCTCACGCAGAACCCTACACTCGCATCCATGAACTGCTGGCGCGGCAAGCGCGCCAGCAACCCGACGCTGTTGTGCTTTACGAAGAAGGCGGCGGCGCCCTGACCTACGCGCAACTGTGGCAGCGCGTGCAGGCCGTGGCCGAATGGCTGCGCGGGCAGGGGGTGCAACCGGGCCATCGCGTGCTGATGGTCGGGGAAAACTGCACGGCGATGATCGCGGCGCTGTTCGGAGGCGGTGTGGCGGGCGCCTGGCCGGTGGGCGTGAACGCGCGGCTGTCGGCTCGCGAAGTCGACAACATCCGCCAACACGCCCAACCTGAACTGCTGCTCTACACCACGGGTGTATCGCCTGCGGCCGCCGCCCACGCCGCCACCACCGGCGCGGTGGATGCGGACCCAGCCGTCTGGGGACCGGGCGTGCAGGCCACGCGCGCCGCCACCCCCACCCTTGCGGAAACCGATGCGCTGGCATCGGAAGTGGCCACGGTGATCTACACGTCCGGCACCACCGGCGCGCCCAAGGGCGTGCTGGTGCCACATCGGGGCCTGCTGCATTTCGCGCGCGTGTCGGCCGCGTCACGGCGCTTGACGCCGCACGACATCGGCTATGCCGCGTTGCCCATGTCGCACATTTTCGGCATCGCCACCGTGCTGATGGCGACTGTATACGCGGGCGCCAGCCTGGTGCTGCGCAGCCGCTTCGACGCGGAAGACGCCTTCAAGGCCCTGGCACATCCCGGCGTCAGCATCTTGCAGGGCGTGCCCACCATGTTCAGCCGCATGATGGCCGTGGCCCCACCCCGCGCCGACCTGCGCGCCCCCGCCCTGCGCTACCTGTACACCGGCGGCGCGGCGCTGGACCCCACCCTGAAGCGTGATGCCGAACGCTACTTCGGCGTGGCCATGCACCACGGCTACGGCATCACCGAATACGCGGGTTCAATGTTCATCACCCGCATCGACGAACCGCGCGACGACTGCTCGGCGGGCTATGCGGTGGACGGCGTCGAGCTACGCCTGGGCAGCCCCGATGCCGACGCGCCCAAGCCCGGCGAACGCGGCGACATCCTGATCCGTGGCCCCGGCGTCATGCTGGGCTACTACCGCAATCCCGAACAAACGGCGCAAGCGCTGCTGCCCGGCGGCTGGCTCAACACCGGCGACATCGGCTACGTCGACGACAGCGGCGCGCTGTTCATCGCCGGCCGCTCCAAGGACCTGATCATCCGCTCGGGCTTCAACGTCTATCCCATCGAAGTCGAGTCGGTCATCAACGCGTTCCCCGGCGTGCGCCTGTCCGCCGTGGTGGGCCGCGACACCGCCGACCAGAACGAAGAGGTCATCGCCTTTGTCGAGCCCCTGCCGGGCGCCAAGGTCGACACCGAACTCTTGATGCTGCACCTGCGCGCGCAACTGGCGCCGTACAAGCGGCCCGCTCGAATCATTCCCATCGACACCATTCCCACGACCGTCAGCGGAAAAATCCTGAAGCAACCGCTGAAAGAAAGGCTGGCGTAGGCGCGGACTCGCTGTTTCCGCTCCACGACCGGCCTCTTAACCACAAGGAGACAACAGCGTGAAACTCAAGACCCTCTTTGCCGCGGCCGCCGCCACGGCGGCCTTCGCCATGGCGTCCTCGGCCAGTGCAGAAGCGTATCCCGACCGCCCCATCCGCCTGTTGGTGGGCTACGCCCCCGGCGGCCCCGTCGACACCACGGCCCGCGTCTTCGCCAAGTACCTGGGCGACAAGCTGGGCCAGACCGTCGTGGTGGAAAACCGCGCGGGCGCCAGCGGCATGATCGCGTCGGACGCCACCGCCAAGGCCACGCCCGACGGCTACCTGCTGGGCTTTGCCGCCAGCCCCACCCTGACCATGTCGCCCTTGGTCCAGCGCAGCAAGCTGTTCGATCCGCGCAGCGACTTCTCGCTGATCGGGCTGGTGGTTGATTACGCCAACGTGCTGCTGATCGGCCCGCAGATTCCCGCCAAGAACGTCGGCGACCTGGTCAACTACGCCCGCGCGCATCCCGATGCCGTGTCGTTCGGATCGGCCGGCATCGGCGCCTCGAACCACTTGTCGGCCGAGCTGCTGAAAAAGCAGGCCGACGCGCCCATGCTGCACGTGCCCTACCGCGGCAACTCGCCCGCCATGATGGACGTGGTCAGCGGCAAGGTGACGTTCATGTTCGACATCACCAGCACCGCCATTCCCTTCATCAAGAGCGGCAAGGCGCGCGCGCTGGCCGTCACGTCCAAGACCCGCAACCCGGAATTGCCGGACGTGCCCACCATGATTGAAGCCGGCATGAAAGACTACGAAGTCGTGGGCTGGTACGCGCTGGTCGGCCCGAAGAAACTGCCTGACGCGGTCTCGGCCCGCCTGACCCGCGCGCTGCAAGACGTGTCGAAAGATCCCGCGTTCCGCAAAGCCATGACCGATGGCGGCTACGCCATCAACACGGGGGATTCCAAAGCCCTGCAAGCCCGTATCGACCGCGAGTACGCCTTGTGGTCCGACGTTATCCAAAGCGCCAACATCCAGGCCAACTAGACCCTTACCGGAGCCCACTGATGCATCCTCCGCTTGCGCTACGCGCTCAGACCCGCCTGCCGATCATCGGCGCCCCCATGTTTCTGGTCTCTGGGCCCGAGCTGGTCGTGGCGCAATGCGCGGCGGGGATCATCGGCACGTTTCCCTCCCTGAACGCCCGTCCGCAGGAACAGTTGCAAGACTGGCTCACCCGCATCGAAGACGGCCTGGCCGCCACGCGACGCGCCCGCCCCACGGCCAAGGTGGCGCCCTACGGCGTGAACCTGATCATCCACCCCAGCAACCCGCGGTGGCAGGGCGACCTGGCCATCTGCGCCGAACGGCGTGTGCCGCTCATCATTACGTCGCTGCATGCGCCCGAAGCCGTGGTGCAAGCCGTACACCCCTACGGCGGGCTGGTCTATCACGACGTCACCAACGTGCGGCACGCCAAGCGCGCGCTGGAGGCCGGTGTCGACGGCCTGATCCTGGTGGCGGCGGGCGCGGGCGGCCATGCGGGCCAGATCAACCCCATCGCGCTCATCAACGAAATCCGCGCGTTCTACGATGGCCCCTTGGCGCTATCTGGCTGCATCAGCCACGGCAAGGACGTGCTTGCCGCCGAGGTCCTGGGCTGCGACTTCGCCTACATGGGTACGCGCTTCATCGCCACGCAGGAATCACTGGCGGGCGACGCCTATCGCGAAATGGTGCTGCAAGCCCAAGCGGCCGACGTGACCTACACCCCGTACTTTTCGGGCGTGCCCGCGAACTACTTGTCGGCCAGCATTCTGGCGGCGGGCTTGGACCCCGTGGCCTTGTCCCGCAATGGCGAAGCGCCCCCCGCGAACATGGACAAGAACTCACGGCCCAAGGCCTGGAAGGACGTCTGGAGCGCCGGGCAAGGCGTGGGCGCGGCGCAAGAGATCCTGTCGATAGCGACGTTGGTGGATCAGTTGGAAGCAGAATATCGCAGTGCGCGGGCGGCGTTGCGCTGACCCGAAGGGCGCAAAAAAAAGGCGGCGTGCTTGCTTTCGCTTGCTCGCCGCCTTCTTCCTGATTCACTCCAGCTTGATATTCGCCGTCTTGATCAAGTCCCGCCATTTCACGATTTCGTTGCGCACGAACTCGCCGAACTGCTCGGGCGTGCCGGGCTTGGGTTCGGCGCCGGCGGCGATCATTCCCTTGGCCGTGCCCGGGTCCGACAGCACCTTCACCATGTCGGCGTTCATGCGCTTGACGATGTCGGGCGGCGTGCCCTTGGGCGCCATCATTCCGCTCCACGAATAGGCCTCGTAGCCGGGCAGGCCCGACTCGGCGATGGTGGGCACGTTGGGCAACATGCTGGACCGCGTGGGGTTGCCCACGCCCAGCGCGCGCACCTTGCCACCGCTCAAGTGCGGCACGGCGGATGGGCCATCCGCGAACATCACTTGCACCTGTCCGCCCAGCAAGTCCTGCATGGCGGGTGCGCTGCCGCGATAGGGCACGTGCTGGATGCGCGTGCCGGCCATGGCGTTGAACAGCTCACCGGCCAGGTGCGTACCGCCGCCCGTGCCCGATGAGCCGAACGACAGCTTGCCGGGGTTTTGTTTGGCATAGGCGATCAGTTCGCTCACCGTGTTCACCGGCACCGACGCGTTCACCACCAGCACGATGGGAAACACCGCCGCCATGCCCACCGGCACGAAGTCGGTAGTGATGTCGTAAGTGAGGTTGTTGCGCAAGCTGGGCAAAACCGCGTGGTGGATGGAAGCGAAGAAAAAGTTGTAGCCGTCCGGTGCCGCCTTGGCCGCGAACTGCGCGCCAACGATGCCGCCCGCTCCTGACTTGTTGTCCACCACGGTGGGCACGGACCACATCTGGCCCAGGGGCTGCGTGGTGAAGCGCGCGGTGGTATCCACCGGGCCGCCGGCGAGGAACGGCACGATGAACGTCACGGCATGGCCGGGCCAGGTGGCGGCGCGGGCAACGGAAGGGAACAAGGTGGGCAGTACGGCCGAGGCACACGTGGCGCCCAGCCCCGCGAGCACGCGGCGGCGTTGAGGATCAATCACTGCAGTCTCCAGGTCTTGGTGTTATTCACGGTCAAGCTTGGTACTGCCGCCCGCCGTATTTATGCGCGCTTGCTGATTGCGCTTTTTTTATTATTTGCCCAGCGCCCGGATTCGCCGCTACACATTTTCAAAAGCCCCTCTTTCGCACGAATTGAATGTTCGATGAGCGGACAGGATTTTCCCTAGGGCCTGGCGCGGATACGACATCCGGCGCAGGCCAAAGGGACGACAAACAAGTCGGACTGCCGCCCCTGCGCCTACTGCCCGCGCGCGGCGCGTTGCACGTGTTCGATGAAGCACTCGGCAAAGCTGGGCAGGTCTCGGCCGCGCTGCCGGCACAGCAGCCGGTCGCGCAGCGCCCAGGGGTCTTCCAGCTTCAGCACATGCAGCGCATCGGGCCGGCTGTAGCGCGCGGCGCAGGCGCGTGGCACCACGGCAATGCCGGCGCCTGCTTCCACCATGCGGCACACCGCTTCAAAGCTGCCCACATGCACGCGCTGGCAGATACGCTTGCCCAGGCCGCTGGCAATGTCTTCCAGGAAGGTCTGGATGGCGCTGTCCGGGTGGATGCCCACGAACTGATAGGCGTCGACCAGATCCGCGAAGTGCGCGGACTTGGAGGCGGCCAGCGGGTGGTCCAGCGCCGTGACCACAGTGAGTTCGTCGCGAAACAGCGGCGTGACGTCCAGCCCTTCCACGTCGATATTGCCGGCCACCAGCCCCAGGTCGCCCGCGCCCGCGCGGATGGCGATGACGATGTCGCCAGAGATTTTTTCTTCGAGTTCGACATCCACGTCAGGGTTTTCCGCCAGGAACGTGGACAAGGCATCGGCCAGGAAGGAATTGGTGGCCGTGGTGTTGGCCAGCAAGCGCAAGCGCCCTTTCAGGCCGCTGGCGTAGGGCTGAAGATCAGCGTTCAGGCATTCCAGTTGACGGAAGACGGCGTTGGCGTGCTTGAGCAGCACCTCGCCCGCCGGCGTCAGCGCCACACCCGTGGCCAGCCGCACCAACAGGCGCGCCTTGAAGGCTTCTTCCATGTGTTTGACCCGGGCGCTTGCCGCCGGCAAGGACAGGAACGTGCGTTCCGCCGCCCGGGTCAGGTTAAGGGTTTCGCCCACGTTCAAAAACAAACGCAGGTCGGTCAGATCATGTCTCATGTTCCACCACGCAGAAGGGGGGCATTTCTAATTTTGAATTCTTCGAATGCCGTCACGAATCTACCATGGGGCATTCCCATGAACCAGACCGGTTGATGCGGAACTGTTTTCCAACGACGGCGCGTGCGCCGCAGCAAAGGAGTCAGAGTCAATGAGCGGCATCGTTTCCGGAAAGGTAGTGGTCGTCACCGGCGCGGGCGGCGGCATCGGGCGCAGCATTGCGCTGGCGATGGCCGAAGCGGGCGCCAAGGTGGTGGTGAACGACATCGGCGTGTCGCTCACGGGCGAAGGCGGCGCGCAAGGCCCGGCGCAAGAGGTTGTGCGCGAAATCGTGGCGGCAGGCGGACAGGCCGTGGCCAACACCGACAGCGTGGCGGCCTACGACAGTGCCAGCCGCGTCGTGCAGACGGCCATCGACGCCTTCGGCCGCATCGACGCGGTCATCAATAACGCGGGCAATCTGCGCGACCGCGTTTTCCACAAGATGAGCGAAGAGGAATGGCGCCAGGTGATCGACGTGCACCTGAACGGTTCGTTCTTCATGAGCCGCGCGGCGGCGCCGTACTTCCGCGAGCAGGAATCGGGCGCGTTCGTGCACATGACGTCCACCTCGGGCTTGATCGGCAACTTCGGCCAGGCCAATTACGCGGCCGCGAAGCTGGGCATCGTGGCGCTGTCCAAATCCATCGCGCTGGACATGGCGCGCTACAACGTGCGCTCGAACTGCATCGCGCCCTTCGCCTGGAGCCGCATGACGAGTTCCATTCCGGCGGAAACCGACGAAGAGAAGGCACGCGTCGAAAAGTTGAAGAAGATGGAAGCCGGCAAGGTCGCGCCGATGGCCGTGTACCTGGCCAGTGATGCGGCCAGCGAAATCACCGCGCAGATCTTCGCGGTGCGCGCCAACGAAATCATGCTGATCAGCCAGCCGCGTCCGCTGCGCACGGTGCATCACAGCGAAGGCTGGACGCCCGAGCGCATTGCCGACATTGCCGTGCCGGCGATGCGCAAGCATTTCTACGCGTTGGAGCGTTCGCCCGACGTGATCGACTGGGACCCTATCTGAGACCGCCATGCCGCTGGATTACGCCACCGTGAAAGACTGGCGCTTTGACGAGGTCCGTCAGCGCTACGACCAGAAAGACACCATGCTGTACGCGCTGGGCATCGGGCTGGGCCAAGACCCCGAGGACACCCGCCAGTTGCGCTACGTGTACGAAGAGGGCTTGCAGGCGTTTCCCACCATGGGCGTGGTGCTGGCCTACCCCGGTTTCTGGGTGCGTGACCCGCGCACCGGCATCGACTGGGTAAAGGTGGTGCACGGCGAGCAGCGGCTCACGGTGCACGCGCCCTTGCCGGCGTCGGGCATGGTCGTCAGCCGCACGCGCAACACGCATGTGATCGACAAGGGCGCGGACAAGGGTGCCATCATCATCAATGAACGCACGCTGCATGACGAAGACGGCGCCTGCCTGGCCACCTTGCGGCAAAGCACGTTCTGCCGGGGCGACGGCGGCTTCGGCCAGGGCGACGCCAGCCCCGAGCCGCTGCCCGCCACGCCCGATGGCGAACCGGACCTGCGCTGCGAACTGCGCATCGCGCCTAACGCGGCGCTGTTGTATCGCTTGAACGCCGATCCCAACCCGCTGCATGTGGACCCCGAGGTGGCGCATCAGGCGGGGTATCCGCGCCCCATCCTGCACGGGCTGTGCTCATACGGGGTGGCCGCGCACGCCATCGTGAAAAGCTGCTGCGACTACGACGCCTCGCGGCTGACCAGCCTGAACACGCGCTTTTCGGCGCCGGTGTATCCCGGTGAAACGCTGCAATGCGATATCTGGCGACAGCCGGACGGGCAGATCCAGTTTCTGGCGCGCTCGCGCGAACGCAATGTGGTGGTGATGAGCCACGGTACCGCGACGGTGCAACCATGACGCGGCCGCCCGCGTTGGACGGCATCCGCGTATTGGACTTGTCGCGCATTCTGGCTGGCCCCTGGTGCACGCAAAATCTGGCTGATCTGGGTGCCGACGTCATCAAGATCGAACGCCCGGGCGTGGGCGACGACACGCGCGCTTGGGGGCCGCCGTATTTGAAGGATGCGAACGGCCAGGACACCAGCGAATCCGCCTACTACCTGAGCACGAACCGCAACAAGCGTTCGGTGGAAGCGGACATGGCCACGCCTGCTGGCGCGGCGCTGATTCGCGAACTGGCGGCTGTCAGCGACATCCTGGTCGAGAACTTCAAGGTGGGTGGGCTGAAGAAATATGGGCTGGACTACGACAGCCTGAAAGCCATCAACCCGCGTTTGATCTATTGCTCGGTGACAGGCTTCGGGCAGGACGGGCCCTTTGCGCAACGCCCTGGGTACGACTTCATGATCCAGGGCATGGGCGGGCTGATGAGCATTACCGGTGAGCGCGACGACCTGCCCGGCGGCGGCCCGCAGAAGGCGGGCGTGGCGGTGACGGATATCGTCACCGGCATGTACGCCACGGTCGCGATTCTGGCGGCGCTGCAGGAACGGCATCGCAGCGGCCTGGGGCAGCATCTGGATATTGCGTTGCTGGATAGCCATGTGGCGCTGCTGGCAAACCAGAATTCCAACTACTTCAATTCCGGCGTGGCACCCACGCGCGCGGGTAACGCGCATCAGAACGTGGTGCCCTATCAGGTGTTCGCGGCCAGCGACGGCCATCTGATCGTGGCCACGGGCAACGAATCGCAGTACCGCGCGTATTGCCGCGCCATCGGTGTGCCGGAACTGGGCGATGATCCGCGCTTTGCCACCAACCGCTTGCGCGTCACGAACCGCGAGGAATTGATCGGGATACTGACGGGGATCATGCAGGAAGGCCGTCGCGACGACTGGATTGCGAAGCTGGAAGCGGTGGGAGTGCCGTGCGGCCCGATCAACAACATCGCACAGGCCTTCGCGCACCCGCAAGCCGAAGCCCGGCAGTTGCGCCGCGATTTGCCGCATCCCTTGGGCGGCACGGCCCCCGTCACGGCCAGCCCGTTACGATTTTCGGATTCACCGGTGGTCTACCGCCGCGCCCCGCCATTGTTGGGCGAACACACGGAAGAGGTCCTGCGCGAGGTACTGAACAAATCCCCCACCGCCATCGCCGAATTAATAAAACCGACAGATGGCACGTAGGATGGGTGAAGCGCGGCAGGCCCAGGGCAAGAACCCCAACGCCGATCGCGCGGAACCCATCAAGCAGCGCCGGGGTCCTTAACCAAATCAGCCACAGCACCACGGCAGCATGATGGGTTCCGCGCGATAGACATCAGCGTTCTTGTCCGCATCCGTGCGCGCTTCACCCATCCTACATTGCCCCTACCGAAAAATCGGCAGATAGCACGTAGGATGGGTGGAGCGCGACAGACCCGATACAAGAACCCCACCGCCGGCCGCGCGAAACCCATCAAGCACCGCCGGAATCCTTAACCAAATCAGCCACAGCACCGCCGTTGCATGATGGGTTACGCGCGTTAAACGTCGGTGTTCTTCTCCGCGTCCGTGCGCGCTTCACCCATCCTACGATGGCCTGCACGTCCATCGCCGAATTAAAAATGGGTGGGTCATACCCACCCACCAAAAACACCGTTTACGCAACCGCGACCGGAATCTTCCCGATCTTGGCTTGCCATTCCTTCGGACCCGTCGTGTGGACCGAGGTGCCCTTGGCGTCTACCGCCACGGTTACCGGCATGTCCTTCACGTCGAATTCGTAGATGGCTTCCATGCCCAGGTCGGCAAAGCCCAGCACCTTGGCGCCACGAATGGCCTTGGATACCAGATACGCCGCGCCGCCCACCGCCATCAGATACGCCGAGCCGTGCTTCTTGATGGCTTCAATCGCGACCGGGCCGCGTTCGGACTTGCCGATCATCGAGATCAGGCCCGTCTTCTCCAACATCATGTCGGTGAACTTGTCCATGCGCGTGGCGGTGGTGGGGCCGGCGGGGCCGACCACTTCGTCGCCCACCGGATCCACCGGGCCCACGTAATAGATCACGCGGTTGGTGAAGTCCACGGGCAGCGGCTCGCCCTTGGCCAGCATGTCCTGGATGCGCTTGTGCGCGGCGTCGCGGCCGGTCAGCATCTTGCCGGACAGCAGCAGCGTCTGGCCCGGCTTCCAGCTGGCCACTTCTTCCTTGGTCAGCGTGTTCAGGTCTACCTGCTTGGACTTGTTGTAGTCCGGCGCCCAATGCACTTCCGGCCATTCGGACAGCGACGGCGGATCCAGGCGCGCGGGGCCCGTGCCGTCCAGTTCAAAGTGCGCATGGCGCGTGGCGGCGCAGTTCGGGATCATCGCAACCGGCTTGGACGCGGCGTGCGTGGGGAAGGTGCTGATCTTGACGTCCAGCACGGTGGTCAGGCCGCCCAGGCCTTGCGCGCCGATACCCAGCGCGTTGACCTTTTCGTACAGCTCGATGCGCAGTTCTTCCAGCTTGTTCTGCGGGCCACGGGCCAGCAGTTCGTACATGTCGATGTCTTCCATCAACGACTGCTTGGCCATCAGCATGGCTTTTTCAGCGGTGCCGCCGACGCCGATGCCGAGCATGCCCGGGGGGCACCAGCCGGCGCCCATGGTCGGGACGGTCTTCAGCACCCAGTCCACCAGCGAATCGCTGGGGTTCAGCATGGCGAACTTGGATTTGTTTTCCGAACCGCCGCCCTTGGAAGCGATTTGCACGTCGACCTTGTCACCCTGGACAAGCTCGACGTGCAGGATACAGGGCGTGTTGTCGCGCGTGTTCTTGCGCGCGAACAGCGGGTCATCCAGCACGGAAGCGCGCAGCGGATTGTCCGGGTTCAGGTAGCCACGGCGCACGCCTTCGTCACAGAGCTCTTGCAGGGTGCGCTTGGTGTCAAAGCGCACGCTCATGCCGATCTTCAGGAAGACGTTGACGATGCCGGTGTCCTGGCACAGCGGACGCTTGCCTTCGGCGCACATGCGGGAATTGGTCAGGATCTGCGCCATCGCGTCGCGCGCGGCGGGGCTTTCCTCGCGCTCGTAGGCGCGCGCCAGATGGCGGATGTAGTCGACGGGGTGGTAGTAGCTGATGAACTGGATGCCATCGGCTATCGACTGGATGAAGTCTTCTTCTTTAATGATGACGGACATGGCGATTTGCGGGTCTAGATGAAAACTGGATATTGAAAACGCGGCTGGCGGGTGAAGCCAACCACAAGGGAGCACAGATCGTTATTGCTGCCCGGCCGCCTTGCGGCCGGGGATACTCATTACTTACCCTGCCAGACCGGCTTGCGCTTTTCAGCGAAAGCGGTCGCGCCTTCCTTCGCGTCGGCCGACGAAAAGATATGCGCAATCAACGGACGTTGGCGGTCGAACATGCCGTCCTGTTCCCAATCAACGGCCTGCGACACGATGCTCTTGGCGGTCTGCACGGCCAGCGGGCCGTTTTCAACGATGGCGCGCGCCAGCTCCAGCGCACCGGCCAGCGCACCGCCCGGTTCGGTCAGGCGGTTGACCAGGCCAAACGAATGCGCGCGTTCGGCGGTCAGCATTTCGCCCGTCAGGATCACTTCCATGGCGATGTGGTACGGCAGGCGACGCGGCAGGCGCAGCATGCCGCCAGCGCCGGCCACCAGGCCGCGCTTGACTTCAGGCAGGCCGAACTTGGCGTTGTTGGCGGCCACGATCAGGTCGGACGCCAAGGCCATTTCGCAGCCGCCGGCCAGCGCGTAGCCTTCCACGGCGGCGATCAGCGGCTTCTTGGGCGGGCGTTCGTTCAGGCCGGCGAAACCACGGCCGTCAACATAGGGACGCTGCCCGGATTTGGCGAATGCCTTCAAGTCCATGCCCGACGAGAACGTGCCGCCGCCACCCGTCAGGATGCCGATGCGGATGTCGTCGCGGCTGTCCAGCTGGTCCAGCGCGGCGGCCATGGCCTGGGCGGTTTCCAGGTTGATGGCGTTCTTGGCTTCGGGGCGGTTGATCGTGATGATCTGGATGCCGTCGGTGACTTCCACCGTGATCAGGTCTGACATAGGACTGCTCCTTCCGGGATTTCTCGGAATCGGGTTCCGGGTTTTATATAAGACTTGGGACGTAACCTGGAATCATACGACCATTGGTTTCCAGGCGCAGCCGGGCTGCTTCCTGAGCGTCCGCCAGGGGCACACTCGGCCCGCCCGGGGGATGCCGTTCTGGCATAGATGTAACTGCCCGGCGGCGCCCGCCAAACGGGACGGCCCCAGGCCAGTTAAAATGCCCGGTTTCCCACGCCCACGGCAGGCCTGCCTGGCGAGTCGAATTCCAAGAATCCTATGCTCACCTTTCAGCAAATCATCCTTACGCTCCAGGAATACTGGGACAAGCAGGGTTGCGCCCTGCTGCAACCCTACGACATGGAAGTCGGCGCCGGCACCTCGCACACGGCTACGTTCCTGCGCGCGATCGGCCCGGAGCCGTGGCGCGCCGCCTACGTGCAGCCGTCGCGTCGCCCCAAGGATGGCCGCTACGGCGAAAACCCCAACCGCCTGCAGCACTATTACCAGTACCAGGTGGTGCTCAAGCCCGCGCCGCCCGACATCCTGGACCTGTACATCGGTTCGCTGAAGGCGCTGGGCATCGACCCCACCCAGCACGACATCCGCTTCGTCGAGGACGACTGGGAAAATCCCACGCTGGGCGCTTGGGGCCTGGGCTGGGAAGTCTGGCTGAACGGCATGGAAGTCACGCAGTTCACCTACTTCCAGCAAGTGGGCGGCCTGGATTGCACGCCGACCACGGGTGAAATCACCTACGGCCTGGAACGCCTGGCCATGTACCTGCAAGACGTGCAAAGCGTGTACGACCTGGTCTGGACCGAGGGCGCCAACGGCAACCGCGTGCTGTACCGCGACGTGTTCCACCAGAACGAAGTCGAACAATCGACCTACAACTTCGAGCACTCGTCGGCCGACATGCTGTTTGCGCACTTCAACGACTACGAAGCCGAAGCCAAGCGCCTGATGGACGTGCCGCTGGCGCTGCCGGCCTACGAGGCCGCGCTGAAAGCCGCGCACACCTTCAACATGCTGGACGCGCGAGGCGCCATCAGCGTGACCGAGCGCGCCGCCTACATTGGCCGCATCCGCAACCTGTCGCGCGCCGTCGCGCAGGCTTATTTCGATTCCCGCGAACGACTGGGCTTTCCCATGCTGCGCCGCAATCAGGCCGCCGGGGAGGCTGCATAAATGACGACGAACATCCGCCCCCTGCTGGTCGAACTGCTGACCGAAGAACTCCCGCCCAAGGCCCTGCAAAAGCTGGGCCAGGCCTTTGCCGAAGGCGTGCGCGCCACGCTGGAACGCCACGGCCTGCTGGCCGAAGGCTGCGCGGTCACCGCGTATTCCACGCCGCGCCGCCTGGCCGTGCACCTGTCCGCCGTGCTGGCGCAGGCGCCTGACCAGCCCTATGCCGAAAAGCTGATGCCCGCCAAGATCGGCCTGACCGAAGACGGCAAGGCTACCCCAGCGCTGCAAAAGAAGCTGGCCGCCAAGGGCCTGGAAAATATCGACCTGGCCACCCTGGACCGCGAATCCGATGGCAAGCAGGACTACCTGGTGGCTCGCGGCACCGCCCCCGGTTCGTCGCTGGCCGCCGGTTTGCAGGAAGGCATCGACACGGCGTTGAACAGCCTGCCGATCCCCAAGGTGATGCGTTACCAATTGGCCGACGGCGTCACCACCGTCAAGTTCGTGCGCCCCGCCCACGGTCTGGTTGCGCTGTTTGGCGCCGACGTGGTGCCGGTCGCCGCGCTGGGCATGCAGGCCGGCCGCGACACGCTGGGCCACCGCTTCATGAGCGCCGGCCCCGTCTCGTTCACCGACGCCGATTCCTACGCCGCCACGCTGGCTGAAAAGGGCCGCGTCGTCGCGTCCTTCGAAGGCCGCCGCGATGACATCCAGCGCCAGTTGCTGGACCACGCCGGCCGCCTGTCGGCCACGCTGGGCGACGACCCAGAAGTGGCCGCGCTGCTGGACGAAGTGACGGCGCTGGTCGAACACCCCACCGTCTACGTGGGTCAGTTTGAAGAGCAGTTCCTGCAAGTGCCGCAGGAATGCCTGATCCTGACCATGCGTTTGAACCAGAAGTACTTCCCGCTGTTCGACCCGGCCACCGGCCGCCTGACGCACCGCTTCCTGATCGTGAGCAACATGCACACGGACAAGCCGGTGAACATCGTTGAAGGCAACCAGCGCGTGGTGCGCCCGCGCCTGGCCGATGCGCAGTTCTTCTTTGAAACCGACCGCAAGACACCGCTGGCCTCGCGCGTGGAACAGCTGGGTTCCATCGTTTATCACAACAAGCTGGGCACCCAGCTTGAACGTGTCGAGCGCGTGCGCGCCATCGCGCGTGGCGTGGCCGAGCAACTGGGCGGCGACGTTAGCGCAGCCGACCGCGCCGCCATGCTGGCCAAGGCCGACCTGGGTTCGAACATGGTGGGCGAATTCCCCGAGCTGCAAGGCATCATGGGCGCCTACTACGCAGCCGGCGACGGCGAGCCCGCCAGCGTCGTCGAGGCGCTGCGCACGCAATACCGCAACCGCTACGACGCCCCCGTCACGCAAGACACCCTGACCGCCGCCACGCTGTTCATCGCCGAGCGCGTGGAAACGCTGGTCGGCATCTGGGCCATCGGCCTGGCGCCCACGGGCGAACGCGACCCCTTCGGCCTGCGCCGCGCGGCGCTTGGCCTGATCAGCGCGTTTGAGCAATTGGCGGCTGGTGGCTGGCTGAAGGTCAGCCAGGACGGCCCGCTGTCGCTCAACGGCCTGTTGGACTTGGCCGCAGGCACGTTCCCCGCCGGCAAGATCCCGGCCGACACGCTGGCTGAAGTTCGCACGTTCATCTACGAGCGCTACCGCAACCAGCTCATCAACGACTTCGACCGCAACGCGGTGGAAGCGGTGATTGCGCTGACGCCGCCGCTGCACCAGGTAGCCGAGCGCGTGCGCGCCGCCGCCGCGTTCGCGCAACTGCCCGAAGCGGCCAGCCTGGCCGCCGCCAACAAGCGCATCGGCAACCTGCTGAAGAAGGCCGAAGGCGAGATCGGCGCGGTGAATGAGGCCGCCCTGGTCGAACCCGCGGAAAAAGCGCTGGCCGCCACCGTCGCCCAGCTGCGCCCGCAAGCCGAAGCGCAATTGGCCGCGGGCGACTTTGCCGGCAGCCTGTCCACGCTGGCGCAAGCTCGCGAACCGGTGGACGCCTTTTTTGCCGACGTCATGGTCATGGCCGAAGACCCGGCCGTGCGCGCCAACCGACTGGCTCTGCTGAGCCAGTTGCATGGCCTGATGAACCAGGTGGCCGACATTTCCAGGTTGGCACAGTGAAACTCATCATCCTAGACCGCGACGGCGTCATCAATCAGGACAGCGATGCGTTCGTCAAGAATCCCGACGAATGGATCGCCCTGCCCGGCAGCCTGCAAGCCATCGCCCGGCTGACGCAGGCCGACTGGAAGGTGGTGGTTGCCACCAACCAGTCCGGCCTGGCGCGCGGCCTGTTCGACATGGACACTCTGACCGCCATCCACACCAAGATGCGGCGTGAACTGGCCGCCGTGGGCGGCGCGATCGACGCGGTGTTCCTGTGCCCGCACGGGCCGGATGACAACTGCACCTGCCGCAAGCCGCGTCCGGGGCTGTTTGAACAGATCGGGCACCGCTACGACATCAACCTGGCCGGCGTGCCGGCGGTGGGCGATTCGCTGCGTGATCTGCAGGCGTCGTCCGCTGTTGGCTGCGCGCCGTGGCTGGTGCAAACCGGCAACGGCAAAAAGACGCTGGCCAAGGGCGGCCTGCCCGAGAACACCCGCGTGTGCGAAGACCTGTCGGCCGTGGTCGACATTCTGCTTCAGGACAATTGATTCAATGGCCCGGCTACGTTCGCTGCTGTATTTCCTGTTCCTGGCCATCACGGTCATCCCCTACGCGTTCTTATGCATTCTGTGGGCGCCGCTGCCGCTGCACTGGCGCTACAAGCTGACGGTGGGTTGGCCGCGCCTGGCCATCTGGGGCGCCAAGGTGTTCTGCGGGATCCGCTGGCAGGTCAAGGGCTGGGAAAACCTGCCCGACGGCCCGGCCGTGATCCTGTCCAAGCACCAATCGGCCTGGGAAACCCTGTTCTTCCCGGCGCACATGCCGCGCGAAGTCTGCTTCGTCTACAAAAAAGAACTGCACATGGTGCCGTTCTTCGGCTGGGGCCTGGCGCTGCTGCGCATGATTGCCATTGACCGCTCCAAGGGCCGGGACGCCTTCGACCAGGTGGTCAAGCAAGGCCAGACGCGCATGGACGAAGGCCGCTGGCCGTTGCTGTTTCCCGAAGGCACGCGCGTGCCCCCGGGCAAGACGGCGCGCTTCAAGATGGGCGGGGCGCTGCTGGCGTCGCGCACCGGCGCGGTCGTCATTCCCGTGGCGCATAACGCCGGCGAGTGCTGGCGGCGCAATGCTTTCGTCAAATATCCCGGCATGGTTACCCTGTCCATCGGTCCCGCGATAGAATCCAAAGGACTCTCCCCCGACGAACTGAACCAGAAGGTTCAGGACTGGATCGAAGGGGAAATGCGGCGTCTCAACCCCGAAAGGTATGCCTAGCACTGATCAGCTCGAACTCCTGTTCGACGTACAAGACCACGACGCGACCCAAGGCGCGTCGCCACTGATCGCGCTCCACGGCGCGTCGCCGCTGATCGCCACGCCGAAGCCGCCTGCCGCGCGGCCCGTGCCCTCCCCCCAGGCGGACAGCCCGCAGCCCGTCACCCCCACCAACCTGTTTCCCGACGCCGCCACGGCCGACACGCCCAAGGGCGAGCCGCTGCTGACGCTGTCGCCCAATGCGTCGTCGCGCGTGCCCACGCCCTGTCCGGACCCGCTGCCGCCCGGCGCGCGCTGGCGTGAAGTGCCCACCGAGCAGCAGCCGATTGGCTTCGTGCTGCTGCGCTCGCGTCGGCGCAGCATTGGTTTTGTCATTACCGACGACGGCCTGCGGGTGACGGCGCCCAGTTGGGTCACGCTGACACAGATTGACGACGCGGTGCGCGAGAAAGCCCGCTGGATCCTCACCAAGCTGCGCGAATGGCATGCCCGCAAGCAGCAACTGGCCATCGCGCATACGCGCTGGCAGACCGGTGGCGAACTGCCTTACCTGGGCAAGCGCATTGTGCTTGGCGTGGGTGGCGACAGCCGCCAGTCCCGCTTGTCCGGCGATGCCGACGCGCCGCAAGACGGCGACACCTTGTTGCTGGCGCTGCCGTCCACGGCGGATCAGAGCCGCATCCGCGACGCCGCGCAAGCCTGGTTGCAGCAGCGCGCCGGCGCCTGGTTTGGCGCGCGGCTGGCGCATTTTTTACAGATCAGCGGTTTGAAGATACGCCGCTGGCGGCTGTCGTCCGCGGCCACGCGCTGGGGTTCCTGCACCAGCGACGGCAACATCATGCTGAACTGGCGCCTGATTCATTTCGCGCCCGGCATCATTGATTACGTCATTGCGCATGAACTCGCCCATCTGCGCGAGATGAACCACAGCCAGGACTTCTGGCGTGAAGTGGGCCAGATCCTGCCCGACTTCGAAGACGCCAAGAACATCCTGCGGCGTCACGATCCGGCTTCGCTGCCTCAGTTCTAAGACGCATTATTCTGGAAAGCACCGACGCCCCGGGTTCTTTCCCCCACCCCTCATCGCTTTAAGGAAGATTTCCATGCGTATGCTCCACACCATGCTGCGAGTCGGCAACCTCGACAAGTCCATCGATTTCTACACCAACGTGCTCGGCATGCGCGTCCTGCGCCGCAACGACTACCCGGACGGCAAGTTCACGCTGGCCTTCGTGGGCTATCAGGACGAGTCCGAAGGCGCGGTCATTGAACTGACCCACAACTGGGACACCGACAAGTACGACCTGGGCAACGGCTACGGCCACATCGCGCTGGAAGTCGACAACGCCTACGAAGCCTGTGACAAGGTCAAGGAACGCGGCGGCAAGGTCACCCGCGAAGCCGGCCCGATGAAGCACGGCAAGACCGTGATCGCGTTCGTGGAAGATCCGGACGGCTACAAGATCGAGTTCATCCAGAAGAAAGACCGTCAGGACTAAGCAGGAAAGCCCGCCATGATCCACCCCATCCTGAAAATGGGCGACCCGCGCCTCTTGCGTGTGGCCCCGCCGGTGGAACGCTTCGACACGCCCGAACTGCACGCCCTGATCGACGACATGTTTGAAACCATGGCGGCCGCGCAGGGCGTGGGGCTGGCCGCGCCACAGATCGGCGTGGACCTGCAAGTGGTGATCTTCGGCTTTGAGCGCAACGAGCGCTATCCGGACGCACCGCCCGTGCCGCAGACCATCCTGTGCAACCCGGTCATCACGCCGCTCTCGGACGAGATGCAGGACGGCTGGGAAGGCTGCCTGTCGGTGCCCGGCCTGCGCGGGCTGGTGCCGCGCTATCGTCACATCCGCTATAGCGGCCGCGACCCGTACGGCCAGTTGATCGAGCGCGAAGCCGAAGGCTTCCACGCCCGCGTGGTGCAGCATGAATGCGACCACTTGATTGGCCGCCTGTACCCGTCGCGCATCCAGGATTTCTCGAAGTTCGGCTTCACGGAAATCCTGTTCCCCGGCATGGACCCGAACGCGGACGATTAAGCATCCGGTTCGGGGTCGGGGTTCGTCTTGGGATTTGCTTCGGGGTTCGCTCCGGGATGCGCCCCGGTGGCCGCATCGGGTGTGCGTGCCGTCTGCGGCGACAGCGCTTCCGGCGCAAAATCATCCACCTGCAAGACCTTCAACACCAGGGCCTCGGCCGCTTCCAGCTGCGCGGCCTGCGCGTCGGTGACCGCGCCACGCTGATGCGCCTCGCGCCAATTGCGCACGTTCGACTGACGCAGGCGGTCGCGCAGGGGTTGCAGGGACTCGACCAGCGCAAACGCGCGGGTCAGGTCCGCCAGGGGGTCGCTGCCCGCGCGCCCACCACCCAACAGCACGCCGGCCTCCGGCCCGGTGCCGCTACCGGGCTCTCGTTGCAAGTCCGCCGCCAGCCGCGCATGCGTGGGCGACGGCTTCAACAAGAGCTCGGCGCAGGCGCGCGTCAAGGCGTCGTCCGGGCCACGCGCCAGGCGCAGCGGCAGGATGGCGGCACGCAAGCCCCAGGCCAGCACCCTTCCCGGCAGGTTGCGCAGCACCTCGTCCAAACTTTTTTCGATGCTGGCGTAGCCCTGCGCCATGCACCAATGCACCAGCGGCAGGTCGTCGTGCTTGCGGCCTTCGTCTTCCCAGCGCTTGAGCACCGCCGACAGCAGATATAGCTGCGACAGCACGTCGCCCAGGCGCGCCGAGATCATTTCGCGCCGCTTCAGCCCGCCGCCCAGCTGCGCCAAGGTGGCGTCGGCCAGCAACGCGAAGCCCGACGCATAGCGCCCCAGCCGCCGATAGTGGCTCGCCGTGGGGCCGGACACTGGCGACGGCGCCAGCAAGCCGCCCGTCCAAGCGCGGCCGATCGCGCGCAGCGCGTTCTTGCCGGCGTGCCGCAAGTGGCGCCAGAACACATCATGAAATACGTCGATGCCGCGTTCTTCGTCGGGGTTGGCCAGCGCCATCATTTCCGGCATCAGATACGGATGCGCGCGGATGGCGCCCTGCCCGAAAATGATCAGGTTGCGCGTCAGGATGTTGGCGCCTTCGACCGTAATCGCAATGGGCACTGCGCGATACAGCGCGCCCAGGTAGTTGCTGGGCCCGTCCATGACGGCGCGCCCGGCGTGCACGTCCATCGCGGCATTGACTGATTCGCGCATGCATTCGGTGGCGTGATATTTCATGATGCCCGACACGACCGCGGGCTTCACGTCCTGGTTCAGCGCGGCGCAGGTCAGGCGCCGCGCGGCCTCAGCCAGATAGGCGTTGCCCGCCAGGCGGGCCAGTTGTTCCTGCACGCCTTCGAACTTGCCGATAGGAATGCCGAACTGCTCGCGCACCCGCGCGTACATGCCCGTGGTGTGGGCGCACATGACGGCCGCCGCGGCCGACAGCGACGGCAGCGAAATGCCACGCCCAGCCGCCAACGCGCTCATCAGCATCTGCCAGCCCTGACCGGCACGCGCCTCGCCGCCAATCAGCGCGTCCAGGGGCACGAACACGTCGTGGCCCTGGTTGGGGCCGTTCTGAAACACTTGCATCGCCGGCAGATGGCGCCGCCCGATCTCCACGCCCGGCGCCTCGGTGGGCACCAGCGCCACCGAGATACCGATGTCCTCAGGGCCGCCCAGAATGCCGTCGGGGTCCGTCATCTTGAACGCCAGCCCCAGCACCGTGGCCACCGGCCCCAAGGTGATGTAGCGCTTGTGCCAATTAAGACGGATGCCGATGAGTTCTTGGCCATCCACCACCTGGCGGCACACCACGCCGGTATCCACCATGGACGCGGCGTCCGAGCCCGCTTCGGGGCTGGTCAGGCCAAAGCACGGCACTTCGCGGCCGTCGGCCAGGCGCGGCAGCCAGTAATCGCGCTGCGCGGGCGTGCCGAATTGCATCAGCAACTCACCCGGCCCCAGCGAATTTGGCACCATGACCGTGACACCCGCCGTGATCGAATAGGCGGAAATGCGCCGCACCACTTCGGAATGCGCATAGGGAGAAAAACCCAACCCACCGTAGCGGCGCGGAATGATCATGCCGAAAAAGCGCTGCGCTTTCAGGAAGTCCCACACGCGCGGAGGCAGGTCGCGGCGGTTCCAGGTGATGTCCCATTCGTCCAGCATGGCGCATAGCTGCGCCACGGGGCCGTCGATGAACGCCTGCTCCTGCGGGGTGAGCGCGGCGACGGGCACGTCCAGCAGCTTGTGCCAGTCGGGGTTGCCGGTGAACAGGTCGGCGTCCCACCAGGAGTCTCCGGCCTCGATGGCCTCGCGTTCGGTTGCCGACATGGCGGGCAAGGCGTTGCGCGCCCAGCGGTACGCGGGTTCCGAGATGCGGCGACGGCGCCAGGCATTGAAGTCCATGAGTGTCCCTCACTGTTATGGCCCTAGGGCGTGTCGATGCAAAGTACCAGAATTGACGGCGCGCGGCCAAGCTCGCAAGGGCTGACTCTGCGACAATGAGCGTCCCCGCGCTGGTGCGCAACCAACCGCTATCCGGGCATCGCCACGCATGCTGAACAAACTCTGGCTGGGCTTCTTCCTGACCGCCGCCGCCGCCGCGCTCTACCGCTGGCTGGCCATTGGAGACCCCGACGTCTTCCGCCTGATGGTGGCCAGCCTGTTCGACATGGCGCGTGTGTCGGTGGAAGTCATGGTGCTGCTGTTTGGCACGCTGACGCTGTGGCTGGGTTTCTTGCGTATTGCCGAACGCGCCGGCCTGGTGGAAAAATTGGCGCACCTGCTGGGTCCGCTGTTTGCCCGCTTGATGCCCGAGGTACCGCGCAACCATCCGGCTATCGGCCTGATCACCCTGAACTTCGCCGCCAACGGCCTGGGGCTGGACAACGCCGCCACGCCGATCGGCCTGCGCGCCATGCGCGAGCTGCAATCGCTGAACCCCACGCCGGAAACCGCCAGCAACGCGCAGATTCTGTTCCTGGTGTTGAATGCATCGTCGCTGACGCTGCTGCCCGTCACCCTGTTCATGTTCCGCGCGCAACAGGGCGCGGCCGACCCCACCCTGGTGTTCCTGCCCATTCTGCTGGCGACCAGCGCATCGACGCTGGCCGGCTTCCTGGCCGTGGCCGCGTGTCAGCGCCTGCGCTTAACCGACCCCATCGTGATGCTTTGGCTGGGTGGCGCGGCGCTGGTGTTGGGCGGCTTCATGGCGCTGTTGGCCAGCATGTCAGCGGCGGCGATTGCGTCGCTGTCGTCGCTCATGGGCAACCTGGCGCTGTTCGGCATCCTGCTGGCGTTCCTGGTCGTGGGCGCGTGGAAAAAGGTGCCGGTGTACGAAGCCTTCATCGACGGCGCCAAGGAAGGGTTCGACATTGCCAAGAGCCTGCTGCCGTACCTGGTGGCCATGCTGTGCGCCGTGGGCGTGCTGCGCGCATCGGGCGCGCTGGATCTGGCGCTGGACGGCATCCGTTGGTTGGCACTGCAGGTGGGTTGGGACACGCGCTTTGTCGACGCCCTGCCCACCGCGCTGGTCAAGCCGTTCTCGGGCAGCGCGGCCCGCGCGATGATGCTTGAGACCATGACGCACTACGGCGTGGACAGCTTTCCCGCCCTGCTGTCCGCCGTGATGCAGGGCAGCACCGAAACCACCTTCTACGTGCTGGCGGTGTACTTCGGGTCGGTGGGAATCGTGCGCGCGCGCCACGCGGTGGGGTGCGCGCTGGTGGCCGATGCGGCCGGTGTGTTGGCCGCCATCGGCGTGTGCTACTGGTTCTTCGGCTAAGGGCTGTGGGCGGGGCTTGCTGCATGGCAAGCGCCCCGCCGGGCCTTCGCGTCAATCCACCATCAGGATCTTCATGCCGTTGGTGCCACCGCTGTCGCGGTAGAAGTCGCCCTTGGTCAGAATGACCCAGTCGCCCGTCTTGACCAGGTTGCGCTTGCGCAGTTCTTCAATGGCGGCCTCGCTGAGTTCGGCCGGTTCGTAGTCCGACGGCGCGAACGGAATCGTGTAGACACCACGGAACATCGCCACGCGGTTCTGCGTCAGGCTGTGCGGGCTGTAGCAGTAGATCGGCACGCCCGAGCGGATGCGCGACATGATCAGCGGGGTGTGCCCGCTTTCGGTCAACGCAATGATGGCCTTCACGCCGGGGAAATGATTGGCCGCGTACATGGCCGCCAGCGCGATGGTTTCATCGCAGCGCGTGAAAGTTTCGCCCATGCGGTGGTGCGACACGGTGGACGTGGGATGTTTTTCCGCGCCCAGGCAAACGCGCGCCATGGCTTGCACGGTTTCAACGGGATATTGGCCCGATGCGCTTTCGGCCGACAGCATCACGGCGTCGGTGTAATCCAGCACCGCGTTGGCCACGTCCGACACTTCGGCGCGCGTGGGCATGGGGCTGGAAATCATGGATTCCATCATCTGCGTCGCGGTGATGACCACTTTGTTCAGCGTGCGCGCGTGCTGGATGATGCGCTTCTGAATGCCCACCAATTCCGCGTCGCCCACTTCCACGCCCAGGTCGCCGCGCGCCACCATCACGCCATCGCTGGCGCGGATCAGCGAGTCCAGCGCTTCGTCGTCGGCCACGGCCTCGGCGCGTTCGATCTTGGCAATGATCCAGGCCTGACTGCCGGCTTCGGCCAGCAAGGCGCGGGCTTCGTCGATGTCGCTGCCATAGCGCGGGAACGACACCGCCACGTAATCAAGTTCCATCTCGGCGGCCAGCTTGATGTCGACGCGGTCCTTGTCGGTCAGGCTGGGGGCGGACAAACCGCCGCCACGGCGGTTGATGCCCTTGTTGTTCGACAAGGGGCCGCCTACCGTCACCGTGGTGTGGACTTCGTCGCCTTCAACGCGGTCCACCAGCAGCACGACGCGGCCATCGTCCAGCAAGAGTTCGTCGCCCACGCGGCAATCGGTGACCAGTTCGGGGTAGTCGATGCCGACGATGCTGGCGGTTCCGGCATCCTTCGGATGCACGCGCGACAGCGTGAACGGCTGGCCGACTTGCAACTGCACCAGCTTGTCGGTGAACCGCGCGATGCGGATCTTCGGGCCTTGAAGATCGCCCATGATGGCGACAAAGCGTCCTTGCTGGGCGGCGATGTCGCGCACCAATTGTGCGCGGGCGCGGTGGTCGTCCGCGCTGCCATGCGAGAAGTTCAAACGGGCCACATCCAGGCCCGCGCGGATCAGCGCTTCAATGCGTTCGGGCGTCGACGTCGAAGGCCCCAGGGTGGCAACAATTTTGGTGCGGCGCAATACAGGCATGACGGTCCACTCTCGCAAAAACAACGAAAGCGCTATGGTACGCCGCCTGCGTCGGCACGGGTATCATGGTCAGCACTCCGACCCATAACCAGCCCCTCCGACACCGTGAAAATCGTCATTGCTCCCGACTCTTTCAAAGAAAGCGTTTCCGCGCCTGACGCGGCGGCGGCCATTGCGCGCGGCGTGAAAGCCGCCTGCCCAGGCGCCCACACCGTCTGCATTCCCATGGCCGATGGCGGCGAAGGCACGGTTGAAGCCGTGCTGGCCGCAACCGGCGGGAAGGCCCGGCAGCTTACGGTGAACGATGCGCTGGGCTACAAGGTCGATGCCGTCTGGGGTTTGTTGGAAGACGGCACCGCCGTGATTGAAATGGCGGCCGCCGCGGGGCTTGAACTGATCTCGCCATCCAAGCGCGACCCGATGCGCGCCAGCAGTCACGGCGTGGGCGAGCTGATGCTGGCCGCCGTCAACGCGGGCGCCACGCGCATCATTCTGGGGCTGGGCGGTTCGGCTACGAACGACGCGGGCGCCGGCATGCTGACGGCGCTGGGCGTGCGCTTGATGGATGCCGCCGGCAACAGCCTGCCGCCCGGCGGCGGCGCGCTGGGCAAGGTGGCCAGCATCGACACGCGCGGGATGGACCCGCGCCTGGCCAAGATCCGTATTGATATCGCCTCGGATGTGGACAACCCGCTGTGTGGGCCACAGGGCGCCTCGCATGTGTTCGGGCCGCAGAAAGGCGCCACGCCGGAACAGGTGTTGGCGTTGGACCAGATGCTGTCGAATTTCGCCGATGTCTGCGCGCGGCATCTGGGCGTGGATCATCGCAACGACGCCGGCGCGGGCGCGGCGGGCGGCTTGGGGTTCGCCGCCAAGGCGTTCCTGCAGGCGCACTTTCGGCCGGGCGTGGAGATCGTGGCGGAGTTGGGCCGCCTGGCCGAAGCGATTGAAGGCGCCACGCTGGTGTTCACCGGCGAAGGCCGCATGGACGCCCAAACCCTGCGCGGCAAAACACCAGCCGGCGTTGCGAAAATCGCGCAGCAGGCTGGCGTGCCGGTCGTGGCGTTGGCGGGATCGCTAGGCGACGGCTACGAAGCGCTGCACGCCGGCGGCATCACCGCCGCCTTCAGCCTGGCGCCCGGCCCCATCACCTTGCAGCAAGCGCTGGGGGATGCGGAGAAGCTGCTTACGGAACGGGCAAGAGATGTCATGCAGCTATGGATGGCGGCGCAGAAGCGGATGCTGTGAGCGATGAAGCGCGGGAAGGCCGGCATCATCAAGATGATGTGTATGGCGCGTAGCCATCCGACATAGGTCACGTTTTGTGGCTCGGCGCTGACTATGTGGCTGATTCTGGATTTAATTCCGCCTTCGTTTGATGGGTTTCGCGCGTTTGGCGTCTGTTCAATATTGACGTGATCTTCGCGCTGCACCCATCCTACATGGGCCACGTTTCGTGGCTCGGAGTTGAACTATGTGGCGGATTCTGGATTTAATTCCGCCTTCGTTTGATGGGTTTCGCGCGTTTGGCGTCTGCTTAATATTGACGTGATCTTCGCGCTGCACCCATCCTACATGGGCCACGTTTCGTGGCTCGGCGCTGAATTATGTCGCGGATTCTGGATTTAATTCCGCCTTCGTCTGATGGGTTTCGCGCGTTTGGCGTCTGCTTAATATTGACGTGATCTTCGCGCTGCACCCATCCTACATGGGCAACGTTTGGTGGCTTGGCGCTGAACTATGTGGCGGATTCTGGATTTAATTTCGCCTTCGTTTGATGGGTTTCGCGCGTTTGGCGTCTGCTTAATATTGACGTGATCTTCGCGCTGCACCCATCCTACATGGGCAACGTTTGGTGGCTTGGCGCTGAACTATGTGGCGGATTCTGGATTTAATTCCGCCTTCGTTTGATGGGTTTCGCGCGTTTGGCGTCTGCTTAAATATTGACGTGATCTTCGCGCTGCACCCATCCTACATGGGCGACGTTTCGTGACTCGGAGTTGAACTATGTGGCGGATTCTGGATTTAATTCCGCCGTCGTTTGATGGGTTTCGCGCGTTTGGCGCCTGTTTAATATTGACGTGATCTTCGCGCTGCACCCATCCTACATGGGCCACGTTTGGTGGCTCGGAGTTGAACTATGTGGCGGATTCTGGATTTAATTTCGCCTTCGTTTGATGGGTTTCGCGCGTTTGGCGTCTGCTTAATATTGACGTGATCTTCGCGCTGCACCCATCCTACATGGGCCACGTTTGGTGGTTGGATCGTAGGATGGGTGAAGCGCGGGAAGGCGGGAAGAAGGGAAACAATGCCGAACGCGCGTAACCCATCGGGCGGCGTTGGCGGTGTGGCTGAACCTGGTTCGAAATCCAGCGCTGACTATGTGGCTGATTCCGCTTTAATTCCGCCTTCGTTTGATGGGTTTCGCGCGTTTGGCGTCTGTTCAATATTGACGTGATCTGCGCGCTGCACCCATCCTACGAGAGCAGGCCGGCCTTGACCAATGCGTCTGACAGGCGGATGTAGCGGTCGACCGAAATATCTTCGGCGCGGGAGGTGGGGGCGATGTCCAGGGCTTCCCAGGGGACTTGCGGTGCCCAGTCGGCCAGCACCCGGCGCAGCATTTTGCGGCGCTGCGAGAACGCGCGGGCCACCACCGTTTCAAAGGCGCGGACGCTGACCGGTTGCAGGCGGTCTGCCGGCAAGGGCACCATGCGCACGATCGCGGACACCACCTTGGGCGGCGGGTCGAAGGCTTCGGGCGGCACATCAAACAGTTTGTGCATGCGGTAGCGCGATTGCAGCATCACCGACAGACGGCTGAAATCCCCCGAACCCGGTGTCGCCACCATGCGGTCGATCACTTCGCGTTGCAGCATGAAATGCTGGTCGCGGATGTGGTCGGCCCAGGTCATCAGATGAAACAGCAGCGGGCTGGAAATGTTGTAGGGCAGGTTGCCCACGACACGCAGCGCGCTGCCGAACTGCGAAAAATCCACCGTCAGCGCATCAGCCTCGACCACGGTCAGGCGAGACGCCTCGAACTGCTTGCGCAGGCGCGCGGCCAGGTCGCGGTCGATTTCAACGGCGGTGAGGTGGTCCAGACGCTCAAGCAGCGGCCGGGTAAGCGCAGACAAACCTGGGCCGATCTCGACCACGGCATCGTCACGGGCGGGTGCAACCGCCCGGACGATGGACTCGACGACGCTTTCGTCGGTCAGGAAGTTCTGGCCGAAGCGCTTGCGCGCCTGGTGTTGAGACATGAAAAGCCTGTAATGCGTTTAGCGGTTGTTCTGCTGGATCTTTTGCTGCTTTTCAAGCCGGTTGTCGATATAGGCCTGAGCGCGCAACTGCTCGAGCCAATCTTCAAAAGCCGGTTGTGCGCGGCGCTCGAACAAGGTCTGGCGCGCCTTCATGCGGGCCATGTCGTCGGTAGCGTCATGCTGGCGGCGTTCTTCAACCTGGATCAAGTGCCAACCGAAAGGCGACTGGACCGGCTGGCTGATCTCGCCCGGCTTCAGGGCGTTCATGGCGGCTTCGAACGGCGGCACGGTTTCACCCGGGTTCAGCCATCCCAGCTCGCCGCCCTGCGGCGCGGTCGAATCCTGCGAGTACTGACGCGCCATGTCTTCGAACTTGGCGGTGCCCGACACCAGGCGCTGACGCACCTGTTCCAGGCGCTGGCGCGCGGCTTCGTCGCTCATGACGGTGGAGGTCTTGATCAGGATGTGACGCGCGCGGGTCTGCATCACTTCGGTGGGGCCTTGCTGCGCGGCAGCTTGCGGACGCGCGGCCGGCTGCGGCGCGGGCGTGGGAGCCGGCGCGCGCGCGGTGCGGCCCGGGGCCGGCTGGGCCGTGCCACGGTCCATCACCTTGATGATGTGGAAACCGTTGCCGCTCTGGATCAGGTTGCTGACCTGGCCCTTTTGCAGATCGCTGATGGCCTTGACGAACAGGTCGGGCCAGCCATCCAGCGGGCGCACGCCCATGACGCCGCCTTGCAACGCCTCCGGGCCGTCAGACGCGGCAGCCGCCAGGCTGGCGAAGTCGTCGCCACGCTTGGCGCGGGCCAGCAGGCCTTCGGCCTTCTTGCGCAGCACCGCCAACTGTTCGGGCGACGAGCCTTCCGGCACGCGCACCAGAATCTGCGCCAACGCGTAGAGCATCGGACCCGAAGGCACCGCGGCTTGCTCGGGCGTGGGTTCGGGCCGCGCCTGCGGTTGGGGCTGCTGGGGCGCGGCGCCAAAAGCCGGGTTGCGGCGCTGGTCTTTCAGGAAAGCGTCGACTTCGTTGTCCGAGATGACGATCGTGGAATCCACCGCGCGTTGGCGCAGGCGGTCCGTACGGATCTCGTCGCGCAGCGACTTGCGGTAGCTATCCCACGTCGTGCCCGATTTTTCGATTTCGGCACGCAATTGCGCCACGCTGATCTTGTTGCGGCCGGCGATGGTCTGGATGGCCTGATCGACTTGCGCGTCGTCCACGCGTATGCCCAGGCGGTCGGCTTCGTGGCGCTGCACGCGCTCCATGATCAGGCGCTGCAGCACTTGATGCTGCAGGGTCTGGTCGTCGGGCACCTGGATGCCACGCCCCTTAAGTTCGGACGAAATGCGGGTCGACGCCTCGCGCAATTCGCGCAGCGTGATCACGTCCTTGTCGACCACCGCGGCAATGCCATCCACGAACTGCTCGCCCTGCGGCGCGTTCTGCTGAGCGGCGGGCGCGGCCTTGGCGCCGTTGTTCGCGGCCCGGCCTGTCTGCGCGGCCACGGGTGCGGCGGACAGACCGGCGCAAAGGGCCAACAACAGCGCACTGCCGGACAGGCGGCGCAAAGAGTGCAACCTACGCATCATTCATACCTTTCAAATGTGGTCCCAGCCGGCACGGGCGGTGTAATGCTGGTGTAGCCGGGGATACTTCTGTTCAGCAGGTTCATCGGGTCAGTTCCCAGGGAACCCAGCCCGCTCAGCTCAAGCTGGAAGAACACCGCGGAGTTGGCGTCCGTTGCCGATACGGCATAGCGCTGGTAGACCACGCGGCCCACCCAGCAGCAATCACCCTTGTACTCCAGGCCGGCGATGGCCTGCGTCACGCGGGGAGATTCCGTCGTATTGGCGACCGTGCTGGACGGCCCGGAGCGCAAGGAATAGTCCACCCGGCCCACACCGTACCAGCGCTTGCTGAACGGCCATTGGACCGCCAGGCTGACCTGGTTCTGGCCCTGGGGCTGGTATTGGACACCCGTTTGCGGGTCACGCTGATAACGATACGACACCGCCACCGTGGTCAGGCGCTGCGGCGACCAGCGGGCGCTGACCAAGCCACGCGACCACTGGTTGTCGTAAGGGTTGTACTGCGCCGCCACGTCGGTGCTGAGCGTGTCGGTCAGTGCCGCGCTGGCGCCCACGAGGAAGTCGGAACGGACGTTTTCACGCGGCGTCTCGCCGGGCAGCGTGACCTTTTGGTCTTCAAAGTACAGGCGCTGCGCCACGGCCAGCGACATGCGCTCGAAGCCCGTGTTGGCATCCAGCCAGCGCGAGGTCAGCGCGGCGGTCAGCTGGTTGGCGTTGGAAATACGGTCCCAGCCGCCGGTGTAGATGTTCTCTTCAAACGCCTGCGAAAAGCTGAAATCCGCCAACGACGTATCGAAGACCGGCATCTTGGACTGGTCGCGATACGGCACGCGCAGGTAGTACAGGCGCGGTTCGAGCGTTTGCGTGGAGGCCTTGCCGAACAAGGTCGTGTCGCGCTCGAAAATCAAGCCGGCGTCCAGCGACATGATGGGCACGGTGCGCGACTGCGAGCGCGGCAGGCCGTCGGCCGAGCCGCCGTTCAAGCCAAGCGCGTCCTCGCCATACCATTTGGTCTGGTACTGGGTGTAATTCACGCCCGCCTTCGGGATGATGAACCAGCCCGGCCGCACGATCGGATAGGACACCGTCGGGTAGGACTGCAGGCGGTCGCCATCGGGGTAACGCACCGAGGAGCCGAAATCAGGCCGGCGGAAACGCACGGCGGTCGACGTCCAATCCACATCGAAGCCACCCCAGTCGTAGCGCGCGCCACGCAGGTAGAGCTCGGGTTCCTTGTCATACGGCGGCACCAGCGGTGCGTCCGGATCCTGCAGCGTCTGGTACTTGTAGACCTGGGCGTACGCGCTCCAGTAGTTGGACGCCCAGCCCACGCGGCCGCGCTGCGGCAGATAGGTGGTTGACGCCTGGTTCAGGCCCAACTGCGAGATGTCGCGGAAGTAGTTGTCGTCCGATACCTTGGCAAGATCCCAGTCGGCGTAGAAGCCATGCGAAAACGTCTGCTGATGGCGCCACCAGTACATCCAGCGGTCTTCGCTGGTGACGTTGTCGTTGGGCAGGTAAGTGCCGTCGATGGTGCCGACATAGGACGAACCCAGATAGCGGAATTCGCCACCCAACTGCATGCCGCGCTTGGAGAAATAGCGCGGCTGGAGCGTCAGGTCGTAATTGGGGGCCAGGTTCAGGTAATACGGCAGCGAAAAGTCAAAGCCGCCCTGGCTGGTGGTGCCGTAGGTCGGCATCAAGAAGCCCGACTTGCGCTCTTTCTTGACCGGGAAGGTCATGTAGGGCGACGCCAGGATCGGCACGTCCTTGAAATACAGCACGCCGTTGCGCGCCACGCCTTCGTTTTCGTCGAAATCGATGTCGACGGTTTTGGCCTTGATGTACCAGGACGGCGTTTCGCAAGAGCAGCCGCTGTACGTGACCGTATGCAGCCGCATCTGCGACTTGCTGAAGATGTCGGCGTGTTCGGCCACGGCAAAGCCGCCGGTGGCGCCCATCCAGAAATTGGGCTGTTCGACTTCGCCTGAATACTTGTCGACGTTGAACTTCGCGTTAGGGCCGGTCACCAGGGTGCCGTCGCGCATCATGCGCGCGCTGCCCTGGACGTCGACTTCGCCCGTGTCCTTGCGATAGTTGATGCGGTCGCCCTTGATGATCCCGTCGATGCGGCGCACTTGCGCGCTGCCGCTCAGGGTCAGGTCGGACTCCGGGTCGCCTTCGATGCTGTCCGCTTCCAGATACGCGGGAATGTTGTCGTCCGGCAGGCGATGCATCCGCAAACCGGGCGACGTGCGCAACACGGGAGCCGCGGGGGTGGCGGTTGCCGAGCTTGCCGAGGGTGCAGCGGGAGTCGAACCTTGGCTACCTTGAGCCTGGACGGCTCCGGCGGCGACGCTGACAGCAGAGAGGATCAACCACCGAACCTTGCGCACGAGTGAAAACAGCCCTTTTTGACGATGGAAATGCCTGGCACCGACGACAAAGAACCGCCGATGCTGGTGGAATCGAGCCGGTATTATAGAGAAGCCGCGCCATACGCCCAGCCTTATGTGCGCCGAACGCAAATTTCAGCAATATTGCCCTTCTGACACGGATCATCCTTGAAAAACGATCACGACCCCCGCCTGGCGCAGATCCGCAACTGGCTGGAGAGCCTGCCCGCCGCCTTGAACCTGGCCGTGGACTCGCTGCGCCCGGCCTCCGCCGACGCCAGTTTCCGTCGCTACTTCAGGCTGGACGCCGGCGAGCGCACCCTGATTGTCATGGACGCGCCCCCGGCCCACGAAGATTGCCGTCCCTTCCTGCACGTGGGCCAGTTGCTGGCCGACGCCGGCCTGAACGTGCCCCAGGTGCTGGCACAGGATCTTGACCAGGGCCTGCTGCTGCTGTCCGACCTGGGCAAGCAGACCTACTACCAGCGTATCCAGGCCGGCCTGTCCGACAGCCAGCTTCAAACGATGTACCGCGAAGCGCTGGCCGCGCTGGTCCGCCTGCAACAAGCAGCCACCACCGGCCTGGCCACCTACGACACGCCCCGCCTGGCCGACGAGCTCACCCTCTTTCCCGAGTGGTACGTGAACAAGCACCACGGCGTGGCGCTGGACGACAAGACCGCGAACGCCCTGGAAAAGATCTTCGCCCTGCTGTCGGCCAGCAATGGCGGGCAGGCGCAAGTGCTGGTGCACCGCGACTTCCATTCCCCCAACCTGATGGTCTGCGACCAGCCGCAATATGGCCCCAATCCGGGCGTCATCGATTTCCAGGACGCGCTGGCCGGCCCCATTACCTATGACCTGGCCTCATTGGTGACCGATGCCCGCACCACCTGGGAAGAGCCACAGCAATTGGACTGGGCCATCCGCTATTGGGAAATGGCGCGCGCCGCGGGCTTGCCCGTCGATGCCGACTTCGCGGACTTCCACCGCGCCTACGAATGGATGGGCTTGCAGCGCAACCTGCGCATCCTGGGCGTGTTCGCCCGCCTCAACCACCGCGACGGCAAAACGCATTACCTGGCGCACATGCCGCGCGTGAACGCTTACGTGCGCCAGGTGGCCCAGCGCTACGGCGTCTTCACGCCCTTGCTGCGCCTGCTGGACAAGCTGGACGACCGCCAGGTTCGCGTCGGGTACACGTTCTGATGCGGGCCATGATTCTTGCCGCGGGTCGCGGCGAACGCATGCGCCCCTTGACCGACCACCTGCCCAAGCCCTTGCTGGCGGTGGGCGGCAAGCCCCTGATCGTCTGGCACCTGGAACGGCTGGCCGCGGCCGGGTTCCAGGACGTCGTCATCAACCACGCCTGGCTGGGCCACGAGATCGAACGCGCGCTGGGCGACGGCAGCGGGTTCGGCGTGCGGATCCGCTATTCCGCCGAAGGCACCGCGCTGGAAACCGCCGGCGGCATCGCGCAGGCGTTGCCCCTGCTGGGCGACGCACCGTTCCTGGTCATGAACGGCGACGTCTGGTGCGACTGGAATCCCGCGCTTGCCCCGGCCCGGGCGACCAACGTGCCCGAGGGCGGCGCCTGGCTGCTGATGGTGGACAACCCCGTCCAGCACCCCGCCGGCGATTTCCGGCTGTCGCCGGACGGCGGCCTGCATGCCGACGGTGCCCCGCGTTTGACCTATGCAGGCATCGGCGTCTACCATCCCTCGTTGTTCGCGGATGTCCAACGCGGCACGGCGGCGCCCCTGGCGCCCTTGCTTCGGCAAGCAATGGGCCGTAACTTGGCGCGCGGCGCGCACCATGATGGCCGATGGACCGATGTCGGCACGCCGCAACGGCTTGCCGACCTGGACGCGGAGCTTCTCGCAGCGGCACGCTGACGCTCACATATTTCACAATATCAAGGTGCGCAACCAGGATTTTCCGCGCACCCAAGCACCCTGGCTAACGGGGTATTCTCTGACGCTTTGGCGCGCGCGGACACACTCGCGGCGGACAAGCACACACACAGGAAGTTTTCTAGGAATGGGGATGTTTGGAAGATCGCAACGGGCCGTGTTCAAGCCCTCCGTATACCAACCCGGTCAACGTACGCGGCGCCTGCCGCGCTGGCTTGTCCTGCTTCTGGTGGGAATTGCCCTGGGTGCGGGCGGCGTGCTCTTTCTGCAAACCAATTACGGTCCGCAACGCCTGACGGTTGAGCAATCCGAGTCCCTGCACACGGATCTGAGCGCGTCCAACCTGGAACGCCAGCGCCTGCAAACGCAACTGGAAGAAGCCACCCAGCAGCGCGACGCCAACAAGGCCGGCCATGAAAAACTGACCACCGAACTGGCCGACGCCCGCGCCAGGATCGACACGCTGAACAAGGAACTGGTCCTGTTCCAGGACGCCATGCCGCCCGACCCGCGCGGCGGCAATCTGGGCATCCGCTCGGCAAGTTTCAAGCGCGGCACCGGCCAACTCGGCTACCAGGTGCTCGTCATGCGCGAAGAACCGTCGGGCGCGCCCTTCCAGGGCACGCTCACGTTCGCCATCGAGGGCAACTACCCCAATGGCCGCGCCGCCACGATCACCCCGGAAGGCCCGGCACTGAACGTCGACCGTTACGATTACGCGCTGGGCGAGCTTACGCTGCCCGACGGCTTCAACCCCCGCGTGGTGGTACTGCGCGTGATGGACGGCAACCAGAAGCAGCAGGCAATGCGCATCTATAACGTGCGCAAGTAAGCGCGTCGCGCTGGCCCCGGAAACCCGCCTCGGCGGGTTTTTTTGCGCCCGCACAAAATCGTTGCGCACGCAACCTTTTGCGCATATAGTTGCGCAAACAACCAAATACCGGAGACAAGATGCCGCTCCCCTCGCACGTACCCGTTCTGATTGCCGGCGGAGGCCCCGTCGGGCTGACCTTGGCCGCCCTGCTGGCCGAATACGGCATTGCGTCCCTCACCGTGGAGGCTGATGACGACTATTGCAGCGGCAGCCGCGCCATCTGTATTTCGCGCCGCTCGCAGGAGATCATGGCGTGGGCCGGCGCGGACAAGCCACTGGTGGCCACCGGGCTGCCCTGGACCGGCGGCCGCAGCTATTACCGCGACCGCGAAGTGCTGCACTTCGAAATGCCGCACGACCCGCTGCAACGCTACGCGCCGATGGTCAACATCCAGCAGTACTCAATCGAGGAATACGCCCATCAGGCCATGCAGCGCCACCCGGACCTGGCGGCCTTGCAATGGTCGGCCCGCGTGGCCGGTCTGCGCGCCGACGCGGACGGTGTCACTGTCGACATCGACGCCGACGGTCAACGCCAGACCGTGCGCGCCGACTGGCTGATTGCCTGCGACGGTGGACGCAGCACCGTGCGCGAAGCCATGGGGCTGAAGCTCGAAGGCATGCAGTACGAAGGCCGCTACGTCATCGTCGACATCGAACAGGCATCCAGCCGCCCCGTGGAACGCCTGGCCTGGTTCGACCCGCCGTCCAACCCCGGCTCGACCCTGCTGATGCACCGGCAGCCCGGCAACGTCTGGCGGGTTGACTACCAGATCCGCGACGACGAAGACCCCGAAGAAGCCGTCAAACCTGAAAACGTGCTGCCGCGCGTGCAAAGCCATCTGGACATGATCGGCGAAACCGCGCCATGGAAGCCGTTATGGATCTCGGTCTACAACGCCAAATGCCTGACGCTGAACCAGTACCGCCACGGGCGCGTGCTGTTCGCCGGAGACGCCGGCCACCTGGTGCCGATCTTCGGCGTGCGTGGCTTGAATTCCGGCCTGGACGACGCCGGCAACCTGGCGTGGAAACTCGCCTGGGTGTTGAAAGGCCAAGCGCCCGACAGCCTGCTGGACAGCTACAGCACCGAGCGCGTCCACGCTACCCGCCAGAACCTGGCCTATGGCGCCAAGAGCACCGAATTCATGGCGCCGCCCGACTTCGGCTTTCGCCTGATGCGCGAAGCCGCGCTGCGCCTGGCGCTGGTGGATGACACCGTACGCTCGCTGATCAACCCGCGCCAATCCGCTCCCATTTCCTACGACGGTTCGCCACTGAACCTGACCGACGGCGCGCCGCAGGCCGGCCCCGCCGCCGCCCCCGGCCAGCCCGCGCCCGACGCGCGCCTGCATGACGGCGGCAAGCCCTGCTATGTCAGCGAGAGCTTCGGCCGTGGTTTCGTCATGCTGGCGGTGTCGCCCTCGGCATCGCTGGCGCGCGAACTGGACGCCCTGGTGGCCGATACGCAAGACGCCCCCCACCCATTACGCGTCCTGCGCACTGGCGATGGCGGTCTGGAAGATGCCCACGGCCAGTTGCGCGAGCGCTACGCCGCCGCCGAAGGCACCGTCATCCTGATACGCCCCGACGGCTATGTGCTGGGCCGCTGGGTCGCACCACAAGCCGCGCCACAAGCCGCGCCACAAGCCGCCCAACTGCGCGCCGCCCTGGCGCCCTATTATCCCTTGATCGCCCAGTCCACCACACAGGAAGGCCAAGCATGAACAACGACGAACTTGACCAGGTCTACACCCGCATGGCGCAGACGCTGACGCGCGTGGGGGAATCCCAGGCGCCGTTGTTTCTATCGATACTGGGCTTGTCGCTACTAAGCCGGCAGCCAGACGCTGCCACGGCGCTGGCGCTGCTGGCTGAAGCCGAAAGCGCCTGCCAGGGCGAAGCCGCTGTGGCAAACTATCCCGCCACCACTCCTGCCCGCCCAACGTGAAACCGCCTGCCCTGGAACGATTCCTGACGTATCGCCTGCACGTGCTCAACAAGATCACGGACCGGGACACGAATCGTGCCTATCTGGAAGACTGCGGCATCCCCCTGGGTGAAGCGCGCTGCCTGGCCGCAATCGGGCGCTACGCGCCGCTGTCCGTCAACGACCTGGCGCGCGCGGCGAATCTGAACAAGGGGCAGGCCAGCCGGTCGGCGCAGGCGCTGGTGGATCGCGGGCTGGTTGAAAAGGCGCTGTCCACGTCCGACGGGCGCGGCGTGGTGCTGACGCCTACCCAGGCGGGCACGGCGCAATACCAGCGCATCATCGACCTGATTGCGCAGCGCAATGAAGAGATCTTCGGCTGCCTGGACGCCAGCGAACAGCAAGTGCTGGGAGAGATGCTCGACCGCCTGATCGAGCATCTGCAAACCCAGGAAAACGACCGCTAGGCGTCGGACTTCGGCGCCGTGGCGCCCATCTGCGCAGCCGCTTCGTCCATGAACTGCGCCATGCGCACATCCAGCTCGGTCACCCCGCCCGCGTCATGCGTGGTCAGCGTCACGTCCACCCGGTTGTAGACGTTGGTCCATTCTGGATGATGGTTCAGCTTTTCCGCGAACATGGCCACGCGCGCCATGAACCCGAATGCGGCATTGAAATTCGGAAAACGGAAGCGTTTTTCAATCGCGTCGCGCATGGCCACGGCCTGCCAACCGGTCAGGGCGGCCACGGCGGTATCGGTGCCGATACGGGCGGGGGGAAGCATGCTCATGGCAAGGCCTTATTGCTTGACAGCGTACAGATAGATTTCCACGCGCCGGTTCAGCGCGCGCCCTTCGGCGGTGGCATTGTCGCCGATGGGATCGTTCGGACCGCGCCCTTCCGTGCTCATGCGGCCCGCGGCCACGCCCTGCTTGGCCAGGTAGTCCGTCACGCTCTTGGCGCGGTTGACCGACAGTGTCTGGTTATGCGCCAGCGAACCGGTGCTGTCGGTGTGGCCAACCACCTTGGCGCGCAATTCGGGATGCTGATTCAGTGAGCGCCCCACGCTGTCCAGCACGGGCAGCAAGGCCGGCTTCAACTGCGTCTTGTCCGTGTCGAACGACACGCCGCTGGGGATGTTGACCTTCAGGCTGCCATCGGGCATTTCGACGACGTCGATGCCCAAGGACGATGCGCCCGATTGCTGTACGTCTTCCTTGACGACCTTCCAGTTGTAACCCACCAGGCCACCCGCCACGGCGCCGATGCCGGCGCCGATGGCCGCGCCCTTGCCGTGTCCGATCAGCGCGCCGATGCCGGCGCCCACCGCCGCCCCCGCGCCCGTTCCCACGGCAGTATTGGTTTGCTGTTGCGTGGCGCAACCGGCCAGCAAGGCCCCCGCCGCCGCCACCACCGCCATCCGGTTGAGCATTGTTCTTGAGTTCATGGCAACCTCCACGATTCCTGCATGCGCCGGGTCATTCCGGCGTAGTCCATGCTAGCAAGGGCATGCGGCGCGACCCGCAACATTTTGTACTGGCAGCGGCCGGCACGCCCCCTGGGTTCAGCCCGCGGAGGCACGCCACGCAGCGCCACGCCCCGCGGCGTATCAGCCCCGTCTGCCGACCAGCATCGCCAAGCCGAACAACGCGCCCAGGCCGCCCACGACGGCCAGCGAGATCGACGGCTCGCGCATGTTCAGCGCCATTGCCGCCGCCGCGACGCCCAGCCCGGTGATGAGCGCCCCCACCAGCCGGCCGCCGGTGGAACCATAGAAATGGGTGCGGCGCGCGGGCTCGGTGCCGGCGGGCTGGCGCTGTTGCCAGGCGTTCAGCGCCTGTTCGAAGTCGCGCAGCAAGCGTTCGCGGCTGGGCAGGTCCACCGCGCTGACCAGCAGCGTGGGCAGGCCCGGGCGGATCAGTTTCAGGTAGTCGTCCGTGCCCCAGCTTTTCAGGTCGGCAAAGGCAATCGGCGCGCGCCGTGAAAACTCCAGGCCATCTGGCGTGACCTTGACCGCATTGCGCGTGGGAAAGCCCTTGAACGCCACCAGCGGCGGCACCAGCAGGCCCAGCACCGCCAGCACGATGGCCAGCACGATCGGCCCCCGGTTGAACACCACCAGCATGAAGCTGCCGGCCGCCAAGGCAAAGGCCAGGGGCACCGACAGTTGATGCCAGCGCGTATACACGGCCGCCTGGATGCCTTCGTTGCTATTCATGCTTGGACCCTGTCAATTTTCCACTCTTACAAGATTGGTGCCGTTGCCACCCACCGGCAGCGAGCGCACTTCCGGCATGCGTTCCGGGTCCGGCCAGAATTCCACCTTGAGAAACGCTTCGGTGAAGATATCGTCATCGACCAGGACCTCGGTGCGCAACACCGCGTAGCCATTATGAACTTGGAACTGGACCGAATCTTCCCACGGCTTGCTGGTGAATTCGATGGGCTGGCTGCGGTCCTTGCGTACCCAGCGCCAGATGTCGGCCCATCCTGGGCGCGAACTCAGGCTGTTCACATAGTCGTCCGCTTTGTCCATCCACGTCCTGGGGTCGGGCCGGCCAGCCACCATCTGCGCCTGCGACGGGGCGCGCGGCTGCAGCTCCGGGTCCTGCGCGCGCACCGAGCCCTTGCTGGACACCACGGCGGTAACGCCCGCGCCGCCCAGCTTGAGGCTGTAGGCATAGTCGCTGCTTTGGGTATAGCCGGGCATGACCACTTCCAGCACCAGCCGGTCGCGGCCCAGTACCTCGCCGCTCCAGAAGCCATACCATTGCAGCGACACACGCACGCCGAACACCGCGCGATTGAAGTCGTCCAGCTCGTCCTCGCGCGTCGCGTACATTTCGCGGCCTTCCACGCCTTCGAACTCCTCAGCCCGCATGCAGCAGCGCGTATACCAGACCTCGAGCTCGCTTTCGGTGGCGCTGTCGCCCCAGAACTTGAAGTACAGGCCAGCCACCAGCAGGCACAGCCCCAGCGCGATCCAGCCCCATACGGGAATGCCCAGCAACACCGTGCCGCCGCTGGTCAGGCCCACCATCGCGCCGCCGAAGCCGCCCGCGCCCGCCGCCACGCCCGCCGTGCTGAACGCGCCGCCCACCGCGATGACGGCCGTGGCCACCCCGGTCAGGCTGGACATCAACAGGAAGGCGGACGACGTTGCATAGGCGCCGCCCGCTTCGTAGTTGTGCACGTCGTACTGGTCCTTGGCGTTGAGCGCGTTGTTGGCGCTGTCCACGAAGGTCGCGGCCGTGGCGAACACCGCGCCCGCCGTGCGGAAGGTGGCCAGTCGCAGATTCAGCCGCAGGTTCATCGTGAACGCGGTGTTCGCGCCCACGCGCGCGCCGATCGCGCCCGTGGTGACTTCGATCGCCACACTGCCCACCCCCAGCACGCCGGTGGTGATGCCGAACCAGGCCTTGCGCTCCCGCTTTGCATCCGCGACGGCTTGCGCCGCGTTCAGCTCCGACACCGATGTGTAGATCGCCACCAGCGCCATCACACCCGTCGCGCCCGCGTAGGAGGCATCGCGCGACTTGGCGTACTTGATCAGCCCGGCCAAGGGCGACATGGTCGGCGCCGGCAAGGCCAGCACCGGCGGCGGCGCGGGCAAGCCCAAGGGCGGCGATGCGCTTGCCCCCGGCCGTGGGCGCGCCGTGGATCCGGCATTCGTCGACGCGGCATTCATCTGCGCATCCACTTCCTCTGGAATCACGTAGTTGATCGTGACCGATCGCGACGCCTCGGATTGCGTGCCGATCCACCCGGCGTTCATGTGCTGCGTCGCGCTGACGCCGCCGCCCGCGGTAATCGCCATGGATCGATTGTTCGGCTCCCAGATGATCTCGTGCATGTCCGCGATCATGCGCGGCACCGTGGTCGTGTGGCTGCGCACCACCAGCACGCTGTTCATGCGCGCCGCCATCGTCATCGACACGCGCGCGGCAACCCGTTCCGCGATCGGGTCGCGTGCCAGCGTCAGCCGCAGCAGTTGGGTTGCCATGAAGCGGCCGATCACGGTCGTGGCCGCCCGGGTTGGCGTCGGCAAGCCACGCGCCTGACGCTCCTTCAGCCAGTCGTTGTAGCTCCTGACCATCTTGCGCACGTTGGAGATCTGCTTGGACAGCTTGCCGCGCGCCTCCTTTTGCAGGAAGGCCAGCAGTTCGCCATCGTTCGAGGCCAGCCCGCGCCAGATCGCTTCGTACAGCCCGTCCTTGTCGTCTTCCTTCAAGGACTCATCAATGGCCTGGTGTTCGCCCTGCACCGCGCCCGCGCCGTCCACGCAAAGAGCAAGGTCTTCCTCCAGCCGCTGGCCCGCCACGGCGTCATTGGGCGAATACGCCTTCAGCGTCATCCAGAACGCGTCGCGGCCATACCACCAGGCCCAGTCCCTGCCCGCCCCTTCGATCAGGTCCTTCATGCGGTCGACGCTGGCGCGGTTGTCGCTGATGGTCTTGGTGACCTTGCTCATGTTGATGCGTTCGTGCATCCGCCGGATCTCATCGCCCGATGAGTCCATCTGCTTTTCCAGGCCCACGATGATCTGCGCCACGCCCACTTCGCGCAGCCGGGTCGGGTCCATGTGGTGCTCGGCCAATTCGCCCATGCGCTTGTTGCGCCACGTCGAAATGTCCGCCAGCATGCCCACCGGATCGCGCAGCGCCAGCACCACGCCGCCCTTGGGCGTCATCTGCCGCATCTTGGTCGCCATCTCGGCGGCCTTGCCGCCGAAGGTGGTCACGCCCGGGCTCAAGGTGTTGTTGAACAGGGTGGCGGCGCCGGCGGCATCGCGGAATTCGATGGAATGCGTGGCCAGGTTGGTGCCGTCTTCCGCCACGCGGTAGCCCGTATCCGGCTTGGGATGCCCGCCGCCCCAGACGGCGCGCGCGTCCAGTTCAACCATGATCTTGCCGCGCCAACGGTCGTTGCGCGTCAGTTCGCGACGGATGTCACGGGTCCACCACACGCGCGAATAGCCGACCCACACCGAGCGCGACGCATTGGCTGGCGCCTCGACGTTGATCAAGGCCGATTCCAGACCATGGCCTTCCCGCGTGCAGGTAAACGTGGGTTGCTCCGACGGACGGTTATCGTCGTCCACCGGCACTTCCTTCATCTGGCCCGTGGCGGTGGCCGCGAAGGCGCGCCACCCGTAGCTGCGGCGCGGGTCCCACACGTACACATAGCCCGCCGTGATGGCGCGCAGCATGTAGGCGCCCTGGCGCATGGTTTCGTAATGCAGTTCGGCGTCCGCGTACACGCCGTCGGGCAGATCGTTCCGGCCGCCCGGCACATACGCCACCCGCATCGGCAGGATCGGCAAACCCGGCCGGCCGCAAAACTTGCCCTTGCAGGGAAGCGCGTCGTAGTCAGTCGTCATGCTTGTCGATCCTCCCGTGCCTGCGCCTGCCGCGCAAACAACCGCCAATCCTCGTCATCCATGTCTTCGGCCGCGTTGCGCAAGCGGCCACCCTCTTCCTGAATCTCGCGCAGCAGCGCGGCAAACGACGGCGCGCGTTCCAGCGGTGCATCCAGGCGCACGCGCCAGGCCGCGAACAGCGCCGCGTCTTCCTCGTCGTTGATGCCGCTGGCGCTGGCCACATCCAGCGCGCGGCGTATCGGCTCCAGCGCCGACAGGCCGTAGTCCAGCCCGCCCGCGTTCAGCCGTTGCAGCACCGCGTTCACCTGGCCCAGGCGCGCCAGACGTGGCCAGTCCGGCGTGGCCGTCTGCATCGGGCCGGGCGTGTCCGGCAGCGCCTGCCAGCGTGCAAAGCCGTCAATGCACATCCACGCCGCGCCCGCGATCCACGTAGCCGGCACACAGCCCGCGTACAGCTCGCTTTGAAACTGGGTCGTGCGCGGATCCCAGAAGCGCAGGATGCGCATGCGCCCCTGTGCGTCGCGCAGCCGCGCGCGCAGAACAAGGCGCTGGGCCACTTCCGCCAGCGGCAGGTCGGTGGCCAGCCACGCCGACATCGACCGTGCACGCTTGACCGCCGGCGCGGGGCGCATGGCTTCGTCCACCGCCAGCCGGATGCTGGCATTGACCAGCCTTTCATACCGGATCTCGTCGGGCACTTCGGCCAGATACAAGGGCGGCGCGGATGCGCCCTGCGATATCAGGTCCACCGCGCGCCGCGCCAGGCCCGCCGTGGCGATCTCGTCAGCCAAGGGGTCGGCCAGCGTGGAGTCGCACAGCAGCAGCACGCGGCGGCTGGCGCGCGCGTCCAGCACCGCGCGCATGCCGGCAATGGCCGCTTCGACGGCAGCCTCCGCGCGCGCCGGCCCTGGCGTGGGGCCCGCAACCGCCTGGGCCTGCGCGTGGGCCGCATCCTTCGGGAGTACCGGATCCTTCGGGAGCGCCGGATGCACCGGATGCGTCGGATGGGTCGGGTATGCCGGGTCTATCCTCATGCCGCTAACGCCCCGCTGCCGGCTGCATCTTCCAGCGCCGCGGCGCAGCCTTCCAAATCGCCCTGCGGCGGCTGCGCCGGCCCCGAGCCGCTTTGCGGCCCGACCCAGCTATGCACGCCCGCCTTCAACTCCACCTTGCCCGGCGCGTGCAACTGGATGCCGCCGCCTTCGACGCGCAGGTAAGCGCCCGCCGCCGTGGCCAAGACCTTCTTGGATGCGTTCACGTCCACCGCGCCCTGCGCCGACACCAGCGTCACCGCCTTTTCGGCGGCCAGGCGCATGCGCGCCTTCTGGCTCTGCAAGCGCAGCTTGCCGCCCGCCGCGTGCAAGCGGATGCCTTGCTCGGCCACCGCGCGTCCGTTGCCGCCCAGGCCCTTGGTGAACAGCACCACGCCTTGCGCGACGCAGACGGCCAGGTTCGCGCCGGCCGCCCAGTTCACGTCCGGGGCCACCTGGCACAAGGTCGCGCCCGCCACGGTGTAGGCGTTGTGCGGCGTGTACTGGCCGATGCCCTTGGGCGCGCTGACCTGAATGTGCGGCAGCGTGTAGGCGGGCACTTGGGTGTCTTCCTCAAGCTTCATGCCTTCCATTACTTTGCGCACGGTCTCCAGCTCGTTGACCGCTTGCGTCTTGTCCTTGTCGCCGGGCAAACCCGCCTCCTGGCGGCCCGCCGACGCGGATAGCTCGACCGCTTGCTCGCTGGCCTTTTCCATTTGCTGGATGGCTTCTTCGCTGTCCAGCAGGCCGCCTGTCGCGCCCTCGCGCTTGTCGGCGCTGATCAGCAAGCCCTCGCCCGCGCGCAACGCCAGCGCTTCGCTGGTCGCCAGTTCCGCGCCATGGCCCAGGTCGGACAAGCGTTCGTTATCGCGCTGCTGCTTCAGGTGGCCCAGGTTCAACCGCGCCTCGGCCTGCGTGGTCGATGCGGTCAGGCGCGACTGGCCCGGCGTATCGTCCTGCACCAGTTGGTTGTAGCCGCCCATGCCCCGGCCGCTTTCACCCAGGGCCTGCGTCTTGAAGCCCGACATCACCACATTGTGCGCGTGCCCGTCCTGCGTACCCGCGAACCAGGCCGGCGCGTTGCCGGTGGCCTTGGCCGCCCCACCCTGCACCTGATTATTGGCGGCATTCTCCGTGCCCGCGCCGTTGTACAAGGCACCCACCACCACCGGGCGGTCGATATCGCCATGCAAAAACTGCACCAGCACCTCCTGGCCCAGGCGCGGGATGAAGTGCCCGCCCCAATCCGATCCGGCCACCGGCTCTGCCACGCGCACCCAGGTGCCCAGCGCGTCCGAGGCGGGCGCGTTGTCATCCCCGGCGGGATGCGCCTGCCGATTGCTGGACGCGCTGCCGCGCTGCCAATGAAACTGGATCTTCACGCGGTGGTCGCGGTCGGTGTGGACGGGGTCGTTCGCGCCCACCACCAGCGCGGTCTGGGCGCCGTGCACCGTGGGCCGCGGATGCAGCCGCGCCCCGTGGCCGTCGCGCGTGCTGGGCCGGTATTCCAGCGTGGCGGCAATCGCCTCGAACCGGTTGCGATAGAACTCCGCGCCGTCGTCCTCTTGCGTGCCGGCGGCGCCCAGCGCCTGCGCCACGGCCCGCCCCAGGTCTTCATCGAAGTTGTTGCGTGCCTCGTGCTGCATGCGCATCACCACGAAATCGCCGCCCTCGCCTTGCGACGGCGCCCAATGGCCGGTCAGGGTAAAGCGTTGGCCCGGCGCCAAGGTGCGCACCGTGCCCTCGCCTTCATACAAAGACTGCCGCACGCGCTGGGCAGCCAGCGCATTGTGGGCCAGGCGCTCGCCCTGCCCACCGTCTTCAAACAGGTATTGGCCGGGATAGTCCGAGTCAGCCAATTCCAGCGTGTTCGGCATCTTGTCATCGACCTGCGCGCTGGCCTGGCGGGCCTGCATGGCGCGATAGTCCCAACTGGCGATACGTACCGCGTTCGTGCGCCAGGCGCGCCGCTTGCGCCAGCCCTGGATGGTGTCCTCGGTTTCGGTGGCATCCGCGCGTTGGAACTTCACGCTGGGTTGCGCGCCGCTCTTGAAGGCGCCGTTGTGGTCGGCGATGACCACCGTATGGGTGCCGGGTTCGCCGTCGCCTGCTTCGTGTTCCACCCAATAAAAGAGGCCCTCTTCGGCAAGCAGCCGTTCAACGAAGGCGTAGTCGGTTTCGCGGTACTGGATGGTCAGGCTGCGCGTGGCGTAGCTGTCGCGGTCCTTCAGTTCCCAACGCCATTGCGGCGCCACCGCGCCCTGCCCGTTGTAGTCGCCAAAGACGCGGTCAACGATGTCGATCACGGACAGGTCCTGAAAGGCGAAGCTGTCGCGCCGCTGGCGCAGCAGCGCCAGCCACGGCTCGATGCGCAGCCGATAGCGCGCAAAGCCACCGTTGGCGCCTTCGAAGCGCGCCTCGGACACCAGCCCGCACCACACTCGGGGTTCATCGCGGCCCAAGGCCGTCTGCATGGCAACCTGCAGCGGTTGGCCGATCAGCGCCTTCAGCGGGATGTGCGCGTCATCGGACAGCGCATCCACGTGCAAGGTGTAGCCGCCATCGCTCAACTGCTCGGTGGCGTGCAGCCGTTCGGCCAGCAGCTTGTCCGGGCCCAACGGCGTGCTCAGGTCGAGCAGGCGATCGGCCTGCGTGAAGCCGGCTCCCAACAGGCTGGCGGCGGCAAGTTCGAGGGCCATGTCGACGTCTCCCGGCTCAGCTCATGCGAAAACGAAAATCGCCATTCTTGCCCGCGCCCACGCGGATCTTGGCGATGGCTTCGCCCTGCGCCATGCGGCCAAGCACCTGCTCGGCAATCTCGGGCAGCAGCGATCCGTTAAGAATGTGGTCCACGTTGCGCGCCCCGGTGTCAACCTCGGTGCAGCGCGCCAGCACGGCTTCCACCAGCGCGTCATCCCACTCGAACACCGCGCGGTGCGTGGCCTGAACGCGGCGCGCGATGCGGCTCAGCTTCAAGCCGATGATGTGTGCCAGCGCGTCGTCATCCACCGGGAAGTAGGGAATGGTCTTCATGCGCCCCAGGAACGCGGGCTTGAACGCCTTGTACAACTGCGGCGCCAGCAGTTCCGACAACTGTTCCGGCGATGGGCGCTCTTCGGCAGGCTTGTTCAGGCAGGCCTGCATGATCGTGCTGGACCCCACGTTGGACGTCAGGATGATGAGCGTGTTGCGGAAGTCGATCTCGCGGCCTTCGGCATCGTCCATCACGCCCTTGTCGAACACCTGGAAGAACATTTCCAGCACGTCCGGGTGGGCTTTTTCAATTTCATCCAGCAGCACCACGCTGTAGGGCTGGCGCCGCACGGCTTCGGTCAGCACGCCGCCTTCGCCATACCCCACGTAGCCCGGCGGCGAGCCCTTCAAGCCCGAGATGCTGTGCGCTTCCTGGTACTCGCTCATGTTGATGGTGATCAGCTTGCGTTCGCCGCCGTACAGAATGTCGGCCAGGGCCAGCGCCGTCTCGGTCTTGCCCACGCCCGACGGCCCCACGAACAGGAACACCCCCTTGGGCTTGTCCGGGTCTTCCAGGCCGGCACGCGCCGTACGCACCCGTTGCGCAATGGCGTGCAGCGCGTGGTCCTGGCCGATCACGCGCTCGGCCAGCATGGGCTGCAATTGCAGCACGGTGCGGATCTCGTCGTTGACCATGCGGCCCAAGGGAATACCGGTCCAGGCCGATATGATCTCCGCCACGATCTGCCCATCCACGCAGGCGGGCACCAGCGGCTGTTCGCCTTGCAGTGTGCGCAGTTCATCCATCAGACCGGACAGGCGCTGCTGTTCCGGCGTCAAGGCGGGCTTTGCGGCCTTGCGGCGCGACGTCGTGGCTTTTGGGGTTGACGCGGCGGCGGCATCGGTATCCGCGGCCGACGCATCCTGCCCCTGCGCTTCCAGCTCGGCGCGCAACGCATGGATCCGTTCCACCAGGCTCGTCTCCGCCACGTGACGCGCTTCCGCGTCCGCCAAGGTCTTTTCCACCGAGGCGATCTCGGCATCCAGTTCCGTCAAACGCGCTTGCGGCGCACCGGTGGCGGCTTCGCGGCGCAGCGCCGCCTGTTCGGTTCGCAAGCGCGTCAGGCGATGGCGCGCGTCGTCAATCAGCGCGGGCGTGGCGCTACGCCCCAACGCCACTCTGGCGCAGGCCGTATCCAACACGCTGACCGCCTTGTCCGGCAACTGCCGCCCGGTGATATAGCGGTGCGACAAGCGGGCGGCCGCGCTGATGGCCTCGTCCAGAATACGCACGCCAAAATGCCGCTCCATCAGCGGCGCCATGCCGCGCAGCATGGAGGCGGCCAGCGCTTCGTCGGGCTCTTCCACCTTGACGACCTGAAAGCGCCGGGCCAATGCCGCGTCTTTTTCAAAGTACTTCTTGTATTCGCTCCAGGTGGTGGCGGCGATGGTGCGCAGTTCGCCGCGCGCCAACGCCGGCTTGAGCAGGTTGGCGGCATCGTTCTGGCCCGCTTGCCCGCCCGCCCCGATCATGGTGTGGGCTTCATCGATGAACAGGATGATGGGCGACGGGCTTTTCTTCACCTCGTCGATCACGTTCTTCAGCCGGTTTTCGAATTCACCCTTGACGCTGGCGCCCGCCTGCAACAGACCCATGTCCAGCACGCGCAGCGTGACGTCAGCCAGCGCGGGCGGCACGTCGCCCGCCACGATGCGCAGCGCCAGGCCTTCCACCACGGCGGTTTTGCCCACGCCGGCCTCGCCGGTCAGGATGGGGTTGTTCTGCCGCCGCCGCGTCAGGATGTCGATTATCTGGCGAATCTCGGCATCGCGTCCGATCACCGGGTCGATCTTGCCGTCGCGCGCGCGCTCGGTCAGGTTTGCCGTGTACTGGTCCAGCGCGGGCGACGGCGACAAGGCGGGCGCGGGCTGGCCGTCATCCCCCTGCGGCGGCGCGCCATCGGCAAAGCCCACCGCCTGCCCCGCCTCTTCCGAGCCTTCCGTCAGCGCGGCGAAGTCATGCTTCAAGGCATCCAGGCGGAACGATTCGAACAACGGCGAGCCCCGGCGCGCCAACTGCGCCAGGTCCGGCTCGGTCAGCAAGGCCAGCAGCAGGTGCCCCGAGCGGATGCGCGTCGTCTGCGTGTCCAGCGAAGCAATCAGCCAGGCATGCTCGAACAGCTTGGGCAGATGCGCGGAGAACACCGGGGTGCGCGTGTTGCCATTCTTGAAGCGGCCGATTTCCGCCTTCAGGTCCGCTTCCAGCGCATCGGTGTGGATGTGGCAACGCCGCGCGATGATGCTCACGTCGCTGGCGGGCTTTTCCAGCAACGCCAGGAACAGGTGTTCCAGGTCCACCTCGTAATGGCCTTGCGCCATGCACAGGCTGGCGGCGCGCTCGGCGGCCTGGCGGCAGGTTTGGTTCAACTTCCCAATCAAGGTCTTCAGCGGTGTGGCCATGAGTTTGTTCTTGGTCTGTGGATCAGTGGATCGTGTGGAGTTCGTAGCTGGCGTCGTCGCGGTCGGCCGTGGCGGGTTCCGTGGTCAGAAATGAATTCCAGCCCAGCCGCACATCGCCGCCTTCGCCCAGGCGGCTGGGGCCGATGGCGTCGCGCGCCAGGACCAACCGCACTTCGTATTCAAAGGTCATGCCGCCAAACATCGTCAGCAGCTTTTCCAGCGCCTGGGCGCGTTCGCCGCCCGGCAGGAAATCGGCAAAGGCCTGGCGCGACAAGGGGCCGATCCACAAGCGGATGCGCAGGTCCCGCTGCCAGATGCGGTCACCCGCCAGCGCCGACACCCCCAGCACCGCGCCCGGCTGCCCCAACTGCGTACGATTCTGCGGGGGCACGTCATACCAACGGCCCACGAACTGCTCGACGCGCAAGGGCACCCCAAAGTAGTCCTGCAACACGCGCTGCAAGAAAGGGGCAGATACCGGCCGTTGCCGTGCGGCGGCCGCGTAGTGCGCCACTGACTCGTCAAAGATGCGGCCGGCGCCGTTGTGCAGCCGGTCGCGCAGCGCCGGATGGCCGATGCCGCCCAGCGCCAGCAGCAGCGGCAGGTAGTGGTGGTCTTGCTCGGCTTCATGCCGCAAGGGCATGCGGTACTTCTTCCAGGCCGCGTAGAACAGCGCGGCGGCCCGGTTCGAAAAAATATCGAAGAAGGCGCGGGCGCCACGGTCGCGACGCAGGCTTTCGCGGTTGGCCAGCATTTCGGAATAGTGCAGCGGCAACGCGCCCTGTGCGCCCAGCAATCCGAAGAACGCCGGCGTCAGGTCCACGCGGCCCAGCCGCCCTTCGGCCACCGCCGCCTGGCGCGACGCTTCATCGGCCAGCACCTCGCCGTTCTTGTCATAGGCCACGGCGTCCACGATTTCGCTGGGCGGAAATCCCAGCCCGGGCGAATTCGGAAACCGCAAATGCACCGGCACCGTATGGCGCGTGCCGCCGCGTTCCTGCCGCGCAAAGCACTGCTCCAGCAGACGCACCGCCTGGAAAAACTTGAAGCGCTGCGGCTCTGCCAGCAGCGCGTCCATCACGCTAGTATGGCGTCGCCGTTGCATGGGGGGCATCGTAGTAATTCCTCTGCGCCTCGGCGCGACAGCACCACCAACTGCACGAAGCTGTTGGCGTGCACATACAGGCCGAAGAAGCGGTTGATGACGGCCACGAAGGTGTGCAGGCTGGTGCCCACGAAGTGGTCTTCGTTGACCGTGAGCCGGATTTCAATGCCGCGCACGAAAGTGGCGAAGGGTTCGCCCGGCATCCAGTGCGTGGCCGGCTTGTAGTCCAGGCCGACCAGGCCTTCGATCTGGCGCGCGGCCACCGCCGAGCCCGACAGGTCGTACAGGCGCAGCGTTTCTTTCAAGGCGGGCAAGCCGCTTTGCACCAGCGACAAATGATTCAGCGCCAGATGCGAGATCAGGCGCCAGTGCGCCGCGCGCCCCTGTTGAAAGCGATGGGTGTGGGTGGGACGGCGCAACATGCGGATGGCGCGGGCCACGGTGCCGCCTTCCAGGAACAGGTCGCCGCCCGACTGCCCCACCGCAATCTGCGACGGCAGGTCGCGGTTGGTGCAGGTCAGGTCCAGGCTCAGTGTTTCGGTTTGCGGAATCGACGGATCAAAATCGATATCCACGATCGAGATCTCGGTTTCATAACCAGGGCTGCGCTGCGCCATCGCGGCATCGCGGCGCATCGTCCAATAGTGCCCGGCGGCTTCCGGCGATTCGCCGTGGTGCAGCGAATAGAAGGGGCGGAAGTCCACCACCGCGTCGCCCTGGGCGTTCTGCCGCACCTGGCGCACGCGGTCGATGGAATAAACCTCGTAGCCATAGGCGCGCCGCGCATCCGCCACCACCGGGTACGAAGCCGATGCGTGCGTTACCCGGATGGGGTCGGCGCGCTGCGCGAACAGGTTCACCACTGGCGTGCAGCCCAGCCGCAGGTTGTCGGCCGTGATGGATTCCAAGAGGCGCGCCGTATTGGAATCAGCGCGCAGGCCCGCCACCGCCAGATGCAGCGTGAACTGGCGCACGGTACCCAGGTAGGGGCGCAGCGCGGCCAGGTCGATATCAACGAAGTTGAACTTCTCGGAAAAAACAAAGTACTCGGCCAGCAGGCGATACGCAGGGTGCGAGCTGGCCGGAAAATCAATCAGCGCGTCTTCTTCCGCCAAGCCCACCTGGGCCAGCGGAATCGCGGGCAACCGATCCCAGCGGCCGGGTTGCAGCTCAACATAGGCCGCCGCCGTGCGCAGGAACAAGGCATCGCGCAGCGCCGCCACGAACGAGGGCTCGCCGTGCAAGTACACGCGCAGTTTGTCCAGCCCCCGCATGCCGAAATGCTGGTTCTCACCCTGGCAGCCCAGCGTGACGGTGAAGCGGCCCGTGACGCCGGCCGGCAGCTTGGCCGTGGCCGGTGCATTGGCGCTAGAGAAAAACCCCGCGCGCAAGACCTCGATGGGCGCCAGCGTCACGTCGTAGGCGGTACGAAAGCGGCACGACACGCCGCGCACCGGATGCGATTTCAGCTCGGTGCCGCGCGCGATGCGCACCGCCGCGGACAACTGCGCGCCCGCGCCGCCCAGGTCAAACTGCGCCACGCTGCATGACGGAAACGGCCGCAAGTAATGCGGGTACATCACCTCGAACAGCGCTTCGGTGAATTCGGGGTAGTCATCGTCCAGCTTCTTGTTGATGCGAGCGCTCAACAAGGCGAACGATTCGATCATGCGTTCAACGTGCGGGTCTTCGCAGGTTTCGCCCGACAGGCCCAGGCGCGCGGCAATCTTCGGATAGCGCTCGGCGAAGTCGCGCGACGAGGTCCGCAAGAATCCCAATTCGCGCTCGTAATAAGGCAGCAATTCTTCCATTGTTGTCTTTCCTTCCAGCGCGCAAGGTGTATCCGCACGACAAATTTATTCTTCAGACCGTGGCGGGGCTCTTGGCCCAGCCGCGGCTCACGGAGTACTGCAAGGTCGACGGCTGCAAGGTCGCGTCGAAGGTCACGGGTTCGTGGGCGGGGCCCACGTCCAGCATGGCCGTGATCGCGAAAACCAGCACCGAAGTCGCCCGGCTGTCCACCTGCAGCATCACGCGCACATGGGTCAGTCGCGGTTCGTGCCGCGCGATGGCCTGCTCCAGCGAGCGGCAGATGAATTCGCGGTCGTAGTGGCTGGCCAGGCTGAGCCCCGAGAAGTCCGACAGCCCATACGTCAGCAACGAGCGCTGGCAGTTCGGGTAGCGCCGCAGGTCTTCCTCGGAGAACACCATGCGGGTGTTCAGCAGCGCCTCGATGTCGCGCGCCACCGTTTCCTTCATTTCCTCGATCGACAGGCGCCGAAGCGCGTAGGGCGATTGGCCCTCGCCTTCGAACAGCTTGTCGAACAGACTCGGTTCGAATCCTTTCATCGGGGCCTCAAACAAAAAAAGACGGCGACCCGGCTCGGGCCGCGGTCTTCTGCCTGCGGGGCCGCGATCAGACCGAGTAGGTCTTGTCGTTCTTGGTCAGGCTCCAGGCGCCCTGGGCGTTACCACCCTGGTTGCCGCCCACCTTCTGCTGCGTGTACTTCCACTGCACGGCGGCGTACTTCAACGAGAACGACTCGTGCGGCAGACCTTCGGCCACCACTTCGGGCGCCACGCGCGCGATGATCACGTACTTGAGCTTGATTTCCAGGTACTTGACGCGGTTGCCTTCGCCGTCGGCGCGCAGGAAATCGATGGTGACCTCATCGAACGTGGTACCGCCCGAGGCGTGCTGATACAGCAGCGGGCTGACGACATCCAGGTCCTTGGTGAAGACCATTTCGCCATGTTCGGTGCGTTCGGCGGTATGGCCACCCGAGGTCGACGCCGTCGCGGAACGCGGCTGGATGATTTCGTGACGCCACGAGCTGACTTCGATCCAATCCGGGTGATCCTTGTCTTGCGATTCGCCCTTCAGCGCCGGATTGCCGAACTTGACGTAGATGTCCTTCATTGTTGTAAACCTCTTTGAATGGATGAGTTGTCAGTGCAACGACGATCAGGATTTCTGAGCCTGGGCCGGCAATTCGGCAACCAGGCGCAACGAGATCGAGAGTTCGTCAAGCTGGAAATGCGGCCGCAAAAACGCCACGGCCCGGAAGACGCCTGGACGTCCAGGCACCTCGGCCACCTGCACCGAAGCTTCGCGCAGCGGGAACTGCGCCTTTTGTTCCTGCGTCGCGTTGTCGTCCAGCAGCACGTACTGCGAGACCCAGCGATTCAGGAAACTCTCTACGGACTGCGCCGACGCGAAGCTGCCGATCTTGTCGCGCATCATCGCCTTCAGGTAGTGCGCCACGCGTGACACCGAGAAGATGTATTGCAGCTGCGCCGACAACACCGCGTTGGCGTTCGCGCTGTCCGTGTTGTATTTCTTGGCCTTCTGCACCGATTGGGCGCCGAAGAAGGCCGCGTAGTCCGAGTTCTTGCAATGCACCAGCGGGATCAGACCCTGGTCGCTCAGTTCCTTTTCACGACGGTCGGTGATGGCGATTTCGGTCGGGCACTTCAGCGCGATTTCGCCGTCGTCCGTCTTGAACGTGTGGGTGGGCAGGTTTTCAACCAGGCCGCCGCCTTCCACGCCACGGATCGCCGCGCACCAGCCGAAGTCCGCGAACGCAGCCGTCAGGCGGGCGCCGAAGGCCCACGCGGCGTTGCACCACAGGTACTTGGAATGGTCGGTGCCGTCCACGTCTTCCACGAAGTTGAAGCCTTCAACCGTGGTGCCTTCCACCGGGTCATAGGGCAGGCGGCCCAGGAAGCGCGGCATGGTCAGACCGACGTAGCGCGAGTCTTCCGAATCGCGGAAGCTGCGCCACTTGGTGTATTCCACCGTGTCGAACACCTTGGCCAGGTCGCGCGGGCGGCCCAGGTCGGCAAAGCTGTCCAGCCCCAGCAATTCCGGCGATGCCGACGCGATGAACGGCGCGTGCGACGCCGCTGCGACGTGCGACATCTGCTCGATGAAGTACATGTCTTCGGGCTGGCGCGTGATTTCAAAGTTGCCCAGCAAGGCGCCGAACGGCGCGCCGCCGAAGGTGCCGAACTCTTCTTCGTAGACCTTCTTGAACATCAGACTTTGATCAAAGTCGATCGCAGTCTGGAAGTCGCGAACCAGATCGCGCTTGGTGGTGTTCAGCACCTTGATCTTCAGCATCGGGCTGGTGTCGGTCTCTTGGCACAGATAGTGCAGGCCGCGCCAGGTGCTTTCCAGCTTCTGGAATTCGGGCGCGTGCATCACTTCGCTGAGTTGCGACGAGATCAGGCGGTCAAGCTCGGCCACGCGGGCGTCCAGCATGGCCGACAGGTTGTCGGAGACGACCACGGTGCCCTTCATGACTTCGCGCACCAGTTCGCCAATGATGTCCTTGGCGCGGTCGTGCTCGGCGGTAGACTTGGCCACGCGGCTCTGCTCGACAATCTGGTCCAGCAGGCCGCTCTGGGCGTCGGCCGATGCGGCGGCGGTGGCGTTCTGTGCGGCGGCGGAATTACTCATTGCGGCCTCCCTTGTCGGTCTCGCTGGTCAACTGTTGCAGTTTTTCCGTGCTGGTCAGCACTTCGCCCAGCAGGTCTTCAAGCTTGTCGTTGCCGGCAAGCTTGTTGCGCAGGTCGGCCAGCTTGGTGCGGATGTCCAGCAGTTCGCGCAGCGGGTCCACCTGCTGCACCACGGCTTCCGGACGAAAATCCTCGATGGAACGGAACTTCAGGTCGACACCAAACGTGCCGCCTTCTTCGGTCAGGCTGTTCTTGACGCGGTACGCCGCGCGCGGCTCCAGCCCGCGCATCACGTCGTCAAAATTATCGACGTCGATGTTGACGAACTTGCGGTCTTTCAAACGCGGCAGTTCGGCTTCGGATTGCGCGCTGAAGTCACCCACCACGCCGACCACGAACGGAAGCTCCTTCTGTTCGATGGCGTCGCCCTTCTCCACGTCGTAGGTCAACTGAACACGCGGCGGGCGGACTTTCTGCAGTCGTTTCTGAACGCTTTCTTTCTTGGCCATGGAAGGCTCCGTGCAAAGGATCTTGTCTGTCGGTCAGCGCGCGCCGCGGACCGCGGCGCACGCTGAGGCGAATTACTTGGTGAGCAGATCGCCGAACGGATTCGGCGCGCGATTGGGCTGCGGGGCGGGTGGATTAGCGGGTTTGGGCGCGGCGGGGGTTGCGGTGGGTGCTGCGGCAGGCGCGGCCGAAGCAGGTGCCGAAGCAGCCGACGCTGCGGCAGCCGACGCTGCGGCAGCCGACGCTGCGGCAGCCGGCGCTGCGGCAGCCGGCGCTGCGCCACTAGCCGCAGGCGCGGTGGCAGCGGGCGCGGCGGGTTCTACCTTGCGCTGTTGTTGGCGACGCGGCGGCGGGCGACGGCCTTCGGGAAACAGCACGTCCTGCCCCAGCGTTTCGCGCATGGCGGCGGCCAGCGCCACGGCATCCGCACGCGCATTGCCGGCCAGCAGCGCATCGGCGCGCAGATCAGCCAGCGACTGCATCGCCACGCGCAAGCCGCCTACCGCACGCACGGTCTTGGCCACGAAATCCTGCGGGTCGCGGCTTAGGGTTTCATCGGCCGCAACAATGGCCTGGCCATATTTCTGTTCGTCAAAACGGATCTTCGCAATGTAGGACCAGGGCTCGCCCTTGGCCGGATTGCGCTGGGCAATCTCTTCAAACTGCGCGACGGCCTGGTCCGCGCCCTTCTGCTCCAGCGTCTTTTCCGCTGCGGCCATGGACTGCTTGTATTCCGCTTCCGACTGCGGTTTTACCGACGCACAACCGGCCATCAAAGCGATAAGGCCGGCGACAACGACGAGGCGGGGAAAGGGCATTTTTTAAGCACCTAGCAAGGTTGTAACTAGGGGCCGTATTTCATCAACCTTTTGTTAGTACAGCGCTACAGCGCGTGTCTTCATGTTACGCGCGTCGAAATTGCACGCATCGTGCAGTCATCTGTATTGCTTCACACACTTCCGGTATAAAGGGCCATGTCCAAACATATCCATTTATCACGTTTGTTCGCAGTGGCCGCCTGCACGCTCGCAAGCACCGCCATTACTGGATGTGCGGCCGTTTCGGCCATCGGCGCGGTGGCGGGTTTGACCGGGAATGCGATGGAGATGGCGGGCTTGAAAAAGCAGGAAAACGCGCCCGTGGAAGTGAAATTGACGGTGCACGCCGGAGAAAATTTGAACGCCGGCAGCGGACAAGCGACGGCGGTAGTTACAAAAATATACTACCTGAAGAATCCTGAGCAATTCCAACGTGCGCCGCTCACGCAATTGATAGACACTGCGCAAGAGAAAACCGCGCTGGGGGAAACGGTGCTGGGTTCGCGCGAGCTCACGCTCACGCCGGGACAGCGTGTCGAGACCGTGGAAAAAGTCCCCAAGCAGGCGGAATACATCGCGGTCGCGGGGCTGTTCTATGCGCCGGCGCCGATGCGTTGGAAGTACGTATTCAAAGTCGACGACGTTGAAGACAGTGGCATTGTCCTGGGCGCGCACGCCTGCGCGCTGACAGTCGCCACTGGCACACCCACGTTGCCGGCGGGCATACCAACCTACGACCCGTCTCGCCTTTCCGGCGTGCAGTGTCCCGGTTGACGCGCACCGCGCGACTGCCCGCCTTCTATATATATAGAGATAGCAATACAAGAAGGAGCGTCACTTGAGTTATTCAGCCAAAGTCCTCTGGGGTGAGGGCTTGTTCCTCCGCCCGCAGCATTTCCAGCGGCAGGATGCGTATCACGAAGACCGCTTGGCCGAGATGGCCCGCGCGCTGCATCCCTATGCCTGGGGCCTGCGCTCGGCGCGTTTCGATGCCTCGGCGCTGGCCAACGGCATGTTGCGCGCCGTGGAAATGACGGCCGTGTTTCCCGACGGCGAGCTCTACAACGCGCCGCACGGCGACGAGCTGCCCCCACCCGTTGCGCTGACCGCGCTGGATGGCGTGAGCGAGGCGGTGTTCTATCTGGCCATCCATCCGCTCAAGGCCATCGGCGGCAACTACCGCGACGGCCAGGCGGCAGCCAGCTTCGACACCCGCTACACGCACGACAACGCCCCCGCGCCCGACCTGTACACCGGCGCCACCACCGCCGAACTGACCTACCTGCGCAAAGACGTGCGGCTGATTTCCGAATTCGAGCCGCGCGACGAACTGCTGGCGATTCCGGTGGCGCGCGTGCGCCGCACGGCCAGCGCCGGCTACGAACTGGACACCTCGTTCATCGCGCCCAGCTTGTCGCTGACGGCCTCGGGCGCGCTGCACGAACAGCTGCGCCGCCTGCTGGACGCGCTACAGGCCAAGGTCAACGCGCTATACGGCTTTCATCGCGAACCCAGCAAGAACATCATTGAATTCCGCTCGGGCGACGTGGCTTCCTTCTGGCTGCTGCACACCGCCAACGAAGCCTACGCCACGCTGTCGCACCTGTTCCATCACCCGCAACTGCATCCCGAACGCCTGTTCCAGGAACTGGCGCGGCTGGCGGGCGCCTTGATGACGTTCTCGAAGGTACATACGCTGGCCGACCTGCCGGTGTATCGCCACGACGCCCCCGGCCCGGCGTTCGCGCGCATGGACGAGATTCTGCGCGACCTGCTGGAAACGGTGATCTCGACGCGCTACTTCTCTATCGTGCTGGAAGAGCTGCGGCCGTCGTTCCACATGGGTCGGCTGGATTCCGACAAGCTCGACGAAACGACTTCGCTCTACCTGTCGGTACAAGCCGCGATGCCCGCACGCGAGCTTTCAGAAAGCGTGCCCATGCGCTTCAAGGTGGGCGCGCCGGAAGACGTCGACAAGCTGGTGCTGTCCGCCATGCCCGGCGTGCCGCTGACCTATACGCCGCAAGTGCCGCCCGCCGTGCCCGTGAAGCCCGGCGCGGTGTACTTCGCGCTGCAAACGCGCGGCTCGCTTTACGACCGCATGCTGCAAGCGCGCAGCATCGCCATCTATGCCCCCACCGGCATTCCCGAACTCAAGCTGGATTTGATCGCAGTTACCCGCTGACAGGAACGACATCGCCATGACCGCTGACGCCCCCTCTCTGATGCCCGGCGCAACGCTGCCTCAACGTGCCGCCGAATTCCATGCCAGCCGGCCCGCCAAGTCTTTGCTGGACCTGCTCTACGACGGCTTCCTGATGCTGTTCCTGGTCAAGAGCGGGCAGGAACCCACCGACGCCGCCGCCTTCTCGGCACGCGTGCAGCAGTTTCTGGCCGACTACGAACGCGCCGCCAAGAAACTGGATATTCCGGCGGAAGACATCTACGCCACCAAGTACGCCTTCTGCGCCGCCGTCGACGAAACCGTCCTGAATTCCGGCTTCGCGATACGCGACGCCTGGATGCTGCAACCGCTGCAACTGACCTTGTTCGGCGAGCAACTGGCGGGCGAGAACTTCTTTGCGCGCCTGGAAGACCTGCGAGCACAAGGCGCGCCGCGCCTGCAATCGCTAGAGATCTATTACATGTGCCTGCTGCTGGGTTTTCAGGGCAAGTACCTGATCGAAGGCCAGGAAAAGCTGGGCTACCTGACGGCGCGGCTGGGCGACGAGATCGCACTGCTGCGCGGCAAGCGCACCGGCTTCGCGCCGCATTGGCCCCTGCCCGACAAGGTTGCCCACACGCTCAAACGCGACGTGCCGCTGTGGTCGATCATGACCGTGTTCGCCCTGCTGGGCCTGCTGGCCTTCCTGGGCATGGGCCACTTCCTGAACACTGAAATGCAGACGGCGATGGCGCCGTACCACGACATCGTCAAGCTGGGTCCCCGCGCCGCGCACCTGACCATCTCGCTGCCATGAACGCGTTGCCTTCGAACCCGTCAACCGCCTCGACCTATTCGTCGATGAACATCGCCACCCTGTCGCAACAAGCGCGCATGTTGCGCGTCAGCACGCCGCTGGATGCTGAATTGGTGGCCGAACAGATGACGTTGCGCGAAGGCGTATCGCGTCTGTTCACGCTGACGCTGGACTGCCTGGCGGCCAGCGCCGAGCTTGATGTGGCGTCCTTGCTGGGCAAGGAGATCAGCGTCAACCTGCTGCTGGCGGACGGTTCAATGCGCCGCTGGCATGCCGTGGTCGAAGGCGTGGATGCGTTGGGCGCTGATGGCGGCCTGGCCCGCTACCGCCTGCACGCGGCGCCATGGCTGGCCGCGCTGGCCTTGCGACGCGACAGCTTCATCTATCAGGACCGGTCGGTGCAGGACATCGTCAGCGAGATTTTCGCGGACTATCCGCAGGCGGCCTTTGCGTTCGAGCTAAGCGACACCCTGCCCCCGCTTGCGACCTGCACGCAGTACCGCGAGTCAGACCTGCAATTCGTCCAGCGCATCCTGGCCGAAGCGGGCCTGTCGTATCGCTTTGAACATCAACAAGACGACGGCCAGGCGGCGGGCGGCGGCGCACGCCATCGCGTCGTGATCTTCGACGCGGGCGCGGCGCGCCCCGAAGACCCGGCGTCGCCCCTGCGCTTTCATCGCAGCGACGCCACCGAAACCCGCGACAGCATCACGCATTTCTCGGCGGCGCAGGCCGTGCGCCCCAACGCCGTGGCGCGCGCCGCCTGGAACGAACGCACGCTGACCGCGCATGCCGCGCAAAGCCGCTCGCCCGTGCAGGTGGAAGCCTTGCCGGTGCTGGAAGACTACGACTACGCCGGACACGGCCGCTACGCTGATGACGACGCCGCCGAACAAAGCGCGGCGCGTTCCTTGCGCGCCCATGAATCGCGCATCGTCCGGTTTGCAGGCGCGGGCACGGCTCGCTCCTTAGCCCCCGGCCGCTTGTTCACCATGACCCAGCATGAACGCTATGCCGACGGAGGCAGTGGTGGCGGTGAAGGAGACAGCAAGCAGGCCGTCGATGAACTGGCCGGCAACCGCTATGTGGTGCTGGAGGTCGTACACGAAGCCAGCAACAACCTGGGGGCTCAAGCGACCCAGGTGCTGAACACCGCCGACATGGAACGCGGCACCTACCGCAACCGCTTTACCGCGCAGCCCGAAGCCGCCGCGCTGATCCCCGCCTGGCGCCCCCGCCCCACTGCCCCCGAGAGCCTGGCCGCCGTAGTGGTCAGCGCCAACGACGCCCCCATCACGTCGGACCGCGACCTGCGCGTCAAGGTGCAATTCCCCTGGCAGCGCGGCGACAAGCCCCTGACGGGCGGCCTGCCGCATCGCACGCATGGCGACGCGAGCGGCAACGCCCCCGGCGACGAACGCTCGGGCACCTGGCTGCGCGTGGCCAGCGCCCAAGCCGGCCCCAACTGGGGCGCGCATCACCTGCCCCGGGGCGGCACGGAAGTCATCGTGGAATTTATCGATGGCGACATCGACAGGCCAGTTGTTGCCGGCCAGCTTTATAACGACGCCGATCTTCCGCCCTGGTCCGCCGGCGAGAACGCCGAGACCAATCACGCGGGCGTGCTGAGCGGATGGCATAGCCAAGGCCTGGACGGCGCGGGCCGCAACCAATGGGTCTTTGACGACACGCGCGGCAAGCTGCGCACGCGGCTGGCCAGCTCCACCGCCGCCACCCAACTTGGGCTGGGCCATCTGGTCGAACAGGACCTGGACGACGCCAACCGTGGCGCATGGCGCGGCACGGGCTTTGAACTGCGCTCAGATGCGTGGACGGTGTTGCGCTCGGGCCAAGGCATGCTGGTGTCGGCCACCGCGCGCGAACAAGCCAAATCCACCCAGGCAGACGCGCAAGAAGCCTTGCTGCTGCTGCGCGGCGCGCAAGACGCATCGCGCCGCTTGAATGACAGCGCCGGTCAGCATCAGGCACGCCCGATGGCGGCGGCCGAGGGCTACGACGAACTGCTTGCCGCGCTGGACCCCGAACAAGACGGGCGCTATACCGCCCAGGTCAACGGCCAGGCCGCCGGCAAGGCCGCGAACGGCCAACGCACCGACTCGACCGCCGTTGAACGCATCAACGGCCCGCATCTGCTGATCGACGCGCCAAATTCCCTGAACCTGGCCACCCCCGCCAGCGCCGTGCTGCATGCGGGCGAACACCTGCACGCCACCGCGCAGTCGGACGCGCACGTGGCCGCGCAGCAAACGTATTCGGCGGTCTCGGCGCGCTCGGCCAGCGTGTTCGCGCAGCAAGGCCCGATTCGCGCCATCTCGGCGCAGGCACCGGTGTCGCTGCACGCGCACACCGACATCCTGGAAGCGCTGGCAGGCCAGGACATCACCGTGACCTCGTCGGCCGAAGGCATCGAGATCCTGGGTAACCAGCGCGTGACCTTGCAGGCTGCGGGCGGCAGCGTCACGCTGGACGGCGCCGACATCGTATTCAAGGGGCCGGGCCTGTTCTCGGTCAAGGGCGCCACGCACAACTTCGTGGGCCCGGGCAGCGACGCCGCCAACCTGCCCGCCTTGCCCAGCACCACCGTCGACGACCCGCTGATCGTCAGCGCGGAACTGGTCCACAAGGACGGCGCGATGGCGTCTGCCGCCAAGAAGGCGGCGGCTGGATTGATGGCGGGTTTTGGTGGTGCTGCCGGTGCTGGGGCTGCGGGTGGTGCTGCTGCTGGCGTTGGGACGGCTGGGCTGGGCGACATCATGCCCAGCGGTTTGGCGGAACTGGGCCAGACGGCAGCGGGCGCCGCGTCCAAGCTGTCGCAGCTTGCCGGCCAGGCGAATACGCTGGCCGGGATGGCCAAGAACCCGATGGGCGCGCTGTCTGCCGCGCCGGGCTTGCTGGGCAACACCAGCCCGGCCATGGGCGGTTTGCTCAATACTGCCAAGAACACCATGGGCATGGTCTCGCAGGCGCAGGCCTTGGCCGCGAATCCCATGTCGGCCCTGCCGACTGCGTCCAAGCTGCTTGGCTCGGCGGCCCCGGGTGCAAGCGGCATGATCGATTCCGCCGCATCAGCGGCCGGCAAGGTGTCACAAGCCGCCGCGCTGATCAAGGACCCGTCGGCGGCACTGCCGGCGGCTACTGACATGCTGGCCTCGGTTGCGCCGGAAGGGGCATCGAAGATGATTTCCGGAGCGGCGACGTTCGCGGGGATGGGGTCGGGTGCTGGGTCGGGTGCTGGGTCGGGTGTTGCATCGGGTGTTGGATCTGGTGTGGCCTCGGGTGTTGGCACAGACGCTGGCGCAAGCGCTGTTGCGGGCGGAGCCGCCTCGCAAGCATCGGCTGCCGAAGCCACGTCCGTGGCTAGCGCGGCACCGGCAACGGCCGATGCACCGAGTGCGGCGACAGGCGGTACGGAGCAAGCACCGCAGGCGCCCGCTGCATCTAATCCAACTACCGCATCTGCCGCACCTGCCGCGTCTTCCACATCTGCCGCACCTGCCGCACCTGCTGCACCTGCTGCACCTGCTGCACCTGCCGCACCTGCCGCACCTGCTGCATCTGCTGCATCTACTGCACCTTCTGCATCTACTGCATCTGCCACATCCGCCGCTGCTGACCCGGCTGTCAGCTCGTCCGCCGTCGCGTCAGAACCTTCGGTTGCAAGCACGTCCCCATCCGCGTCGCCGCCTGTCGCCAACGCGGCACCGGACGTAGCCAGCGCCCCCTCGGATATCACGACGCCCGCAAGCGATGCGGCGCAAGCGTCCCCGACGGCGACTGCTAGTGCTGCCGGCGAGGCAACGGCGAATGCCGCTACGGGTACGCCCTCCGCAGGGGCGGCCGCTGTGGATACACTTCCCACCGGTTCGCTTGGCGCATCACCGCTGGCAACGGCGGATTCCGCATCGACGCCATCATCCGATGCCCCCCTATCGCCCCTTGCGTCCGTGGCTCAGCCTTCGGTTGCCGCAGCAGGTTCGGCGTCCGTCGCACCATCGGTTGCTGGCGCGGGAGCGCCTTCCGCTGCACCTTCGGTTGCGGCGGCTGGAGTGGCTTCCGCTGCGCCTTCGGTTGCGGCGGCTGGAGCGTCTTCCGCCGCGCCTTCGGTTGCGGCGACAGACCTCGGCATGCCGACGATCGGCACCAACCAGATCGCGACGTCTATGCCCGCCGACGCATCCATCAATGCCTTGCCTGCCGGCTCGCTTTCCGGTGCTGATGCCAGCGCGGTTGCGACGACGCTTGCCAGCGCGTCCGACACGACGCTGGACTTGGCAAGCGCATCGACGACATCCAATACGGCAGGCACCGGCTTTTCGCAGTGGTCCACGCAAGACACCGCGGGCATGCCCGATGCCTTGGCGTCTGCACAAGACAACCCGCTATCCACGATGACGGACGCGTCGACGCCGGCGACAGCGGACCACGCGCCGATGTCTGCCCCCGCTATGCTCGCAAGCGCTTCCGCTAGCGGCAATGGCAATGGCCTGCTCGCCGCCGCCGCTACGGCAGGCGCGGCCACCTCGCTGCGCGCGCGCGCGAATGACCAAGGCCAAGCGCGCGGCACCGACGCTTCTGAAGCATCTGGCACGTCGGCTACGGCCGCTATGTCGGCCGCTTCTCCTGCTTTGGCTAACGCGCCTGACTCGACCCGCCCTTCTGCGTCGGCCGCCTCCTCGGCGTCGGACTCCTCTTCTTCTTCGGCCTCATCCCCGGCTTCCGTCAGCCCAACCGGATCCGTCGGTTCAGTTGCCAGCGAAACCGCAGCGACTGCGACTGCGGTTGCGGATACGGCTGCGGCTGCGTTCCACGCGACGGCAAGCGCCGAACTGACGACACGCGCGCCATCGGAACCGAGGCAGGCTGATGAGCGCATCGCGGCCGGCTCTGCCGCGCGCCACGTCACATCCGACACCGCGTCCGCCCAGGCAAACGTCCATGCCGCACGCTCGGCGCACGCCGCCAGCCCCACAACCGCCGCGACGACACCTTCGTCATCGTCCTTCACCGCCCCCGGCACGCCCGTTGTGCAAGACGCGGCTTCAGTCGACGCTCACGCCGATGCTCGCGCAGCGCAGAGCGAGTCCGGATTGCCCAGTACCACGGTGCTTGCGTCCCTGGCGGCTAGCGCAGGCGCATTCTTTGCCAGCGCGGCTAATGCAACCAGCAATGCGGCGAACGCGGCATCGTCGGCGACCGCTGCTGGCGACGCGATGTCTGGCGCCGTCGACCTGGGCAACGTTGATGCACAGGCCCCAGCCACGTTGCAAGGCGTCAACCTACCCGACGCCACAAGCGGCGCGGCGGCGTCGTCCGCCGCGAGCATGGCGCACGATGAGAAGCTTGCGCAACTGACAGGCGCGGACCCCGGCGCGAACTTGGCGACGATCACTTCCGCAGATGGCTCCGCTGGCATGTCTGCTGGTCCGGCTACCGGTATGTCTGCTGACGTGCCCGGTGGTGTGTCCACTGATATGTCCGCTGATATCTCCGCCAATGTCTCTGCTAACGCAGCAAGCGTTGCCACACCTGATACCGGCACGTTGCTGGCATCAAGCGACACCATGTCGACCACCGGCGGCCTTTCTGGCGACACACCGCCCCTGGCCCCTGGCGTCTCGACGCAAACACCTGGCTTCGTTTCCAACTCGCAGAGCCCCTTGCCGCAAGGAGTGGGCCTGCCCGGCGGTTCAGGCGAAGGCGGCCTGAACCTTCCCGGCACACAGGCCTCTACTGGCGCAAGCGCGGCATCCGGCGTGGCGGGCGTCGGTGCCGCTGGTGCTGGTGCCGCTGGTGCTGGTGCAGGTGCTGGTGCAGGTGCTGGTGCTGGTGCAGCCGGTGCCGGTGCCACCAGCGCGGGCCTGGGAGCCTCCGGCAGCAGCGCGGCTGGCTCGACCACCGCCACAACTACCGCCACGACCAGCGCCGCTACCGGCTCCACCAACAGCGTCGCCACCGCCGCCTCACCCTCGGCAGCCCAGACTAGCGCCGACGCAAGCGCCGCAGCCTCCGGCCCCGCGAATGCCGCCACAGCCTCCGTGCCCGGAGACGCTACGGTTGCCGGTGGGGCCGGAATCGAATCCGCCTCTGCTGCTTCGGCAGGCACAGGTGCCAACGCGCCAGCCGCCGCAGCGGGCGCAAGCTCGACCAACGCCGTTGGCGGCACGGCGCCGGGAGCCTCGGCGGAGACCGCCGGCAGCGCTGCTCGCGCACCGGCCAATGCGACCAGTGACACAGCGGGCAATGCAGCCGGCAACGCATCGGCCAGCACGTCGGCCAACACTTCGGCCAACCCGCCAGCCCACGCACCGGCCAACGCATCCGGCAATGGCGTGGCCAACGCACCCGCTACATCCACCACTCCCGCGACGGCAACGCCCAGCACCGCCTCCGCCAACGGCGCGTCGCCCTCAGCCGCCCCGTCCTCGCCCGCCACCAACGCTCCCATCCCCAAAGCCCCTGCCGCAACCCCTACCGCCTCGGCAGGCACGGCAATCACCCCCGCCCCCGCCACGCCGGACGCGAACCTGGGCAGCGCTACCGCGCGCGCGGCGGGCATGTCCGACAGCACACCCGCCACCCGCGCCACGGATCTTTCCGCCGTGGGCGGCGCGGGCGCAGCGGCCGCCGCCACCACGGCAAGCGGCTCCGGCGCGTCCGGCATCGCCGCCGTCGCGGCCGGTGGAGGGCTGGCGACGTTCGCGCAGCAAGCCAGCGCCGCGTCCACCGCGCTATCCAGCGCGTCCACGTTTGCAGCGGGCGGTGTCAGCGCCAACGTCAGCGCGGCCATCGTGCCGGTTATGACGCAGGCGCTGAACGCCAGCGGCGACCGCATGGCCGCCCTGAGTTCCGCCGTGGACACGCTCTTCACGCTGCCCGACGTCAAGCAAGCCAACATCCCGTCGGTGGCAGGCGCCATCCTCAGCATGCCCGGCCTGTCTTCGTCGTCGGTACCGAGCGTAGTCGGCGCCATCCTGCAATCGCCCACGCTGGCCACCGAGACGCTGCCCAAGGTGGCCGAGGTGCTGATGAAGATTCCCGGCGTGGCCGACTCCCCGCTGCCGCAGATTGCGCGCGACGTGCTGGACTCGGTCGGGCTGGGCCCCGTGGCGCGCACACAGGGCACGAACCTGCCCGGCGGCACGCCGCCTGCCGATGGCTCCGGCCGCGTCGTTCCCGGCGTATCGACCTATCGCGCCCGCCAGGACGGTGCGCGCCTGCAATATGTGAACCTGGATCAGGTTGCCGAACGCTGGAACGACGGCAACGCGCTGACCACCACCGAACGGCAGTCGAACCGCCCGCGCATCCACGTGGAGTTCAACCGCCCCGGCCAGCACCGCTTCACCATTACCGTGAAGGCCGACCCGGCCAACACCCCCTACTCCGCCCGTGAACGCGGCCGCCGTGCCAGCTATCAGGAACCGCACAGCAACCCGCGCAGCTACGTCACCAACGCCGATGGCACCCGCATCGTGGACGACATCGCGTTGCCCGCCGCCGGCCTGAACCTGTACCTGTTCGAGGTGCGCGACGAGCGCGGCCAACTGATCAAGACCGAGCGCGTCGAGACCGTGCGCCGCCTGTACATCCAGGAAGTCATGTGCATGAGCGCGCGTCCGGCGCATCATCTGGCCGACGTCACGCCGGTCACCGCGGAATTCGCGCTGCATGGCATCGACATGATCCAGCTTCCGCGCCTGCAATTCCGGGGCCGCTCGGCGGTTGACGCCGCTGACACCCCCGAGTCCCAGCATGCCATCATGGACGCTGTCCGCGCCGTCTACGCCAGCTCCGCCGGCAAGCAGCGCGAGCCGTATACGCTGGTGGTCTGCCACGTCGACCGCCTGGCCGCGCCGGGCGTCAGCGGCGACATGCGCCTGCCAGTGCCCGCCGGCCCGGGCGGGCGCGTCATGACCGTTCCCATCGTCAACGACGACCGAACCCAATCCGGCCTTTGGTACGAGTTCGACGCCAGCGACGACTGGCTGGTGCACGCCCGCTACATCCACACGGACGCCTCGGGCGCCGAGCGCTCGATTCCGATTCCGCGCCACCTGATCACGCCCATCCGAGAAAGCAACGGCTCGGTCTGGTCGGTGTCGGTGGACCTGACCCGCGTGTCGCCCACGCCGCTGACCGGCATACTGAACATCCAGTTCAACACCGTGGCCGCCAGCTACGCGGGCCTTGCCATCACGGGCACCAACCTGCTGTTCGTCTCGACGCTGGACCCCTACGAGCCCAACTCGCAGGCCTACCTGACCGAGACCCTTGCCCACGAAATGGGTCACTTGCTGGGCATGGTGCCCAGCGGCCCCGACTGGCCCGGCCTGCGCACTCAGGACGACTCGGCGGACGATTCAAAGCTGGACCCCCCGCCGCACTTCTACTACAACGCAGGAGGCCACTGCTACTACGGCCTGCCCGACCAGAACGGCGAATACAACGACGAAATCGGGCAGTGCGTGATGTACGGCATCACCTGCGCGAACATTCATTTCTGCCCAAGTTGCAGCAAGGCCGTGCGCAAGGTCGACTGCTCCGAAGGCTGGACGGCGTTCTGACGCCGCCCTTTTTTGAAAACCGACATGCCCATCATGACGACCGACTGGATTGAACCCGCCACCTTCGCTTCGGTGCCCGCGCACTCGCAGAAGGAACACGCCTGCATGCCGCCGCTGCAAGGCTACGACGCGCAAATGCGCATCGCCGCGCCCACCCGCGTGACGATCCGCGACGGCAGCACGCTGACCATCCCCGTGTGCGCACGCGGCATCCTGCCCGTGGTGGAAAACCCGCAACTGCCGCGTTTTGTGGCGGTGGATACGCGCACCGGCAAGGTGTACCGCGGCATCGCGTTCAACTACGTCCGACCCAAGCTGCCCAACGTGTCGGTCGACCCCAGCGAGGGTGCACCCCCGCCCAAGATCCCGCTACCGCCCGGCATGACGGTAGAAACGCGCTTCACCACTGATATGGCCGGCGTACTGCACCTGCCCGCCACGCCCGCGACGTACGAGGTGTATATCGAGGCAGAGAACGTGAAGTCGAATACGGTGACGATCGAGGTGGAGGCAGGGAAGAAGTAAGGGTGGCAAAGGGGGGATCTTGCGGCGCTGCCTTAAGCGTTGCTGAGGCGAACTCGCTCCAGTTTTAGCCGATCAATCCTTTACGCATGCTTCACTTCCAGGCATGCCCACCGCATGCACTTTCGCGGCTACGGCAATTCCTTGAACCTCGCTGCACACGTTCTTGTCTCCGGGCGGAGCGCCAGTCGCCTTCATCTGGGCGATTTTCTCTTTTGACAGTGCAAACACCGCGCGGCCAAAGTCGCCAGGCTGTCGGTCGGGGGCTTTCAGAATGGATGCTATCTCTGCATCGCTCTCAAAATCAGACGCCACGACAAAGTACAGATACATGTAGGCGCGCATGTCTTCAGCGTCTTCGATGCGATACCGCATCCAGGCTTGCTTCGTGACCTTTGCAAGCACATCGGTCAACTCGTCAGCGTGCTTATAGCCGACCAGCTCGTTACGGTACTTGCCATACAACCAACGCGTCGTCTCGACGATTGGGATTCTTTCTTGCCCCAATAATTGACGGCTCAGAGCAAGCTCCATATGTTCATCGGGATAGATGTGCAGTTCCAGGATGAGCGTGCCATCGCCTTCGGGAATCTTCGTAGCCGGAAAATGCACCGACGCTTCCTTCTTGAACATCACCTTGTCGAACGTGTCATCAAACATGTGCTTGCGAATCAAATCGGGATCGCCCCCACTCCAATTCACGGTGAAGTCAGTTCCCCTGAACGTGTAGCAGCAAGAGACGCTTCCCGCGCCGCCGCCAGAGGGAAGGACGCTGGAACTGGCCACGCTGCCCGACGCGTCACTGAGACGAACCGGCGCCAGGTTCCAAGGGGTGTAGTTGTACGTAATGAAGCTGACGTCTGAGTAAGTGGGTTCGGCGTTGCAGCCGGCTAACAGCCCCAGCCAAATCAACACGCCGATCAGTCCTTTACGCATGCCTGATCTCCCATCATTCCAACCGCCTGCACTTTCGCAGCCGCGACGACTCCTTGAACCTCATCGCACACGTTCTTGTCTCCGGGCGGTGCGCCAGTCGCCTTCATCTGGGCGATCTTTTCCTTTGACAGCGCAGCCACCGCGCGACCAAAGTCGCCAGGCTTTCGGTTTGGCGCTTTCAACATTGCCGCTATCTCTGCATCTTTTTCAAAATCGGACGCCACCATGAAATAGAGATACATGTAGGCGCGCATGTCTTCGGCATCTTCGATGCGGTAACGCATCCAGGCTTGCTTCGTGACCTTTGCAAGAACATCTCCCAATTCATAAGCATCCTCGTATCCGACCAGCTCGTCGCCGTACTTCCTATACAACCAGCGAACGGTATCGACGATGGGGATCCTGGCGTCCCCTGCCAGATTGCGGGTCAACGCAAGCTCCGTATGTTCATCGGGATAGATATGCAACTCCAGGATTGGCATTCCATCGCCGTCCGGCATTTCCGTGGCCGAGAAATGCACCGACGTTTCCTTCTTGAACATCACCTCGTCGAGCTTGCCGTCGAACATGTGCTTGCGAATCAAATCGGGGTCGGCCCCGCTCCACGTGACCGTGAAATCAGTGCCTGAAAACGTGTAGCAGCAAGAAACTCTTCCCGCGCCGCCGCCAGCGGCGAGGGAGCTGGAACCCGCCACATTCCCCGCGCTGTCACTGAGGTGAACCGGCGCCAAGTTCCACGGCGTGTAGTTGTAGGTAATGAAGCTGACGCCTGAATAGGTGGGCTTGCCATCGCAGCCGGCCAGCAGGCCCAGCAAGATCAGCGCCCCGATCAATCCTTTGCGCATGCTTCGCTCCCGAGCATTCCCGCTGCATGCACTTTCGTCGCGGCGACGATTCCTCGAACCTCATTGCACACGTTCTTATCTCCAGGTGGTGCGCCAGTCGCCTTCATCTGCGCGATCTTCTCTTTTGACAGTGCAAACACCGCGCGGCCAAAGTCGCCGGGCTTTCGATTCGCATCATTCAACAGCGCAGCGATCTCCGCGTCCTTATCGAAATCAGATGCCACAAGGAAGTACAGATACATGTAGCCGCGCATATCCTTGGCGTCTTCGATGCGGTATCGCATCCATGCCTGCTTCGTGACCTTTGCTAGAACATTTTTCAACTGGGTCGCGTGCTCGTATCCGCCCAGCTCATTCCGGTATTCGCCGTACAGCCAGCGAGCGGTTTCGATAATCGGGATCCTGGCATTGCCCGTCAGCTTGCGGCTCAACGCAAGCTCCATATGCTCATCGGGATAGATGTGCAATTCCAGAATGAGCGTGCCATCTCCACCGGGTATCTTCGTAGCCGGGAAATGCACCGCCGTTTCCTTCTTAAAGAGCACCTCGTCGAATTTGTCGTCGAACAGATGCTTGCGAAGCAAAACTGGATCCCCTCCGCTCCACTCCACGGTGAAGTCAGTTCCAGTAAACGTGTAGCAGCACGAGACGCTTCCTGCCCCACCGCCCGCGACCAGTGTGCTGGAACTGGCCACGTTGCCCGATGCGTCACGAAGGCTAACCGGCTCCAGATTCCACGGCGTGTAGTTGTACGTAATGAAGCTGACGCCTGAATAGGTGGGCTCGCCATTGCAACCCGCCAACAGGCCCAGCCATATCAGCACGCCGATGAATCCCTTACGCATGGTTCGCTCCGAAGCCACCTAGCGCCCAGCTTTCATACAGCCGCCGCATCGCTTTGAATTTCTCGTCAGACATTCTTGTCTCCCGCAGGCGCCCCGATGCCTTCGTACGCGCGAGCTTTTCAGCCGACAGCGCAGCAACGGCCCGTCCGAAGTCTCCGGGCTTTCGAGCCGAGTCATTCAACAGCGCAGCGATCTCCGCATCCTTGTCAAAATCCGATGCGACGACGAAGTACAGATACATATAGCCGCGCATGTCTTCGGCGCCTTCGATGCGGTATTGCATCCAAGCCCGCTTCGCGACTTTTGCCAGAACGTCTCTCAACTGATAAGCGTGCTCGTAGCCCACCAGTTCGCTACGGTACTTTTCATACAACCAGTGCGTGGTGTCGACGATCGGAATCCTGGTTTGTCCCTCCAGCTTGCGGCTCAACGCTAGTTCCATGTGCTCATCGGGATAGATGTGCAACTCCAGAATGAGCGAGCCGTCGCCATCCGGCACCTTCGTCGCGGGGAAATGCACCGACGTTTCTTTTTTGAAGATCACCTCGTCGTACTTGCCGTCGTACATATGCTTGCGCATCAATACGGGATCGCCTCCACTCCATTTCACGGTGAAGTCAGTTCCCGTAAACGTGTAGCAGCAAGAGATGCTTCCCTCGCCCCCGCCAGGAGGCAGTGTGCTGGAACCGGCGACTCTTCCCGATGCATCACTGAGGCGCAGCGGCTCCAAACTCCAAGGCGTGTAGTTGTACGCAATGAGGCTGACGCCGGAATAGGTAGGCTCGCCATTGCAACCGGCCAGTAGGCCCAGCGATATCAGTACACCGATCAGCCCTTTACGCATTGTCGAGTTCCGTGGAACCCTGTTCCCCGCAAGATCGCTGTCGCGGCGTCTCGTTGCGCTTCACGTCACACATTCTTGTCTCCCGGAGGCGCGCCGGACGCCTTCATTTGCGCGGTCTTTTCTTTAGCTAGTGCAGCCACTGCCCGGCCAAAGTCGCCAGGCTTTCGACTTGGGTCTTCCAACAGCGCAGCGATCTCCGCGTCCTTGTCGAAATCAGATGCCACGAGGAAATACAAATACATGTAGCCGCGCATGTCTTCGGCGTCTTCAATGCGGTATTGCATCCACGCCCGCTTCGCGACCTTGGCGAGAACATGCTTCAACTGGGTCGCATGCTCGTATCCAACAAGCTCGTTGCGGTATTCCTCGTACAGCCAGCGAGTGGTCTCGACGATCGGGATTCTGGCTTGGCCCGCCAACTGGCGTCTCAACGCAAGCTCCATATGTTCATCGGGATAAATGTGCAGTTCAAGAATGAGCGTGCCATCGCCCTCGGGTATCTTCGTGGCGGGAAAATGTATCGACGTTTCCTTCTTGAATTTCCCCTCGTCGAACTTGCCGTCAAAAAGATGTTTGCGAAGCAAATCCGGATCGCCCCCGCTCCATTTCACGGTGAAGTCGGTGCCCTTGAACGTGTAGCAGCAAGAGACACGTCCCGCGCCTCCGCCGGGAGCCAGTGTGCTGGAACTGGCCACGTTGCCGGATGTGTCACTGAGGCGGACCGGGTCCAGGTTCCAAGGCGTGTAGTTGTAGGTAATGAGGCTGACGCCTGAGTAGGTGGGCTCGCCATTGCAGCCGGCCAATAGGCCCAGCCAGATCATGACGCCGATCAGTTCTTTACGCATCGCTGGCTCCCGCGTTCCAGCGCCACGTCGCCACGCGGTCGCAACGGTTCAATGAGCTTCAGGTCAGACATTTTTGTCTCCCGGTGGCGCGCCCGATGCCTTGATACGTGCAAGCTTTTCGGCCGATAGCACAGCAACGGCTCGGCCAAAGTCGCCAGGCTTTCGATTTGAGTCATTCAACAGCGCGGCAATCTCCGCGTCCTTGTCGAAATCCGATGCCACGAGGAAGTACAGATACATGTAGCCGCGCATGTCTTCAGCGTCTTCGATGCGATATTGCGTCCAAGCCCGCTTCGCGACCCTTGAGAGCACATCGTTCACCTGGTCTGAGTGTTCGTAATCGGCCAACTCGTCGCGGTGATTTTTGTACAGCCAGCGCGTGGTTTCGACGATCGGGATCCTGACTTGTCCCGCCAGATTTCGGCTTAGCGCAAGCTCCATGTGTTCATCGGGATAGATGTGCAGTTCCAGGATGAGCGTGCCATCGCCGTCGGGTATCTTCGTGGCGGGAAAATGTACCGCCGTTTCCTTCTTGAATTTCACCTCGTCGAACTTGCCGTCAAACAGATGCTTGCGAAGCAAATCCGGATCGCCGCCGCTCCATTTCACGGTGAAGTCGGTGCCCTTGAACGTGTAGCAACAAGAGACGCTTCCCGCGCCCCCGCCTGGGATTAGCGTGCTGGAACCGGCCACGTTGCCTGATGCGTCACTAAGGCGAACCGGCTCCAGGTTCCATGGGGTGTAGTTGTACGTAATGAAGCTGACGCCGGAATAGGTTGGCTCGCCGTTGCAACCGGCCAAGAGGCCCAGCCAGATCATGACGCCGATCAGTTCTTTACGCATCGCCGGCTCCCGCGTTCCAGCGCCACGTCTCCACGCGGTCGCAACGGTTCAATGAGCTTCAGGTCAGACATTTTTGTCTCCCGGTGGCGCGCCCGTTGCCTTCATACGCGCAAGCTTTTCAGCCGGCAACGCCGCAACGGCTCGTCCGAAGTCGCCAGGCTTTCGATTTGAGTCATTCAACAGCTCGGCAATCTCCGCGTCCTTGTCGAAATCCGATGCCACGAGGAAGTACAGATACATGTAGCCGCGCATGTCCTCGGCGTCTTCGATGCGATATTGCATCCAAGCCCGCTTCGCGACCTTTGAGAGCACATCGTTCACCTGGTCTGAGTGCTCGTAATCGACCAACTCGTCGCGGTGATTTTGGTACAGCCAGCGCGTGGTTTCGACGATCGGGATCCTGGCGTCCCCTGCCAGATTCCGGCTTAGCGCAAGCTCCATGTGTTCATCGGGATAGATGTGCAATTCCAGGATGAGCGTGCCATCGCCGTCGGGTATCTTCGTGGCGGGAAAATGTACCGCCGTTTCCTTCTTGAATTTCACCTCGTCGAACTTGCCGTCGAACAGATGCTTGCGAAGCAGGTCCGGATCGCCGCCGCTCCATTTCACGGTGAATTCGGTGCCCTTGAAGGTGTAGCAGCAAGAGACCCGCCCCGCTCCGCCCCCAGGAATGAGGGTGCTGGAACTGGCCACGTTGCCGGATGCGTCACTGATCCGAACCGGCTCCAGATTCCACGGCGTGTAGTTGTACGTAATGAAGCTGACGCCGGAGTAGGTCGGCTCGGCATTGCAGCCGGCTAACAGGCCCAGCCCTATCAGCATGCCGATCAGCCCTTTATGCATTCACGGCCCCGTGTTGCCAAACGCACCGTAGTCCACCAGAGCGGTGTTTCGTTAAACCCGACTTCACGCATTCTTGTCTCCCGGAGGCGCGCCGTTCTCCTTCATGTGCTCGATTTTTTCTTTCGATAGCGCAGACACCGCGCGACCAAAATCACCCGGTTTTCGATCCGCATCATTCAACAGCGCAGCGATCTCCGCGTCCTTGTCGAAATCCGATGCGACAACGAAGTACAGATACATGTAGCCGCGCATGTCCTCGACGTCTTCGATGCGGTATTGCATCCAGGCCTGCTTGGCGACCTTGCCCAACACAAGCCCGACCTCATGAATATTGCCGTAATCGTTCAGCGCATCGCGGTGCGTTGCATAGAGCCACCGCGTCGTATCGATGATCGGAATTCTTACCTGGCCGAACAGCTTTCGGCTCAGTGCAAGCTCCATGTGTTCGTCGGGATATATATGCAGCTCAAGGATGAGAGGGCCGTCGCCGGCCGGCGCAGGCGCAGGCGCAGCAGGGAAATGCACCTTGGTCGCTTTTTTGAACATCACTTCGTCAAGCTTTCCGTCGACCAAATGCTGGCGCATTACGTCCACATCTCCACCGCGCCATTGCACGGTGAAATCCGTGCCCTTGAGGGTGTAGCAGCACGAGACACTTCCCTCGCCTCCCCCGGGTGGAACGGCGGCAGTTCCGGCTGACGCGCCCGAGGCGTCGATCAGGCGAACGGAGGCCAGCTCCCACGGCGTGTAGTTGTACGTAATGAAGCTGACGCCTGAGTAGGTCGGCTCGGCATTGCAGCCGGCCAAGAGCCCCAGTCCTATCAACATGCCGATCAGCCGCTTACGCACCCCCGGCCCCCGCTTGGTCAACATTGACGTCGTCCGTTCCCGGCGGCTGCTTTTTTGGCGTCGACTTATTCGCTCGCATCCCCGGCGGTGCGCCAGATGCTTTCATTTGCTCGATTCTCTCTTTCGACAGCGCAGCCACAGCCCGGCCAAAATCGCCGGGCTTTCGGCTCTTGTCTTTCAGCAGGGCCGAAATCTCTGCATCGTTCTCGAAGTCCGAAGCGACTGTGAAGTAGAGGTACATGTACCCGCGCATATCCTCGGCATCTTCGATCCGATATTTCAGCCACGCCTGCTGCGTGACCTTTGCAAGGTCGTCCCCAAACTGATGAATATGCTCGTATCCGATCAGCTCGTTGCGATAGTTCCGGTACAACCAGCGTATGGTGTCGGTGATCGGAATCCTGTCTTGCCCTGAGAACTGGCGGCTTAATGCAAGCTCCATATGTTCATCGGGGTAAATGTGCAATTCCAGGATGAGCGTGCCGTCACCGCCGGGTATCTTCGTGGCTGGAAAATGCACCGACGTTTCCTTCTTGAATTTCACTTCGTCGAACTTGCCGTCAAACAGATGCTTGCGAAGCAAATCCGGATCGCCGCCGCTCCATTTCACGGTGAAGTCGGTGCCCCTGAACGTGTAGCAGCAAGAAACGCTTCCCCCGCCGCCGCCCGGCACGAGGGTGCTGGAACTGGCTACGCTGCCCGATGCATCACTAAGGCGAACCGGCTCCAGGTTCCAGGGCGTGTAGTTGTAGGTAACCAAACTGACGCCGCTATATACCGGCTCCCCGTTGCAGCCCGCCAAGAGGCCAAGCCCCAACAGCGCGCCAACCACCGCCCTACGCATTCTTGTCCCCCGGTGGGGTGCCCGCTTTCTTGATCTGATCAAGCTTGGCCTGCGGCAACGCCGCGACTTCCTGGGCAAAGTCGCCCGGCGCACGTCCCGGCCGCTCCAGAATCGCCTTCATCTGCGCATCCGAATCAAAATTCGATGCCACCGTGAAGTACAGCCGCATGTACTGGCGCAGGTCTTGCTTGTCTTCAATTCGGTACTTCGTCCACGCCGACCGCAGCACTTTCGCGGTGACGCGCAGCAGTTCGGCATCGCTTCGGTAGTCGCCAAGCGCCGCGCGATGCTCTCGCCACAGCCAGTCCACGGTATCGACAATGGGAATCCGCGTCTGGCCCAGCAGCTTGCGGCTTAGCGCCAGCTCCATGTGTTCGTCGGGATAGATGTGCAGCTCTAGGTACAACGGGCCATCTCCCGACGGGATCTCGGCCGCCGGAAAGTTAATGGCGCCCTGCCGGTCGAAATAGAGCGAGTCGGCCTTGCCGTCATGCAGATGCTTGCGCAGCAGTTCGGCGTCGACGCCGCGCCAGTCCACCGTGAACTGGGTGCCCTTGAGCGTGAAGCAGCAAGTGACCGAGCCTTCACCACCGCCGGGGCTGACCTGCATCGTTGACGCGACGCCATCGTCTTTGTCCTTGACGCTGATGCTGCGGATGTTCCACGGCGTGTAGTTGTAGGCGATGAAACTGACGCCTTGGTAGATCGGCTCGGCATGGCACCCCGCCGGCATGCCCAGCCACAACAACGCGGCGATCAGTCCTTTACGCATTCTTGTCTCCCGGTGGAGTACCAGCTGCCTTGATCTGATCGATCGTCGTTGGCGGCAACTCGGTGATCGCCTTGGCGAAATCGCCGGGTGCGCGTCCTGGCTTGCTGAGTATTTCCTTTACATGCGGATCTGCGTCGAAGTTCGAGGCAACGGTGAAGTACAGCCGCATGTACTGACGCATGTCTTGCGCGTCCTCGATCTTGTATTTCGTCCACGCTTGCTTGGCGACTTTGGCCAGTACGTATCTGACTTCGTGAATGCTTCTGTAGTCATTCAGCGCATCGCGATGGTTCTGGTACAGCCAGCGCGTGGTATCAACGATCGGAATCCGAACCTGGCCGAACAACTTTCGGCTCAAGGCGAGTTCCATGTGCTCGTCGGGATAGATATGCAGTTCCAGGATGGCGGGTCCGTCTCCGGGAGGCATGTTCGCGGCGGGAAAATGCAGCGTTGTCTCCTTGCTGAACATCACCTCGTCGAACTTTCCGTCGTACATATGCTTGCGCATGAGATCGGCGTCGCCACCTCGCCATTTCACGGTGAAGTCTGTTCCCGATAGCGTGTAGCAGCACGAGACACTTCCCTCTCCTCCGCCTGACGGAACCATGCCCGTTCCCGCCACGCTACCGGACGCGTCGATGATCTGAACGAGTTCCAGGTCCCAGGGCGTGTAGTTATAGGTGATGACGCTGACACCCCGATAGGTGGGCTCGGCATTGCAGCCGGCCAATAGGCCCAGGCATATCAAGACGCCAATCAGCCCTTTACGCATTGCTTGCTTCCAAGTTGACCCATGCCACGCAATCTCGCGTCAGACATTCTTGTCTCCCGCCGGCGCGCCCGTTGATTTCAGACGTGCAAGCTTGTCAGCGGACAACGCGGCGACGGCTCGACCGAAGTCTCCCGGCTTTCGATTTGGATTTTGCAAAACTGCCGCGAGATCCGCATCCCTATCAAAATCGGACGAGACCAGAAAGTAGAGCTGCATATATGCCCGCATATCCTGCGGCTCCTCGATGCGATACCGCGTCCACGCTTGCTTGGCGACTTTTGCGAGGACATAGCGCAACTCATGTATGTCTTCGTAGTCGACCAGCTCGTCTCGATGATGCTCGTAAAGCCAACGGGTCGTGTCAGGAATTGGAATTCTGGCCTGACCCAATAGCTGTCGACTCAAGGCAAGCTCGATGTGCTCATCGGGATAGATGTGCAATTCCACAATGAGCGGGCCTTCGCCCGCAGGGGCTTCCTGATACGGGAAATGCACCTTCGTTTCTTTGGCGAAGAGCACGTCGTCGAATTTCCCATCGAACATATGCTTGCGCATCAGGTCAGCGTCTCCGCCGCGCCACCTGACCGTGAAGTCCGTTCCTTTAAGCGTGTAGCAGCACGACACGCTGCCTTCACCGCCGCCAGACCGAATCATGCCGCTTCCGGCTACAGCGCCTGAAGCGTCGATGATTCGGACGGAGGTCAAGTCCCAGGGCATGTAGTTGTAGGTGATGAGGCTCACGTTTGGGTACGTGGGCTCGGCGTTACAACCGGCCAACAAGCCCACGCAACACAGCAACGCGATCCATGCCCTACGCATGTCTGTCGCTCGCCCCGTCAAGGCCGCACGGGGGTCATCTGTTGAATGTTCTGCTCTGCTCGCGCGGCCTGGGCCTCGACCCTTTCCGCGTTGCGCATGTCCTTGGCTCGCTGCGACATTTCCGCCTTGGCGTCGGTCTTGGCGAACACATCCTTGTCGCGGACGCGGAAGTACATCGTGGTGCTGGCCAGCAGGTGATCGGGCCAACTGCTCAACATGGCATCGTGCACCAGCCAGTCGAACAAGGTCATGACCTTGGGGGGCAACTGCGTTTTGCCGTCGCGGGCGTCGCGCCAGGCGGTCAGCAGGCGCTTTTGCATGGCGCGTTCGGCTTTCATGTCGGCTAGCGGATCGGGGGCTTTTTGTGGCGTGCCTCCACTACGCTTAATCAATTCGTTGCGCATATCCTCGCGGTCTCGCATATCCTGGTCCATCCCTTCAATGGAACGCAGCACCTGCGGATTATTGATTTCCAAGTCCGCGCGGCGCTTCGCCGTGGCGGCGTCCTGCTGCTCAGCACTCTCCAGGCTCTTGTATTCCGCTTCAAGCCGTTCCCATAGGGGCAGGAAACGCTTGGGCGGTGCTTCTCCGCGGCTTGCGATGGCGCGTTCTCGGCGTTCTTCCACAAGGGCTTCAAGCTCGCGATGCCGCGCAGTGGTTTCGGGCTTGGCTAGTTCTTCCCGGGGCAGCGTCGACAAGCGCCGCGTTTCTTCCATGAGCTCTTGCTCGGGGGTAAAGTAATTGCGGTCTTTGATCCAGGCTTCGGCGGGGTCTGAAAGCTCGGCGCGAAACACCGGATCCTGATACCGCACCGCCAGCCAGCGCAAGAAGATTTCCATGTGCGGTGCGAAATCGCAGCCGGGTTCGTACTTGACGAGTTCGCGGTAGGCAGCGACCAGTTCCTGGACGTAGTAGCTCTGGCCTTCGTCTTCGATGGGGTCGGCCAGGCTGAGCATCCTGTACACCGTTATGTTGGCCTGCACCAACTTTTCCATGCTATGAATGGCCGCGCCATGAGATATGGCTAGGTTCATCATTTCTCGCAACGGAATCCGGGATAACGACGCTCGGGCCCCTAGGGATCCCATGGGTGCCACCCCAGTAATGTCACCGCTTGATCCAGGATACAAATACTGCGTACCCCTCGTTTTTTCGAGCGAATCCATGCGCTGGTTGCGCCGCAGTTCATGCGCGGCCGCAAAGTGCACGGCCTTCTCCACCGCGGCGGGAACGGTTAACGTGCGGTCCTTATGGCTTTGCTTGAGCAGATCGGTGAACGGGAAGAATTTCAAAAACGTATTCTCGTCCATTATCGATGCCACAGCATCAAACAGCCCTAGAAACCGAATACGTATCGGAGCATCGGGCGCACCGTCCTTTCCAATAATTGCTAAATCCTGGTCGTGGCGACGCTTGTATTTTTTGACAATATCATTGATGAATTGCTTCGCGATAATTCCGCCCCGGTCCCCACCAAATACGGTGATCTCGATACGCACGACTTTCTCTGTGCCTGAATTCGACGCCTGATATGCCTGCTCGAACTGACGCTTGGCCGCCTCCAGTCGAATGTCCACACCCGTTCCCATCAAGTACGCAACTGCCGCGTTGTCACGCACGATCGGAATGCCTTCCATGATCGTGGCTTTAGCGGCGTTCTTCGTCGCTGTCCAGGCGACCTTTAGCGGGTTCTGCTTGAAGTCGGCCCAGATCCCACGGACCGTCGCTTCTGCTCGATTTCGCAAGCGCTCTGGATCCATGACGTTCCATACCCTCACCGTCGTTTGAGGCAAGGCTTTGACATCGTTGATGACGTCTTTGAAGACCTTAACCATGGGTTGGAACGACCCGTCCTTGACAGACTGTTGCGTAGCCTTTTTTAGGCGGCCCACGCCATCCACATTAGGAACTTCATCAAGGCGCGTAACGTTCTTCACCCCCTCCTGCGCACTAGAGATAGCCTTGTCGGCCATTTTCCCACCGGCGACTTTGAGTGCATTTACAATAATGTCGGCTTTTGCGCTCTCGTTCAGATCTACCCCAATGCCGGAGTAGTACAGCGCGAACCAGCGTTGTTTCTTCGGTTGTGAATTGTCGTCTTGAGTAAAGTGAGCCGCCCACAACCGGCTCACATTCGACAAGAACGTCGGGTTCGCCATATCCAGGTCTTTATTACGACCAAAACCGTCGAAAAAGAACCCCATTCGCAATGTGATGCCGCATTCCACACATGTGGCCTTTGGGTACGCAGCCTCATTCTCGGCCATCGCCTTCAACACGGAAGCTGGCGTACGATCCTGCTCTGGCACTTGCACATCAGACATTTTTGTCCCCAGGTGGAGTGCCAGCCGCTTTCATCTGAGCTATTTTCTCTGCCGATAGCGAGGACACCATTTTGCCGAAATCCCCCGGCTTTCGGTTCTTGTCCTCCAAGGCGGCCGAAATTTCCGCATCTTTCTCGAAATCTGAAGCCACCGTGAAGTATAGGTACATGTATCCCCTCATATCCTCCGCATCTTCAATCCGGTATCTCATCCAGGCCTGCTTGGCGACCTTTGGAAGCACGTCTCCTAATTCGTAGGCGTCCTTATAGTTATCGAGTTCTCCACGATAGTTCGTATATAGCCACCGCACGGTATCGACGATCGGAAGCCTCACCTGTCCCAACAGCTTGCGGCTTAAGGCAAGCTCCATGTGTTCATCGGGATAGATGTGCAACTCGAGGATGAGGGGGCCATCGCCTTCCGGAGTGTTCAAGGCCGGAGAATGCACTTTCGTTTCCTTCTTGAAGATCATTTCTTCATACCTGCCGTCAAACAGATGTTTGCGCAGCAAATCAGCGTCGCCTCCGGTCCACTTCACAGTGAACTCGGTTCCCTTCAATGTGTAGCAGCAAGCGACTCTGCCCTCCCCACCTCCAGCGGGAATGGCGCCTGAACCAGCGAAACCACCGGACGCATCGCTGATCTGGACCGACTCCAGATTCCAAGGCGTGTAGTTGTACGCAATGAAACTGACGCCAGAGTAAGTAGGTTCCCCATTGCACCCCGCCAACAGCCCCAGCCAAATCAGCACGCCGATCAACCCTTTACGCATTCGTGACTCCCGTGTTATCCAGCGCCCAGCAGCCCCGCGGCCACGACGTTTTGTTCATCTTCACTTCAGACATTCTTATCTCCCACCGCTGCGCCTGACGTCTTAATCCGTGCAAGCTTGCCGTCCGACAACTCTGTCACCATGCGGCCAAAATCGCCGGGTTTGCGATTCGCATCATTCAAAAGCGCCGCGATTTCCGCGTCCTTGTCGAAATCCGATGCGACCAAGAAATGGAAATACATGTACCCCCGCATATCGGCGGCGTCGTTTATTCCGTACTGCGTCCAAGCCTGCCCCGCCACCTTGGCTAACGCGCGCTGCAAGTCATACACATTCTTGAACTGGCCCAACGATGCGCCATGCGTCTCATACAACCAACGCGTGGTCTCCACGATCGGTATTCGTACCTGTCCCAGTAGTTCCCGGCTCAAGGCCATTTCCATATGCTCGTCGGGATAGATATGCAGTTCTAGATACAGCGGCCCCTCGCCCGGCGGAATCTTCGTCGGGGGAAACTCGACGGACGTGGTCTTCGTGAAGAAAGCCGATTCGTACTTTGCCTCGTCGTACATGTACTTCTGCATCAATGCGCCATCGCCCCCGCGCCAGCGCACCTTGAATTCCGTGCCCTTGAGCGTGTAGCAGCACGCCACCGCGCCTTCACCGCCGCCGGGGCTGACCGATCCTGTGCCGGCTTTTCCGCCCTGGGCATCCTGGACCTGGACATACTCCAGGTCCCACGGCGTGTAGTTGTAGGTAATGAAGCTGACGCCCTGGTAGGTCGGCTCGCCATTGCAGCCCGCGACCAGGCCCAGCCCCAGCAGCCCGGCCGCCAGCCTGGTGGCCACGCCCCTACGCATCACGACCATCCTGACCAGCCCAATGCAAGGCCTGCACCTCGTCCCACACCGCGTCCGGCACGCCCGCCAGCGCCTTTGCCAGCGCGCCGTCATCGCCCGGCTGATACGCCCGCAAGCCTTCACGGATCAGCGGATGCTCATCAAAGCGCGGCGAAATCGATATGCCCCACGCCACATAATCAAACGTGTCCTTGTCGCCCGCCACGCCATGTGCGCGCGCGCGTTCCAACTGCGCTTGCACTCGCGGCACCAGCGCGTCCTGATCCGGGTCGCCGGGTAGCAGGCCGGGATACAGGCGGCGTAGTTGCACCGCGAGCTTGTCGGGGTAGTCCAGGTCGAACAGCATCTGGTGCTGCTCGGGCGTGAAGCGTTGGATGCCGTCGGGTTGGTCTGCGGGCAGCCTGCCGGTGCCGGTCAGTTCAGCCTGCGATCCGTCACGCAGTGCGTAGCGCAAGGTGATGAGGGGCGAGGCGAAGCGGGCGCGTTGTTCGGCGGTCCAGACTTGCAGGGCGCGCGCCAGGATGCGGGTGTCGTACCAGTGCAGGAAGAACTCGCTGGCGTCGGGCAAGGCGTAATCGCAGAAGCGGCCGAAGTGCGCGATCAGTTTTTCCAGGGGCACGGCGGACGCGAAGCTCATCATGGCGTAGCGGCCGCTGCTGCGTTCGTGCAGGGCGTTCAGTACGCGGACCAGCGGCGTACTGAAATCCGCCCGAGGCGGCCCGCGCAGCACGCCTTGGGACGCGCCGTCCACTTCAATCAGCAGGGGCGCCACGTCGCCGTAGATGTCCAGCCCGGTCTGCGCCCAGACCGAGCCAAAACTCAGATCTTCGGTGGCGGTGATGCGGGCCAGCAGATCGGGGTGGCCACGAAAATCAACGATCACGTACGCCCGCGCGGCTTCGCCGTAGGGGCCACGGTGATGCGGCAATTCAGCGAAGGTGGAAAGCAGCGCCTGCTGCCAGGAATAAGCCATCGCCCTTACGCCTTGTCGGTGATGGACTGCACGCTCTCCTGGGCGTCCAGCACGCAGCTTTTGCAGACCGTGAACTGCGGAAACGGATACGGCATCTGCGTGGGGCCGGAGAATTGCTTGTTGCCGGTCTTGACGTCGATGCGGCCCGGCGCGGTGACCGTGATGTTGCCGCCTTCGATGACGATGCTCGCGCCCGCCGCGTTGGCGATGCGGATGCGCTTGGGCGAGGCGTATTCAATGCCGGCGTTGGCGCTGATCATGCGCAAGTCCTGCTGCGCCTGCACGGTCAGCACGTCGTGCTGCGAGATCACGTCGACTTCGCCGGTGCCGGCGATGAGATCCAGGCCCGACTCCGCCCCGCCCTTTTGTACGCCGGCCACGATGCCCAGCGCCTGGCCCGTATGCACGCGCAGCGAGCCGACGACGGCCAGGTTGTGGTCTTGTCCGGCCGACCAATGCACCAGTTCGCCCGCCGCCACCTGCACATTGCGGCCGGCCGCCTGCGTCAAGCCGGCGCGGCCCGCCATCAGCACCAAGGGGTCGGTCAGGTGCGGCACTTTGCCGTCGACCACTTCTGTGTGCTTGGCCGAGGCATCGCCCGCCGCGCCGCCGACGGCCTGGCCGTCCACCGTACCGGAGACGGCGTGCGTCATGGCGGCCAGGGGTGCGCGTTCGCCGTCCAGGCGGCTGGCGCCCGCCGACGTGGTGCCGCGTGCCGAGGCCAGGCGCACGCCCTGGTGCGCGCCGATCACGCCATCAAACGACTGCGCCATGATGTCGGCCTGCCCGGCCAGCGCCAGGGGCGCCGCCGCGTCGCCGGCGGGTTCGCTGCCGCCGGCCGTGTAGGTGGTGAGCAGCACGCCCGCGCCGCCGCGCAAGGCGCCGAACGCATCGGTGCGCAATTCCGCGCCCACGCCGCGCACGTTGCCGCGATAGTTGCCGGCCTGGTGGATCAGATGGCCCAGGTTCAATTCGCTGGCGGACTGTGTGGACTTGATCTGCATGCGCAACTGGCCGTCGCTGTCGTCGAAGACGATCTGGTTGTAGCCGTCGCCGCCGAATTCCTTGCTCTTGAAGCCGCTTAGCGCCGCCGCGTTGCGATGCTGTTCGTCGCCGGCCGCCGCGCCATGCCAGGCGGGTGCGTTGCCGCTGGCCAAGTTGGCCTGCGCGCTGGGCTTGCCGTCCATGGCGGCCGCGTACACCTCGGTGTTCATGGGCTCGCCGGACTTGCCGCCCGGTGTGGACGGAATGCCGCCTTCGCCGCGCCCGTTGTATAGCGCGCCAACGACCAGGGGCTGATCGATGTCTTCATCCAAAAAGCGCACCAGCACTTCCTGGCCGATGCGCGGCACGAAGCTCATGCCCATGCCCGCGCCCGCCTGGCGTTGCGCCACGCGCGCCCAGCGGCTTTTAGCCAGGCCATCGCCATCAGCCTGCCAATGAAAGCGCACGCGCACGTCGCCGCGCGCGTTGCGGTGGATCTCGTCTTCGCCGCTGGCCTCGGTGGCGCCTTCGGCGTTGGTGACGATGGCGGTGTGTACGCCCACGGCGGATGGCGCGCCCGCGAGTCTTGCCCCACGTGCCACGGCGGGCAAGGCTCGCCATGGGCGGTCGCAGCGCACGGCGCGAAAGCGGTTGGCATAGCCGACCTCGTGCGCGCGCGCCAGCACGGCGGCGTCGGGGCGAGGCGCGCCGATGCGTGCGTCGTCTTGATGCAGGCCGGGGTCGATGGCGTCGTCGATGGCGTAGTGGATCGCGTGGCCACTGTCCGCGCCGTGTTCCGACTCGGACGCCTCGTCGTCTTCAAAGCACAGGAAGTCGTCCAGCGCGCCCAGCTTGTCGGCCAGGCTGGCGTCGGCCTGCCCGGGCAAGTTGTTGATGCCGACGTGTTCCAGGCGATCCAGCGCGAAGGCGGGCTCGAACCCCGCTTCGCCCGCTGGCCCCAGCGGCGACATGTCTTGCAGCGTGAAGCGCGTGCCCGATCGGAAGGTGCGCACGTTGCCGCGTCCGATGAAGGTCTCGGCGCTGGCCTGCGCGGCCTGCATCAACAGGCTGGCCTGAAACTGCGCGTGCGCCTGGTTCAGCAAGCCGCCGTGGCCCAGTGGTTCAAACCATTCCAGGCCGGCGCTGTCTTCGTCTGAGCCATTAGCGGGGCCGGCCAGCGCCTGGCCGGTTACGGCGTGCTTGCCGCTGTCGTGCCACGCCAGGACCGTTACCCGCTCGACCGCGCGGCGTTGCCTGCGCACCAGCGCCTGCACGCCGTCGCGCGTTTCCGTGGCGTGCGCGCGTTGAAAGCGCACGCCCGCGCTGGCGGACTCGGCGTCTTCGGGCAAGCCACGGCTATCGGCGAAGATCAGCACGGCATGGCGCGCGGGCGCGCCGCTGTCTTCTACGGTGGTCCAGCCCAGGCCCGATTCCGCAAGCAGGCGCGACAGGAAGGCGTAGTCTGTTTCGCGGTACTGCGTGGTGTAGGGGCGCGCGGGCAGGTCCGCCAGGTGGCGCTCGACGTCGTCGGCGACTTTGTAGGTGTAGCCTTCGTAGCTGTCCAGCACATGGCGCACGATGTCCAGCACTGGTTGGTTCTCGTAGATGCGGCTGTCGCGCCGCTGGGTGGCCAGCCACAACCAGGGCGCCAGCGTGACGCGGTAGCGCGCCTTGCCCGCATTGCCGCCCAGCATTTCGGCGGCGCGCACGATGCCGCTGCGTCCGGCTTCGCTGCCATCGGCGCGCGTGGCCCACAGCGTGGCCGGGCGCGACACCATGTCATTCAGGTCCAGGCCCGCGTCTTGCGACAGCGCCACCACACGCGTTTCGCCCAGGTCCGACAGGCCTTCGCGCGCGACCCAGCCTTCCACTTGCAGGGACGCCAACGCGCCCTCACCGTCCAAGCGGTAAAGGCGGGATTCGGCGCTGGCACTGCTGTTGCTTGGGTTCACAGCCATAAAGCAAAAACCTTAAGGGGGGACGTCGGTGATAAGGGCCACATTGGGACGATGACGGTTAAACGATGACGATTCAGGGTTCGACGTTGGCCTGCGGCGTGGGGCATTCGGCGGCGGTGCCCCACTGGCCCGCGCACACTCTCAGCCGGCATTGCTCGCCTTCAATAAAGCTGAGCTGGCGGCATTCCTTCAAGCGTTCGGACAAGGAGGATCCCGGCATCACGCGCATGAAGATGCCGTCGGTCTTGTATACGCGGGTGCCGGGTGGCGAAGCAGGCGGCAGGCCGTAGTTCATCAATGCCGACAACAAGGCCGCATCGGTATCGGCCGGCGTGGCGGACTTGCGCGCGGGGTTGGCCTTTGGGGCAGCGGCGGACTTGGCCGCGCGCGGGGCGTCGCTACCATGCAGCGTGCCAGCCTGCCGCGCGCGCTGCTCGGCCGCCTGGCGCGTGGGGCCAGGCGCGGCGGCCGTGGCCGGCGGCGTCATCGCCAGCATGGACAGCGGGTTGGTGGGTTCGCCCAAGGGTTCGGGATCGCCACGACCCAGGTCCGCGTCTTGCGCGGGTGGCGACTCATCGATGATGGCGGCGACCTCTGGCGGTTTATCAACAGGCGCGGGCGCCACGCTGGCGACGGGCGCAGTTGAAGGCCCCTTCGCTACGGAAGGGTCGTTGGCCTGCGCCTGCAACGGCGCCGTTGTGTCTTGCTGAATGAACCAGGTAATGCCGCCCGCCAACAACGCCAGCAGCAATGCCAGCGCCACCCAGCGACCGGCGCGTGTTCCACGCCGCGTCGCAAGGTGTTTGACCTCGGCTTCGGGCGCGCGCCCTTCAAGCGCGGCCAGGATGCGCGTCGGCTCGGCATCGCCACGCGCACGCGCGGAGCCACTGAGCAAACTCGGCGCGGTCGTCGTAGGGCGAGCTTCTTTTTCGTCTTCTGCCATGCGGGTTCCCGTGTCAGCAGGAGGCGTGTGCAGCCCCCCTGTAACCAAGCCCGTCGAGAATACCCGAACACCTCTTTTCGATCACTCTTCCTTGTTACGATTTCTAAGGGACCGACGCGGTTTGCAACGCCGGATCACTTGCCTCAAGGGCGAATAGAACAAAAGATTACGCCTTCACATGAGGGACCTATCTTGTTACTGCTACTGCCCCTGTATTTTTTACTGGCGGTGGGCGTCTCCGCTCTCCTGTTTTTTCCGGCTCTGCGCCAAGGCGCGGTCCGGAGTTTGCGCGCGTGCGCACAGGGCGTGGCACGGGGCGCGACGCGCGGCGCAAGCCATGCGGGCGGTGCCGTGGGCGGTACGGCGGGCGCCGTGCAAGGTGGGCTGAAAGTGTCTGCGGGATGGGTTGCGCGGCATCGTTGGCAGGTGGCAATCGGGCTGACAGTTGTATTGCTTCCGTCACTTTTTGCTTTCCTCATGCGACACAATCACACATTCGTTTACAGCCCTCAAATGACGGGTCCGGACCGCAGAATCCAGGCATTGCTGGAGGGTGAACGGCTGGCCACACCCGCCCCCTTGCCGCCCGAAGCGTTCACCACGCGCGAAGTGGAATTGGTGCGTCCGAAGCTGGGCGGCGCCAGCCGCAATTGGGATCTTCTGGATGCCGATTTCCGTCAGCGCCTGCTGCTGGCCTATCGCATCATGCGCGAGCAGCACGGCTACGAAATGGCGCTGATCGAGGGCTATCGCAGCCCCGAGCGGCAGGAAGAGCTGGCGGGCATGGGATCGCACGTGACGAATGCGGGCGCGTTCCAGAGCTATCACCAATATGGTCTTGCCGCCGACAGCGCGTTCTATCGCGACGGCAAGATCGTCATCTCGGAAAAAGACCCCTGGGCCATGCGCGGCTACGAGCTGTTTGGCCAGACCGCCGAACTGGTCGGGCTGACCTGGGGCGGGCGCTGGAAGATGATGGACTTCGGCCACGTAGAACTGCGCCGGCCCGGCGTGATGCAACGGTCGGGAGGCTGACCGGACACCCATGGGACGCTTGCTGAAAAAAAGTCTGCTGGTTCTGGCGCTGTTCGCCGTGGTGTGGCTGGCCGTCATCATCTGGTGGCAAGAGTCGCGCACTTTGCCCACCGGCGTGGACATCGGGCTGTATCTGTTCGCGCTGCCGCTGGCCGTGCTGGGCGCGCTGTGGCTGGGCGCGAAGGCGGTGCGTGCCGCGCGTGCGCCCAAACCGCAGCCGTCGGCATCCGCGCCCGCTACTGACGAAGCGCCCGCGGCCTTGGCCAAACTGCGCATCGTCGCCGTGGCAGCGCGCGCAGCCGCCGGCCCGGACGCGGCGGGAATCGCGGAGGCGCTGGTTGAACAGCAACGCCCCGAGCTGGACCCTGAACTCAAGACCTTGCAGGGCTTTCCCGTGTTTGCCGCGCGAGTGCCGCAGCTGGATGACGTGGAACTCTACGCCGCCGCGCGCGAACGGGGCGCGCCCGCCGAGGCACTGGTCACGGCCGGCCTGCGCGCAACGGCCCTGCTGACCGACATTGCCGCCACGCTTACCAACGACGCACACCGCCGCGTGACCGAACTGGATGTGCCGACTCGCGATGAAGACTGGCCCTTGCTGCGCTTTGACATCGTGCTGCCAGCAAGCTGGCCGCAGGCAGCCCGCGACCGCGCGCATGCGCAAGTGCTGGCGGCGGCCGGGGTCTGGCCCGATACGCGCGTCAACGCCACCGAGCACAGTGCGCGCGACGCCATGGCCGTCGACATGCTGCTACGCGAACTGGCCTCGGCATCGGACAGCGCAGCCGACGCCCCCACATGGCGCATCGTGCTGGCGGCCGACGGTTATGTGGACCAGGACCTGGTGGCGCAATGGGATGCCGACGCCCTGCTGCTGACGCACGCGAATCCGCAAGGCCGCGTGCCGGGCGAAGCCGCCGCGGGCGTGCTGCTGGGCCAGGCTCATGCCACGCCGGCCACATCAACCGCCTCGACCGCCGACGCCACCGATGTGCATGTGGCCCTGTCGCCCGTGACTCATCGCCAGAAGCCCGCCGACGCCCGGGGCGCGCAAGCCGAACCCGCGTTGGCCGACCTGACGCGCGACCTGATACAGCGCGCCGCCGTTGCGGCCGACAGCGTCATCCACGTCATCAGCGACGCCGACCATCGCGGCAGCCGCCCGCTTGAAGCGCTGAACGTGGCCTCGCAATTGTTTGAACATCTGGACTCCGCCAAGGACTGCCACGCCGTGGGCGTTGCCTGCGGCCATACCGGCGTAGCCGCATCGCTGCTGACCCTGGCCGTGGCCTGCGAAGCCTGCATGCAGTCCGAACCGCAAGCCGAAGCGCAGTCCGTACCGCAGTCCCAGCCCGCCGTCGTGACCCTTACCCTGCAAGACCCCGCATTGCGCTGTGCGTCCCTGGTCTACCGACCCGCCGCCAGCACCACCGCCTGACTCGGAAAATAACAGCGAAAACCATGCGTAGCCCCTCAGGACTCCTATCCCGTCTTTCCAGTTCCATCAGCGACATTCGCTATTGGAGCTCACGCGTGTTCGCCAACCCGCGCACCTTCATGGTGATCGGCTTGATCGCGCTTATCGTGTTTCTGTTTCTGTTCGCGCAGACCATGCAGATTGCGCTGGTCTGGGCGGGCCTGCTGCTCGGCGTGCTGCTCGTCCTGTGGCTATGCGTGCATCTGTGGCGGAGGCGGCGCACGCGGCGCGCCAATCAGCAGTTGGGCGACATGCTGGAGCAGCAGGTGCAGACGGGCGCGGCCGCCAGCCCGGCCGCCAACCGCAATGAAATCGACGCCCTGCGCCAGCGCCTGACGCAGGCGGTGCGCACGATCAAGACGTCGAAGATTGGCCAGGCCTCGGGCAACGAGGCGCTGTATGAATTGCCCTGGTACATCGTCATTGGCAACCCGGCGGCGGGCAAGAGCAGCGCGGTCATCAATTCGGGTTTGCAGTTTCCCTTTGCCGACAAGAACGGCGCCGCCGTGCGCGGCGTGGGCGGCACGCGCAACTGCGACTGGTTCTTCACCACCGAAGGCATCCTGCTGGACACGGCGGGCCGCTATTCGGTGCACGAAGAAGACCGCAACGAGTGGATGAGCTTTCTGGACCTGCTCAAGCGGCACCGCCCCAAGGCGCCGATCAACGGCATCATCGTGGCGGCCAGCATCAGCGAACTGACGGATTCGGGTCCGGAATTCGCCATCAACCTGGCCAAGAACCTGCGCCAGCGCGTGCAGGAACTGACGGACCGGCTGGAAGTGTTCGCGCCGGTGTATGTGATTTTCACGAAGGCGGACCTGATTGCCGGCTTCTCGGAATTCTTCGCCGATGCCGACCCGCGCGAGCGCGATCGCGTTTGGGGCGCAACGCTGCCTTATGGTGCCGACGAAAGCCGCGATGTGCTGACGCAATTCGACGAGCGCTTCGACGAGCTGTATGAAGGCCTGAAGGAAATGGGCACGGCGCAGATTTCCCTGCGGCGCACCGGCCCGCTGCCCCCGGGGCTCTTGACCTTCCCGCCCGAGTTCGCGGGGATCAAGCCCGCGCTGCGCACCTTCCTGTCGACCCTGTTCGAGACCAACCCCTTCCAGTACAAGCCGGTGTTCCGAGGCTTTTACTTCACCAGCGCCTTGCAGGAAGGCGCCTCGCGCAGCACGTCCACCGAGAAGCTTGCCGAGCGCTTCAGCCTGCGCCCGGCCACCCGTGGAGCCACACAGGCCACCCCGTCGCACAAGGGCCTGTTCCTGCGCGACCTGTTTTCCAGCGTCATCTTCGCGGACAAGAAGCTCGTGCGCCAGCATGCCAGCCCCAACAAGGTGCGCATGCGTTACCTGAGCTTCTTCGGTCTGGTGCTGGCGCTGGGGCTGGTGCTGGGCGGCTGGAGTTGGTCGTACCTGGGTAACCGGCAACTGGCCACCAACGTGCAGGCGGATCTGGACAAGGTTGTGCGCCTGCAAAGCGAACGCACCGACCTGCAAAGCCGCCTGGAAGCCATGGAGATTTTGCAGGACCGTATCGAGCAGCTTGATCGCTATTCCTCCAGCCGGCCCTTGTCGCTGGGCCTGGGCCTGTATCAGGGCGACGTGCTTAAAGAGCGCCTGCTGGCCGAGTACTACAACGGCCTGCGCCAGTTCATGCTGGTGCCGGTGAAGGCCAGCCTGGAAGAGTATCTGGGCCGCGTCGATGTTTCGCAGGTTGCCGCCGCTGGCGTGACGCCCACCGCCACGCCGGCCGTGGCGCAGGCGCAGTCTCAAGCCCAGGCGCAACCGGTGCGCGCCAACGCCGGCGACACCTTGTTCCAGGACGCTTCCCCCACCAACGTCGATGACGCCTACAACGCGCTCAAGACGTACCTGATGATGGCGAACCGCGAACACGTGGACCCCACCCACCTGTCGGACCAGATCACCCGTTTCTGGCGCGGCTGGCTGGAAACCAATCGCGGCGCCATGCCGCGCGACCAGTTGATCCGCAGCGCCGAACGGCTGATTTCTTTCTACGTGGCGCGCGCCGCCGATGCCGACTGGCCGCAGATCGACACCAACCTGGCGTTGGTCGAGCGCACCCGTGGCAATCTGCGCAGCGTGATGCAGGGCATGCCGGCGCGCGAGCGTGCGTATTCCACCCTGAAGGCACGGGCCGCCACGCGCTTCCCGGCAATGACCGTGGCGCGCATCATGGGCGAGGCCGACGCCGCCGTGGTGGCCGGCAGCTACGCCGTGCCGGGCACGTTCACCCGCGAAGCGTGGGAGCAATACATCGAGCCGGCCATCGGCGAGGCCGCGCGCCGCGAAGTACAGACCAGTGACTGGGTGCTGGGCGTGAACGCCCGTGACGACCTCACGCTGGAAGGCAGCCCGGAGCAGATCCAGAAGAGCCTGGCCACGATGTACAAGACCGAGTACGCGCAGGAATGGCAGAAGATGCTGCGCGGCGTCACGATCAAGCCCTTCACCAGCTTTGACCAGGCGGTGCATGGCATGAACCGGCTGGGCGACCCGCAGAATTCGCCGCTGGTGAAACTGATCAACACCACCTACGAGCAGACCTCCTGGGATAACCCTTCGCTGATCAACACCGGCATCGCGCAAGCGCAGACGGGCGTGGTCGCATGGTTCAAGCGCGTGATCCTGCGTCAAGGCCAACCCAAGCCGGCTGCCACGACGGCGAACGGTGAACAGATCCCGATGGGCCCCGTGGGCCGCGAGTTCTCGGACGTGGCGCGGCTGGTGGTCACGCGCGACAACCAGTCACTGCTGGGCAACTACATGACCGCGCTGTCGAAGATCCGCACGCGCTTCAACCTGATCAACAACCAGGGCGACCCCGGCCCCGGCGCGCTGCTGCTGATGCGCCAAACGCTGGAAGGCAAGGACTCCGAGCTGGCCGATGCGCTGAAGTTGGTTGACGAGCAATTGCTGGCGGGCCTGACCCCGGCGCAACGCGAGACCCTGCGGCCGCTGCTGGTGCGCCCGCTGATCCAGGGTTATGCCGTGGCGATGCAGCCTGCCCAGACCGAGCTGAACAAGGTCTGGAACGCGCAGGTGTTCCAACCCTTCTCGCAGAGCCTGGCCGACAAGTATCCGTTTTCGACCAAGGCCGGCATCGAGGCCAGCGGCGAAGAGATCGGCCAGGTCTTCGGCCCGCAAGGCAGCATCGCCAAGTACGTGAACGACACGCTGGGCCCGCTGACCGTGCGTCGGGGCGACATCCTGACCGCGCGCACCTGGGGCGACATGGGCATCGACCTGCAACCCTCGTTCACCGCCAACTTCGCGCAGTGGGTTGCCCCGCTGGCCGGTGGCGCGGCGGGTTCCGGCGCCGCCAGCCAGCCGCAGACGCTGTTCCAGATTCAGCCCAGGCCGGCCAGCGGCGTGACGGAATACACGATTGAAATCGACGGACAGCAACTGCGCTACCGCAACACGCCGCCGCAATGGGTGAACTTCGTGTGGCCCAACGCGCAGGGCGCGCCGGGCGCGCGCATCACGGCCACCGCGTTTGACGGCACCGTGGTCGAGATCGTCAATGAACCCGGCCGCTTCGGCTTGGAACGGTTGATCTCCGGGTCGCAGCGCAAGCCCAATGCCGACGGCAGTTTCGAGATGAGCTGGACCAAGTCCAACATCACCGTGCCGGTCAAGCTGCGCATCATCAGCAACGCCCAAGCGGCCAGCGCCGGCGGCACCGAGCCTGGCAGCCAGGGCTTGCGCAACCTGCGCCTTCCCGCCGCGGTGGTGGGCGCTTCCCCTCAAACCCCCGTCGCCCCGACGCCTGCCGGAGCGCAGCAATGAGCCATCCGCAGTCACCCATGTTCCGTACGGCATACTTCGGCAAAATCCCGTCGCGTGGCGACTTCGTCAAGAACACCTCGCACCCACAGTTGATGGCGACGCTGGATGCCTGGGTTGCCAACACCATGGAGATCCTGGCGCAGGATCCTCACTGGAAGACGCTGTACGACGAGGCCCAGCCCATGCCCTTCGCGGTGCTGGGCTCGCGCGGCAAGCTGGCCATTGCGGGCCACTTGCAGCCCAGCCATGACCAGTCGGGGCGGCGCTTTCCGTTCATCACCGCGACCTCGGTGGAAGTGTCGCGCCCGCTGGATTTCATTGCGCGCAGCCCGCTGGCGTTCAGCCGCATGTGGAACCGCATGGGCACGGCCGCGGCGCAACTGATGCTGCCTGGCGACCCGGCGTCGGCGCTACAGACGCTGAACGATCTTGAAGGGGAAATCCGCACCGCCGCCGACGACGGCTTTGACGCCTTTGTCGACCTTCAAACCATCGAGCGCGTCGAGGCCATGCTGCGCAGCAACGGCCACGCCGCCAGCGTGCACGACATTGTGCTGGCGCTGGGCATCCTGCTGGCGCCGGTGATGTCCAGCGGATCGTCGCAGCTGGACACTGGCCTGGCCCTGCCGCTGCCGGACGACCCGCTCTACATCAACTTGGTCGCCACGTACTGGATGACGCTGATTGCGCCGTTCCTGACCCGCGCCGACTTCGAGATTGCGATGTTCGTCGGGCAGGTGGCGGGCAAGCATCGGCTGGTGGTGGGCTTTCGCGGCGCTTCGCCGCAGACGCTGGCCAGCCTGCTGTCCACGCCGCAAACCCTGGCGCAGCACTACATCGTGCTGGAAAGCGCCCCCTGGGTGCGCGACCACGTCAGCGCCAGCCATGGCCTGGCCAAGCTGTCGAGCTATCTGGATCAACCGCGGCTTTCCTTGCGCCAGGCGCTGGAAACCTTCCGCGAAGTCTTTATCGGAGCCTAGCGCATGCGCACGCTTATTCTTGCCCTGGCCGCCGCCCTGTCCTGCGCGGCCCATGCCCAGGATGCCGCCACGGTGGTTCCCGCCAATGTCATTCCCCAACCCGGCCAGGTAGTGGCCAGCGGCGCGGTGCCCGACGAGGCCACCAAGGCCGACGTGCTGGCGCGTCTGCAAAAGGTCTACGGCGTGGGCAACGTGATCGACCGCATCGACGTGGGTGGCGTGGTCGCGCCGCCAAACTGGTCGCAACACGTGAGCAAGCTGCTGGACAGCCCGCTCAAGCAGATCAACCGTGGCCAGCTTGAAATCGACGGCACGCAGATCCGCCTGCGCGGCGAGGTCGATAACGAAGCGTCGCGGCAGCAGATTGCCAGCACGTTCGCCACGTCCCTGAACCCCACCTACAAGATCGTCAACGGCCTGCGCGTGTCGGCCAGCAAGGACGAACAGGATGTGCTGGACAACTTGCTGAGCGACCGTGTCGTGGAATTCGAGACCGGCAGCACGCGCCTGACCACGCGTGGTCGGGAACTGCTGGACCGCGTGGCCGACGCGGTGCCCAAGCTGCGCGCCGACAAGATCCAGATCATCGGGCATACCGATAGTTCAGGCAGCCGCAGCACCAACCTGGCGCTGAGCCAGGCGCGCGCGGACGCGGTGCGGGATTATCTGGTGGACAAGGGCCTGCCGGTGTCGCGCTTCGAGGCCATGGGCGCGGGCCCCGACCAGCCGGTGGCTACCAACGCCACGGCGGAGGGGCGCGCGAAGAATCGGCGCATCGAGTTCCGCGCCGCGCGCTGAGGTGGCGCGGGGGCTGGAAGGCGGAGGCCTGCGGCTTGGGCTTTTGGCTTTGGGCTTGAACCTGGAACTTCCAGGCTTGGGCCTAGGGCTTCAGGCCTGAAGCGTCAGGAGTTCTCGCCCGCCTTCTTGATGCCCAGCAACTCTTCGAGGCCCGACAAGGTCTCGTCGTTCTTGACCACGGTGCGCAGCCACAGATGCAAGGACATCTCGCCCCAGCTTGCGGCCTTGTCGGCCAGATAGGCGACGGGGCTGTGCGGCTCGGTGCGGCGAAAGAAATCAGCCACCTCGCGTAACTGTGCCAGGGCTTGCTCGCGCGTCTGGATCGGGCCGCGCGCGGCAGGCGGCACGGCGTCGCCAGCGGGCGCGCCGGCGGGCATGGCTTCAGCGCCTGGGAATGCGTTGACAGCAGTCAAGGTGGGCTCCACTCGGGTGGGAACGGCGGGCGCCCCCTGAGTCGACATTGGTGTCTGCGTTGGCGCGGGCGTGATGTCGGCGCGCACCAGCAGTCCCGCGTCGCGCGCGAACCGGTGCGCCAGTTCGGTAACGTTGCGCAGCGCCTCTCGCACCCGCGAAAACGCCGGGCTCTCGTCGCCCAGGCGTTCGTCCAGCGTGCGCTCAAGCTGCGCCAGCGCCTGGGCGCAACCGTCCAACTGAGTGTCCAGCTCGGAATAGAACGACGGCGGGGTGTCGCGTCGCGCGGCGTCAAAGCGGTCTAGCGTGAGCTTGCCCCGGGTCAATTCGTTGGCGTTGTCCGGCGTGCGCTTGACCGCGTTGGCCAGTTGGCTGGCGGCTTCCCAGAGCACCGCGCCGTAACGCGCGCCGTCGGCCTGCGTCAGCGGAATCTCGCCGATCAGTTGCTGCGACCGCGACAACAGCCAGGCCAGATTGCCCACGCGCTGCTGCACGTCGCCATCCTCGGGCACCGGATGCAGGCCTTCCCAATAGTCGCGGCACAGGCCGTCGATCAGCAGGTAGCCGTCGCGCAGGCCCGCGAAGCCGCGCGTCTTGGCCCAGGCTTCAGCCAACCACGAGGCAATGCGGATGTCCTTGCTGCGGTTGCGCAAGGCCTCGGAACAAATGCGCGCGACTTCCGGCCAGTCGGCTTCTTTCAGGTCTATGACCCAATCGCCCTGGTCCAGCTGGGGGTCGTCGTGCCGGCGCGCTTCGCGGATGGCGTCGAATTCGGGGGAAAACACCAGGTCCACGCCGCAGGGCGCATCGCCGGGTATCGGTAGCAACAAAGCGTTGATGTCGGTCATATCGCAACGGAGAGGTGACGAAAGCTGGCGGCGGCACGGCCAGACAGGCGGTGCGGACAGGCGGCCAGCGGCGGCAATGGCGGAAATCATCCCACATTCGCTTACGCATAACGTTCAAAGATGACACGTCCTATTACAAGGCGCATCACGATGCATCGTTATCATTTGCGCTCCTCTCCCAAGGAGCGTCCATGACCACGAAATCGATCCGCATGCTGCCCAACGGGCACTTCATCGTTGGCACACCGCGCCGTGCGCCCGACGGCACCTATGTTGGCGGCGAAGGCCCCATCACCCGCGCGCCCGACGGCACCTACGTGGCCGGCACCCCGCAGCGCGCACCGGACGGCACCTACAAAGGCGGCGGCGGCCCCGTGCGCATGGCGCCCGATGGCACCTTCGTGGTCGGCCCGGCCCGGCGTGCGCCGGACGGCACGTATTTGTAAGCCTCGCTGTAGTTCAAGCTGTAGTTCAAGCCATAGCTCAAGCTATAGCCCAAGCTATAGCCCAAGCGGTCGCTGAAGCCATAACCCCAAGCACTCGTCCAGCCATGCCCCAACGCTCTGTTATACGCAAAGGCGACAAGACGTCGCACGGCGGCGTCGTCGTGACCGGCGATGAAACCGTCATCATCTTCGGCCAGCCCATGGCGCGCGTCGGCGACCGTGTCACCTGCCCCAAGTGCGGCGACACACACACCATCGTGGAAGGTGTGCAGAACGTCAGCTCGGACCGCATGACGGCGCTGGAAGGCATGCGCACGTCCTGCGGCGCAACACTGATCGCCAGCCAGAATTTCTATCAGCTTGAGTTTGGCTAGGGGCCGGAACCCTTGCTCCTGCTATTGGCCGCGCGCCAATAATGGGAGTACCGTGCATAGGTATGGGAGGCAGCAATTCCCCCATGCACCCCGGAGGGACCCAGCTCATGGTCATTGGTCGACCTTGGTGGCCGGCGGCCCACGCGCCCTCGATGCTCCGCGCGTTATGCGGCATCGCTTTGTTGTGGACGTTGGCAATCACCAGCGCTTGGGGAGAAACCCCGCAAGATAGCGCCCAACAACGATCCGCCGTCGTGCTGTCCCTGGACGGCATCGTCGGCCCCGCCACGGCGGATTATCTGATCCGCGGGCTGGCTGCGGCGCACGAACAGAATGCCGCGGCAGTCATCTTGCGCATCGACACGCCCGGCGGGCTTGATCTGTCGATGCGCGACATCATCCGCGCGATACTCGCGTCGCCCGTCCCGGTGATTTCCTATGTGAGCCCCAATGGGGCACGCGCGGCCAGCGCCGGCACCTACATTCTTTACGCCAGCCATGTCGCGGCGATGGCGCCCGCGACGAATCTTGGAGCTGCCACGCCCGTGGCCTTGGGCGGGGGCTTTCCCAAGCCGGATGAGAAGGAACCCGGCAGCGCCGACAAGCCCGCCGAGAAGTCTCCTGAAAGCCGCACAGACAAGTCCACGGATAAAGGTGGCGACAAGTCCTCGGCCGAGCAAGCCGATCGCAAACCGCCCGCAGCGCCCCCACAGAACGCCAGCGAATCCAAAGCCATCAACGACGCAGTCGCCTACATCCGCTCACTGGCTGCCTTGCGCGGGCGCAATGCCGACTGGGCGGAAGACGCCGTGCGATCAGCGGCCAGCCTGTCGGCCAGAGAAGCCCACGCGCAGAAGGTGGTTGACCTTATTGCCGACGACATCCCGGACCTGTTGGCACAGGCGGATGGGCGCACCGTCAAGGTGGGCAACACCGATACCGTGCTGCAAACCAAGGGGCTGCGCGTGCAGCACAGAGAACCCGATTGGCGCACGCGCGTGCTGAGCGTCATCACAAATCCCAACCTGGCGCTCATGTTGTTGATGGTGGGCGTATACGGCTTGATATTCGAATTCATGAACCCAGGCGCGCTCTATCCCGGCGTGGTCGGCGCGATATGTCTGCTGATTGGTCTCTACGCCTTGTCGGCGCTACCGCTGACCTATGCCGGACTCGCCTTGGTCTTGCTGGGCGCCGTGCTCATGGTGGCGGAGATATTCACGCCGTCGATCGGCATCCTGGGCATAGGCGGCGCCATTTCCTTCGTGCTGGGTTCCCTCTTGCTGGTCGACACGGAGACGCCAGCCTACGAGGTATCGCTTCCGCTGGTGGCCGGCGTGGCAATGGCAAGCCTGGGAATGACATTCCTGATCGCTCGGCTGGCACTGCGATCGCGCCGCGCGCCGATTGTCAGCGGGGCCGAAGCGCTGATCGGGCAGCGCATCAAAGTACTGAGCTGGACCGGAGAGCAAGGCCATGTCACCGCGGCCGGAGAGCGCTGGCGCGCAGTGGGGCCGGCGGGCCTGGCCCCTGGCGACACGGTAGTGATCGCGGCCGTGCGAGGGGTGACCCTGCATGTCGTAGCCGACACCGCCCTTCCCCCTTACGAGCCTTCCCGGGGAGGATGAAGGCTCGAAGCAACGACAACCCTTTTTCAGGAGCCTTCCATGTTTACGCAACTCGCCTTCTACGGCCCCATCGTCGTCGTGATCGCCGGCCTCTTTGCCCTGTCGATCCGAATCCTGCGCGAGTACGAGCGCGGCGTGATCTTCACGCTGGGCCGCTTTACCGGCGTCAAAGGCCCCGGGCTGATCCTGATGGTTCCGGTGATCCAGCAGATGGTGCGCGTGGACCAGCGCATGAGCGTGTTCGACGTTCCCAGCCAAGACGTCATCTCGCGTGACAACGTGTCGGTCAAAGTGAATGCCGTCATCTACTTTCGCATCATCGATCCCGAACGCTCCGTGATCCAGGTAGAGAACTTCCGGCAAGCCACCAGCGAACTGGCCCAGACGACCCTGCGTTCTGTCCTGGGCAAGCACGACCTGGACGAAATGCTGTCCGAGCGCGACAAGCTGAACAACGACGTGCAAGAGATCCTGGATGCGCAGACCGACTCATGGGGCATCAAGATGGCGAACGTGGAAATCAAGCACATCGACCTGAACGAAAGCATGATCCGCGTCATCGCCCGCCAGGCCGAGGCCGAACGCGAACGGCGCGCCAAGATCATCCACGCTGAAGGCGAAGAACAAGCCGCCCAGATGCTACTGAACGCCGCCCGCACCCTGGCCCAGCAGCCCGAAGCGATGCAACTGCGCTACCTGAGCACGCTGGCCATGATCGGGTCGCAGAACAACTCCACCATCGTGTTCCCCTTCCCCACCGAGCTTGGCCAGGTGTTGAAGGGAATGGTGGAGAAGAATAAGGGGGATGTGACGGCGGCGGGGTAGATCGGGGGTAGGGGGATGGACGCAGGTTCACCAAACGCCCCGTGATAAAGTGCGGCCGACACTTTTCGCAAGCCGGACCGTTCGCGTCCTTCACACCAGAACTTATGCAAGCCCAAAAATTCGGATACCTGGAATTTCGTTACGGGAACGACCCCAAGCGGCGCACCGTCAATGTGGGCGACAACATCCAGTCCATCGCGGTACGCCGACTGCTGGCGCACCTGAATGTTGACCCGGCCGACATGGTGGGGGTGGACCGTGACTCGCTGCGTGACTACGCCGGGCCGCCCGTGAAACTCATCATGAACGGCTGCTTTCATGACGACTGCTTCCCGCTTCCACCCCAGATCGAACCGGTGTTTTTCGGATTCAACGCCGAAACCGAATCGCTCATCACGTCGAACAAAAAGCTGTTCCAGGAACACCAGCCGATTGGGTGCCGGGACAATGCCACGAAGCAGATGTTCGATAAGCACGGCATTGCGGCGTTCGTTACGGGCTGTGCGACGCTGACGCTAAAGCGCCGCGACCCGCAGGTGACTGGCAGCAAGCCGGTCATCGCCTTCGGTTCCGGCGCGGGCGTGCTGCACCAGAACCTGTATGAATACATTCCCCGGTCCCTGCTGCAACGCGCGTCCCTGGTTTTTCAACGGGAGCCAGTGCCCAAGATTCCGCTCTCGGACCAGGCCGTGACCCAGATGGACGAGCTGGCGGCCAGCTACCTGGACCTGTACCGCAATGAAGCCAGCATCGTCGTCACGCCCTTGCTGCATGTGGCAAGCCCGTGCCTGGCGATGGGCATTCCCGTGGTGTTGGCGCGGCGTGACCACGATGACCGCTTCACCGCGATCGACCGGCTGCTTCCGGTGTACACACCGCCTGCGTTTTCGACGATTGAATGGAACGTGCGGCCGCTTGAGATTGAAGGGCTGAAGCAGGCGATGTTCGATGTGGCTTGGGCGTTGGTTCAAGGAAGCAAACCCGGGGCGGAAGCGTTGGCGGTGCTGGCAAAGACGTATGACGCGCCGCCGATTCTGCAAGGGGCTAAACGACGGAAACATAGGTCGTTGTTGAAGAGGTTGTTTTCCAGGGGGTGATGGGCGCTGTTCTTCGTGGTCAGTGACGTGCCCCAACGGTTGGATTGGTGTCCAACTTCCAGGAGTCAGGTCAGAGGGACTTCTTGTCATTCAAAGCTGCATGAAGCAGTCTTCCAACTCCGCGCGCTCAACAGTTGAGAGTCCGAGAGCCTTAGCCCGGGTCTCCCAGTTCGCAAGGATGCCTTGCAGCTTGGCGAGGTCCGCTTTCGCATCCTGGGGCGTGACGCGGTAGAACTCCGCGGTGATCAGCACGGTGTCCATGTCCGGAAAGGGGCTGTGATCGTCGATCGCCAGGACGTGCTCATCCTTCTTGATCGACGGGTTCATGTCGTAGGCTGGCGCAGGACGCCACCCTCCGGCATATCGGATGAAGCCGTGATTGCGCAGGTGATCATCCCGGTTGGCTACTGCCACGTTGAACATTACCCGGCGAAACATCTCGCGCAGGTCCGCAGCAATGTGGGCCTTCACGCCATGGTTGGCGATGAAGTCGGCCATGTCCAGGTAACTAGCGTCCTCGCTGGCGGTCTTGCCGAGCAGGGCCATGGCGGAGGTGAAGAATCGGCGTTCACCGCCGGCGGTGCGATCAAAGCGTTGCGTCACGAACGTATGAAAGCCGTGTCCAATGCGCTCGACGCGCGCCGGCGCTGTGTGCAGAAACTCGGATGCCATGTCGTGGATAAGTTTTTCTCGCAAGCCCCAGTCGTGCTCATCGTCAGCCCCTGGAAATTTGGCGATCCACAGCTGATTGGCGCCGTCTCGCAGATTGGCCTTGGGCCTGGCCCCGCCCAGCGAAGCGCCAGGCGCCACCAGCACTTTCAGCCACTGCTGCAAAAGAGCCAGGTCATCGACCTTCTTGCGGGTGAGTTCCAGCGCTACCGCTTGGAGTTCTCCGATCTTTGTCAATGCCGGCGCAGCTAGCGCCTCGTTAGCCAGGCAATCGTCCAGGAATTCCGGTGCCTCGCCTGCCTTGAGCTTACGATCGGCCTGCAAGGGGCTAAAGCGCAACGCGCCCATGCGCGTTGCGTCCTGCACCCCGAGAAAGAAATCCCAGACCGACAACTCCCGGCGAGCACGGCCTTGCTGCTTGGCTTCCACCAGCTCACGGCGCTTCATCAGCACCTGGCCCCAGCGATCCGGGCAACTGTCGAGGAAAATGCCGAAGTTGGAATCCTTCGGGAAGTAGTTGCCAACAGCCAGGCCCAGCTCAGGGTCTAGCGCAAAGGCCAGCGGATTTTTTAGCCACTGTGGGTCATACTCGAATCGCACCGATTCCTGGCCGCTGCGATACAGCCGGCCCACGTGCGCGAGTGGCCCCAAGCTGGAATCATCCAACCAGACTTCCAGGCCCTCAGGTCCTGCGGCCGCTACCGGCTTGGCAGGTGCGCGCGTCATATGGCTTCCTTATCCTTAACCGGCGACGCAGTCGCCTTCTTGGTTTTAGGGGCTCGACGGGGTGTCTCCAGGGCGGCGTCCTGAAGCCTGCGGCCCACCACGTCGTCAGCGGCCACCGGCGTCAGATCGTTCTCCAGCCCGAGCACCGTCAACACCCGCAGGTAGGTTCCCATGGTCACCGTCGGATCGCCCTGCTCTACCTTGTTGACGGTAGGCCGCGACACGCCAGCCCGCTCGGCAACAAGCAGCACGGAAAAGCGCCGGCGCAATCGCGCGGCACGCAACCGAGCCCCCAGCTCCTTCAAGAGCTTGGCTTGACGTGGGTAGAGAATAGGTGATTTTGCTGGCATAAGGGTAAGCATAATGAACAATGACCCGCAATCATGTCAATAATAATTACGCTTATTCCGCAACAGACTAGATTTAGGATAAAAATAAGGGAAACCATTGTTTCCAAACTGAAGCTTTTTTACCAATAATGCTTTCCTTTCAACTCGACCGAACCGGATGTGACATGCATTGCTCGCAAAAGAGCATGCACCCGAGGGTGCGTAGAAGCACGAGCGACAATCAGAGAGCCCGAAAGCTGCCCTGAGTCATATCGCATTCCACCTCTCGCGCCCACTGTTCAGCTAGTGCCTTGCTTTCGAATGTTTGGGTCTGGCACGGGTAGCCCTTACGACGGACGTCTACCTGACATTGCTTATCACCGCGATTTTGAATGTTAGCCAGGATGCCTATCTCACAATTTTTGGATTGAGGTATAGGCGCCAACGCGAGTGGGCTCTCGCTTCGCTGGGCTCCGTTTCGCCGAAAACCACCAGCAAATGGAGGCAGAAATTTTTTTCTTTACCAGCCGCACGAAGATCGCTGGCACAGTCCCCCAAAACACCGGAGTGCGTTAGAAGTGCGGTCAAAATCCCCAGAACGCAAAAAGCCCACCGTTACCGGTGGGCTAAGTGCTTAGTACTACCAAAGAATTCTGGTGGGCTGTGAGTGGCTCGAACACTCGACCTACGGATTAAGAGTCCGCTGCTCTACCAACTGAGCTAACAGCCCTGCGCAATTCACGTCACTTTGATTCGTTTTCAACTGCGCCGGTTAGTCGATATTTGCGATCGGTATCCGGTGCCGCTGGCTGCGTTTCGTTGTGTGTGCAGTGCGAAGAAGCAAGATTATATGTAGGTTTTTTCGTTTGTGCAAGTCACACAGAAAAAACTTTCATCACGGCAACATCAAGCTGCGTATCCGCCATCCACCGCCAGGCTTGCCCCGGTCACATAGCGCCCTTCGGCCCCTGCCAAAAACGCGACCATGCCGGCGATGTCACGAGGTTCGCCGTAGTGCGGCAGGGACAGCACCGCGACCAGTTCGCTTGCGCGGTCCCCATTCGACGGGTTCATGTCAGTGTTGACTGGGCCCGGATGCACCACGTTGACGGTGATGCCGCGGGGGCCGAGGTCGCGCGCCAGGCCTTGGCTCAGGCCGATCAGCGCGGACTTGCTGGCGGCGTATAGCGCCACGCCCGGGCGGCCGGCCCGCATGGCCAGGCAACTACCGATGTTGATGATGCGGCCGCCGTCGGGCATGGATGCCTGCGCGGTGCGGATGGCGACGAAGGGTGCGCGCACGTTGATGTTCATCGTGCGCTCGTAGTCGTCCAGGCTGGTGTCGCCAATGCCGCCGGTGACGAATATGCCTGCGTTGTTGACCAACACATCCACCGGCCCCAGCGTGCTGATGGCCTGCTCCACCGCTTGTCGAACGGCCAGCGCGTCTTCGGCGTCGGCCTGGATGGCGACCGCGCGGCGGCCGTCCAACGACAGTTCCTTGGCCAGCGCCTGCGCCGTGTCAGCGGAAGAGGCGCTGACGTAGGTGAAGGCCACGCTGGCGCCGTCGGCGGCCAGGCGCCGCACAATGGCCGCGCCAATGCCGCGGCTGCCGCCGGTCACGAATGCCACTTTTCCGTTCAAATTGCCCATGCTTTGCCCTTAATTTGTAGTGATCAGTACAAATATCATCGCCGCGCGGCATTTCTTTCGTCAACTATTTTTTTATCGATCAACACAAAATAGGTGCCGCGAGTAAAATCCCGCCATGGCAGAACGTGGGCGTCCCCGGAACTTCGACCGGGACCAGGCCTTGCAAAAGGCCATGGAGGTTTTCTGGTCGAAGGGATATGAAGGCGCATCGCTTGCGGATTTGACCGAGGCGATGGGGATCAACTCGCCCAGCCTTTACGGCGCATTCGGCTCAAAGGAAGGACTATTCCGCGAGGCCGTGGCCCTGTATCGCGACACTACGGGCGGTTCGTCGCGGCGCGCACTGCAAGACGGCGCCACCGCGCGCGATGGCATCCAGGCCATGCTGATGGCGGCGGCCGAACGCTATACCGCCCCCGGCACCCCACCCGGCTGCATGATCGTGCTGGGCGCGCCGTCCGGCAGCGTGCACCACGACAGCGTCGGTGGATTCCTATGCGACAACCGCCGGGAAATGCAAAGCCACATCCAGGCCCGCCTGTCGGCCGGCATCGATAGCGGCGAATTGCCCATCGGCATTGATTTGAAAGGCCTGGCGGCCTTCTACACGACCGTGCTGCATGGCATGTCTATCCAGGCGCGCGATGGCGCCAGCCGCAAGACGTTGCAATCCGTGGCACGCCAGGCCATGTGCGCCTGGGACGCGCTGACGGGCAGTCGCCCACCATCGGGTGTCCCGCCGGCCGCCCCCCCCCGTTCCTGACGGATACCGCCATGTTTCGCCTTGACCTTCGGCGCCTGATCCTGTGGATCTGTTTGCTGTCGGTGGTGTTGGTACTGGCGGGCGGGCTGCATGCCAGCTATCTGGTGCAACGCGATCTCTTGCTGCACAACGCGCTTGAGGTCAACCGCGCCTACGCTTCGAAGCTTGCCGTTACCACCGACCTGTTCCTGGCCGACTTGCGCCGATACCTGGCGTACAGCGCCGACGTGCTGACCGATATGGAAGGCCGGCCCGAGCTGATGGCCGAGGAAACGCGGCGGCAGCAAGCGCAGCTAGGCCATTTCAATTCCAGCATGGTGGTGTCGCCGGCCGGCAAGGTGATCGCGGTGTCATCGGCCAATCCAAACATGCTGGGACAGCATCTGGCCAGCGACGCGTCGCAACACGCAATCCACACGCAGCAGCCCGCCATCAGCGAACCCTACCAAGCCAACTCCGGCCGTTGGGTGATTCTGTATTCGCATCCGATTTTCTCGCGCGACCATCGCTACCTGGGGTACATCGCCGGCACGCTGTACCTACACGAAGACAACGTGCTGGATCGCCTGCGGGACAAGCATTTCTACCGTGACGACTCCTATCTGTACGTGATGGATCGCAATGGAACGCTGATCTATCACCCGGATCGCAGCCTGCTTGGCCGCAAGGCGCCCGACAATGATGGTTTTGCTGCCGCGCGGCGCGGTGAAACCGGCGAAAGACGCTACACGGACGCGCAGGGCAACGACATGCTGGCCGGCTATGCGCCCGTGCCGAGCACTGGCTGGAGCATCATCGCCGAGCGGCCCGTGGCCAGCACCTTGCGCCCCTTGGTCGACTTGCTGATCGCTACCGCGCGCAACACACTGCCCTTGCTGCTGCTGTCCATTGCCACGATCTGGCTGTTGTCGGGCTGGATCGCACGTCCGCTTGGCGAGCTGGCCAGCATCGCCCGGCGCATGCAGGATCCGGATTCCGCCGACAGCCTGCGCGGCGTGCGGTCCTGGTATTTCGAGGCGGCCGAGCTCAAGCGCGCGCTGATCATCGGCCTGGCGCCGATCCATCACAAGATTCGTGATCTGCGCCGCGAAAGCACGACGGATACGCTGACGGGCCTGTTGAACCGTCGTGGCCTGGACGAAGCGATGGCGCTACTGCAAGCGGAGGGCTCGCCCGTGGCCTTGCTGGCCATCGACATCGACCGCTTCAAGACCATCAATGACCGCTTTGGCCACACGGCTGGGGACCGCGCGTTGCAGGCGCTGGCAGCGGTCATGAACGAAGGCTCGCGCGCGGGCGACACGCTGGCGCGCGCCGGGGGTGAAGAGTTCGTGGTGCTGATGCCGGGTGCATCGCTACGATCCGCCGCGGCGGCCGCTGAGCGCCTGCGCCACCGCATTGCCCACCAGCAGACGCCCGACATCATCGGGTCGCGCATCACGATATCAGTGGGCGTGGCGCGCTTTCCTGAGCACGGGGCCTCGCTGGAAGCCGTTTATCAGCGCGCGGACCAAGCGCTTTATCACGCCAAGAACCACGGCCGCGACGCCGTCTGCACCGCTGACGACACCACGCCAGAAGGCGCGCGGCGGGTAACGCCGGGGGACTAGTCGCGGGCGCCACGCGGCGGCTTTCACGCCGCCTGATGGCTGCCGCGCAAGCCGCCTATTTTCCCTTCGGTGCGGGCGCGGCCGGCGGCTTGCGCATCTGTTCCAGCAATGGTCCGCAGGCGTTCTCATCGTTCGTGCTGGGCGCGATCAGCGCCAGCAAGCCTGCCGCCGGCGTCAGCAATACGCCCAGCGCCACCATGCCCGCGCCGCGCGCGGCCAGCGGACCCACGTGTACGCCCACGTCGGGATCGCCGAAGCTGCCTTGCACATACAAGGGCGAACGCAGGGAAAAGATGCGGAAGCCCTTGCTGTCGGGGGTGATGTCCAGATCCATCTTTTCGTTCTTGAAGTCAGCGCTTCCGGTGATGCTGACCAAGGCATTCTCGGTGTCGAAGACAAAAACGCGCGGCGTCATCACGCCGTTCTTCATGGCGAGGTCGGCGGCGCCGCAGTTGATGTCGACCTCGTCGTCGCCAAACAATTTGGACACCACATAGTTGGCCACGTTCAAGCCGGCAATCTCCATCAGGCTGCGGCTGATGACGCCGTCGTTGACCAGCATCTTGACGTCGCCGGTAGCGGTGCCCAACAGCGCAGCCACCGAATTGCCGGTGCCGCTGACGGCCATGTCGCCATTGAGTTCACCCAGTGTTTTCTGCATGGCTTCGGTGGCGGGGAACAGTTGCTTGAGCCGCAGGCGGCGCGCGCGCAGGTCCACGCGCCCGTCCATGGTTTCACGCGCGCCGTCCAGCTTGATGGTGCCGCCGATGGTGCCGCCCGCGATGCCGAAGCGGAAAGGGTCCAGCGTCAGCTTGCCGTCCTGAAGCAGCACATGTACCGACAAGTCGGACAAGGGCAGCTTGCTGTCGTGAACGATGCGCCCCGCGTCCAGTTCAACGTCGGCATCCATGTCGCGCCAGCGGTCGGTGCGGAATGCCTGCGTGGGCAGCACCTTGCCGCCCTTAGGCTTGGCCGGCGCGTCCTTGGATTTGTCCGCCGGGGCTGCCTTCGTGCCGTCGGCCGGCACGCCGATCAGCGGGCCCAGGTCCACCATGCGCAGTTGCTTGGACACCAGCTTGCCCGTGAGCTTGGGCCGCGGCGCGCCCAGGGCAAACGTGATGTCGCCATGCAAGTCGCTATTGCCGACCTTGCCGTTGAAATCCTTGTAGTCGAACACCGCGCCCCCGGGATTCTTCAGCTTGGCCACCAGGTGTCCGTCGGTGGAATAGGGCGGCGTGTCGGGCAGCGTCACGCCGGTCAGCGGGTACAACTGCGCCATCGATGCGCCCGCCAGTTTCAGGCGCAGGTCCAGCGCGCCCAGGTTGGCGGGGTCGGTCAAGGTGCCGGTGACCGACGCCTTGGTGCCGCCGATGGCCACGTCGGCCTGTATGGGAAACGGTTGTTTGGGATCCTGCATGGCCAGCATGCCGCCGACCTTGCCTTCGCCCTGGGTCGTCAGGCCCTTGAATTTGCCATCCACTTTCCAGCCGAAGACGTAGTCGCGGGGCGCGGGTGCCTGCCCGTCCTGGGGCACGAAAGCGGCGCCGGCCACGTCCGCGAAAGGCACGGGTTTGCCCAAAGGGTCCACCAGCACCGTCAGGTCCGCCTTGAGGACTTCGTCGACATAACCGACCCGGCCCTTGTCGAACCCGATCTGGTTGATGTCCAGCACCCACGGCGACGGTTCGCCGGATTCGGGCAGCGTGAAGACCCAGTTCGCGCGGCCATCGGCCAGGCGTTCCAGGTCGGCGGCGGGCTCGGTCAATTGAATCTTGCGGATGACCACGCGCTGGCGCAGCAGCGGCAATGGCGCCAAGCTGAATTCGCCGCGCTTGAGCGTGGCGAAATGCGGCGCCTTTGCCCACGGTGGATTGCCTACCGAGATGTCATTGGCGACGACGTGCGGCCATGGCACCCAGGCGCGCCAGCCGCCCTCGGCCGGCTCGCGGCCCCATTCAACGCTCAGGTCGCCATTGATGGCGAATGGGCGTCCAATGGCGGCGCTGGCGCGCTCGTTGATCATGGGCTTGGCCCGGTTCCAATCGAAGGTGGCGATCACCACCACCAACACCAGCACGATGAGGGCCAGAGCCCCTACAATCCCGATCGCTATTTTTCTTGTGCGCGTCATGGTTATCATCCTTGGCGTTATGGCCAGCCTGCCGCCGCCGGCGCTCGTTACCATCAAGGGTATCGCGGCCAAACCGCGGGGTTAAGCTTGCCGGCCCCATAATGTGTGCGGATCTTTCCAGATGAATACGGCGTGGGCGGGGTGACAATGCACGGCAACGCAATGGCGTGCTGTGAGCGCGCAGCATGTGGCGTGCCTGGGGCTCCCGACGCACCCGCAACGCAGTTACAAAGCGAAATGGCTTCGACCGTTTCGCACAACCTGGAGGCCCAATGCGGCATTCAACCTTGATTTTTGTCGTGGCGGCGTTTGCGCTGCTGACGCTTAGCCGCCTGGCGCTGGCCGCCTGGCAGTGGCAGCGCGTGCGCAATGCCGGCGGCCTGTTCCCCCTGCTGTTGGGTGGGCTGCGCATCGACGCGCACCAGATTGCCGTGCTGGCCGCCTTGCCGGCGGTGTTGTCGCCTTTGCTGGGCCATTTCCCCATTGCCGCGACGATAGCCGGCTACTGGTATCTGGTCGCCTTCATCCTGCTGGCCTTCCTGGAAGTGGCCTCGCCGCCCTTCATTCTGGAATACGACTCGCGCCCCAACCGCTTGTTCGTCGAATACCTGAAGCATCCGCGCGAAGTCTCGGGCATGCTTTGGCGCGGCTACAAGCTGGCGCTCTTGGGCGGTTTTGGCGCGCTGGCCCTTATTGGGTGGGGCGCGTTCAACCTGTTCGGCCACGCCCAACCCGATGCGCAGCTTGCGTGGTGGCAAATGCCGATCGCCAGCGTGGTTATCCTGGCCATCGTCATTCTTGCCATACGCGGCACGCTGAGCCACCGGCCCATCAATCCGTCTTCAGTGGCGTATTGCTCGGACGGCATGCTCAACACCCTGGCGCTGAACTCGCTCTACAACGTGTTCTATGCCGTCTACAGCATGAAGAACGAAAAGTCGGCGTCGGCGGTTTACGGCGGCATGGACGAGGCCAAGATGCATGATCTGGTGCTGGCGCAGTCCGGCCTGCCCAACCCGCCCGCCAACCCCGACTACCCCAGCCTGCACAGCCAGCCCGCCACGCGCAAGACGGCGCGCCCGCTGAACCTGGTGATCATCCTGGAAGAAAGCCTGGGTGCGCAGTACAGCGCGGGGCTGGGCGGCGCCAACCTGACGCCCGAACTGGATGCGCTGGCGCGCGAGGCCTGGACCTTTACCCGCGCCTATGCCACCGGCACCCGTTCCGTGCGCGGGCTGGAAGCGGTGACAACCGGCTTTTTGCCGACGCCGGCCCAAGCCGTGTTGAAACTGCCCCGTTCGCAACGCGGCTTTTTCTCGTTGGCGGACCTGCTGGGGCGACATGGCTACCATTCGCGCTTCATCTACGGCGGCGAATCGCACTTCGACAATATGAAGGGCTTCTTCCTGGGCAACGGCTTCAAGCAAATCGTTGACCGCGCCGACTTCGTCAACCCCGCCTTCGTGGGCACCTGGGGCGCCTCGGACGAAGACATGTTCAATCAGCTAGACCGCCTGCTGCGCGAGGACGGCGACAAGCCCACCTTCACGCTGGCCTTCAGCGTATCGAACCACACCCCGTGGGAATACCCCGCCGGGCGCATCCAGACCGAAGGCAACCCGGCGACCGTGGAAAACACCGTGCGCTATGCGGACTGGGCCCTGGGCCAGTTCTTTGAACGCGCCAAGGCCTCGCCGTATTGGGAGAACACCGTGTTCCTGGTGGCGGCCGACCATGACTCGCGCGTGTTCGGCGCCAGCCTGGTGCCCGTGCGCCACTTCCATATTCCTGCCGTAATTCTGGGCGGTGGCGTCGAAGCGCGCCGCGACGACCGCCTGATCAGCCAGATCGACCTGCCCCCCACCCTGCTGTCCTTGATTGGCGTGGACACCGAGCACCCGATGATCGGCCACGACCTGACGCGCAGCACCCCGGGCCGGGCCATCATGCAGTACGACAACACCTACGGGTATCTGAAGGAAAACGACCTGCTGGTGCTGGCGCCCAACAAGACGCCGGTGCAGTACCGCTACACCGCGCCGGAAGACTACGCGCCCGTCGCGCTGAACCCTGAACTGGTCAACGAAGCCCTGGCGCATGCGCTGTGGCCCAGTTGGGCGTATCGCGAAGGCCGCTACTGCCTGCCCGGGCTCACGCCCGAAACCGCCGCCGCGCCCTCGTCGGCAAACCCGCAATAGCAACAACGGCCGTTACGACGTCGGCCGTTACTACAGCAGCCTTTGCTACAGCGGCCTTTTGAAACCCCGGCGCGCCTTGTCACTGAGCGCATGGCAATGGCAGCCCGGGCTGTGGTCATTGACCATGCCCACCGACTGCATGAACGCGTAGACGGTGGTGGGCCCCACGAATTTCCAGCCCATTTTCTTCAGCGCCTTGGACAAGGCGATGGACTGTTCCGAAGTTGAGGCACCCAAGGTGGACGGCGCCCCCGCCGGCGCCTCGAAGCGCCAGAAGAACGCGGCCAGCGAGCCCTCTTTGTCGATCATCTCCAGCGCGCGGCCCGCGTTGTTGATCACGGCTTCGATCTTGCCTCGATGGCGCACGATGCCGGCGTCGGCCAGCAAGGCCTGCACCTGCTTGTCTCCAAACTTCGCCACCCGGGCCGGGTCGAAGTTGGCGAACCCCTGGCGGAACGCTTCGCGCTTGTTCAGGATGGTGCGCCAACTGAGCCCCGACTGAAAACCTTCCAGGCAGAGCTGTTCGAACAGCGCGCGGTCGTCGCCTTGCGGGCGGCCCCATTCGGTGTCGTGATAGGCCATGTATTCGGCGGACGTATCCACCCAGCCGCAACGGGCAAGGCCATCGGGGTAATCGTTTTTGGCGTTCAAGGTAAAGCTCCAGGCGGCGGTCAGGCACCGATGCTACCGCAGCAACGTCCCTGAAAAAAGTCGTAGCGGCCGCGGTCGGAATCCCGCTACTATTTGCGGCGCAGATCCCGCGCCGGCCATGTCCCAGCGCGCCCGGGATCCCCCTACGGGCTTGCGCCGATGCAAGCCCGTTTTGCGTCTACCCCCCTCATGTCGCCACCCCCAACATGTCGCTGCTAGAGACCGCTGTTCTTACGTTCGTGTCGCCCGCCGTCCTGGCCGGTGACAAGCCCGACGCCAACCCTTGCCTGGATTGCGGGGCCTGTTGCTCGCATTTCAGGGTGTCGTTCTATGTCGGCGAACTGGCGGGCGAAAACGGCGGCCAGGTGCCCTTGGAACTGGTGACCCAGATGAGCCCCTTGCGCGCCTGCATGAAGGGCACCGAGATGGGCGGCGGCCGCTGCGTGTCCTTGCGCGGAGAACTGGGGCAGCCCGGCATCCACTGCGCCATCTACGAAAATCGCCCCACGCCCTGTCGGGAATTCGACATCTGGATGCCGGACGGTTCGCCCAACCCGGATTGCCAGCGCCTGCGGCTGGGCTTGGGCCTGCCGCCCGTGGCGCCCCGCCCCGATGCGGAAAACGACCCGCAAGGGCCCATGCATCCGGATCAGCCGGCAGCGGCTTGAAGGGTGGATTAAGGCGCCTGCAATCCCGCAAGGTAGCGTGTGGGCGTCATGCCGAAGGCGGCGCGAAAGCTGCCGATGAACGCGCTGGTGCTTTCATAGCCCACCGACAACGCGGCCTGCGTCACGGAGCCGCCCCGGCACAGCATTTCCAGGGCGCGCAGCAAGCGCGCCTGCTGGCGCCACTGCCCCAACGTTACGCCCGTCTCTTGACGAAAGCGCCGCATCAGCGTGCGCGACGACATGTTCAGCCGTTGCGCCCATTCATCGATGCCAGCCGTGTCATCCGGCGTATCCAGCAAGGTATGGGCAAGATCCTGCAAACGCGGATCAACCGGCATGGGCAGGGGCTGCGGCGCATGCGCGCGCGTATCCAGTTCATGCAGCAGCACATCGAATAGCTGCGCCAGATACGCGTCGGAGATGTCGCCGGGCTGGCCGCTGGTGAAGCGGTCGATCAGGGCCTCGATCAGTTTGGACGAGGGCCACGACCAGCAACGCGCCGGCAAACGGCCGCAGACGTCTTGCCGCACGTACAGGAACGAGCCGCGCGCCTCGCCAAACCAGCGCGCGCCATGCGGTGTGCCGGGCGGAATCCAACCCAGGCTGCCAGGCATCACCGTCCAGACCTCGCTGCCTGACTGCACCACCACCAAGCCTTCATGCACCAGCACCAGCATGCCCTCGTCATGGACATGCGAGGGCACGGCGATGCCTTTGGATTCGCGCCGGCCCTGCACGCTGAACGGAGTCAGCAGCATGTCTGGCCGGGCGGGTGCAATGGCCACGTTGAGCATGGTTGGCAAGTTTGAGCTACAGGTTGACGGGTTCCCGTTAGCGGGCGCACATGAAAATGTACATCATTCTCATTAGTCGGGCATCAGCCCCCCGAACGGAGAAATCATATGGACACCACGCGGCTGCGCGACGCCGGCATCAAAGCCACCTTCCCCCGTCTCAAGATACTTGACCTCTTCTACCAGCACGCGAATCAGCACATGAGCGCGGCCGACATCTACCGCAACCTGCTTTCCGAACGCAGCAATATTGGCCTGGCCACGGTGTATCGCGTGATAACGCAACTTGAAGACGCCGGGCTGCTCAAACGAACGCAGCTTGACGCCCACACCACGGTGTTTGAACTTAACGACAAGGGACACCACGACCATCTGGTCTGCACGCACTGCGGGCGGATTCTTGAATCCAGCGACCCCGCCGTGGCGCAACGGGTCCGCAAGATCGCCAAGCAGAACGGCTTCCTGCTGGACTCCTACAGCCTGGTGCTTTACGGAAGCTGCGGCTGCAAACCCGGCGCACCCGCCATTGCCCACGGAGAATTCGAATGAACCGCGACCACTTTTTCTTTCACGACCTATCCCGCTTTCCCATCGTGACCGCCAGGCACGGCGGCGCGCCCAAGGGCTATGCCGCCACCTGGATACGCGAAATGGAGATGCTGGTGGACAACCCCCAGCCCTTCGTCATGGTGGTGCCAGACATGCGCCAGGAGGCCGGCCACGACGACCGCAAGGCCATGATCGAATGGCAAACGCTGAACATGCCGCGCTTGAAAGCGCGCTGCCGCGCCTTCATCGCCGTGGAACGCGAACCGCAGGCGCTGGACAAGATCCGCAAGCGCGGCGAAAAAATGGCGCGCGCCTTCGGCATGCCATTCCTGGCGGTTGCCACCCCCGCCGAAGCCTTGCAGTGCGCGCGTGAGCTGCTGGGCCACAGCGGCCCGGGCGGATTCATCGTGGATTGATCGGACCCGGCAAGGAGAAATTCCCGCGAAAACGCTCGCCACCGATCTCATACTTTTGTATTACGACATTCGTCCTAGGGCGAATGTCGGCTTAAGAGTTGGCGCGGCAGGCCGTTGTCTATGAGTAAGGCGCCGAAACCCCGCGGCGCTCCTAGCCAACCGACGATGAGCCGCCAGCCGCATGAATCGCGCACTTGCCTGTATTTTTTGCCATTCAACGCTGGCGCAGGGCGCGCCGCTGCTTGAAAAGAACGGCGCCGCCATCTGCAAACACTGCGTGGATCAATTCTCGGAACGCTTTACCGAGCGCGCCTGGGTCATGGCCGCCACGCTGGAAGAACAGTTGGATGTGCTGCTGGAAGAAAGCCGGCGCGCCTTGGCGCAAAGTGAACTGTTATCCGAACGCGCCCGCAGTTGTGGATTAAGTCTGCATGTCTTGTCGGGGGCATCAACCCGCGCGCCGTCCTGACGCAAAACAAAATCCACTGGCATTAATTATTTTGGGGACACATTATAAATCCACATATAGGTGCCTGAGCCTGCCTTCTTCAAGGCTTTGAACCTGTCAGCTATCCGTAAGATTGTTTGCATCGATCGCCCATCAACCTTAATAAAAAGCGAACATGCCTACTTACGAACTGAAAAAACGGGCGATCGTTCTCGCCTTGCAAGCGCTTAGCCTGACCGCCGCTTCGCCGGTGCTTGCCCAGAACATTACCTGGAACGGCACCCAAAGCAACGATTGGCAAGACACGCTGAATTGGTCGACGGGCGCGCTTCCCGGCTCAAGCGGCAATCTATTTATTAATAGCGTGACGCCTAATGTACCGATTATCGAGAACAGTAGCGCAGTGGCAGGCGTCATTTATATTGGTGCAATTGGCGGGCCATCGCTTACGCTGCAAAATAGCGGGCAATTAACCAGCAACACCGCCATTATCAGTAACTCCACCAACGGTATGACGCCCGGAGTTTCTGAACTTCAATCGGGCACGGCCAGCATCAACGGCGCGGGTTCCCAATGGGATGCAAACGCCTTCAATGTCGGCTTTTATGGCACGGGCACGCTGAACCTTACGGCGGGCGGCAAAGCCATCGCGACCACCACCGTCACCCTGGGTTCGCACGTTGGATCCCACGGCACCTTGAATATCACGGGCCCAGGCAGTTCTTTGCAGGCCGGGCAACTCACCGTCAGCGACAACGGCGTCAGCCTCGTCACGATATCCAATAACGGCACGGCGCAAGCTTCCGGCTTGCTGATGGCCAATAGCGCAGGGTCTGAGGGCACCGTCGAAATCACCGGCCCCGGGGCGTCGCTGACAACCAGCGGCGGCATGACGATTGGCTCTCGCGGGACGGGCACCGTGGATATCAAGGGCGGCGCCTCGGCCTCGTCCGGCGGCCGAACCTACATCGGTATGTACGATGGCGGTATTGGCAAACTATTGGTTTCCGGCGCGGGCAGCCAGTTTTCGTCGTTGAACAATTTGGTTTCCATCGGCGATAACGCAGGTTCAAAGGGCGAGCTGACCGCAACCGACGGCGCTCTGGTCGATGCTATTCAGATTGTCGTAGGGTTCGACGCATCAGCCGAAGGAACCCTCATCGCAGACGGCCCGCAGACCAAGCTCAAGACCTCCAGCGGCTTTCTTATTGGCTATCAGGGTGACGGCACCGCCACCTTTTCCAACGGCGCCACTATCGAAACCGCCAGCCGATTCAGAATCGCAGACGCCGCCGGCTCCACCGGCATCGTGAATATCGGCGCCGCCGCGGGCGATGCCCCCACGGCGCCCGGTGTCGTGCAGGCAGCCCTGGGCGTGCGCTTTGGCAACGGGACCGGCAAGCTGGTTTTCAACCATTCCAGTTCGGACTACGTTTTCGCCCCCGCCATCAGCTCCTTGTCGCCCGGCATGGGCACGATCGACATGCTGGCCGGAACAACCATATTGACGGGTGATTCAAGCGCCTTCAGCGGGCAAACGAATGTGCTGGGCGGCGCCTTGACGGTGAACGGCACCCTGGGTGGCACCCTGAACGTAGCCACCGGCGCATCACTGCACGGCGTGGGCCAGGTCGGCACCACCACGCTGCAAAGCGGCGCCACCCTGGCGCCAGGCACCGTCGGCGGCACGCTCAACGTGGCGGGTGACCTGACGTTCTCGCCGGGCTCCATCTACCACATGGCGGCCGATTCGCAATCGTCGGCAAGCAGCCGCGTGGTGGTCAGCGGCACGGCGAACCTGGCGGGGTCGGCCGTCCATATCGGGCCAGACAACGGGTTCCAGACCCAGCGCGAATACACCATTCTTAGCGCGGGCACGGTCAATGGGCAGTTCGACAGCGTATCGTCCAACTACGCCTTCCTGGACCCGGCCCTGCACTACGACGCCCAGAACGTCGTGATGCAGCTTGGCCGCAAGCAGGTGCCCGTGGACCCGGGCACCCCGGAATCCCCCGGAACGCCCGGCACGCCAGGCACGCCCGAGACGCCGACCCGTCCCATCGCCTTCGCCGACGCGGCACAAAGCGGCAACCAGCGCGCCGTGGCCAACGCCCTGGACAGCCTGCCCGCCGGCAACCCGCTGCACGACTACATCCTGACGCTGCCCGAAGGCGCGACGTCTGACGCCTTCAACAGCCTGTCGGGCGAAGCGCATGCCAGCGTGACGTCCAGCTTGACGGGCTTCAACACCACGGTGCGCGCCATTCCCCTGGCCTACCTGCGCGCCAATCTGGGCGCGGGCATGCGCCCGGGCGCCCCCACCGCGCAAGCCGGTGGCACCCCGTCCGCTTCGGCCTTGCCATCCTCGAACGCGCAACCCGCCTGGGCCGAGGTCATCGGCAATTGGCAGACCTTGAAAGGCAACGGCGATTCCGCGCAAGTGCGCCAGAAGACAGGCGGCGTCTTCGCCGGTGTCGACCATGCCTTGGGTGGCGGCTGGCGCCTGGGCGGTGCGCTGGGCTTCACCGACAGCAACATACGCGTGGACGACCGTTCATCCAAGGCGGACGTAGCCGGCTACAGCGCGGCCTTGTTTGGCGGCAAAGTGTTCGATGTCGGCCCCGGCAAGTTGAACCTGATGGCCGGTACGTCCTACACCTGGCACGACATTTCCACTGAACGCCACGCCAGCGTTTCCGGCGTGTCCCAAGCGCTGACCGCCGACTATGGCGCCAGCACCACCCAGTTGTTCGGCGAACTTGGCTACACCCTGCCCGTGTCGGAGCACGTCAGTATCGAACCCTTCGCCGGCCTGGCCTGGAGCGACACGCGCACCCGCGGGTTCTCGGAGTCCGGCGGTTCCGCTGCGTTGCGCGGGCAAAGCGACAGCACCAAGCAGACCACCAGCACGCTGGGCTTGCGCGCGTTGACGGACTTCACGGTGGGCCAGACCGAAGGCCGTCTGCAAGCCACGCTGGGATGGCGGCACGCATTTGGTGATGTGCAACCCCAAACCGTCATGTCGTTCGATGGCGGCCAAGCCTTCAGCGTGGCAGGCGCGCCCATCGCACGCAACGCCGCGCTGGCCGAGCTGGGCGTGGAAACCGCGATCACCAAAAACGCCACCATCGGGCTGACCTACAGCGGCCAATTCGGCGGCGGCAATCGTGAAAACGCGGGATCCCTGCATATGACCTGGCGGTATTGAAATACCTGGTCCCCGCGTTCAGAACACCGAATGCGGGGATTAGTAGATCTGACATAGCTTGCGTCAAAATATTTCGGTGCGAATTTGTCTTTCAATAATAATTAATGTTTCAAATCGCCCGATATATGTAGCACGGATGGTATCCATCATTTATTAATTAAAACTGCGGTTGGTATCCATCTTCCCAGTGTTTTTAAATGTGGATGGTATCCGCCCATTTATTCTTGGTTATATAAAAAAACTGGTATAAATTGCGTCCTTTTTTCGGGTAGCCCATTAGGTTCAAACAGATTGGCCTGTTACGTAGAAATACGTTTAAAGCAATCCAGCAATGTTTGAGCCTCGGATTATTAATCGAGATAAAGGATGCAGTTTTGAACTACGGCACGAAGAAGTGGCTGACGGCGACGCTGGCGCTGGGCACGACTTACTGCGGGGGCGTCATGGCCGCCGACCTGACGATTTCCTCGGGAAATACCCAAGTGTTCGATGGCTCGGCCAACTTTCCTGGCGGGGTTGATGTGAACGGCGGCACGCTGGTGATCGGCGGCAACGGCGGCGGTTCCGGCGTCACGCTGGGCGGGAACGTCAACGCGACATCAAACGGCATCGTCGCCGGCTTCGGTTCCATCAATGGCGACCTCAACGTGAGCGGCGCGCGGGTCGCCCCCGGCTACGAAGTCGGCACGCCGACCGGTGTCTCCAACGGCAACCTGGTCGTGAACGGCAACCTGTCGATGAACAACGCCGAGTTCGCCTTCGAGACCGGCTATGCGGGCTTGCCCATTACGCAACCCGGCACGGGCGACAACATCACGGTCGGCGGCAACGCCACCCTTAACAACACGACGCTGAACGTCACGGTCAATACCTTGGGCGTCAACGCCGGCTATTACCGGATCCTGTCCTACGGCGGCACCTTGAGCGGCAACGGCCTGACGCTGGGCAGCGTCAGCGGCGACTCCACGCCCGCTGCCACCATTCAAACGCTGACGGGCGACAAGCACATCAACCTGATCCTGGGGCCCAGCACCACCAATCTGTGGAACGGCGACGGCGCGGCATCCGCGTCGCGCGCGGGTGGCGGCAACGGCACCTGGAGCGCCGCCAGCACCAACTGGAACAGCCCCAGCAATGCCACCGGCGCCCTGCCCGACGGCGGCTACGCCATCTTCACGGGTGCGGCCGGCACGGTCACCGTTGATGGCGGCGCGGGTCCTGTGCGCGTGTCGGGCCTGCAATTCGCCACTGACCGCTATCGTCTGCAAGGCGCGCCCATCACCCTGGTCGGCAGCGGCGGCAACCCGCCGGTCATCGTCGTGGGCGATGGCACCTATGCGTCGGGCCAGTTCGTCGACATCATCGACAACCCGCTGCAAGGCACGGAAGGCTTCGTCAAGACCGGGCCTGGCTCGGTGATCCTGACCGCCGACAGCAGCGGCTTGACCGGCCCCATCCTGATCGCCGACGGCGCCCTGGAAATCGACGGCAAGTTGAACGGCCCAATGGATATCGGCCGCGAAGTCGTACTGGCGGGCGTCGGCCAAGTGGGCACCACCACCCTCTACCCCACCGCGGTCATCTCGCCGGGCAATGATGGCTCGCCCATGGGCACGCTCACCGTCAATGGCAACCTGAGCTTCGGCCAAAACGCCATCTATCGCGTACACGCCGACCCCACCAGCAACACCAGCGACCACATTCACGTCACCGGCGTGGCCACCCTGGATGGCAGCGTGGCGCACGTGGGACCCAACGGCAACTATGCGCCGCGCACCACCTACAACATCCTGACGGCGGACGGCGGCATTCAAGGCACGTTCACCGGCGCTTCTAGCGCGTATGCGTTCCTGACCCCCACGCTCAGCTACGACGCGAAAAATGCCTTCATGACGCTGACCCGCAACGACGTGCCGATTGGCAGCGTGGGCGAAACCGGCAACGAGAGCAGCGTGGGCGGTGCGCTGGACCAGGAAGACCCGCCTGTGAGCGGGAACGGATCAACGCCGGCGGGGAATGGATCGTCGGCCAATGGGAATGGATCGTCGTCGACGGGAAATGAGTCGTCGACGGCTGGGAATGGATCGTCGTCGAATGGGAACGGCAACGGGACCACGTCGACGGCGCCCGACGCCGGCTCGTCGGTCATCGCCAGCGGCAGCACCGCGGGCAGCAATACCGGCGCCAGCCAGGTGACCACGGCAGTACTTTCCATGACGCCGGAGCAAGCGCGCTCGGCATTGGCCCTGCTCTCCGGCGAAGCGTACGCAAGCACCGCCAGCGTGTTGCAAAGCCAGGCGGACACCGTGCGCACGCTGCCGCTGGCCCACTTGCGCGGCAACCTTGACGCACCGATGCAGGCCGGCCGGCCGACGGCCCAATTGGGCTCGCCGTCCTCCGACGCGCTGCCGCAAAGCGGTGCGTATCCCCTCTGGGCACAAGCGTTTGGCAACTGGAGCAAATTCGACAGCGACGGCAACGCATCCAGCGTAAGCCAGTCGGCCGGCGGCTTCTTTGTGGGTGGCGACGGCGCAGTGGGCAACGGCTGGCGCTTGGGCGGCGCGGTGGGCTACACCGGCAGCCATAGCTCGGTCGCGGATGCCGCGTCGCGCACCAGCGTCGACAGTTATACGGCCACGATGTTCGGCGGCAAGAACTTCGCGGCGGGCCCCGGCCACATCCGCTTCATGGCTGGCGCCGCCTACACCTGGCACGACATCGACACGAAACGCGACGTGGCGGCCGGCAGCCTGAACCAGCGGCTGAAGTCGTCGTATCACGCCTCGTCCACGCAAGTGTTCACTGAACTGGGCTACAAGCTGCCGCTGAACGACGCGACCAGCATCGAACCCTACGCCGGCCTGGCCTGGAACCAGTTGCGCACGCGCGACTTCAAGGAAGCGGGAGGTACGGCGGCGCTGCACGGGTCGGGCGCCACCGACGACGTGACCAGCACCACGCTGGGCTTGCGCGGCGCTTGGGAGTTCGGCGCTGATCGCGCACCGGGCCGATTGACCGCATCGTTGGGATGGCGCCATGCCATGGGTGATGTGAAGCCCAAGCAGCAACTGGCGTTCGAAGGCGGCAGCACGTTCTCGGTGACGGGCGTTCCCATCGCGCGTGACGCCGCCGTGGTCGGGCTGGGCGCCGAAATGGCCATCACCCGCAACACGACAGCAGGCGTGGCCTACGACGCGCAGTTCGGCGGCGGCAACCGCCAGCAGTCGGGCATGTTCAAGCTGGCCATGCGGTTCTAAAGCCAGGGCAAGCCGCCAAGACAAACCGAGCGACGAGCCCCCCGAAAGACGGACATGGATCCGGTTTTCGGGGGCCGCGCTGAGGACTTATTGAGCGGACAGATTCAGCTTCTTGATCCAATCACCGAAGCGCTGGATTTCCGATTGATAGAATTTCCCCAGCTCGGCGGGCGTGCGGTAGGTGCCCTCGGCGGATTGCGCGTCCAGGCTCTTCTGGACCTCGGGGTTGGCCAAAGCGGCCTTGTTCGCGGCGTTCAACTTTTCGACGATGGCGGCAGGCGTGCCGGCCGGCGCGAACAGCGCATACCACTGCGAAAACTCCAGCCCCGGAAAGCCCGCTTCCGCCATGGTGGGCACATTCGGCAATGAGCGCGTGCGGTTCGGGTGCGCCACAGCCAGGATCTTGATCCGGCCCGACGCTTGCTGGGTTGTGGCCGAGGCCGTCCCAACGAAGGCCAGGTCGACCTGGCCACCCATGGCGTCCGTCACGGCCGGGCTGTCGCCCTTATAGGGAACATGGACCATGTCCAGACCCGTGGCGGCCTTGAAAGCCTCGCCGGTCAGGTGCCCCGTGCCGCCGATGCCGCTGCTGCCGAACGACAGGCGGTGTTTTTTGCCGTACTGCAGCAGTTCTTCGACGTTATTGACGCCCAATCCCGCATTGACCACCATCACGATCGGCACCGACGCCACCATCGCCACGGGCGTGAAGTCCTTGTTGGCGTCATACGGCTGCTTCTTGTACAGCGTGGGATTGGTGCCGTGCGTGGCGCTGTTGCCCATCAAGAGGGTGTAGCCGTCCGCATCGGACTTGGCCACGGCAGCAGCGCCGATCATGCCGTTCGCGCCACTCTTGTTGTCGACCACAATGTTGGCCTTCATCTGCTCGCCCATGTAGCGCGCCATGAGACGGGTCAGGTAATCGTTCGCGCCGCCGGCAGCGTAGGGCGAGACGAACTGGATCGGCCGGTCAGGGTATTCGGCCATGGCCGGCAGCGCCAACCCGGCGGCCAGCAAGCCTGCCGCCACGCGGCATGCCAGCCGCTTTCCTATAGGACCAAGTTTCAACATTGGGGAGTCTCCTCAGACAGTGCGGACGTTTATGGGTATATCGAGACCGGGTGGACCCGGTTCACGCTGTCCGCAGTCTAAGCGTCGCTACCGACGCGCCACCGCCGCTTGCCTTGCCGATGCACAGATTCAAGTCCACGCTATGGAATATCCGCACAAGCCATCAGGCCAGCGCAACGCTGGGCATGGCGTAGGGCACCCTGTCGCGGTTTACGCAACTGCGCAGTTCGGCCTCGATCGACCTCACCGTATCGTCCAGGCAGCGCACCACCATCTCAAGGCGGTCATTGCCCAGGCGCGACGCCAGGGTGGAAACGCTGACGCCGGCAGCCGGCGTGCCGTCCGGCGATCGGATCACCATGCCCACCGAATGCACGGGTGGCTCGTCCATCACCTTGTTGGTGGCATAGCCGCGCCGGCGCGTGCTCTCGATGCTGGCGCGCAGCGCGGCCTCTGTGAAGCGGGGGCTCTTGCGACGGGTGCGCTCGACATTGATGCGGCAGATCCGGTCGATCTCTTCATCGGGTAGCGCGCTCATCAGAGCCAGGCCGCTGGCGCCGACGTTCAGTGGGCGGTGTCGGCCGACATCATGGACGAACATCTTGATGGGAAACGACCCATCCGCGCGCGCCACGCAGATACCGTCGAAACCCGAACGCACGGTCAGGAATACCGTGTCGCCGGTGTGCTCGGCGATGGCGTCCAGATAGGGCAGGCAGATGTCGCGCATGGCGACTTTGGGCGCCGCTGCCAGCCCCAGTTCGTAGGCCAGCCCACCCAGGAAATAGCGCTTGGTCTGGGCCTCTTGCTGGACCAGCTTTTCCGCGACCATGCCCTGCAGCAACCGATGCACGGTGGGACGCTCCAGGCCGGTGCGTCGGTACAGGTCGACAAGACGGCTGCCGCTGCGGTTATTCACCGCGATGATGCGCAGCAAGGCGATGGCGCGCTGCAACGATTGCGTGCCCGGGGCGCCGGTGTCGGGCGGCGTGGTCGGCTGATGCATGGAAGTCTCCTTGCCGGCAAGCCGGCAGCGGGCGTCCTTTTTTCGATAGTCTGCAATGCGGACGCCTCTTGGCCAAATTGTGCCCGCAAACCCGGCGCCTTAGAACCCGGAGTTCACAATACGGACCTGTTTTGGCTCCGCCCGATCCGTCCCCTGCCGACGCCGGGGCGAAAGGGTCGCAACATACAAGCCTTCGCATCCCGTCATTGGAAGGCTCATGTCGCAAGAGGAAGAACTGATCGTCCGCCACGATAGCGGCGTGCTGTGGTTGACGCTGAACCGCCCCGAGCGCAGGAACGCGCTCAGCCCCACGCTATACGAGACCCTGCTGGGCGCCTTGGAGGCGGCCGGGCGGGACCCGGCAGTGGGCGCGGTGGTGCTGGCCGGTTCCGGCGGCGCCTTCTGCGCGGGCGGCGACGTGGCGCGCATGAACCGGCAGGCCGACGCGCCCGTGCCTTCGCCCGCCGAGCGCGTCGCCGCATTGCGGGCCCGAACCCGCATCGTCGAGCACTTGCACGGCATGTCCCAGCCAACCATCGCCATGGTCCGGGGCGCGGCCGTCGGCGCGGGACTGTCGTTGGCGCTGGCCTGCGACCTGCGCTACGGAGATGCTTCCGCCAGGCTGCGCACGGGCTTTGCCGACGTAGGCGTGCCCGGCGACTTCGGCGGCCATTATTTCCTGCCGCGCATCGTCGGCCCGGCGAAGGCGCGCGAACTCTATCTGCGCTCACCGATGCTGTCGGCAACGCAGGCGCTCGAGCTGGGACTGCTCAACGAGGTCTTCGACGCGGATCGGCTTGAAGACGAAGTCGGCGCCATTGCCCGCGCCCTGGCCGCGGGTCCGCAGCCGGCCCTGGGCCACATCAAGGCCAATCTCAACGACGGGCTGCGGCTGCCGCTATCCGGGCTGCTCGATCGCGAATGCGCCCGCCATGTCGAATGCGTCGACAGCTCCGATCACAAGGAGGCCGTCCGCGCGTTCATGGAAAAGCGCTCGCCCGAATTCCACCGTTCGCGCATGGCCCCCGGCCGCCGCGCGGACTGACACCCAAGTTCACCGAAGGAGTCCTGATGTCCAGACTTTGCAAAGACCGTGTTGTTATCGTGACCGGCGCCGGCCGCGGCATTGGCCGCGAATATGCGTTGCAGTTGGCGCGCGAAGGCGCCCGCGTCGTGGTCAACGACCTGAGCGTGTCGCGCGCCGGCGAAGACACGAACGAAAGCACCGCTGAATCGGTAGTGCGCGAGATCACCGACAGCGGCGGACAGGCGATCGCCAACCACGACAACGTGGCCGATTTCGCCGGCGCCAAGCGCATGATCGACATGGCGCTGGACCATTTTGGGGCCTTGCACGGCCTGGTCAACAACGCGGGAATCCTGCGCGACCGCACCCTGTGCAATATGTCGGAAGAAGAATGGGACGCCGTCATCAATGTGCACTTGAAGGGCACATTCGCGCCCAGCCGGCATGCCGCCGCCTATTGGCGCGATCTGTACAAACAGACCGGCGAGCCCGTCGACGCCCGCATCATCAACACATCTTCTTCGTCCGGCCTGTATGGAAACATCGGGCAGATCAACTACGGCGCGGCCAAGGCCGGCATCGCGGCGATGACCATCATCGCGGCGCGCGAGCTCAAGCGCTACGGCGCCACGGTGAACGCGATCAATCCCCACGCGCAGACCCGCATGACCGAGGGCATCCGGGAGCGCAGCGCCGAAGAGATCGAAGCGCGGCATCCGCGCTGGATCGCCCCCGCGATCGTGTGGCTGGCCAGCGCCGACAGCCACGACGTCACCGGCCGCATCTTCGAGCTGGGCGGTGGCCATCTGGCGGCGATGGAAGGCTGGCGCCGAGGCCCCGCGGCCGACCCGATCGACGACGTTTCACGCATTGGTCCGGTCATGCGCGACCTGGCCCGCCAGGCGCGCCGCAACGTCGACATGAAAGGCCACGACCTTGACTGACCGGAGAGCAGGCTGTGATTGATAAACGTGTAAGTTCAATGGCCGACGCGGTCGCCGGCATTCAGGACGACGCCGTCATCCTGGTCGGTGGCTTCGGCTCTTCGGGCCGCCCCGCCGACCTGATGGAAGCGCTGCTGGACCTGGGTGTCAGGGGCCTGACCATCGTCGCCAACAACGCCACGGTGGGCGACGACATCGTCAGCGAACTGATGCGCGCCGGCCGCATCCGCAAAGTGGTGTGCTCGTTCCCTCGCGGCCTGAAAGGCCGCACGATCTTCGACGAGCTGTATGCGGCGGGCAAGATCGAGCTGGACCTGGTGCCGCAGGGCACGCTGGCCGAACGCATACGCGCTGGCGCCGCGGGCATCGGCGGCTTCTACACCCGCACCGCCGCCGGCACCCGGCTGGCCGAAGGCAAGGAGACGCGCGTCATCGATGGGCAGACCTACGTGCTGGAACACCCCATCAAGGGTGACGTGGCGCTGATCAAGGGCTTGCGCGGCGACCGCTGGGGCAACCTGGTCTATCACCGTGGCGCACGCATCAACAACCCCGTCATGGCCGGCGCTGCCCGGCTGGTGATCGCGCAGGTGCGCGAAATCGTGCCGTTGGGCGCGCTGGACCCGGAACACATCGTGACCCCGGGCTTATTCGTCGATCGTCTCGTGGAGCACGCCAATGAACGCAAGACTTAGCCGGCAGGACATCGCCCGCGCCGCCGCCCACGACATCCCGGAGGGAGCCTGCGTCAACCTGGGCATCGGCCTGCCCACGCTGATTGCTGATTACGTACCGGCCGGCCGTGAACTGATGCTGCAGAGTGAACAGGGCTTGCTGGGCCTGGGACCCGCCCCCGCGCCTGGCGAAGAGGACTACGACGTCATCAATGCCGGCAAGTTTCCCGTCACGCTGCTGCCCGGCGCATCGGTATTCAGCCACAGCGACTCTTTCATGATGATTCGCGGCGGCCACATTCAGATTGCCTGCCTGGGCGCGTTCCAGGTGGCGTCAAACGGCGACCTGGCCAACTGGACCGTGGACGCGCCAGGCCAGATCCCCGGCGTGGGCGGTGCCATGGATCTGGCGGCGGGCGCGGAGAAAGTGTGGGTGCTGATGGAGCACTGCACGAAGGAAGGCGCACCAAGAATCCTGGAGCAATGCACCTATCCCCTGACCGCGCCTGCCTGCGTGGACCGCATCTATACGGATCTGGCGGTCATCGATGTTGTCGAGTCGGGCCTTATCGTGCGCCGCGTGGCAGACGGCTGGACGCTGGAGGCCTTGCAGGCCGTCACTGGCGCGCCGCTTACCCTGGCGCCCGACTGCTCGGCGTACCGCAATCCCGCAACGCAAGGAGAATAAGTTGCAAACCGCAGTTACTCGCCTGCTCGGCATCGAGCACCCCATCGTGCAGGGAGGCATGCAGTGGGTCGCGCGCGCCGAACTGGTCGCGGCCGTCTCGAACGCCGGCGCCCTGGGCATCCTGACCGCGCTGACCCAGCCCACCCCCGAAGACCTGCGCCGCGAAATCGCCCGCGTGCAGGACATGACGGACCGGCCCTTCGGCGTGAACCTGACCTTCCTGCCCACTCTCAAGCCGGTGCCCTACGCCGAGTATCGCGACGCGATCATCGATGCGGGCGTCAAGATCGTGGAGACGGCCGGCAATAATCCGCACGAGCACATGCCGGCGCTGAAAGCGGCGGGCGTGCGGGTCATCCACAAATGCACCACGCCGCGCCACGCCCGCAAGGCCCAGGACATCGGCGTGGACATCGTGTCCATCGACGGCTTCGAATGCGCCGGCCATGTTGGTGAAAACGACATCCCCGGCCTGATCCTGATTCCCGCCACCGTCGCGCAAGTGACGATACCGGTGATTGCGTCGGGCGGCTTCGGCGACGCCCGAGGCCTGGTGGCCGCGCTGGCCTTGGGCGCCGAGGGCATCAACATGGGCACGCGCTTCATGTGCACGCAGGAGTCGCCCGTGCACGCGACCATCAAGGAAGCCATCACGCGGTCCAGCGAAACCGATACGCGCCTGATCCTGCGCAGCCTGCGCAACACCAGCCGGGTCTGGCGCAATGCCTTGTCGGGGCAGGTGGTGGAGCTGGAACAGGAAGGTGCGGGCATCGATCGCATCGGCCCGCTGGTGGCCGGCGCCAAGGGCCGCGGCGTCTACGAAAGCGGCGACGTCGAAGGCGGAATCTGGACGGTAGGCATGATCCAGGGCCTGATCGACGACGTGCCTACCTGCGGCGACCTGGTGCGCCGCATTGTCGAGCAGGCGCATGCGCTGGTGTCGCAACGCCTGGCCTCACTTATCTGAAACCGGATGAGCCGCGCAGCGCATGTCCCTCTTTGCATGTGCCTCTTCGCATGCCCCTTCTTCAAAGGCAGACCATGCTGATACTCGAGACTCCCCAAGACCTTGAAGCCCATGTCGGCAAAGTGCTGGGCCACACGGACTGGGTGGAAATCACCCAGGAAATGATCGACGACTTCGCCCGCATCTCGGGCGACCGCAACTGGATCCATATCGACGTCGAACGCGCCCGCCGCGAACTCCCGGATGGCAAGACCATCGCGCACGGCATGCTGACGTTATCGCTGATGTCGGGCATGGGTGGCGACGTCGTGCAGGTGCGCGAACGCGGCCGGGGAATCAACTACGGTTCGAACAAAGTCCGCTTTACGGCCCCGGTCCAGGTCGGGTCGCGGATCCGCCTGGAACGCACGCTGCTGGCGTTCGAACGGCTGGACGACGCCGTGCGCCTGACCTATGGCAACCACATGTTCCGGGAAGGGCTGGACCGCCCGGTCATGGTGGCCGAAACCCTGAACCTGATGTACCTGAAGGGCAAATGATGCAAACCGAGCATTCATCCGCCAACGAGGCACCCTATGCGCGCTATGTGCATCACCTGCGGGCCGGGGAACTGGCCTACCAGTTCAGCCCGGTCGCGGGCCGCGCCGTTTTCTTCCCACGTGTGCGCTGCCCGTACTCCGGCCAGGACTGCCTGGAATGGCGCATCAGCGCAGGCTTGGGCACCGTCTACAGCACGTCCGTGGTGTATCCGCGCAAGGGCGATCCTTACAACGTTGCGCTGATTGATCTGGACGAGGGCTTTCGCTTGATGAGCCGCGTCGACGCAACCGACCCGATGCAGGTGGCCATCGGCCAGCGCGTGCGCTTTCACGCCGTGCAGCAGGAAGACCTGGACGACCCCATACCCGTTTTCACGCCTCAGGAGCCCGCGCGATGAACACTGATTTCCGACCCGGCCGCGCCGTCATCGTGGGCGCCGCGGAGTCCGACCTGGGCGCGGTGGGCGACGCCTTTTCCGCCATCGACCTGATGGCGCAAGGCGTCTATCGCGCGCTGGATGATTGCGGCTTGTCCGTGGCTGACGTGGACGGCCTGTTCTGCGCCACCACCCAGAGCCGCCTGGCGGGGCTGGCGCTTGCCGAATATCTGCAACTGCCCGAAGCCTATATCGACTCAACCTCGACGGGCGGCTCCTCGTTCATGGGGCATCTGGCGCGAGCCGAAGCGGCGATTGCCGCGGGCCTGTGCGAAGTCGCCGTCGTGGCCTACGGCAGCACACAGCGTTCGCTGGGCCGAAAGAACACCAGCCGCGCGGAATGGAACCCCTACGAATCGCCCTTCAAACCATTCCTGCCGGCAACGGCCTACGCCATGGCGGCCGCGCGCCACATGCATGAATTCGGCACCACGCGCGAGCAATTGGCCGAGGTGGCCGTGGCCGCGCGCCAATGGGCGCTGCTGAATCCGGCCGCCTGGGAAAAAGAGCCGTTGACCGTCCAGGATGTCCTGTCTTCGCGGATGGTCAGCCATCCCCTGACGATCCGCGATTGCTGCCTGGTGTCAGACGGCGGCGGCGCGGTGGTGCTGACCACGCCGGCGCGGGCGAAGGGGCTACGCAAACCGCCCGTCTACCTGCTGGGTTCGGGCCACTGCACCACGCACCAGACCATCTCGAACATGCCGGACCTGGTCAATACCGGTGCGCGCGTATCCGGCGCCATCGCTTATGCGCAAGCGGGACTGATCTCTTCCGATATCGACGTGGTCGGCCTGTACGACGCCTTTACGATCAACACGATTCTGTTCCTGGAGGACCTGGGCTTCTGCGCCAAGGGCGAAGGTGGCACATTCGTCAGCAATGGCCGGATCGCGCCGGGCGGCACGCTGCCCGTCAACACCAACGGCGGTGGCCTGTCGTACTGCCATCCCGGCATGTATGGCATCTTCCTGCTGATCGAAGCCATACGCCAATTGCGCGGCGAATGCGGACAGCGCCAGGTACAGGGCGCCGAGGTTGCGCTGGCGCACGGCAACGGCGGCGTGCTGTCGTCGCAGTACACGGTGATTCTGGGCGGGGCGTCTACGCTCTGACGCGCTTGTATACTGCGGGCGAAAAAAAAACGCCGCTAAGTGACTTAGCGGCGTTTCTTCGTATTGCGGTGTTCTGTGGTGGGCTGAGCGAGACTCGAACTCGCGACCAACGGATTAAAAGTCCGCTGCTCTACCGACTGAGCTATCAGCCCGACCGAAGCCAGAAATTATGGCGGATTTCTTCGGCCTTGTCAAAAAGTTTAACGCCGCCCGGCGTTCCGTCCGTGTGTTTCCAAGTGCAGCCCAAAAGAAAACGGCCGCTTGCGGCGGCCGTTCCGGGGCTTGTGATGGACCTGAATTACCAGGCGGCCACCACGGCGCCCTTGTACTTGGTCTGGATGAACTGCTTCACGGCCGGGCTGTGATAGATGCTGACCAGCTTGGCGAATTCGGCGCGGTCCTTGTCCTTTTCACGCACGACCAACACGTTGGCGTAGGGCGAATCCGGCGATTCCTGGGCGATGGCGTCCTTGGCCGGATCCAGGCCGGCTTCCAGCGCGAAGTTGGTGTTGACGGCCGAGGCGTCGGTGTCATCCAGCGAACGCGGCAGTTGGGCGGCGTCCAGTTCAATGAAGCGCAGCTTCTTCTTGTTCTCGATGACGTCGATCGGCGTTGCCTTCAGGCCCGCTTCCGGACGCAGCTTGATCAGGCCGTTGGCTTGCAGCAGCAACAGGGCGCGACCACCGTTGGTGGGGTCGTTCGGCAAGGCGATGCGGGCACCGTCCTTCAGTTCCGACAGCGACTTGATCTTCTTGCTGTAGATGCCGATGGGGAAGATCACGGTCTTGGCGATGCTGACCAGCTTGTAGCCACGGTCGGCGTTGGCGTTGTCCAGGTAGGGCTGGTGCTGGTAGCTGTTCATGTCCAGATCGCCCGCGGCCAGCGCCACGTTGGGCTGCACGTAGTCGGTGAACTCGATGACCTGGATGTTCAAGCCCTGCTTGGCGGCTTCGGCCTTGACCACATCAAAGATCTGCGCGTGCGGGCCGGCGGTAACGCCAACCTTCAGCGGCTTGTCCTGAGCCAGCGCGGGCTGGGCGAATACGGCGGCGCCGAGGGCGAATGCAGCCAGCGACTTCAAAACCTTGATGCTCATGTTGCGATATCCCGAGTAACGGAAGTAGAAAGAAAATTTGCAGCGAAAACGAAAGCGGTGTCTTAGCGTTCGTAGCGCTCAGCGATGCGACATGCGACGCACGAAGCGGTCACCAAGGCTTTGGATTGCCTGGACCAAAACGATCAGCACAATCACGACCGCGGCCATGACGTCCGATTGAAAACGTTGATACCCGTAGCGGATGGCCAGGTCGCCCAGGCCGCCGCCGCCGATGGCGCCGGCCATCGCCGAATAGCCGATCAGGCTGACCACGGTGACGATGGTGGCAGCGATCAGGCCCGGCAAGGCTTCCGGCAACAGTACCTTCAGGATGATCTGCATCGGCGATGCGCCCATGGCGCGCGCCGCGGTGATCAACCCCGGGTCTACTTCACGCATGGCGTTTTCCGCGATGCGGGCCATGAACGGAATCGCGGCCACCGACAGCGGCACGATGGCGGCCGTGGTGCCGATGGAGGTTTGCGCGATCAGGCGCGTGAACGGAATGATGGCAACCATCAGGATGACGAAGGGCACCGAGCGCGTGGCGTTGATGACGGCGCCCAGCACGTGGTTCACGGGCTGGTTTTCCAGCATGTTGCCGCGCGCGGTCACGGTCAGCGTCACGCCCAGGGGGATGCCGATCACCACCGCGATGGCGCTGGCCACGCCCACCATCAGCAGGGTGTCAAGCAGCGACGTAATAAGCAGATCGATCAGTTGCGGACTCATGAGCTATTTCTTTAACGGTAATGTCACGGGCGGCCAACGCGGCAATCGCGTCCTTGACCGCTTCGGGTGCGCCTTGAACCAGCACGAACATCGTGCCCACGGCCACGCCCTGGATATCTTCAACACGGGCCTGCACCAGGCCCACGTCCAGCGAGAACTGTTTGGACAGATCGGTCAGGAACGAGCCCGACGAATCCGTGCCGCTCAAGGACAGGCGCAACAGGCGCACGGCCTGGGTGGGCGCGGCGGCAACCAGCGTGGCGATGCGTTCCTTCACGGCTGCCAAGGTGGCGTCGGTCAGGTCGGATGCCGTGGCGGCCGACACCATGCCGCGCGTGACCTCGTGGCGCGGCTGCGCGAACACTTCGCGCGTGCTGCCGATTTCAACCACTTCGCCTTGCGACAGCACGGCCACCCGGTCGCACACTTCGCGCACCACTTCCATCTGGTGCGTGATCATGACGACCGTCACGCCCGTCTTGCGGTTGATGTCGCGCAGCAGGGCCAGGATGTTGTGCGTGGTTTCAGGGTCCAGCGCGGACGTGGCTTCGTCGCTGAGCAGCACGTCCGGGTTGTTGGCCAGCGCGCGGGCGATGCCCACCCGCTGCTTCTGGCCGCCGCTGATCTGGCTGGGATAGCGGTCGCGCAGATGCTCCAGGCCCACCAGGGCCAGCAGGCGTTCCACGCGGGCCGGGATCTCGGCCTTGGCGACGCCGGCAATTTCCAGCGGCAGCGCCACGTTGCCATAGACGGTGCGGCGCGACAGCAGGTTGAAGCCCTGGAACACCATGCCGATGCGGCGGCGCTGGCCACGAAGCTGCGCCTCGTTCAGGCCGGTAAGTTGCTGTCCACCGATGGCAATCGTGCCTTCGTTGGGGCGTTCAAGCAGGTTGATGCACTGGACCAGCGTGCTTTTGCCGGCCCCGCTGGGGCCGATGATGCCGAAGACCTCGCCCTGCTCGATATGCAGGTTGATGCCTCGCAGCGCCTGGAATTGTCCATGCGGCGTGGCATAGGTCTTGGATAGGTTCTCGATGTGAATCATGGCAAGCGATTTTGTATCTTTTCTCTTCTAAAGAGAACGACCGTTTTTTTCATTTTTAATAACTATAAGTAATATCGGCGATCTTTACCGCGGCATCGGCCCGCCCCGTATAAACGCGGGCCGTGGTTGCGATAGCGCGTCGGCAAAACGCGCAAAGGGCAGTCGGAAGGAAAGCCTTCCTGACTGCCCCTTTTGATGACGGTAGCCGGCAAGCCGGCCGCGTCGATATCAGCGAGCGCGAGAAATGCGGACTTCCGCCCCCCGGCGCTTGACCTCAAGGCCTTCGGACGGCGAGATGCGCAGCCCTTCCAGCCCCTTGATGTAGCTGGAGCCCTGCATCTGCATCACGCGGATCTTGTTGCGCATGACAACCGGGTTGTGCACCGGCATGCCAAACATCCAGACCTCGTCCAGGATGCGGGCCGAGTTGAACTCGCCCGTGTGCTGCGCGGCGGGTCCCAGACAGAGCATGTGCCCTTCGCGGCCAAAAACCGGGAACTGGCCCAGTTCGCAGTCGATCGTCCAGGTGGTGCCGCCTTCGTAGCGATGCCCGGTGTTCAGATCCCACCAGGCCTCGCCCTTGGGCAGGTACACGCGCACCTGCTTGCCGGGTTCGGTGACCGGCGCGACCAGCAAGGCGGGGCCTAGCAGGTATTGCAGGTCCCACTCGTGGGCGTGCGGATCATTCGGGAAAGACAGGGCCATGGAACGCTGCACCGGCAGGCCGGTACGGGCGGAATCCTCGATGGCGCCCAGCACATAAGGCACCAGGCGGTAGCGCCATTGCATCCAGGTCTTGGCCTGCGCCAGGGTTTCGTCGCCGAAGTCCCAAGGCATCAGCCCTTCCACGCCCTGGAACGAGAAGTTCGCCGAGAACACGCCCACAGTCAGCCAGCGCAAATACAGTTCGGACGTCATGCCCGCGCGGTCGCGCGATGCCGAACCGATGCCGTGCACCTGCACGGGCACGCCGCTGGCGCCGATCGACAAGGCGGTGCGCAGCGTATGGCGCAAGCCATCCCAGGAATTCTCGGCCTGCGGCCCCACCTGCCACGGCAGGCGTTGCGCGGCGGGGAACAGGTCGGAGCTGGGGACGACGCCTTCGGGCGGCACTTTGAGGCCGGCCACGGCATCGAACAGCGCGCGGCGCACCAGCAGCGGATACATGCTGCGCAGCGCCGGGCCAGTTTCACCGTTGCGGGCCGTCACGCCATCGGGAATGGCAAGCTGGGCATCGCACGCGGGCGCGTCCAGGCCATCTTCGATCAGTTGGCGGTGACGCTCCACCCACATGTTGTAGATGTCGCGGTAAGTCAGGTCCAGCAAGCCGAAGGGCTGGCCCGAGGTGGCGGCGATGCCGTCGAACACCTGGGCGGCGCCGTCTTCCTTGGCCAACAGCCAGCCGCGGTCTTCCAGTTCTTCGAACAAGGGGCTGGTCTTGAGCACGCCGGGGAAACCGGATGCCGCGACGTGCACGTTGTGCTTGTGGAACAGGGCCAGCATCTGCTTGGCATCAGGGAAGCGCTGGGCGTCCCATTCGAACACCGCCTTATCCGACTGGAAGCCCCACGCCGCCGGCTGGGCCAGCGTCACGGCATCCACGGGAATCTGGTTTTCGCGCATGCGAGCCAACAAGGCGACGGTTTGCGTGGGCATTTCGCCCGTGGCCTGTTGCAGCCAGGCGCCCATCGCCCACAGCACCGGTTGGCCGGCGCGGCCGGTCAACGCGGTGTACTGGTTCAGGATTTCGGCGGGCTCGCCAGCAAACAGGAACACGTCCAGCACGGCGTCGTCAACGGTCAGCACATAGGCCGAATCCGTCGGGGCAACGCCCACGGCATGCTCAACGCGCCGCATCGTATTGACGTAGACGCCCCAGCCGCGCGGGCTCCATGCCAGCGGCAAGGCGCGATGCTCGGGGTCATCGGAAACCACCGATTCTTCACGGCGGTTCAGGTCGCCCGGCGTTTCCCCCAGGCCGAAGACGCGTTCGTCGGCCAGCAGGGTAAAGCCCGCCGTCCAGACCGCATCGTCTTCCTGGTCCAGCGCGTTGTGCCCGAATGCGGGCGTATGCGCGGAAACCTCGGACTCGAATACCCGTTCCTCATTGCGATAGATCGCGACGCGCACAGGGTTGGACTGGATCTCCAGGGCAGCATCGCCCTGTGTGATCCGCCAGCCGTCGCCGCCTTCGCGAGGGGCAATCGAGGCCTCGCCCACGGCCTCTTGGCGCGCGAGCAGCATCTCGGCCACGGCGCGCGCACGCGCGCCGGGCTTGTCATCATTCAGGTGGTTCGCCTCGCCGCAGCGCAGGCGAAAAACACCAGGCGCATGCGCCTCGACTACCAGGTGCAACCCATCGCCCGCGTCGAAATCGAAGCGACTGGGGCGGGACGTCAGCAGCTCGATGGTATCGAGCTGGGTAGTATGGGCAAAGTCGAACTTGGGCGGCACAGAGCATCCCCCGGCTTAAGCCAAAAACCATCAAAAGACGCTATTTTGACGGATTTGAGCTTTGAAATAAACTCGGTCCCTCTTCTGGACGGGTTTCTCATCCATAAAAAGGGGTCGTAAAGCCCTCGATCAGCGCCTATCGGCGTAGTGCCGCGCGCCGTCGAAACGCCAACAACGAGGCCAATACGGCCTATTTGGCGCCAAATCCTGGCAATTACCGCAATTCTACGCCACCTGGGCCGAGCCCCCATTCGCGGCCAAACTTTTTTTCACCGTGGTGAAATAAGTTTGGACAGATCGGTTTCCAGCAACGCGGGTTCGCCGGCCAGCCGGGCGCCGATCAAATCGCCCATCAAAGCCGACCACGACAAGCCGCGCGACGCATAGCCCACGGCCAACCACAGGCCTGGCGCGTGCGGCAATTCGCCGACTGCGGGCAGGCGCCCGGGCAATACGGCCCGCCACCCCGCCCAGCCGGGCAACGTGCCGGGCACCAACGCATCGAACGCCGGGAAGTGACCGCTCAGTAGCCCAGCCGCCTTGGCAAGCGTGGTGTGCTGCCCTTCCGGGCTGACCACCGCCTGCGTGGCGCCATGCACGTAGGTGCTGCCGACCACGCAGCCCGCGCCCACGTCCGGCAGCAGATAGCCCTCGCCGCCAACGATACAGCGCGGCCCGCCCGCAAGCGCCTCGCTGGGCACCAGCGTCACTTCGCCCGCCAGTGCGTGCATCTGACCCACACGCGGCAAGGGGTCCAGCAGCCCGCTTTCAGCCAGCACGGCGCGCGCGCCAAAGGCATTGGCCAGGATGACGGTGTGGGCGTGCGCCAATTCCCCGCCCTGCGCATCCTGTACGCGCCATCCTTGCCCCTGGCGTTCGACCTGGGCCACCCTGCCCGGCACAACGCTCACGCCGGGCGTTTCCAGCAAGGCGTCGATCAGTCGGTTCGGTTGAACCAGCATGCCCTGCGCGAAGTACACGCCGCCGCGCGCCACCGGCAAGCCGGCCAAGGCGCTGGCCTCGTCGCAATCCACTTGCCGCACCCAGTCGCGCGGAAACGCCAGCGCGTCCAATGTGCTTGCCAACGCTGCGGATTTGCCCGCGTCACGCTCGACCTGAACCGTGCCGCACACGCGCGGCGCGGCATCGCCAGCCAGCCCTTGCCAACGCGCCAGCGCGCGCTGGCTGCCGGCGCGCGACAGCCGTGCCCGCGCGTTATCGTCACGTGCCACCACGGGCGTCAGCGCCGCGGCCACATGACCCGCGTGCGCCGGCGCCCCCAGCGCGCGGCCCGCGTCCAACACCGTGACCCGCCAGCCCCTCGCGGCCAGCGCTTGCGCAATGCCGGCGCCCGCCAGGCCTGCGCCCACCACCACCGCATGCTTGACGGCCGCGGGCGTCGCGGCGGCGCCGGCCACTCGGCCCTGCACGCGGGCAGTGGCTTGGATCATTTGCCGCTTGCCTCCGTTGATCGGCACGCAGCGCGCATCAAACCCCGCGTCCTGCAACGCACGCCGCAGTGCTTCCGTACCGACCGCGGCCGTCAAGGTGGCCCCGGACGCCGCCAATTGCGCCAGCGCGCGTAGCAAGGGCGCCGACCTCGTGTCGGGCTCGTGCTCTGGCGTGTAGCCATCCAGATAGAACGCATCCACGCGCGCGTCCAGGCGTGGCGCAAGCACCTGCGCATCGCCAAAACCCAACGTCAGCGTCACCGCGCCATTCTCGAATTCCAGCCGATGCAGCCCCGGCAACAGCGTGGGCCACTGCTCCACCAGATGCCGCGCCAGTCCGGCCAGGGACGCCGGCGCATAACGCGCCAGCAATGCCGACAAGTCATCCAAAGCGAACGGATGCGCTTCCATCGACACGATATGCAACGCCGAGGACCGCCGCGGGTCTTGCCGCCACGCGTGCCACAGCGCCAGAAAGTTCAGGCCCAGGCCGAAACTGGTCTCGCAGACGGTGAATACGTCGCGTCCACGCCAGCGCTCGGGCAGCCCGTTGCCACGCAGGAATACCTGTTCCCGGTCGCTGAATGACCCGATATGCAGGGGGTGGACGTCGTCTGATTCGGCGTTATAGAGCTTGCCGTCGGCATCGACGCCGGCCACTGCGGGGGTCAGGGGAACGTAAGGCGCGGACATGGGCTCTTCAAAGAAAGGTTCAAGGTTGTGACAAACGCGAATTATCGACTGGCAGCGGCCCGGGCGTTGGATAGACGCCACGCGGCGGCGCGGTTTCCCATGGCTGCCGCGGATTTGACGCATACCTGGGCTTACACTGGTTTACATGGACACCTATGATCAGCCCCGCTCACTGGCCCAACCCATCGACCTGTGCGCCGCGATCGACGCGGCAGTCACGGCGGCGCATGCGGGCGCGGCCATCCTGCAATCCTACGCGCATCATCGGGCCGACCTCGTGATCGACCGCAAGGCGCGCAACGATCTCGTATCGCAAGCAGACCGCGAAGCCGAGGCCGTGATCATCCAGGAGCTGCAAACGCGCACGCCGAAGTTCGGCATCGTGGCTGAAGAAACCGGTGGCAAACCCCAAGGCCGCGCCACCTGGTACATCGACCCGCTGGATGGCACCACGAATTTCCTGCACGACATCCCTCACTACGCCGTGTCGATCGCGCTGATTGCGCATGCGGGCACCGCGGTATCAGCCACGGAAACCCTGACCGAAGACACGCCCGTGGCCGGCGTGGTTTACGACCCCAACCGCGAAGAACTGTTCACCGCGGTGTATGGCATCGGGGCCTGGCTGAATGGCCGCCGCATCAAATGTTCGCGCACGCAGACCATTGAAGATTCCGTGCTTGCCACCGGCTTTCCGTTCCGCGACTTTTCCTTCGCCGGGCAATACATGCCCATGCTGAACGACGCCATCAAGCGCGCGCGCGGCGTGCGCCGCATGGGCGCGGCCGCGCTGGACCTGGCGTGGACGGCTTGCGGCCGCTACGACGGTTATTGGGAAATGGGGCTGGCGCCGTGGGATGTGGCAGCCGGCACGCTGATCCTGCGCGAAGCGGGCGGCACGTGTTCAGACATGCACAAGCTGGATCCCTGGCCCATCGGCGGGCGCGTTGTGGCGGGCAACCCCGCCATCGAACGCGCCCTGCACGAGATGATTGCGCCGCACCTTGGCGGCGAGCCTCCCGCCGAAGCCTAAGACGCCTTGGCGGGCGCGTCGGGGCGCAATTCCCGGCGCAGAATCTTGCCCACGTTGCTCTTGGGCAGCTCATCGCGAAATTCCACAAAGCGCGGGCGCTTGTAGCCCGTAAGCTTTTCGCGGCACCAGTCTTGCACCTGCGCCTCGGTCAATGACGCGTCGCTTTTCACCACGAACACCTTGACGGCTTCGCCCGAGTGCTCGTCCGGCACGCCGATGGCCGCGCACTCCAGCACACCCGGCATCTGCGCCACCACGGCTTCGACTTCGTTCGGATAGACCTTGAATCCGGACACCGCGATCATGTCTTTCTTGCGGTCGACGATGCGCGTATAGCCCTTGTCGTCCATGATGCCGATGTCGCCCGTGCGAAAGAAACCGTCCGCCGTCATGGACTGGCGGGTTTCGTCGGGCTTCTGCCAATAGCCCAGCATGACCTGCGGCCCGCGTATGCCCACTTCGCCGCGTTCGCCCAGCGGCACTTCGTGGCCCGCATCGTCAAGAATGGCCACGTCGGTGGACGGCAGCGGCAGTCCGATAGAGCCGGAATAGGCCGTGGCGTTGGTGGGATTCACCGTGGCCACGGGCGAGGTTTCCGACAAGCCGTAGCCTTCGATCAGCGGCCTGCCGGTGATCTTCAACCAGCGTTCGGCCACGGACTGCTGCACCGCCATGCCGCCACCCAAGGTCAGGCGCAGCGCCGAAAAATCCAGCTTGGCGAAATCCGCGTTGTGCGCCAGCGCATTGAACAAGGTGTTGACGCCGGGAAACAGATTGATGGGGACCTTGCGCCACGCACTGATCAGCGAGGGCTGATCACGCGGGTTGATGATCAGCACGTTGCGCATGCCCGCATGCATGCCATACAAGCCGCAGACGGTCATTGCGAACACGTGGTACAGCGGCAGCGCGCTGATGATCGTAAGTTGGGTATTTGACAAGTCATGCACCACGGGCTGCGCCACGGCTTCGGTCTGCAACACATTGGCGGTCAGGTTCCGATGCGACAGCATCGCGCCCTTGGGCACGCCGGTGGTGCCGCCCGTGTACTGCAGCACCGCGATATCGTCCATCGTCAGCGTGGGTGGCGTGAACGGCAAGTTCGCGCCCGCCGCCAGAACTTTGGGCAACGGTTGCGCGCCGTCGATGCTCCAGGCAGGAACAATCTTCTTGATATGACGCGCCACGAAGTTGACCAGCGGCGCCTTCAGGCCGCCCAGCAGATCGCCCGGCGCGGTCACAACGACATGCTTGAGCTGGCCGCGGTTCTTCACCGCCTGCAAGGTGTGCGCAAAATTTTCGAGGATCAGGATGACGGATGCGCCGCTGTCCTGCAATTGGCGTTCAAGTTCATCCGCCGTGTACAGCGGGTTCACATTCACGACGACCAGACCGGCGCGCAAGGTGCCCAGCATGCCCACCAGATAGGCCGGCACATTGGGCATCATCAGCGCAACCCGTGCGCCCTTCTCCAGGCCCAGGCTTTGCAGCCATCCGGAAAACGCCCGCGCATGGCGATCCAGTTGCGCATAGGTGATATCGCTGCCCATCGCCGTGCAGGCGATGCGGGTGGCGTACTGCTTGCAGGCCCGATCCAACAGGTCGGCCAGCGAGGAATAGCCCTCGGTGGAGATCTCTGCCGGCACCCCCTGCGGATAGTGAGCAAGCCACGGTCGCGTCATGGTGTTTGTCTCCATTAAATAGATTTTTGAATGATGATAACCTTGTTGCGTTCCCTTTTTCCGCCCCAATTCCCCCATGAAACTGCTCGAACCCATCGTCGCCTGGCACCAGGATATTTCGAAGATCCGCCGCGACATCCACGCGCACCCTGAATTGGCCTTCGAAGAATTCCGCACCGCCGACGTCGTGGCGGCCAAGCTTGAAGAATGGGGCATCGAGATTGATCGCGGCCTGGGTGGCACGGGCGTGGTCGGCATCATTCGCGGCAAGCTGCCCGGTGATCGCGCGGTGGGCCTGCGCGCCGACATGGACGCGCTGCCCATGCAAGAGGTCAACAGCTTCGCGCACGCCAGCAAGAACGAAGGCAAGATGCACGCCTGCGGCCACGACGGCCACACGGCCATGCTGCTGGCCGCGGCGCAATACCTGGCGCAGCATCGCGATTACGCGGGTACGGTGTATGTGATTTTCCAGCCGGCCGAAGAAGGCGGCGGCGGCGCCAAGCGCATGATCGACGACGGCCTGTTCAAGCGTTTTCCGATGGAAGCCGTGTTCGGCATGCACAACTGGCCCGGCATGAAGCCCGGCCAGTTCGGCCTGACCCCCGGCCCCATCATGGCGTCCAGCAACGAATTTTCGATCGTCGTCAAAGGCAAGGGCACACACGCGGGCATGCCCAACCTGGGCATCGACCCCGTCATGGCGGCTGTGCAGTTGGCGCAATCGCTGCAGACCATCATCACGCGCAACCGCAATCCGCTGGATGCCGCGGTGCTCAGCATTACCCAGATCCACGCGGGCAGCGCCGACAACGTGGTGCCCAACCACGCGGAACTGCGCGGCACCGTGCGCACCTTCACGCTGGACGTGCTGGACCTGATCGAACGCCGTATGGAAGAGATCACGCGCCATACCTGCGCGGCCATGGACTGTGAAGTGGAGTTCACGTTCCAGCGCAACTATCCGCCCACCATCAACCACGCCGAAGAAGCCGCGTTCTGCGCCGACGTGCTGCGCGACATCGTGGGTGACGCCAACGTCAACGACCACGTGCAACCGACCATGGGCGCGGAAGACTTTGCGTTCATGCTGCAGGAACTGCCGGGCTGCTATGTCTGGATCGGCAACGGCACCGGCGATCACCGCGACAGCGGCCACGGCCTGGGCCCCTGCATGCTGCACAACGGCAGCTACGACTTCAACGACGAACTGCTGCCCCTGGGTGGCACGTACTGGGTCCAACTTGCCTTGAAGCGTCTGGCCAAGGCCTGAGCCTTACCCGCCGTCTGCCGCCCCGACCGCCAGGCACATCGCCAGAAAGCGTTCGGCGGCGCGGGCGGCGGCATCAGCATGCGGCACCAGAATGCTCAGCGTGCGTGTCAGCGGCCTGGGCAACAGGCGCAATGCCGCCAAGGCGCCGTCTTCGTGCCGCATCGACATCACCGACACGAACCCCACCCCCAGCCCCGCGCGCACCGCCTGCTTCACACCTTCCACGCCCGCCAGCTCCAGCCCCACGGACGGGGTCAACCCGGCATCGGCGAACGCGCGCTCGACCAGCCGGCGCACCCCCGAGCCCGGCTCGCGCATCACCAGCGGCGAGGCCGCCAGGTCCCGCAAGGTCACTGCCCCTTTGGCGGCCAGCGCATGGTCGGCCCGCACAATCGCCACCACCTCATCCTGACGCCAGGCATGCACCGCCGTGTCCGACGGCAGGCCTGACGGCACATCGCCTTCAATAAACGCCAGATCCAGCGCGGGCAGGCGCTCGACGATTTCGCGGGTATTGCCATCCGACAAGTGCAGGCTGACCGCCGGAAACGCCGAGCGGAAATCCGCCACCAAGCGTGGCAACAGGTAACTGGCGGGCGTGGTGCTGGCGCCCAGGCGCAAGGCGCCCGTTTCCAAGCCACGCCAGGATTCCCGAACCGCCTGGGCCTGCCGGTAGACCTGCCGCAATTGCCGGGCCTGCTCAGCCAAGCGCTCGCCCGCCTCGGTCAGGACGATGCCGTGACCGCTGCGGCGGTACAAGGGTTCGCCGAACCAGTCCTGTAGCGCGCGTAATTGGCCCGACACGGCCGGCTGCGACAAATTCAGCACTTGTGCGGCACGGCTGATGTTGCCCGTGTCGGCCACGCATGCAAATGACAACAACTGATCTGGTGTCATAGCGCCCCCGTTGATATCAGAATTTCCGATATTAAATATTCAAAATAAAGATTTTTCAAATAACGACGCGGCCTCTAATATTTCGGGAAGTTATTTAGATATGCCCAAAGGGCCGCCATGAGCACCTCGACCAGCACCACCGTTCCCCTTTCCCCCGCCGCCCCGGCACAGTCGGCCAGCACGGGCACCACCAACCCATCGGCCACCGTCACCGCCACCCCCTGGCGCGACAAACTCAACGGCGTGCTCTTCGTCGGGCTGATGGCCGCCGCCGTGATGCAGTTGGCCGACCTGCCCGCCATCCGCCAGCTGGGCTTTTCGCCCCTGGTGGTGGGCATCGTCTGCGGCATGCTGTACGGCAACTTCCTGCGCGGCACGATGCCGGCTGACTGGGGCGTGGGCGTCAACTTCACCGCGCGGCGCCTGTTGCGCATTGCCGTGGCCTTCTACGGCCTGAATATCAGCATCCAGCAGATCGCGGCCGTGGGCTTGCCGGGCCTGGCCGTGTCGGTGGCGGTGGTGTTGGGCACCTTGCTGATCGGCACCGTTGTCGGGCAACGTATCCTGGGCCTGGACCGCGACACCGCCATGTTGACTGCGGCGGGCAGCGCCATCTGCGGCGCGGCCGCCGTGCTGGCGTTCGAACCCACGCTGCGGGCCGCCCCCCACAAAAGCGCCGTCGCCGTTGCCACCGTGGTGCTGTTCGGCACGCTGTCCATGTTTCTGTACCCCATCCTGTATCACGCCGGCTGGCTCGGCCTGGACACGCAGGCCTTGGGTATCTATATCGGTGGCACCATCCACGAAGTGGCTCAGGTGGTGGGCGCCGCCAGCAATATCGACCCCGCCACCACCGAAGTCGCCACCATCGTCAAGATGACCCGCGTGGCGCTGCTGGTGCCGGTGTTGCTGGTGCTGGGCATGTACCTGCGCAGCGCGGCCAGCCAGTCAGGCGGCCAGGCCAAGGGCGGCAAGCTGCCCATTCCGTGGTTTGCCGTGGGCTTCCTGGTGCTTGCCATCATCAATTCGCTGAACATCATCCCCGCCGACGCCATTGCCGCCATCCGCCGCCTGGACATTTTTGCGCTGACCATGGCCATGACGGCGCTGGGTATCGAAACGCGCTTCGCTCAGATCAAGAAAGCGGGCCCCCGCGTGATGGCCCTGGGCCTGATTCTTTACGCCTGGCTGTTGGTTGGCGGCTACGGGATCGTGAAGTTGGCCACCTGATTTTCAAGCCGTCGCGGCAAAGCGCCGCGACGGCTTGCGCCACGCACGCCGCTGTCTCGTTTTTCCTGCATAATCGGCTGATTCCCATGCATTGGAGTCGGCCGCATGACCTCCAGCCCCAAATCCCCGTTTACGACTTTGCCCGCCAATCGCGACGCGGTATTGCGCGTCATGCCGATGCCGGCCGACGCGAATATCCACGGGGACGTTTTTGGCGGCTGGATCATGGCCCAGGTCGACATCGCCGGGTCCATTCCCGCCGCGCGCCGCGCCGCCGGCCGGGTCGCCACGGTGGCGGTCAACGCCTTCCAGTTCAAAGAGCCCGTCTTCGTGGGCGACCTGCTCAGCTTCTACGCATCCATCGTCAAGACCGGCAACACGTCCATCACGGTGTCGGTTGAGGTCTACGCGGAACGCCAGCGCCTGGACGCCGAAGTCGTCAAGGTCACCGAGGCCACGCTGACGTATGTCGCCACCGATGAAGCACGGCGCAGCCGCCCCCTCCCTTCTCTTTGAGCCGTAACGCATGACGCAGTCCGCCGCCGCGCAGAAACCGCCCGCGACGCCCCGCCGCCTCGACCCGGAAGACGCACAGACCGCCCTGGCCGAAGTGCAGGAACGCCTGCGCCGCCAACAACTGGTGGCCGACCTGGTGCATCGCCAGGAAGAAGGCGACGCCAAGGCCACGCTGGTCGAAGACCTGGTTCACCGCCAGCACGAGGCCGAACTTAAGACGCTGCTGGACGGCCTGCATCCGGCCGACATCGCCTTCATCCTGGAATCGCTGCCCAAGGATGAACGCCAGGCCATCTGGAAGCTGGTCAGCCCCGAGCACGACGCCGACGTACTGCTGGAAGTTGAAGACTGGGTGCGGGAATCGCTGATTGAAGCGATGGACCGCCAGGACCTGGTTGCCGCCACCGGCAACATGGACGCCGATGAACTCGCCGACCTGGCGCCCGACCTGCCGCCCGACGTGGTGGCCGAAGTACAAAAAGGCCTGACCGAAGAAGAACGCGCGCAGTTGCTGGAAGCCATGGGCTATCCGGAAGACAGCGTGGGCGCGATCATGGACTTCGAAATGGTCCGGGTGCGCGAGGACGTCACGCTGGAAGTGGTGCTGCGCTATCTGCGCCGCCTGCACGAACTGCCCGACCACACCGACCAGATTTTCGTGGTGGACCGCCAAGACAAGCTGCAAGGCATCCTGCCGCTGTCGCGCCTTCTGGTCAGCGAACCGGAAACCGAAGTGCGCGCCGTCATGAACGCCGACTTCCTGACGCTGAACCCGCTGGATTCCGACGCCGACGCGGCAGGGGCCTTTGAACGTTACGACCTGGTCTCCGCCCCCGTGATGGACGACCAGGGGCGCCTGATCGGCCGCGTCACCATCGCCGATGTGGTGGACGTGATGCGCGAAGACTCCCAGGAACAAGCGCTGTCGCGCGCGGGTCTGCAAGAAGAAGACATCTTCGCGCCCGTCACCACCGCGCTGCGCAACCGCGCGCCGTGGCTGCTGCTCAACCTCTGTACCGCCGCCACGGCATCCTTCGTGGCATCGCGGTTCGAAGGCACGGTCAGCCACATCGTGATCCTGGCGTTCCTGATGTCGATCGTGGCGGGCATCGGCGGCAACTCCGGCAACCAGACCATGACGCTGATCATCCGCGCTCTGGCCATGGGCCGCATCACCGGCCGCAACCTGTGGCAATTGGTCAAGCGCGAATTGTTCGTGACCTTGCTCGTCGGCTTGTGCGGCAGCCTGGTGGCGGCGTTGTTCGCCTGGGTGATCTCGCGCTCAATGTCGATTGCGCTGGTGATGATGGCGGCGATGATCTGCAACATGCTGGTCGGCGCCTCGGTGGGCGTACTGGTGCCGATGGTGCGTGCGCGCTTCGGCAAGGATCCCGCCATGGGGTCGTCGGTGTTGCTGACGTTCGCCACCGACTCGCTGGGATTCTTCATCTTCCTGGGCTTGGCCACCATCTTCCTGCTGTAGTACTGCCACCACAGAAAATTCTTGATTTTGTGGTCGCCTGGCCGCCTCTTTCCTGGGGCCGGGGCCACGAACGCCGTTTGATGACAGCGTTCTGACAGGGATCGGGCGATGACAACATGTACAGTCACCAACTTGTCATCTTCATCCTTCTGTACCCGTAATGACCGCCCAATTTCGAGCAGCCATGCTTTGCCTGCTGCTCTCGACTTTCACCGCTGCCGCGCAAGCCTGTGAAAGCATGCCCTCGTGGGCACAGTCCGCTTGCAATCGCCTTGACCAGATCTGGACCGAAGGCGGCAACGACCTCTACGTTTCCGGCTACGCCTGGCACAACCGCGCCATGTACAGCAAAGAAAAAATCGACAGCTTCAACGAGTTGGCCTGGGGCGGTGGCTATGGCCGCAGCCTCTACGACGAAGACGGCGACTGGCAGGGCCTGTACGCCATGGCGTTCCTGGATTCGCACAGCAAGGTCGAACCCATTGCCGGCTATGGCTTCCTGAAAATAGGGCGAGTCAGCGAGAACTTTCGCCTGGGCGCGGGCTACACGGTGTTCCTGACCGCGCGGCACGACATCATGAGCTACGTGCCGTTTCCCGGCATCCTGCCGCTGGTGGGCGCCGGCTACAAAGACGCCATGTTCTACGCGACCTATATACCCGGCTCAAGCGGCGCGGGCAACGTCCTGTATATGTTCGGACGCTGGCACTTCTAAACCTAAGGCGCAAGGCCAGAACTCAGAAAGCCTGGCCCAGTCTGCGAACCAGATCACCCAGGCGCCAGTCGTCAATACCGTGCGCGCGCAAGGCGCGCTCGGTCTCCACCACGTAGTCCAGACAAGGCCCCGACTGGCCGACGGCATTGCGCACGGACGCGATCAAGCGGTCGTCACTCAGGTCGGCAGCGTACTCATCGCAGGCGCGATTCAGCAGGAAGACCAGGCCACGCACCGGGGCGGCCTCGGTATGGCAAGCGAGCCAACGGGGGGTGTAGGCGCCGGTCACCATCTCCCGGCGCCACAGCGCCTGGAACACATCAGGCACGTCAGCCGCCGCGATCTGGTAGGCCACGCCCCGGCAGCAACCGCCCCGGTTCAAGCCGAACACCAGGCCGGGATTGTCGGGGGAGCCACGATGATCGTGCGACCACAGACACAACGACCGGTGATAGCCGCGCACCGTCGCCAGGCGGCGCTCGCGCCACGCAAAGCCGGGGTGCCAGATCAGGGAACCGTAGGCGAACACCCATAAGTTGTCGACGCCGTTCCAGTCGGCCAGCAGGTCGTCCACCGATCGCGCTTGCCGCGCTTTTGCCAAACCGGCACAGCCGGCGGGTACTGCGAACGACATAGGGTCCTCTGATATCCCGATTCATGCCCCGATGGGAACGAGAGATATCCTACGCCGCACACTGCGCAAAAGCATTGCGAGATAGGCCTTGCGCAACACGCCGAAAGAAATTTGCATCCGCCGGAGTGGCCGGCCGCGAAAAAATTTTGCTCAACAGCCAATACCGCGACAACACCCCGCCGCTACACCGCGTCCAGCGGCAATTCAGTCGTGCTTTTGATGATTTCCATCGAGAAGCTGGCGCTGACATCCAGCAGGTCCACCGCGCCGATCAGCCGGCGGTAGAAGCGGTCATACGCCGCCATGTCCTCGACCACCACCTTGAGCAGGTAATCGATATCGCCGGCCATGCGGTGAAACTCCACCACATTTGGCAAGGCCATGACGGCATTGATCAGGCTTTGCGTCCATTTCTCGTTGTGCTGGCTGGTCTTGATGGACACGAATACCGTCAGGTTCAGGCCCAGCGCACGCGGGTCCAGCAAGATGGCGTTGCGCGCGATAACGCCGTCATCCTTCAGCTTCTGAATGCGGCGCCAGCATGGCGTCACCGACAGATTCACCTGTTCGGCAATTTCAGCGACCGAACAGGTAGCGTCTTTCTGCAGCAACGCCAGGATCTTGATGTCGGTCTGGTCCATGAGTTTTTCTCGAACGCGATGGGAGCCAATCTTGCCCGTTAGTCCGGCGCGCGTCCAGCCAGAAGCCGCCGCCGTGCGTGGCTGGTTTCAGTACGTGCCGGGGTAGCCGCCCCCATCGATCAAGAGGCTTTGCGCGGTCATGTAGCCGGCTTGCGCCGAACAAAGATAGGCGCACAACGCACCCACTTCTTCCGGCTGGCCAAAGCGCCCGGCCGGGTTGGCGCGTCCGCGCTCTTCCCACAGCTGGTCGAAGGTCTTGTCCGACGATTGCGCCAGCATGCCCTGTACGTGCCGGACCTGCGCGTCGGTGGCAAAGGCCCCCGGCAACAGGTTGTTGATGGTGACGTTGTGCCGCACCGTCTGCCGCGCCAGGCCTCCCACGAAGCCGATGAGTCCCGAACGCGCCCCATTGGACAGGCCCAGTTCCGCATGCGGCGCCTTCACGCTGCGCGACACGATGTTCACGATGCGGCCGAAGCGCCGCTCGACCATGCCATCGACCACGCGCCGGATCATGTCGATGGGCCCCAGCATCATCGCGTCCAACGACGCGATCCAGTCCTCGCGCGTCCAATCCCGGAAATCGCCGGGCAGCGGGCCGTCGGCGTTGTTGATCAGGATGTCGGGTTGCGGGCACGCGGCCATGGCCGCATCGCGACCGTGCTCCTGGGTCAGGTCGGCCGACACCCAGCCCACGCCGATGCCGGCTTCCTTGGAAATCTCGGCCGCGGCTTGCGCAAGCGTCTCGGGATTGCGCGCGGCGATGGTCACCGCCACACCCTCGCGCGCCAACTGCAGCGCACACGCGCGGCCCATGCCACGGCTGCCGCCGAACACCAAGGCCGTCTTGCCACTGATCCCCAAATCCATGCCTGATTCCCCTTTTACGTGTTGCAGACCACGCGGCAACGCCGCGCCGAAGCGGATCAGTATAGGACCGGCTGCCAACACCTTGGACCAAAAAAAAGAGGCCCCGAAGGGCCTCTTGCGTTGACTGGGTGGTCAATGTGCCGTCAAGCGCGTATCAACCCATCCACTGGCTGACCGGGGCCGCCGTGTCCTGCAGCGGCTGCGCCACCACGTCGATGAGTGCCGGGCCGTCGTGTTCCATGGCGGCCTTGATGGCGTCGTCCAGCTTGGACGGATCTTCCACGCGCCACGCCTTCACGCCATAGGCTTCGGCAATGCGGGCGTGGTCGGTGCGGTTGAAGTCCACGCTGTAGTAGCGCTGATCGTAGCCCGCCTTCTGGCTGGCCTTGATCCAGCCGTAGACCGAATTCGAAAACACGATCATCAGCAGCGGCGCCTTGTGGCGCACGATGGTTTCCAGTTCGCCCACGGTAAAGCCGAAGCTGCCGTCGCCCATCACGGATACGCACTTGGACTGCGGCCGCCCAACCCAGGCGCCCAACGCGGCCGACATGGAAAAGCCCAGCGCACCGTGTGCGCGGTTGGTGATGAAGTGGCGGCCGGGGCGCGACACATCGTAATAGGCCGAGAAGTACGGGCAAGGCGTGCCCGGGTCCGCGCACACCACCGCATCGTCGGGCAGCAAGCGGTTCAGCGATTGCACCACGCGCTCGGGGCGGATCGGCGTTTCAAGGCTGTTGGCCAGCGGCTCCAGTTGCGCCAGGCGCGCGGCCTTGGCGCGGCCGGCCAGCACTGCGCCGTCCACTGCGTCCGAATTGCGGTGCGCCAGGCGCGCCTGCACTTCGGCGCCCAAGGCTTCCAGCGCCAGCTTCGCGTCACCCACCAGGCCGACGTCGGTCAGGTAGTTGGCGCCGATCACCATGGGGTCGATATCGATGTGCAGGATGGGCACGTCGCGGTTCGGGAAGCGCCAATGTTCCGTGGACGTCGAGCCGGCGCGGCAACCCACGAACAGCACCACGTCGGCCGCCGCCACCACGTCGCGGGTGGCCATCACGCCACCGTTGGAGCCCACCACGCCCGCATTCAGCGGATGCGTGTCGGCCAGGCTGCCTTGTCCGCTGACGGTCACGCACACCGCCGCCTTCAAGCTTTCCGCCAGTTCCTGCAAGGCGCCGCTGGCGCCGGCGATGACCACGCCACCGCCGCAGATGATCACGGGCGCACGCGCGCCGATCAAACGCTGCGCGGCACGCGCCACGTCGGCGGGATCCGGGGCAAAACGCATGGCCGGGAAGCGGCCGTGTTCGGGCTGCGCCCAGATATCGGACGCATCCACCTGCTGCTTCATCACGTCATACGGAAAGCACAGGTGCGCCGCGCCCGGCTTGCCGGTGGTCATGGCGCGGAACGCCGCGCGCACCATGCCGGGAATCTGGTCCGCGCGGTCAATCGTGCGGTTCCACTTGGTCAGCGGACGGTACAGCGCTTCCTGATCCAGCTCGGTCAGCGGATATTTCCCGCGCGAACCCACCGCCACGTCCGACGTGATGCCCAGCACGGGAATCGAGGACTCATTGGCTTCGACCAGGCCGGGCAACAGATAGGTGGCGCCTCCACCGCTGGGGCCTTCGCATACGCCGACCTTGCCGGTCACACGGGCGTAGGCGTCCGCCATATAGCCCGCGCTGCGCTCGTCGCGCGTCAGGATGTGCTGCATGCCGTGATCCAGGCGGTACAGTGCATCGTAAAACGGCAGGCTGGTGTCGCCGCACAGGCCAAAAATATGTTTGACGCCGTTGTGCTGCAGCATCCGCACCATGGCTTCGGCGCCGTTCAAGTTTTCCATGTCATCTCCACAAGGTTCGCGGACAGGGCCGGACGGGCGCGCCGTCCGGCCAACCGTCGCTCAGTTATCCAGATTGATGTTGTTCTTCTTGATGAAGGCGCTCCACCGGTCATATTCCGATTTCACATAGGCATCCAGCGCCGGGCCGTCCGAGGCCACGATTTCGAAGCCCGCTTCCGTCACCTTCTTCTTGATCTCGGGGTCGGCCAACACCGCCTTGAAGTCGGCCGTCAGTTTTTTCACGGTTGCCTCGGGCGTGCCCTTCGGTGCGAACATGCCGCTCCACGAATAGGCGACAAAGCCGGGGAAGCCCGACTCTTCCACCGTGGGCACGTTGGGCAATTCCGGCAGGCGCTTTTCGCCCGCCACCGCCAGCGGCTTGATCTTGCCGGCCTGGATCTGCCCACGCAGTGCCGCGAAACTCAGCCACGTCATATTCGCTTGCCCGCCCAACACCGCCTGAATGGCCGGCCCGCCGCCGCCATACGGCACGTGCAGCAGCTCGACTTTCGACAGGCGCTTGAGTTCTTCGGGCGCCAGATGGTTCAGCGAACCCACCCCGGTCGAGGCGTAGTTGAATTTGTTGGGCGATTCCTTCGCGGCGATCGCCAGGAACGCTTTCAGGTTATCCCCAGGCACATTGGGGTTGGCGCCAATGACCAGCGGAAACCGCACGGTCTGAGAAATGGCGACAAAATCCTTGAAGGTGTCGTAGGGCAGCTTGGGCTTCACGGCGGGGTTGATGCCGTGGTTGTCAAAGCTGACCAGGAGCGTGCTGCCATCCGGCTCGGCGCGCGCCACGAAAGCGGTGGCGATCTGGCTGGCGGCGCCGGGGCGGTTTTCCACGATCACGGTGCGCCCACCCATTTGCTGCGACAGGCGCGGCTGCAGAATACGCGCCAGGATGTCGGTGCTGCCGCCCGGCGGGTACGGCACCACCAGCACCAACGGCCGTTCCTCGGCGGCGGCGGGCGCGGCGACAAAGGCGCCCCCCGCGGCTGCCAGCGTGCATAGGCCCGCCAAAATACGCTTCATCGTGTGAGTCATTGTTTTTCCCCTGCTGTTGTGGTGTTGGCCGGCACTACCGTGGCGGGTTCGGCCTGGTCCCGCATGTAAATCGTTGAAAATCCGGTGCGAATCACGTCGGTGATCTGGTCGAGGCGACGTCCGATGTGCGCGCTGATCAGCGCGGGCAAAGCATCCAGGTCACGCCGTTCCAACGCCTGGACGATACGCAGGTGCTCGCCCTGCGTGTGGCTGCGTCGGCCCTGCTGCATGTCGATCCAGCGCACGAAATGGATACGGGCATTCACGCTTTCCAGCGCACGCACAAACTCTTCATTGCGAGACAGGCGCGCAAGATGCAGGTGAAAGGCCTCGTCCAATTCCAGCAGACGTGTGGCGTCGCTGTCTTCCGGCACATCGCGGGACCGTTCCACAAACTGGCGCAATTCGGCCAATTCTTCGTCGCTGGCGCGTTCGCAGGCGGCTCGGACGATCCCGGCCTCGAGCACCGCCCGGTATTCGTACAAGCTGTGGATCTGCTTGGCGTCCAATAGCCGGGCAATGAAGCCGCGGTTCAGGGAGCGGGTCAGGAAGCCTTCGACCATCAATTGGTTCAATACTTCACGCAGCGGCGTCCGGCTGACATTCAAGCGCCGCGCCAGATCCACTTCGTTGATGCGTTCACCCGGCTTGAAATCAAACCGCACCGCCATCGCCTTGACCGCGCCATACAGCTCGGCCTGCCCGGCAGACGTGCGGGCGGCGGGGCGAATCGCTGAAGGAGGCTGCGTCATGGCTGGTCGATTTGAGATGAGTGATCAGCGGGTATGAAGTGCATACTAAAGTGCATACACTTTGCAATGCAAGCAGGGTTTGCCCCGATCGTGATTGCCCAAAGCGATGGCTACCGCCATTGGAGCCATCATAGGATGGGTGCAGCGCGAAGGATTTCTAAAAAGGAAACCAATATCAAACGCGCGAAACCCATCAAGCGGCGATTGCGTCCTGGCAGATCCAGCCAAGAATTCAATCGCTGCTTGATGGGTTCGCGCGTTGTGATGTCAGGGTTCTAGCGGCCAGTTTCGCGCGCTACACCCATCCTACGTACCGGTGTCTAGGGCGCCGGTGTTCCGGTGTCCAGGGTGTAATGGGCGCCGTCGCGGTTTTCCAGGGTCAGCGTGGACAGCGTGGGGGCTGACGCCGAGGGATCAGTTTGCACGTGGATGCGCAGGTTGGCCAAGGGCACATCCCAGCCGCCATCGACGGCTTCAGCCGTGACGTCAGCCACCAGCGCCAGGCGCTCGGCCACGGCTCGGGCATCGGCCGCGCGGGCATCAATGCGCATCAGGCTGCGCGCGCCATTGGGATGCGCCATCAGGTCCGGAGACCAGACACACTCGGGTGTCAGGTGACGGCAGAAATACATACGGATGCCGGGCAAAGGCTGCTCGGCAAAGCGCACGGTGTGGAAGCGAGCCTGTACTTCCTGACCGTCCAGCATCGCCGGGCGCGTCAGTTCCTGTACCGGGTTTACCGCGAAGCCGGCCGCCTTCAGGCGTTCGTAGGTGGCGTCGGCGTCATACGTACGAAACACCAACGCTTCCAGCCCGAAGGGCGAATCGGCGATTTCCTTGCGGGCCGGCGGGGCGCCCGTGGGCCATCCCAGCAGTTCGACATACGTGCCTTCCAGCACGATCAGGCGATTGCACGACCCCAGGTTATGCACCGCCTTATCGCTCAGGTGAAACCCCTGGCGCTCGAAATGCGGGGCCAGCGCATCCAGCCGATCGCGCACCATCACGACGGCATGGTCGAATTCGGTACGGCCGACGGAATGCAGCATGGCGTTATCCCCTGATCAGACCAGCTTGCCGTGACACTGCTTGTACTTCTTGCCGCTGCCGCACGGGCACGGATCGTTGCGTCCGACCTTGGGCATGGCGTTGCGCACGGGCTGCGCGCCCTCTTCCGATTCCGTCTTGGCCAGCGCTTCGTCGTAATCGGAGTGGTGGTATTGCACGTTCTGCACATGCGACTGCGCGGCTTCGGCCTCGGCCTGTTCGACCTGCTCGGACGACTGCACACGCACCGTCATCAACACACGCACCACGTCGTCGCGAATGCGATCCAGCATGCCCGAGAACAATTCGAAGGCTTCGCGCTTGTATTCCTGCTTGGGATTCTTCTGCGCATAACCGCGCAAGTGGATGCCCTGGCGCAGGTAGTCCAGCGACGACAGGTGTTCGCGCCAATGCGTGTCGATCGACTGCAACATGATCGAACGTTCAAACTGCGACCACGATTCCGCCCCGACCTGGTCAACCTTGGCCTGATAGGCATCGCGAGCAGCCGCTACCACGCGCTCACGCAGGTCTTCGTCGGTCAGGGTGGTTTCCTTGTCCAACATCTCGGTCAGCGGCAGGTGCAGGTTCCAGTCCGATTCCAGCGCCCTTTGCAGCCCCGGCACGTCCCACTGCTCTTCCACCGATTCCGGCGGCACGTAGGTGTTGAACAGCTCGACCACGGCGGCGTCGCGCAGGTTGCTCACCGTGGCGCCGACGCTCGCGGCTTCCAGCACATCGTTACGCTGCGAATACAGCACCTTGCGCTGGTCGTTGGCCACGTCGTCGTATTCCAGCAATTGCTTGCGGATGTCGAAGTTGCGGCCTTCCACCTTGCGTTGCGCGGTTTCGATCGAGCGCGTCACCATGCCCGCCTCGATCGGCTCGCCCTCGGGCAGCTTCAGGCGTTCCATGATGGCGCGCACGCGGTCACCCGCGAAGATACGCATCAGCGAGTCTTCCAGCGACAGGTAGAAACGGGACGAGCCCGGGTCGCCCTGGCGGCCGGCGCGACCGCGCAACTGGTTGTCGATACGGCGCGATTCGTGGCGTTCGGTGCCGATGATGCGCAGGCCGCCCGCGGCCTTGACCTGCTCGTTCAGCGGCTTCCATTCGGCGCGGATCTTATCGATGCGCGCGGTCTTTTCAGCTTCCGACAGCGATTCGTCGGCGCGGATCAGGTCAACCTGCTTGTCCACGCTGCCGCCCAGCACGATGTCGGTACCACGACCGGCCATGTTGGTGGCGATGGTGATGTGGCCCGGCTTGCCGGCTTCTGCCACGATCTCGGCTTCGCGAGCGTGCTGTTTGGCGTTCAGCACTTCGTGCGGCAGCTTGGCCTTTTTCAACAGGCCCGACAGCAGCTCGGAGTTTTCAATGCTGGTCGTACCCACCAACACGGGCTGGCCACGCTCGTGGCAGTCGCGGATGTCTTCGAGGATCGCGTTGTACTTTTCCGGATCGGTCTTGAAGACCTGATCGTTCTGGTCCTTGCGGATCATGGGCTTGTTGGTCGGGATGATGACCGTTTCAAGCCCGTAGATTTCCTGGAACTCGTACGCTTCCGTGTCGGCCGTACCGGTCATGCCGGACAGCTTTTCGTACATGCGGAAGTAGTTCTGGAACGTGATGGATGCCAGCGTCTGGTTCTCGTGCTGGATCTTCACGCCTTCCTTGGCTTCGACGGCTTGGTGCAAGCCATCAGACCAACGGCGACCCACCATCAGGCGGCCCGTGAATTCGTCAACGATCACCACCTCGCCGTCCTGGACCACGTATTGCTGGTCACGGAAGAACAGGTTGTTGGCGCGCAAGGCCACCATCAGGTGGTGCATCAGCGCAATGTGGCGGGGGTCGTACAGCGATTCGCCTTCCGGCAGGATGCCCAGGCGGGCCAGAATGGCCTCGGCATTTTCGTGCCCGGCTTCCGACAGATGGACCTGCTGGCTCTTTTCGTCGACCCAGTAATCGCCTTCGGGTTCCGGTTCCTGCGGCTTGGGCTCGCTGGCCATGCGCGTAAGCAGGGGCGGCACCGCGTTCATGCGGATGTAGAGCTCGGTGTGATCTTCGGCCTGGCCGGAAATGATCAGCGGCGTGCGAGCTTCGTCGATCAGGATCGAGTCCACTTCGTCGACGATGGCGTAGAACAGCACGCGCTGGCGGCGGTCCTCAACACGGTATTCCATGTTGTCGCGCAGGTAGTCGAAACCGAATTCGTTATTGGTGCCGTATGTGATGTCGGCGGCGTAGGCGGCCTTCTTCTCTTCGTTGGGCTGCTGCGGCACCACCACGCCCGTGGTCATGCCCAGGAAGTGGTACAGGCGCCCCATCCATTCCGCGTCGCGGCGGGCCAGATAGTCGTTCACCGTGACAACGTGCACGCCCTTGCCGGCGCAAGCGTTCAGGTAAACGGGCAACGTCGCCATCAGCGTCTTGCCTTCCCCCGTACGCATTTCGGCGATCTTTCCGCCGTGTAGCGCAATGCCGCCCAACAGCTGAGAGTCGAAGTGGCGCATCCCGAACACACGCTTGCCCGCTTCGCGCACAACGGCGAAGGCTTCCGGCAGCATGTCGTCCAGTGACGTGCCTTGGGCGTATCGGGATCGGAATTCGTCAGTCTTGGCCGCCAGCTCCGCATCGGAAAGCGCGGAAATCTTGGGCTCCAGCCCATTGATCTGGGTTACCAGCTTGCGATACTGCTTAAGCAGCCGGTCGTTGCGGCTACCTATGAGTTTTTTGAGCAGAGAAACCATGCGTATGTCGGCCGCACGAGCCACGCCGCACCTGCAAAAGGCAAGGGCAACGCCTCCCGTGACTTTGATTTATTGGTTGAGCGGGGGTCCGCTGGGAAACGAACCAGTTTAACGCACCTGGCGCGTAATAGCCTGGACCTATTGCCAGAGCACTTATGTTGTGCGGTTTGACCGGTCAGCGCACCACAGGTTCAGTCCCCGCGGCTTGCGCCACGGCAGGCGGCGCATTCTGTGGCGTTCCCAGGAACAATCTTGGGTCTAGCGGTTGCCCGGCAAGACGGACTTCAAAGTGCAGATGCGGCCCGGTGGAACGGCCCGAACTGCCCACGCGGGCCACTTGCTGGCCGCGCTCTACGAGCTGGCCCTGCTTCACCATCAGGGACGAAGCGTGGGCGTAGCGGGTGATCAAGCCATCGCCATGGTCGATCTCAACCATGTTGCCAAAGCCCGGCAGGTACTTGGCTTCGAGCACGACGCCACCGGAGGCGGCAAGAATCGGCGTGCCGGACGGGGCTGCGAAATCCAGCCCTTCATGCATGGCAGTGCGCCCCGTCACCGGGTTGCGGCGCCAGCCGTAAGACGAACTCAGATAGGGATAATCGGTAATCGGCATGGCGGTCGGCATGCGCGCCTGGTCCGCTGACCGCTTGGTCAGAGCCGCATCCAGCAGCTTCAGGTTATCGGACTGCTGCGCCAGGCGCGCCTGGATTTCGTCCAGTTGGCGCCCCAAGGCCTCAGCCGAGGCCGCGCTGGGCGGCGGGTGGTCGGTGAACAGGTCGTCCATGACGTGGGTGGCTTCAGGTTGCGTCAGCGCCTCTGGCTGCGCCGCGGCCAGTTGCTTGGCCAGTTCGGGGTCGGTGTACGCCACGCCCGCCACCTTGGCCACGCGCTGACCCAGGCCATCAATGCTGACCAGCTTGGCCTGCAGCGCGCCCACCTTGGCGGCCAGCAGGTTCATGTTTCCACGCAGAAAATCGGTGTCACGGCCAGGCTGCTGCGCCAACGGCCAACCCACGGCGTGTACGGCCGGCAGGATCGGAGTAAGGTATCGCTGAATGGCGGCGCCAAAGATGGCTGCCGTCATCAGTGCCGCCCCAAGCAACAACGCCAGCCGCGCACCACCCAGGGTGAAATGCCCGTCCCGCCCGTCCCGGGCGTGCATAATCACGATTTTCAAGATTGCTTCCTAATTCTATAGAGCCGGGATGAATAGACCCACTTCATACCGTCAACGTTCCGGTTCCAGCCGGCGGAAAGAAAATACCGCCCTGGGATGGCTGGGTCATGACATGCGGGGCGCCGGTGTGTTGGCGACCGCCCGCAAGCACTTGCAAATTCAGTATGCGGTGGCGGCGGTTCTGCCCGCCCCGCTAGGTGCTGTCTGCCAGGTAGGCAAGCTGGAAAACCAGTGCCTGCATCTGGTCGTGCCCAGCGCCGCCCATGCCGCCAAGATGCGTCAATTGGCGCCGCGCGTGGCGCGCGCCCTGGCCGATCAAGGCTGGAACCTTAACGAAATTGCCGTCAAGGTACAAGCGGGTTTACCGAAGCCCGGCGCCCGTCAGGCGCGCCCTCCCAAAGAGGCGCAACCCCTGGGCGACACCGCGCTGGGCGCGTTCGAGACGCTGCACGAAAAACTACGTCCTGGCCCCTTGGCCGATGCGGTGGCCAAGCTCTTGAGGCATCACAAGAGTAGCTGAGCCACCCGGCTTTGTCCGGCGCCCGGGGCGCCTGGAAACGAAGCGAAACCAAGTTCTTGTCGGACTAGGACAATGGTTTGCAACCGGATGGCAGCTTTTGCGCTAGGGATGACAGCCGGCGCCATCCATTCAGCAGGATCACGGAAAAAAATCGGGGCCAGGGGCCCCGTTATCCGCATCCGGATGGGAACCTGGCGTTATGCCAGCTTCCACTCGTGGCGGAAGGCCTGCGGCGCTTCTGCCTGCGATTCATAGGTGACCATCTCCCAGGCGTCTTGCTGAGCAAGCAGCGCGCGGGCCAATTGGTTGTTCAGGCCGTGGCCCGACTTGCACGCCACATAGCGCGCCACCAGCGGTTTGCCCAGCAAATACAGGTCGCCAATGGCGTCCAGGATCTTGTGCTTCACGAATTCGTCGTCGTAGCGCAGCCCGTCACTGTTCAGCACGCGGTATTCGTCCATGACGATGGCGTTGTCCAGGCTGCCGCCACGGGCCAGGCCCATCGAGCGCAGCGCTTCCACTTCATTCACGAACCCGAAGGTGCGCGCGCGGGCAATTTCGCGCACATACGAGTGTGTCGCGAAATCGATCTCGGCGAAATTGGCGGTGGAATCAATGGCGGGGTGGCGGAAGTCAATCGAGAAGGCCAGCGCGTAGCCTTCATGCGGCTCCAGCCGGGCCCATTTCTCGTTGCGGCCTTCGCCTTCGCGCACTTCCACGGTTTTCTTGACGCGGATGAATTGCTTGGGCGCGTTCTGCTCAACAATGCCCGCCGAGCGCAACAGATAAACAAAGGTTGCCGCACTGCCGTCCATGATGGGGACCTCTTCGGCAGTGAGGTCGATATGCAGGTTGTCGATACCCAGGCCGGCCAATGCCGACATCAGGTGCTCTACCGTGGAAACGCGAACGTTGCCCTGTTGCAGGACAGACGCCATGCGCGTATCGCCCACGCCAGTGGCCTGAGCAGGCAGGTCCACGACTTCAGGCAGGTCCACGCGGTGGAAAACAATACCCGTATTGGGCTGTGCCGGACGCAGAGTGAGTTCTACCCGCCGTCCGGAGTGGACGCCGACGCCTGTCGTGCGGACTAGATTCTGAATGCTGCGCTGTCGGAACATGGTGCTTGGGTATTAGAGCCAGGAAGCCGGCACGAAGAGTACAGATTGCCGGCGTAACTGACGTATTGTAACGCTGTCCGATCCTTGGCGCCATCAAGCGACCCGGACCGACCGATACTTCCGTCCCTTAAAAGAACCGTGCAAGGGAAACACGGACCGCTCCGCCTCCGGCTCGCCCGCGGGGACAAGCGAGCCGGAGATGAGGGAGTGCGATTAGAGCCTGTGATCGGCTCCTTCGTTCAATCTGCCTGCTTGCGCAAGAACGCCGGGATGTCGAAATGATCCATTCCCGAGCTTTCCAGAGCACGCACTTGAGCCGACGCCTGGCTGCGCGGATTGCGCATGACCGACGGCATGTCCAGATTGCGGTAATCGCCGCCTTGACCGGCCGGCATCGTGCCCATGGGCATGTTGTCGGTACCGGTGCGCAGCACCTCAGCGGTGTTTTGCACCAATTGCGGACGCGACTGCGCACGGCCCAGGCCGGTTGCAACCACGGTCACGCGCAGGTTTTCACCCATGGATTCGTCGTAGGCGGTACCGAAGATCACGGTCGCGTCGTCCGAAGCGTAGCTGCGGATCGTTTCCATGATTTCGCGCGTTTCGCGCATCTTCAGCGTGCGGCTGGCGGTGATGTTGACCAGCACGCCACGCGCGCCGTTCAAGTCCACGCCTTCCAGCAGAGGGCATGCAATGGCGTGCTCGGCGGCGACACGCGCGCGGTCTGCGCCCGATGCCGATGCCGTGCCCATCATGGCCTGGCCCTGCTCGCCCATGATCGTCTTGACGTCTTCGAAGTCGACGTTGACGTTACCTTCGACGTTGATGATTTCGGCGATGCCCGCGCAAGCGTTGTGCAGGATATCGTCGGCCGAACGGAAGCAGTCTTCCTGCGTCGCGTCCTCGTCCATCAGGTCATAGAGGTTCTCGTTGAGCACCACGATGAGCGAATGCACGTGCTTGGCCAGTTCGGCAATGCCGTCCTCGGCCATTTTCAGGCGCTTGTTGCCTTCAAACGTGAAAGGCTTGGTGACCACGCCAACGGTCAGGATGCCCAGTTCCTTCGCCACTTCGGCCACGACCGGACCCGCGCCGGTGCCGGTGCCACCGCCCATGCCGGCGGTGATGAAGACCATGTGAGCGCCATTCAGCGCAGCACGGATCTCCTCGCGCGCGGTTTCAGCCGACGCACGTCCTTGCTCGGGCTTGGCGCCCGCCCCCAGGCCGGTACGGCCCAGACGAATTTGCACTGGGGCATTGGTTGCCGCCAGCGCTTGCGCATCGGTGTTGGCGCAGATGAAATCCACGCCGTGCACGCCGCTGCGAATCATGTGCGCGACGGCATTGCCGCCCGCACCGCCCACACCAACGACCTTGATTACGGTCCCTTTGGTGTTGTTCTCAAGCATCTCAAAGTTCATCATGATGACTCCCTCACAAGTCCGATTTTGCAAATCACAAAAATTCCCCAACAACCTATATTTTGTGAATCGCCTCAAAGCCGATGCCGACTGCTATGGCCCGCCACGGGTTTGAGACGCCTCCCCGTTCTGGACCGCCCCGCAATACTGCCGCGACGCGTTCCAAGGAGCAGGCCCCAACCTGCCCCTTCCTCTTTAATTCATGAACCATTCCTTCATGCGTGCTAGCAGGCTCTTGAAATTGCCTGTCTGAGCGGCAACCTTGCGGCCGCGCACCCGCTGCATCCGAGCTTCCTGCAACAAGCCCATCACCGTCGAGAAGCGCGGGTTGCGCATCACGTCGGCCAAGCTTCCTTCGTATTCAGGCACCGCCACGCGGACCGGCTTGAGGAACACGTCCTCGGCCAGTTCGATCATGCCGGGCAACTGCGCCGAACCACCGGTCAGCACCACGCCTGACGCCAGCAGGTCTTCGTAGCCGGAGTCACGCACCACCTGCTGCACCAGCGTGAACAGTTCTTCGACACGCGGTTCGATCACGGCGCCCAGCGCCTGGCGCTTGACCTGGCGCGGACCGCGATCGCCCAGGCCAGGCACTTCCACGGATTCGTCCGGGCTGGCCAGCACCTGCTTGGCCACGCCGTAGCGCAGCTTGATCTCTTCGGCGTCCGGCGTCGGCGTGCGCAGCATGGCCGCGATGTCGTTGGTGATCTGGTCGCCGGCAATCGGCAGCACCGCCGTGTGGCGGATCGCGCCGCCCGTGAAGATGGCAACGTCGGTGGTGCCGCCGCCGATATCCACCAGCACCACGCCCAGTTCTTTTTCATCGGCCGTCAGCACGGCCAGGCTGGAGGCCAGCGGTTGCAGGATCAGGTCCTGCACTTCCAGGCCGCAGCGGCGCACGCACTTGACGATGTTCTGCGCGGCGCTGACCGCGCCCGTCACGATGTGCACGCGCACTTCCAGGCGCAGGCCGCTCATGCCGATAGGCTCGCGGATGTCTTCCTGGCCGTCGACGATGAACTCCTGCGTCAGCACATGCAGCACTTGCTGGTCAGTCGGGATGTTCACCGCCTTGGCGGTCTCGATGACGCGGGCAACGTCGGTGGCGGTGACTTCTTTGTCCTTCACAGCGACCATGCCGCTGGAATTGAAGCTGCGGATATGGCTGCCAGCAATGCCGGTGTAGACGTCGCGAATCTTGCAATCTGCCATCAGCTCGGCTTCTTCAAGCGCGCGCTGAATGGAATTCACAGTGGTCTCGATATTGACGACCACGCCCTTGCGCATGCCGCGCGATTCGTGCTGGCCCAGGCCTAGCACTTCGAATCGCCCTTCGGGCAAAATTTCAGCCACCACAGCCACCACCTTGCTGGTGCCGATATCGAGGGCGACGATAAGGTCCTTGATGTCACGGGTCATGGCGTTAGCGTTTCTTGGGAGGTTTCGGTGTGGATTTGGATTTGGTTTCCGACGCGGCCAACGGAGCCAGCGCCAGGGCGAAACCATTCGGATAGCGCAGGTCGGCCTGCGTGATGGTGCGCCCTTCCAGGCGCCCCGACACGACGGGCCACGCCTGCACAAAGCGTTGAATGCGTGCCGCGAACGGCAAAGCGCCGGGCAGGCCGTGCGGGTCCGGTGCATCGGCGCCCGGATCGCGGCCCAGGTCCAGCAGCATGCCGTTGGACAACACCACCCGCCAGGCATAGCGCGGGCTCAGTTCCAACTGTTTGACATGCATGTCCAGCGGCGCGAACCAGCGCGCCAGCTCGGCGTAGCGCTGAACCACCAGCGGCTCCGTGCCTTCCGGACCGGAGAACTGCGGCAGCACGGTTTCGTCGTCCACCTCGCCCGTGTTCGCCGTGAACGCTTCGCCCCAGGTGTTGATCATCTGGTTCTCGTTCCACAACGCCAGCGGCTGCTGTTCCTCGATCCGTACGCGCAGCACGTTGGGCCAGATCCGGCGCACGGTGGCATGGCGTACCCAGGGCACCGATTCGAAAATCTCGCGTGCGTCGTCCAGGTCCACCGTGAAGAAGTTGCCCTTGAAGCGGCCCGCGATGGCCGAGCGCACGGCCTGCGGCGACACGTAGTGCAATTCGGTGTCCGGCATCGATTCCAGCTCGATGGCCGTCAACGTGAAGAACGGGCGCTGCGCTACCCAGACCACGCCCGCGATGAGCATGGCGCAAACCGCCAGCACGGCTAGCGTGTTGGCGATCAGGTTGGTAGTGCGAGCGTCGTTCCACACGGATTATCCAGGTCAAGCGTTACGCGAGGCGCTGTGCACTTTGCACGAGGCTTCGGACAAAATCGCCACGCACAGATCGGCATAGCTGATCCCCACGGCCTTCGCGGCCATCGGCACCAACGAATGGCTGGTCATGCCAGGCGAGGTATTCATTTCAAGCAGCCACGGCCGGTTGTCGCGGTCGAGGATGAAGTCGGCGCGACCCCAGCCTTCGCAGCCCAGCGCCTGATAGGCCTTGACGGCGATATCAGCCACTTCTTCAGCAACGCCGTCCGGCAGCGTTGCGGGGCAGAAATACTCGGTGTCGTCCGAAAAATATTTGTGTTCGTAGTCGTAGTTGCCACCAGGCGCGGCTATTTCGATCACGGGCAACGCACGCGCTCCCTTGCCCGAGCCCAGCACCGCCACGGTCAGCTCGCGGCCGGTGATGAACTGCTCGGCCAGCACTTCGCTGTCAAAGCGCGCGGCCGCGGCATAGGCTTCCTTCATGTCGGAATAACCCACAACCTTGGTGATGCCGACGGTCGAGCCTTCATGCGGCGGCTTGATGATCAGCGGCAGACTCAGGCGGTCGGGCACCAGGCGCAGCTCCGTGTCGGCGTCCAGCACTTCGAACTCGGGCGTCGGCAGGCCGTTCTGCAGCCATACGCGCTTGGTCATGGTCTTGTCCATGGCCAGCGCGGACGCCATCGGGCCGCTGCCGGTATACGGAATGCCCAGCAGTTCCAGTGCGCCCTGGATCGTGCCGTCTTCGCCGTAGCGGCCGTGCAGCGCGATGAAGACGCGGTCGTAGCCTTCCGCGGCCAATTCGGCCAGGCTGCGTTCGCCCGTATCGAACAGGTGCGCGTCCACGCCGGCGCTGGCCAGCGCCTGCTGCACGCCCTTGCCGGACATCAGCGACACCTCGCGCTCGGCGGAGCGTCCGCCGTACAACACACCCACTTTGCCGAATTGCGTGCTCATGCCAGCTCTCCTACTTGGGCGGGGACCTTGCTGATCGAACCCGCTCCCATCACGATGACGACGTCGCCGTTGCGCACGAAGTCGACCACGGCCTGCGGCAGTTCAGCCACGTCTTCGACAAACACCGGCTCAACCTTGCCGGCTACCCGCAGCGCGCGCGACAGCGCGCGGCCATCGGCGGCCACCAGCGGCGGCTCGCCCGCGGCGTAGACCTCGGTCAGCAACACGGCGTCGGCGGAGCCCAGCACCCGCACAAAATCTTCAAAGCAATCGCGCGTCCGCGTGTAACGGTGCGGCTGGAAGGCCAGCACGATACGGCGATCGGGCCAGGCGCCGCGCGCGGCAGCCAGCGTGGCGGCCATCTCCACGGGGTGATGGCCGTAATCGTCGATCACCGTGAAGGTGCCACCGCCATGGCTGGCCGGCACCGGAAAGTCGCCCGTCTGCGTGAAACGGCGGCCCACGCCCTTGAAGGCGGCCAGCGAATCGCAAATGGCATCGTCGGATACACCCAGCTCGGTGGCAACGGCAATCGCGGCCAGCGCGTTGCGCACGTTGTGCAGGCCGGGCAAGTTCAGTTCCACCTGCAAGGGCGGCAGCAACGTGTCGAGGTGCGTGCGCTGCACGTTGAAGCGCATGCGCGTACCAGACGGCTGGACCTCATAGGCCCGCACCTGCGCCTCTTCGTTCAGGCCATAAGTGGTGATCGGGCGCGACACGAAGGGCATGATCTCGCGCACGTTGGCGTCATCCGAGCACAGCACCGCGCTGCCATAGAACGGCAGGCGCTGCGTGAACTCGATGAAGGCGCTTTTCAGGCGGGCCACGTCGTGCCCGTAGGTATCCATGTGATCGGCATCGATGTTGGTCACGATGGCCATCACCGGCAACAGGTTCAGGAACGACGCATCGGACTCGTCGGCCTCGACCACGATGTAGTCGCCCTGCCCCAGCCGCGCGTTGGCGCCGGCAGAGTTCAGGCGGCCGCCGATCACGAAGGTGGGGTCCAGATCGCCAGCGGCAAGCACGCTGGCCACCAGGCTGGTGGTGGTGGTCTTGCCGTGTGTGCCGGCGACCGCGATGCCACGCTTCAAGCGCATCAGTTCCGCCAGCATGATGGCGCGCGGCACCACGGGGATACGCGCGGCGCGCGCGGCGATCACTTCGGGGTTATCGCCCGCCACCGCGGTGGACGTGACGATGGCGGCCGCGCCGGTGACGTTGCTGGCCACGTGGCCAATGGCGATCTTCACGCCCAGGCCGGCCAGGCGGCGCGTGACCGCCGACTCGTTCAGGTCGGAACCGCTGATCGTGTAGCCCAGGTTGAGCAGCACTTCGGCAATGCCGCTCATGCCAGAGCCGCCGATGCCTACGAAATGGATATGTTGAATTCTGTGTTTCATGATGAACGCCCCGCTGCTTGTTCGCAGACATCGGCGATATGGACCGCGGCTTCCGGCTGCGCATGCGCGCGGGCCCGGACGGCGACGGCCTCGAGTTCTTGTCGGGTACGCTGGCCCAGCCAGTCCGCCAGCCACTCGGGCGTCATGGCGGCCTGCGGCTGCAACCAAGCGGCCTGCGCGTCGCTCAAGAAGCGTGCGTTGGCGGTCTGGTGGTCATCAATGGCATGCGGCAACGGCACGAACAGCGCGGCGACGCCCGCTGCCGCCACTTCAGACACCGTCATGGCGCCCGCGCGGCAGATCAGCAGGTCGGCATCGCCCAAGGCGCCCGCCATGTCATCGATGAACGCGCGGCAATCGGCCTGCACGCCCGCCTGGGCGTAGGTTTGTTGCAACGCGGGCAGATGTTGTTCGCCGGACTGATGAACAACCTGCGGGCGACGGTCTTGCGGCAGGCGGGCCAGCGCCTGCGGAACAACCATGTTCAGCGCCTGCGCGCCCAGGCTGCCGCCCACGATAAGCAGTCGCAGCGGGCCGGAACGGCCAGCGTAGCGCTCAGCCGGATCAGGTAGCGCGCACAGATCGGCACGCACCGGGTTACCCAGGGCTTCGCCTTTGGGCAGCACACCTGGAAAGCCGCTGAGCACGCGGCGCGACATCTTGGCCAGACACTTGTTCGCGGTGCCGGCCACGGCATTCTGTTCGTGCACCACCAGCGGCGTGCCGCGCAGGGCCGCGATCACGCCCCCGGGAAAGGCAACGTAGCCGCCCATGCCCAACACCACGTCCGGACGCACATCGGCCAGACGCGACCACGCTTGTGCAAACGCGCGCAGCAGCAGGAAAGGCAGCTTCAGCAGCGCGGACACACCCTTGCCGCGCACGCCCTGGAAGCGCAGCGGCACAAGTTCGATACCGCGCGGTGGCACAAGCTTGCCTTCCATCTTGTCCGGGTTGCCCAGCCACAGCACGCGCCAGCCGCGCTCGCGCAGCACGTCAGCCACGGCCAGGCCCGGCATGATGTGCCCGCCGGTGCCGCCGGCCATGATCAGGATGGTGCGGGCCACGGTCATACCCGCCCCCCACGCATCATCACGCGGTTTTCGACGTCTACCCGGATCAGCATGGCCAGCGCGCACAGGTTCATCACCACGCCTGATCCGCCATAGCTCATCAGCGGCAGGGTCAAACCCTTCGTTGGCAACAGGCCCAGGCACACGCCCATGTTGATGAACGATTGCACGCCAAACCACATGGCCACGCCATGCGCCACCAGGCCCGCGAACGTGCGTTCCATGGCGATAGCCTGGCGACCGATATCAAAACCGCGATAAATGATGATGGCAAACAGCGTAATCACCAGCATGACGCCGGCAAAACCCAGCTCTTCACCCACTACCGCCATCAGGAAGTCGGTGTGCGCTTCGGGCAGGTAATGCAGTTTCTCGACACTGGCCCCCAGGCCCACGCCCAGCCATTCGCCCCGGCCCAGCGCAATCAGCGAATGCGACAACTGATAGGCGCTGCCGTAGGCATTGTCTTCGTTCCAGGGGTCCAGGTACGCGAACAGGCGCGCCCGGCGCCAGGGAGACAGCCAGATCAGCGTCAGGAAAGTGCCTACCAGCACGCCCAGCAGGCTGCTGAAGTATTTGCCGTTGATGCCGCCCAGAAACAGGATGCCGATGGCGATGGCGACAATCACCATGAAGGCGCCCAGGTCGGGTTCCAACAGCAGCAGCATTCCCACACCGGCCAGCGCGACCGCCATCGGCAGAAAGCCGCGGGCAAACGCTTGCATGTGTTCCTGCTTGCGCACCGTGTAATCGGCGGCGTAGAGCAAGGCCGCCAGCTTCATCAATTCGGAAGGTTGGAAGTTCAGCGGACCCAGCGGAATCCAGCGATGCGCGCCGTTGACTTCGCGGCCGATGCCGGGAATCAAGACCGCCACCAGCAAGACAATCGCCAGCACGAATAGCGGCACCGCCATGCGCTGCCAGACGCGGATGGGAATGGCCAGCACCACCGCGCCCGCCAGCAGGCCGGTGCTGACGAACAGGCCATGGCGGATCACGAAGTAATAGCGCCCGTAGGAGGCGTAGCGCGGACCATCGGCCAACGCGATCGACGCCGAATACACCATCAGCAAGCCCAGCAGCAACAGCGTCGATGCCGCGATGACCAGCGGCAGATCGAAGTTGCGCATCTTGGTACGGCCGGGCCGTACGGCATTGACGCTGGCGGTGAGATCGGCGATCAGGCTCATGCCACTTCTCCCCGGTCGCGGGCCAGGTCTTCGACTTCTTCCACGAACACTTGGCCACGATGCGGATAGTTGCGGAACATGTCCAGGCTGGCGCAGGCGGGCGACAACAGCACGGCGTCGCCGGGTTGCGCCAGGTCGGCCGCGCCGCGCACGGCGGCATGCAGCGAATCAACGGTGATGCAGTTGACGCCGGTGGGCGCCAGCACGCGCGCAATCTCGGGCGCATCCACGCCGATCAGCATGACGGCGCGCGCATGGCGCGACACCACGGGAAGCAGTGGCGAGAAATCCTGGCCCTTGCCCTGTCCGCCCGCGATCAGCACCACGGGCTGGCCCAGGCCTTCCAGCGCGGCCACCGTGGCGCCCACATTGGTGCCCTTGCTGTCATTGATGTAGTCGACACCGCCAATCTGGCGCACAAACGCCGCGCGGTGCGGCTCGCCAGCGTATTCGCGCAGCGTGCGCAACATGGCGCCCCAGCCCAGGTCCAGGCACCGCGCCAACTGCAAGGCGGCCAAGGCGTTCAGGGCGTTATGGATGCCACGGATGCGCAACGCGTCCACGGGCATCAGGCGGCTCATGCGGCCGTTGGCGCGCACGGGTTCGGGCGCATCTTTCTTGCGGCGCGTGGGCGGCGCGGGTTCGTCGAAATCGATGGGTTCGCACGCGACCAACCAGGCCACGCCCTGCCCCAGTTCCAGCCCCATGTCGCCAACCAGTTCGGGCATGTCGCGGCCGAAGCTGCGCACATTCAAGGCGTTCACGGTCTTGACCATGGCGAGGGTAAGCGGGTCGTCGCGGTTGACGATGGCGATGCGCGCCATCGTCAAGATGCGCGCCTTGGCCGCCGCATAGGCGTCCATGCCACCATGCCAGTCCAGATGGTCTTGCGTCACGTTCAGCACGATGGCAGCGTCAGCCATCAACGAGCGCGTCGTTTCCAGTTGGAAGCTGGACAGTTCCAGCACCCACACTTGCGGCAGCGCGTCGTTGTCCAGCGCGTCCATCAGCGCCGTCAACGCAGCCGGGCTGATGTTGCCGGCCGCCACGACCGACAGGCCGCTGGCGTCGATGAGGTCACGCGTCAACGCGGTAACGGTCGTCTTGCCATTGGTGCCCGTCACCGTCAGCAGGCGCGGACGGTATTCGCGCGTTTCGGACAGATCGGCCAGCGCGCGGGCAAACAATTCGATCTCGCCCACCACTTCAATGCCACGGGCCTCGGCCTCGCGCAGCAAGTCGGCGGCTGGCGCTTGCGTGGGCGCCAGGCCCGGGCTCAGCACCACTTGCGTCACGCCATCAAGCAGCGCCGCGTCGAACGACGCATCGCAGCCCAGACGATATTCGACTTCGTTTTGCGCCAGCGCGTCGCGCAGCGCGGCCAGACCACCCGGTTCGGCGCGCGTGTCGGCCACGCGCAAGCGGGCGCCCAGGCGGGCGCACCAGCGTGCGGCGGCGACACCCGTCTCGCCTAATCCGAGGATCAGGACGAGCGGCGCGTCAGCGCGGGAGGTTTCCATCGTATTCATCGCAACTTCAGGGTTGAGAGGCCAATCAGCACCAGCATCATGCTGATGATCCAGAAACGCACGACCACCTGGGTTTCCTTCCAGCCGCCCACTTCAAAGTGATGATGCAACGGGGCCATGCGGAATATGCGTCTACCTGTTCCATAACGTCGCTTGGTGTACTTGAACCACGTCACCTGGATCATCACCGAGAGCGTCTCCACCACGAACACACCGCCCATGATGAACAGCACGATTTCCTGGCGCACGATGACGGCGATAGTGCCCAGCGCGCCGCCCAGCGCAAGCGCGCCCACGTCGCCCATGAACACCTGGGCCGGATACGCGTTGAACCATAAAAACGCGAGTCCCGCGCCCCCTATCGCCGCGCACAGCACCATGAGTTCGGACGCGCCGGGAATATACGGAAACAACAGGTACTTCGAATAGTCCACGCGACCGACCACGTAGGCGAAGATGCCCAACGCGCTGCCTACCATCACGGTGGGCATGATGGCCAGGCCGTCCAGGCCATCGGTCAGGTTCACGGCATTGCTGGTGCCGACAATGACTGCCCACGTCAGCGCCACGAATCCCAGCACGCCCAGCGGATAGCTCACCGACTTGAAGAACGGCACGATCAGGTCGGCACGCGTCGGCAACGACATCGTGAAGCCGCTTCCCACCCAGGCCTTGAACAGCGGCCAAAGGTCGGTGTTGGCGGGGGCCGACACGGCAAACGCCAGGTACACCGCGGCCACGATGCCGATGGTGGCTTGCCAGAAGAATTTCTGCCGCGCCGGCATGCCTTCGGGGTCGCGATAGACCACCTTGCGGTAATCGTCCATCCAGCCGATCCAACCGAAGCCGAACGTCACCAGCAGCACCACCCACACGAAGCGGTTGGTCCAGTCAGCCCACAGCAAGGTGCTGATGGCGATGGAAATCAGGATCAACACGCCGCCCATCGTGGGGGTACCGGTCTTGACCAGATGCGTTTCCGGGCCATAGGCGCGCACGGCCTGGCCGATCTTCATTTCGGTCAACTTGCGAATCACACGCGGACCCGCCACCAGGCCGATCAGCAACGCCGTCGCGCACGCCAGCACGGCGCGCAAGGTGATGTATTCGAACACGCCCAGGGCGCGCACATCATCGGAAAGCAGACGGGCCAGTTCAAGCAGCATGCTGCTCTCCCTGCGCCTTGGCAGCCTGTTCGTCGTTCGTGGAAAAAGCCTTCACTACCCGCTCCATGCGCATAAAGCGCGATCCCTTTATCAATACGCTGGACGGGCGCAAGCCGCGCAAGGCGGCCACCACTTCGTCTACCGATGCGCAGGCGTGCGCGCCAGGACCGTAAGCGGCCGCGGCCGCCCGGCTGGCTTCGCCTAGCGTGATTAGCGCGTCAAGCCCTTGCTCGCGCGCATAGTTGCCCGCCTCGGCATGCAAGGCGGGGCCGTTGTCCCCGATCTCGCCCATGTCGCCCAACACCAGGACACGTGTGCCGCCAATACGCGCCAGCACGTCGATGGCAACGCGAACCGAATCGGGGTTGGCATTGTAGGTGTCGTCGATGAGCAGCGTTCCGTCGCTCATTTGCTTGTGCTGCATGCGTCCCGCGACGGGGGCAAAGCCAGCCAGCGCGCGTACGGCGCTGTCCAGCGGCACGCCCGCGGCGATGGCGCTGGCGATGGCGGCAAGCGCGTTGCGCAGGTTGTGCAGGCCGGGCACCGGCAGAATCAGATCCGCCACACCCACCGGCGTCACGACGCGGCAGCGGGTTGAGCCGACGTCGGCCAGAATGTGCTCGGCGTAGACGTCCAACCCCGGCTGCAAACCAAAGCGCAGCACGCGGCGCGGCTCGGCCAACGCGTCCCAGATTTCTGAATAAGGCTCGTCGCCGGGGTAGACGGCAACGCCGTCGTCCGGCAGCGCCGCGATGGCTGCGCCGTTCTCGTGCGCCACCGCTTCCACGGTGTGCATGAATTCCTGGTGCTCGCGTTGCGCGTTGGTCACCAGCGCAACCGTGGGTGCCGCCATGGCGGCCAACTGGGCGATTTCGCCCGGATGATTCATGCCCAGCTCGAACACCGCGGCGCGGTGTTCGGCGCGCAAACGCAGCAGGGTCAGCGGCACGCCGATGTCATTGTTCAAATTGCCGGCGGTGGCCAAACGGCCCGGCTCGCCCTGCCATTCGGCCAGCATGGCCGAGATCATTTCCTTGGTGGTGGTCTTGCCGTTGCTGCCGGTCACCGCCACCACGGGCAACGTGAACTGCGCGCGCCACGCCGCACCGATGCGCATCAGCGCAATGCGGGTGTCGCCCAGCACCAGTTGCGGCAGCCTGGCATCAGGCACGGCATGCGCCACTACCGCCGCGCATGCGCCACGGCCTTCGGCCTGGTCCAGATAGTTGTGCGCGTCGAAGTTTTCACCGACCAGCGCCACGAACAGTTCGCCAGCGCCTATGCGCCGCGTGTCCGTCGACACGCCTTTGACCTGCGGCAGCAGCAGCGCCAGGCGCGCCCACTCGCGGTCATCAAAGGGCAGCTTTTCACCCGCGATGTCCTGATAAGTTTCGTGCCCCTTGCCCGCCAGCAGCACCACGTCTTCAGGCGACGCAGACCAGATGGTCTGCATGATGGCGCGCGCGCGGTCGACTTGAACGTCGGCATGCGCCGCTTCGGGGATGCCGGCCAGGATCTGTTCGACAATCGCCTCGGGCGATTCGGTACGCGGGTTGTCGCTAGACACCACGACGTGATCAGCCAATTCCGCAGCGATGCGGCCCATCTCAGGACGCTTGCCGGGGTCGCGTTCACCGCCGCACCCGAACAGGCAGATCAAGCGGCCCGATCGCGCAACCGCCACCGCGCGCAACGCGGTCAGCGCGCGCGACAACGCATCCGGCGTGTGGGCGTAATCCACCACCACCAACGTTCCGCGGCCAGCGGAAACCTGGGTGGATACGGGCACGGTTTCCACCGTTTGCAGACGGCCATCAACCGGATTCGTGGCGGCCAGCTCACGCGCAATCTGCGCGAACGGCAGGCCCAGCTTGTACAGGACGCCTGCCACCAGCAACAGGTTCGACACGTTATGCGCCCCCAGCAGGCGCGTCACGATCTGGGCCTCTCCGTGCGGGGACACCAGCGTAAAAATCTGGCCCTGCGCGGTAGCCTGGAGGTCTCGCGCACGCATCGCGGCGGGAATCTCGGGCGAATCGCTCAGGCTGTAGCCCATGGCGGCCATGCCCGCGGGCAGGCCTGCAATCAGGCGGCGGCCGGCTTCGTCGTCGGCATTGACGACGGCGGCGGTCAGGCCCGGCCACTTGAACAGGCGCGCCTTGGCGGCCTCGTATTGTTCCATCGTGCCGTGATAGTCAAGATGGTCGCGGGTCAGGTTTGTAAAGGCAGCCAAGGCCACGCGCACGCCATCCAACCGACCTTGTTCGATACCGATCGACGAGGCTTCCATCGCAACGGCCTGCGCCCCGGCGTCGCGCATCGCGGCCAGCGTGCGGTGCACGGTCAGCACATCGGGCGTGGTCAGGTCACCGCCCAACGTGCTGCCGTCGGGCAGCACGGCGCCCAAGGTGCCGATGGTGCCGCAAGGTTTGTCGTTGCGGCTTAACGCATGCGCGATCCATTGCACCGACGAGGTCTTGCCGTTGGTTCCCGTTACCGCCACCACCGCCAGCGCGGCGGAAGGGCGGCCGTACCAAGTGTCGGCCAGCTCGCCCAACAGCGTGCGCAAGCCGTTTACCGGCAGCATCGGCGTGTCGGCCGCGGCGGCCAGCATGGCGTCGCTGGCAGGCGCTTCGAACAGGACGGCGCTGGCGCCCAACGCCAAGGCCTTATCTATATAGAGACGTCCGTCGCTGGACAGGCCGGGGCAGGCAACGAACACGTCGCCCGGCTCGATATCGCGCGAGTCCAGCTTGAGGTGCGCCGTCAATGAGACGTGGGCATGTAGCCACGCCACGGTTTCGGCAACCGTGGCGACAGGGGGAAAGAGGGAGCCTTTGGCGCTCATCTGCCTGGCTCCTTGATACCAGCAACAATCGTGGATTCGAAAGGCGCGTCCGGCCGCACCCCCATCAGTCTCAGGCTTCCCCCGACGATGTGGGAGAACACGGGCGCGGCAATGGCGCCGCCGTAGTAGCCGCCAACGGTCGGTTCGTCGATGGACACGGCCACGACGATCTTCGGGTCCGACACCGGAGCGAAGCCCACGTATGAGCTCCGGTAGCGTTGCATGCTGTACTTGCCGTCAACAATCTTGCGCGCGGTGCCGCTCTTGCCTGCCACGCGATAGCCCTGCACCTGGGCGGCCTTCGTACCTTCGGGGCCGGCGGCCGCTTCCAGCATGGCGCGTACCATCGCGGTGGTTTTCGGTGTGTAGATCTTGACGCTGGTGGGATCGCTGTCACGCTTGACCAGCGTCAGCGACACCATGTCGCCGTCACGAGCGAAAACGGTATAGGCGCGCGCCACTTGCAACAGCGACACAGACAGGCCGTAACCGTAGGCCATCGTCGCTTTTTCGATCAGGCGCCAGCGGTCCCACGGACGCAGACGGCCCGGCGCGGCGCCGGGGAATCCCACCTGAGGCGCCTGCCCCAGGCCCAATTCAGTGAAGCGGTCCCACATTTCACGGGATTCCAGCTTCTCGGAAATCATCGTCATGCCAATGTTGCTGGACTTGCGCAACACGCCCGCCACATCCAGGGTGCCATTGCGGCTGACGTCGCTGATCGTGCTGCCTTGGTAGTGGAAGCGGCCATTGCCGGTTTCGAACAGCGTGGATGTGGTGATGCGGCCCAGGTCCAAGGCCAGAGCAGCCGTGAACGGCTTCATGATCGAGCCCGGCTCGAAGGTGTCGGTGATGGCCTGGTTGCGCAGTTTTGCGCCGTGGAAGGTTTCGCGATTGTTCGGATCGAAGGTCGGCACGCTCGCCAACGCCAGGATTTCGCCCGTATGCACGTCCACGATCACAGCGGTCGCGCCCTTGGCCTGGTGCTTGTCCATGGCGTCCTTCAACTCCTTGAACACCAGGTACTGCAAGCGGGTATCAATGGACAGACGCAGGTCCCGGCCGTCCACCGGCAGGGTCACGGCCTGCACATCTTCAATCACACGTCCCAATCGGTCCTTGATGACGCGACGGCTGCCCGGGCGGCCTTGCAACTGCTGGTTGAACGTGAGTTCGACGCCTTCCTGGCCCTGGTCTTCAACGTTGTTGAAGCCGACCACATGGGCCATCACGTCGCCATCCGGATAGTAGCGGCGGGTTTCAGGCTGCTGGTGCACGCCGGGCACGTTCAATTGCTTGATCTTGTCAGCCACGTCCATCGAGACCTGGCGCTTCAAGTAGACGAAGTTCTTGTCTTCGTCCACCAGGCGGCGGCGCAAATCGGCCACGGGCGTGTCCAGCAGCTTCGCCAGGGCATCCATCTGCGCTGGCGTGCCTTGCTTGGTGTCTTCGGGAATGGCCCAGATGGCTCGCGCGGGCACGCTTGATGCCAGCACGGCGCCATTGCGGTCAAGGATCTTGCCGCGCGTGGCGGCAAGGGTCAATGTGCGTTCATAACGACGTTCACCCTGCTGTTGCAGGAACTCCGTCGACAAGCCCTGCAGGAACAGAGCACGCCCCGCCAACACCGCGAATCCGCCAAACAGCAGAATCAGCACCAGGCGCGCGCGCCATGTGGGCAACTGCCCGCGCAACACGGGGTTATCGAAGAAAGGAACGCGCTTCATTGCCCGCCTCCGGCAGCGGCGGGCGCTTGATTCACATACAAAGTGCGGTCCGGAACGATGGAAATCATCTTCAGGCCGTCGCGGGCAATGGCGTCCACCCGCGCATTGCGGGCGAGTTCGGCGCGCTCCAATTGAAGCCGGCGCCAATTGGTTTCCAGGTCGCGTGCCTGCGCCTGATCGCTTCCCAGCTCAACAAAGAGCAGGCGCGACTGATACCGGCTGGTGACCAGGGAAATGGCCGACAGCATCAGCAAAGCCGCAACGATCAGGTTGACACGCCCCATCAGCGACGCCCCCCTTTGCCACCGCGACGAGGCGGCGGAGCCAGATCGCTGCCGGGCAGCGAGCCTATCTTCACAAATGCGAAGCCGCCCTCGGGGGGCAGCGGCGTGTGCGTACGTTCGGCGACGCGCAAGACGGCGGACCGGGCACGCGCATTGGCCGAGACTTCATCATCTTCGGCCAGAACGCGGCCCAGCGACCGCAGGACGGGTTGGGGCATTTCGCTTTCGCGCAGGGGCAGGCGTGCATGCGCGGCGGCCGGCCTGGCCGCCGCCACGATGCACTGCTTGACCATGCGGTCTTCAAGCGAATGAAAGCTGATCACCGCCAACCTCCCTCCCGGGGCAAGCAGGTCTAGAGCTGCCGCGAGGGTGCGCGCGAGCTCTTCGAGTTCCCGATTGATGTAAATCCGTAAAGCTTGAAAGGTGCGTGTGGCCGGATGCTGCCCCTTTTCGCGCGTGCGGACGGCGCTGGCGACGCACTCGGCAAGCTCGAGCGTGGTGCACAGCGGCCGTGTTGCGCGGCGAGCAGCAATCGCCTTTGCAACCTGAAAAGCAAACCGTTCTTCGCCATAATCCGCTATGACCTCCCGCATCTCATCCACACTGGCTTGCGCCAGCCAATCCGCCACCGTGGGACCACGAGTGGTGTCCATCCGCATATCGAGCGGGCCGTCTCGCATGAACGAAAAGCCGCGCTCGGCGTCGTCGATCTGAGGCGACGAAACGCCCAGATCCAGCATCACGCCATCGACCTTGTCGATGCCAAGCTGCTGCAATTCTTCCGCCATGGTGGCAAAGCCACCATGTACTACCGTGACCCGCGGGTCCGCCGCCGCCAACGCATTGGCTACCGCGATCGCCTCGGGGTCCTTGTCGAACACGACCAGCCGAGCAGACTTGCCCAAGCGTCCTAGCAGTTCGCGGCTATGCCCGCCGCGACCGAAGGTGCCGTCGACAAACACACCGCGTTCCGCCCGCGTAGCCGTATCCGGCTCGGTCTGGGAGGGCGACCGTGCCGCACCTTTGCCACCAAAGTCAGGCAGCAATAGTGCGTCCACCGTCGGCTCCAGCAGAACGGGCCGATGTTCGAATTCCATAAAATTTTTCAGAACGAAAACTGGTTCAACACATCCGGCATACCCTTGGCCAAATCTTCCGCCTCGCGGCTGGCCAGAGTAGCGGCGTCCCACAGCTCGAAGTGCGCGCCCAGACCGAGCAGCATCACATCGCGCGTCATACCGGAAGCGTTGCGCAGTTCAGGAGCGATCAGGACCCGGCCGGAGCCATCCAGTTCCACGTCCTGAGCGTTGCCCAGCAACAGCCGCTGCAACGCACGAGCCGTCATGGGAAAGGCGGCAATCTGCTCGCGCTTCTTTTCCCACTCCGGCCGCGGGTACACCAGCAAGCAGCCGTCAGGGTGGCGGGTCAGGGTCAGCCGGCCATCGGCCTGCGACATCAGCGCGTCACGATGCCGGGTCGGAATCGAGATCCGCCCCTTCGCATCCAGCGTGAGTGCGCTGCTTCCCTGAAACACCACTTTTACCCCACTTAATTGCACAATTTCCTACTATTTCCCACTCTACGGTATGGCAATGGGGCGGTCAAGCGCGTGGTTGCAATTTTTTCAATCACAACAAGGACTTAGGCCAATATGTAAAACCGCAAAAAGAAAAACCTCCTGATATATCAGGAGGTTGCGGCACACTCTAAAAGTCCTTCGTAAGAAGTAGCGCCTAACGATGCCTTTGCATTGTTTTACTGTGCGCCCTCCGCCCCGGCTGACAAGGCTTCCCAGCGAGCGCGCCCGGCGGCCACCTTAAAAAATGGTGGAAGCATGCCGCACGGCCCCGGTTCGATGCCCGGTCCGCGCGTGGATGAGAAATTCGATGCAAGACGGATCTATAGGCCGGATTCTGTACACCAGGTTTCCCTGACGGACGATCATTCCTCTGCGCGGATCATTGCTGAGCCGCTCTAGCCACCTACCCGCATGCTTGGACGGAGCCGCCCTTCGCGGCCCGAGGGCCGCACGCATGCCTATTTGATGTTGCTCCGGGTAGAGGTTGCCGCGTTTCACCCTGCGACGCCGTAGTTCGTTGCCGAACCGCGCGATACGGAGATGGCCGTATCGGTGCGCGCAATGCGCGCCCGCTTCCCAGTCTCGTCTCTGTGGCCCTATTCCTCAACCGCGCCCGAGGACGCGGCCGGACGGCCGTTAGCCGTTACCCTGCCCTATGGAGTCCGGACCTTCCTCGATGGATTCGCATCCACCGCGATCGCCCGACCCGCCTTGCGGTTCGTATTCTATTACAGGTCGCGGCACTGTCCCCAAGATCCCCTTGGGTCCGCCCAACGAGCCACCGACGTTCCTGCGACAATACGCCCTGATCCACTTGTACGCCGCAGAAAAGACAGACTACATGGCCCTCGCTACCCTCATCACTCTTACCGACATCCAGCTCGCCTATGGGCACCACCCGCTGCTGGATCACGCCGACTTCGCCATCCAGGCCGGCGAGCGCATTGGCCTCATCGGCCGCAACGGCGCCGGCAAGTCGTCGCTGCTGAGGCTGCTAGACGGCCGCACCGTCCCCGACGATGGCGACATTGCCCGCAGCTCTGGGCTGCGCGTGGCTACGGTCGAACAGGAACCTGAACTGGATGAAAACGCCACGGTGTTCGACGTAGTCTGCAACGTGGAAGGCGACCACGAGGATTGGCAGCGCCCGTCGCGCGTGCGAGCGATGCTGGAAAAGCTGGGCCTGCCGGCCGACGTGCAAATCGCGGGGCTTTCGGGTGGCACGCGCAAGCGCGTGGCACTGGCGCGTGCGCTGGTTGAGCAGCCCGATCTGCTGCTGCTGGACGAACCCACCAACCATCTCGACTTCGAAGGCATTGCCTGGCTGGAAGACATGCTGCGCAGTTGGCGCGGCGCGGCAGTCATCATCACCCACGACCGGCGATTCCTGGACGCAGTCACCACTCGAATCGTTGAACTCGACCGCGGCCGCCTGTTGAGTTTCCCGGGCAACTTTTCTCAATGGCAAGAACGCAAAGCCCAATGGCTGGAATCGGAACGCCTGGAACAGGCCCGCTTCGACAAGCTGCTGGCGCAAGAAGAGGTATGGATACGCAAGGGCGTCGAGGCGCGCCGCACCCGTAACGAAGGCCGAGTACGCCGTCTGGAAAGCTTGCGGGTCCAGCGCGCCGAACGCCGCGAGCGCATCGGCGACGTCTCTTTGGCGCTGGCCGAAGGTCAACGCTCGGGCAAGCTGGTAGCCGAGCTTGAACACGTGGGCAAGACGTTTGGCGACAAGATCGTGGTGGACGACTACTCCACGACCATCCTGCGAGGCGACCGCATCGGCATCGTCGGCCCCAACGGCGCGGGCAAGACCACCTTGCTCAAGCTCATCTTGGGTGAGATGCAGCCCGACACCGGCACGACCCGCCTGGGCACCAACGTGGCGGTCGCTTATTTTGATCAGATGCGCGCGCAGCTGGATGAGGACGCCTCGCTGGTGGACATCATCAGCCCGGGAAGCGAATGGGTTGAAATCGGCGGCACGCGCAAGCACGTCATGACCTACCTGGGCGACTTCCTGTTCTCGCCCGCCCGAGCCGGCTCGCCCGTGCGCAGCTTGTCTGGCGGCGAACGCGCGCGCCTGCTGCTGGCCCGCCTGTTCGCCCGCCCGGCAAACGTGCTGGTGCTGGACGAACCCACCAACGACCTCGACATCGAAACGTTGGAACTGCTGGAAGAGCTGCTGCAGGAATACGCTGGCACCGTACTACTTGTCAGCCATGACCGCGCATTCCTGAACAACGTCGTCACGCAAACAATCGCGTATGAAGGTGACGGCCGCTGGCGCGATTATGTCGGCGGCTATGACGAATGGGTCGCCCAGCGTCCGGCTCCCGCCGCCCCGCCTTCCGACGAAGAAGCCGCGTCCAAACCTTTGGACGAAAGCGCAGCCCGCGCCAAAGTTGCCCGCGCCAAGCCGGCCAAAGCCAGCAAGATCAACGCGTGGGACTTGCGAGAACTTGAAGGCCTTCCCGATGCCATCGCCGCGCTCGAAGCGAAGCAGGTCGAGCTAGCCGGCAAGTTGGCGGACGGCAGCCTCTACCGCGAAGCGCCAGCAGAAGTGGATCGCATCAACGGCGAACTCGCCAAACTGGAAAGCGAACTAGAAGAGAAGTTCGCCCGCTGGGAACTGCTGGAAGCGCGCCGCGACGGCACGCTCTAACCCGCACCACTATATATATAGGCAAACCGACAAAGACGGCACGGTAAAAGAAACGGGGTGGACGGCATGATGCCGTCCACCCCGTTTGCCTTGGCGGTCCCGCCGTCAGACCGCGCGTCTAGCGGCTCAAGCGTGCGCCCGCCATGCCAGCGCTTCGCCTGCGGCGAGCGGCACCAGCGTCGTATTGCCGAAGGCCAGTTCTTCGGGCACCTGATAGGTCTCGCGGACAAGCGTCAGCGTGCCGGTGTTGCGCGGCAAGCCGTAGAAGTCAGGACCATGGAAGCTCGCAAAGCCTTCCAGCTTGTCCAGTTTGCCAACAGCGTCAAAGGCAGTCGCGTACAGCTCCATTGCGTGCAGTGCCGTGTAGCACCCCGCGCAACCGCAGGCATGCTCTTTCAGACCACGCGCATGGGGCGCGCTGTCGGTGCCCAGGAAAAAACGCGGGCTACCGCTAGTAGCCGCCTCAACCAAGGCCAATCGATGCGTCTCGCGCTTCAGGATCGGCAGACAGTACCAATGCGGACGCACCCCGCCCTGGAAAATCGCGTTGCGGTTGTACAGCATGTGCTGCGGCGTGATCGTCGCAGCGGTCGGCCCTTCGGCGTCGCGCACGTATTCCGCGCCTTCTTTCGTCGTGATGTGTTCGAACACCACCTTCAAGGCAGGAAACGCGCGGCGCAAAGGCTTCATGACGCGCTCCACGAAAATGGCCTCGCGGTCGAACACGTCAATCGCCGGATCGGTGACTTCGCCGTGCACCAGCAGCGGCATCCCGCACTTCTCCAAGGCTTCCAGCGCCTTGGTGCACTTGCCCAGCAAGTCCGTGACGCCAGCATCTGAGTTGGTCGTGGCGCCTGCGGGATAGAGTTTTACCGCGTAGACCTGGCCGGACGCATGCGCAGTGCGGATCTCTTCGGCAGACGTGTTGTCGGTCAGGTAAAGCGTCATCAACGGCGTGAAGGCATCGGCATTTCCGCCCGCCTTGCGCAAAGCTTGCAGGATGCGATCACGGTACGCCAATGCCTGCTCGGTCGTGGTCACCGGCGGCTTCAGGTTCGGCATGATGATGGCGCGCGCGAATTGGCGGGCGGTATCCGCCACCACCGCTTCCAGCGCCGCGCCATCGCGCAAATGCAGGTGCCAATCATCCGGGCGGGTAATCGTGAGCTGAGTCGTGCTTTGAGTAGACATGGAAAGGGCTTCTTAATCTGCCAGCGGCATACCCCGTTCTGCCAGCGCGCAAAACATCGCGCTGCCCAGAGGAATGACCGCATCGTTGAAATCAAAATGGGAATTGTGCAGCACGCAGCCCGACTCGGCGCCGCCTTGGCCCAGACGGAAATACGCGCCAGGCTTGCTCTGCAACATGAATGAGAAATCTTCGGAGCCCATCGAGGGCACCAGGTCACGCACCACGTTTTCCTTGCCGATCATTTCGGTGGCGATATCGGCCACAAGGTTAGCGTGTTGCGGCGTGTTGAGGGTAGCGGGATAGATGCGTTCATAGATCAATTCAGCGGTACCACCGAACGCGCCGGCGATGGCGGTGACCAGTTCGCGCATGCGCGTCTCGACCATCTCTTGCACCGATTTACGGAACGTGCGCACGGTGCCCACCAGCTTGGCCTCGCGCGGGATCACGCTCATTGCACCCGGGTGTCCTGCCTGCATCGACCCGATCGAAACCACCGCCGAATCCAGCGGGTTCACGTTGCGCGACACGATGGTCTGCAATGCGGTGATGATCTGCCCGGCAATGGTCACCGGGTCAATCGTTTGGTACGGATGCGCGCCGTGGCCGCCACGTCCGGTGATCTGGATTTCAAAGCGATCGGCAGCCGCCATCATCGGCCCCGGATTGATGCCGATGGTGCCAGGCCGCAGGCCGGGCCAATTGTGCAGGGCATAGATCGCATCACACGGAAACGTGTCGAAAAGACCATCCTCCAACATCGCGCGCGCTCCGCCGCGCCCTTCTTCCGCAGGCTGAAAAATCAGGACGGCAGTGCCATCAAAATTGCGTGTTTGCGCCAGGTACTTGGCTGCCCCGATCAGCACCGCGGTATGGCCATCGTGCCCACATCCGTGCATCAAGCCAGGCTTGGTCGACTTATGACCAAAGTCATTGTCTTCCGTCATGGGCAAGGCATCCATGTCGGCGCGCAGGCCGATCATGCGCCCGCTATCGCAGCGCCGACCGCGTATCACGCCCACGACACCGGTCTTGCCGATGCCCCGATGCACTTCGATCCCCAACGCCTCCAGCGCGCCCGCCACGATGCCGGACGTACGGACTTCTTCAAAGCCGAGCTCGGGGTGAGCGTGCAAATCGCGCCGCAGCGCCGTCAATTCGTCATGAAAAAGCCGAATTGATTCCAAAGCAGATCGTGCGTACATAGGACGTTACAGAATGGCGTGATAGAGGGGACGGTCTGCGCATTTTAGTTGCTACAGAGGATAAATGCCTTTGTCTTTACCAGAGAGACACGTTATGCTCCGGCCGCAGGACAATTTTTCCAACAGCCAGAGAAGGAGCGCCGCATTATGGCCACAACCTCCAAACCCGCGACCGCGCGCAAGCCGAACGCTGCATTCATGAAGCCCCTGACCCCCAGCGCCGAATTGGCCGCTGTCATCGGCTCGGAAGCCGTGCCGCGTACCGAGGTCACCAAGAAGATCTGGGAATACATCAAGAAGCACAACCTGCAAGATGCCAGCAACAAGCGCAACATCAACGCCGATGCCAAGCTGCGTCCGATCTTTGGCAAGGATCAGGTCACGATGTTCGAACTGACCAAGTTGGTCAACGCACATCTGAAGTAAGCAGGCAAAGGGCGTACCCCGTACGTCCCTGCCTCTTGGATTGTCGCGATGCCCTGGCTTTTGCCGGGCTAGCTCATTACCGTCATGCATGCGCCATCCTCGGCGCACCACACCCCAGTCCACATCTTGTGGACGCGGCAAAGCACCGTCTTGCTGTCGCCCTGATCGTCCCGATCTCCTGAAGGCGCCACACTTCCCCCAGGTCTCGCGAAAAATCTGCCGGCTCTCGTGCCGCGGCTCGGCATGCCTTCGCACGCTCTCACCCGCTGCAGAGGTCTATTCAAGCTCATGCGGGGCACCGCCACGCGATGTTTACGCTGCATGCAGATCCCATTCATTGCCTGGCAAGAGATCATGCCAAGGCGGCCCTCTCGATCGCGAACAACCTTTGCCAGTACACGTGAAAAAGCCGGCATCTCTGCCGGCTTTCCATGCGCTCAAAGAGCGGTCTCTACTCGTCAAGCATACGTGGTCGGTGCGCCGCCATCCAGCAATGCCAGCCAACCCTTGATCAGACGATACAGCACCCAGACTATGGTCGCGATCAGGCTGATCCAACCAATGAAGATATAGATGGCAATTCCGCTGATGGCCAACCACAACATTGCCCACCAGAACGTGCGCAGCATCCAGTCGAAGTGAGCTGCGTAAACCGTACCGGCAGCGTCTGAACGTTTCACATACATCAGCACCACAGCCGCCAACGTCGCAATGCCCAGAATTCCACTCGTCAAAAAGCCCAAGGCGAATAAACCGTAAGCCACATGGGTCAGCGTGCGCAGGTCTAAAGTCGTACCAGGCAAGGGGGTCTGGGGATCACTCACGATAACGCTCCAACGAATTGACTCGATCAATCTTACCGCACAAAACCCGCCCATCTACGGGCGTTGTTATTTCGGCACAATCAGCATTGGCGCGGGTCGCAGCCTGATTGACGAGGCGTTGCATATGAGTTTTGCCAGCCACAACATGCCTGCTTCGCCAAAGACAAAGCCCCGCCGGGAACCGGCGGGGCTTTGCGAAATAAGAGCTTAACGATGACCTACTTTCACAGACGTCCGTCCACTATCATCGGCGCGAAGGCGTTTCACTGTCCTGTTCGGGATGGGAAGGAGTGGTACCACCTTGCTATGGTCGTTAAGCGTAACTGCTTGAACGGTTGACCGAAGCGTCAACCCCTCGAATCTTGGGTACTGCCTGGTACTACAGAACAAAACCACATCCGTGATTTCGGCTATCACCGACAATCACACGCGCGTGTGTTCTCACTTATATATAAAACAAAACCCCACAGGATCACCTGTGGGGTTTTGCGCAATAAAAGCCTGACGATGACCTACTTTCACAGACGTCCGTCCACTATCATCGGCGCGAAGGCGTTTCACTGTCCTGTTCGGGATGGGAAGGAGTGGTACCACCTTGCTATGGTCGTCAGGCGTAACGGGTTGAGCAGCTGCGGGTTAACGCAACGGCTCCAATCTTGGAAGAAACACAACGTGTGGGTGACCAGAGACTAGCTCGATGATCACGCACAGGGGGGATGTAATTGGTGTTGGCTGGCTGCTGACGGTGCAGCCAGATTTTGTATTGAACGACACTTGGAACGCTATATCACCAGGTCATAACCATCAGTGTTATAGGATCAAGCCTCACGAGCAATTAGTATCGGTTAGCTTAACGCATTACTGCGCTTCCACACCCGACCTATCAACGTCCTGGTCTCGAACGACTCTTTAGGGGGATCAAGTCCCCGGGATACCTAATCTTCAGACGAGTTTCCCGCTTAGATGCCTTCAGCGGTTATCTCTTCCGTACTTAGCTACCCGGCAATGCCATTGGCATGACAACCGGTACACCAGAGGTACGTCCACTCCGGTCCTCTCGTACTAGGAGCAGGCTCCGTCAAGTATCCAACGCCCACGGCAGATAGGGACCAAACTGTCTCACGACGTTTTAAACCCAGCTCACGTACCTCTTTAAATGGCGAACAGCCATACCCTTGGGACCGGCTACAGCCCCAGGATGAGATGAGCCGACATCGAGGTGCCAAACACCGCCGTCGATATGAACTCTTGGGCGGTATCAGCCTGTTATCCCCAGAGTACCTTTTATCCGTTGAGCGATGGCCCTTCCATTCAGAACCACCGGATCACTATGTCCTGCTTTCGCACCTGTTCGACTTGTCAGTCTCACAGTCAAGCACGCTTATGCCATTGCACTATCAGCACGATTTCCGACCGTACCTAGCGTACCTTCGAACTCCTCCGTTACACTTTGGGAGGAGACCGCCCCAGTCAAACTGCCCACCATGCACTGTCCCCGATCCGGATAACGGACCAAGGTTAGAACCGCAAACAAACCAGGGTGGTATTTCAAGGATGGCTCCACGTGATCTAGCGACCACGCTTCAAAGCCTCCCACCTATCCTACACAGGCCGGTTCACAGATCAATGCAAAGCTACAGTAAAGGTTCATGGGGTCTTTCCGTCTAGCCGCGGGTAGATTGCATCATCACAAACACTTCAACTTCGCTGAGTCTCAGGAGGAGACAGTGTGGCCATCGTTACGCCATTCGTGCAGGTCGGAACTTACCCGACAAGGAATTTCGCTACCTTAGGACCGTTATAGTTACGGCCGCCGTTTACCGGGGCTTCGATCAAGAGCTTGCACCCCATCACTTAACCTTCCGGCACCGGGCAGGCGTCACACCCTATACGTCGACTTTCGTCTTTGCAGAGTGCTGTGTTTTTAATAAACAGTCGCAGCCACCGATTCTCTGCGACCCCATCATGCTAAGCGCGCAGGCGCTTCACACTACCGGGGTATACCTTCTCCCGAAGTTACGGTATCAATTTGCCGAGTTCCTTCTCCTGAGTTCTCTCAAGCGCCTTGGAATATTCATCCCGTCCACCTGTGTCGGTTTGCGGTACGGTCTCGCACAGCTGAAGCTTAGAGGCTTTTCTTGGAACCACTTCCAATCACTTCGCAAGCAATGCTCGCTCGTGCCATACCCTTGATTTACGCGCCCGGATTTGCCTAAGCGCCATCTTCGATACAGCAACAGGGACATCCAACACCCTGATGATCTTCCGCGATCCGTCCCCCCATCGCACTGTACGACGGTACTGGAATATTAACCAGTTTCCCATCAGCTACGCATCTCTGCCTCGCCTTAGGGGCCGACTCACCCTGCGCCGATGAACGTTGCGCAGGAAACCTTGGACTTACGGCGAGGGGGCTTTTCACCCCCTTTATCGCTACTCATGTCAGCATTCGCACTTCTGATACCTCCAGCAGCCTTTACAAGCCACCTTCGCAGGCTTACAGAACGCTCTCCTACCGCGTGCACTAAAAGTGCACACCCGCAGCTTCGGTTTATCGCTTAGCCCCGTTACATCTTCCGCGCAGGACGACTCGATCAGTGAGCTATTACGCTTTCTTTAAAGGATGGCTGCTTCTAAGCCAACCTCCTGACTGTCTATGCCTTCCCACTTCGTTTCCCACTTAGCGATAATTCGGGACCTTAGCTGGCGGTCTGGGTTGTTTCCCTCTTGAGTCCGGACGTTAGCACCCGGTGCTCTGTCTCCCAAGCTGTACTTGCGGGTATTCGGAGTTTGCCATAGTTTGGTAAGTCGCCATGACCCCCTAGCTATAACAGTGCTCTACCCCCCGCAGTAATACTTGAGGCACTACCTAAATAGTTTTCGGAGAGAACCAGCTATTTCCAGATTTGTTTAGCCTTTCACCCCTATCCACAGCTCATCCCCTAATTTTTCAACATTAGTGGGTTCGGTCCTCCAGCACGTGTTACCGTGCCTTCAACCTGGCCATGGATAGATCATCTGGTTTCGGGTCTACACCCAGCGACTGAATCGCCCTATTCGGACTCGCTTTCGCTACGGCTTCCCTATTCGGTTAACCTTGCCACTGAATGTAAGTCGCTGACCCATTATACAAAAGGTACGCAGTCACCCCACAAGGAGGCTCCTACTGTTTGTATGCATACGGTTTCAGGATCTATTTCACTCCCCTTCCGGGGTTCTTTTCGCCTTTCCCTCACGGTACTGGTTCACTATCGGTCGATCACGAGTATTTAGCCTTGGAGGATGGTCCCCCCATCTTCAAACAGGATTTCACGTGTCCCGCCCTACTTGTCTTACGCTTAGTTCCACACACAAGATTTCATCTACAGGGCTATCACCTGCTACGGCCGGACTTTCCATTCCGTTCGACTATCTTGCGCGCTAAAACGTAAAGGCTCTTCCGATTTCGCTCGCCACTACTTTCGGAATCTCGGTTGATTTCTTTTCCTCGAGCTACTGAGATGTTTCAGTTCACCCGGTTCGCTTCCACTAGCCTATGTATTCAGCTAGGGATACTGCATTGCTGCAGTGGGTTTCCCCATTCGGACATCTACGGATCAAAGCTTGTTTGCCAGCTCCCCGTAGCTTTTCGCAGGCTACTACGTCCTTCATCGCCTGTGATCGCCAAGGCATCCACCATATGCACTTAGTCGCTTGATCCTATAACGCTGTAGGCTATAGGACCTGAGTATTAGCGTTTGTGCCGTTCATAAGTTTCAAAGCAGTCTGAGGTTATTCACCCCAGTCTTGAGAACTTGGAACAAAATAATGCAATCACAACCCGTACTTATCTTCTTCGACTTGCGTCGAGTACTTAATAAGTACATTTCGTTGTGCTTCTTCCAGATTGTTAAAGAACGAATATAGCTGTTGAGTAAAACCCAACTCATAACACTGACAACAGCGCTATGAGTTAGCCTCTACATCACCACCAGGGCGATTATGAGAATCAATGGTGGAGGTGAACGGGATCGAACCGATGACATCCTGCTTGCAAAGCAGGCGCTCTCCCAGCTGAGCTACACCCCCATATCCTGCATCGCAGAATACTTGGTGGGTCTGGTTGGATTCGAACCAACGACCCCCGCCTTATCAAGACGGTGCTCTAACCAACTGAGCTACAGACCCAAAACCTTCTCGGATCAGCAGTCAGGTAGCTGAAGACCCAGGGAAGATTCCCTCGACCCAAGCCTACAACTGATCCCAGCTATATCAAACAACCGATAAGAGTGGACGCTTAACACGAGCACTTAAGCTCTGAAAGGAGGTGATCCAGCCGCACCTTCCGATACGGCTACCTTGTTACGACTTCACCCCAGTCATGAATCCTACCGTGGTAATCGCCCCCCTTACGGTTAGGCTAACTACTTCTGGTAAAACCCACTCCCATGGTGTGACGGGCGGTGTGTACAAGACCCGGGAACGTATTCACCGCGACATGCTGATCCGCGATTACTAGCGATTCCGACTTCACGCAGTCGAGTTGCAGACTGCGATCCGGACTACGATCGGGTTTCTGGGATTGGCTCCCCCTCGCGGGTTGGCGACCCTCTGTCCCGACCATTGTATGACGTGTGAAGCCCTACCCATAAGGGCCATGAGGACTTGACGTCATCCCCACCTTCCTCCGGTTTGTCACCGGCAGTCTCATTAGAGTGCCCTTTCGTAGCAACTAATGACAAGGGTTGCGCTCGTTGCGGGACTTAACCCAACATCTCACGACACGAGCTGACGACAGCCATGCAGCACCTGTGTTCCAGTTCTCTTGCGAGCACTTCCAAATCTCTTCGGAATTCCAGACATGTCAAGGGTAGGTAAGGTTTTTCGCGTTGCATCGAATTAATCCACATCATCCACCGCTTGTGCGGGTCCCCGTCAATTCCTTTGAGTTTTAATCTTGCGACCGTACTCCCCAGGCGGTCAACTTCACGCGTTAGCTGCGCTACCAAGGCCCGAAGGCCCCAACAGCTAGTTGACATCGTTTAGGGCGTGGACTACCAGGGTATCTAATCCTGTTTGCTCCCCACGCTTTCGTGCATGAGCGTCAGTGTTATCCCAGGAGGCTGCCTTCGCCATCGGTGTTCCTCCGCATATCTACGCATTTCACTGCTACACGCGGAATTCCACCTCCCTCTGACACACTCTAGCTCGGTAGTTAAAAATGCAGTTCCAAAGTTAAGCTCTGGGATTTCACATCTTTCTTTCCGAACCGCCTGCGCACGCTTTACGCCCAGTAATTCCGATTAACGCTTGCACCCTACGTATTACCGCGGCTGCTGGCACGTAGTTAGCCGGTGCTTATTCTGCAGGTACCGTCAGTTTCACGGGGTATTAGCCCATGACGTTTCTTTCCTGCCAAAAGTGCTTTACAACCCGAAGGCCTTCATCGCACACGCGGGATGGCTGGATCAGGGTTTCCCCCATTGTCCAAAATTCCCCACTGCTGCCTCCCGTAGGAGTCTGGGCCGTGTCTCAGTCCCAGTGTGGCTGGTCGTCCTCTCAAACCAGCTACGGATCGTCGCCTTGGTGAGCCGTTACCCCACCAACTAGCTAATCCGATATCGGCCGCTCTAATAGTGCAAGGTCTTGCGATCCCCTGCTTTCCCCCGTAGGGCGTATGCGGTATTAGCTACGCTTTCGCGTAGTTATCCCCCGCTACTAGGCACGTTCCGATACATTACTCACCCGTTCGCCACTCGCCACCAGACCGAAGTCCGTGCTGCCGTTCGACTTGCATGTGTAAGGCATCCCGCTAGCGTTCAATCTGAGCCAGGATCAAACTCTTCAGTTTAATCTCTGTATTTGTTTCGTATTCTTGGTCCGAATAAATCCGAACCAGGTCATACGTCGCTACTCAAAGGAAGTGAGGTATGTTCTTAAACTTGACGTCTAAGGTACTTCACTTCTAGTGAGCACTTGATTTCATTGTGCTTGTGAAGCAAGCCAAGGTTTGACCCCAGACCTGAATCACAGTGCATCGCATCAAGCGCCCACACTTATCGGTTGTTTAATTGTTAAAGAGCGGTACTGCTAAATTCTGTACTACCAACTTCTTGCCACTCGCTGAACCCACCAGCTTCGCTGCGGCTTTCGCCTTGCGTCGCTTGCTGTTTTCAGCAGCAGAGAGGCGAGATTATGAAGAAGTTTTTATCGCTTGTCAAACCAGTGTCGCATTTGCTTCGCTTACCGCGACTCAAGTACTGCGCTGCCTGACTTACAAACTTTCTTCAGACCTCACTCACCCGTATTTCTACTGGGCTCCCTTTTTAGCGGCTATCGAAATATCGGGGTGACCCTGAACTTTCGGTAGCAGCCAAGCCTTCAACTATAACATCATTTTTGCAGCTTGTGCAACCGGCCCTTGGCTCATTTGCACTGTCTTGCAACGCTGCTGCTTTCTGAATTTCTTCGTCTTACAGCGGCGAGAAGTATAGGTTCTCACTTATATATAAAACAAAACCCCACAGGATCACCTGTGGGGTTTTGCGCAATAAAAGCCTGACGATGACCTACTTTCACAGACGTCCGTCCACTATCATCGGCGCGAAGGCGTTTCACTGTCCTGTTCGGGATGGGAAGGAGTGGTACCACCTTGCTATGGTCGTCAGGCGTAACGGGTTGAGCAGCTGCGGGTTAACGCAACGGCTCCAATCTTGGAAGAAACACAACGTGTGGGTGACCAGAGACTAGCTCGATGATCACGCACAGGGGGGATGTAATTGGTGTTGGCTGGCTGCCGACGGTGCAGCCAGATTTTGTATTGAACGACACTTGGAACGCTATACCACCAGGTCATAACCATCAGTGTTATAGGATCAAGCCTCACGAGCAATTAGTATCGGTTAGCTTAACGCATTACTGCGCTTCCACACCCGACCTATCAACGTCCTGGTCTCGAACGACTCTTTAGGGGGATCAAGTCCCCGGGATACCTAATCTTCAGACGAGTTTCCCGCTTAGATGCCTTCAGCGGTTATCTCTTCCGTACTTAGCTACCCGGCAATGCCATTGGCATGACAACCGGTACACCAGAGGTACGTCCACTCCGGTCCTCTCGTACTAGGAGCAGGCTCCGTCAAGTATCCAACGCCCACGGCAGATAGGGACCAAACTGTCTCACGACGTTTTAAACCCAGCTCACGTACCTCTTTAAATGGCGAACAGCCATACCCTTGGGACCGGCTACAGCCCCAGGATGAGATGAGCCGACATCGAGGTGCCAAACACCGCCGTCGATATGAACTCTTGGGCGGTATCAGCCTGTTATCCCCAGAGTACCTTTTATCCGTTGAGCGATGGCCCTTCCATTCAGAACCACCGGATCACTATGTCCTGCTTTCGCACCTGTTCGACTTGTCAGTCTCACAGTCAAGCACGCTTATGCCATTGCACTATCAGCACGATTTCCGACCGTACCTAGCGTACCTTCGAACTCCTCCGTTACACTTTGGGAGGAGACCGCCCCAGTCAAACTGCCCACCATGCACTGTCCCCGATCCGGATAACGGACCAAGGTTAGAACCGCAAACAAACCAGGGTGGTATTTCAAGGATGGCTCCACGCGATCTAGCGACCACGCTTCAAAGCCTCCCACCTATCCTACACAGGCCGGTTCACAGATCAATGCAAAGCTACAGTAAAGGTTCATGGGGTCTTTCCGTCTAGCCGCGGGTAGATTGCATCATCACAAACACTTCAACTTCGCTGAGTCTCAGGAGGAGACAGTGTGGCCATCGTTACGCCATTCGTGCAGGTCGGAACTTACCCGACAAGGAATTTCGCTACCTTAGGACCGTTATAGTTACGGCCGCCGTTTACCGGGGCTTCGATCAAGAGCTTGCACCCCATCACTTAACCTTCCGGCACCGGGCAGGCGTCACACCCTATACGTCGACTTTCGTCTTTGCAGAGTGCTGTGTTTTTAATAAACAGTCGCAGCCACCGATTCTCTGCGACCCCATCATGCTAAGCGCGCAGGCGCTTCACACTACCGGGGTATACCTTCTCCCGAAGTTACGGTATCAATTTGCCGAGTTCCTTCTCCTGAGTTCTCTCAAGCGCCTTGGAATATTCATCCCGTCCACCTGTGTCGGTTTGCGGTACGGTCTCGTACAGCTGAAGCTTAGAGGCTTTTCTTGGAACCACTTCCAATCACTTCGCAAGCAATGCTCGCTCGTGCCATACCCTTGATTTACGCGCCCGGATTTGCCTAAGCGCCATCTTCGATACAGCAACAGGGACATCCAACACCCTGATGATCTTCCGCGATCCGTCCCCCCATCGCACTGTACGACGGTACTGGAATATTAACCAGTTTCCCATCAGCTACGCATCTCTGCCTCGCCTTAGGGGCCGACTCACCCTGCGCCGATGAACGTTGCGCAGGAAACCTTGGACTTACGGCGAGGGGGCTTTTCACCCCCTTTATCGCTACTCATGTCAGCATTCGCACTTCTGATACCTCCAGCAGCCTTTACAAGCCACCTTCGCAGGCTTACAGAACGCTCTCCTACCGCGTGCACTAAAAGTGCACACCCGCAGCTTCGGTTTATCGCTTAGCCCCGTTACATCTTCCGCGCAGGACGACTCGATCAGTGAGCTATTACGCTTTCTTTAAAGGATGGCTGCTTCTAAGCCAACCTCCTGACTGTCTATGCCTTCCCACTTCGTTTCCCACTTAGCGATAATTCGGGACCTTAGCTGGCGGTCTGGGTTGTTTCCCTCTTGAGTCCGGACGTTAGCACCCGGTGCTCTGTCTCCCAAGCTGTACTTGCGGGTATTCGGAGTTTGCCATAGTTTGGTAAGTCGCCATGACCCCCTAGCTATAACAGTGCTCTACCCCCCGCAGTAATACTTGAGGCACTACCTAAATAGTTTTCGGAGAGAACCAGCTATTTCCAGATTTGTTTAGCCTTTCACCCCTATCCACAGCTCATCCCCTAATTTTTCAACATTAGTGGGTTCGGTCCTCCAGCACGTGTTACCGTGCCTTCAACCTGGCCATGGATAGATCATCTGGTTTCGGGTCTACACCCAGCGACTGAATCGCCCTATTCGGACTCGCTTTCGCTACGGCTTCCCTATTCGGTTAACCTTGCCACTGAATGTAAGTCGCTGACCCATTATACAAAAGGTACGCAGTCACCCCACAAGGAGGCTCCTACTGTTTGTATGCATACGGTTTCAGGATCTATTTCACTCCCCTTCCGGGGTTCTTTTCGCCTTTCCCTCACGGTACTGGTTCACTATCGGTCGATCACGAGTATTTAGCCTTGGAGGATGGTCCCCCCATCTTCAAACAGGATTTCACGTGTCCCGCCCTACTTGTCTTACGCTTAGTTCCACACACAAGATTTCATCTACAGGGCTATCACCTGCTACGGCCGGACTTTCCATTCCGTTCGACTATCTTGCGTGCTAAAACGTAAAGGCTCTTCCGATTTCGCTCGCCACTACTTTCGGAATCTCGGTTGATTTCTTTTCCTCGAGCTACTGAGATGTTTCAGTTCACCCGGTTCGCTTCCACTAGCCTATGTATTCAGCTAGGGATACTGCATTGCTGCAGTGGGTTTCCCCATTCGGACATCTACGGATCAAAGCTTGTTTGCCAGCTCCCCGTAGCTTTTCGCAGGCTACTACGTCCTTCATCGCCTGTGATCGCCAAGGCATCCACCATATGCACTTAGTCGCTTGATCCTATAACGCTGTAGGCTATAGGACCTGAGTATTAGCGTTTGTGCCGTTCATAAGTTTCAAAGCAGTCTGAGGTTATTCACCTCAGTCTTGAGAACTTGGAACAAAATAATGCAATCACAACCCGTACTTATCTTCTTCGACTTGCGTCGAGTACTTAATAAGTACATTTCGTTGTGCTTCTTCCAGATTGTTAAAGAACGAATATAGCTGTTGAGTAAAACCCAACGCATAGCGCTGCAAGCAGCGCTATGCGTTAACTTCTACGCCGGGCCAATAACGATTGACCCCAGCTACAAAAAACAACCGATAAGAGTGGACGCTTAACACGAGCACTTAAGCTCTGAAAGGAGGTGATCCAGCCGCACCTTCCGATACGGCTACCTTGTTACGACTTCACCCCAGTCATGAATCCTACCGTGGTAATCGCCCCCCTTACGGTTAGGCTAACTACTTCTGGTAAAACCCACTCCCATGGTGTGACGGGCGGTGTGTACAAGACCCGGGAACGTATTCACCGCGACATGCTGATCCGCGATTACTAGCGATTCCGACTTCACGCAGTCGAGTTGCAGACTGCGATCCGGACTACGATCGGGTTTCTGGGATTGGCTCCCCCTCGCGGGTTGGCGACCCTCTGTCCCGACCATTGTATGACGTGTGAAGCCCTACCCATAAGGGCCATGAGGACTTGACGTCATCCCCACCTTCCTCCGGTTTGTCACCGGCAGTCTCATTAGAGTGCCCTTTCGTAGCAACTAATGACAAGGGTTGCGCTCGTTGCGGGACTTAACCCAACATCTCACGACACGAGCTGACGACAGCCATGCAGCACCTGTGTTCCGGTTCTCTTGCGAGCACTTCCAAATCTCTTCGGAATTCCAGACATGTCAAGGGTAGGTAAGGTTTTTCGCGTTGCATCGAATTAATCCACATCATCCACCGCTTGTGCGGGTCCCCGTCAATTCCTTTGAGTTTTAATCTTGCGACCGTACTCCCCAGGCGGTCAACTTCACGCGTTAGCTGCGCTACCAAGGCCCGAAGGCCCCAACAGCTAGTTGACATCGTTTAGGGCGTGGACTACCAGGGTATCTAATCCTGTTTGCTCCCCACGCTTTCGTGCATGAGCGTCAGTGTTATCCCAGGAGGCTGCCTTCGCCATCGGTGTTCCTCCGCATATCTACGCATTTCACTGCTACACGCGGAATTCCACCTCCCTCTGACACACTCTAGCTCGGTAGTTAAAAATGCAGTTCCAAAGTTAAGCTCTGGGATTTCACATCTTTCTTTCCGAACCGCCTGCGCACGCTTTACGCCCAGTAATTCCGATTAACGCTTGCACCCTACGTATTACCGCGGCTGCTGGCACGTAGTTAGCCGGTGCTTATTCTGCAGGTACCGTCAGTTTCACGGGGTATTAGCCCATGACGTTTCTTTCCTGCCAAAAGTGCTTTACAACCCGAAGGCCTTCATCGCACACGCGGGATGGCTGGATCAGGGTTTCCCCCATTGTCCAAAATTCCCCACTGCTGCCTCCCGTAGGAGTCTGGGCCGTGTCTCAGTCCCAGTGTGGCTGGTCGTCCTCTCAAACCAGCTACGGATCGTCGCCTTGGTGAGCCGTTACCCCACCAACTAGCTAATCCGATATCGGCCGCTCTAATAGTGCAAGGTCTTGCGATCCCCTGCTTTCCCCCGTAGGGCGTATGCGGTATTAGCTACGCTTTCGCGTAGTTATCCCCCGCTACTAGGCACGTTCCGATACATTACTCACCCGTTCGCCACTCGCCACCAGACCGAAGTCCGTGCTGCCGTTCGACTTGCATGTGTAAGGCATCCCGCTAGCGTTCAATCTGAGCCAGGATCAAACTCTTCAGTTTAATCTCTGTATTTGTTTCGTATTCTTGGTCCGAATAAATCCGAACCAGGTCATACGTCGCTACTCAAAGGAAGTGAGGTATGTTCTTAAACTTGACGTCTAAGGTACTTCACTTCTAGTGAGCACTTGATTTCATTGTGCTTGTGAAGCAAGCCAAGGTTTGACCCCAGACCTGAATCACAGTGCATCGCATCAAGCGCCCACACTTATCGGTTGTTTAATTGTTAAAGAGCGGTACTGCTAAATTCTGTACTACCAACTTCTTGCCACTCGCTGAACCCACCAGCTTCGCTGCGGCTTTCGCTTTGCGTCGCTTGCTGTTTTCAGCAGCAGAGAGGCGAGATTATGAAGAAGTTTTTATCGCTTGTCAAGTCAGCTTCGTTCGCTTTCGCGCCACCGCCCTCTTGCTTGCAACCTCTTCAGATCACCCTCTCTTAGCAGCTATCGAAACATCAGAACCCGTTCGGGTTAACCTGAGTTTTCGGCAACTACCAAGCCTGAAACTATAACACAACTTTTGCAGATTATGCAACCGGCTCTTGCCTAATTTGCACCCTATCTTGCAACCCCGCCGCTCGCTTGCGCTTCGCGTTGGCTCTGGAATCCAGAGGCTGGTTACTGAACCAGGTGGCTTGTAATCTTGATCCGGGTAAACCCTGAATCGCCATCACCAGCCAAGCCCAAGACTATAGCACGATTTTTGCAGATTGCGCAACTGGCTTTTGCCTGATTTGCCGCAATCCATGCAATAACCGCTTGGCTCCCGGCGTAGCTATTAACTTAACTACTTGCTGGCTGCTTTGCGGCAGGCTGGGTAGGTTTCCTTGCGGATTGCCTGCCGGACGGCCTGTTGTGCTTGCTTAGCTTCGCGGTTCAAAAACTGCCTGAACTGCGAAGGAGCGAGACTATAGCACGGAAATTTTGGCAAGGCGCTCCAGATGACACCCTTTTTGCAAAAAGATGAATTTTTATGGGGACACACCTTTGCGGATAACTTGACTCTCTATATAGATGGCCCAGCGGCTCCGCCAATACGGGCACGACACAGTAGGTAGACGACGCTCTATATAGAGCGACCGCTTACATTGCGGGGCCGTCCACGCTAAAGCCTCAACTCGGTGGTTTCCTTGATTTGCTGCAATGCAAAGAAAGAGCGCATGTCCACGACGGCGGGGTGGCGCATGAGTGTATCCATGGCGAAGCGTGAAAAGTGCGCCAGGTCAGCCACCTGTATTCGCAGCAGGTAATCCATGTCGCCAGACATGGCATAGCATTCGACCACCTCAGGCCACAACTGCACGTCACGAGCGAAATCACTCATCGGCGCGTGACTTGAGCCGCTATGTTTGTTCAGGCGGATGTTGACGTACGCAAGCAGACCGAGCCCAACTTTCTCAGCGTTGATCAGGGCTACGTACTTTTTGATAAAGCCCTTCTCTTCCAGTCGGCGCACACGCCGCAAGCACGGACTGGGCGACAGGGATACACGGTCGGCCAGTTCCTGGTTGCTAAGGCGGCCATCGCGCTGCAATTCGGCCAAAATCCTTAGATCTGTCCTATCCAGCTCTATATCAGACATTTTTTGCCCCTTAATTTACACATAGGGCAATATTATTGCTCAAACACGGCACTTCAACGCCATCTTTGCAATTGTCTGCTCGTCGTTCCTACCTACAATCGTCTTCTAGACTTGAATAACAAGTCGTCCTGAAAAACGATGCAAGGGAGCAGACTTATGAGCAGCGCTTTCCAACCCTGGGACAACCCGATGGGCACCGCCGGGTTCGAGTTCATTGAATATGCCGCGCCGGACCCCGCTGCGCTGCGCAAGGTGTTCGAACTGCTGGGCTTCAAAGCCATCGCCAAGCACCGCCACAAGGACGTCACGCTGTACCGCCAGGGTGGCGTAAATTTTCTGATCAATGCCGAGCCGGATTCCTTTGCCCAGCGCTTTGCGCGCCTGCACGGACCGTCGATCTGTGCAATTGGCTTCCGCGTTCAAGATGCCAATGCCGCGTATAAGCGCGCATTGGAACTGGGCGCGTGGGGATTCGACTCGCACAGCGGTCCGATGGAACTGAACATTCCGGCCATCAAGGGCATCGGCGACTCGCTGATCTACTTGGTTGACCGCTGGACTGGCAAGGAAGGTCATGGCGGCATTGGTGATATCAGCATCTATGACGTGGACTTCGTGCCCGTGGATCCGGGCAATGCGCAGGCGGACCTGAACCACCGCGGAGCTGGCTTGACGTTGGTGGACCACTTGACGCACAACGTGCACAAGGGCCGCATGGCCGAGTGGTCGGAATTTTACGAACGCCTGTTCAACTTCCGTGAAGTTCGCTACTTCGATATCGAAGGCAAGGTGACGGGCGTGAAGTCGAAGGCGATGACGTCGCCTTGCGGCAATATCCGCATTCCGATCAATGAGGAAGGCACCGAAGAGAAGGGGCAGATCCAGGAGTATCTGGACCTGTACCGCGGCGAAGGCATCCAACACATTGCCATGGCGACGGATGATATCTACAGCACCATTGAAGCGCTGCGCGCGTCGGGCGTGGTGTTTCTGGATACGCCGGAAACCTACTACGAACTGCTGGACCGGCGCCTGCCCAACCACGGTGAAGATGTGGCGCGGCTGCAGAAAAACCGTATCCTGCTGGATGGTGCACCCGGTGGCGGCCTTTTGCTGCAGATCTTCACAGAGAACCAGATCGGCCCGATCTTCTTCGAGATCATCCAACGCAAGGGCAACGACGGTTTTGGCGAAGGCAACTTCAAGGCCCTGTTCGAATCGATCGAACTGGACCAGATGCGCCGCGGCGTGGTGAAGAACGTCGAGTAAGCGCTTCCCCCTCCAGTGCCCAAATGCCCTAGCATCGGCACTGGCCTTGAGGCCTCACCTTATTGTGAGGTTTTTTTTCGCCCGTTCAAACCGACACGGGCAGCCAAGCACGTCAGCGTTTGAGACGATCCTGGAATTGCTTGCGGAACTTGGCAACCTTGGGTGCGATCACGAACTGGCAGTAGCCTTGCTCGGGGTGCAGGGCAAAATAATTGCTGTGGTAATCCTCGGCTTGCCAGAATTTGGCGGGCGCCAGCAGTTTGGTGACGATGGGCGCGTCGTAAACCTGTTGTGCCTCGACCTCGGCAATGACCGATTCAGCTTGCTCACGCTGAGACTCGTTCTGCCAAAAGATTGCCGACTCATACTGTGGACCGATGTCGTTGCCTTGGCGCCCCGGCGTGGTGGGGTCATGCGTGGCGAAGAACACACGCAGCAAATCACTGAAAGACAGTTCGGCGGGGTCGAATTCGATTCGGGCGACCTCGATATGGCCGGTGTCCTTGCCGCACACCTGTTCGTAGCTGGGGTTGTCGACGTGCCCGCCGCTGTAGCCGGGCAACACGCTCTTCACGCCGCGCAAATCGACGAAGACCGCTTCGACGCACCAGAAGCAGCCGCCGCCAAGGACGGCAACCTCATTGCCTGGGGATGGTTGTTCTGTCATGGCAATTCCTCATTTATAAGGGGCCACGCCTTGCGGCCCACTTCCCGCGTTTCACGTCGGGGCATCAAGATTAAGACTACTGCTTGGCCGGCGCCAGCGACAATATCCATTCGGCCAGCAGACGGGCGTCTTCCTGGCTGACATGGGTTTGGGCAGGCATGGGAACCGCACCCCAGGCACCGCGGCCACCGCCGCGAATCTTGCCGGCCAGGTAATCCACCATGGCGTCGCCCTGCCCCGCATAGCGTTCCGCCACACTCGTCAACGGCGGACCTACGCGCTTGACCTCTACCTGATGGCAAGCCATACAGGCCTTGCTCTTGGCCAAGTCCAGGCCGGTCGTTTGCGCCTGGACCGCGCCTGCGCTCAACACGCAGGCGACGGCCGCCCACAGACTAATCTTCAAATGCATCGGTAACTGCCCCACGGCTCGCGGTGCTGGCGAGCTTGCCGAACTTGGCAAGCACACCGCGTGTATAACGCGGCTTGGGCTGGACCCAGGCCTGGCGACGAGCCGCCAGGTCTTCGTCGCTGATGTTGAGCTGCAGCAGCAGCTTGTGGGCATCGATGGTAACCGAATCGCCCTCCTGGATCAGGGCTATCGGCCCACCCACGAATGCTTCGGGCGCGACATGGCCAACGACCATACCCCAGGTGCCGCCGGAAAATCGGCCATCGGTGATCAGGCCGACCGTTTCGCCCAAGCCCTGTCCGACCAACGCGGAAGTGGGTGCCAGCATTTCGCGCATGCCGGGCCCGCCTTTGGGGCCTTCGTAGCGGATGACCACGACATCGCCATCCTTGATGCGCTGCGCCATGATGGCCGTCATCGCATCGTCCTCGGAATCGAAGACGCGCGCCGGACCGGTCATGACGGGATTCTTCAGCCCGGTGATCTTGGCCACGCAGCCTTCCGGCGACAAGTTGCCCTTCAAGATAGCCAGATGCCCCTGCGGGTAGAGCGCGCGATCCAGCGGCATGATGACGTCCTGATCGGCGCGTGGCACGTCCGGCACATCGGCGAGCGTTTGCGCGATGGTCTTGCCTGTGATCGTGATGCAGTCCCCGTGCAGCAGTCCGGCATTGAGCAACAGCTTCATGACTTGGGGGATGCCGCCTGCGCGATGCAGATCCGTTGCGACGTACTTGCCGGAGGGCTTCAAGTTGCACAACACCGGCACGCGCTTGCGGATACGCTCGAAGTCATCGATGGTCCACGGCACGTCGGCGGCGTGGGCAATGGCCAGGAAGTGCAGCACCGCATTGGTGGACCCGCCCGTGGCCATGATGACCGACACGGCGTTTTCGATGGATTCGCGCGTGATGATGTCGCGCGGGCGCAGGTTGCGCCGGACCGCGTCGACCAGCACTCGCGCCGACTCGGCGGCCGAGACGACCTTTTCGTCATCTTCATTGGCCATGGTGCTGGAATAAGGCAGGCTCATGCCGATGGCTTCAAAGGCGGAGCTCATGGTGTTGGCGGTGTACATGCCACCACAGGAGCCCGAGCCGGGGATGGCACACTTTTCGATCTGCTTGAAATCGGCCTCGAGCATGCGACCCATCGTATATTCGCCAACGGCTTCGAAGACCGAGACGATGGTGAGATCGTTGCCCTTGTAGTGGCCCGGCTTGATGGTGCCACCATAGACATAGATGCCCGGCACATTCGTGCGCGCCAGGGCAATCATGCCGCCAGGCATGTTTTTATCGCAACCGCCGATGACCACTACGCCGTCCATCCACTGGCCTTGGGCGGCAGTCTCGATACAGTCGGCGATGACCTCGCGCGAAACCAGCGAATATTTCATCCCCTCGGTGCCCATGGACATGCCGTCGGAAATGGTTGGCGTGCCGAACACCTGGGGGTTGGCGCTGGACGACCGGATAGCGTCAATGGCTGCGTCCGCCAGGCGCTGCAGGCCGCTATTGCAGGGCGTGATCGTGGAGTGGCCGTTGGCCACACCAATCATGGGGTTATCGAAATCGGCTTCCTTGTAGCCAAGCGCGTAATACATGGCGCGGTTGGGTGCGCGTGCTACGCCTTCGGTGATGTGGCGGGAACGTTCGTTGTTCGGCATGGTCTGTCTCTCCTGTCGGCGTCGGGGCGCGGGCATGACGAACGCACCCGGGAAGCTGGCTCGCTTGCATGCATGCGAATCTTCAGAGCTCGCCGGTTATTATCATTCAACTTCATTGTGTCGGGCAGAACATGCTGCAATATCCAAAATTCGATCCCGTAGCGTTGCAGATCGGGCCGCTTGCCATCCACTGGTACGGGCTGATGTATTTGGCGGGCTTCGCCCTGGTGTATGTGCTTGGCCGCCGGCGCATCACAAGCGGGCACACTACGTCGCTAAACGTGCGCGACCTGGAAGACCTGATTTTCTATAGCGTGCTGGGCGTCGTACTGGGCGGCCGACTTGGATATGTGCTGTTCTACAAGCCTGCCTACTACCTGGCGCATCCGCTGGAAGTCGCGTACTTGTGGCAAGGCGGCATGTCATTCCACGGCGGCCTGATCGGCGTGATCCTCGTCATGCTCTTATTTGCACGAAAGAAGAAGCTGCCCTTTTTCGCGATCAGCGATTTCATCGCGCCGCTGATCCCGCTGGGCCTGGGGTTTGGCCGCTTGGGCAACTTCATCAATGGCGAGCTTTGGGGCCGCCCGACCGATGTGCCGTGGGCGATGGTGTTTCCCGGCAGCGGCGACGGGCTGGCACGCCACCCGTCCCAACTCTATGAACTGGGTCTGGAAGGCATTGTGCTGTTTGCACTGCTGTGGTGGTTTTCGAGCAAGCCGCGTCCACTGGGGCAAGTAAGTGGACTGTTCTTGATGGGTTACGGAACGTTCCGCTTCCTGGTGGAATTCACCCGCGAGCCAGACAACTTCCTGGGTCTGCTCGCGGGTGGATTAAGCATGGGACAGTGGCTATCCCTGCCGATGGTCGCTTTGGGCGCCATCATGTTCAGCCTTACTGCAAAACGATCGTCCCGTTGACGGCCACGCTGACCGTGACGTCTCCCGCTTCCAGCGGGACGTCCGGGCTGTAGCCGCCAGAGGCGTCTTTGGCCATGGCCGCGCCAAGCATGCGCGGCATCGGCACGGGGCCGCCCGAACCGCCGAGCTCCAGCTTGGACAAGCGGTAACCCGAAAAACCGAATGCGTTGGCAGCAGCCAATGCACGATCCTTGAACGCTTGGGCCGCTTCTTTCAGCAGCTTGCGTTCTTCGGCCTCGCGTGCCGGGCGCGACAGCGAGAACCCGATGTTGGAAATGGCGGTCTTGTCCGACAGCTTGGCTGCCAATGCGGCAGCGGCTTCGAAGTCCTTGGACTCCAGCACGATCTCGCCCTGGCCGCGCCACGACGCAATCTTGCCCTTGCTGTTCGTGTTGGGCCACACGTTGAAACCACCCGTGCGCACTTCCACACCCTTGGTGTCGCGCGCGCGCTTGACCACATCGTCCAGCACCGCGGTCAGCTTCTTGCCGGCGGCGGGCTGATCAGGCGCCTCGACCTCGGCGGACAAGGAAATGCGAACGGTGTCCTGCTTGACCTCCGACGAGGCCGCCGCTTGCAGTGTCATTTCCGGCGAACGGTTCGTGGACGATTCCGCCGTTGCGGGTGCGCTGGGCGCCTGCGTCTGTGCAAATGCGGGTTGAACAGCAGCAATGGCGGCCACGGCTGCGCACGCTGCGCCGAGTTTCGTCAGCGAGAGAACAGGGTGTTTAAACATGGACGGGTCCTAGGAGGGAGGACAGAGAGAAAGAGAGGGGGATGGTTGTGGCACCCGACGCGGACCTGCGCTGTTGGCAGGCCCGCTGGGTAAATGCCCCGCCTGTGCCGTCAAGGCCGGCATCTCGAACCCTAGGGTAAGAGGTGGTCGCGTTCCGCAGAGCGTCGGGTTCGTCTACGAGAGACGATCACTCCAGCTCTACACTCCCGCAACCATATGCCGAAAGCATAGGTTCAGAGAATGTATGGCCTAGTCACGGACACGGCAGGGACAAACTGAAAATTCTTGAATACAGCTTTATGAACGTTAGAGCAGTTTTTCCTGACCCGACAAGGCGTCATCGAGTACTGCGTTCATGTCCTCAATTCTACGCTTGAAGTCGCCAACCGCCAAACCCCCTAACGGGCCGTCGGGCGCTTTCATGGCGAGAAGCTCGCCAGCGACCTGCAACGCCGCCATGACGGCGATGCGTTCGTTGCTGGAAATCTTGCCGGTTCCCTGGATGCGAAGCATCAGTTGGTCGACGTGGCGCACAGCGGCCATCAGCGTGGGCTTCTCTTCAGCCGAGCAAGCCAGCGAATAGTCGCGTCCCAATATGGTTACGTCTACGCGTTCCATCAGTGTTGCTCTCCAGACGGTGCACCCGGCAGGCGGGCCAGCACGGCGTCGATGCGCTCGCGGGCCGAAGCGGCGGCCACGCGCAAGCGCTGTAGTTCGGTGTCGCGGGTTTGCAGGCTACCCTGCAGTTCGGTTTCGCGGGCGGCGAAACGCGACTCCAGCGATTGTCGTTCGGCGGATTCTCGGGCAAGCTGCTCGCGCAAGGCGGCTTCGGCCTGCTGGGCTTGTTCGAGCATTGCGGTAACCGCGCCGTCGTGATCCTGAAGCTTGCTTTGCAACGTGGCGATGTCCGCCTCGCGCTCGACCGCGCGTTGCTTCAGCACGCGCTGTTCAGCTTCGAAATCATTCAGGCGGAGGCGCAACGCATCACGCTCTGCGTGGAGTTGGCGGGTGCGTTGCACCAGTTGCCCGATTCGGGCGGCGAGTTGGTCTAGGTCTTGCAGCATGGGCGCTATCGTAAACCATCCTGAGGTGAACCGGGCCACTTCACGCAAGGTGAGAAACCCGGCAATATTCGGTAGGAAATACGGTGTTGATCAGGGCGGCGGGAGGCTAACCGATTCCGGCACAAGAAGAAAAGCGCCTCCTCCAAAATTCCCACATCCGGCCGATTCGGCTTTCGCATTTCTTTCTATAAACTTTCACTTAGCTTTCAAAAAACCCTCATTCTTCCCGTGGCGTTACATCTGAGGCCCGGGAGTACCCGAATTCTAGGGAAAACCCCAGCCTTTCACCGAGCTTACAGGGTTTGCAGCATGGCAGGCGTCCATTACCATTCGCCCTTCCAAGAAACCACGCCGCCGCTTTCAGAATAACTAATGGCACCCCGAAGTGCCTTTTTTGTGCCTGTCACTCGCCTTTCAGCGGGTCCCATCCGGCTACAAACTTTTTTATCTACATGCTGTAAATAGGAGCCAACCAATCATGCAGCTACGCAATCGACAGGACTTCTGGTCGGGGGTGATGTTCATCGCCCTTGGACTGGGATTCGCCTGGCAGGCCAGCAGCTACCAAATGGGTACTGCCGCCCGAATGGGCCCTGGGTACTTTCCTTTCTGGCTAGGCATTGTTCTGGCTTTGCTGGGCGCCATCGTGCTGCTTGGCTCTCTTTCCAAGAAAGCCCACGAAACGCATGTCGACAAATTCGACTGGCGTATTGTCTTTCTCGTCGTGGGTTCGGTGGTCTTGTACGGCTTCATCCTCAAGCCGCTGGGCATCTATCTTTCGGTATTCATCCTGGTTGTCGTAAGCAGCCTGGCCAGCCATGAGTTCAGCCTGAAGGTCGCCGTTGCCAACGCGATTTTCCTGGTGGTCTTCTCGTATCTGGCATTCGTCAAGGGGCTGGGGCTGATCTTCCCGCTGTGGCCGTCCTTTCTGGGCATGAACTAAGGAGCAACCGGTCATGGAATTGTTTGACAACCTATTGTTGGGTTTCTCGGTGGCGTTTACGCCCGAGAACCTGGCCTACGCATTGCTGGGCTGCATTCTGGGTACGCTGATTGGCGTGTTGCCGGGCATCGGCCCGGTCCCGACCATCGCAATGCTGCTGCCGATCACGTATGTGCTGCCCCCAATTGCCGGCCTGATCATGCTGGCCGGCATCTATTACGGCGCGCAATACGGCGGCTCGACCACGGCGATTCTTGTGGCGCTGCCAGGGGAAACGTCTGCGGTGGTGACCGTGCTGGACGGCCACCAGATGGCCCGCAATGGCCGTGCGGGCGCCGCGTTGGCCATCGCCGCGCTGGGCTCGTTCTTCGCCGGTTGCGTGGCAACGCTGCTGTTGGCCGCGTTTGCTCCCCCGTTGGCTGAGGTGGCGTTCAAGTTCGGCCCCGCCGAGTACTTCTCGCTGATGTGCCTGGGTCTCGTCGGCGCCGTGGTTCTGGCTTCGGGTTCGCTGCCCAAGGCGATCTCGATGATCATCCTGGGCCTGCTGTTGGGCATGGTAGGCACCGACGTCAACTCGGGCGTTGCCCGCTACGACTTCGGCATTCCCGAACTGCAAGACGGTATCGACTTCGCCATCGTGGCCATGGGTGTGTTCGGCTTCGCCGAAATCATGACCAACCTTGAGCAGAAGGAAAACCGCGTCGACATCACCGACAAGATCGGCTCGCTGTACCCGAACCTGCAGGAATTCAAGGAAGCCGCTCCCGCCGTGCTGCGTGGCACGGCCCTGGGTTCGGCCTTGGGTATCTTGCCGGGCGGTGGCGCCGTGCTGTCGTCGTTCGCATCCTACACGCTGGAAAAGAAGATCTCGAAGAATCCGGAACGCTTCGGCAAGGGCCATCCGGCCGGCCTGGCCGGCCCGGAATCGGCGAACAACGCTGCCGCGCAGACGTCGTTCATTCCGCTGCTGACGCTCGGTATCCCGGGTAACGCCGTGATGGCGCTGATGGTTGGCGCCATGACGATCCACAACATCCAGCCCGGCCCGCAAGTCATGACGAGCCACCCCGAGCTGTTCTGGGGCCTGATCGCCTCGATGTGGATCGGCAACCTGATGCTGGTAGTGCTGAACCTGCCGCTGATCGGCTTGTGGGTCAAGCTGCTGAAAGTGCCTTATCGCATCCTGTTCCCGGCGATTCTGGTGTTCTGCACGATCGGCGTGTATTCCTTGAACTACAACGCTTTCGACATCTTCACCACCGCCATCTTCGGCATCATCGGCTACGTGTGGTCAAAGCTGAAGTGCGAAGGCGCACCGCTGCTGCTGGGCTTGGTTCTGGGCCCCATGATGGAAGAGAACTTCCGTCGTGCCCTGCTGCTGTCGCGTGGCGATTTCAGCACCTTCGTGACCCGTCCCCTGTCAGCTTCGTTGTTGGCCGTGGCGGCGTTCCTTGTGATCCTGGTGGCGCTGCCCGCCATCCGCAAGAAGCGCGAAGAGACCTTCGTCGAAGAAGAATAAAAGCGGCCAGGCCGCCCGGCGCGGCGGCTTCGCTTTCCAAAACCCCTGGGCTTGTCCCAGGGGTTTTTTTTGATGGACTCGCCGCCGGCTTTTGATTGCGTTAAGGTTACTTCCCTAAGACTTACCTTACTCACATTGAGCGGAGTTTCCTGCGATGGCAACGATCGGTACCAAGAGCTACGACGCGGTCGTAGCCCAGAAAGTCGCTTTCCTCGGCCTGGGTGTCATGGGCCTGCCCATGGCCGGCCATCTGGCCCGCGCCGGGCACGACGTGACGGTCTACAACCGCACGCCCGCCAAGGCTCAGGCCTGGGTCGCGGAGTTCGGCGGCCGCCATGCCGGCACGCCGCGCGAAGCCGTGGCAGGCGCCCAGATCGTCTTCGCCTGCGTGGGCAACGACGACGACCTGCGCAGCGTCGTGCTTGGACCCGACGGCGCATTTGCGGGCATGGCGCCCGGTGCCGTGTTCGTCGACCACACCACCGCCTCGGCCGATGTCGCCCGCGAGCTCTACGCACAGGCCAAGGGCCTGGGCCTGAATTTCGTGGATGCGCCCGTGTCTGGCGGCCAGGCCGGCGCCGTCAATGGCGCACTGACGATCATGTGCGGCGGCGAAGAAGCGGTGTTTGAAGCCATCAAGCCCGTGGCCCAATGTTTTGGCCGCGCCGTGACGCTGGTGGGCGAACCTGGTTCTGGCCAATTGGCCAAGATGGTCAATCAGATCTGCATTGCCGGCCTGGTGCAAGGCCTGTCCGAAGCCGTGGCTTTTGGCCAGGCTGCGAAGCTGGACATGAAGTTGGTACTGGACGTGATCAGCAAAGGCGCGGCACAAAGCTGGCAGATGGAGAACCGGGGCGGCACCATGGTCGACGACAAGTTCGATTTTGGCTTTGCCGTGGACTGGATGCGCAAAGACCTGGGCCTGGTGCTGGCGGAAGCGCGCAACAACGGCGCGCGCGTGCCGGTGACCGCGCTGGTGGATCAGTTCTATGCCGATGTCCAGAAGATGGGCGGCGGCCGTTGGGACACATCCAGCCTGGTAAAGCGACTGCGCGACTAAGTTCTTCCAAGCGAAAATGAAAAGGCGAGCCTACAGGCTCGCCTTTTTTACAAGCGGACGAGGCAGATCAGGCCGCCAGGCTGTCCGGCACCGCGTCCAGCGCCAGGGCATCGATACGCTGCTTGGCCAGCGTCACGCCCTCCAGCGCAGCCACTTCGCCCATCGCCATGCCTTCGGCCGCGATGAACGTGACGTCGTCCATCCCCAGGAAACTGAGCATCTGGCGCAGGTACGGCGTCATCGTGTCGGACGGCGTGCCTTCGGCCTTGCCGCCCCGCGCCGTCAACACGAACACCTGCTTACCCTTGACGAGACCTTCCGGCACGCCTTCGGGCGTATAACGGAACGTGACGCCGGCACGGGCTACGTGGTCCAGATAGCTCTTGAATTGCGCGGGCAGATTGAAGTTGTAGACCGGCACGGCGAACACGATGCGGTCGGCCTGCATCAGTTCAGCGACCAACGAATCGCTGAGCTCGACAATGCGCTGCTGCTCCACGCTGCGGGCTTGCGCCGGGGTGAACAGCGCGCCAGCAGTGCTGCCATCGAAGTAGGGAATGGGCTGCGCGCCGATGTCGCGGATTTTCACGCTATCGGCCGAGTGGGCGGTTTTGACGCGCGCAATAAAATGATCGGCCAATTCCTTGCTGTGGGAACGGTTGCCGAGGATCGAGGACAGGATGACAAGGGTCTTCATTGCGAATTTCTCCAGTGGTGGCCCGCCATGAGCAGGCGGGGATCCGTCAGCGCCACGTCCGATTCAAAAGAGGTACCGGACTGGGGCTGGGCGCCGGGTGGCGTTGGCAGATCCCGATTGCATGGCGTCACTGTAGACCGGTTCATTGTTCGCATAAACAGGGATATGATGAACTATTCGTTCCAGGAATAGAACAATAATGCAAGATCTAAACGACCTCTATTACTTCGCTCAAGTCGTCGAGCAAGGCGGTTTCAGCGCGGCTGCCCGGGCGCTGGACATCCCCAAATCGCGCCTTTCACGGCGGATTTCGCACCTTGAAGAAAGCCTGGGCGTGCGCCTGCTGCAACGCACGACTCGACGCCTGCGGCTCACGTCCGCAGGCGAACGCTATCTGCATTACTGCCGTGAAATGGCGGCATCCGCGCGCGCCGCGGACGACGCCATGCGCCAACTGCAATCCGAGCCCGCCGGCCCGGTGATCGTCAGTTGCCCCGTTTCCATTGCGCAGGATGTACTGGCGCCCCTGCTGCCTGAATTCCTGGACGCATGGCCGGCGATATCCGTGCAGTTGTTGGTGACCAACCGGCGCGTGGACTTGATCCGCGAAGGCGTCGACCTGGCGTTGCGCGTGCGGACCAAGCTGGATACCGACGCAGAGCTGGTGGTACGCCACTTGGGCACGGCGCGCGGCACCTTGGTGGCCAGCCCGGGCTACCTTCAGCGCCATGGCACGCCGGACACGCCGCAGGACTTGGCGTCGCACACCACGCTGAGCTTTTCAGACCCGCAACACGACGTGCGCTGGCCGCTGCGCAATGACAAGGGCGAAGAGCTGCAGGTTGAGCTAAAGCCGCAACTGTCGTGCAACGACTTCATCGTTCTGACCGAGGCCGCGGTGCGTGGCCGCGGCATTGCGCTGCTGCCGTCCATTGCCACGCAAGAGGAACTGCGCCGGGGCCAGTTGGTGCAGGTGCTGCCCCAATGGCAATCGCCGGAAGGCATCGTGCATTGCATCTACCCGTCTCGGCGCGGCATGATGCCGGCGGTCAGGACGTTGCTGGATTTTCTGTCGCAACGCCTGCCGTCGATGTATCAGCGGCTGGAAAAAGCCGCAACGCCTCCGGCTCAGTAGCCCCGGTTGCGTTCGACCACGCCGGTGATGGGTTCACCGCGCATCAGTTGGGCCACCTTGCCGGCGATTTGCTCGATGCTTTCATCTCGCAAGGTACGCGCGGCGATGTGCGGCGTGACATGCACGCGCGGATCGCGCCAGAAGGGATGATCATTGGGCAGCGGCTCGGTGTGGAACACATCCAGGGTCGCGCCTGCGATCTCGCCCTCTTCGAGCATTTGAACCAGGTCATCTTCGACCAGGTGCTCGCCACGGCCGACATTGACCAGGTGCGCATCGGGCAGCAGTTGCGACAGCGTGTCGCGATTCAGGATGTTGCGCGTATCAGGCGTCAGCGGCAACACGTTTATCAAGAAGCGCGTTCTAGCCAAAAACGCCGGCAAGGCGGCTTCGCCCGCAAAGGATTCCACGCCCGGCAAATCACGCGGGGACCGCGACCAACCCGCCACGGGATAGCCGAAATCAGCCAGCGTCTGCGCGACGCGCGCGCCCACCTGCCCCAGGCCCAGCACGCCAACGGGCCAATCCGCCTGGCGCGTGCCTTCGCGGGTATCCCAGTGCTGGCGCGCCTGGGCCTGGTCGAACGCTTCGAAATCGCGCGACACACGCAGCAGCGCGTACAGCGCATATTCGGCCATCTGCACGGACATGCCGGCGTCTTCCAGCCGCACGATGCGGACATGCTCGGGGATCTCGGGCATCTTCAACAGCGCATCCACGCCCGCCCCCAGATTGAACAAGGTCGAGATATTGGTTTCGTGCTTGAACAGTTCCACGGGTGGACGCCAGACCAGCGCCACTTCTGCCCCCGAGGGCGGGCCATCGGGGTTCCACACCGAAATGCGGCAACCGGGCATTGCGGCTTCCAGACGGGGCACCCAGACATCGGGATCGTGAAGGGGGCAAGCAAAAAGGATATGCATGGTGGCGGCTCTGCAAAGCGGTTTTCGAAACCGCAAGCATGCAGGATGGCGCTTCACAAATCAAACGGCCCGGCATGAAGCCGGGCCGTCTTGTACCTGCGTAGCAGGCCTAGTTCAAGCCGTCTGCGGTACTTCGGGCTTGTTCTTGCCCTTACCCTTGCCACGACGCGCGAAGGCCCAAAGCTGCAGGAAGATCAGCAAGGCGCTTGCACCGATGAACCACGCGCTGATGGGGCGCTCCACGAACACAGCCAGGTCGCCGCGCGACAGCAGCAGCGCACGGCGGAAGTTTTCTTCCACCATGGGCCCCAGCACGAAGCCGAGCAGAATGGGGGCTACCGAGAACTCCAATGTCATCAGGATCGCGCCGATCACGCCAAACGCCAACACTTCCCAAATCTGAAAGAGGCTGTTCTGTGTGCTGAACACGCCCACTGCAATGAAGAAAAGCGCGGACGGGAACAGATAGCGATACGGCACTTGCAGCAGCTTGACCCACACGCCGATCAACGGCACGTTCAGTACCATCAGCAGGACGTTCCCCACCCAGAAGCTGGCGATCAGGCCCCAGAAGATGTCCGGGTGCTCGGTGATCAACTGCGGCCCCGGCTGGATGCCCTGAATCAACAGCGCGCCCAGAATCAGCGCCATGACCGCGTCGCCCGGGATGCCCAGGCTCATCGTGGGGATGAAGTCGACCTGCGTCTTGGAGTGCGACGAGGCTTCCGGCGCGGCCACGCCGGCGATCATGCCAGTACCGAATTTTTCGGGCGTCTTGGAGATCTTGCGTTCCAGCGCGTAGGAGACGAACGTGGTGATGGTCGGCCCCGTGCCGGGCATGGCGCCAAACAGCGTGCCCACCGCGGTGCCGCGCACCATGGGCCAGAACGCCGTCTTCAGTTCCTGCCTGGAAGGCCGCATGTCACGAATGCGCAACTTGGCGCCGCTGCCGATGATGGTCATGCGGTTGACGCTCATCAGGAAGTCGGCCACGCCAAACAGGCCCATCGAAATAGCCACCAGCTCCAGGCCGTCGGACAAGTCCAGCAGGCCGAACGAGAAGCGAATGGTGCCCGTGTTCACGTCCGTGCCGACCACGCCGCACATCAGGCCGAAGAGCGTCATCGCAACGCCCTTGAGCGGCGAGCCGCGCGACATCGTCGCCCCAGCCAGCAGGCCCAGCAGCATGATCGAGAAAATCTCGGTCGGGCCGAACTTGAACGCCACCTCGACCAACAAAGGCGAGGCGAAAATCATGACGATGATGCCGACCGACGCCGCGAAGAACGAGCAGATCATCGTGATGCCCAGCGCCGTTCCCCCCTTGCCCTGCTTGGTCAATGGATAACCATCAAGGCAGGTCACCGCGTGCGGCGGGTGCGAAGGCAGGTTGAGCAGGATCGCGCCGATGGCACCGCCATATTGCGAGCCGTAGAAGATACCGGCCAGCATCAGGATGGCAGGCACGGGATGCATGACGTAGGTAAGCGGCAACAGGATCGAAATTGCCGACAAGGCGCCCATGCCTGGCAGCACGCCGATCAGGTTGCCCACCAGCACGCCGAAGAACGACCACATCAGGTTATGCCACTGGAACGCAACCCCGAAGCCGTACCACAGGTCCATCAAAGACTGAGAGATCATGGCGCTTCAACCCCAACGAAACAGCGGCATCTGCAATTGCAGCGCCCACCAGAACACGACGACAGCGATCGCGGACATCGCGATCGCCAGCAGGATGGCTTGCTTGATGGTGTTCTTGCGGTCACCCAACGCCGAGATGAAGACAACGGCAAACGTGGCCGGCAGCAGACCGCCATACTCGCCCAGCAGCAGAAACGCCAGGATGCCAAGAATGATGCAGACGCTGCCGCGCACGTCGGGCAAACCATGTGCATGGCCGTCACCCGGGGCTGGCGGCGTGGACTCGCCCGACCGCGCGGACATCGCGATCAGCACGCCCGTCAAGGCAAGCAGGCCACCAAGTGCGGCCGGAAAAAAACCAGGTCCCATGTGGCTCAAGCTGCCAATGTGATAGTTGGTGCCGCCGTATATCGCCCCCAACCCGATCAGGACCATCAGCGCACCGCCGTAGTAGTCCTTCCTGTTTATATTTTTCTGCACTTGCTTCCTCCTTCCGGGTGCTGGACCGTGCTGGCCCTTGATGCGCCGCTCGACACGAGCCTCGCCCGGCCCTTAACAACGGACCGGAGCGCAGGTTACGGAGGGAAGCTGCTAATCCGCTTTCTATGCGCTGTCGCATTCCTGAATCCGGGGGTTATCCCTGACAGGAAAAGATCCAGGAAGCGGGGAAGAAGAGAAAAATTGTGAAAGCCTGCCGGCCTATTGCTCGCCGTTCAAGTCAACATCGACCGGACGCGGATACTGCGAGACCGTGGGCGCCAAGGGTAGCCACAGCACCGACGCCAGGCCCATACCGCCTTGCGCGTTGGGTTCACCGTCGCGCAATTCGATATCGCCGTCATTGCGGCGGGCATAAGCCCGGGCGATCGCCAGGCCCAACCCGGAACCCGAAGACACCACGGGCTTGTCAGTGCCGACTCGTTCGAAGCGTGCGAAGGCCCTGCCGCGCAACACGGGATCCAGGCCCGGGCCGTTATCCGACACAGACACCTCGGCGCGATTCTCCAGGCGGCTGACCGACACCGTAATGCGCGCGCCAACTGGCGCGTAGTTGATGGCGTTGTGGACCAGATTGGACAAGGCTTCGTGCAGTTCGGCCTCGTTGCCCGACACCGGTGCGGACGTTTCCAGCCCTTCTTCGGAACCCGCCTGTACCCAGCCCAGGTCTTGCTGCTTTTCATGAGCCAGCGGCAGGTATTGCAGCACGACCTCGCGCGACACCGCGTTCATATCGAGCAACTGCCGCGGCAGCGGCTCAGCCTGGTTGGCGTGCGCCAAAGACAGCAATTGTTCGGTCAGACGGCGGGTGCGACCCAACTGGTCGACGATGGCGCGCAGGCCTTCGCGAGTACGCGCGGGGTCGCGCTCGCGCAGGGCGTACTGCGCCTGGGTCAGCATGATTGCCAGCGGCGTGCGCAATTGATGCGAGGCGTCGGCCAGAAAATGGGACTGTTCATCCAGCACCCGGCGATAGCGGGCGATGTGATGATTGACGGCATCGACCAGCGGCGCCACCTCGCTGGGTACACGCGAGGCATCCAGCGGCGTCAGATCATCGGGACGGCGGTTGCGGATGTCCGCGCGCAGCCGGCGCAACGGCTTGAGCGCCCAGGAAACGCCCCACCACACCAGCACCACCACCAATGCCAGCATGCGGGCATCGCGCAAGATTTCCTGGCGTCGCGCATGGTTTTCGGCTTCGATCCGTTTGCCCGTGCTTTCGGCCACCACGACCAGCACCTGGCGGTGCAGGCCTTGGTAGTAAAGATCGCGCACCACGGCCACGACCCTCACCGGATCATTGCGGTAGACACCGTCGTAAAAAACGGGCTGCCCATTTGATCGCGGCCAAGCGGGCGGGCGCGGCATCTCCGGCATGCCCAAAAGCGTTTTGCCTTGCTCTTTAGGTACGGTCGAAGCGTCGGGGATGGGCGGGTCAATCTGTTCGATGCGGAAGTACTTCCGCAGGCCCGCCCTGGATTCCAGCATGACCTGCGCGTACAGGGGCGTAGCAACCTGCAGATTGCCGTCGGGCGTGAATTCCAGGCTGCTTTCAAGCACGCGGGCGGGTTCCACCAACGCGCTGTCGTAAGCTTCGTTGGTGATCTCGGACAGGGTGCGGTAGTCGTTCAGGCTGTCGATGACCAGCAGCGTCACCACGCCGGGCAGCAACAGGATGATGAGCAGCGCGCGGATGCCGACGCGCGGCAGCCCGGGAATCCGCAGGCTCACTCAGCTTCCGTGGATTCGCTGGCCACGCTTTCCAGCATGTAACCCAGACCGCGCACCGTCACGATGCGCACGTCGCTGCCGGCGAGTTTCTTGCGCAGTCGATGCAGCACGACCTCGATGGCGTCGGGGTTGGCTTCACTATCGTGGGTGAAAACCTTGCCGAAGAGTTGGGATTTGTCGACGGGATAGCCGCTGCGGGTCAGCAGCGCCGCCAGCGCGGCGTGTTCGCGCGGCGTCAGGAACAGCAGCGAACCGTCCAGCGTGAATGCCCGGCTTTCGCTGTCGTAGGAAAGCGAGCCGCATTGCAGCCGCGGATGCTGACGGCCACGGCTGCGGCGCACCAAGGCGGTCAGCCGCGCTTCCAGTTCTTCCAGGGCGAAGGGTTTGGTCAGGAAATCATCGGCGCCCAGGTTCAGCCCGCGCACCCGGTCTTGCAGCGCGCCTTGGGCAGTCAGCAACAGAACGGGCGTACGGTCGTCACGGTTGCGCATTTCGCGCAGCACCACCAGCCCGTGCTTGTCGGGCAATCGCAGGTCCATGACGATGGCGTCGTATTCGGTGCCCGCCATGAAGGCTTCGGCCGTGCGGGCGTCGGCCGCGTGATCCGGCACGAATCCGCTTTGGGCCAACGCGCGCATCAACCAGGACGCCATGTCCCGTTCGTCTTCAACCAACAATATGCGCATGACCGTCCGTTCCTTCGGGCAAATTCTCTGCTGCCCGCTGCCCATGCACGCGCTGGCGCAGGTAGCGGGTTTCGTGATGACGCCGAAAGAGGATCGCCGACAACTCGTTCAACGCCTGGGTGTAGACGTCTCGCTTGAACTCGATCACCGCGTCCAGGGGCACCCAATACTGGCTCCAACGCCAGGCATCGAATTCCGGATGCTGCGTCGCGCGCAGGCAAACATCGCTGTCGCGTCCCACCAGGCGCAACAGGAACCAAATCTGCTTTTGTCCTTTATAGTGGCCACGCCACTCACGCCGGACGAAGTGATCGGGCACGTTATAACGTAACCAATCGCGTGTACGCCCCAAAATACGGACATGCTCGGGCTTCAAGCCCACCTCTTCATGGAGTTCGCGATACATGGCCTGCACCGGGCTTTCGCCATATTTGATGCCGCCCTGTGGGAACTGCCATGCATGTTCCCTGATACGCTTGCCCCAAAAGACCTCGTTTCGACTGTTGACGAGAATGATGCCGACATTGGGGCGGTAGCCTTCGCGGTCAAGCATGGGCCACCCCCACCGAATTCAATACAATTACAGTCGATTATACGTATCTGCTGCCACCTTTAAACATGCGCGCATCCAACTACCACATCAACACCCTCAAAGAAGCCCCTTCCGAAGCCGAAGTCGCCAGCCATCAGCTGATGACCCGGGCCGGAATGATCCGCAAGCTCGCGGGCGGCATCTACACCTACATGCCCCTTGGGCTGAAGATCATCCGCAAGGTCGAGGCCATCGTCCGGGAAGAAATGAATGCGTCGGGCGCCATCGAGCTGCTGATGCCGGTGGTGCAACCCGCCGAGCTCTGGCAGGAATCGGGCCGCTGGGAGCAGTACGGCGCCGAACTGCTACGCATCAAAGACCGTCATCAGCGCGACTTCGTGCTGCAGCCGACGTCCGAAGAGGTCATCACCGACATCGCGCGCAATGAAATCCACAGCTACCGCCAGCTGCCGCTGAATTTCTATCACATCCAGACCAAGTTCCGCGACGAACGTCGTCCGCGCTTCGGCCTGATGCGTGGCCGCGAATTCACCATGAAGGACGCCTATTCCTTCGACCGTGACGAAGCGGGCGCCTTGAAGAGCTACGACACCATGTACGCCGCGTACATGCGTATCTTCGGCCGCCTAGGGCTGGAGTTCCGCGCGGTGGCGGCCGACACGGGTTCCATTGGCGGCACGCGCAGCCACGAATTCCAGGTTATCGCCGATACCGGTGAAGATCTGCTGGTCTATAACGCCGATACCGACTACGCCGCCAACATCGAGCTGGCCGAAGCCGTGGCGCTTTACCCGACCCGCGGCGACGCCACCCAAGCCATGGCCGACGTCGCCACCCCTGGCGCGGCCAAGTGCGAAGACGTGGCCAAGCTGCTGGGCCTGCCGCTGGAAAAGACGATCAAATCCATCGTGCTTGCCACCGACGGCGACAAGGGCAAGGTCGACATCTGGTTGTTGCTCCTGCGCGGCGATCACGAACTGAACGAAATCAAGGCAGGCAAGCTGCCCGGCCTGGCGGGCTTCCGCTTCGCCACGGAAAGCGAGATCGTCGAGTACTTCGGCTGCAAGCCTGGCTACCTGGGCCCCGTCAAGACGGCCAAGCCGGTGCACGTGATTGCCGACCGCACCGTCGCCCACATGGCCGATTTCGTCTGCGGCGCGAATAAGGAAGACTTCCACATCCAGGGCGTGAACTGGGGCCGAGACTTGCCAGAACCCGAGCTGGTGGCCGACCTGCGCAACGTTGTCGCGGGCGACCCGTCGCCGGACGGCAAGGGCACGCTGTCCATTCAGCGCGGCATCGAAGTCGGACACGTCTTTTATCTGGGCAAGAAATACTCCGAAGCCTTGAAGGCCACCTTCCTTGACGAAACCGGCAAGCCGGCCGTTCTGGAGATGGGCTGCTATGGCATTGGCGTGACTCGTATCGTGGGCGCGGCCATTGAGCAGAACCACGATGCGCGCGGCATCATCTGGCCGCGCGCGATTGCGCCTTTCGAAGTGGTGATCTGCCCGGTGGGCTGGGGCAAAAGTGAAACGGTGCGTGACACCGCCGTGAAGCTCTATGAATCCTTGTTGGCGCGGGGCGTCGACGTCATTCTGGACGACCGCGATGCCCGCCCTGGCGTCATGTTCGCCGAGTGGGAATTGATCGGTGCGCCCCTGCGTGTAACAGTTGGAGAACGCGGCCTGAACGATGGTGTGGTGGAATTGCAGGCTCGTCGGGAAACCGAAGCCGCCAAGATTCCGGTAGAGTCCGCGCTTGAAACGGTACTGACGAAACTCGACACCCTTTAAACCCTATAGTAGATACGGACTTCACCGCGTCCCGACCCGCTTCATTGCTTATCCGTACCGTGACCGATCCGAAGTCCGCCGAATCCCTCCTGCAGGTCCGTGTCTATTACGAAGATACGGATGCGGGCGGGGTTGTTTTCTACGCCAACTATTTAAAATTCCTGGAACGCGCCCGCACCGAGTGGCTGCGTGGCCTGGGAGTCAACCAGTCCGGGCTGGCCGCCCGCGAACAACGTCTTTTCGTTGTCCGCTCCTTGGACATGTCCTACCGGAAACCGGCCAAACTGGACGATTTGCTTACCATACGCAGCCGAATCACCAAACTCGGCCGCGCTTCGATACACTTCGCGCAGCGCGCGGAACGCGACGGGGAACTGCTTGCCGAAGGCAACATCCAAGTTTGCTGTGTCGATGCCATTCATATGCGGCCGGCGGAGTTGCCGGCCGACGTTCGCGCAAAACTGGAATTCATTCAGGAATAACCATGCAAGTCACCAACGACATGTCGTTGCTTTCGCTGATTTCGCACGCCAGCGTGCCCGTCCAGCTGATCATGTTGCTGCTTTTGGGCATTTCGATCATGTCCTGGACCTACATTTTCGCCAAGCGCCTGGCCATCAAGCGCGCACACACCCAAACTCGCCGTTTTGAAGATGACTTCTGGTCCGGCGGCGACTTGTCCATGCTGCAACAAGCGGTGGCTTCGCGCCGCGACGAACAAGGTGCACTGGCTCGCATCTTTGATGCCGGCATGACCGAATTCCTGAAGGCGCGCCGTGGCAATTCCGCCGGCGACGCCACCGCCCTGCTGGACGGCCCGCGCCGTGCCATGCGTGCCGCCTACCAGCGCGAAATGGACTCGCTGGAGTCGCACCTGAACTTCCTGGCGTCGGCGGGTTCCGTGTCACCGTACATCGGCCTTTTGGGTACGGTCTGGGGGATCATGCACGCCTTCATCGGCCTGTCGAACATGCAGCAAGCCACGCTGGCTTCGGTGGCGCCCGGCATTGCGGAAGCCTTGATCGCAACCGCCATCGGCCTGTTTGCCGCCATTCCCGCCGTGGTTGCCTACAACCGCTTCACGAATGATATCGACCGTATCTCGATCCGTTTCGACAGCTTCGTCGATGAATTCCTGAACATTCTGCAACGGCAGGTGCGCTAATGCCCTCGGTAAGCTCACGCGGCAGGTCCGGCCGCCGCATGAAGGCCGACATCAACGTGGTGCCGTACATCGACGTGATGCTGGTGCTGCTGGTCATCTTCATGGTGACCGCTCCGCTGATCACGCCCGGCCTGATCCAACTGCCCTCGGTCGGGGCTGCTTCGGACGTGCCCGTGAAACCGCTGGAAGTCCAGATTTCGGAAGACGGCAAGATCGCCCTGCGCATGCGCGAGCCCGGCGCCACCATGCAGGACATCGCGCGCCCCGAACTCGTGGCGCAGGTACGCTCGCGTATTACCGCTGAAACGCCGGTGGTGATCGCGGCGGATGGCAAGGTACCGTACGAGACGGTCGTGAAGGTGATGGACGAATTGCGCACCAACGGCATCACCCGCCTGGGCCTGCTGGTGGACCAATCCGCCGTCAGCACTTCCCAGCCCGCATCCGCACCTAAACGCTAACGCGCCGCCTTCCGCCGGCTTGGCCGGCATGCAACGCCCATGACGCCACCCATTATTCGACATCGCAGCGGCCCACCGGCCACCCCGCCTAACAACGACAACCGGAATGCGCTCATTCTGGCCGTGGCGGTGCATTTGCTGCTGCTGGTCGCCTTGATCTTCGGCGTGAACTGGCGCACGGAGGCCCCCGGCCCCGTCCAAGTCCAGCTCTGGGCCGACGGCGATTCGCCAGACGCCCCGCCGCCCACGCCGCAACCGGAACAGCCCAAGCCGCAGCCCAAACCCGAGGCGCAACCGCAGCCTGAGCCTGAAAAGGCGCCCGAGCCGCCGCCCCCTCCTCCCCCTCCTCCGCCGCCCGAACCCGAGGTTCAGCCCAAAACTCCGGAAGTCGACCCCGAAATCGCGATCCAGGAAGCAAAGAAAAAGCGCGAAGAGGAAGAAAAGGCACGTGAGGCCGCCGAGGCCAAGGAAAAGGCGCGTCTGGAAGAAGAGCGCAAGCAAGCCGAACTGAAAGAGAAGAAGCGCCTGGATCAGGAACGCCAGGCTGCCGAGAAGGCCGCAGCTGAAAAAGCGGCTGCGGAAAAAGCCGCCGCTGACAAGGCAGCGGCTGAAAAGGCTGCCGCCGAAAAGGCGGCTGCCGAGAAGGCCGCCGCGGAGAAGAAGGCCAAGGACGACGCCGCCAAGAAGGCTGCTGCTGAAAAGGCAGCGGCTGAAAAGGCCGCGGCCGAGAAAGCGGCGGCTGACAAGGCTGCGGCAGCAAAAGCCGCGGCCGAAAAAGCCGCCGCTGAAAAGGCTGCCGCCGAGAAAGCCGCCGCCGCCAAGAAGGCTGCCGCGGACAAGGCGCTGAAGGAGGCGTTCCGCAACGATGCCCTGGGCGCCGCCGGCATCCCGGGCGGCACGGCGGACCGCAACCAAGCGGGCGGCGGCCGCGATAGCGGCTATGCCGCGAAGGTCCGCGCATGCATTCTTCCGGGCGTCGCTTACCAGCCTCCGCCGCGCAGCGGCTCGGCGAATCCCACCGCACAATACCGGGTACAGTTAGGGACTGACGGGAAAGTGAACGGCGTGAACATGACCCAATCTTCGGGGAATCCGGCTTTCGACCGCGCGGTCGAGACGGGCATCCGCCGTTGCAACCCCTTCCCGAAGCCCTCGACGGGCGGCTACGACAAGTTCATTGACGTAGTGCACAAAATGTATGATTGACAGGAGATTGATGAATATGACTCCCGCTTATAGCCGACGAGGTTCCCTCCTCGCTCTCTGGCGATCGTATGGGCTCGGTTTGCTGATGATCGCGTTATGCCTGATGGCAGCCAAACCCGCCCATGCGCAATTGCGCGTCGATATTTCCGGCACGGGCGCCACGCAATACCCGGTGGCGATTGCCGACTTTGCCGTCGACGATACCCACGGCCGCGCGTTGGCTGAAGTGATCCGCGCCGACCTGACTCGCACGGGCCAGTTCCGCCTGATCAACGCCGCCGGCTCCGGCCTGAATGTCGACTCCCCGGTTGCCCACGACGATTGGCGCGGCAAAGGCGCCGACTTCCTGGCATATGGCAGCATCACGCGCGGCGCCGATGGCCGTTACGACGTGCGATACCGCTTGGCCGACACGGTCAAGAAGGGGCAATTGGACGGCGTGGCGTTCTCAGGTACCGAGCAGGAATTGCGCCGCGTTGCGCACCAGATCGCCGACCGCATCTACGAGAAGATCACCGGCGTTCGTGGCGTGTTCTCGACGCGCATCGCCTATGTGCTGAAGAAGGGCGCCACCTACGAGCTGCAAGTGGCCGACGCCGACGGGCAAAATCCTCAGGTCGCCCTGCGCTCGCGCGAGCCCATCATCTCGCCGTCCTGGTCGCCCGATGGCGCCAAGCTTGCCTATGTGAGTTTCGAGTCCGGCAAGCCCGTCGTGTATGTGCATACGCTTGCCACCAGCGCGCGTGTTCCGGTTGCGAACTTCAAGGGTAACAACAGCGCACCGGGCTGGTCGCCCGACGGTTCCAAGCTTGCCGTGGCCTTGACCCGGGACGGGCTGTCGCAAATTTACGTCGTTGGCTCAACGGACGGGTCCAATCCCACGCGAATTACGCGTTCTCCCGGGATCGACACCGAACCGACCTTTACGCCGGACGGGGCTTCCATTATCTTTACGAGTGACCGCAGCGGCGGGCCGCAGATCTATCAGACCGGCTCGACAGGTGGCGAAGCACGCCGCCTCACGTTTAATGGTGGTTACAACATCTCACCCCGAATTTCCCCCGATGGATCGACGCTGCTGTACGTTGCGAGACGCGACGGCGCGTTTCGAATCGCGTCGTTGAACCTGTCCACAGGCTCCGAAACCTTGATCACTGATGGTCGTGACGATCAGTCGCCAAGTTTCGCGCCGAATGGCATGCAAGTCCTATACGCCGCCATTCAAAATGGTCGTAGCGTACTTGCGGGTGTTTCGAGCGATGGCCGCGTACGACAGACGCTTTCGGTACTGAACGGGGAAATACGTGAACCGACTTGGGGCCCATTTACCCGATAACACGTGTGACTCTCTTTGCAAAGGAACTATCATGAAGTCGCGCATTGCCAAAAGCCTGACCATTGCCGCTCTGGCCGCCACTCTGGCGGCTTGCAGCTCCGTCCCTCTCGACGATAAAGCGGGTCAGGGCGGAGGCGCTGGCCAAGGATCTTCTTCGGCCTCTGGCCAAATCCTTGATCCCTTTAACCCCCAAAGCATCCTGGCGCAGCAGCGCTCGGTGTACTTTGATTTCGACAGCTACACCGTGTCGGACCAGTACCGCGGCTTGGTCGAAACCCACGCCCGCTACCTGGCTTCGCACCAGCAGCAGAAGGTCAAGATCGAAGGCAACACCGACGAACGCGGCGGTGCCGAGTACAACCTGGCCCTGGGCCAGCGTCGTGCAGACTCCGTGCGTCGCATGATGACCCTGCTGGGCGTCAGCGACAACCAGATCGAAACCATCAGCTTCGGCAAAGAAAAGCCGAAGTCGACGGGTACGTCGGAAGCCGACTTTGCTGAAAACCGCCGCGCCGATATCGAATATCTGCGTTAAGATTTTCGCTTAGTCCAAGAGCCCTACCACGCGTCGGGACGGTCAGCCGGCCGTCCCGACGTTTGTTTTTATACCGGGAATATTTATGCGCGATAACGTTCTGTCCCTGCGTCCTCTGATTGTGGCCACCGGCCTTGTGCTTACGGCTCTGGCAGCGCCCGCTCACGCTTTTTCCGACGATGAGGCCCGCAAGGCCATCCTGGATTTGCGCCAGCAGGTTCAGCAGCAGAACGAGCAAAGCCAACGCGCCAAGTTGCAATTGGCCGACCAGATTCAAGCCCTGCAACAGGAAATTGCCCAACTGCGCGACCAACTGGAATTGGTGTCCCGCCAGCAGCCCAGCGCCCGGCCCGGCGCCCCCAGCAGCACGAACCCGCCAGGTGCATCCGCTGGCGACCCGCAAGAGCAGGCAGCCTATGACGGCGCGATGGACCTGTTCCGCAAAGGCCAGTACAAGGACGCCGCCGAGTCGCTGGCCGCCTTTACCGCGCTCTACCCGAACAGCCAGCTTGCGCCCAGCGCCCAGTTCTATCTGGGCAGCAGCCGCTACGGCATGAAAGACTTCAAGGGCGCCATCGAGCAACTGACCACCATGGTCCAGAAGTCGCCCGACAACGCGCGCGCGCCGGACGCCTTGCTGATTATTGCGGGCGGTCAGATCGAATTGAATAATCGCGCGGGCGCCAAGGCTACCCTGCAACGCATCGTCCGCGACTACCCGAATGCCCAGGCCGCCAGCACGGCCAAGAGCCGCCTGCAACTGCTGCAGTAATGCCGAACGCCGCAAGCGCGGTCAGCGCCTACCGGCACATCGTGCGCCGCCGCGCAGGGCTTGTCGCCCTGCTGCTGGCGGCGATTTTCATGGCGCTGCTGGTCGACTTCACCATCGGGCCATCCGGCCTGCCCTGGCGGGATCTATGGCACACCTTGACCACGCCCGCCTCTGCCGACGCCACGTATCGTGTGATTGTCTGGGACATCCGTTTGCCGACCGCATTGATGGCGGCGCTGGTCGGCATGGCCCTGGGACTGGCTGGCGCCGAGATGCAGACCATCTTGAACAACCCCCTGGCCAGCCCCTTCACGCTGGGCGTGTCATCGGCCGCCGCGTTTGGCGCGTCGCTGGCGATCGTTCTGCAACTGGGCGTACCGGGCATTCCCGACGCCTGGTTGATCGCGGGCAATGCTTTCCTGTTTGCGATGCTGGCCGCGCTGTTGCTGGACGTGGTTGCACGATGGCGCGGCATGAATACCTCGGGCGTCGTGTTGTTCGGCATCGCGATGGTGTTCTCGTTCAATTCCCTGGTGTCGCTGGTGCAGTTTCTGGCCAGCGCCGAGGCGCTGCAAAGCCTGGTTTTCTGGACCATGGGCAGCCTGTCCCGCTCGAATTGGACAAGCGCGGGGGTGGTGGCCCTGTCCGTGGCCATTGCCCTGCCGCTGGCCATGCGTCAGTCATGGAAGCTGACCGCGCTGCGTCTGGGCGAAGACCGGGCCGCCAGTTTCGGCGTTGACGTGCGCCGCGTGCGCGTGGCGGCACTGGCGCGCGTAAGCCTGTTGTCGGCCTTGGCCGTGGCGTTTGTCGGCACTATCGGCTTCATCGGCCTGGTGGCGCCGCATATCGCGCGACGGCTATTCGGCGAAGATCATCGCTTTTATCTACCCGGCAGTGCATTGGTGGGCGGCCTGATTCTGTCGCTGGCGTCGGTCGTGTCCAAGAATCTGGTGCCCGGCGTGGTCGTGCCCGTGGGCATCGTCACGGCGCTGGTCGGCATTCCATTTTTTATCGCGGTGATCTTGCGCCGCCAACTACCATGACACGCGGTGCGGCCTTGAATGTGCATCAACTGAGTGCGGGCTATGCCCGCGACGATGTGCTGCATGCGCTGTCGATCCCATCACTGGCCGCGGGCGAGGTCACCGCCCTGCTCGGGCCTAACGGCAGCGGTAAATCGACCTTGCTGAAAGCCTTGGCGGGACTGGTGCGCACCCGCAGCGGCAGTGTCTTGCTGGACGGCCAGGATCTAAGCCGGCTGGGGGTGGGAGAACGCGCCCGGCATCTGGTCTACCTGCCGCAGAGCCTGCCCGCCGCCGTGCATTTGCGAGTGTTTGAATCCGTGCTGGTCGCTGCCAACGCCAGCCGGCACGCCGCGACGCCAGCTTTGGCATTGACGGACATCGACCGTCTGCTGGAGCGGTTGGGCATTGCGCATCTTGCGCTGCACTACCTGGATGCGCTCTCCGGGGGCCAGAAGCAGTTGGTGGGGCTGGCGCAAGCACTGATCCGGCAACCCCGCGTGCTGCTGCTGGACGAACCCTTGTCTGCGCTGGACTTGAATTACCAGTTTCACGTGATGCGCCTGCTGAAGCAGGAAACGCAGGAACATGGGCTGATCAGCGTTATCGTGCTGCATGACCTGAACGTCGCGCTGCAACACGCAGACCGGGCGGTGATGATTCAACACGGTCGGCTACACGCGCAAGGCACGCCGGCCGAGGTGATCACGCCGGATTCACTGGCCGCGGTGTATGGCGTGCAGGGCCGCGTGGAAGCGTGTTCGCGCGGACTGCGGCAGGTGCTGATCGACGGGCTGGACGAACACCCGCGCTGACATGGACGCTGGGCCGATGTGCTTGGCCCACATGTGCGTCGTCAACCGCGCTGGGCCACGTCCACCACCGGCGCACCGGTCATGTCGGCAAGCTGCCTCGGCGTCAGGTTGAACACCGCGTGCGGATGCCCGGCGGCGGCCCACAGGCTGTCGTAGTTGAAGAGATCCGCATCCAGCAACATGACCGGTTTGACGGCATGACCGATCGGGCAGACGCCGCCGATGGCGTAGCCTGTCATGTCGCGCACGAACTTGGCGTCAGCCTTGGCAAGCGCCCCCACCTGCTCGGCCACCTTGGCCTCGTCCACGCGATTGGCGCCGCTGGCAATCACCAGCACCGGCGCGTCATCGGACGCACGCCGGAAAATGATCGACTTGGCAATCTGCGCCACTTCGCAGCCCAGGCCCGCAGCCGCCTCCGCTGAGGTCTTGCCGGTTTGCGGCAGGACCACGACCGGCTTGTCATGCCCAATTTCCAACAACAGGCGGGCGACGCGTTGGGCGGATTCGGGCAACAGGGCAAGGGACTCAGGGGACATCGTGACAGACTCCATGAAGACAACACGGCAGCGATGCAGACGCTGCGTTCGGAAAGCCGACGAAGAGTTTATCAGCGCCGCCCCGGAGCGCTTGAACAGATGGGGCGCCGCCAGTGCCGGGCTAGAATGCGAGCCTGGCCTTTCCGCTTTCTTCTCCCATGCGTTCCGAACCCGTCCTGCCCCTGCAAACCGCCCTGATTGGCGGCTACGCCATGTCCTACACCGAATACGGCAGCGGCGTGCCGCTGGTGCTGGTGCACGGGTCACTGTCCGACTGCCGCTACTGGAAGTCGCAGATGGCGCCACTGGGCAAATCATTCCGGGTGCTGGCCGTATGCCTGCGCCGGTATTGGCCAGAGACCTGGGACGGCGAAGGCGAAGGGTTTTCCATTGAGCAGCACGCCGCCGACGTATTGGAATTCATCGATACCGTGGCGCGCGGCCCCGCCCATCTGGTGGGCCATTCCCGTGGCGGCCGCGTGGTGCTTGAAGCAGCGCTGAGCCAGCCTGATGCCGTGCGCAGCCTGACTTTGGCCGACCCTGGCCTGCCACTGCCTGGCGGCGGCGACGCGCGCGGGGGATTCCGCCAGCGGGCATTGGCGCTGATCCGCCAGGGCGAGGTCGAGCAAGGCCTGGCGCTGTTCGTCGACACCGTGACCGGGCCTGACACCTGGCAGCGCATGGTGCCCTGGTTCAAGGAAATGGTGCGCGACAACGTGGGCACGCTCTTCGGCCAAGCCGACGAACACCCCGAAGCGCTGACCCCGCAACAGATCCGCACGTTGAAGCTGCCCACGCTGTTGATCGGCGGGGCACTGAGCCCCGCCCCCTATCCCGCCGTGCTGGACGCCTTGTCGCAATGGCTGCCGCATGCGCAGCGCGTGACCGTCGTGGGTTCGTCCCATGGCATGAACCTGGGCAACCCGCGCGCCTTCAATGGCGCGATCCAGGAATTTATCGGCGGCTAAGGCTCAAGCGCTGCGTTGCGTACGTGCTCAGCGCCCCGAGCCTTGGGCCGCGATGATCTCCTGCGCCACCTGGCGCGGCGCTTCGGCGTAGTGCTTGAACTCCATCGTGTACGTGGCGCGGCCCTGCGTCAGCGAGCGCAACGACGTCGAATAGCCGAACATCTCGGCCAGCGGCACCTCTGCGCGCACGACCTTGCCGCCGCCACCCGCTATGTCTTCCATGCCCTGCACCATGCCGCGCCGCGAAGACAGGTCGCCCATCACGTTACCCGTGAAGTCTTCCGGCGTTTCCACCTCGACCTGCATCATCGGCTCAAGCAAGACCGGGTCCGCGCGGCGCATGCCTTCCTTGAAAGCCATCGAGCCCGCCATCTTGAAGGCGTTTTCGTTGGAGTCCACGTCGTGGTACGAGCCGAAGAACAGCGTCGCCTTCACATCCACAACCGGGTAGCCCGCCAATACCCCAGCGTTCAGGGACTCGCGGATGCCCTTGTCGACCGCCGGAATGAATTCGCGCGGCACCACGCCGCCCTTGATGGCGTCGACAAACTCGTAGCCCTTGCCGGGTTCCTGCGGCTCAAGCTTCAACACCACATGGCCGTACTGGCCACGTCCACCCGACTGCTTGACGAACTTGCCTTCGACTTCGTTGCAGGCCTTGCGAATGGTTTCGCGGTAAGCCACCTGCGGCTTGCCGACGGTGGCCTCGACGTTGAACTCGCGCTTCATGCGGTCGACCAGAATTTCCAGATGCAGCTCACCCATGCCCGAAATAATGGTCTGGCCGGATTCCTCGTCGGTGCGCACGCGGAACGACGGGTCTTCCTGCGCCAGCCGGTTCAAGGCGATGCCCATCTTTTCCTGGTCGGCCTTGGTCTTGGGTTCCACCGCCTGGGAAATGACGGGCTCGGGAAAGACCATGCGTTCCAGGATGATGATGTGGCCAGGATCGGAGAGCGTGTCGCCGGTGGTGACGTCCTTGATACCCACGGCCGCGGCAATATCGCCCGCGTACACCTCGGTGATTTCGCGCCGTTCGTTGGCGTGCATCTGCAGGATGCGGCCCAGCCGCTCCTTCTTGCCCTTGATGGGGTTGTAGACAGAGTCGCCGGATTTCACCACGCCTGAATACACGCGGAAGAACACCAGTTGCCCGACGAAGGGGTCCGTCATGATCTTGAACGCCAGGGCCGAGAACGGTTCGTTGTCGGCGGAATGGCGTTCGATCTCGCCGTCGCGCTCGTCGTGGCCCTTGATGGCGGGCACGTCCAACGGCGACGGCATGTAGTCGATGACGGCGTCCAGCATGGCTTGCACGCCCTTGTTCTTGAAGGCGCTGCCGCACAGCATGGGCACGATCTCGTTGGCGATCGTGCGCGCGCGCAGGCCCTGCTTGATCTCGTCTTCCGTCAGGGTGTCGCCCGACAGGTACTTTTCAAGCAAGGTTTCATTGGCTTCGGCGGCTTTTTCGACCATCTTGTCGTGCCACTTCTGGGCCTCGTCCTGCATGGCTGCGGGAATGTCCACGTACTGGAATTTCACGCCCTGGCTGGCGTCGTCCCAGATGATGGCCTTCATCTTGACCAGGTCGATCACGCCTTCGAAGTGGTCTTCGGCGCCCACGGGCAGTTGGATCGGCACGGCGTCGCCTTTCAGGCGTTCGGCGATCTGGCGCTGCACGCGCAGGAAATCGGCGCCCACGCGATCCATCTTGTTCACGAATGCCAAGCGCGGCACCTTGTATTTGTTGGCCTGGCGCCAGACGGTTTCGGACTGCGGCTGCACGCCGCCCACCGCGTCATAGACCATGACGGCGCCATCCAGCACGCGCATGGACCGCTCAACTTCAATGGTGAAGTCAACGTGGCCCGGCGTGTCGATGATGTTGATGCGGTGTTCGGGATAATTGCCCGCCATCCCCTTCCAGAAGGCGGTGGTGGCGGCAGACGTGATGGTGATGCCGCGCTCCTGCTCTTGTTCCATCCAGTCCATCACGGCGGCGCCGTCATGGACTTCGCCGATTTTGTGGGTGATACCGGTATAGAAGAGGATGCGCTCGGTGGTCGTCGTTTTGCCCGCGTCAATATGGGCGCTGATGCCGATGTTGCGGTAAAGCTCGATGCGCGTCTTGCGAGTCATGGCCTCTTCCTTGCAATAAACCACTAGGCAGTACGGCAGGCCCGACCGGGCGCTGCCGCGGCGGGCGCCATGCCGCGTTTCGTGTGGGGTGATGCGTAACCGCGCCCGCGCTGATGCGTGAATATTACGCGCCGCGCGCCAACTTTCAAGCTTTGCCACTACGGCCGACAAGGAAACCCGACATCGCGGCTTTACTGCCGCCCCGCGGCGCCGCAACGGCGCGCGACGCCCACAAAAAAGCCCCTCTTGAGAAGAGGGGCTGTGCACGGCACGCGAGGCGTGCGGCGATAGACCAGGCGCACACGCCCGGCCTTGCTGCTCGCCTTACTTCTTGTCTTCTTTCACGCGATACACCAGCACGGCGGTGGTTGCCAGCGACAGCACCTTGGCGGTGACGCTGCCCAACAGCAGGCGCGACAGGCCGCTGCGGCCGTGGCTGCCGATGAAGATCAGGTCGCAGCCCACGTCAGAGGCGGCTTGCACGATGCCGTCCGCAACGTTGAAGTTGGACACGGCGCGCGATTCGGACTTGACCCCGGCGGTATCGGCGCGGTCGGTGATCTGTTTCAGATACTTGTCGGCTTGCTCGGCCGATGCCTTTTCGTAGTCTTCGTCGGTGATGGCGTAGGCGGCGGCCATGCCGTCAAAACCGATGGTGGCTGCAAACGGCTGGGTGACGTACAGCGCGACGACTTCCGCGCCGACCGAGCGCGCGAAGGAAATGCCCGCGTTGGCGGCTTGGGCCGACAGCGGCGAGCCGTCGGTGGGAATCAGGATCTTCTTGAACATCTTGCCTGCTCCTGTTTGAGAGGAATCTTTATGCTACCGGAAAGGCGCGCGGCCCACATCAATGGAATCCCGCGTGCTTGATGCACGTCAACCCAGTTGCTGAGCGGCGGCGTAGAGGTTGGTGCAGCGGGTGCCGGTGCGGCAATACGCCAGCACTGGACCCGGCAGGGTTTTCAACAGTTCGGCAAAGCGAACCACATCCGACACCGTCATGGCGCTGCCCACCACGGGTTGGTATTCGATTTTCAGGCCGGCCGCTTCGGCGGCCTTGGACACGTCGGCGGCGGTGGGCTGGTCCGGGCCGCCTTCGAAATCGGGGCGGTTGATGATGACGCTCTTGTAGCCTGCGGCGGCAACTTCAGCCATGTCGTCGGGGCCGAGTTGCGGCGCGACGGCGAAGTTTTCAGTCAGGGGTTTGATCGGTGCGGACATGGCGGTTCCTTCAAATAGATAGCTGCATATTATTGATTGTAGGAGCCGTTTTGCGCGAAGAGTTTTTCCAATTGGGTCCAGATCCCGCGGTCATCGGCGATCGAGACGGAAAAGCGCAGCATGGTCGACGGCGCCTGCGAAGGAGAAAACAGCGTGCCCGGCGCCAGCAGCATCCCTTGGTCGGCGGCCTCGCGCGCCAGCACCTCGCTATCGCGTCCGCAGTCAGCCCAGACGAACATCCCGGCATTGGGCTCGTGGGGCACTGTCAGGCCCAGCTTCAGCAAGCCTTTCAGGCAGCGCTGGCGCGCGTCGTCCACTCTTGCGCGCACGCGCTCGATGTGGCGCCGGTACTGCCCTTCCATCAGCACGCGATGGATCACGCGCTCGCCCAGCTCAGGCGAAGTCAGGCCGGCCAGCATTTTCAAGTCAGCCAATTTCTGAAGAATGTCGGGGTTGGCCGCGACGTAGCCCACGCGCAGGCTGGCGGCCAGCATCTTGGAATAGCCGCTGACCAGGATGACGCGGTTCAGCCGGTCAAGCACGGCCAGTTTCATGGCGCCGCCCGGATGCAGTTCGCCATAGGTGTCGTCCTCGACGACCATGAAGTCATGGCGTTCGGCGATGCGCAGAATGTCGTAGGCCACGCCGGCGGACAGCGTGTGGCCGGTGGGGTTGTGGACGGCGCTGTTGATGATGAATAGCTTGGGCTTGTGCTCGGCGGCCAGTTGCTCCAACAGGGCGATATCCGGGCCATCGGGCCCGCGCGGCACGCCGATCAGGCGTGCGCCAAATGCCGCCAGGCGGCCAAAGATGACGAACCAGGCGGGGTCTTCGACCAATACGGTGTCGCCGGGTTTGACCAGATACCGGGCGATCAGGTCCAGGCCGTGCGTAACCCCGTTTGTGGTCAACAGATTCAGTTCGGGGTGCGCGGGCACACCGTCGTTCTGCAAGGTGGCCGCAATCTGCTGACGCAACGGCGCAAAGCCCTGCGGGTGGCCGTAACTGACCAGATTGGCACGCACCGACCGCCCCACCGCGCGCACCGCGCCGGCCACCATTTCCGGATCCAGCCAGTCGGCCGGCAACAAGCCCGCGCCGCCCGGCATGCCCTGTGCGGTGGTTTCGCGAAACATGCTGCGCAGCAGCCAGGCGATATCGATGCGCGCGGGCGGCGCCAGCGATGCGACAGGGGCCGTGGCCGCCGCCGCCAAGGGGCCGCTGCGCGCGCGGACGAAGAAGCCGGCCCCACGGCGCGACTGCACCAGGCCTCGGGCGACCAGGCGGTCATAGGCCTCGACCACCGTAAACCGGCTCACACCGGACTGCTCGGCCATTTTGCGGATGGACGGCAGCCGCGTTCCCGGACGCAGGCCTTGTTCGTCGATTCGACGGGCCAGGCCGTCGGCCAACTGCGTCACCAGCGAGGCATCGGCCTGGCGCACGGGCAGCCAAGGCAGGGAGGAAGCGGGGGGAGGAGCAACTGTCATGGGAATTTGACCAGGCCAGTGATTAAAGTGATATGCCAAAGTGTACCGGTACTGTACCGATAACTATGCGTAGAGTGACAGCAATACGGCTTGCCCGCAATGGGTGACGTCCTCTTGTTTTCCGGTAATCACATGACCCGCTCCACGCTCTATCCCCCGGCCCCGGCGGTCCCCACCGCGCCCTCTTCTGTATGGGAAGGCTATGGATACGGCTTTCTGGGTGTCCTGGTCTTTTCCCTGACGCTGCCCATGACCCGTCTGGCCGTGGCCGAACTGGCTCCGCTATTGGTCGGACTGGGGCGAGCGCTGGTGGCGGCGGTACCGGCCGTCGCCCTGCTCTGGGTGACGCGCAGCCGGCGACCGAACCGGCAGGAATGGCCCGGCGTCATTCTTGCCGCCTTGGGCATCGTGGTGGGCTGGCCCCTGGCATCGTCCATGGCGATGCAGACGGTGCCTGCCGCGCACGGCGCGGTGTTCAACGGGCTGCTGCCGCTGTCGACCGCTGCCTTTGCCGCATTACGCAGCGGCGAACGGCCCTCTGCCGCCTTTTGGGGCTGGGCGATCGTGGGCGCGGCACTGGTGACGGTTTATGCGCTGCGCCAGGGCGACGGCACCTTGAGCACGGGCTATCTGTGGTTGCTCTTGGCCGTTGTGCTGGGCGGCATGGGCTATGCGGAAGGTGGACGCGCCGCGCGCACGCTGGGTGGCTCGCGCACCATTTGTTGGGCGCTGGCGATCAGCGCGCCCGTTGTCGTCGCGCCGGTTGGCTGGATGGCCGCGCAAGCCACCTGGCCAAGCGCGGCCGTGGTGTCAGCTTGCGCGTATCTTGCGATCGGATCTATGTTCCTTGGATTCTTCGCCTGGTATCGCGGCCTGGCCGTGGGCGGCATTGCCCGGGTAGGACAAGTGCAGTTGCTGCAACCCTTCCTGACCGTCGTAGCGGCCGCATTGTTGTTTGGCGAATCCGTGGAGGCGTCGACGTTCGTCTTTGCCGCTGCCGTGATCGCCGTTATTGCCGGCGGACGCCGCGCCATCGTAAGGACCCAAAAATGAATCTGTTCCCGACCAACTGGGCCGATGTGCCCCTGGCTTCCATGTCGCTGTTGGGGCCGCTGGCCCTGTTTGCGCTGGTCAGCTCGATTACGCCGGGACCCAATAACGTCATGTTGGCGTCGTCCGGCTTGAACTTCGGCTTTCGCCGCAGCATGCCCCACCTGCTGGGCGTGAACCTGGGGTTCACCTTGATGATTTTCCTGGTGGGCATCGGCCTGGGTTCGGTGTTCCAGCAAATGCCCGAGCTCTACACCGTGCTGAAGTACGGCGGTGCGGCCTATTTGCTTTACCTGGCCTGGAAGATTGCCAACTCCGGCGATATGGAAGACGGCGAGGCGCGCGGCAAGCCGTTTACGTTCTTGCAAGCCGCGGCGTTCCAGTGGGTCAACCCGAAGGCCTGGGTCATGGCGGTGGGCGTTGTGGCCACCTATACGCCGCAAAACGGCTTTTTCGCGAACCTGGTCATCGCCACGCTGGTGTGCGGCGTGGTCAACCTGCCCAGCATCGGCGTGTGGGTTACCTTCGGCACCGGGCTGCGCCGGGTGCTGCACAAGCCTTGGGCGATTCGTGCTTTCAATGTGGGCATGGCGCTGTTGCTGGTTGCATCCCTGTACCCGGTCGCGCTGGACCTGCTGCACTGAACCCGGGCCGGCAGGCGAAAGAGCGGGTGTTGACGGCCCCGGCACCCCCGGGAGTATGCTGACGGCGGAACCCAGCCGGCCCGACAGGGTCATATTTTCCATGCCCGCCCTGCCCCGCTTTTCGCCCCGCCGACTATTCGTCGCCGCCGTGCTTGCCGCCGCCAGCGTGGTCGGCTGCTCGCAGTTGGACTCCTGGCAACGCCAGACGATCTTCTCCCCCCAGTCCGAACCACAGACCTGGTGGCGCGAACCCGCCGCTGGCACCGAGGTCTATGACCTAAAGCTGGCCAATGGCGACAAGATTCGCGCCTGGTACTGGCAAAGCCCCAAGCCAAAGGCGCCTACCGTGCTCTACCTGCACGGCGCGCGCTGGAACCTGAACGGCAGCGCCTTTCGCATCGACGGCTGGACGCGCATGGGCTATTCGATACTGGCCATCGACTACCGGGGCTTCGGGGCGTCGACGCCGCGCCTGCCCTCGGAAGAAAGTGCCCTTGAAGACGCCATGGCGGGGCTGAAGGAATTGGCCCGACTGCAACCCGACCCCGCGCGCCGCTTCGTCTATGGCCACAGCCTGGGCGGCGCCATCGCCATCGACCTGGCGGCCCGCCCCGAGCAACCCGACTTTGCCGGTCTGATCGTGGAATCCAGCTTCACCAGCATCGGCGCCATGCTGGGCACATTGCGCTGGGGCAAAGTCCCTGGCGCCGGGTTGTTGGTGACCCAGCCCTTTGACTCGGTGGACAAGCTGGCGCGCATGCGCACGCCCATGTTGTTCATGCATGGCACCGCCGACCGCGTCGTGCCGCACACGATGAGCGACGAGTTGTTCGCCGCCGCCCGCAACGTGGCACCGGAGCTGAAGCGGCTGGTAAAGATTGAAGGCGCGTCGCACTCGGGCGCCTTCCGGAGCGGCCCGCAATACGACGCCGCCGTAAAAACCTTCATGCAGGACGCCTCGCGCGCCTATACGCGCAAGGAAGGCTAAACCCCACCTTCGCGCGCCATTTCGCTACCGCTGCGGGAAGCGCTGCTGTGCATGGTGGCGGCCGCGGGCGGCACCGCGTCCACCTTGCCGCGGCCCAGCCACGCCATGACGCGCGGGCGCGAGCGGTCGTAGGCCAGGTTGTACAGGAAGGCATAGGGCAGGTAGAACAGCACCAGCGCGATGTCCAGCACGAAGGCTTCCCACAGGCTGATATTGAGCCACCAGGCCGCCAGCGGAATCACGATCAGGATCAGGCCCAGCTCGAAGCCGAAGGCGTGGACGACCCGCACGCGCATGTTGCGGGTGAACCCCAAGCGGCTTTCCAGGCGGTCGAATCCGGCGTTGTAGATCATGTTCCACACCAGGGCGATCCAGGCGATCACCGCGGTCAGCACGCCCATTTCGAACAAGGATTTGCCCATGGCCCAGGCGGCGGCTGGCGCGCACAGGCCGATGGCGAGGATTTCGAACAGGAAAGCGTGGAAGAAGCGCTCTTTAAGGGTTTTGGTGCTTGGGGTTTTGGAGGATTGCGACATGACCCACCTGCGGTCGATTTGAGGAAACGGCGACGATTTTCGACGATATTTCCGGTACGATAAAGATACTATCCATCGGAAAATCCGATAAAAATGCGCCATTCGCTTGAATCCCTTGCTGCGTTCGCCCAGGTCGCCTCTGAAGGCTCCTTCTCCGCCGCCGCCCGCAAGCTAGGCAAAAGCCAGTCCACCATCAGCGAGACCATCGCCAACCTGGAAGTGGACCTTAACGTCACCCTCTTCAACCGCAGTCAGCGGCAGCCCGCCCTGACCGAGGCCGGCCAGGTGCTGCTGGGCCAGGCGCTACAGGTGCTGGCCGCCAACGACCGCTTCAACCGCAGCGCCAACCAGTTGGCCGACGGCCTGGAGCCCCGACTGACCGTGGTGCTTTCGGACACGTTCCAGTCGAAGACATTCGAGAACATGCTCAGCCAGATCGACCAGCGCTACCCCGCGCTGCGCTTTGAATGCCTGATCGCCGAATACGAAGACGTGGTGGCGCTGGTGCAGCAGGGCCGCGCGCACCTGGGCCTGATGGCCGCACAGGACGATTATCCACCCGACGTGGCGCATGCAACGCTGCCGGAGCTGTCCGAGATCGTGCTGTGCGTGGGCCGCAACCATCCGCTTGCCAGCCAGCCCAACGTCGGCACCGATGCGCTCAGGCTCGAACGCGAACTGCGCCTGAGCACCTTCGAGTTGGACGATAAGGACGCGGCGCCGCCCAACGCGACCTGGTCGGCGCCGGGTTACCTGATGCTGCTGGAAATGGCGAGCCTGGGCTTTGGCTGGGCCGAACTGCCCCGCTGGATGATTCAACGCTTTGGCCGCGACCAGCTCGTGGAATTGACGGTACCGGGTTGGCCCCGCCACATCCGCGTCGATGCCGTATGGTCGACCCGCCGCGCCTTGGGGCCGGCGGGTGCGTGGCTGCTGGACAGCCTGACGCGCGACGCGCCCCGGCAGGGCTGATCAGCGCCTTGCCGGAACTCAATACGCGGGCAGCCGAGAGATGCGCACGCCATTGGCGTTCATCCAGTCACCCAGCTTGGGGCTGGCCAGCACATCGAACTCGGCACGACGTTGGTTCGACATCGGATCGCCCTCCTGGACGCGCATGGCCGGGTGGCACATCAGCAAGTCCCCATCGCGCGCATTGAACAACCAGTTCTGCAGTAGATCCGCATAACGCCGCTTGCCGCCGTCGAATCCATACACGCCCAGCAGCCGACGATTGGTACGTAACCCGTCGCGGCTAGCCTGGCGCGCCAACGCCCCCCCACCCAACGCTCCGATGACGCGCGCCTTGATCGATTCCTTGAGCGGAATGCCGCAAAGCATGCCCGGCGCGGTCTGGCGTAACCAGGGCTGGTGCGTGCCCTGACGCCGCTTCAACTGCGACAACACCTGATCGCGTATGCCCGGCAACTGATGCACGTGCTGATGACCGTCGACATAGTCCGGCGCGCGGCCGAACGCGGCCTCAAACGCATCGAACTGCTGGTTCAACTGCGTCCGGACCCAGTCAGTGTCCAGGCGGCCCGCATACGCACTGAAGATCAGCTTGCCCAAGGAAGGCATGGGCATGGCCCCGGCGCCCAGCGCTTCGGTCAGATTCACGTGCAGGCCGATGTCGACGTTGCGTTCGGCCAGGCGGCGAGCGTTGGCGGCGAACGTGGGACCCAGCGCCAGGCAACTGACCGCACTGATTCGGCGCATGTCGGCCAACGCGATCATGCCTTCATCGATGTCGGCATTCATGCCAAAATCGTCGCCGCAGACAATGACTCGTTTGCTCATTGCGTTTCCCTCAAGATTCCCATTCACGCTGGCCCAATGCGCGCCTTGCTTCATCAGATCAGCCTCTTTATTGCCGTCGGATGTGCCGCGGCCGCAACTCATTGGGCGGTTGCCGTCGGCTGCGTCGAGGCCTTCGCCATGCCGCCGCTGGCTGCCAACCTGATCGGATGGCTGGCCGCCTTCGCGGTGTCGTTCGCGGGCCACTATCGGCTGACGTTCAAACATGCCCAAATTCCCTGGACCATAGCAATCCGTCGTTTCTTCTTGATTTCAGCAGCGGGCTTCGTCATCAACGAGTCGGCCTATGCGCTGTTGCTGCACACCACCAACATCCGCTACGACGTCTTGCTGGCCCTGATCCTGATCGCCCTGGCGTTCGCCACATTCGTGGCCAGCAGGCTGTGGGCGTTTCGCAAGCCCGCCACCTGAACGGCGCACGTGCCCCGGGCTCAGACCCCGGGCTTGCCGGCGTCCATGGTTTGGCCGCGCCGTTGGCGGACCACATAAAGCGGTCGCCCCTTGACCTCGTCAAAGATGCGGGCAACGTATTCGCCCACGACGCCCAACGAAATTAGGTTCACGCCGGCAAAGAAAAGCACGGCAGTGACGATGGTCGTCCACCCCGAAACGGGGTTGCCAGAGTGCAGGTAGTCGCCCACCAGATAGGCCGCATAAGACATCGCGGCGAACGCGAAGGCCACGCCTGCCAGGCTTACCAGCCGCAACGGCCAGGTGGTAAAGGCCGTCAAACCGTCCAGCGCCAGGCGAAACAGGCGCAGGCCGCCGAAACGGCTGTCGCCATGCATGCGTTCGTCAGGCGTGTAAGGCAGCGCCTCGCCTTTGAAGCCGACCCAGGCGTACAAGCCCTTCATGAAGCGGGTGCGTTCGGGCAAGGCGTTCAGCGCGTCCACCACGCCCCGGTCCATCAGGCGGAAGTCGCCCGCGTGCGCCGGCACATCCACGCCACGAGCACTGCTCAACAGCTTGTAGAACCAGCGCGCGCCGGAACGCTTGAACCACGATTCGTCATGCCGGCTTTCGCGCACGGCGTAAACCATCTCCGCGCCCGCGGCCCAGCGGGCCAGCATCTGTTCGATCAACGCGGGCGGATGCTGCAGGTCTGCATCCAGGCAGATCACGGCGTCGCCGGTCGCGTCTTGCAGCCCGGCGCTCAGCGCGGCTTCCTTGCCAAAGTTGCGGGATAGCTGCACGTAGCGAAAGCCCGCGTGCTGCGTCCATTCGGCCATCAGCGATTCCGTGGCGTCCGTGCTGCCATCGTCCGCAACGATGATTTCCCAGCGGGTGCAGAGCGCCGACAGCCGGCTACGCAAGAGCGGCAACAGGACACGCAGATTCTCGGCTTCGTTCAGGCAGGGAACCACGCAGGAGATACAACTGTCATATGGCACCGCTACGGGGACCACCGCGGCCACCAAGGCTGGCGCGTCGGCGGAGACGACCGCCGCTTTCGCTGACCGGGGCGTTTCCAGCGGGTACGGGTGGGGCAGCGCGCGCCGAGGGATCGGGTCAGACCGGAGATGAAGATGCATAAGACGCTGGTCTAGAAATGCAGGGAATGCAATGACGCGAAGTATGTGCGGCACTGCGTCGAATTTTCATGAAATAGCCCAGCGCGCGCCCTGCCAGACCGCCCGGCGCAAACCGCGTGACCGCTGCTATACGTCCCCCATTCGTAACGCCCCGCGTAGTGGCATCCCGGCCCGCATCGTTAAAATGCGCGCCAGTTTTTATCTTTACAGGCCGTCATGCAATATCGAGTCCGACCTATGCTTGCCACCGACGTGGACGGCATCTTGGATACCCAGGCCCTTGCCTATCCCGACTTTCTGCTGGAAAGCGCTGCGTTTTTCCTGAATCGCTGGACGCTCGCGCCCGATCACTGCTGGGTCGCTTGCGGGTCAGACGATGACGCCCTGCTGGGCTATCTGATTTCGTATCCCTGGGACGCGGGCTTGCCGCCTGCCCTGGACGTGGCGTTGACGAGACTGCCCCCGCAAGCGGACCACTGGTTCCTGCACGACTGCGCCGTGGCGCCGTCGGCGCAAGGGCTGGGGGTGGGCCAGGCGCTGCTGCGCACCGCGGCCGCGCGCGCCATGGAATGCGGACTACAACGCGCAAGCCTGGTGTCGCTGGCGTCGGCGGCAAGCTACTGGCACCGCCATGGCTACCGCCCCGTATCCGCCGCCAACGGGGCGTCCGAAAAAAATGCCGGGCCTGATCAAAACGATCTGGCCTTGGCCGACAAATTGGCGGGCTACGGCCCTCAAGCCAGCTACATGGCGCGCAGCTTTCCGCTGTAGCCGCCCCTTCCCGGGCCTTGCATTGCAAGCGCCCCGCGTTGACGCTTCTTTTCTATACATCGGGACATGCGCAGCCGTAATATAGGGCCGCAGTCCAAAAGAAGTGGCGGCAACGGTTCCGATAGTCTGACTTGCTGCGCCCCGCCCGGGCGCGAAGGTTTATATGATTTCGCTTTCGCCCGTCCAGTCCCTGCTTGCCTGCTGCCTGGTGCTAGTCATCGGCCGCGTGCTGACCAACAACATCGGCATCCTGCGCCGCTACAGCATTCCCGACCCCATCGTGGGCGGTCTGTTGTTTGCCATCCTGGCCTACGCACTGGCGAACTGGGGCGGCGTTTCCGTGTCGATGGAAACCAGCATCAGGCCGACCCTGCTGCTGCTGTTCTTCGGCTGCATTGGCCTCACGGCAAACCTGAAATTGCTGGCCAAGGGCGGCCCCCGCCTGATCGCCTTTCTGCTGGCGCTGATCCCATTCCTGGTTTTGCAGAACGCCCTGGGTCTGGGCATGGCCTGGCTGCTGGACATGCATCCGCTGATGGGCCTCTTGGGTGGCACGATCACCCTGGTGGGCGGACATGGAACCGGCGCGGCCTATGCAACGCGCTTCGCCGACTTCAACAACATCCAGGACGTGATGGCGCTGGCGATGACGTCCGCCACCCTGGGCCTGGTGCTGGGCGGCGTGGTGGGCGGACCGGTGGCGGAATGGCTGATGCGCCGGCACAAGCTGGCCGGCAGCCTGGACCCCCAGGCACACGCCGGCAACCACGTGCCCGACCTTGCCGAGCCCACGCAGCCCGCCACCGCCGGGTCGTTCATCGGGTCGATGACGGCGGCGTTTGTCTGCCTGGTTGTGGGCGGTTATTTGGCCATGCTGGTCGAGGGCGCCCCCGTCAGCCTGCCCAACTTCCTGTGGTGTCTGGCCACCGGCGTGCTCATCCGCAATGGCGGCGCCCGCCTCGGCCTGAAGCTGGACGACCGCGCCACTGAGATCATCGGCACCATCGCGCTGTCGCTCTTCCTGGGCATGACCATGATGACGCTGGACCTGTCCAGCGTGGCGCGGCTGGCCGGCCCGCTGGCCCTGATGCTGCTGGTGCAGACGCTGTTCTGCGCGCTGTACGCCGCCTGGGTGGTGTTCCGGCTGCTCAAGCGCGACTACGAAGCAGCCATTATGTCGGCCGCATTCTGCGGCTTCGGCCTGGGCGCCACCGCCACCGCCATCGCCAACATGCAAGCCCTGACGCGCCGGCACGGCCCCGCGCCGGAAGCATTCATCGTGGTGCCGGTCACGGGCGCATTCCTGGTCGACATCCTGAACGTCATCGTGTTGACGTCCTTGATCTCCTTGCCGTTCGTGGGGGGCATGTGACCATGTTCAAACGCCTTGTCCTGATCGCGCTCTGCCTGATGCTGGCCGCTTGCAGCCGTGCGCCCGACGCCGATGCGCTACGTGCCGACGTCGACACCGCCCTGGCCACCACCTATGGCGAAGGGCTGTTCCGCATTACCGACCTGAAACGACGCGGCTCAGCCGCCGACAGCAATGCGCCGGCGGGCGAAAGCCGCCGCGTGGTGTATTACGACGTCGAACTGACCTTGGGGCGCGACATCGCACTGGGAGCCTGGGACCAACCCGGCGCGGCGTCGTTGGTGACATTGCTGGGCGCGGGTCCGCGCAGCATCATCGGCGTGAAGTCCGGCGGCAACCAGGCCGGCGACCGCCTGGTCGCGCACGCCAGCGCCATCTACCGCCAAGAGGGCGACACCTGGAAGCGCGTCACGCCGGCCGGCTTCAAGGCAGCGGAAGCGCCATCGCTGGATACTGGTGCTCCGCCGCCCGTCACCCGGCGATTGCTGGACGCGCTGGATCAGATCACCCATTCCGTCGCCTACAGCGCGTCAAGCACCGCACAGAATGTTGTGCAACAGGAACTGGAACGGTCGGTCGCGCGCATCAACGGCCGGTTGGCGCGTCTGCAACAAGGCTACCCGCTGGCGGGGGGCCCCGATCGTGGCGAGTACGTGGCGTTCGCGCGTGCGCTAAGCGCCGTGGCACGCGCCCGCCAAATCCGCGTAACGCCGCTCATTACCGGCGGCGGTGCCGAGAACATTGCATTGCTGCGCAGTGGCGACGCCGTGGTGGGGCTGGCGCAAGCCGACACCGCGCGCCTGGCCTATGAAGGCCGCGGCCCGTTCGCCGCACAAGGAGCCTTCGGTAGCCTGCGCGCGCTGGGCAGCCTGTATCCGGAACTGGTTCATATCGTGGTGCGCGACGACCCCGCGATACGGGGCGTGCGCGACCTGAAGGGCAAGACCATTGCGTTGGGGCCAGAAGGTTCCGCCGTGCGCGCCACGCTGGAAACGGTACTGGCCGCCCACGGGCTGCAACCGGGGCGCGATTACACGGTGGCCGACACGCCTTTCGCCACGTCATTGCCCGCGCTGAACGCCGGTACGGTGGATGCGGCGGCTCAAGTGATCGGCGTACCCGCCACGCCGCTACGCGATGCGCTGACCCAGGCGCAGTTGAAACTGCTGCCCCTGGACCCCGCCGCCATCAAATCGCTGACGGCAGGCAATGGCGACCTGATGCCGTTGGAGATCGCGGCAGGCACGTATCCCAATCAGCCCGCCCCCATCGCCACCGTCGGCACGGCCGCGCTGTTGCTCACTACGGCAAACCTGACCCGCGACGAAGCACTGGTGATGGTGCGTGCCGTTTACCAGACTGGCCAGGACCTGCTCGCCGCTGGCTCGGCGCAAGGCGCGCAGGTGTCGGTTGCCAATGCGCGACGCGGCCTGAGCGTGCCGCTGCATGACGGCGCCGAGGAAGGTTTGGCCGGGTTGGAGCGCGCCACGCCGCGCTGATCGCGGATGCGCTTATGATTGCGCTCCTAATCAGGAATTCCCATGAATAAATTCGACCTCCAAAAGAACCAGGCCTTGAAATTGGCCGGCCAGCTCAAGCAGTCCGCCACCCCCGACCGCTTCGGCGTGGCCTCGCAGGCGCCCGACCGCCGTGAACAGCGCAAGCTGGACCAAGCGGCTGGCCTGGTGCCGTTTCCGCTGAAGCTGTCGCAGGCGCACGCTGACAAGCTGCGTGCCCTGGCCGCCGAACGCGGCGTGTCCACGAATGACATCGTGGCCGACGTCCTGCAGAAAGCCTTGGGCGAATAAGCTTTTATGCACATCTGGGTCGACGCGGACGCCTGTCCCGTAGTCATCAAAGACATTTTGTTCCGCGCAGCGCAGCGCTGGCAGGTGCCGCTGACCTTGGTGGCCAACCAGGCGCTATTCACGCCCCCTTCGCCACTGATCCGCGCCGTACAGGTGCCGCGCGGCTTCGACGTGGCCGACGCACACATCGTCGAACGCGCGGAACCCGGCGACCTTGTCATTACCGCCGACATTCCGCTGGCCGCCGAAGTGCTGGCCAAAGGCGCGATGGCGCTTAACCCGAGGGGCGAGCGCTATTCGCCAGAAACCATCCGGGAAAGGCTGGCGATGCGCGACATGATGGAAGAACTACGAGCCGCCGGTATCGATACGGGCGGCCCGTCATCGTTCAGCCAGGCCGACCGCAAGGCGTTCGCCAATCAGTTGGATACGCTGCTGGCGCGTCTCAATAAAAAGTGATGTAGGCCTTGTACAAGATGGTGCCGATGGCCGTGATCAGGCCAACGCCCATCAATCCCATCCCGATATTGCGGTCGCGAAAGCCGAAGCCGATCAGCATCATCGCCACGCCCGTGACGACAATGATCAACATGGTGTTGGTGTGGGCATGCATGGACGTCTCCCGCCTATGTTCCGGCAAGCTCAGGTTGCCGCAAAACAATCATAGGGACGCCGGGACGCGATCGCGCACAACGGCAAGCGCGGTGCTTGCGCCAGGTCAAGAAAACAAAAAAGCCAACCGGTTAGGGTTGGCTTGCTTTGCTTTTTTTTTCCTTTCTTTTTCTTTCTTCTTTGCTCTCCAGTTTTTCAACTGGTTTGCTAGTTCCAAATGACACTGCGCTTTCACGCTTTGCTTGGGCAACAACGGCAATAAATGAATTCCCGCGCAGCCTTCCAAGGGTCTTTGGTGGGTGGTACAAGTTTCGAACTTGTGACCCCTGCCGTGTGAAGGCAGTGCTCTACCACTGAGCTAACCACCCTGAAAGAGGCGAAATAATAGCATAGATTTAAAAACGTGCGCAAGCGGAACGGGGCGATTATTTACGCCGCCGTCACCGGCGCATCCAGCTTGCGCCACACGCACTCGCCGCCCACCGATTTGTCCAGCGCGGCCAGATAGGCGTCATGCTCGGCCAGCTCTTCATCGCTGGCCTTCAGCACGATCAGACCCGAAGCGTCAAACTTCGCCAACACGATGCCGTCGCTGCCCGCGCCATCGTTGTCGTCCACATCGATCAGCAGGGCGTCCTGCCCGCGCGTCATGGCCAGCCACACTTCCGCCAGCAATTGCGAGTCCAGCAATGCGCCGTGCAGCGTGCGGTGTGCGTTCGAAATGCCGAAGCGGTCGCACAGGGCGTCCAGCGAATTTCGCTTGCCCGGGAATAGCGACCGAGCGTGCAGCAGTGAATCAGTGATGGCTTCGCAGAACTCGGAGATCGGGCCGCGGCCCGTCTTGGCCAGCTCGGCGTTGAAGAACTTCACATCGAACGCGGCGTTGTGCGCGATCAGTTCGGCGCCCTGGATGAACTCGACGAACTTGTCCGCCACCTCGGCAAAGCGCGGCTTGTCGGACAGGAACTCCGTCGTCAGCCCGTGTACCGCCAGGGCCTCGGGGTCGCTGTCGCGGTCCGGATTCAAGTAGATGTGCAGGTTATTGCCCGTGGGCATCCGGTTGACCAGTTCCACGCAGCCGATCTCAACGATGCGGTGACCCTGTGCGGGGTCCAGTCCGGTGGTTTCCGTGTCAAAGATGATCTGGCGCATGACTTATTCCGACGCTGCATTGGCCGAAGACGGCGGCGTGTGGGCGCCCGGCGGGTGGGCCGGCGGGTGCTCCGCGCTACCGGCGTGGCCGGGTTTCTTGCGTGCGGTGGCAATCAGCGTATAGGCCACCGGCACGACGAACAAGGTCAGTAGTGTACCCAGCAACAGCCCACCCACCAGCACCCAGCCGATCTGCTGGCGCGATTCTGCCCCGGCCCCCGTGGACAAGGCCAGCGGCACGGTGCCCAGCACCATCGCCCCCGTCGTCATCAAAATGGGGCGCAGCCGCAGCACGCTGGCCTCGATCACCGCGGTGAACAGTTCCTTGCCTTCGTCGCGCAACTGGTTGGTGAACTCCACGATCAGAATGCCGTGCTTGGTAATCAAGCCCACCAGCGTGATCAGGCCGATCTGGCTGTAAATCGACAGCGTGCCGCCCGTCAACCACAGCGCCAGCAGCGCTCCCGTCATGGACAGCGGCACCGACAACATGATGATGAAGGGGTTGCGCCAGCTTTCGAATTGCGCGGCCAGCACCAGGTAGATGAAGGCCAGCGCCATGCCAAAGACCAGGTAAATGCTGCCCGATGAATCGCGGAACTCGCGCGACTGGCCATCCAGGTCCGTGATGATGGTGTTGGGCAGCACGTCGCGCGCCACCTGGTGCATGTGCGTCAGCACTTCGCCCAGCGCGTAGCCCGGCGCGACCGCCGCATCGATCTTGACCGCGCGCAGACGGTTGAAGTGGTTCAGCGACTGCGGCGACACGCCTTCATGCACGCCCAGCAGGTTGTCCAACTGCACCATGCTGCCATCGCGCGCCCGCACGTAGATGCCGGAAATATCAGTGGGGTTGGCGCGGTCGCGTGGCGTGACCTGCACAATCACGTCGTACTGCTCGCCCTCGTCCTTGTAGCGCGTGACCTGGCGCCCGCCCAACATGGACTCCAGCGTGCGGCCCACGGTGTCCACGTTGGCGCCCACGTCGGCCATCTTGTCGCGGTCCACCCGCACCCGCAATTCGGGGGTGTTCAAGCGCAGGTCCGTATCCAGGTTGAGCAGGCCGGGATACTTGCGCAGCTCGGTCAGGAAGACCTCGGTCAGACGCGCCAATTCCGGGTAGGACGCCTGGCTCATGATGATGAATTCGATCGGCTTGGACCGGGCGGACTGGCCCAGTGATGGCGGGTTGGTGGGAAATGCCCGCACGCCCGGCAGGGAAGCGAATTGCGGCTGCAACAGCCGGGTGATTTCCTGCTGCTTGCGGCTGCGCTCTTCCCAGGGCTTCAGACGCAGAATCGCGGTGCCGTCCGTCACGGTGGGAAAGCCCACCGTGACCTGACTGCCGCTGGCCTCGGGAATATTTGCATAGAACTTCTCGATGCCCAGCATGCTGTCCAGCGTGTAATTCAGCGTGGCGCCTTCGGGCGCATTGACGATGCCGAACACCACGCCACGGTCTTCCACAGGCGCCAATTCACTTTTGACGACCTTGAACAGCACGCCGCTGCCCGCCGCCACCGCCACGCCAATCACCACCACCAGCCAACGATGACGCAGCGACGCGCCCAGCAGGCGGCGATAGCCGTTGCTCCAGGCGTTAAGCCAGCCTTCGATGAGGTTGTACCAGCGGTTGTGGCTGCTTTTATGGCGCAGCAGCACCGAGCACATCATGGGTGTCAGCGTCAGGGCCACGAAACCCGAGACCAGCACCGCGCCGGCCAGCGCCAACGCGAATTCAATGAACAGCCGCCCGGTGCGGCCCGTGGCAAACGCCAACGGCGCGTAAACGGTCACCAGCGTCATCGTCATGGCCACCACGGCGAAGCCGATTTCCTTGGACCCTCGCAGCGCCGCTTCCTTGCGCGGCATGCCTTCCTCGATGTGCCGGAAAATGTTTTCCAGCACTACGATGGCGTCATCCACCACCAGCCCGATGGCCAGCACCATGGCCAGCAGCGTGAGCGTGTTGATCGAGAAGCCGAACAGGTACATCAGCGCGCAGGCCCCCACCAGCGACACAGGAATGGTGACGATGGGGATGATGCTGGCGCGCAGATTACGCAAAAAGAAAAAGATCACCAGCACCACCAGGACGATGGCTTCGCCGATGGTGTGGAACACGGAATCGATGGAACGCTCGATGAACACCGACGAGTCGTAGGCGATGTTCAGCTTCATGCCCGCCGGCAGCGTTTCGTTCAGTCGCGCCACCTCCTCGCGAGCCGCCTTGGAAAGCTCAAGCGGGTTGGCGGTGGATTGCTTGGTGAGCCCGATATTGATGGCGGGCTTGCCGTTGAAGCGCGACAGTATGCGGTCGTTGGCCGCGCCGATCTCTACCGTGGAAACGTCGCGCAGGCGTACCGGGTAACCCTTCACGTTTGCGACAATCACGTCTTCGAACTGCGCAGGCGTTTGCAGGTCGGTCGATGACACCACCGAAAACTCGCGGGCCCGCGATTCAATGCGCCCGGCCGGAATCTCCACGTTCTGGCTGCGCAGCGCGGCTTCCACGTCTTGCACGGTCAAGCCGTAGGCGGCCAGCTTGTCGCGGTCCACGTAGATGCGCATGGACGGCAGGCGTTCACCAAACACACGCACTTCCGCCGCCCCCGGCAGCACGGACAGCCGGGTCTTGATGTAGCGGTTGATGTAGTCGGACGTCTGGATCGCCGAATACGACCCCGCTTCCACCGCGATGTACATGATGGGTTGGGAATCAGCCTCGACCTTGCCGATGATGGGCTCGTCGATCTCATCGGGCAAAAAGCGCCGTGCGCGCGAGACTTTGTCGCGCACTTCCGCGGCCGCCGCGTCGGGGTCGCGAGACAGGTTGAACTTGATGTTGATCAGGCTGCGTTCGGAGCGGCTGCGCGAGGTCATCACGTTTACGCCCTCGATGCCGGCCAACTGGTCTTCCAGCGGCTTGGTCACCTGGGATTCGATCACCTCGGGCGAGGCGCCCTTGTAGGTCGTATCCACCGAAACAATGGGTTCGTCGATCTTCGGATATTCGCGCACCGTCAGGCGCGAATACGAGATCAGCCCAATCAGGACAATGATCAGCGACAGTACCGACGCAAACACCGGCCGCTTGATGCAGGTTTCCGAGATACGCATTGCGTCACCGCTAAAAAGAGAGAGGGGCCGCGCTCACGAGCCGCCGCCGACGACGTTGACGGCGGCGCCGTCCGTCACGCGCTGTATGCCCGCCACCACAAGCTGGTCGCCCACCGCCACGCCAGTCAGGATTTCCACGCGGCCTTCGCGGCGCTCGCCGATGGTGACTTCGCGCTTTTCAGCCTTGCCGTCCTTGACCCGGTAAACGTACTGCGTTTCACCCGACGGCGACAATGCGGCTTCCGGCGCCACCAGCGCCTTGTCCTGATTGAACATCAACTGCACGCGCGCGAACATGCCCGGGCGCAGCACCGCGTCATTGTTGTTAACCGTGGCGCGCAGCAGGATGGACCGGCCGCCCGCGTCAACCAACGGGCTGACAGCATAGACCTGGCCTTGGCGCTCTTGCCCCGGCAACGCGTCCAGGCGCAGCGTCAGTTGCTGGCCCACGCGCACCTTGCTCAAGTACATTTCGGGCACGCGAAAGTCCACTTTCAAGGGGTCGATCGCTTCCAGCGGCGCCAGGTCCTGCCCCTGGTTGACGTAGTCGCCCACGGACACGCTGCGCAAGCCCACGATGCCGGCAAACGGCGCCAAAATCGTCATCTTGTCCAGGCGCGCCTGCGCCAACGCCACGGCCGCCTCCTGCACTTTCAGTGTGCTGGCGGACTCGTCGCGCGCCTGCTGACTGACGAAACCCTTGCCCTGCAACTCCACGGCACGCCGGTAATGACTTTGCGCCAGCGTCAAGTTGGCGCGCGCCTGCGCCAATTCGGCGCGCGGCACGGAATCGTCCAGCCGGATCAGCACCTGGCCCCGGGTCACCGGCTGGCCTTCCTTGAATTCAATGGCTTGGATCCGCCCCGCCACTTCCGGCCGCAACACGACGGATTCATCCGATCGCAAGCTTCCCACGGCGGACAGGCCGCGCGCGAATGGAATTTCCTTGACGGCGGCAACCTCGACCCGAACGGGTGCGGCAGGCGCGGCAACCGGCTGGGCGGCGTTCTGAGCGGACGGGGTTGCGCCGGGCGCCAGCCATCGCGGCACAAAAACGCCCAATGCGGCCCCCGCGGCCAACCCGGCCGCAACAGCGGCCAGCAGTACAGCTTTTTTCATGCGCGAATGTGGCGGTGGAAGGTGGCTATGATGCGGCGCACGCCGAATTCCCCACTGGTACGACGCCGCAGGAACTGGAATGGGGAAGGCACTGTAGCACCCGGACTTACATACTGGAACAATCCAGAAGCCGGATGAAAGAACTAAATCCGCCTCTCCAGGCGGATTTCAGGGTATTTCCCGATGTCTTCAGGCCCGCCGGGCCACTTCCACGCCCAGATTCGCCAACTGGTCGGCCCGCTCGTTGCCCTCGTCGCCCGTGTGGCCGCGCACCCAACGCCACGACACCTGATGCCGCTGCACCTGCTCGTCCAGCGCCTGCCACAGATCGGCGTTCTTGACCGGCTTCTTCTCCGCGGTCATCCAGCCACGGCGCTTCCAGTTCACCAGCCACTCGGTCATGCCCTTCATCACGTACTGCGAGTCCGTGTGGATAGTGACGACGCAAGTGCGCTTGAGCGCCCGCAGGCCTTCAATGACGGCCATGAGCTCCATGCGGTTGTTGGTGGTCTGGAGTTCGCCGCCATGCAGGGTTTTCTCGTGGCCACCCGCGCGCAGCAATACGCCCCAGCCGCCCGGACCCGGGTTGCCCTTGCAGGCACCGTCGGTCCACATTTCCACTTTCTGGTCGATCGCTTTGTTGTCCTGCATGGTGCTGCTTGATAGTCCTTGTTCGTGCAAAGTAAAACGCGCGGCGCCGCGCTCAAGAGGGGTCGACACCGTCGTCCGCGTGGCGGTTGACCACCACGGAGGCGGCGCGCGCGCGCTTGGGCTTGGTCTTCCAGGGCGCCCCGATGATACGCATGCCGGCCACGCGCTTGACGGCCGACACCATATATACCGCCCCGCCCACGCTCCACCAGCGGGCGCCGGCCGACTCCAGGAAGCCCCAGCGCTGCAGCCATTTTTCGCTGCGGCAGGCCGGCGCATAGCAGCCGAACTGGCTTTCCTCGACCTCAAGAGACAGCAGCTTGAACCAGTCTTTCAGGCGCGGCAGCGACACTTGCGACGAGGGAGGTTGCGGCAGCCAGGGCTCCATGCCGGGCATGCGCGTGCGCGCGCCCCACATGCTCCAGGGGTTGAAGCCGGAAATCACGACCCTCCCCTCCGGCACCAGCACGCGCTCGACCTCGCGCAGGACGTTGTGCGGGTCCTGCGTGCATTCAAAGGCATGCGGCAGAATCAGCAGGTCCACGCTTTGCGATTCGAATGGCAGGGCCTCGGGTTCGGCCAGCACCACCCGCGACTGCCAGTCAGCAACGCTTTCCGCCGAGGGGGTTTCCGTTCCCACGTAGCCCTTGAAAGGCATGCGGTTGGCACGCAGCAGATTCATGTCGGCCAGGCCGACCTGCCAGGCATAATAGCCAAACACATCCGCGACAGCCGCGTCGAACTGGGCCCGTTCCCAGGCCAGGGCGTACTGCCCCGGTGGCGTCTGGAACCATTCGGCCAGTTCTACAATCGGCGGAGTTTCTTCTGCCACGTTCTATTCCTTCGGATCTCATGCAAGCCTTGACCGCCCCCGCAGGCGGCCGCGAGCAACATGCCGCGGTCTTGCCTCTACCCGCCTTCACCGACAACTACATCTGGGCCATCGTCCATGGCGAAAACGCCGCCGTGGTGGACCCCGGTGAAGCGGGCCCGGTACTGCGATGGCTTGAGCAGGAAGGCTTGAGGCTGCGCGCCATTCTACTCACGCACCATCATGGCGACCATGTGGGTGGTGTTCTCGAATTGTCACGCATGGCGGACCTTACCGTATACGGTCCGGCTCGGGAACGCCTGCCACGCTGCGATGTGGCGTTGGCCGAAGGGGACCGCGTGGCGCTGCCCGAGCTGGATCTGGATCTGCGCGTGCTGGACGTGCCGGGGCACACCGCCGGACACATTGCCTACACCGGTCGGGCGGCCGGAATAGAACCCGTTCTGTTCTGTGGCGACACGCTGTTTGCCGGGGGCTGCGGTCGGCTTTTCGAGGGAACTCCCGCGCAAATGCATGAATCCTTGGAAAAATTTTCTGTTTTACCGCCAGATACACAGGTTTTTTGCGCGCACGAGTACACTCTAGCGAACTTGCGCTGGGCATTGGCTGTGGATCCCGCCAACCGCACCCTGCTTCAGTGGTATCAGCGAGCCCAGCAATTACGTGCAGAAGGACGTCCCACGCTTCCGTCGACTATCGGCCAGGAACGCGCGACGAACCCGTTTCTGCGTACGCAGCAAGTCGACGTCATCCGTGCCGCAGCCAGCTGGGCCGGACACACTCAACCTACGCCGGTAGAGGTCTTTGCCTCCCTGCGTGAATGGAAGAACGATTTCAAGTGACCGCCTGATGAATCTATCCCGACTCCTTCTGCCACTCATGGTGGCAGTCCTCGCCGGTTGCGCAGGAACGAAAGCCCCCGACAGTAAAAATCTCACCACCAATTCCCAAGGGCGTTACATCGCCCGGGATACGTCCCGAACGGTTGACCTGACCAACCCGCCGAGCGACGCCTGGGACCGCATCCGCCGCGGTTTCGCCATCCCCAACCTGAACACCGAGCTCTCGCAGCAGTGGACCGACTACTACGCGTCCCACCCCGAGTCCGTTCAGCGCATGGCCGAACGCGCGGGCAAGTACCTGTACTTCATCGTCGACGAAATCAACCGCCGCGGACTGCCGACGGAGTTGGCGCTGCTGCCCTTCGTGGAAAGCGCCTACAACCCCACCGCCCTGTCGCGCGCCCAGGCTTCGGGCCTGTGGCAGTTCGTGCCGGCCACCGGCCAGCACTTCAACTTGAAGCAGGATTGGTGGCGTGACGAACGCCGCGACCCCATCGCGTCGACCAACGCCGCGCTGGACTATCTGGAAAAGCTGTTTGAGATGCAGGGCGACTGGTACCTGGCGCTGGCCTCCTACAACTGGGGCGAAGGCTCGGTGCAACGCGCCATGGCCAAGAACGAAGCGGCCGGCTTGAACACGGACTACCTGTCCTTGAACATGCCCAGCGAAACCCGCAACTACGTGCCCAAGCTGCAGGCCATCAAGAACATCATCGCCGACCCGCAACGCTACGCGGTGTCGCTGCCCCCCGTGGGCAACACGCCCTACTTCGTGACGGTGCAGAAGAACAGCGACATCGACGTTGAAATCGCCGCCAAGCTGGCCGAGATGCCGCTGGACGAATTCAAGGCGCTGAACCCGTCGTTCAACCGCCCGGTCATCCGTGGCGATCACGGCCCGACCCTGCTGCTGCCGGCCGACCGCGTCGAAATCTTCAACGCCAACCTCACGAACTACAAGGGCGACCTGAGCGCCTGGAAGATCTATCACTCGCGCCGTGGCGAATCCTACGCCTCGATCGCGAAGCGTTTTGGCGTGACCCTGGCCGAACTGCGCGAAACCAACGACATCAGCTCGCGCCAGAAGTCCGCGTCGGGCCAGGCTCTGCTGGTACCCGGCGACCCCGGCAACGGTGGCGTGCAACTGGCGTCACTGGCAGCGCCGGTGGGCGCACTGGAGCAGGCGCCATCCGACAACAAGGCTGCCGCCCCGCGCGGCCGCGCCGCACCGGCGCCCGCGGCCCGCGTTGCCAGCGCCCGCCCCAATGTGCGCACCCACAAGGTCCGCCAGGGCGACACGCTGTTCTCATTGGCCAAGCAGTACGGCACCTCGGTCAACGCCTTGCGCGCCCTGAACAACATCAAGGGCAGCGCCCTGAAGATCGGCACCCCTTTGCGTGTGCCGGGCACCAACGCCCGCGGCTGATATCCGCCAGTCGTCACCACAGAACGGCGCCCCCTGTGGGCGCCGTTTTTACACGTACGCGGATACCGCCAAACTCCTTAAAATGGGCGGTCTTTCCGCAGGAAAAAAACTAAAGGAACCATCATGGGCTTTCTCGCCGGCAAGCGCATTCTCGTTACGGGAGTGCTTTCAAACCGATCCATCGCCTACGGCATTGCGCGCGCCTGTCACCAGCAAGGCGCCGAACTGGCGTTCACCTATGTGGGCGACCGCTTCAAGGATCGCGTGGTCGAATTCGCCGCAGAATTCGGCAGCAAGATCGTGCTGCCTTGCGATGTGGCCGAAGACAGCCAGATTGAAGGCGCGTTCACCGAGCTGGCCCAGCATTGGGATGGCCTGGACGGCCTGGTGCATTCCATCGGCTTCGCCCCCCGCGAGGCCATCGCCGGCAACTTCCTTGACGGCTTGTCGCGTGAAGGCTTCCGCATCGCCCACGACATTTCCGCCTACAGCTTTGCCGCCATGGCCAAGGCCGCGCTGCCGCTGATGGAAGGCCGCAACGGGTCGGTGCTGACCCTGACCTACCTGGGTGCCGAGCGTGTGGTTCCCAACTACAACACCATGGGTCTGGCCAAGGCATCGCTGGAAGCCAGCGTGCGCTACCTGGCCACGGCGCTGGGCCCGCGCGGCATTCGCGCCAACGGCATTTCGGCCGGTCCCATCAAGACGCTGGCCGCAAGCGGCATCAAGGACTTCTCGTCCATCCTGAAGTTCGTGGAATCGCAGGCGCCGCTGCGCCGCAACGTCACCATTGACGACGTGGGCAACGTAGCGGCGTTCATGCTGTCGGACCTGGCCGCCGGCGTCACCGGCGAAATCACCCACGTGGACGCCGGCTTCTCGACCGTCGTCCCGGGCATGGAAGGCTGATACTTGCCGTGGGGCGGGGCGGTTTTCCCCCCGCCCCACGGCCAGCTCAAGCCGGCCGTACCACCAACGTGGACACCTGCACGTCCACCGCCGTCATCAGCTTGTGGATCGGGCATTTCTCGGCCACCGCCAGAAGCTCATCAATCTGCGCGTCTGACAGGTCGCCATGCAGTGTCAGCTTGGCCGTCAGGCGATACACGCCCTTGCGCTCCTCGCTGGCGTCGCGCACCACCTCCACATCCACCGACTTCAGCGGCAGCTCCTTGCGCTGGGCGTAGACCATCAGCGTCATCGCCTTGCATCCGCCCAGCGCGGTGTCGAAATAATCATGCGGATCGGGGCCTTCTCCTTGCGGCCGCGGCATCGCCAACGGCAAGTCGTGGCCCTCGGCCGTGGCGGTGAATTGCAACGTGTCGGGCGCATTCTGGTGGACGCGGATGCTCATGAATTCATTCTCCTGGGTTCGGTGTCCGTCGCGGATGCCGCAAGCCCAATTTGTAGCATCCGCCAGCGTCATCCACACCTGACGAAATGCTGAACTTATTGGCACACCACTGGTCGGATATCCCTATCCGCAATTCATGAACTGACTTAGGGGGACGCATGAGCGCCAGACAACTTCTTGATCAATTGCTGCAATCGGGCCAAGGCCTGCTATCGGACGCCACCAACCGCGTGCAAGGCGCGACGGGCGGCTCGGCAGGCGGCAAGGGTTCGTTCCTGACCGGCCTGGGTGGGGGTGCGCTGGGTGCAGGCGCGCTGGGCTTGTTGATGGGCAGCAAGAAGGCACGCAAGATCGGCGGCAAAGTCGCCATGTATGGCGGCATGGCGGCGCTGGGCGCGCTGGCCTATCGCGCTTATGGCGACTGGCAGCGCAACCAGGCCGGTGGCGCACAAGCCGCGCCGCCCCAAACCCTGGACCGCCTGCCCGCGCCCGAGGCCGAGCAACACAGCAACGCCGTGCTGACCGCCATGATCGGCGCGGCCAAGGCCGACGGCCACATCGGCCCCGAAGAACGCGGCCTGCTCGAAACCGAATTGGCCAAGCTGTCATCCGATGCCCAAGACCGCCAGTGGCTGGAAACGGAATTGTCGCGACCGCTGGACCCGGCTGCCGTGGCCCAGTCCGCCAAGACGCCGGAAATGGCCGCGGAAATGTACTTGGCCAGCCTGCTCGTCGTGGACGAGGAAAGCTATATGGAACGCGCCTACCTGGACGAATTGGCGCGTCAGCTCCGGCTGGAGCCCGGCTTGAAGGAAAAGCTGGAACAGCATGCCAAGAGCGCGGTCGCCTGAATGAAGGAGATGGCGTCGGCGCACCGCCGACGCCATCTCCCCCAACGGTTGTTCAATCCGCGCGCAAGCCGATCGATGCCGTCAATGCCGTATAGCGGTCGATGTCGGCGTTGATCATCGACTGAAACTCTTTGGGCGTGCTGCTGGCGGGCGTGAAACCCTGTTCACGCAGCGCGGCTTGCATCTCGGGCCGCCGCACGATCTTCGTCACGGCGGCGTTCAGCTTGTCGACCACCGCTCGCGGCGTGGCGGCAGGCGCCAGCAAACCATGCCACTGGTCCAACGCGTAGCCCGCAATGCCTTGCTCGGCGACCGTGGGCACGGTGGGCATCAACGGAGAACGCGCTGGAGACGTCACCGCCAGCGCGCGCAGCTTGCCCGCGGCAATCAGGGGCGCCGCGCTGGACGCCGTCACGATACCCATCGCCACCTGGCCGGCCGTCACGTCTTTCAGCGCGGGGCCACATCCCTTGTAAGGCACTTGCTGCAGCACCGCGCCGCTGGATCGCGCCAGCATTTCCCCCGCCAGGTGTTGCGGCGTGCCGTTGCCGCACGATGCGAACGGCAAGGGTTTGCCTGGCACGGCCACGGCCAGCGCATCGCCCAAGGTTTGCAGCGGCGATGCGGCCGGCACCACGAAGACGGACGGTACGAACGCCACATTGATCACGGCGGCAAAGTCCTGCTTCGGCGAAAAATCCAGGTTCCGATAGACCCCGGGATTGATGGCGAATGAACTGTTCACCATCAGTACGGTGTAGCCGTCCGGCGGCGCCTCGGCCACGATGCGTGCGCCGATATTGCCGCTAGCGCCGGGTCGGTTCTCGACGATCACCGGCTGGCCCAGTTGCTCTTGCAGGCTGGCGCCGATGCGACGCGCCAGCAAATCCGTGCCCCCGCCGGGCGGAAACGTCACCACGATCGTGATGGGGTGCGCAGGGTAGGAGGCGTCAGTCGCCGCATCGCCCGAGGGTGAATTACCGCAGGACGCCAGCGGAAGAACGGCGCACAACGCAAGGCAAAGTCGAAGCAGGTTTTTCATATCAGGCTCTCAGGCGTCCAGGCCGATGTCCAGCACCTTGGCGCTGTGGGTCAACCAGCCGACGGCAATCTGGTCCACGCCGGTGGCGGCCACGGCGGCGGCAGTTTCGGGCGTGATGCGGCCCGAGGCTTCGGTAACCGCCCGGCCACGCGCCATGTCGACGGCGCGGCGCAGCTCATCCAGGCTCATGTTGTCCAGCAACACCACGTCCACGCCTAGCGACAGCGCCACTTCCAGTTGTGCCAGCGTGTCCACCTCCAGCTCGATCTTGACCATGTGGCCCACGCCCGCCCGCGCGCGCTGCACGGCGTTGGCGACGCCGCCGGCCAGCGCAATGTGGTTGTCTTTGATGAGCACGGCGTCATCCAGCCCGAAGCGATGGTTGCTGCCCCCGCCCACGCGCACCGCGTACTTTTGCACGGCGCGCAAGCCCGGCAGGGTCTTGCGGGTGCAGGTAACGCGCGCGCCGTAGCCGGAAATGGCTCGCGCAATTGACGCCGTGGCGCTGGCCACTCCGCTCAGGTGGCACAGGAAGTTCAGCGCCACCCGCTCCGCGGTCAACATCGCCCTGGCATTGCCATGCAAGCGCGCAATCTCGGTGCCGGGTGACAGGTCAGCGCCGTCGCGCAGCGATGCGCTGAAGCGGATCCCCGGATCCATGGTTTGAAATGCCAGGCGAGCCAGGTCCAAACCGGCCAACACGCCCTCTTGGCGTGACACCAGCCGGGTTTCCGCGACGGCGTCGGCCGGCACGATGGCATCGGTGGTCAAGTCGCCGGCCCGGCCCAGATCTTCAAGCAAGGCAGCTTGAACCAGCGGCAAGAGCATGACGTCCGGCAGAGGCGGGACAGTCAGGCGAAAGGCATTCGAAGGCACTTCGGCTTTAATGCTCATTTTGAGTATTTGTGAGTTAAAAAAAGGCGCGCAGAGATTGCGCACTAGTTATGCTAAATACGAGCATAAGCCTTGTCAAGCGTCACAAGGTCCGGGACAAAGGCAATTTGCTGCCGGCAATGGCGCGTTCCAGCAGCACGTCGCGCCGGAAACGGAACAGCTTGGCTGGCCGGCCCGCCGTACCCGTCGCCATCTCGCCCGTTTCTTCTACCAGTGCCTGTTGCTCGATCAGGCGACGGAAATTCTGCTTGTGCAATGCCCTTCCCGCCAAGGCCTCGACGGCCAACTGCAGTTGTAGCAAGGTGAACTGGGCCGGCATCAATTCAAACACCACGGGGCGGTACTTGATCTTGGCACGCAAGCGCGCAATGCCGGTGGCCAGAATGCGGCGGTGATCGTGGCGCATCGGCTCACCGGGCAACACGGCCTTGCCGCCCCCGCGCCGCACGGCCTCGGGCACGGCCCCCGCCTCGAACAGAAGCTCGTAGCGCTGCAACACCATATCTTCATTCCATGCCGCGCCGTCCAGACCGAACGTGATGGCGGCACGCTGCCGGCGGCGTGTGCGCACGGCCGGGTCGGCGCTGGCCTCGCACCATTGCGCCAACCACGGCACGATCAAATCCTCGACCAGCGCGGGCGCGCCGGCACGCCGGTCTTCCCACGGGAAATAGCGGTACCAGTCTTGCCAGCCGACCTGCGCCACGCCGGTTTCGCCGGCTTCGCGCGTCAGGCCCAGGTAGCTGACCGACATGACGCGCGCGCCGGATTCGTCGGAACGGTCGCCGTCGGCAAAGGTGTAGAGCTGTTCCACATAGCCCAAGGGATGATGCGTCTGCGTCTCCACCCAGGCGCGCAGGCCGGCTTGCAACGAACGATGCGACAATTCGAACGGCCCAGCCGGCAAGGCGCGCGCGTCATCCGTGGTCAACACGCGCGGTTCGCCGTTGGTCACGGCCACCAGCACGGCGACGAGTTCGGTATGGACAGAGCGTTCGACGGATTCGGTCAAGGATAGAGGTCGCGAAGGGGTAGGCAAAGAGGTGAGCCAGCGCATTGCACAGGCCTGGCCGCTTATCGGCGAGGAGCCGGAATTATAAGGTTCCGATGCTGCAACAGCCCCTTGCAAACGTGACAGGCTGGATGGCCGCGAGGGCGCGCGCAAGGTCTAAGATAAACCGCAGGTACTCAGGCGCGTCGCCATCCTGGGACGCCCGCAAGCGGAGCAAGAGCCATGTTGAAAACTGCCCCCGACCCCCAAGCCCCGGCCGACGCCAAGGCCGTCGACCCACGCCCGCCCACCGACCCGCGCAAAGGCACGGAAACGCTACCGATGCCGGATCAAAGCAAGCAAGTAGCTGGCATGCCACGCGACGGACGCGCCATTGCGCAACCCGGAGAACCCGGCGTCATCACGCCCGAGGACGATGTGCTGGATACGTCCTACGAGAACCGCAAAACCTGACGCAGCGCCACGAGCGATGATGCGCTAGCCGCATCGACACGGTTAGCGTGCGGGCCGGACCGGCAACGGTTCGGCCCGCTGCACTTGAACACGGGAAATAGGCGCTCGCCTATATCAAGCGGGGGCCACCCGTTTCTACACTGCTACGCTTTCAAGGCCCTTTGGGCCGATGCCTTAGCGATATCCCCCCATGTTCAAAAATTCCTTTCCGCGCATCGTCGCGGCATCTCTATTCGCCCTCCTGTTCCCCACCAGCCAAGCCCTTGCAATGGGCATCCAGCCTGAAACGTCGGTCGTGCTCGTGCACGAAAATACCGGCGAAGGCACCATCGGCATCAAGAATACGGGTGACGAACCCGTGCTCTTGGTGTCCATCATTGAAAACATCCAGGAAGACCAGGACGATTGGGTCACGGTGTCGCCGCCCGCCGCCGTGCTGGCCCCCGGCAAAACGCAATTGGTCCGGTTTCTGCTGACCAGCGACAAACCCCTGGACACGCAACGCATGAAGCGCGCCGTGTTCGAAGGCATTCCGCAATCTGGCGAGCAAGGCAACAAACTGCGCCTGACCATACGCCAAGACCTCCCCCTGATCGCGCTCCCCAAGGGGGTGCCGAACGATAACGCCCCCTGGCGCAAGCTTCAGTGGGAAGTTCGTGACGGCACACTGACCGTGCACAATCCCAGCCCCTACATCGTACGGATGGACCAGCAGGTCCATGCTCAGCCCTCGAATCAGGCGCTGACCCTACCCAAAACCTATGTCTTGCCCGGCGAAACGCTGCAACTCGCCACCACGGGCGCCCCGCTGCAAGGGCAGAGCACCGTGCGTCTCTACCCCGCCAGCGTTTACGGCTATCAAGTGTCGTCGTTCGACGCACCGATCAAGCACTGACCGTATCTCGGCCTGGCCTCGGCGGCCCCACCTCGGCGGCCCCACCTCGGCGGCCCCACTGGGCGGCCACGCCCGGGCTGCCCGACCTCGGCACCAACACGCTTGGCTACACGCGAACGGCCCCGGCCCCCGGGGCCGCAACGGTATTGCGCCAAGACCAATCATGGCTTTCATGTTCTGTCTCTGCTTACGCAACGCTCGTGGTCGCACCCTGGCCACCGCGAGCCTACTGTTGTGCCTGCACTGGTCTGCCTATGCGCAATCCGGCGCCGGCGGCTTTGACCTTGAAATCCTGAAAAGCCGTGGACTGAATCCCGCCATCGCGTCACATTTTCAGAACGGCCCGCAATTCCTGCCCGGCCATCAAACGGTGCACCTTACCGTCAATGGCCGCAACGTGGGGCGCACACAAGCCACTTTCGATACCGACGGCAAGCTCTGTCTGACCAATGCGCTGCTGACACAGGCAGAGCTGAAAGTGCCCGTGTCGCAAGGCAACGACGCGCCTGTCTGTCCTGACGCGTTTCTGCAAGCATGGCCCACGACCACGATCTCGCTGCAGCCAGAACGCATGACCGTCGAAATCGTGGCGCCGCCTGGCGCAATGAACAGAGTGGCAGGCGCGACGACGTATCAATCGGGCGGACGTGCCGTCATCCTGAACTACGACGTGCTCTCAAACCAGACGCGTTATATCGGCGGAAAAAGCAATTACCTGCAGGCCTATACCGAACTGGGCCTGAACGCGAACGATTGGATCCTGCGCAGCAATAGCACCTATTCCAACATCGGCGGAACGTCGACGTGGAACCATATCGATGCCTATGCGCAACGCACGCTGCCCGCATGGGGGACGACTTTCCAGGCGGGGCAGATCAATCTGCAGGGCACGCTGTTTGGCGGCGTGCCGGTCACGGGGCTTCAACTCTTCCCCGAAACCGCCTTGCAAAGCCATCAGCATGAAGGCCCGCCCATCAGCGGAATCGCGCATACGCAGGCACGCGTGGAGGTCTGGCAGAACGGCATACCGTTGGCGTCCCTCATCGTTCCCCCTGGCCCCTTCACCATGACCGACGTGCAGCCGCGCTCGCTGACTCAAGACATCAAGGTTGTGATTCACGAAGCGTCGGGCGAAGAGCGCGTGTTCTACGTCCCTGCGGCAGCGCTGCAGGTAGACCGCGTGGGCGCGGCCGCTGGCTTCAGCGGCGGCCTTGGCATGCTGCGACAGACCGGCACCACCGACGCCAACACCAGGCCGGTCGCGGCAGCGGAGTACGGCATCCCACTGGGCAAACGCGCCAATATCGCGGCCGGCGCCCTGCTCACCCAGGACTATCGCGCCATCAGCGGACGCTCCGACATGGTGCTGCCCGGCAGCATCCAGGCTGGCATGCAGAGCACGTATTCGCAAAACTCGCGTACGGAGCGCAGCGGCGCGCAGCACATCGTGTCGGCCTCTGCCCAGTTGCTGCCGGGTGTGTCTTCGAACATCTCTTTCCTGCGACGCACGGATGGCTACAGCGACGTGCTCGACAGCAGCGGCACACGGCCACGGCACAGGCGGCAGGACGAGGCGCACCTTTACCCGCCCCATCACGAATACCGCATCAAGCAGCAGATAAGCGCCGGGCTTGGCTGGAGTGGATCGACGCTGGGCGGCTTCAGCGCCAATTACAGCGAATCCCTGAACACCCGCGGCAACGCGTCGCGACGCGGCATATTGAGCTGGGGCAAGAGCTTCAGTCGCGCCAGCCTGTCGGTGTCGTTCGAACGAGACATGGGTTCCAGCCATCGCACCCAGGGCAGCCTGATGTACCTGAACGTCAGCCTGCCCTTGGGCAAGCAAAGCGTCAGCGCATCCATGCAGCGGCAGGACAATGGCACGAGCTACGGCGTTAACACCAGCGCGTCCATCGGCGAGGGGAGCAGCTACGCGCTGGGGGCCACCACCAGTTCCCAAGGCCAGACCAGCTATTCAGGCTCGGTCGGCATGAATTCCGCCTATACACAGCTGAACGTCGCGGCAAGCAGCTTCACCGGTGGATACAGCCATTCCGTGCGCATGCGCGGCGGGCTCGTCGGGCACGCGCAAGGCCTGAGCTTTTCGCCCTACCGGGTACAGGACACATTCGCCATCGCGTCCGTGGGCGGCCTGTCCGGCGTGCGTTTGAGCACGCCTGCCGGCAGCGTGTGGACTGACCCGTGGGGCCGCGCCGTCATTCCATCACTGCCCGCCTATCGCAACGGGCAGATCCAGGTGGCCACGACATCATTGGCGCGCAATGTGGATTTGATCAACGGCCGCTACAGCCTGGAGCCCGCGCGCGGCTCGGTTTCAGCGGTTGACTTCGCCGTTGTCACGGTCCGCCGCGCCTTGCTGACCGCCACCTACGCCGATGGCTCACCCGTGCCCAAGGGCGCTGCCGTGCTGGATGCGAAAGGGGCCTTCATTACGCTGGTGGCGAGCGGCGGCCAGATATTCCTACCTGATTTGCAGGCGGACGGCGCGCCATACAGCGTTGCACCAACGGACGACGCGGCCTGCACGCTCGACTTTGACCTTCCCTCCGCGCCGAACCTGGACGCGCTGTACGAACGCGCGCTAGCCACGTGCCGCCCATAGACGAACCCGCCCCAACCCGCATAGGACCACACCATGATTCTTACAAGGCCCTGCATCCTCCCGCGCGCTCGGGCCGCTTTGGCGGCAGCCACGTTGCTGCTTGCAGGTAGCTGGACGCTCCAGGCTGTGGCGCAGCCATCGCCACCCATGGCGCGCCCGGCGCCTGCGATGCCGATGGCCGGGTGCGTCATGGCATTTGGGCTGGCCACCGTGGATTACGGCAGCTTCACAGCTGGGCAACTGACACTGGACGCAAGTCGTCGCTATCAACTTGAGCGCCGCTCTGTGCCGTTGACCATCAACTGCCCAAGCGCGCGTCCTATTGTCTTGCGCCTGAACGCGCCCGCGCGCCACGATGGGGCTGCGAAATTCGCGGGAGCCGGCGCCGTGCAGGTCGAGCTTGGCCACGTCACGGTTGACGGCGTGGCGACCCGGGTCTTCAATCCGAATTCGCCTCATGGCCCACAGACCCAGATCGCCATGCAGCCCGGCGACACGATAGCGCTGGAACAGGGCCGAGCCGCGCGCAGCATTACCGCTCAAATCGTGTTGCAACCTCAAGTGGCCGATGCCGACGTTCGCGTCACCGACCAGACGCAATGGTCCGCCACGCTGCAGTTTGAATTGCTGGATCCTTGAAGGCTCGGCCGCGCTGCGGCTCACCGTTGCAAAGCGGCTCTACAAGAGCCCGCACAGCTTGAACAGGCCGTTGTCCGTCGTCACGCCCAGCTTGCGATAAGCGGTGCCCTTCTGCGCGCTGATGGTTTTTGGGCTGCGCCCGAATTTGACGGCAATGTCAGAGATTGTCATCCCAGCCAGCAGGCAACGAATCACCTCGCGCTCGCGGTCCGACAGCGACGCGCCATCCAGCACGCCACATGCCGACGGCAGCAAGGCGGGATCGCCTGGTGGCGGTTCAGTCTGCTCGGTGCTTGCACCGGACAACAAGTACGTCATCTGCGCATCGCAATACGTGCCTCCCGCGGCAACCTTGCGCACCGCCAGCACGATTTCCTCTTCGCGTCCGCCCTTGCCCACGAAACCGTGCGCGCCGGATCGCAAGGCCAGCGCAACAGTGGCGGGGTCATAAAGCGCGGAGAACACCAGGATGCGCGCGTCGGGAAACTTGATACGCAGCGTTTTGATCAGCGAGATGCCGTCGACCTCGGCGGGGCCCAACGAGTAATCGATCAACAAGACGTCGGCGGTCTGGTTCGCAAGCGCCTGGATCAGGTCCCGGCTGGTTTCGTACTCGCCGATGACAACAATGTCGCGGTTTTGCGACAAGTACGCAGACATGCCTGCCCGTACCACCGGATGGTCATCCAGGATCGCGATGCGCAACGGACGAAAATTGGATGCTGACAATATGGAATTCCCCGGTAGAGCCCAGATTTTCCACTGTTTCTCGTTGAACGAAAAACCAACGTGGACAAATAGTAACGCAGCTGTTTACGCAACCGTAATGAAGATTAGGCGCATGCCTATATCCCAAAAGTCATCCGTTTCCTAGAGTGATTCCTTTGTCCCACCAGAAACTGGATAGTCATGAATTACTCGGTACGCCCCCTGCCCACCCTGCGCTACCTCTTGGCCGCAAGCTTTTTGATCGCCGCATCCGCCCAAGCGGCTCCCTCAGCTGAACTCAAGATCACCGGTCGCATCACGCCCCCGTCCTGCGACCTTTCCCTGGCCGGCAACGGCGTGCTTGATTTCGGCGACCGCGCATTCAATTCGCTCAACGTCGACGGCACCAAGCTGACCGAAAAAACGGTTGGCCTGAACATCACTTGCGACGGCGCCACGCGCGTCGGCCTGCACGTGGTAGACAACCGCGCCAGCAGCAAAGTTCTGAAAGCCTCGTTGAACATCAACGCCTGGGGCTCCATCAGCTCCAACATCACCGACGCCTACATCTTTGGGCTCGGCTCCGTCGCTGGCGCCAACGACACGCAGATTCCCATCGGCGGCTACATGTTCGGCTTCAAGGAAGGCGACGTCCAAGCCAACGGCAGCAAGGCTACCGTGCTCTACAGCGCGGACAAGCGCACCTGGTCCGCCGAAGCCGTATTGCGGCAGTTCATCAGCCCGAATTTCACCTACTCATTCTTCCTGGGCTCCCCGGGCGCCAACGCCACGCCGGTACCGGTCACGGCGGTAGCCGGTTCGCTGACCGTAATGCCCACGATCAACCGCGCCAGCGAACTCCCCACGACCGCCGCCATCCCGCTGGACGGCAGCGCCACGATCTCGCTCGTTTACCTGTAACGGTAGCGCGGAGGGCGCGCTGTGGCGCCCTCCTGCAATCGAATATCCCCAAGACAAATGCAGCATTCGACCGTGCGGCTCCACAAGGTCGCTCGGCCCCGCTGCATGTGCGCAAAGTCGGGTCAGGTGGTTCATTGCCCTCCGAGGACGGCATTTGTTGACATCAGGAAAGCTAATCATGAAAAACCAATTCTTTGTCGGCGTGGCGTTGGTCACGTTGGCTGCCACATCGCACGCTGCCGGCAATAGCAATCTCACCGTGACGGGCAAGCTCACACCACCGGCATGCAACGCCCATTTTGACGGTAATGCAACGCTCGACTTCGACGCCATCGCATTTAACGCCTTGGACAACAACGGCACGAAACTCGGCAGCAAAGACACCCTCCTGCAGATCGATTGCGGCACCCCCACGCGCGTCAGCGTTGTCGCGCTGGACAACCGGGCAGGCTCGGGCATCACGCTTCAGGAAGCGCCCAATCTCAACTGGCCATACCAAAACCCGCAGAACGGCACCAAGTATTCCTGGGGGTTGGGCTTTGCAGACGGCAAACAGATCAAGACGGGCGCATTGATCGCGCTGATTATTCCCGCCAGCACCATGGTCGACGGAGCGCTCCTGACCGAAGCGGGGGTGCAAAAGATCCTTGCGCGCCCCACGGGAAGCAATATCTGGTCGATAGGGTCATCGCACTATTCAGTCAACCTCAGCCCCGATCTTGAATACTCGTTCGGCCCGACGGGCGGCCCCGCCGTACCGATTACGAACGCGCAGTTGGCGGTCGGACTCTCCCCCATGATCGGCCAACCGTCAACCTTGCCCGCAGCGAACGAAATTCCGTTGGACGGCTCGATCACGTTCACGTTGCGTTACCTGTAACCACGTTCCAATGGCATCCGCTCGAATTTGACTCTCTTCGCTCACATGATGAAAACCCTGCCACGCCTTTGCGCCGGCTTGACTCTGGCCGCCGCTTGCACCACGCATGCAGGCACCAATCAAGCCGATCTGCTCATCGGCGGCCAACTCACCCCGCCAGCCTGCAGCATGGGCTTTGGTAGTGGAAGCGCCGTCGACTTCGGCACCCTGCCTTTTCAGTCGCTGAACCGCAACGGAACGCTGCTGCCCGAACAGCGTCCACGCATGGAGATCGCGTGCGGCAGCCCGACACGCGTCTCTTTCACGGTTCACGAGAACCGTCCGGACACTGCCATCACACATCAGGAAGCCATCGCCGACGGCATGCCATGGCCCTATCAAAACCCGCAGAACGGCGCGCCTCACGCTTGGGGATTGGGCCGTATCGACGATGTCAAGATCGGTGCCGTCGTGCTGTTGGTGCGCCCCGAGGCCACGGTGGTTGACGGCATCCCGCCGTTCAACAGTACGTCCGTGGTTCTTTCCCGTCCCAGCGGCAGCGCAAGCTGGCCTGTTCAATCGGGCATGGACACCATCAACGTGAATCCGGCGGACGAATACTCGTTCGGCAAAGATGCCACCGCCACTCCCATCACGACTGCGTCCGTCAGCTTGGCCGTGACACCCGTGTTGAACGGAACCGCTGCCTTGCCAACGTCCAAGGAAATTCCACTGGATGGTTCGGTGACGTTCACGTTGCGCTACCTGTAGCCGCGCAGCAGGTTGCAATACAAAAAGGCCCTCGGCTTCATTGAAGTCGAGGGCCTTATGTATTTCATCTGTACCGGGTCCGGTATAGCTTGGATGGCGATTGCCATCAGAGTTCTTGGCGGACAGAGGGGGATTCGAACCCCCGATACGCTTTTGACGTATACACGCTTTCCAGGCGTGCGCCTTCAACCGCTCGGCCACCTGTCCTAATCGGTATTTTCGTAGGCAAAAAGTCACTACGAAAATTGCGAATCCGCGATTCTAGCAGGTTTCGGCGCAGCGCAGCAAGCCGTGCAAGAAAGAGGGACGCACCGAGCGGCGTTGCTCAGTGTGCTCCCCTTCTATCCTTTAGTGCGGAGCTGGGGGTTCCTGCTCGCGGTAAGAACTGACCGTGCCGTCCGGCTCGGTTTCTTCCAGCCTGACCCTGAAGCCCCACAGGCGCGCCAGATGCTTCATGACCTGCTCGGCATCCTCGCCCGCCAAGGGGCGGCCACGGCTCTTCAAATGCCGCAGCACCAATGAACGGTCCGAATCGCGATTGAAACGCACCACCTGGATGTCCGGCACCTGGTTGTCGCGGTTGTGCTGCGCGGCCAGCAGGCGGCGAATGTCGCGGTAGCCCTCGTCGTTGTGGATGGCGGCCACTTCCAGCTTCGGGTTCGACTGATGGTCCGAGATCGCAAACAAGCGGAACTCGCGGATCAGCCGCGGGGACAGGTACTGCGAGATGAAGGACTCGTCCTTGAAGTTGCGCATGGCGAAGTCCAGCGTCTTCTGCCAATCGCCGCCCGCAATATCGGGAAACCACTTTCGGTCTTCAGGCGTGGGCGCTTCGCAGATCCGGCGGATGTCCGTCATCATCGCAAAGCCCAGCGCATACGGGTTGATGCCGCCATAGCCGCGTTCGTCAAAGCCGCGTTGGCTGACAACGTTGGTATGGCTTTGCAGGAACTCCATCATGAAGCCGTCGTTGACCAGCCCTTTTTCATGCAAGCGGTTCAGGATGGTGTAGTGCCAGAACGTGGCCCACCCTTCGTTCATGACCTTGGTCTGGGTCTGCGGGTAAAAGTACTGGGCAATCTTGCGCACGATGCGCACCAGCTCTTTCTGCCACGGAGCCAGCTTGGGCGAGTACTTCTCAATGAAGTACAGCAGGTTCTCTTCGGGTTCCGGCGGAAACACCGGCGCATCAGTGCGCGTGTCCTTGTCGGCTTCCAGGCGCGGCAACGTGCGCCACAAGTCGTTGTATTGCAGACGCGCGTGTTCCTTGCGCTCGGCCTGACGCGCGGCCTCTTCCTTGAATGACATCGGCGCGGGCCGCTTGTAGCGGTCCACCCCGTGGTGCGACAGCGCATGGCAGGAATCCAGCAGCGATTCCACCGCGTCGATGCCGTAGCGGTCTTCGCACGACATCACATACTTGCGCGCGAATACCAGGTAGTCCAGCACCCCATCGGCGTCGGTCCATTGCCGGAACAGGTAGTTGCCCTTGAAAAACGAGTTATGCCCATAGCACGCATGCGCAATCACCAGCGCCTGCATCGTCATGGAGTTTTCTTCCATGAGATAAGAGATGCACGGGTTGGAATTGATGACGATCTCGTACGCCAGGCCCTGCATGCCGCGCCGGTAGTATTGCTCGTTGCGGATGAATTCCTTGCCGTATGACCAGTGCGGATAGCCGATAGGCAGCCCGGCCGACGCATAAGCATCCAGCATCTGTTCCGAGGTAATCACCTCGATCTGGTTCGGATACGTGTCCAGGCCGTACTCGGCCGCGACCTTGGAGATCGCGTCGTCATAGGACTGGATCAGTTCGAACGTCCATTCTGAGCCTTGGGATATCGGCCGAGCGCCGCCGGCCGTATCCGGCTCCACGAGAGCACCCACGATGGCATTCATGCGGTTTCCTTCTTGAACAGGTCATGGAACACGGGAAAGATCTCGCCGCGATCGCAGATGCGCCGCATGACGAAATGCGGCTCCAGCTTCTGTTCATACTCGGCCCACAGGCTGCTCTTGCGAGCCTCTTGCGAGTCGGGAATTTCGATATAGGCGAAATACCGTGTCGACGGCAGCAGATGCTCCGCCAGAAAGCGCGCGCTCTTGCCCGCGTCGGCGCCGAACGAATCGCCGTCGCTGGCTTGCGCCGCATACACGTTCCACCCCGAGGGCGGATAGCGCTTCTCCAGAATCTCGCGCATCAGCTCCAGCGCGGACAGCACGATGGTGCCACCGCTCTTGGGGTCGTAGAAGAACGTTTGCTCGTCCACTTCCTCGGCGTTGTCCGTATGACGGATGAAGACCAGGTCCACGTGCTCGTACTTGCGAGACAGGAACAGGTACAGCAGCGTAAAGAAGCGCTTGGCCAGGTCCTTCTTGCCTTCGTCCATGGACCCCGACACGTCCATCAGGCAGAACATGACCGCGCGCGCCATCGGAATGGCCACCGACACCCGATTGCGATAGCGCAGGTCCAGGTCGTCCAGGAACGGCACGCGGGCAAGGCGCTCGCGGCAGTCCTCGACGTCCTGCTCCAGCGTGCGGATGGTTGCGGCAGGCGCGCCCGCCGCCCGCGCATCGGCCAAGGCCTTTTCAGCGTCTTCAAGATCGGCGCGCGCTTTCACGTTCAGCGCAACACGCCGCGCCAACGATGACTTGAGCGTGCGGCTGATGCTCAACATGCTGGGCGAGCCGGTCGTGGTGTAACCGGCACGCTGCCATTTTTTCTGGCTGACTTCACCCAACTGGTTGCGCGCCAGATGCGGCAGTTCCAGATCCTCGAAGAACAGGTTAAGGAACTCGGCCCGCGACAGGCTGAAGGTGAATTGATCTACCGATTCCCCTTCACCCGGGTCGGACCCGCCCTCGCCTTGGCCGCCCTGCGGCCGGTCGATGGTGTCGCCCTTGGCAAATTCGCGATTGCCAGGGTGCACCATCTCGCGGTCACCGCCCGAGCCGTGCCGGAACGTAGGCTCGGAAATATCCCGGGCGGGCAGGTTGATCTCTCCGCCTTGATCCATATCCTGAATGGAGCGGTCACGGATCATCCCGTGAACCGCCTTGCGGATCTGGTCCTTGTAGCGCCGCAAAAAACGCTCGCGGTTGACGGCGCTTTTATTGCGCCCGTTAAGACGGCGATCGATCAGTGAATTCATGATTCACCTCGCTCAGGAAGACTTCCTCACTCGGAGGTACCACTCGCACAGCAGCCTGACCTGCTTTTCCGTGTAGCCCTTTTCCACCATGCGATCCACGAAGCTCTGGTGTTTCGACTTGTCCTCGGCCGAAGCCTTGGCGTTGAACGAAATCACCGGCAGCAGATCTTCCGTGTTCGAGAACATCTTCTTCTCGATCACTTCGCGCAGCTTTTCATAGCTGGTCCAGTTCGGGTTGCGGCCGTTGTTATTGGCACGCGCCCGCAGCACGAAGTTCACGATCTCGTTGCGGAAGTCCTTCGGGTTCGCAATTCCAGCCGGCTTTTCAATCTTTTCCAGCTCGTCGTTCAACGCGCTGCGATCGAAGCTTTCGCCCGTTTCCGGATCGCGGAACTCTTCGTCCTGAATCCAGCAATCGGCAAACGTGACGTAGCGGTCAAAGATGTTCTGGCCGTACTCCGAATACGATTCCAGATAGGCGGTCTGAATTTCCTTGCCGATGAATTCCGCATAACGCGGCGCCAGAAAGCCCTTGATGAACTCAAGATAGCGCCGGCGGATCTCTTCCGGATAGTCTTCGCGGCCGATCCGTTGTTCCAGCACGTACATCAAATGCACCGGGTTCGCGGCCACTTCCGTTTGGTCGTAGTTGAAGACGCTGGACAGGATCTTGTACGCGAATCGCGTGGACACCCCGTTCATGCCTTCGTCCGTGCCGGCGTAGTCCTTGTATTCCTGCAAGGCCTTGGCCTTCGGGTCCACATCCTTCAGGCTTTCACCGTCATAGACGCGCAGCTTCGAATAGATGCTGGAGTTCTCGGGTTCTTTCAGTCGGGTCAGCACCGAGAACTGCGCCATCATGTCCAGCGTTCCCGGCGCGCACGGGGCGGCCGACAACGAGCTGTGATGCAGCAGCTTTTCGTAGATGCGAACTTCCTCGGACACCTGCAAGCAGTAAGGCACCTTGACGATATAGATACGGTCAAGGAACGCTTCGTTGTGCTTGTTGTTGCGGAAGGTCTGCCATTCGGACTCGTTCGAGTGGGCCAGGATCGTGCCGTTGAAGGGGATCGCGGAGAAGCCTTCGGTGCCCTTGAAGTTGCCTTCCTGCGTGGCCGTCAGCAGGGGATGCAGCATCTTGATCGGGGCCTTGAACATCTCGACGAATTCCAGCAAGCCCTGATTCGCCAGGCACAGGCCACCGGAATAGCTGTAGGCATCCGGGTCGTCTTGTGAATGGCGGTCGAGCTTGCGGATATCAACCTTGCCGACCAGCGAGGAAATGTCCTGGTTGTTTTCGTCGCCCGGCTCGGTCTTGGCGATGGCCACCTGGCGCAGCACCGAGGGGTTCAGGCGCACGACGCGGAATTGCGAGATGTCGCCATCAAACTCTTTCAAGCGCTTGACCGCCCAGGGTGACATGATGCCCGTCAGGTAGCGGCGCGGAATGCCGTATTCCTTTTCAAGCGTGTCGCCAAAGCGTTCCGGATGGAACAGGCCAAGCGGAGATTCGTTGACGGGCGAGCCTTTCAGGGCATAGATGGGATAGCTTTCCATCAGGGCCTTCAGCCGCTCCGCGATGGACGACTTGCCGCCGCCCACGGGGCCCAACAGATAGAGGATTTGCTTGCGCTCTTCCAGCCCCTGCGCGGCGTGTTTGAAGAACGCGACGATCTGCCCGATCACGTCCTCCATGCCGTAGAACTCCTGAAACGCCGGATAGCGCCGGATGGTCCGGTTGGAAAACAAACGGGAAAGACGTGGGTCGTTGCGTGTATCCACGACTTCGGGTTCACCGATTGCCGCCAGCATGCGCTCAGCGGGACTGGCGTACGCCATGGGATCACGTTTGGCGAGGTTCAGATACTCCTCAAGAGAAAGCTCTGACTCCTGCTCTCTTGCATACTGCGACTTGAAGCCTTCGACGATGTTTTGCACGGAAACCTCCTACAACACGCGAAAAATTCACTACGCCTACGTGTCCCCATTGTGCCTCAGTGCCTGCGCATTACTAGACAATCTCGCGATTAGCATTTTCGGCCAGTTGTTATGTTGCTTTCGCCACACAACAACGATGAAGCACGGTCGGGCCCTTTCCGTTTAGGCTGCACCCATCGGACACAAGTTCCGTCAGGGAATGCAACTTACGTGAATAAGTTAACTGGCTCGTCTTCAGAATATTGCTATGGCAGACACGCGTGGTGCGACTGCACATGAAATGGTCAGCAATGAATTGAAGGGATGAGCGATATCCCGGTGGATTCTTATGATTCGGGCAGTAGCCCGATGCGTCCGCCATGCGATGGCGGCGAACGTTCTGAAGAGCGCGTTGCGCTTCGTTCAGCAGCATGCCGGTTCGGTTATGAAAAGCGCCGATATCGCGGCACGGGAATCCGTGGTGACGAGGGCGTGTAGCGCTGTTCGGTGATGGCCGTATGCACGAATCGCCAAGTCATGTGCCTATGCTAAAGCCAATTGACGCTTTTGTGGCAATTCATTTGGCGTAATGATCAAAATCGTAATGCGGGTTTTCAGCAAGAAAACCATGCGTGCAAACACTCGCAAACTTGCCTCAATTGCCTTGCTGAACGCGACGCAGAGCATCGCCAATACGACTTGCGCGCGCGATTAGCAGCCATTGAGCTTGAGTGCTAGCACGCGCGAAATGGAGCAGCGGCTTGCTCGCCGCCACACAGTATTCACGACGCAATCGGCGGCAACGCCACGCGCTGCATCAGAGTGCGCCACGCGCCTTCCACCCGCGCACGCAGGCGCAAATCCGCGCCCACTTGTGCGCTATCGATGAATGCGTAACGCCGCGCGGCGTCCAGATGCTCAAGCATCGGCAAGCGCACCATGCCCGCCGCATCGCCAAGCAGCACAGGCGCCAGATACAACAGCAACTCATCCACGCAACCCGCGGCCACCAGCGCGCCGCTCAAGCCCGCTCCGGCCTCGACATGGACCTCATTGAACTGCGCCTGGGCGAACCATTGCATCATGCCGACAAGGTCCACGCGCCCTGGCGTCGGTCCCGGCAAGACCACGACTTGCACGTTCTTGGCCGCCAGGCGCGCCGCTTTGGCAGCGTCTTCGCGCGCAGTGAAAACGATAACGGGTCCACCATCGAACAGGCGGGCGCTTTCGGGAATGCCGAACAGGCCGTCCACCACCGCCCTTCGCGGCTGACGCGGCGTTTCAACCTCGCGCACGTTAAGCAGCGGATCATCTTTCAGCACAGTGCCCATGCCGGTCAGCACCACACAACTACGCGCGCGCCAATGATGGCCGTCGGCGCGTGCTTCAGGGCCGGTGATCCATTGGGACATGCCGTTATGCAAGGCGCTGCGACCATCAAGGGACGCGGCCATTTTCATCCATACCCATGGCAGGCCACGGCTCATTCGCGAGATGAAACCGGCATTGATTGCCAGCGCTTGTTCGACGCAGACACCCGTCGTGACCGCGATGCCAGCCGCGCGCAAGCGCGCAAGCCCCTGGCCGTTGACCAGCGGGTTGGGATCGCCGATGGCCACGACCACGCGCGCGGGCTTGGCCGCCAGCACCGCATCCACGCAAGGCGGCGTGCGCCCGAAGTGGCTGCAAGGCTCCAACGTGACATACAGGGTGGCCCCCTCGACTGTCTCGTTACGCGCCTGCGCATCAAGCAAGGCGCGGATTTCGGCATGGGGGCCACCAGGCGGTTGAGTTGCCCCCTCGCCCAGCACACGGCCGTCTCGCACGATCACACAACCCACGCGAGGATTGGGCGCGGTGGTGTAGAGCACGCTTTCGGCCTGCGCCAGGGCGCGCCGCATCCAGAAGATATCGTCGGAATTGCTTGGGGTCGTCATGGCGGAATTGTATGTCCGGCCGCAGGCGCGCGGTGGTTCCCCGCCCACTGGCAAGGGGTATGCTGGCGTCAAACGCGCCTTTTACGTGCATGTCCGTTTTGGGCCGTTACGTGGCTTGGGACGATCTCGCCGGGGGCAGAAATTACCCGCAGAATGCGTTCACCCCCTCTAAATTCCTAAACCAGGAGCCCGGAACATGAAGCAAGCACTGATCGTCATCGACGTACAAGAGTCCTTCCGTCACCGTCCGTTTTGGGACGAAGCCGAGTACCCCGCATTTCTGGAAAAGATCCAGGGCTTGATCGATGCAGCCAGCGCCCAGGGAATTCCGGTGCTTCAGGTGTTTCACAAAAGCCCGTCCGACGATGCCGCCAACCCATTTTCACTGGCCTCGGGGCACGTCAGGACGCTTGAAGAATTGCGTATTTCCCCGGCAGCCGTGTTCCACAAAACCGTGCATTCGTCGCTGTATGCACAGGACGCAAACGGCGCGACGCTACACGATTGGCTGCGCGACAACGGCATCGACGGGATCATAGTCAGCGGCATCCGTACCGAGCAGTGCTGCGAAACGACCTCACGCCACGCCAGCGACGCTGGCTTCAAAGTGGTGTTCCCGACGGACGCCACGCTGACCTTCGCCATGCAAAGCCCGTCGGGCAAGCACTACACCCCGGCCGAAATCCGGGACCACACCGAGCTGGTACTGAACGGCCGCTTTGCCCGCATCACCCACGCGGCTGACGCATTGGCCAGTTGAGCCAGGCAGAGTCACCCATGATTCCCGTGTATTTCGTCCTGACGCGGGGCATCGTCCTGCTGGACCTGGCGGGCCCCGCCGAGGCGTTCCGTGTCGCCGAAAAGCGATGCCCGGGGACATTCGAACAACACTTCTGCGGCCCGACGGCGGAAGTGGAAAGCGGCCTGCCGGGCTTGAATCTGGCGCGGATTCAGCCGTTGCCGACCGCCCTGCCCGCCAACGCGCTTGTGATTATTTCGGGCGTCGTGGGCAAACACACGCGCCTGGACTCGCCGGATGCGCGCGCCATCATCGACTGGCTAGCCCTGCGCCAGCCCGCGGACCAGTTCACGCTGATGACGGTGTGCGCGGGCGCGCTGTTCGCGGCAGCCGCCGGGCTGACCCGCCAGCGCGAGTGCACCACGCATCATTCCTGCCTTGCGCAATTGGCGGACATCGACCCCAGTGCGCGCGTGCACGACAACCGCATCTTCGTTGAAGACGGCAACTTGGTCAGCAGCGCCGGCATCACCGCGGGCATCGACCTTGCGCTACATATGGTGGCGCGCCATTGCGGGCCGCGCGTGGCCAGCGAAGTGGCGCGTGACATGGTCGTCTACCAGCGCCGCGCGGGCACGGACACCACGCTGTCGCCGTGGCTTGCGCACCGCAGCCACATGCATCCCGGCGTGCATCGCGTCCAGGACGCGGTCATCCGCAATCCCGCCGCGCCTTGGTCCGCACAATCCTTGGCGGATCAGGCGCACACCAGCCCGCGCCACCTGACGCGTCTGTTTCGCGAACACGCGGGCTGCACGCCGATGGACTACCTCTATCAGATCCGGGTGGCGCTGGCGCGCGACCTGCTGCGCGAAACGCGATTGGACCTGGAGCGCGTGGCGGAGAAGTCCGGTTTCGGCTCCGCGCAACACATGCGCCGGGTTTGGCGCAAGTTCCAGCCGAATACACCTAGCCTGGCGCGGTCGGCCCCCATGCAATAACGGCGCCGAAGCGCCGTTATTCGCCTACACGTGAACAGCGTTTACTCTTTGCGCAGCTTGCCAGGCAGCAGCGGCCCTTGCATCTCGCGGATCGCTTCAACGAATTCGCCGATGTCTTCAAAGCTTTTATAGACGGACGCAAAGCGCACGTAAGCCACCTTGTCCAGCTTGCGTAGTTCGTTCATGACGAGTTCGCCAATATGCTCAGACGGCACTTCACGCAGCCCGCTGGCCAGCAACTGCTCTTCGATACGCGCAACCGCGGCATCCACGTCTTCAGTGCTGACGGGGCGCTTGCGCAGCGCCAGGCTCAGGCTGGCGCGCAACTTGACGGGGTCGTAGTCGCTGCGGCTGCCGTTGCGCTTCACGATGGAAGGCATGGCGAGCTCAACCCGTTCATAGGTGGTGAAGCGCTTGTCACAGGACAGGCAACGGCGGCGACGACGAATCGCATCACCCTCTTCCGAGACCCGGCTGTCGACAACCTGCGTTTCGGCATGGCCGCAAAATGGACACCGCATGTGTGTTCCCTATAGGCACGGATTGCAAAATTTGAGCATATTGTAACGACGCTCCCCCGCGAAGCGTCGAAACGGGTTAATTCGTCCCCAATATCATCACGGCTAGGAACGAGGATAGCGCCCGTCGCCCTGAAAGCAAAGGGACGGCGCCTTGCGGGGCCGTCCCTTTCTTTATTGGCCCTTCGGCGGGAAGCCCGTCGAAGGTTTGCCGCTGACTACTTATTGCTTGCTGTAGACAGGCAGGCGCGAGGTCAGTTCATTGACGCGGGCGCGCACGGCGGCGATGTTGGCTTCGTCGCGCGGATTGTCCAGCACGTCGGCGATCAGGTTGGCGGTGAGTTCGGCCTCGGCTTCGGTGAAGCCGCGCGTGGTCATGGCGGGCGTACCCAGGCGGATGCCGCTGGTCACGAAGGGCTTTTCCGGATCGTTCGGGATGGCGTTCTTGTTGACCGTGATGTGGGCCTGGCCCAGCACCGCTTCCGCTTCCTTGCCCGTGATGCCCTTGGAGCGCAGGTCAACCAGCATGACGTGGCTTTCAGTGCGACCGGAGACGATGCGCAGGCCACGCTTGACCAGCGTATCCGCCAAGACCTTGGCGTTCTTGACCACTTGCTGCGCGTAGTCCTTGAAGCTGGGGTCCAGGGCTTCCTTGAACGCCACGGCCTTGCCGGCGATGACGTGCATCAGCGGGCCGCCTTGAATGCCCGGGAAGATGGCCGAATTGATGATTTTTTCGTGTTCGGCCTTCATCATGATGACGCCGCCGCGCGGGCCGCGCAGCGACTTGTGCGTGGTCGACGTGACGAAGTCGGCGTGCGGAACCGGATTGGGGTAGGCGCCGCCGGCAACCAGACCCGCGTAGTGGGCGATGTCGACCATGAACAGCGCGCCGTTTTCGCGCGCGATGCGGGCCATGCGCTCGAAATCGATATGCAGGGCATAGGCAGATGCACCCGCGACGATCAGCTTGGGCTTGTGTTCCTTGGCCAGCTGTTCGACTTGCGCGTAGTTCAGGACTTCGTTTTCGTCCAGGCCATACGAGATGAAGTTGTACAGCTTGCCCGAAGCGTTGACCGACGCGCCGTGCGTCAGGTGGCCGCCTTCGGCCAGGCTCATGCCCAACACGGTGTCACCCGGCTTCAGCACGGCCATGTACACGCCCTGGTTGGCCTGCGAACCCGAGTTGGGCTGCACGTTGGCGGCTTCGGCGCCAAAGATCTGCTTCAGGCGATCAATGGCCAGTTGTTCAACCACGTCCACGTACTCGCAACCGCCGTAGTAACGCTTGCCCGGGTAGCCTTCGGCGTACTTGTTCGTAAGCTGCGTGCCCTGGGCCTGCATGACGGCCGGGCTGGCGTAGTTCTCCGAAGCGATCAGCTCGATGTGCTGCTCTTGGCGTACGTCTTCCTTCTGGATGGCGGCCCAAACGTCCGGGTCAGCCTTGGACAAGGTGAGGTTGCGGTCAAACATGACGGGGGATTCCTGAGGCGGTAAGAGAGGAGAAAGCAGTGTCGGGTGGGTAAACCCGAAGAATTCGCTTAGTTTACCCCGTCAGCCGGAGTCAATTGCCGCCAAAATGCGCCGAAGGCGAGCAAAAAACGCGCGACGGGCACGAAAACCACGCTATCGCGCGGCGCCCGAAAACCGCTCTCAATCCGACTTGAGCAACTTTCATGCAAACCGGCAAGCCAAGAAGCTACTCGCTAGTAGCTGCGGGGCCGCGTACGGAAGGAGAACGAAAAAAAACCGCGATATCGCTATCGCGGTTTTTTTGACGTTGCCGACCAGGCCAAACAGGCCAAGCAGTTACGAGGCGGAGGTCGCGCCGATCTGCTTGGGCGCCAGCCGGGGGTTCAGCGTGTAGGTGCCCGTGACGGAGGCCTGGGCCAGCACGTGCTTCTGCATGGCGCGCAGCGCGTCTTCGCCTGTAAATGAGCCGTTCAGGTTCAGGCTGCCGACGTCCAGCGCATACAGGGTGAACACGTAGCGGTGCACGATGGAATCGTTCCAGGGCGGGCACGGGCCGTCATAGCCGAAGTAGTCGCCGCTCATGTCGTGATCGTTGGCGAACCACGAGGAGTACGAGTTGATGCCCTGGCGAGCATCCATCGGCGCCAGCGGGCCGCCTTTTCCGCGCGGCGTAATGCCATTGGAGAAGGCACCTTCGTCGATGTCCCGCAGATCCGCCGGCAGATCCACCAACACCCAGTGGAAGAAATCAACACGCGGCAGGTCGGCCGGGACTTCGCGGCCTTCCTGGTTGACGTCATCGGGCCGCGACGGCACGTCCGGATCATGGCAGATCAACGCGAACGACTGCGTGCCTTCCGGGACGTTGTCCCAGGAAAACTGCGGGTTGTAGTTATCTGCCAGCGCGACGTGCGATTGCGCATCGATCTTGCCGAACGCATAGCGCTCCGGAATCGACTCGTGATCGGAAAAAGACAAACTCGAAAGTTCCATGTCGTGCTCCTTGAAATGCCGCAAAGGCGTACCAGCCCCTGTCCGTTTGCTCAGCGTATCAAAACTTCGCAATCATGGGTTCAAGTTAACACGCGCGAACTTGCGCTTGCCCACCTGCACCACGTAAGTTCCAGCCGGCAATTGCAACGATTTATCTTCGACCCGATCGCCGTTGACGCGTACGCCACCCTGCTCCACGTTGCGCTGGGCTTCCGAACCGGAAGCCACCAGGCCCGCCTCGCGCAGCAGCTTCAGGATGCCCACCGGCGCGCCGCCGACGTTCACTTCAGGCATGTCTTCGGGGATGGCGCCGTCGCGAAAGCGCGCCTCGAAGGATGCCAGGGCATCATCCGCCGCCTTGGCGGAATGGAAGCGCGTGATGATTTCCTGGGCCAGCATGACTTTCGCATCGCGGGGGTTGCGGCCGCCATCCGTCTCTTGCTTGAGAGCGGCGATGTCTTCCAGCGAGCGGAACGAGAGCAGTTCGAAGTAGCGCCACATCAGGGTGTCGGAAATCGACATGAGCTTGCCGAACATCGAATCGGGCGACTCCGAAATACCGATGTAGTTGCCCTTGGACTTGGACATTTTCTCGACGCCGTCCGTACCCACCAGCAGCGGCATCGTCAAAATGCACTGAGGTTCCTGGCCATATTCCTTTTGCAGCTCGCGGCCCACCAGCAGGTTGAATTTCTGATCGGTGCCCCCCAGCTCCAGATCGGACTTCAGCGCCACGGAGTCATAACCCTGCATCAAGGGATAAAGGAATTCGTGCACCGAAATCGGGATGCCGCCCTTGAACCGCTTGGTGAAGTCTTCGCGTTCCATCATGCGGGCCACCGTATAGCGCGAGGCCAGTTGGATCATGCCGCGCGCACCCAGGGGATCGCACCATTCGGAGTTGTAACGGATCTCGGTGCGTGCCGGATCCAGCACCAGGCTGGCTTGCGCGTAGTAGGTCTTGGCGTTGGACTCGATCTGTTCACGGGTCAGCGGCGGCCGGGTGCTGTTGCGGCCGCTGGGGTCGCCAATGGTGGAGGTGAAGTCGCCGATCAGGAAGATGACGTTGTGCCCCAGGTCCTGCAATTGGCGCATCTTGTTCAGCACCACCGTATGACCCAGGTGGATGTCCGGCGCGGTGGGGTCCAGCCCCAGCTTGATGCGCAGCGGCACGCCGGTCGCACGGCTCTTGGCCAGCTTGCGAGCAAACTCGGATTCGACCAGCAATTCGTCGCAGCCGCGCTTGGCTATACGCAGATCGGCTTCGACTTCAGGGGAAATAGGGGCTTCAGAGGGAGACATGGCAGGGGGACCAAAGCGGCTTCAGCCGACAAAAAGGTGTAAAAAGTGACGAAAACTATCGAAAATTCTAGCCGAATCAGCTAGGATACCGCCCAATCATACGCAACTGCTATCTATACGCAGTTGCGGTTCGGCCTACCACCCGTTGTTCACAAGATGCGCCTAGCGCCAGCCCTTGCCCCGGATATCGTGGTGCGCGGGGGCCGATCGTGTCACGCACCCTGCGAGCCCAGCTACCTGAGAGGGTTTCTTCACGATGAATCGTGGCCTCCACGAACTGGCGAGTAGCATCAAGCGCAAAGTTGCTGCCCTGTTTGCGCCCGTTGAGCCCAAGCCCCATCGCTCGGGACTTTTCCGCCGCACTCTTCTCGTCACCGCAATCGGTTTGTTTGCCGGCGCCGCCGCCTTGGGCATGGTGCAGCAACCCGACCGCTCCGAACTCCCCCCGTCCCGCATCATCCAGAGCGTTCTGCCGCTGACCGCCGAGCAAGTCGAAGTCAGCACGCCGAGCGCCGCGCCGTACATCAGCGAAACCCGTATCCGCCCAGGCGACACGCTTTCCGCTGTATTGCAACGGCTGGAACTGGACGCGCCCAACCTGCAAAGCTTCCTGACGCACGACGCCAGCGCCCGCAGCATCTACAAGCTGTATCCGGGGCGCTCGGTACAAGCCGCCACGGATGAGCAAGGCAAGCTGGTCTGGTTGCGCTACATCCATACGCCCGGCAATGAATCTGACGGCCAGGTCGTGACGCGCATGCTGCATGTTGCCCCGTCCGGCGATAGCTACAAGGCCGAGGAAATCACCGAAAACACCGACCGCCAAACCCGGGTGGCCGTGGGCACGATCAAGTCGTCGCTCTTCGGCGCCACGGATGGCGCCGGCATCCCGGATTCGGTCACCATGCAGATGGCCGACATTCTCAGCGCCAAGATTGACTTCCTGCGCGACCTGCGCAAGGGCGACCAATTCCGCGTGGTCTATGAGGTCCGTTCGCACGACGGCCGCTATGCCGGCGCAGGCCGCGTGCTGGCTTTGGAATTCATCAACGGCGGCAAGTCCTACAACGCCGTGTGGTTCAGCCCGGACGAAAAGTCCGGCTCGTATTACGACTTCGACGGCACCAGCCTGCGCGGTGCCTTTTTGCGCACCGCGCTGAAGTTCAGCCGCATCAGCTCCACGTTCGGCATGCGCATGCACCCCATCCACAAAACCTGGACGGGCCACAAGGGCGTGGACTACGCCGCGCCTTCGGGCACGCCGATCCACGCCACGGCGGACGGCACGGTTGAGTTTTCGGGCTGGCAGAACGGCTATGGCAACGTGGTCATCGTGAAGCATCACGGCAAGTATTCAACGCTGTATGCGCACCAGAGCCGCATCGCCGCGGGCGTCACCAAGGGCTCCAAGGTTTCACAGGGCCAGTTGCTGGGTTATGTCGGCTCAACCGGCTGGGCCACCGGCCCGCACCTGCACTACGAGTTCCGCGTCAACAACGTGCCGATCGACCCGCTGTCGGTCGACCTGCCAGTTGCCCGCGCCCTGGAGCCGGCCGAAGCCCGCGCATTCAACCAGGCCGTGGCGCCCTACAAGCAACAGATCCTGCTGCTGACGCAGTTCCAGCAGACGCTGCCCGACGCGCTGACCAACGTGGCCAGCCGCTAGACAGCGTGTAGCAGCAAACGTCCCAAAAGGCGGCCCGCGCACATTCTGCCGGCCGCCTTTTTTCTTTCTTCGAGGCGCCCGTGAGCTCCACCGTACCTGTATCGCCCGCCAGCGCGGCGCTCTATATCGGCTTGATGTCCGGCACCAGCGTGGACGGCGTGGATGGTGTGCTGGTGCGCTTGAGTGACACGCAGGCGCCGCAGGTGCTGGCCAGCGCCAGCCTGCCCATGCCGGAAAACCTGCGTCGCGAGCTGTTGGCCTTGAATCGGCCTGGCGACGACGAACTGGCGCGCGCCAGCCTTGCCGCCAACGCGCTGGCCAGGCTGTATGCCCAGGCCGTGTCCGACTTGCTGCGAGACGCGCGCTTGCATGCCCGCGATGTGACCGCCATCGGCGCCCACGGCCAAACCGTCCGGCACCGCCCGGACAGCGGCTATACCGTGCAACTCAATGCACCGGCGCTGCTTGCAGAGCTGAGCGCTATTGACGTGGTGGCGGATTTCCGCAGCCGCGACGTGGCCGCTGGCGGCCAGGGCGCGCCGCTGGTTCCGCCCTTTCACGCAGCGATCTTCGGCGCGCCGCAAGGACGAGCCGTCCTTAACCTGGGCGGCATCGCCAACGTCACGCTGCTTGCGCCCGGTCTTCCCGTACGCGGCTTCGATACGGGGCCTGCCAATGTCTTTCTGGACGCCTGGTGCCAACGGCACCTGGGACAACCCTTTGACGCTGATGGCCGTTGGGCTGCCACGGGCAAGGTCGTCGCCCCCCTGCTTGAACAATTGATCGCCAGCGAACCCTGGTTCGCCCTGCCAGCGCCCAAATCCACCGGGCGCGATCTGTTCAACCTGCAATGGCTGGATGACCGCCTGGCGGCCTTTGACGGCCCCACACCAGCGCCCCAGGACGTGCAGGCGACGTTGCAGCGCCTGACCGCCCGAACTGTCGCCAACGCCATCGACGCGGCCGCCGCGCACACGCAGGAAGTTTTTGTCTGTGGCGGTGGTGCCCGCAACGCCGGCCTTATGCAGGAGCTGGCGTATTGCCTGCAGCGCCCCGTGCACCCGACCGACGCGCTTGGTGTACCGGCGCAGCAAGTCGAGGCGCTGGCGTTCGCATGGCTTGCGCAGGCCTTCGTCCAACGCAAGCCGGCCGGGCTGCCGGCGGTGACCGGGGCTCGCGGCCCACGGGTCCTGGGCGCGCTGTATCCGGCATAACGGCCTTGGGGGACCACAAGGGCTCAAAGCGCGCATCGCGTATCGTATCGGCGAGGCCCATGCAAAAAGCCCTTCGGCACGCCGAAGGGCTTTTAATTTCCTGCCAGGGTGATTACACCGAGAACGAGGAACCGCAGCCGCAGGTGGTGCTGGCGTTGGGGTTGCGGATGACGAACTGGGCGCCTTCCAGGTCTTCCTTGTAGTCGATTTCAGCACCGACCAGGTATTGGAAGCTCATCGGGTCAACCAGCAGTTGAACGCCAGCCTTGTCCAGCACGGTATCGTCTTCGTTCACAACTTCGTCAAACGTGAAGCCGTATTGAAAGCCCGAACAGCCGCCACCTTGGACGAAGACGCGCAGCTTCAGGTCGGGGTTGCCTTCTTCGGCCAGCAAATCCTTCACTTTGGCGGCAGCCGAGTCGGTAAATACCAAGGGCACAGGCGGGGCGGCCTGAAGATCGACGGTTTCGGTTACTGCATTCATGGTTCACTCCTGGCCGGATCGGCCATATTTCGGTGAGCGGCAACGGCGCTCGCATAGTGTCACTATAGCGCAGGGCTTGACTAGACTCAAAGTTCCAGTTTGACACTTCGCGAGGCGCGGACGGTTTCGCCTTCCAGGACGCTGACGGTCACGCTTTCGGGGACAAATCCCTCGGGGATCGCCAGGATGCCCTGGCTGCGTTGGTACTGATCAAATTGCAAGGCCAGCAAAGCTGCCGAAGTCGACTCGGCGGCGGCCGCGGCCGACACCGGGCCGGCTTCGGCCTTGACCTGCATGGGTGCAAGTTCCACCGTGACGGTTTCGCCCATGAGCACACCCGTGGCCTGGAACCGCAGGGCGCCCGCAAAAGAAGCGCCGCCATTGCGGCCACTGCGCATCAGCAGCACTTTGTAGCGCAAGCCACCGCCTTCACGGTCAATTTGCACACCGCGAATGTCCACGGACCCTTCCGGCCCGGCGGGCAAGAGCTGCTCGTAGAACGCCAATTGGTCGCGCACCCTGCCGACCTCGGCCTGAGCGGCGCGTAACTGGGTTTCAAGTTCTTGCCGCGCCGCCCGCTCGATAACAAGTTCGCCGTCGGCCGTATCCAACTGGCCTTGGGTGTAGCGCAACTGCGCGCCCTGCTGACGCATGGCTTCGGCCTGCGCCTCGGCCTGTTGCGCGCTGATCACCACGGCATCTTGCGGCCGCGCTTGTCGCAGCGCGACCCCATAGCCAGCGGCGCCACCTAACAGCACGCCTATCAGCAGCCCCGCAAGCACGCGCAGCAGCCCACTCAAGGAGCGGGGTTGCGGGTTGGGGGATGGGCGATCGACTGGCATAAAGCAAGCAAGGCCGGCGGCGCACGCCGCCGACCCGCACAGGGCCTCAAGGCAGAATGGCCACCTGGTCCAGACCCGTGGACTCGGCAACGCCGAACATCAAGTTCATGTTCTGCACCGCTTGGCCGGCGGCGCCCTTGACCAGATTGTCCTGGACGACCATGACGATCAATTGGTCACCATTGCCCGGTCGGCTGAGTGCGATGCGCAAGTTGTTCGACGCGCGTACCGAACGGGTTTCGGGCAGGCTGCCGGCCGGCATGACGTCAACGAACGGTTCATTGGCGTAACGCGCTTCAAACAGCGCCTGGAAGTCAGTGTCGCGGGCCTCTGGCAGGATGCGGGCATAAAGGGTGGAGAACATGCCGCGGATCATCGGCACCAGGTGCGGCACGAACGTCAGGCCAACCTTGCCCCCGGCGATTTTCTCCAATTGCGCAACGATTTCAGGATGATGCCGGTGGCCCGACACGCCATAAGCCTTGAAATTGTCGGACGCTTCCGAGAACAGCGAGCCCACTTCGGCCTTGCGGCCTGCGCCCGACACGCCGGATTTGCAATCGGCGATCAGCGTTTGCGCATCCACCAGCGACTTCCCACCTTCCAGCAGCGGGGCCAGACCCAACAGCACCGTGGTCGGGTAGCAGCCCGGGTTGCCGATGACGCGCGCCTTGGCGATGGCGTCGCGGTTCAGTTCCACCAGGCCATACTGGGATTCGGCCAGGATGTCGGGGCAGGTGTGGGGAATCTTGTACCAGCGTTCGAACGTAGGGATGTCTTGCAGGCGGAAATCAGCAGCCAGGTCGATGACGCGGGTGCCCGAGGCAATCAGTTCCTGGGCTTGTGCCATGGCGACGCCATGGGGCGTGGCGAAGAACACCACGTCGCAATCCGTCAACGACGCTTTTTCCGGCGCGGAGAAGGCCAGGTTCACGCGGCCTCGCAGGTTCGGGTACATATCAGCGACCGGCAGCCCATCTTCCTTGCGGGAGGTGATGGCGGTCAATTCCACGTTGGGATGCTGCGACAGCAAGCGCAGCAGCTCGACGCCGGTATAACCGGTGCCGCCGACAATACCAACCTTGATACGGGTATTCGATGCTTGGGCCATGATAGGTATGAACTCTTCGTAGGACGAAAACAGATTGTATCGCCCGGAGAATACAAGGTCGCGCCAACGCGAGCATCGCGATGGGCAATCTGGACTCTTCCGACCGGCGTGAATGGGCGGAGTTCCGCGTTGCCGAAGCCGGCGGCGCGAATCAGACGTCGTGCTTTCGTCACCGCCCAAAAACAAAAAACCCGCCGAAGCGGGTTTTTTGCAGCAACATTAACGCTTGCTGAACTGCTTGCGACGACGTGCCTTGCGGAAGCCGACCTTCTTACGTTCGACTTCACGGGCATCGCGGGTCACAAAGCCAGCTTGCGACAGTGCGGGCTTCAGGGTCGCGTCGTAGTCGATCAAGGCACGCGTGATGCCGTGACGGACTGCGCCAGCCTGGCCGGTTTCACCGCCGCCGTGGACGTTGACTTTGATGTCGAACGATTCCAGGTGGCCGGTCAATTCCAGCGGTTGGCGCACGATCATGCGACCAGTTTCGCGGGCGAAGAAATCGTCGACGGGCTTGCCGTTGACAACGATCTTACCCGTGCCCTTCTTGATGAAAACGCGAGCCACCGAAGTTTTGCGACGGCCGGTTCCGTAATTCCAGTTACCGATCATGGCGTTTCCTTAGATATCCAGCGTCTTGGGCTGCTGGGCGGTGTGCGGGTGCTCGGCACCAGCATAGACCTTCAGCTTCTTGATCATGGCGTAGCCCAGAGGACCCTTGGGCAGCATGCCCTTAACGGCCTTCTGAATGGCGCGACCGGGAAAACGCTCTTGCATTTTCTCGAAGTTCGTTTCGCGGATACCGCCCGGGTACGTGGTGTGGCGGAAGTACTTCTTGTCCTTCGCCTTGGTACCGGTAACGACGATATCGGAAGCGTTGATGATGACGATGTAATCGCCAGTATCAACGTGCGGCGTGAATTCAGGTTTGTGCTTGCCACGCAGACGACGTGCGACTTCGCTGGCCACACGACCGAGGACTTTGCCCTTGGCGTCGATCACAAACCAGTCACGTTGGACTTCATGCGGCTTGGCCACAAAGGTCTTCATGATGGTTCCTAAGAATAAAAAGTTCTTGCTGGCTAGAACGTCTAGCCAGTGTTCTTTCCCCAACTGGACAAAACCTGATGAACTAAAAACCACGAATTTTGGTTCGGGTTTTTGCCTTTGGTTTTGCCTTTATCGACGTCCCGCCTAAGCGTTATTACCCGCCCGTGCAATGGTCAAAATGAGGGAAAGCCTGAAATTCTAACACGGCTGCTCAAAGATTGGGCAAGCGAAAAGAACTCAGGCGGCGGCAGGCCGCAAGCAACGTTGCAGCCAGCGCACATGAAAATTCGGGGACAAACCCCCGGAACAAAACGCGCGGTCAGGCGCCCAGATACGCTTCCAGCACCCGCGGATGGCCCAGCAATTCGCGGCCCGTGCCCGTCAGCGCCATCGCGCCGTTTTCCAGCACATAGCCGCTTTGGGCAATCTTCAACGCCTGGCGCACGTTTTGTTCCACCAGGAACAGCGTCAGGCCGTCGGCGTTGATGGCGCGCAGCGAACGAAAGATTTCCTGCACGACGATCGGCGCCAGGCCCATCGACGGCTCGTCCAGCAGCAACAGGCGCGGCTTGGCCATCAAGGCCCGGCCAATGGCCAGCATCTGCTGTTCGCCGCCGGACAGGTTGCCGGCAATACCCGTGATCCGTTCCTTCAGGCGCGGAAACAGGTTGAACACGTATTCCAGGTCAGGCCCCACATTCTTCAGGCCCCGGCGATAGGCGCCCAGCTCCAGGTTTTCCTGCACCGTCATGGTGGTCAGGATTGCCCGGCCCTCAGGCACCTGCACGATGCCGCGCGCCACCAGTTGATGCGGCGCCAGATTGGTGATGTCTTCGCCTTCGAACAAGACGCGGCCGCGCGCCTTGGGCAACAGACCCGACAGCGCCAGCAGCGTGGTCGATTTGCCGGCGCCATTGGCGCCGACCAGGGCGGTGATCTCGTTGGCGTTCAGGTCCAGGTCGATGCCGCGAACGGCTTCGATATGGCCGTAGTTGACCTCGAGCCCGCGGACTTCCAGCATCGCGCTCATTGTGCAACCTCCGCGCAACGCGCTACGGTATTCGTCTTGGGAGCGGCCCAGCGACTCATTTGGCGGCCTCCACTTGTTCGGTGTCTTCGTCGTCTTCGCGGCCCAGATAGGCCTCGATGACTTGCTCGTTGTTGCGGATTTCGTCAGGGCCGCCGCAAGCGATGATCTTGCCGAAGTTCAGCACCGCGATGCGTTCGCACAAGCCCATGACGAAGCGCATGTCGTGCTCGATCATCAGGATGGTGTAGCCGCGATCGCGAATGGCGAGGATTTCGCGCATGAGCTCGGCGCGCTCGTTGGTGTTCATGCCGGCAACCGGCTCGTCCAGCAGCAGCAGCTTGGGCTCGGTGGCCAGCGCGCGCGCCAGCTCCAGGCGGCGCTGTTCGCCGTAGGACAGGTTGTCGGCCAGATCGTTGGCCTTGTGATCCAGGCGCATCCACGTCAGCAGTTCGTGCGCGCGTTCGCGGGCGCGCTGTTCGTGCTCGCGATAGCCCGACAGGCCCAGCAGCAGGCTGGGAAAGCCGTAATTCATGTGCCGGTAGGCGCCGACCACCACGTTTTCCAGCAGCGTCATCTCTTTGAAGAGACGAATGTTCTGGAACGTGCGGGCAATGCCCATGCGCGTGATGCTGTGCGGCTTCTTGGCCAGAACGCTTTGGCCCTGAAACGTGATGGTGCCGCCGCTGGGCGGCAGCAGACCGGTGATCAGGTTGAACACCGTCGTTTTGCCGGCGCCGTTGGGGCCGATCAAGCCGAAGATGGAACCTTCGGGCACGGACAGGCTGACGTCATGCAGCACATGCAGGCCGCCGAAGCTCTTGGAGACGGAAGTCAGCTCAAGCATGACGCTTGCCTCCCTGGCCGCCTCGGCCTTGACGCATCCAGCGCTTGAAGCGCACCGGATCCCAGATGCCTTGCGGCAGGAACAACACAATCACCACCAGAATCACTCCGTTGGCGACCAGGCGCAGATCCGCAAAACCGCGCAACAATTCCGGCAGCACGGTAATGATGAAGCTGCCCAGCACGGGACCGGCCAAGCCGCCGATGCCGCCCAGGATGGCCATGGTCAGGATTTCAACGCCACGGTCAAAGCCGTATTCATTAGGACCGATGAAGAAGGTCAGGTGCGCGTTCAAGGCGCCCGCCAGACCTGCGATCATCGCGCCGGCCACGAACGCCAGCATTTTGTTGGCGCGCACGTCGATGCCCATCAGGCCAGCCGCCGTTTCGTCGCCACGAATGGCGTCGAACGAACGTCCAATCTTGGACGCGCGCACGCGCCACAGCACGAACAGGACAATGACCACCGCCAGCACCACATGCCACCACTGGGTTAGCTGCGGAATGCCGTTCAGGCCCAGCGCGCCGCCAGTGAGCGAATCGGTGTTCAGGATGGTGACGCGCACCACTTCGCCAAAGCCCAGCGTGGCCATGGCCAGATAGACCCCTGACAATCGCAAGGTCGGCAAGCCGATCAAGGCCGCCACCAGCGCGGGCGCGGCCATGCCCCCGGCAAGCGCGACCGTGAACGGGGCGTCGTAGTTCATGGTGAGCAGCGCGGCGGTATACGCCCCGATGCCCATGAAGGCGGCGTTGGCCATGGCCAGCATGCCGCAGGCCAGGGTCAGCCAGATGGAGAGGGCCAGCAACGCGTTGGTGCCCAGCGTGAGCACCAGATTGCCGTAAATGGCCCAGAAGTTTTCGAATCCGCTCATTCTTTAAGCCTTGCGTTGAACCACTTTGCCGAACAGACCTTGCGGGCGCACCAGCAGGATCAGGAACAGCAGGCCGAAAGCCACCGCGTCGCGCATGGTGGAGCCGATGTAGGCCACCGACAGCACCTCGGCGAATCCCAGGAACAGACCGCCCAGCATGGCGCCGCGAATGTCGCCCATGCCGCCCAGGATGATGACCGCGATGCCCTTGTGCAGCATCGGCTGGCCCATCAGCGGGAACAGCGCATTCGAGTACAGGCCGATCAGCACGCCGGCCACGCCACCCAGGGCGGCAGCGGCGAACGAGGTCGTGACGAACAGCTTTTCGACGTTGATGCCCAGCAGCCAGGCGGCCTTGGGCGACTCGGCAATGGCGCGCAGCGCGCGGCCGAACTGCGTGCGGCGCATCACGTACATCAGCACGGCCATCAGCGCGAACGACAGGAAGATGATGCCCAGTTCGATGACGGTCAGGTGCAGGCCCGCGACTTCGATCACTTCTTCGGGCACGGTGCCGTGCGGGAAGCGCAGGTTGCTGGCGCCGAAGATGCTCTGGGCGCCGTTATTCAGGATGATGCCTACGCCGATGGTGGCGATCATGGGGATCAAGTGGGGCGCGTTGCGCTTGCGCAGCGGCTTGAGCACCAGATAGTCGATGATGACCCCGGTGAAGCCTGCCACGAAGAACGCGGCCATCAGCGCCGCCCACAGGGGCAGGCCGAATTGCTGGACCACGAACAGTGCCGCGTAGGCGCCAACCATGAAGACGGCGCCATGCGCCAGGTTGATCACCCCGAGCACGCCGAAGATCAGCGTGAAGCCCAGCGCGAACAGTGCATACACACAGCCCAGCGACAAGGCATTGACGAATTGTTGTTCGAACATGATGGGACTTTCCAGATCTATGAGGGCCCCATGCAGCGCCCACTGCATGGCCTGACGCCGCCCGCGAAGACGGCATGGCTTTTATTGGGACGGCCCTGCGATAAAAAGCGCCTTGCGGACTGCCTGACGACCGTCCGCAAGGCGCATCCCCCCGCGCGGGGATGCGTACCGCTTACTTTTCGATGACGTACTTGCCGTCCTTGGTCACGCTGACGATCGGCGACTGGTCGGCATCGTAGCCGGCGGGCTTGCCGGCACGGTTGGTGGCCTGACGGAACTTGAACGGGCCAGTGGCGCCGGTCCAGGTCACGGCGGGCAATGCGTCGCGCAGGGCCGTGCGGTCCTTGGCGAGGTCGCCGGTGATCTTGGTGTTCTTCAGTGCCTGGGCCACGATGTACATGGCGTCATACGACTGCGCCGCGAACTGGTCGGGCGAGCCATTGAACTTGGCCTTGTAGGCGTCGATGAACTTGACGTTCTCGGGGGCCTTGTTCTCGATGGACCACGGGCTGCCGATCCACAGATTGTTCGATGCGCCGCCGGGGGCCAGATCGAAAATCTTGACCGAGTTCATGCCGTTGCCGCCGATGACGGGCACGTTCAGGCCCAATTGGCGGGCCTGCACCATGATGGGCGCGCCTTCGGCCAGCAGTGCGGAAAGCACGATGGCGTCGGGGTTGGTGCCCTTGATCTTGGTCAGTTGAGCCTTGAAGTCCACGTCGCCCTTGGCGAACGTTTCGGTCGTGGTGACCGGAATCTTCTGGTCTTCCAGGGCCTTCTTGAAGTTGTCGTAGCCGCTCTTGGTGAAGACGTCGTCGTTGCCGTAAAGCACAGCCACGTTCTTCAGGCCGGTCTTTGCCTTGACGGTAGAGATCGTGGCCGGCAGCACGTCGGCTTCAGTGACCGAGTTGCGGAACACGTAGTCGCCAATGGAGGTGATGCCGTCGGCGGTATTGGAGGTGCCGAAGGCGACCGTCTTGGCGGCTTGGGCGACCGGGTCGGCGGCCTGGGCCGAGTTCGACAGCGTCGGGCCGAAGACCATCAGGACGTTGTCTTTGAAGATCAGCTTCTTGAAGACGTTGATGGCTTCTTCTTTCTTGCCTTGTTCGTCTTCAACCACCAGCACCAGCTTGTTGCCGTTGACGCCGCCCGCGGCGTTGATTTCGTCAGCGGCAAGCTGGAAACCGTTGCGGATCGACACGCCATACTGAGCGGCGCCGCCGGACAGGGCTTCCGCCACACCCAGCTTGATGTCAGCCGCGTGCGCAGCCGGGACGATACCGGCGGCGATCAGCGCGGCCAGCAGCTTCTTGGTCTTGGATTGCATGGTTGATACCACCTTAAAGTCTGTCTCGGAATATTGGTAATCCGGGCTGGTGTAATCCCGCCGGATTGACGTCATATGCCGCCTAAAGGCGCCATGGTTGCGCGTCAAGACCCGCGATATTACTCCTTTGTATCAGGCCGAAACTCGAATGTGGTTCGAGAAAAGCCCGAAAACCGCCCATTTTTTTGTAAAAAATGCGGTATTGCTAGCAAAAACCCTACTTTGCACCGAATGCCATTCGGCCGTCGGCGCCCTCCCTGCTACCTGCCGGAAAGCGCCACGGCCACATACTGGCCGTAGGCGTTTTCCGTCAAGCGGAACCAGTGCATTTCGCTGTCGCGAAAGCCCATGTAACTGTCGTGTATTGCCTTGAACCGCGCGTCTTTGGCGGACAAATCCTGGTAGACCTGTTGGGTGGCTTCAAACGCCATGTCCATGATGGACCGTGGAAATGCGCGCACTTGCGTGCCATTTGCCGACAATTGCGCCAGTGCTGCCGGGTTGCGCGCGTCATAGCGCGCCGTCAGCGACCCGTGGGCCGCCAACGCGGCGGCCTGCAGCACCGATTGGTAATGCTTGGGCAGCTTGTTCCAGGCGTCGTCATTGATATAGAGCGACAACTGCTCACCGGGGACGCACCAGCCGGGTCCGTAGTAATACTTGGCTACTTTATTCAGCTCAAGTTTGGCATCGTCATAGGCACCTGCTCCGGCGATGCCCTGCAAGCCCTCTTTCTCGAACGCTTCCGCTAGCGGAGCCTGACTTACGGGCTGCGGCGCCACGCCCAAGCGCGCCAGCACGTCGGCGGCAAGCCCGGCCACCTGCATCTTCAGATCTTTCAGATCAGCCTGGCGCTTGATTTCCTTGGTGTACCAGCCGTCCATCTGCGCGCCCGTATTGCCCAGCGGGAAATTGATGATTTTTTCCGGCTTGAAGAGTTCGCGCGTGAGGCGCAGGCCGTCGCCCTCGCTCATCCAGGCGTTCATCTGACGGGCGTTCAGCCCAAACGGCACAGAGGCATCAAAACAAAACGCCGGGCTCTTTGCGTGAAAGGCGCGAGAAGAACCGTGCCCGCATTCCACCTTGTTGGTGGAGACCGCTTCCAGCAGGTCAGCCGCGGGCACGATCTCGCCTTCGGGGAAGTGGCGGATGTTGAATTTTCCGCCCGTGGATTCCGACACGAACTTGCAGAATTGCTCGCCGGCGCCAATGCGCAAGTCCAGCGCAGCGGGAAAGGCGGAAGCCATGCGCCAACTTAGCGACGGCATGTCTTGCGCGAACGCGGGCGTGCTGACCACGGCGCCCGTTGCAACGGCGCCAAGCCCTGCGTGCTTCAAGAATGAACGTCGTTGCATCGCGATGCTCCTGACCAGCAGCTTCTAGGGACTTCGAGCAATACCCGCCGGATATTACACGTTGAGCGGGGGTGGGTGAGTAGAGGAATTCCCGGGCTGTTGGTGGTGGGTTGGGGGTGTTTGCGCGGTGGTGATGGTGATGGGTTTGCGCGGTGGTGGGTTGCGTTTTGCTTTAGGGGTTGCCGCGCTACACCCATCCTACGGTCGTAGGATGGGTGTAGCGCGAGACGGTCACCAAAAGAATGAAGCGGGCAACGCGCAAACCCATCACGGCTGTCGCGCGCCAATCAATCAGGTCCCTGCAATCGCCATTTGCTCGATCAAGATCGAACCCGTGGTCTTCGTGCCGCGCGAGATCGTGTCCGCGCCCACTGCCACGATCTGCTGGAACATGTCGGCCAGATTGCCGGCGATGGTGATTTCCTGGACGGCGTGCTGGATCTTGCCGTTTTCCACCCAGTAGCCGAACGCGCCACGCGAGTAGTCGCCCGTGACGTAGTTGACGCCCTGCCCGATCAGTTCGGTAACCAGAAAGCCCGTACCCATCTTCTTGAGCATGGCTTCGAAGTCGTCACCGCGCTTGGTCTGCGTGGAGCTGAACACCAGGTTGTGCGAGCCGCCGGCGTTGCCTGTGGTGGCCATGCCCAGCTTGCGCGCCGTGTAGCTGGACAGGAAATAGCCTTCCAGCACGCCCGCCGACACGACGTTGCGGCGACGGGTTCGCACGCCTTCGTCGTCGAAAGGCGAACTGCCCATGGCGCCGGGGATATGCGGGTCTTCGGTCAGGTTGATGTGCTTGGGGAAGATGGGCTTGCCCAGCGCGTCCAGCAGAAAGCTGGCCTTGCGGTACAGCGCCCCGCCATTGACGGCTTGGGTCAGCGCGCCCACAAGGCCCAGCGCCAGCGGAGCCTCGAACAGCACCGGAAACTTGCCGGTGCGGATGCGGCGAGCCGACAGGCGCGACAAGGTGCGCTCGGCGGCATAACGGCCGATGGACTCGGGCGACGCCAGATTGGCGGGATCGCGTTCGGACGTGTACCAGTAGTCGCGCTGCATGCCATTGCCACGGCCGGCAATGGGGGCCACGGACAGGCTGTGCCGCGAATAGGGGTAGCCGCCCAGGAAGCCGCGGCTGTTGCCCATCACGAACTGGCCTTCGTAGGTACCCACGGTGGCGCCGTCGGTGTTGGTGATGCGCGGATCGACTTCACGCGCGGCACGCTCGGCGCGCAACGCCAGTTCAGCGGCTTCCTCGGTGGAAACCGTCCAGGCGTGGTGCAGGTCAAGATTGGGAAATTCAGTGGCCAACTGATCGGCGTCGGGCAAGCCGGCGGCCGGGTCGGCGGCGGTGTGGCGGGCGATGTGCCAGGCGGCCTCGACCGTCTGGCGCAGGGCGGCTTCGGAAAAGTCGGAGGTCGAGGCGGAGCCACGGCTCTGGCCGGCGTAGACCGTCAGGTCCAGTGAGCGATCGCGCGTCTGCTCAACGGTCTCGATGTCGTTCTTGCGGACTGCGACCGACAGCCCCAGGCTTTCCGAGACTTCCGCCGCCGCGTCCGAGGCGCCGATCTGGCGCGCGTAGGCTAGGGTTTGTTCGACGAGTTCGGAAAAACGCGCGTGATTCGCCGCCAGCGGCAGGGATGAGGAGGATTTAACCATTGCTGTCCAATTTGCAGAGACGGTTATCATAGCCAAGTCTGTCATTGCGCAGTTTTCCATGAATTCCCATACTGAAGAAGAATCCGTCGACGACGGTTACGACGAGAACGGCTACGACCGTCCCAGCAAGTCCCAGGTCAAGCGTGAAATGCACGCCTTGCTGGACCTGGGCAAGCAGCTGATCGAACTGTCCCCCGACCGCCTCAAGCAATTGCCGCTGGCCGAACGCCTCTATGAAGCGATCCGCACGGCGCAGCGCACGACGGGGCGTGAAGGCCGCCGCCGGCAGGTCCACTTTGTGGGCAAGCTGATGCGCGACGCGCCCGCTGACGAAATCCGCGCCCAGCTTGATGTCTGGGAAAACGGCTCGCGCGAGGAAACCGCCGCCATGCACCGCCTGGAAGGGCTGCGCGACCGGCTGCTGGACGACGACGACGCGCTGACCACGCTGCTGGCGAAAAACCCGCAAGCCGATGCGCAGCAATTGCGCACGCTGATCCGCGCCGCGCGCAAGGAAAAGCTGGGCAATGCCTCGCTGCTGCAAGGCCAGGAACCGCAAAAGAAGCACTATCGCGCCTTGTTCCAGGCCTTGAAGACCTTGACGCTCTGATTCCCACTTCCTGAAATTTTTCCCGCGGCCGCCATGAACGCTCCCACTGACCTGCTCGATTGCATCGAGATCGAAACCGCCCCCAACCCCACGCACGCCGTCATCTGGCTGCATGGCTTGGGCGCCGATGGCAACGACTTCGCCCCCATCGTGCCGGAACTGGACTTGCCCGCGGGCCTGGGGGTGCGCTTTGTATTCCCGAACGCGCCGGTTCAGCGCGTGACGATCAACAACGGCATGGCGATGCGTTCCTGGTACGACATTCTGGTCATGGACCTGGTGCGCGTAGAAGACGCCAAGGGCATCCGCGCGTCGGAAGCGGCCGTGCACAAGCTGATCGCCCGGGAGAATGCGCGGGGTATTCCGACGTCGAACATCGTGCTGGCGGGCTTTTCGCAAGGTAGTGCGATGACCTTGCATACCGGCTTGCGGCTGCCGGAGAAACTGGCGGGGATGATGGCGCTGTCGGGGTATCTGCCGCTGGTGGACACGGCCGAGGCGGAACGCAACGCCGCCAATAACGCCACGCCTATCTTCATGGCGCATGGGCAGTACGACCCGGTCGTGTCCCTGGCGCGCGCCGAGGCATCGTTGACGGAATTGAAGCGCCTGGGTTACGACGTGCGCTGGCACACGTATCCGATGCCGCATTCGGTTTGCGCCGAGGAAGTGCGAGACATTTCGGCGTTTTTGAATGACGTGCTGGGGTGATGATGGGTTTGACTGTCGCGGGGGCTGTGATGGGTTTCGCGCGGTTGGCGGTGGGGATCTGCTGCGCGTGATTTCGCGCTGCACCCATCCTACGGGGTGCGGCTGTCTCGGGGGTGTGATGGGTTTCGCGCGATTGGCGGTGGGGATCTGCTGCGCGTGATCTCGCGCTGCACCCATCCTACGGGGTGCGGCTGTCTCGGGGGTGTGATGGGTTTCGCGCGGTTGGCCGTGGGGATCTGCTGCGCGTGATTTCGCGCTGCACCCATCCTACGGGGTACGGCTGTCGTTCGTAGGATGGGTGTGGCGCGGCTAGGTCGTCACGCGCGCACTGCACGTCAGCGCGCAAACCCATCACCATGCCAAAATCCCATTCTGTATACCAACCAGTATCCAAGCCCTAGATTCTCCCGGGCCAGACGGCGCTCGTCCATAGAGAAAAACGCCAATCCCAAAATGCTTGTCGCCCTCTTGTATTGAATATAGTATTCGATCCATGCCTTATCGGCCCGGGCTGCAGGTGTTCGGGCTTCCCTGTTGTTGTTGTCGATTCCACCCCATTGGCCATGCTGCGCCGGGTTTCGGCGTGCCATACAAGACGCAGGAGAAAGTCCCGTGAAATCCTTGCCATTGCCCCGTTTGGCGGGCGCGGCGCTGCTCGCGCTGATCGCCCCGCTGGTTGCCCCCTTGGCCGCGCAGGCCCAAGCCTTGAATCCTCCCGTGAAGGTCCGCTACGAAGAGGTCGTGCGATCCATCCTGTACGTGCCGAAATACGTGGCGCTGTCGCAGGGTTACTTCAAGGACGCCGGGTTGGACGTGTCCATGAAAACCTCGCAAGGCACCGACAAGGGCATGACGGCCCTTTTGTCCGGCAGCGCCGACATCGTGCTGATCGGGCCCGAGGCGTCCATCTACGTGCAGAACAGCGAATCGCCGGTCAAGCCGAAGATCTTCGCGGGCTTGACCGCCACCGACGGTTTCTTCCTGCTGGCGCGCAAGCCGATTGAAAAGTTTGACTGGTCCATGCTCAAGGGCAAGGAAGTCATCGGCTTTCGGCCTGGGTCGAACCCCATCGTGTTTCTGGAAACGGCCTTGCGCAAGCATGGCGTGGACCCCAAGAAAGACGTGAAGCTGCTGAACAACATCGGCATCCCGGCCCGTGCCGGCGCATGGATGGCGGGCCAAGGTGAATACGGCATCTTCCTGGAACCCGAGGCCGGTGAACTGGTCCGCCATGGCAAGGGCTACATCGTGGCGTCAGTGGGCCATGAGGTCGGCCAGGTGGACTACACCGTCTTTACCGCCACCGACAAATACATACGCGACAACCCCAAGGTCATCCAGGCCTGGACCAATGTGGTCGCGCGCGCCGAGAAATACGTGAAGGACACGCCTGCCGCCACGCTGGCGCCGCAGATCATGACGTACTTCCCGGGCATGGACCAGGGCGCGGTGACCGAAGCCATCGAGCGCTACAAGCAATACCAGATCTGGAAGACGACGCCGCTGGTCACGGCCGAAGCCATGAACCGGCTGCAAGACATGCTGATTGCCAGCGCCGTGATGAAGGACACCGCCCGCGTGAAATACGAGGATGTGGTGGTGGCCGACTTTGCCAACAAGGTGCAGTGATGGGAGCCGCCGTCCACAACCTGAAGCCCGCCACCGCCACGGCGAAGATCGAACTGCGCGACGTGTGCCTGTCGTACTTCACGGCCGAAGGCGAAACTGAGGCGCTATCGAACGTGTCGTTCTCGCTGGCGCCGGGCGAATTGGTCAGCCTGATCGGCCAAAGCGGCTGCGGCAAGAGCACGCTGTTGTCGCTGATTGCCGGGCTGATCCCGCCGACATCCGGCGCGGTGATGATCGACGGCCAAGGCGTGACCAAGCCGAACCCGCGCATTGGCTACATGCTGCAGCAAGACTACCTGTTTGAATGGCGCACCATTTTGGACAACGTGATGCTGGGCGCCGAGATCCAGGGCCGACGCGATGCGCGCAGCGAGGCACGTGCCGTGCATCTGCTGGAAAAATGCGGGCTGGGTGCATTCCTGTCGCACACGCCGCGGCAGTTGTCGGGCGGCATGCGCCAGCGCGCCGCGCTGGCGCGCACGCTGGTGACCGAGCCTGACGTGATCCTGCTGGACGAACCCTTTTCGGCACTGGACTCGCAGACGCGCCTGGCCATCTCGGATGAAGTCGTGGACATCTTGCGGCGCGAGGGCAAGACCGTGGTGCTGGTCACGCACGATATCGGCGAGGCCATTGCCATGACCGACCGCGTCATCGTGCTGTCGCGCCGGCCCGGCCGGCTGAAAAGCCAGTACCGCATCCACTATGGCGACGGCGCGCGGCCCACGCCCTTCCAGGCGCGATCGCGGCCCGAGTTCAACGTGTATTTCAAACAGCTATGGGACGAGTTGGACGTCCATGTGGAGGGTTGACCCATGAATGCTCCCATCGCCAATACCGTGCCGCTGCGTGCCGTACCCGCGCCCAGCGCCAAATACCTGGACTACCTGCGGCGCGACCGCGCCAAGAAGCGCAACATCCGCCTGACCCAGGCCCTGCTGCTGGTCGTCTTCCTGTGCGCATGGGAAATCCTGCCGCGCATGCACATCCTGAACCCGCTGTTGACCAGTTACCCCAGCGCGCTATGGCCCACCTTTCTTGACCTGTGGACCAACGGCCAACTGGCCAAGCACATCATGACCACGCTGTCGGCCACGCTGGTCGGCTTTACCTTGAGCATGGTGATCGGCATCGTGGTGGCCGCGGCGCTGTGGTGGTCGGACTTTCTGTACAAGGTGCTGGACCCCTTTCTGGTGGTGGCCAACGCCATGCCCAAGATCGCCTTCGTGCCGATCTTCTACTTGTGGCTGGGGTCTGACTACGCCGTGTATGGCATGGCGGTCGCCATCGCCGTATTCGTCACGATCATGGTGGTGTACGCGGGCTTTCGCGGCATCGACCTGAACAAGGTGAAGCTTGCCCACACCTTCGGCGCCAGCCGCTGGCAGGTGCTGACCAAGGTGGTGCTGCCCGGCAGCGTGCCCACCCTGATCGCCGCCGTGAAGATGAACATCGGCCTGGCGCTGGTGGGCGTCATCGTGGGCGAATTCCAGTCGGCGGATTCCGGGTTGGGCTTTCTGATCATGAACGGCAGCCAGGTGTTCAAGCTGAACATCGTCATGACCGCCATCACCATGCTGGCGCTGATTTCCAGCGTGATGTACATGATCATCTACCGCATCGAAGCCGCCGTGGCGCGGCGTTACGGATAAGGAATCGTCATGGAATTTCCGCAATGGGTACAAGACCGCGTCGTGGCCCGCCAAGGTTGCCTGCATCCGTATGACGAACTGCCCGCCGGCCGTACCGCGGTGGTGGTGGTCGACATGCAGCAGTATTTCACCCTGCCCGGCTATCAGGGTGAATGCGCCCCCGCCCGCGAGATCATCGCCCCCGTCAACCGCCTGTGCGACGCGGTGCGCGCGGCGGGTGGCACGGTGGTGTGGGTGCAGACGGCGTCCGACAATGCCGACGCCTTCTGGTCGCACCATCACGGCGTGATGCTGACGCCCGAGCGCAGCAAGCGCCGGCTGGAAACGCTGCGCCGCGATTCGCCGGGCTTTCAACTGCACCCCGACCTGCATGCGGCCGATACCGACCTGCGCGTGGTCAAGCGCTTTTACAGCGCCATGGCGCCGGGTTCGTCTGAACTGGAACCGCTGTTGCGCGGCTTGGGCGTGGACACCCTGCTGATCGCCGGCACCGTCACCAACGTGTGCTGCGAGTCCACCGCACGCGACGCCATGATGCGCGACTTCCGCACGATCATGGTGGACGACGCGCTGGCGGCCGTGACGCCGGCCGAGCACGAGCATTCGCTGCAGGGGTGGATGCTGTTCTTTGGCGACGTGCTGTCGGTGGACGAGGTGACGGCGCGACTGACGTCCGCCCAGGCCGTGCGCAAGACCGCCTGACAGCGAGCGCCGGCCCGTCACGGGGCCGGCCGCGCGCCTTGGCCGTCATAGCCTCAGGCCAGGTTCAGCCAGACGCGACGCATCGTCGGGTCTTCCGGATCCGCGTCATTCGTGAAGCCCAGGCTCGTCATCAGCGCCAGCATGGGCCGGTTGGTCGACAGCACCAGGCCATCGATGTATTCCAGCCCCTGCTCGCGCGCGGCGTCGATCAGCGCCGTCATCAACTGACGGCCCAGGCCGCGTCGCTGCCAGTCGTCGCCGATCACCAGCGCGTACTCCGCGCCGCGCCCATCCGGATTGCGCAGGTAGTGGGCAAAGCCCACGATCACCTCGCGCGGATGCCCCCGGTTGGCCGGGTTGGGCACCTGCGTGGCCGCTACCAGCGCCAGTTCGCGGTGATAGTCCACCTGCGTGTAGCGCGACACCATGCGCGGAGTCAGTTCGCGCATCATCGACACGAAGCGCATGTAGCGCGACCGCTCCGACAGCCCGCGAATGAATTCCTGCAGCGCGCCCCCGTCTTCCGGACGAATCGGGCGCAGCACCCAGGGAATGCCGTCGTTGAAGCGGCGCACATGCACCAGCCGCGTCGGGTACGGGTGGATCGCCATGTGCGGGTAGCCCGAGGTCTGCGGCGTTTCGCAGCCGGGCGTATCGGTCAGCGTCATGCGCAGCCCACCCGCGCGCAGATGCGTTTCGCCAGCGTAGAGCGGATCGATATCCAGCGATTCAATGTCGGGCAGTTCCGACACCAGTTCAGACACCAGCACCACCGCCTGCTGCAAGGCTTCCGCCGCCATGTGGCCGACGCGCGGCGCCAGCACGCGGCGCCACAGCCGGCTGCGTTCAATCAGTTGGCGGGCCAGAAAGCCGTTGAGCGGCGGCAGGTCCATGCCACGGTCGGACACGGACAGCACCGCGTCGGGGCCGCCCGCGCCAAAGCGGATGACCGGGCCGAATTGGGGGTCGCGCCACACCTGGATGGCCATCGGACGGGACTCGGGTTCCGCCGACGCCACGTCGATGGGCATGTCGCGCAGCGGCACATAGAACAGGCCCAGCAGCGTGCGGATTTCGGACGTGTTCAGCTCGCGCCGACAATCGGCACGCACGCGTGCGATGAGCTCGCGCGCGGCGGTCAGGTCCGGCACATGGCTGGGAGGTTCCTGCGGTTGCGTCTGCAGCAGCAGTTGCTGGTTGTAGTGGTGAGAGGCCAGCACCCCAAACGCATCGGCGGCCGATTCCGGGGTGCGGAAGGCGGGCGTGCCCGCGTCGTCCAGCATGCGCCGCAAGGGCCGCATGCCGGCGTCACCCATGAAACAACTGACGACCGGCTTCTTGGCCGTGGGCGCAATCTGCGCCAGCTCGCGGGCAACGGCCGGCATGTCGGCCAGCGCATCGGGCGCCAGCAGCACCAGCACGCCGTCCACACCCGTGTCGTCCAGCACCGTTTCCAGAATGGCGCGTATGCGCTCCGGCGTCAGCGGCGTGTAGGTGATGACCGGGTTCTGACAGGCCGCGTCCGGCTCCAGCATGGCCTCCAGCGCGCGGCGGGTGGCGGGAGCAAGGTCGGCGCGCAGCACGGCGGCGTCGGGGCCAATCAAGTCCATCGCCAATTGCGGAGGCCCGTTGCCGTTGGAAATCAGCGCCACGCGCCGGCCCTTGGGGCGGCGCGTATAGCCCAGCACCTTCACGGCCGAGAACAGTTGCACGAAGTAGCGCACGCGCACGGCGCCCGCGCGGCGCAAGGCGGCGTCGAAAATGGCGTCGGCGCTGTCGGCGTCGGACCGGCCGGCCTTGAGCACGATGACCGGCTTCACGCTGGCCGCCGCGCGCAAGGCGCTCATGAACTCGCGGGCCGGGCCCACGTCTTCCAGGTACAGCACGATGCTGTCAGTGCGGGGGTCGCTGGCCAGGTAATCCAGCACCTTCGACAGCCCCACCACCGCCTCGTCGCCCAGCGACACCGCCGTGGAAAAGCCGATGTGCACGTCTTCGGCCCAGTCCATGACGGCGGCCATGATGGAGCGCGACTGCGCCACCAGCGCCACGCGCCCGGCGCGCGCCAGCACCGGGTGCTGACTGAAGTTCAGGCCCGCGTGCGGTCGCTGCGCGCCAAAGGAACGCGGGCCCAGCAGTTCGCAACGGTTTTCTTCCGCCCATGCCCGGCACAAGGCCCAGGTGCCACGCGGATATGGATCCGGCAATGGGTGCGGCAGCAGAATCACCGAACGCGGCGCCAAGGCGGACAGGCGGCGCAGCGTTTCGGGCAGCACGGCCGGCGACACGCAAACCAGGGCCAGATCGGGCCGCGCGCCCGCCGCCAGGCCTTCCAGTGCCACGGGCAGGTCGGGCGCCGCGCCCGGTTCGCAATCCACCACCGTGGTCTTTGCCTTGAGCGCGGGCGACAGCGAGCCCGCCGCCGGCAAGGGCCGGTCGGCAACGATCACCAGCGAACTGGGTTCGAACATCGGGGCAAGCGCGTGACGCAACATAGGGAGGGTCGCCCTAATCTAAAATACCGTTCATCGTAACAAGACCAGCCCGCCGTCCGCTTGACGTGGACCGTGTCCGACGCCGCTTTGTGGCGCCGCAGCCGCTATCATTGCCCCCTATGACTTCCAACGCCACTTCCCCCATCCGTACCCGCTTCGCGCCTTCGCCCACGGGCTTTTTGCACCTGGGCGGCGCGCGCACCGCGCTGTTTTCCTGGGCGTTCGCACGCCATCACCAAGGCACGTTCGTGCTGCGCATTGAAGACACGGACGTCGAGCGCTCCACGCCGGAAGCCGTGCAGGCCATTCTGGACAGCATGGAATGGCTGGGCATGCAGCCCGACGAAGGCCCCTTCTACCAAATGCAGCGCATGGATCGCTACCGCGAGGTGGTGGCGCAGATGCTGGCCGCCGGCACTGCCTACCATTGCTACAGCTCGCCCGAAGAAGTGGAAGCCATGCGGGAAGCCGCCCGCGCGCGCGGCGACAAGCCGCGCTATGACGGCACCTGGCGCCCGGAACCGGGCAAGACGCTGCCCGCCGTTCCCGAAGGCCGCAAGCCGGTGGTGCGCTTCAAGAATCCCCAGGAAGGCGCCACGTCCTGGAACGACATGGTCAAGGGCACGATCAGCTTCGACAACACCGAACTGGACGACCTGATCATCGCGCGCCCCGACGGCACGCCCACCTACAACTTCTGCGTCGTGGTCGACGACTGGGACATGGGCATCACCCATGTGCTGCGCGGCGATGACCACGTCAACAACACGCCTCGCCAGATCAACATCCTGCGCGCGCTGGGCGCGACGCTGCCCGAATACGGCCACGTGCCGATGATCCTGGGCCCGGATGGCGAAAAGCTGTCCAAGCGCCACGGCGCGGTCAACGTCATGGAGTATGACAACGAGGGCTATCTGCCCGAGGCCATGATCAACTACCTGGCCCGTCTGGGCTGGAGCCACGGCGACGACGAGCTTTTCTCGCGCGAACAATTGGTGTCGTGGTTCGACACCAAGCATTTGTCGAAGTCCGCGTCGCAATGGGATCCGAAGAAGCTGAACTGGGTCAACGCCCACTACATCAAGCAGATGGACAACGCGGAACTGGCCGAGCGCGTAGCACCGCGCGTGGCGAACCGTGGCGGCCATCCGGAAAAGATTGATCTTCCGGGCGTGATGGGCCTGTTGAAAGACCGTGCGGAAACGCTGGAGCAACTGGCCGACGGCGCCATGCTGTTCTGCGCGCCGTTCACGCCCGCCGCACCGGAACTGGTCGAACAGCACCTGACGCCGGCCGCGCGCGAGGCGCTGGCCGACTTCGCGTTGCGGGCCAAGGATATCGACTGGACTCGTGAAGCGCTGTCGGCACTGATCAAGGCCGTGCTGGCTGATCGAGGTTTGAAGATGCCGCAACTGGCGATTCCGCTGCGCGTGGCGGTGACGGGTCAGACGCAAACGCCGGCGGTTGATGCGGTGCTGGCGTTGTTGGGTAAGGAAACGGTGCTGGGACGGTTGGGGGGGATTTAAGGTTGGGGGGCCCTTGGTGGTGCTGGTTTTTTGAGGCCCCACCAAGGGCTGCGCGGGATCTGCGGTGGTGTTCTTTGCGGAGCCGCATGGGTTGCGCGCGATGTGCATTAGTGTTCTATGTGCAGCCGCATGGGTTGCGCGATCGACACTAGTGTTCTATGTACAGCCGCATGGGTTGCGCGCGATCGACACTAGTGTTCTTTTTGGGGCGGTCTCGCGCTTCACCCATCCTACGGGGTGGCGGGTTTGGGGCGGGCTTTTAGGGCGCGGGCGAAGAAGGCGCCTAGCAGGGGGAGCAGGATGGCGGAGCCGCCGAACAGGGCCGCGGCGCCTATCTCGTCTACTACCGCGCCCGCCAGCGCCACGCCGGCAGCCTGGCCCATGAACAGGCAGGATGCAAACCAGGCCACGGCGGTGCCGCGCGCTGACGGCACCATCTGCGTGGCGTTGGTTTGCAGGGTGGCGTGCAGCAGGTAATAGCCAAAGCCGGCCAGCACGCTGGCCAGCAGGCTCCACATCCAGACCGGCCCCAGCAGATACGACAGGAAGGCCACGCCCAGCACCAGGCCGCCCGCCACCGCCAAGCCACGTTCGCCCAGGCGCTTGAGAATGCGGCCGGCCACCACCGTGTAGATCAGCCCACCCACCGCGTAGACCGCCACCAAGGCGCCCGCGGCCGTCAGCGAAATATCGAAGCGCTCGTGCAGGTAGGACGGCGCAAACGCCAAGGCGCCGAAGACCAGCAGGCCTTCGATGAAGACAGTCGCCAACACGATACGCGCCCACGGGGTGCCCAACACCAGCCGCGCCTGCCCCACAAAGCCCTGGCGGACGGCGTTGGGGTCCACCTGCGCAAAGCCCGCCGCGCGTTGGCGGCGCACTTCCAGGTGCAGCAAGACGCCGACAATCAGGTAACCGGCCACCAGCGAGGCGAAGGCCCAGCGCCAGCCCACCGTATCGGCGAACAGGCCGCCGGCCAATTGGCCGGCCGACATGCCGAGGATGGTGCCGGTCAGAAAGCGCGCCAGCGTTGCCTGCCGGCGCTCATAGGGCACGTTGTCGCCGATCCAGGCCATGGACAGCGGGACGATGCCCGCCCCCGCCGCGCCCGACACGGCGCGGCACAAGACCAACATATCCAGGGATTCGGCCATGACGGCGCCCGCACTGCCCAAGGCGCAGGCCACTGTCGCCACGCTGACGACGCGGTACTTGCCGTAGCGGTCGCCCACCGGGCCGAAGAACATCTGCAACACGCCATACGCCACGGCAAACGCCGTCACCACGCGAGCAGCCTGCCCGGTGGACGTGCCGAATTCCGCCGCCAGTTGCGGCAGCATGGGATCACAGATACGGAAGGCGCTGGCGCTGACGAAAGCGGCCAGGGCAAGCAGCGCGATCGCGCGTGCTTCAGAAGACATGGCGGGCATGGGAAACCGGCGGCAAGGCAAAAGTCGAAGCCCGCACCTTACCGCAGCCAGCCCATCCTGGCGCGGTGGACACAGACAGTGTCCGCCCCGCGCAACGGTCAGTAAGGCAGGCGGTAGCCCTGCGGCATGCGGCGCGCGGTAAGCAATTGACCGCCGCTCTTGAGCTCGCGCAGCGTGAGCTTGGCGCGTTCGACCTTTTCGACGCGGTAGCGGCTCACGTAGATGGGGTCCTTGGCATCCACGGGCTCGCCGGCGGATTTGGTCGTCTGCATCGTGTAGACGTTGTCTGCCACGGCCCAGCAGCCGGTCTCACGCAAGGCCGGACGCGCCTTGCGCCCGATCTTGAGCAACGATTCATAGGCCATCGTGCCATCGGCGGACAAGACGATCAGCGATTGCAGTTCCCCGCTGACGTCGCGCGGCCGCGTGTTCGACAGCCAGGTTCCGATCATGGGATCTCCCGCTTTGGCCGGCACACATGCCACCGGCTTGGGCGGCGCCTCGGGCTGGCCTTCGGTGATGGCGGCGGGCTTTCTGACCGCGCAACCGGCCAGGACTAGAACGGCGCAGGCGATGCTGGCCGAACGCAAATACACACTGCTCATGACTTCCTCAGCACGTCTGTCGACGCGGCGCACCGATCAGACCGGCACGTCTTTCGCGCAGCAAACATGACGCACTCTAATGAGCCGCCTGGGAAGAATCAACGACGATCCGCGCCGTGTGCAATTGCGCAACAGTGCACGCCAGAAAGCGCCGGCTTTAGGTGTGGAACGCGCACGAATGCGTTGGTTTCAAGCGACACCGCGCCCATGTCTCGCGCCGGCGCTCTCTATATATAGAGAGCACCATCCATCAGTTACAGCGGCAGCCGCTGTTCGTGCTTGATCTCGCGCAGCGCCACGATGGTGCGCGTCTGGCGAATGCCGGGCATGTTGAACAGGAAGCGGTGCAGGAAACGGTCGTACGCTTCCGGGCTTTCCACCAGGATCTTCAACAGGAAGTCGGAATCGCCGGTCACCGCATAGCACTCCAGGATCTCGGGCGCGTCGCGCACCGAACGCTCGAAGTGTTCGACCGTATTCGAGGAATGCCGCTCCAGGCTGATCTGCGCGAACATGCAGCCCAGCCCCACCTTGCTACGGTCCACCTGGGCGCTATAGCCCTGGATGACCCCGCTGGCTTCCATCGCCTTCACCCGCCGCCACACCGGTGCGGCCGATAGCCCTACCTTGTCGGACAACTGCTGCGCCGAAGCCCGGCCGTCCTCCTGCAAGGCCTTGAGGATGCCGATATCGGTCTTGTCCATCGCTTTGTCTCCTGGTTTTTGTCGAACACGAAATGTTCATTGCGTATTATAGGGATAGCACGATCCAAAAACGCAATAAATCGGATGCTCCGCGAACCTATCATGGTGCGAAATACCAGGAGCATTCATTATGGACGGCACTCCCGCCCCCGATCCCCAGTTGGACCTTGACTACCAGCTTGCCGACAACCTCACCCGGGAGTCCGGCCGCATCTTCCTGACGGGGACGCAAGCACTCGTGCGTATCATGCTCACGCAGGCGCGGGTCGACCGCGAACGCGGGCTGAACACGGCGGGCTTTGTGTCGGGCTATCGCGGTTCGCCATTGGGTGGCGTGGACATGGCGATGTGGAAGGCGAAGAAGGCGCTGGACGCCAGCCAGATCTCGTTCCTGCCCGGCATCAATGAAGATATGGCGGCGACCGCCGTCATGGGCACACAGCAGGCCGGCGTGCGCGCCGACCGCAACGTCGATGGCGTGTTTGCCATGTGGTACGGCAAAGGCCCGGGCGTGGACCGCGCGGGCGACGCGCTGCACCACGGCAACGCGGCGGGTGCCTCGCGCAATGGCGGCGTGCTGGTGGTGGTGGGTGATGACCACACCGCCGTGTCGTCGTCCATTCCGCACGCCAGCGAAGCGTCGCTGATCGGCTGGCAGATGCCCATCGTGCATCCGACCTCTATCGACGAATATGAAACGTTCGCGCTGTGGGGCTGGGCGCTGTCGCGCTATGCCGGCACCTGGGTCGCGTTCAAGGCGGTGTCCGAGACCATCGAAAGCGGCCACTCGTTCACGCCGGCCGCCGTACAGCACTACGACATGCCGGCCGACCCCGACATGCCGCCCGAAGCGCTGGAATATTCCGCGCGCGACTTCTTGTCGCTGGCCGTCGAAACGCGCATGAACCTGCGCATGAAAGCGGTTGCCGCGTTTGCGCGCCGCCACAGCATCGACCGCCTGACCTGTGCCGCGCCCCGCGCCACCGTGGGCATTGTCACGGTCGGCAAGGCGCATCTGGACACCATGGAAGCGCTGTCGCGCCTGGGCGTGGACACTGTCACCGCCAACGCACCGGTGCGTATCTACAAGCCGGGCCTGACCTGGCCGATGGACGGCGAACGGCTGCTGGAGTTTGCGCGCGGGCTGTCGCACATTCTGGTGGTTGAAGAAAAAGGCGCCGTGGTCGAAAGCCAGATCAAGGATCTGCTGTTCAATTTGCCCGAGCGCCCGTCGGTCATCGGCAAGAAGGGCTTTGGCGGCGAAACGCTGGTGCCCTCGGCCGGACAATTGCGCCCGTCGCTGCTGGCCCAGCCACTGGCCACCTGGTTGACGCGCACCGCCGGCCTGCCGCTGGCTGCGGACCTGGCGGCGTTCGAATGCCAATCGGCGTTGTCCAATGATGCCGACGGCATGCGCCGCCGCCCATATTTCTGTTCGGGCTGTCCGCACAGCACGTCGACCAAGGTGCCCGAGGGCAGCCAGGCGCTGTCCGGCGTGGGCTGCCACTACATGGCCGCCTGGATGGACCGCGACACGGGCGGCCTGACGCAGATGGGCGGCGAAGGCGTCGACTGGATCGGCCTGTCGCGCTATACCAAGATGCCGCACATCTTCCAGAACATGGGCGAAGGCACGTACTACCACTCCGGCTATCTGGCGATCCGCCAGGCGGTGGCCGCGCGCGCCAACATCACCTACAAGATCCTGTTCAACGACGCGGTCGCGATGACGGGCGGGCAGCCCGTGGACGGACCGATCTCGGTGCCGCAGATCTGCCAGCAACTGCGTGGCGAAAACGTGGCGCGCATCGTCGTCACCAGCGACGAGCCTGAGAAATACCAAGGCGTGGATCTGGGCCCCAACATCAAGGTGCATCATCGCCGCGAGCTGGACGCGGTGCAGCGCGAGCTGCGCGAGATTCCCGGCGTGACCGTGCTGATCCATGATCAAACCTGCGCCGCCGAGAAGCGCCGCCGCCGCAAGAAGAACCAGTTTCCCGACCCGGCACGCCGCATGCTGATCAACAGCGCCGTGTGCGAAGGCTGCGGCGACTGCGGCGTGCAATCGAACTGCCTGTCGGTGGTGCCGCTGGAAACGCCGTATGGCCGCAAGCGCGCCATCGACCAATCCAGCTGCAACAAGGACTATTCCTGCGCGGAAGGATTCTGCCCCAGCTTCGTGTCGGTCATGGGCGGCAAGCCACGCAAGAGCGCGGCGCCCAAGACCGATCAGGAACGCCTGCAACGCCTGATCGAACAGTTGCCGCAACCGGCCACGCCGTCGCTGGACCGCCCGTATCGGCTGCTGGTGGCGGGCATGGGCGGCACGGGCGTCATCACCATCGGCGCCATCGTGTCGATGGCCGCGCACCTGGAAGGCCTGTCTGCCGCGGTGCTGGACCTGACCGGCCTGGCGCAGAAAGGCGGCACGGTCGTCAGCCACATCCGGCTGGCGCCGGCGGGCGCGCCGGCAGGCCCCGTCCGGCTGGATTGGCAGCAGGCTGATGCCGCCATCCTGTGCGACCCGGTGGCCTCGGTGGCGCCGGATTCGCTGGGCGCGCTGCGTCGTGGGCATACCCAGGTCACGGTCAACACCTACGTTGCGCCGGTATCCGAATTCACCCGCAACCCCGACGCCGCCATGCGCCCCGAAGCGCTGCTGGCCAAGATCCGCCACGCCGCGGGCGATGCCAACACGGCCGCCATTGATGCGCATGAAGCCGCGCTGGCCTTGTTCGGCGACAGCATCCTGTCCAACATGTTCATGCTGGGCTATGCGTGGCAACGTGGCGGCGTGCCGCTGTCGCAAGCGGCCATCAACCGCGCCATCGAGCTGAACGGCGTGGCCATCGCGGCCAATCGCGCCGCCTTTGACAGCGGCCGCCTGGCCGCGCACCAGCCCGATGCGCTGGAAAGCGCCTTGCGTCCGCGCGCCCAGGTCGTGCAACTGCATGTGCCGGAAACGTTTGACCGCGCCGTGGCCCGCCGCATCGCGGACCTGACGGCCTACCAGGACGCCCGTTATGCGCGCGTCTACCAAGAGGTCATCGAAGCCGTCGCGGCGCGCGAGCGTGAATTGGCGCGCGACACCAAGACGCCGCGGCTGGCGATGGCGGTGGCGCGTGGCCTGTTCAAGCTGATGGCCTACAAGGACGAATACGAAGTGGCGCGCCTCTACACCGGCGACGCGTTCCAGGCGCAATTGAAGGGTCAGTTCGAAGGCGACTACAGCCTGCGCTTTCATATGGCCCCGCCGATCTTCGCGCGCAAGGACCCGCGCACCGGCGTGCCGCGCAAGATGACCCTGGGCCCGCGCACGATGACGGCACTGAAATTGCTGACGCGCATGAAGGGCCTGCGCGGCACCTGGTTCGATCCCTTCGGCCACACCGCCGAACGCAAGATGGAACGGGCGCTTGTCACCGAGTACCGCCAGACCATAGACCAACTTCTTGTAGGGTTGAGCCGGGACAACATCGCGCAAGCAGCTACAATCGCCGGCCTTGCAGAAACCATCCGCGGCTACGGCCACGTGAAGGCAGCAAGCGTCGAGAAGTACCGGACGCAATTGGGTCGATTGATGCAGAGCTATACAGCACCGGCCCCGCGCGACATGCCCCTGCGGAAAACCGCATAAACATTCGCTTTGAGCCGTGCACTCCTGGGCGCGCCTTACTGGGCGCGCCCAGTGCATTTAGTAACAATCTTTTGTGAGCTTCGTCATACCTTTTTCTTGTTCCCGTAGTTCTCGATCACTAGAATTAGTGTCCAACGAGGGGTGCTACACTACATGTTGTGGTCGCCTAAGCGCTGATTCTCGTCGGCCACGCCTTTTGGACTAAGCCGTCCAAGCCGTTCCGACCCCCTCAAAAGATCCACATTCATACCCGGCATGACCGCCGTCATGTCGCTATCTACGCGTTTTCGCACAGGAGCTTCCATGCAGACTACGATCGCCTCTGTGACCCGGCCTTCGGCCGTGCCGCCCTCGCAAACCGATTCCCCTGCCGACGCCAATGGCGGGCAATGGGCCAGCTACAACATCATTCGCCGCAATGGCTCGGTGGTTGGGTTTGAACCCAGCAAGATCGCCATCGCCATGACCAAGGCCTTCCTGGCCGTGAACGGTGGCCAGGGCGCTGCGTCCGCCCGTGTGCGTGAACTGGTCGAGAACCTGACCAGCCAGGCCGTGAACGCCCTGGTGCGCAACCGCCCCAACGGCGGCACCTTCCATATTGAAGACATCCAGGACCAGGTTGAACTGGCGCTGATGCGCTCGGGCCAACATGATGTTGCCCGCGCCTACGTCCTGTACCGCGAGAAGCGCACGCAAGAGCGTGCCGCCGCCGCTGCCGCCGAAGGCCAGGAAAAGGCCGCCGCCGCGCCCGTGGAACACGTGCTGAACGTGACCGACGCCGGCGTGCGCCGTCCGCTGGACCTGGCTGAACTGCGCGCGACCATCGTTGCCGCCGGCGAAGGCCTGGCCGAATTCATCGACAGCGAATCCATCCTGAAGGAAACGGTCAAGAACCTGTACGACGGCATCCCCGTCGACGAAGTGTTCAAGTCCGCCATCCTGTCCGCGCGCGCGCTGGTTGAAAAGGACCCGGCCTACAGCCAGGTCACCGCTCGCCTCCTGCTGCACACGATCCGCAAGGAAGTGCTGGGCGAAGAAGTCTCGCAAGACGGCATGATCGCGCGCTACGCCGAGTACTTCCCCACGTTCATCACCCGCGGTATCGAAGGCGGCCTGCTGTCGCCCGAACTGGCCAACTATGACCTGACCCGCCTGGGCAAGGCCTTGAACGCCAAGCGCGACCTGCAATTCGGCTACCTGGGCCTGCAAACCCTGTACGACCGCTACTTCCTGCACATCCGCGGCACCCGCATCGAACTGCCGCAGGTGTTCTTCATGCGCGTGGCCATGGGCCTGGCGCTGCGCGAAGCCGACCGCGAAGCGCGCGCCATCGAGTTCTACGAGATCCTGTCCTCGTTCGACTTCATGAGCTCGACGCCGACGCTGTTCAACTCGGGCACGCTGCACTCGCAATTGTCGTCGTGCTACCTGACCACCGTGTCGGATGACCTGGAAGGCATCTACGACGCCATCAAGGAAAACGCGCTGCTGGCCAAGTACGCCGGCGGCCTGGGCAACGACTGGACCCCGGTGCGCGCGCTGCGCAGCCACATCAAGGGCACCAACGGCGAAAGCCAGGGCGTGGTTCCGTTCCTGAAGGTCGTCAACGACACCGCCGTCGCGGTGAACCAGGGCGGCAAGCGCAAGGGCGCGGTGTGCACGTACTTGGAATCGTGGCACCTGGACATCGAAGAATTCCTGGAACTGCGCAAGAACACCGGCGACGAACGCCGCCGCACGCACGACATGAACACGGCGAACTGGATTCCCGACCTGTTCATGAAGCGCGTCATGGAAGGCGGTGAATGGACGCTGTTCTCGCCGTCCGACTGCCCCGACCTGCACGACAAGTACGGCCGCGAATTCGAAGAAGCGTATATCGGCCACGAAAAGCGCGTCGCCAGCGGCGAGCTCAAGCTCTACAAGAAGATGCCGGCGCTGACGCTGTGGCGCAAGATGCTGTCGATGCTGTTCGAAACCGGCCATCCGTGGATCACGTTCAAGGATCCGTGCAACATCCGTTCGCCGCAGCAGCACGTGGGCGTGGTTCACAGCTCGAACCTGTGCACCGAGATCACGCTGAACACCAACGAATCCGAAATCGCGGTGTGCAACCTGGGTTCGGTGAACCTGGTCGCGCACATGAAGCCGGCTGCCGGTGGTGGTTTCGAACTGGATCACGACAAGATCAAGCGCACCGTCAGCATCGCGATGCGCATGCTCGACAACGTCATCGACATCAATTACTACGCCGTCGAGAAGGCCCGCAATTCCAACGCGCGCCATCGTCCGGTGGGCATGGGCATCATGGGCTTCCAGGATTGCCTGCAGATGATGCGCGTGCCGTATGCATCGCAAGCCGCCGTTGAATTCGCTGATCGTTCGATGGAAGCCGTTTGCTATCACGCCTACTTCGCGTCGAGCCTGCTCGCCGAAGAACGTGGCCGCTATCAATCGTATGAAGGCTCGTTGTGGTCGCGTGGCATCTTGCCGCAAGACACGTTGAAGATGCTGCGTGATGAACGCGGTGGTCATGTTGAAGTTGATGAATCGAGCACGCTCGATTGGGATACGTTGCGCGCGCGCATCAAACAACATGGCATGCGCAACTCCAATTGCGTGGCAATTGCCCCAACCGCGACTATTTCCAATATCATTGGTGTATCTGCGTGCATCGAACCTACTTTCCAGAACTTGTACGTCAAATCGAATCTCTCCGGCGAGTTCACGGTCGTTAACGATTACCTCGTGCGTGACCTGAAGAAACTCGGTCTCTGGGACGAAGTCATGGTCGCCGACCTCAAGTACTTCGACGGCAGCCTGTCCCGCATCGATCGCGTACCTTCCGAACTCCGCGAACTCTACGCCACTGCGTTCGAAGTCGAACCGAGCTGGCTGGTTGAATGCGCGTCGCGCCGTCAGAAGTGGATCGATCAAGCCCAGTCGCTGAACATCTACATGTCGGGCGCATCGGGCAAGAAGCTGGATGACACCTACAAGCTGGCATGGCTGCGTGGCCTGAAGACCACGTACTACCTGCGTACCCTGGGCGCCACCAGCGCCGAGAAGTCCACTGGTCGCGGCGGCGAATTGAACGCCGTCACTGCTGGTGGCCAATCCACGGCCGCGGCCGTGGGCGCCGCACCTGTTTTGCCGGAACCCGAAGTTCTCGGGGCGGTTTGCACCATGCGGCCGGGCGACCCCGGCTTCGAAGAGTGCGAAGCCTGCCAATAACCGCCTCCGGAGAATTGAAATGATTAATTGGGAAGACGACACCACCGCCACGCAACCTGCTTCCCCCGCCCCCGCGGGCGGCCAGCAGGCTGCGCCCGAAGTCCGGGCGGCGACGGGTGTGTTCGGCGACACCGCCATGCCTACGCCTGCCGCGCCTGAACACGCGGCGGGTCTGGCCGCCAGCGGCGCTGCCACCGCGCAGCGCGTGAAGGTTGCCGACAAGCGCATCATCAACGGCGAAACCGACGTCAATCAACTTGTGCCGTTCAAGTACAAGTGGGCGTGGGAAAAGTATTTGGCCACGTGCGCCAACCACTGGATGCCGCAAGAGATCAACATGTCGCGCGACATCGCGCTTTGGAAGAACCCGAACGGGCTCACCGAAGACGAACGCCGCATCGTCAAGCGCAACCTGGGTTTCTTCGTCACGGCCGATTCGCTGGCCGCGAACAACATCGTGTTGGGCACCTACCGCCACATCACGGCTCCCGAATGCCGCCAGTTCCTGCTGCGCCAGGCATTCGAGGAAGCGATCCACACGCACGCTTATCAATACATCGTCGAAAGCCTGGACCTGGACGAAGCCGAGATCTTCAACGCTTATAACGAAGTGCCGTCCATCCGCGCCAAAGACGAGTTCCTGATCCCGTTCATCGACGCGATCGCGGACCCCCACTTCAAGACGGGCACGCCCGAAGCCGACCAGACGCTGCTGAAGTCGCTGATCGTTTTCGCTTGCTTGATGGAAGGCCTGTTCTTCTACGTGGGCTTCACGCAGATCCTGGCGCTGGGCCGCCAGAACAAGATGACCGGCGCGGCCGAACAGTACATGTACATCCTTCGCGATGAATCCATGCACTGCAACTTCGGCATCGACCTGATCAACACCGTCAAACTGGAAAATCCGCATCTGTGGACGCCGGCTTTCCGCGAAGAAATTCGAGAACTCTTCCGCAAAGCGGTCGAACTCGAATACGCTTACGCCGAAGACACGATGCCGCGCGGCGTGTTGGGCTTGAACGCACCTATGTTCAAATCCTACCTGCGCTTCATCGCCAACCGTCGTTGCCAGCAAATCGGTATCGAACCGCTGTACCCGCAGGAAGAGAATCCCTTCCCCTGGATGGCGGAAATGATCGATCTTAAAAAGGAACGCAACTTTTTTGAAACTCGCGTGATCGAATACCAAACCGGTGGCACGCTGAGCTGGGAGTAAAGCAGTAGGTCATCAGGCCCGGCGCGGGCACGCTCTGCCAACACAGAGCGTCGCGTTCGCGACAGGCTTGATGACGCGCTTCCTGGTCAGGGTGTTTTCGAACACGTAGAACAAGCGGTCGGTGGCCTGTGATCAGGCTGCCCACCGGCGCCATTTGAAATGGCTCGCGCCAAAGGAGCGGGGGCCATATCAAATGGCTGTGCCGAATTCATTAGCGCAAACCGTAGTAGCTGTTGCTCGCACAGAACAGCGGCATGCGCCGATGAATAGCCCGGGCACGATTCGCTTTGTTGGCGAGTCGGGGCACGGGTTTAAGTTCTGGGACCCCTGAACCTAAGGAGCATGACCATGGCAACAGCCAAGAAAGCCGTAAAGAAAGCCGCGGCGAAGAAGCCCGCCGCCAAGAAGGCAGTCGCTAAGAAGGCCGCACCGGCCAAGAAAGCCGCTGTCAAGAAGGTAGCAGTCAAGAAAGTCGCCGCCGCCAAGAAGCCGGCAGTGAAGAAGGTTGCCGCCAAGAAGCCGGCAGCCAAGAAGGTCGTCGCCAAGAAAGCGGTAGCCAAGAAGGCAGTCGCCAAGAAGGCAGTCGCCAAGAAAGCGGTAGCCAAGAAGGTTGTCGCCAAGAAGGCCGTTGCCAAGAAAGCGGTAGCCAAGAAGGTTGTCGCGAAGAAGGCAGTTGCCAAGAAGGCCGTCGCCAAGAAAGCGGTAGCCAAGAAGGCCGTCGCCAAGAAGGCCGTCGCCAAGAAGGCAGTTGCCAAGAAGGCAGTTGCCAAGAAGGCCGTCGCCAAGAAAGCGGTAGCCAAGAAGGCCGTTGCCAAAAAGGCCGTTGCCAAGAAGGCGCCCGCCGCCAAGAAAGCAGTTGCCAAGAAAGCGGTAGCCAAGAAGGCCCCCGCTGCCAAGAAGGCGCCTGCCGCCAAGAAGGCTCCCGCTGCAAAGAAGGCTCCCGCTGCCGCCAAGCCGGCTGCTGCTGCCAAGCCCGCCGCTGCCAAGAAGCCTGCTGCGAAGAAAGCCGCTCCCAAGAAGCCCGCAACGCCGCCGTCCACGGCCGCTGCCCCGGGTGCAAAGACCGCGCTGAACCCCGCCGCTTCGTGGCCGTTCCCCACGGGTGGCCGTCCTTAATCCGGACGGTTCGAAGCTTTAGCTTCACTAGAGCCGCCTGGCCTTGGCTAGGCGGCTTTTTTGCGTCATCCCCCTCCGCCAAAAGCCGCCGCAAACTTTCCACGCAGCGTGCGACAATTGATTCCTCATTTTTTCGGTGATCGCGTCCATGCTCGGTGAAATCTTCCGCTTCCTCCTCGAAATCGTGTTCACGCTGTTCGGCGCGGCATTGATTGCCCGCGCCTGGATGCACGCGATCCGCCTCCACGCCTTCAACCCGATTGCGCGCACCATCTACCAGGCAACGAACTGGCTGGTAATGCCGCTGCGCAAGGTCATTCCCGCCGGCAACAAGATCGATTGGACGAGCCTGGTCGCCGCCTGGCTGGCCGCGCTGCTGTATATCGTGCTGATCTGGCTGCTGGCGCTGGGCGCGCTGATCCCCGCCGCACTGCTACCCGCCGCCATGGGCTCGGCCCTGATCATGGCCATCAAGTGGGCGCTGAATCTGGTGGTGTGGTTGACGCTGATCCAGGCCGTGCTGTCCTGGGTCAACCCAACGGCGCCGATGATGCCGCTGTTGCAGGCATTGACCGCGCCCATGCTGGATCCCATCCGCCGCATCCTGCCGCGCACCAGCATCGACTTTTCGCCCTTGGTGCTGCTGATCGTGGCGCAGGTGCTGCTGATGGTGCTGGCCAATCTAAGCCAGCGCATGATGGGGCTGTAGACCAAAGACACGGGGCATCGCGCCCCGTTCTTTTTTCCGCTACGCCGGAATCCCGGCGTAGATCTCGACCAGCTTCTTGCGGTCGATCTTGTGGTTGTTCGACATGGGCAATGCCGGGCAAGCCACCAATTCCGACGGCACCATATAGGGCGGCAGGCGCTGGGCCAGCCGCGCTTTGCAATCGGCCAGCGCATCGGGCGCCAGAAAGCGCGCATCCGGCTCCCGCGCCACGCACGCCACAAAACCAATCAGACGCACCGCCGTGCCATCGGGACGGCGCAGCACCGCGCAGGCGCCTCCCTCTACCCCGGGCAGACCGTGCAGCGCCTCGTCGATTTCCGCCAGTTCGATGCGATAGCCGTTCAGCTTGATCTGGTCATCCATGCGGCCTCGACAGAACAGCAAACCGCCCTCTTCCATCGCGCCAAGGTCGCCCGTGCGGAAAGCGCGGCGGCCATCTTCATGGGTGTAGAGCTTGGCGTCGTTCAGATCGGGGCGGTTCAGGTAGCCGCGCATGACGTGGTCGCCCACGATGCAGATCTCGCCTTCGTCCACGATCAACAGGCTATCCGGCTTGGCGTGCCCCACCGGCAGCGGGTCGTGGGCCGCCAGCACCGCGTCGGTGACTTCGATCCAGGTGGTGGCCACGGTGGCTTCCGTGGGGCCATACGTGTTCAGGATGACGGCACCGTGGAAGCGCTGGCGCAGCTTCTTCGCCAAGGCCGTCGGCAGCGGCTCGCCGCAGAACAGGAAGGTGCGCAGCGCCGGCAAGGTGGCGGGGGAAAAATCCCGGTTGGCCAACTGCTGGTGGGCGAACGACGGGGTCGACACCCACACCGTGACCTCATGTTGCGCCAGGCGCGCCATCCACGTGCCCGCCGCCGCGATCTGCTCGCGTGCGTTCAACAAGCAGGCGCCGCCCGAAGCCAGGGTGCCGAAGACCTCGTACATGGACAGGTCGAAGCTGAACGGCGCCTGGTTCATGAACACCGGCGCCTCGCCCAAGCCAAAGCTGCCCTGCATCCAGTCGCCCAGCAGGCCCACGCTTTCGCGGCCGATCTGCACGCCCTTGGGGTCGCCCGTGCTGCCCGAGGTGAACATGACGTAGGCCAGGCCGCGCTCGGCAAGCACCGCGCCTTCCCCTTGGGTGAACGTGCCGGCGGCGGCATCGTAGACGGCCGCGGCGCAAACAATCTCGACAATGCGGCGCAGACGCTCCACCGGGTAGATGGTGTCTACCGGCACGAACGGCGCGCCGATCAGCAGTGCGCCCACCATGGCGACGAAGAACGACGCTTCTTTGTGGCCGTAAATGGCCACCGGCACATCCGGGGCCGCGCCATGCTTGCGCGCGTTCTCCGCCCAGGCATGCGCCTCGGCACGCAACTGCGCCCAGCTCAAAGAACGGTCGACGGCGCCGACGGCCAAGGCGTCGGGCGACATTCCGGTATCAACGAACTGGAACGTTTTCAGGTCAAAACGCATGCCAACACTCCCGGCGTCAGAGGGGGCTGCGGCCGCTGAACACGTACAGCGCCAGCGCGGCCAGAATCAAGGTAAGCACACGGCCCAGGAACCGCATCACCGGATGCGCCAACGTGGACTGCAAGGCGGGCCGCGTGCGCGCCGCGTTGATCAGCAGGTTGTGGCCCACCGAATACGCGCCGAACATCAGCCCACTGACGATGTAATGCAGCGACAAGCCGTTCCACACGCCCATGGCCAGCAGCGTGGCGAAGATGCCGATGTTCTGCGCCGCCATGCGATGGCGCCCGAAGAATTTGGTCTTGCTCAACGCCTTGTAGATCGGCATGAACACCACATCGCGCAACCACTCCGACAGGCTGATGTGCCAGCGGCGCCAGAAGTCCTGCGGGTTCAGCGTGGCCAGGGGATTGCGGAAGTTGATCGGCAAGGTGAAGCCGAACAGCATGCCGATGCCGATTGCCATCGTCGAATAGCCGGCGAAATCGAAGAACAGATACGCGCTGTACAGCGAGGCGTTCAGCACTACGCCCGTGAATGAATAGTCGTGTGCGTCCAGCGTGGCCAAGCCATAGCGCCAGATCAGCTCAGCCAGGCCAAACTTCTGGATCACGCCCAGCATGATCAGTTCCAGCCCGGTCAGCCAGGTGTTCAGGTTCACGCCTTCATAGCCGCGCTTGAGATCCGCCTGGAAATTGCGCCAGCGGTACATGGGGCCGGCCAATAGCGTCAGCGGGAAGAACAGGTAGATGAAGTAGTCCAGCGGCGACACGCGCTCGTTGCGTTGCGCGAACAGCAGCACATCGATGGCGCGGAAGGTGGCGAACGACAGGCCCAGCATGGCGCCCAGGTGCGACACGCCGGTCTTCACCAGCAGCAGCGGCGTCATGGTGATGATGACGGCCAGCCAGGAGGGGATATAGCCGCGGCGCATGGCCCACAAGGCGCTGCCCGAAATGGCCAGCAGCGCAATGGGTTGATAGGGGCGCGCCCAGAACACTGCCATCCAGACACCCAGGCAGATCACCCCGATGACGTGGCGATAGCCGATGCGAAACGGCATCCCGAACGAGCGATACGCCAACAGACCCAGGCCGCCGCACAGCGCGCCGCCAAAAAAGCTCAAGCTTGCGAACAATTCCATGGCGCGGGTCAGAACTGCTGGTACTGGAATTCGACCTTGATCGGTCCGCCGCTGCCCGTGGTGGGCTGTGCCTGCAGCACAAAGACGAGGATGACCCCGATGTACAGGCACAAATGCCATAAAAAGCGGCGTCCGGGGCCGTCTTTGCGAAAGAATTTCATCGGGAGAAGTACTCCGCAATACCTTGGTCCGCCATGGCCCAGCCCAGCTCGGCCAGGTGCATGTCGTCGCGCAGCATGCCCGGTTCGAACGGGATGCTGTAAAGGTCCAGGCAACCCATCCGGTAGCGCGTGCACATGCCCGTGATGGCGGCCACCACCGGGTCAAAGCGCTCGACGTCCAGGATGAGCTTGGGGTTGAACGGCTGGATGACGAAGTAGGCCTTCACCTTGCGCTTTTGCAGCAAGGCCATGACGCGCGACAGATCGCCCAGCTCGGTGCGGGTGATGGGGTCTACGTCGGCGAACTCGTTGCGGGCCGGCGAGTACAGCGGCGCCAGGTACTGCTTGTAGTAGTCGTCGCGCACGTCGTAGGGGTTGTGGCCGCCCAGCGTGTGTTCCACCTCGCGCGCCTGATGCGTCAGCCGCCCCCACTGCCCTTCATTCAAGCGCGCGGCAGACGGCCAGGACACGAAACGATGCGCGGGCACGGACAGCTTGGTGCGCGGACGGTCGGGCGCGGGTTCCTGGCGGGCATGCCACCACAGCGCCAGCTTGTCTTTCAGCTCGGACGCCTGGCCGTTGGCAATCAGCCAGAGCAGACCCCAATTCGCGTTGTCGGTGATCCAGGTCTGCATCTGCTCGCGCGTGCTGGGCTGGTCCCACAGGCGGTCCCAGACCGGGCCGGTCACGTGCTCGGCGAACGCGCTGCGCGGCAACTGGCCGCCCGAGGCGAACCACGCGGGCGACACCATGATCACCAGCCGCGTGTTCGGCGTCAGCGAATCCGCCACGGATTCCAGCACGCTGACAATCCCATAAGACTGGAACATGGCGTGGCCATAGGCCAGCGTCGGCATCTTCAGTTTTTCGGGAAAGAAGCGGTAGGGAACGAAACGCAGGTCGTGGCTGGACAGCTCGGACGAGCCCAGCACGACCAGCGTGCCGTCGCTTAGCGCGTTGCCCAGGCGATTCAGGTTGACGTGCTGAGTGCCCCAGTCTGGTCCCAGATTGGGCAGGTAGTTGTTCTGGCCGGCCGTGGCAGGCACGGCGACGGCAGTGGGCGTCACGATGCGGCCGAGCAGATCGTCCATTCCGCAATACGCCCCCACCGCCAGTGCGACCGCCGTCGCGGCGGCCGCGACGTGGGACAGCAGGCGCGTGTTACGCAGAATGGGCAGCAACATAGCCGGCTAGCGAGCGAACCGACTGCAGGATTTCCGCGATTTCAGGAGCGGGGATGCTGCAACCGTATTCCGATTCCACCGCCAGCGTGATGTCCACGGCCGCCAGGGAATCCACCAGGCCGGAGGCGATCAATTGCGTGTCGGGGGTGACTTTCTTCATGACGATCGACTCAACAATATCGCCGATCTTGGTGTGGAGTTCTTGCTCGGTATACATAAGGGGTGCGGGGCGCCTCGTCGGCAAACCACCTCCGCTTGCAGGGATTCAGGGGCTTGAGGATATAGAAAGAAGCTGAAGCTCAACTGACGGAATTGAGCCATTCAGAATGACGCCGAGATACGCTCGGTTACATCAAAAACCGCGTTTAGCCTCGTTTGCAGGCGCAATCATTGCACTTCGATCGTCGAATCGACATCGAACTTTTGGCTTTGATGGCGGGAAAAGGCTGGGAAAGGCGGCGCCTGCGGGTAAATCCTGGGAGGCCGCGTTGCGACCGAGCGACCTTTGGGCAAAAAAATGGCCCCATCAAAGGGGCCTGCGCGCGCCTTGGCGCGGCATTTGAAAAGCCCGCTTGCGCGGGCTTTTGAATTACATCGGGGTAACGCGCGTTGGGCCTGCGCCGCTGATGACTTGCACGCGCTGGCCCACGCTGATGGGCAAGTCCGCTTCCTGCGCCACGACGCGGGTTTCGCCATTGTCCAGGCGCACCGTGATTTCGTAGCCGGAATTCTTGCCGACCCGGTTTTCCACGGCGTTACCCGCCAGGGCGCCCAGGATGGCGCCGCCCACGGTGGCGATGGTGCGGCCCGTGCCGCCGCCGACGGCGTTGCCGGCCACGCCGCCCAGCGCACCGCCGGCCAACATGCCAACACCGCTGGACTTGTCATTCTGGATCACGATGGGGCGCACCCCCGTGACGGTGCCCGTGCGAACGATCTGTTCGCGCTGGGCTTGGTCGTAGCTATAAACCCCGCTGGATGCGCTGGGGTTGGCGCAGCCGCCCAAGACTGCCATCGACGTCACGACGGCCGCAACGGCCAGCCACCGGCCAGTACGCGGCGTTACCAGGGAAAGAGATTTGCTTTGGTTCATTTGGACTCCTCGATCGGGGACTGCCGACGAACGTTGATCATACCGCGCCCGCCATCTTGGCCAGGCTCGGCTGCAACACACTGAAACTCACGGCCAAAGCCAGAAAACATCGGCTGAAAGCGGTGGCGATGGCGCCACCGCATCAGACGTTTGGACGACCGTTCGACCGTGCCGCCGCGAGGCAGTTCCCGCGCAGCCCAGGGTTCACGCCGGCAGGTGGATGCCGTAGGTGGCGTGCAGCACCGCGTCGATGTCGGCGCGCGACGGCGTGTGGTTCTGCGGCCCGCGCGAGGCAATCTTGAGGGCGCCCATGACGTTGCCCAGGCGGCAACTGTCTTCCCAGTTCCAGCCACTGGTCAAGCCGTAGAGCAGGCCGCCGCGCTGCGCGTCGCCGCAACCCGTCGGGTCCACGACCTGCGTCGCCTTCACGGGCGCGATGGAGAGGGTCTTGCCGCCGGTCATCAGCGTGGCGCCTTCCGCGCCGCGCGTCACCACCACGGCTTGCAGCGTCTGGGCAATGTCGGCCATGCTGCGGCCGGTGCGCTGCTCGACGACGCCCGCTTCGTAATCATTCACGGTCAAGGCCTGCGCCATCTTCAGCATGCGTTCGAGGTCGGCGCCGTCGAACAAGGGCATGGCCTGGCCCAGATCGAAAATGAAGGGAATGCCACGCTGGTGCAGACGTTCCGCGTGGGCGAACATGCCTTCCTTGGCGTCCGGCGCCACGATGGCCCAGGCCGCGTCCGCGTCGCTCAGGTCGTTGTCCGCCGCGAACGACATGGCGCCCGGGTGGAACGCGGTGATCTGGTTGTCGTCCAGGTCGGTCGTGATGAAGCACTGCGCGGTGAACGTGCCAGGCACCACCTTGACGCGGGACGTGTCGATGCCCAGGCCCGACAGGCGCTCCATGTATTCGCCGGCGTCTTCACCCACGGTGGCCACGGGCACCGGTTTGCCGCCCAGCAGATTCATGTTGTAGGCAATGTTGCCGGAGCAGCCGCCGTATTCCTTGCGCATGCTGGGCACCAGGAAGGACACGCTCAACGATTGGATACGGTCGGCAAGAATGTGCTCTTTGAAGCGGCCTTCGAACACGGCGATCGTGTCGAACGCCATCGAACCGCAAACCAGGACGGGGGTTGCCATGCGTGTCATCCTTTAAGGAAAGAACTTATCAAGTTGGTAGCCATTGACCTGAACGCCGGTCACTTCAATGGGCACTGAAATTTTGACCTCGCCCGCCGGGGCGAAGGGCCCGCGCAGTTGTTCGGGCGTCAGATAGTCTTCGGGCTTGAGCACCTTGCGCACGACCACCGTGTCGGACAGGTCCGTCAGGTCCAGCACTAGCGCGGGCCAGTGCTGCGGCTTGTCGTAGCGGTTGCGCAGCACCAGATTCAACACCAGCCGGCTACGGCCGTCGTCGATCGCGGCGGCGCCCGTGGGCGGCTGTAGCGACGACGAAGAAATGGCGATGCGTTCCAGGCGACGCGCATAGCCCACGGTGCAGCCCAGCGGCTGGCAAACGGTTTCCAGCACCGGGCGCAAGGCGGGCGCGGAATTGGCGATGTCGGTGCGGTAGACGTAAACCAGTTGCAGGCCCAAGGCGATCAGACCCAGCAGGCAGGCAGCGCCCCAGATCTTGCGCATCAGGCCCCGGCGTTCGCTGCGGTCCTGATCCAGGAACTCGGGCGGTGCGCGGCCGACGTCGGTGGCGCTGGAATAGCGGGTGCGCGCTTCGCCCAGCACGGGCTCACGGTCGTCGTCCAGGTCGAGGTCGTCGTCATCATCGGGCGCGTCGCGGTCGTTCCACTTGATGATCGGTTCGTTGTCGCGAGACGCGATGATCGGCTGGTCGCGGTGGGTGTAGCCATGGCCATGCGGCGCTTCACGGACTTCGTCTTCCAGGTCGCGATCGTCGTCGGGCTCGTCTTCCGGCAGGGTGTCCTCGGGCTCCACGGGGCGGCGTATCGCATCACGCCCACGCAGCACCGCCGGCGGAGTTGCGGGCGTGGCCAATGGCGAGATCACGGGTTCGGCACGTACGGTTGGCGCGACGGGTGCGACGGGTGCGACGGGTGCGACGGGCGCGGACTGTGGCGCGGCGGGTTCGTCTTCCCAGGGCGGCGTCTGGCGCGGCTCGGCTGACGGGCGCGCCAGCGTCGGCGCCAGGACTGGCGCGGCGGCGGCCGCTGCTGAAGAAGGCACGGGCGGCACGGCCGGCGCGACGGGCGCCCGCGATCCGGGCTCAGGCAGCAGGCAGGCGCGGCCGTCGAAGACGGTTGAGCAGGCGCCGCAGCGCACCAGGCCATTGCGAACGCGGAGCTGGTCAGGCACCACCTTGAACGTGGTGCCGCACTGCGGGCAGCGGGTGGTCAGAGCCATGTGATGCAATCCTGCCGATCCGGCAACTCAGGCCTTCTGGCCGTGCAGGCATACCCAGCCGTCGCGGGCACGCCAGACCGACATGGCAAGCCAGGGCGCGTAAGCCGCGGCCACTTCCTCGGCCTGACGCTCCAGCACGCCGGACAGCACCAAATGGCCGCCAGATGCAACGCGGCCCGCCAACATGGGCGCCAACACCTTCAGCGGATTGGACAGGATGTTGGCAACCACCACCTGGAAGGTGCCGTCAGCCAGCGCGTCGGGCAGCATGGCTTGCAATTCGACGTGGTTGACCTCGGCGTTGTAGGCCGTGCTTTGCACCGCCTGCGCGTCGATGTCCACGGCCAACGTCGGGCCGGCGCCCAGCTTGCGCGCGGCAATGGCCAGAATGCCCGAGCCGCAGCCGTAGTCCAGCAGCGTGGCGCCCGTGGGCATTTCGGCTTCCAGCCAGGCCAGGCAGAGATGCGTCGTGGGATGGCTGCCGGTACCGAAGGCCAGGCCGGGGTCCAGTTCGATATGGATGGCGCCGTCTTCGGCGGCGGCCGGGTCCAGGCCGGGCACATCGGGGTTGTCGCGGTGCCAACTGGGCACGATCCACAGGCGCTCGGCAATATGGATGGGGCCAAACTGCGATTGCGTCAGGCGCACCCAGTCGGCGTCCGGCACGTCGCGCAGCGTCCAGCCGGCAAACAGCGCGGGGTCCAGTTCACCGGCCGAGGCGGCCTCTTCCATGATCTGCGTGGGGTCGGCGCCATCGGGCAGCAAGGCAACGACGCGGTTGCGGTCCCAGGCTTGGATGTCGGGCTCGGTGCCGGGTTCGCCGAACAAGGGGCGTTCGTCATCGGTGCCGAAGTCGGCGTCTTCCACGGATACCGACAGCACGCCCGCTTCCAGCAACGCATCCGACAGGGCTTCGGCCTGCGCCTCCAGGCAATAGAGCACGAGTTCACGCATGATTATTCTTCCATCTGGCCATCGGGCCACGGCTCGCGCCGCGGCCCGATAGACCATAAACGTAAAAAGGGGCCGTGAGGCCCCGGGGTAGTCGGTCAGGGGCGCTGAGCCAACTTGTTTTCCAGATAGTGGATGCTGGTGCCGCCTTCGATGAAGCGAGCGTCTTGCAGCAATTCACGATGCAGCGGGATGTTGGTGGAAATGCCTTCCACCACCATTTCCGACAGCGCAATGCGCATGCGGGCCAGGGCTTGATCGCGCGTATCGCCATACGTGATGACCTTGGCGATCATCGAATCGTAGTTGGGCGGCACGAAATAGCTGTTGTAGGCATGCGAATCGATACGCACGCCAGGACCGCCCGGCGTATGCCAGTTGGTGATGCGGCCGGGGCTGGGCACAAAGCGGAAAGGATCTTCCGCGTTGATGCGGCATTCGATCGCATGGCCCTTGAACGTAATGTCGCGCTGGCGCAGCGTGAACTTTTCGCCCGCGGCGATCAGGATCTGCTGCTGCACGAGGTCAATGCCGGTGATCAGCTCGGTGACCGGGTGTTCGACCTGGATACGGGTGTTCATTTCAATGAAATAGAACTCGCCGTTTTCAAACAGGAATTCGAACGTGCCCGCGCCACGGTAGCCCATCTTGCGGCAAGCGTCGGCGCAACGGTCGCCAATGCGCTCGATGGCGCGACGGGCGATACCGGGAGCCGGCGCTTCTTCAATGACTTTCTGGTGGCGGCGCTGCATGGAGCAGTCGCGTTCGCCCAACCAGACGGCGTTGCGGCCGCCATCGGCCAGCACCTGGATTTCCACATGGCGAGGGTTCTCAAGGAACTTCTCCATATAGACTTCCGGGTTGTTGAACGCGGCGCCTGCTTCCGAACGCGTCATGGTGACGGCGTTCAAGAGCGCGGCCTCGGTGTACACCACGCGCATGCCACGGCCACCGCCGCCGCCTGCCGCCTTGATGATGACCGGATAACCGACTTCGCGCGCAATGCGGATGATTTCCTGCGGATCTTCGGGCAACGCGCCCTCGGAACCCGGCACCACCGGCACGCCCGCTTCGATCATGGCGCGCTTGGCGCTGACCTTGTCGCCCATCAGGCGAATGGTGTCGGGACGCGGGCCGATGAAGACGAAGCCACTCTTTTCGACGCGATCGGCGAAGTCGGCATTTTCGGACAAGAACCCGTAACCCGGGTGGATTGCCTCGGAATCCGTCACTTCGGCAGCCGAAATGATGGCCGGCATGTTCAGGTAGCTGTCACGCGACGGCGCGGGCCCGATGCACACGGATTCATCGGCCAGGCGCACGTACTTGGCCTCGCGGTCAGCCTCGGAGTGCACGACCACGGTTTTAATGCCCAGCTCACGGCAAGCGCGCTGAATGCGCAGGGCGATTTCGCCCCGATTGGCGATCAGGATTTTTTCGAACATTTTCAGCTATCAGCCAATGACGAACAGGGGTTGACCGTACTCGACGGGCTCACCATTTTCGACCAGGATTTCTTTGATGACGCCGGACTTGTCGGCTTCGATTTCATTGAGCAGCTTCATGGCTTCAATGATGCACAGCGGATCGCCTTCCTTGACGGTGGCGCCCACGTCGATGAACGGGGCGGCGCCCGGGTTCGGCGAACGGTAGAACGTGCCAACCATCGGCGCCTTCACGACATGGCCCTGAATGACCGGGGCGGCTTCGGCGGCCGGCGCGGCAGGCGCGGCGGCCTGGGCGACGGGCGCGGCGTGCGCGCCGGCTTCGGGCTGGTGGTAAGCCACCGGCTGCAAGGTTTGCGAGAACTTGACGATGCGTACCTTGCCTTCGCCTTCGGTGATTTCCAGCTCGGCGATACCCGATTCAGCCACCAGGTCGATCAGGGTTTTGAGTTTTCGAAGGTCCATAGAAGCTGCTTCCCGAGATAGTGTCGGCGGCGTCCCAGCGTGGGGTCCGCGCCGTGTATAAGATGTAAAAGCCGTGAGTTTGGTGCGAGATCAGTGCCGCACTGCGTAACGCAGAGCCGCCTCGTAGCCGTCCGCGCCCAGGCCGGTGATAAGGCCTATCGCCAAGTCGGACAGATAAGAGTGATGCCTGAAGGGCTCTCGCTTATACAGATTGGACAAATGTACTTCAATAAATGGGATCGCGACCCCAGCCAGCGCATCGCGAATCGCGACGCTGGTGTGCGTATAAGCCGCCGCGTTGATGATGATGAAGTCCGTGCCGTCTTGCCGCGCCGCCTGAATGCGGTCGACCAGCGCACCTTCGTGATTGCCTTGCCAGGCAGTCAGCCTGGCGCCCAGTTCCCCGCCAAGCAGCTCCAGGCGCTCATTGATCTGGGGCAGCGTCAGACTGCCGTAGATATGAGGTTCCCGGGTGCCAAGCAGGTTCAGATTCGGGCCATGCAATACCAGTATGTTTTGCGCCATGCGCTTGCCAATGAGTGGATTGCCAACGGTGGAATTGCTGGCAAAACAGCCGATAAACCAGCTTTTTACGCCAATTCCTACTATTTGTCCAACAGACTTATGCCTTCAAACCCGACAGGGTTTTGTTCAGGTCATCTGGTTGGATTTCACCCAATATCTTCCGGTTAATTCCGCCATCGGCATTGAAAACGATGGTAAAAGGCAGGCCGCCGCTGGGGTTGCCCAGTTTGCGCAAGGTGTCGATGGCGCCCGCCCCGATCACCCACAGCGGGTAGGAAACTTGCACTTTCTCGACAAATTTTTGCATGTTGGCGGCGGAATCGACGCCGATGCCGACAAAGCGTACATGCGGGTATTTTTTCTGCAGGGCATCCAGTTCGGGCATTTCGCGCACGCAGGGCGCGCACCAGGTTGCCCAGAAATTAACCACCATCGGCTGGCCTTTCCAGTTGGCCAGCGACTGCGTCGCGCCGTTCAGGTCGGGCAACTGCATTTGCATGAGTCCGGCGACGGGGTCGCTGGCGTCGGCCGGTGCCGAAGACGTGCGGGACTTTTGCCCCAGCAAGGTGTAGCCGCCCGCGACCGTGGCGGCCACGGCCACGCCGGCGGATAGAAGTAGGCGTCGATTCATGGCGCGATCATAACCGCTGCTGCTGTTTTGCGCGTTGTTGCGGCGTGGCCGGGTGGTGCCCGGCTTGGAGCCCCCGGCTCGGCGCCCCACTCACCGCTATATATACAATGCCGGACAGGAGAGTTTTCAATGCACCTGCACATACTTGGCATCTGCGGTACGTTCATGGGCGGCTTGGCGCTGATTGCGCGGGCCGCCGGCCACAAGGTCACGGGTTGCGACGCGGGCGTGTACCCGCCCATGAGTACCCAGTTATCCGAACAAGGCATCGATCTGATCGAAGGCTTTGGCCCCGAACAGATGGCGCTTGCGCCCGACCTGTACGTGATCGGCAACGTGGTCAGCCGCGGCAACCCGCTGATGGAAGCCATTTTGGAATCCGGCGCGCGCTACGTGTCCGGCCCGCAATGGCTGGGCGACAACATCCTGCCGGGCGCACACGTGCTGGCGGTGGCAGGCACCCACGGCAAGACCACCACCAGCTCGATGCTGGCCTGGATATTGGAAGCCGCGGGCCTGGCGCCCAACTTCCTGATCGGCGGCGTGGCGGCGGACCTGCACGTGTCGGCCCGCTACGACCCCGCGCGCCGTCCCTTCGTGATCGAGGCGGACGAATACGACACGGCCTTCTTCGACAAGCGCTCAAAGTTTGTCCATTACCGCCCGCGCACCGCCATCCTGAACAATCTGGAATACGACCACGCCGACATCTTCCCCGATCTGGCGGCCATCGAAACCCAATTCCACCATCTGGTGCGCACCATCCCCGCATCCGGCCGCATCGTGCGCCCCGCCCATTGCGACGCGCTGGACCGTGTGATTGCGCGCGGATGCTGGTCTGAAACCGTCACGTTCGGCCCCGATGGCGCCTGGCAAGCATCGCCGCCCGATGATGCGGGCGCGTTCGCCGTGCTGCGCAACGGCATCGAAGCCGGCACCGTGCGCTGGAACCTGAGCGGCGAACACAACCGCATGAACGCCCTGGCCGCGCTGGCCGCCGCCGAACACGCTGGCGTTGCGGCCGCCGACGGCATCGCCGCCCTGACCCGCTTTGCCGGCGTGAAGCGCCGCATGGAGTTGCGCGGCACGGTCAACGGCGTCAGGGTGTTCGACGATTTCGCGCATCACCCCACCGCCATCGCCACTACGCTGGAAGGGCTGCGCCGGCAGGTCGGATCGGCCCGCATCCTGGCGGTGCTGGAACCGCGCTCCAACACGATGAAGCTGGGCACCATGGCCGCCCGCCTGCCCGATGCCCTGGCCGACGCCGACCTGGTGTTCTGCTTCGGCGCGCACAGTGGCAAGCACGCCCTGGGCTGGAACCCGGCCGAGGTCCTGGCGCCGCTGGGCGACCGGGCGTCCAGTTACGATGACATCGACGCGCTGGTCGCGGCCGTGACCGCCGCCGCCCGCCCCGGCGACCAGGTGCTGGTCATGAGCAACGGCGGCTTTGGCGGCGTCCACGGCAAACTGCTGGATGCGCTGCGGGCGCGCGGCTGAATACCCACTCCTGGACGAGCACGAAATGATCCTCTACCTGCACGGTTTTCGTTCCTCGCCAAGCTCCACCAAGGCCCGGCAGATGGCCGACGCCATGGCCCAGCGCGGGCTGGCCGCGCTATGGGCCTGCCCGCAGCTACCCGCCAGCCCCAGGCAAGCCATTGCGCTGTGCATGGACATTGCCCAACGCCAATTGCAGGGCGCGGACAGCCCCCGCGCGCTGACCGTGATCGGCTCATCGCTGGGCGGCTTCTACGCCACCTGGCTGGCCGAGCAACTGGGCTGCAAGGCCGTGCTGTTGAACCCCGCCGTCGAGGCGGCGCGCGACCTGGCCACCCAGGTGGGCGAGCACCACATGTATCATTCCAACGCGCCGTTCGTCTTTTTGCCCGAATATGTGGCCGAATTGGCGGCCATCCACGTGCCTCGTATCACCCAGCCCGACCGGTACTTCCTGCTGGCGGCAACTGGCGACGAGGTGCTGGATTGGCGTGAAATGCGCGATCGCTACCTGGGTTGCCAGCAGCGTATCGTCGAAGGCAGCGACCACGGTTTGTCCGATTTTGAACGTTGGATGCCCGAGGTGCTTGAATTCGCCCTTGGCGGCAAGCAGGTTCGCCCTCAATAATCAGTACCAGGCATCAACACTCTATCTATATAGCTGCGCAAGGCGGCGCGTGCGCGTCGCCCAGGAAGATCCCCACCATGTATGTGTTTTACGAAGATGACGGCAGCTTCAAGGCCGGCAACATCCTGTCCGAAACCGACGCCAGCCTGCAGGTGGAGTCGGAATCGGGCAAGCGCAGCAAAATCAAGCGCGCCAACACCCTGTTCAATTTCGCGTCGCCCGAACCGGCGGCGCTGATGAGCCAGGCCGCCGCGGCCGCCGAAGAACTGGACCTGCAATTCCTTTGGGAATGTGCCCCCCAGGAAGAATTCGACACACCGGCGCTTGCGACCGACTACTTTGGCCACACCCCCACGCCCGTGGAACACGCCGCGCTGCTGATGCGCCTGCACAGCGCGCCCGCGTATTTCCACCGCCGTGGCAAGGGCCGCTACCGCCCCGCCCCGCCAGACATCCTGGCCGCCGCGCTGGCCGCGCTGGAAAAGAAGCAGCGCCAGGCCGAGCAGCAACAGGAATGGGTCGACGAGATGGCCGCGGGCCGCTTGCCCGAGCCCATTGCCCAAGTTGCCGAAACCCTGTTGATCCGTCCGGACAAGAATTCGCAGCAATGGAAGGCGCTGGACGCCGCCTGCGCCAAGCTGGGCAAGAGCCCCGACCGCCTGCTGCTGGAACTGGGCGCGTGGCCGCATGCGCTGGCGCTGCACAAGCGTCGCTTCCTGGCGGTGAACTTCCCGCGCGGGCTGGAATTCCCCGAACTGGAACTGCCGCCCATCGACCGCGAGCTGCCGCTGTCGGACGCCGAAATCTATTCGGTGGACGACGTCACCACCACCGAGATCGACGACGCGCTGTCCGTCACCACGCTGCCCGACGGGCGCCTGCGCGTGGGCGTGCACGTGGCCGCCCCCGGTCTGTCAGTGACCCGCGACAGCGAATTCGACAAGCTGGCGCGCGCGCGCCTGTCCACCGTCTACATGCCGGGCGACAAGATCCCGATGCAGCCCGACAACGTCATCAAGGCGTTCTCGCTGGACGCGGGCCGCGAAGTGCCCGTGCTGTCGCTGTACGTGGTGGCCGACCCTGAAACGGGCGAAGTCATTGAGTCCGAGACGCGCCTGGAACGGGTGGTGGTGCGCGAAAACCTGCGCCACAACATGCTGGACGCGCAGGTCACCGAAGCCAGCCTGGCCGACCCGTCTGCCGATATTCCTTACGGCCACTGGCTGCGTCCGCTGTGGAAGCTGGCGCAGGCGCTGTCGGCGCAACGCGAAAACGTGCGCGGCAAGCCCGAAAACAATTCCCGCGTGGAATACAGCTTCTACCTGGACGGCAACCCCGACGACCCGGACACCCCGGTGCGCCTGGTGCCGCGCCAGCGCAACGCGCCGCTGGACCGCATGGTGGCTGAATACATGATCCTGGCCAACAACCTGTGGGGCGGCCTGCTGCACCAGCATGGCGTGCCGGGCATCTACCGTTCGCAGCAGGCGGGCCGCGTGCGCATGAGCACGCAGGCGCTGCCGCACGAAGCGATCGGCGTGCCGCAATATGCGTGGAGCACGTCGCCGCTGCGCCGCTATGTGGACCTGGTCAACCAATGGCAGTTGATCGCCGCGGTGGAACACGGCGTATCGGCGCGCCTGGTGGCCCCGTTCAAGCCGCGCGACGCGGACCTGTTCGCCATCATCGGCGCCTTCGACGCGCAGTACGCCGCCTGGGCCGAATTCCAAAGCGCCATGGAACGCTACTGGTGCCTGCGCTGGCTCAAGCAGCACGGCGTGACCCGCACCGTGGCGCATGTGCTGCGCGACGATCTGGTCCGCTTCGCCAACGCACCGCTGGTAACCCGCGTGGGCGGCATGCCAGAACTGGAACGCGGCACCGCCGTCGAAATCGACATCCTCGGCATGGACGAACTAGCCCTGGAGCCAGACTGCCGCTACGTAGGCGAACTCCCCCCCACTGGCACGTAGGATGGGTGAAGCGCGCGCGGCTTCATGCTACTGAAACACGGCCCAACGCGCGCAACCCATCAAACAACCTCCACCAGCCCACCCCCCAGCCAAGCACCAACACCAAAACAAAAAAACAAAAACAAAACCCAAAAACAACGGAGACAAACATGCGCATTCTGCTGGTCGAGGACAACCTTGACCTGGGCGATGCCGTGGAAAGCAAGTTGCGGTCCGCGGGCCATAGCGTCCAATGGGTGCGGGACGGCGTGGCCGCCTTGCGCTGGGGCCTGGACGAGACTTGGGACGCGCTGGTGCTGGACATCAACCTGCCTGGCAAGGACGGGTTCCTGGTTATCCGGGAACTGCGCGCCGCCGGGGTCGACGCCCCCGTGCTGGTCATGACCGCGCGCGCGGAAATCGAAGACAAGATCGACATGCTGGACCTGGGCGCCGACGACTACCTGGTCAAGCCCTTCGACCTGCGCGAACTCGAAGCCCGGCTGCGCGCGCTCATGCGGCGGCCTGCCGGGCAGACCAGCAGCATCACGTCCTACGGCAACCTGGGCCTGGACCTGGCCGGCCGCAGCGCCACGCTTGCCGGCGCGCCGCTGGAACTGGGCCGGCGCGAATTCCGCTTGCTGGAGATCCTGTTGGGCCGCATTGGCCAGACCGTGGCCAAGGAACGGCTGATGAACCAGCTGTTCGATCTGGACGACGGCTCGCTCAACGCGCTGGAGCTGTTGATTTCGCGGCTGCGCAAGAAGCTGGCGGGCGCGTCGATCGACATCGTTACCGTGCGCGGCGTTGGCTATCAGGCCCGCAGCCATGCGCATTCCTGAAAGCGCCTCGATCCGGCGCCGCGTCTTCACGCTGGGCGCCGCCCTGTTGGCGTGCGCGCTGATCGGCCTGGTGTTTTTCTTGCGGGGCTACGCGCATCGCGCGGCCGAACAGGCGTTCGACCGTTTGCTGGCTGCGTCCGCGTTGACGATCGCGGGCTCGGTGCAGATCGACGACGAGGGCGTGACGGTGGAACCGCCCGTGTCATCCCTGGCCATGCTGTCCAGCGGCGAGCGCGTGTTCTACGAAGCCCGCACCTCCAACGGCCGCCTGATTACCGGTTACGGCGACCTGGCCCCCCACCTGCCGCTGGCCCTGGCGGCCACGCCGGTATTCGCCTATGTGACGTATCACGACGAACCCGTGCGCGTGGCCACCGTGGGGCGCCTGGTGTCGGCCAGCCAGCACGCCGGTTGGGTCACGGTGCGCGTGGCGGAAACGCTGGGTTCACGCCAGGCCTTGGCCGATGAAATTTTGGGGCGCGGCGTGCTGCCGCTGCTGATCATGTCCCTGGTGGCGCTGGGCCTGCTGTGGTTCGGCGTGCAGCGAGCATTCGCCCCGCTGGCCGTGCTGGAACGCGAACTGCGCACGCGCGCGCCCGAAGACCTGACCCCCGTCACCACGCCGGTGCCGCGCGAAGTGCGGCGGCTGGTCGAAGCGCTGAACGCCTTCATGCAACGCCTGTCGGTCATCATGGACACCCTGAACACGCTGGTGGCCGATGCCACGCATCAAGTGCGCACGCCGCTGGCGTCGTTGCGCGCGCAGGCCGAGGTGGCACTGGACGAAACCGACCCCAAGCGGCTGCGCGAGCGCATCACGCGCATCCACCTGAACGCCACGCACGCCAGCCAGCTGATCAACCAATTGCTGATGGACGCCACCATCACGCATCGGCTGGGCAAAGGCCCGCCCGAGCCGGTGGGCGTGGCGGAAACCATCAACGAAACACGCCGCCGCATCGGCCCGCTTGAAGCCCGACGCCTGCGCATCGATATCGCCCCCGAGGTGCGGCGCGCGCGCGTGTCAGGCGACCGCGTGGCGCTGCGCGAAATGCTGCGCAACCTGGTTGATAACGCGCTGCGCTATGCGCCGGACGGCACGGTGGACATCCAGGCCACACCGGTGGCCGGGTTCCGCGTGGCGCTGACGGTGTCCGACCGAGGGCCGGGCATTTCCGACGACGAAAAGGAAGCCGTGCAGCAGCGCTTCACCCGGGGCCGCGCGGGCGAATCGCAACCGGGCTCCGGCTTGGGGCTGGCCATCGTGCGGTCGGTGGCCACGGCGCATGGCGGTTCGCTCTGGCTGCACGACCGGCCGGGCGGCGGGCTGTCGGCCCGCATCATTCTGCCGCTGCTGCCTCAACCCGCCGGCCGTGGCCTGATGACATGGCTGGGCGCCGCGTGCACCGCCTTGCTGCTGCTGGCCGGCGCGCCCGACCGCGTGCAGGCGGCGGACCTGCACGAGATCGTCACCCGCTACCCCGCCCCGCAGCCCACGTCGCGCACGCTGGTGATCGCGGGCCCAACCGACACGCCGGTTGTCGCCCCGCTGATCCAGGGGTTTCAGGCGCAACGGCCCGACGTCACCGTCGTGTATCGCGAAATCAGCAGCCGTGATCTTTACGAGGCCACCGTCGACGGGCGCCTGACGCAGGTAGACGTGCTGATGAGTTCGGCGTCCGACCTGCAAATTCGCCTGGCCAACGATGGCTACGCGCAAAGCTACACCTCACCCTACGCGTCCAAGCTGCCCTCGTGGGCGGTGTGGCGCCACGAGGTCTACGGCTTCACGTTCGAACCCGCGGTGATCGTCTACAACCCCAAGCGCTTTACCGACGAGACGGTACCGCGCTCGCGCCAGGACATTCTGCGCCTGCTGGAACGCGAGCAGGCCAGCCTGCAAGGCCGCGTGGGCACGTACGACATCGCCACCAGCAGCCTGGGTTATTTGCTGGCCGAACAGGACGAACTGGTCTCGTCCAACTTCTGGGGCCTGGCCAACGCGATGGGCCAGGTGGGCGTGCGCCTGTCGCCCACCAGCGCGCAGATCCTGGACGCCATCGAACACGATGAACTGGACCTGGCCTACAACGTGCTGGGCTCGTACGCGCTGTCGCGCCAGGCCGCGGGCAGCAAGATCGGCGTGGTCTTTCCGCAGGATTACGTGCTGGTGCTGGCGCGCTCGGTGCTGATATCGCGGCGCGCGCCCAGCCCCGACCTGGCGCGCGCGCTGGTGGACTGGCTGCTGTCGCCGGCCGGCCAACAGGTGGCGTCCAGCCATGCCGCGCTGGGGTCCATCATGGAAGACACGCCCGGGCGCTGGACGTCCGAGGCCGTGCTGGCACGCTCGCAAGGCATCGTGCAGCCCGTGGTGCTGAGCCCCGCGCTGCTGGTGGGCCTGGACCAGCGACGGCACTCACGCTTCGTGCAGAACTGGGTGCGCCTGGTGACCGATACGCCGAAGCGGGTTTACCCCTAGCCACCGGCCGCCGCCGTGACAGGACGGTGACAGACGCCGCCTCCTAAGATGGCCGCAGGCGGGACCCAGATCCCGCTGTAGACCCATTCCAATCGGAGACGAACCATCATGCTTGCCAAGTCCCAACTGGCGGCCGCCTGCGCCGCTGCATTCGCCATCGCCACCGGCAGCGCCTTCGCGCAGGCCGCGCCGGCGGGTTACCCGGCCGACTATCAAAAAATCCTGGACGGCGCCAAGAAGGAAGGCAAGGTCGTCATCTATTCGACCACCGACACCAAGGCCGCCGGCCCCATCATCAAGGGCTTCGAAGCGCTGTATCCAGACGTCAAGGTCGAATACAACGACATGAACAGCACCGAGCTCTACAACCGCTACATCAGCGAACAGGCGGCGGGCGGCAGCAGCGGCGACGTCGTCTGGAGTTCGTCCATGGATTCCGCCTTGAAGCTGGCCAGCGACTACGCGCTGCAATACAAGTCGCCCGAAGCCGGCAAGCTGCCGGGCTGGGCGGTGTGGAAGGATTCGGCCTACGGCACGACCTACGAGCCGGCCGTGTTCATCTACAACAAGCGCCTGATCGCCGCCAACGAAGTGCCGACCACGCACGGCGCCCTGGCCAAGCTGATTGCCAGCCAGCCGGATAAATTCAAGAACAAGGTCACCACCTACGACATCGAAAAATCGGCCGTGGGCTTCATGCTGGCCGTGCAGGACAAGGTCAACGACCCCAAGTATTTCGACACGCTCAAGGACATCGCCAAGGGCGGCCTGGTAGTGCAGTCATCCACCGGCACCATGATGGAGCGCGTGTCGTCGGGCGAAAACCTGATCGGCTACAACATCCTGGGTTCCTACGCCGAAACGCGCGCCAAGTCGGATCCGTCGCTGGGCGTGGCCTACCCCACCGACTACGCGCTGGTGCTGTCGCGCGTGGCCTTCATCAGCAAGAAGGCCAAGCACCGCAACGCCGCCAAGCTGTGGATGGACTACCTGCTGTCGCAAAAGGGCCAGGAAATCATGGCCAACCAGGCTGACCTGGCGTCGGTGCGCGACGACATCGACGGCGACAACGACGTGGACGGCATGACCAAGAAGCTGGGCGCTTCGCTCAAGCCGATTCCGGTCAACGAAACGCTGCTGGACTACCTGGAACAGACCAAGCGTCTGCAGTTCATCAAGGACTGGCGCGCCGCGGCCGGCAAGTAAAGGCCGCGCGGTTCCGGGGCGCGGCGCAATCGCCGCGCCCTTTCCACAACAGGATCTCCCCATGCAGTCATTGCGCAGAAAATGGCAGTCCCTGCCGCGCGGCGTGGTGGTGTTGATCACGGCATTGGCCATCTACGTGCCGCTGTCGTTCATCATCATCCAGAGCTTTCTATCCGCGCCATTCTTTGCCCCGTCCAAGGTTTTCAGCCTGGATGCGTTCCGCTTCATATTCGCGGACCCCGATTTCTACAAGGCGCTGAAAAGCGGCTTCATCCTGGCCTTCGGGCTGGCCATCATCGCCATCCCGCTGGGTGGCATGCTGGCCTTTCTGATGATCCGCACCGACCTGCCCGGCCGCCGCTGGATCGAGCCGCTGATCCTGGTGCCGGTGTTCGTGTCGCCCATGGTGCTGGGCTTTGGCTACGTCGTGGCCGCCGGCCCCGTGGGCTTCTTCTCGATCTGGGCGCAGAACATCCTGGGCTTCGTGCCCTGGAACGTCTATTCGCTGACCAGCATCGTCATCATCGCCGGCCTGACGCACGTGCCGCACGCCTATCTGTACATCTCGTCGGCGCTGCGCAGCATGGGATCCGACGTGGAAGAGGCCGCCCGCGTGACCGGCGCATCGCCGCTGCGTGTGATGGTGTCGGTCAGCCTGCCGATGGTGCGCCCGGCCATGCTGTACGCCACGGTGCTGCTGTTCTTCCTGGGCCTGGAAGTGTTCGGCCTGGTGCTGGTGCTGGGCGACCCCGAAGGCAATCTGGTGCTGGCCACCTACCTGTACAAGCTGACCAACAAGCTGGGGATTCCGTCGTATCACCTGATGGCGGCCGTGGCCGTGGTCCTGATCTGCATGACGATCCCGCTGGTGATGCTGCAACGCCGCCTGATGCGCACGGCAAACCGCTTTGTCACAGTCAAGGGCAAGGCCTCGCGCGCACGGCCGCTGCCGCTGGGCAAGTGGCGCTGGGTGGCCGGCGCCGTGGTGGCGTTCTGGCTGCTGGTCACCATCGTGGTGCCGCTCATGGGCGTGCTGCTGCGTGCCTTCGTGTCCAACTGGGGCATGGGCGTGTCGCTCTTCGATGTGCTGTCGCTGGAGGCGTTTCGCACGGTGTTCGCGCAGCCCAACCTGATCCGCGCCATTGTGAACTCGGTGGCCATCGGGGTGTTCGGCGGCGCGCTGGCGGTGATGTGCTACATGTTCGTGGGCCTGGCCATGCACCGCAAGCCCGACAACGTGACGCGCTTCATGGACTACAGCGTGCTGGTGCCGCGCGCCGTGCCCGGCCTGCTGGCCGGCCTGGCCTTCCTGTGGGTGTTCCTGTTTGTGCCCATGTGGCTGGACAACGCGCTGGACGTGGACCAGAACGGCTGGCTGTCCGCGCTGCCATTCGCCGAATGGCTGCGCGAGAACTTCATCGAATGGCTGCGCGCCATGCGCAGCACCATCTTCAGCGTGTGGCTGGCCTACACCGTGGTGTGGATGGCATACGGCCTGCGCCTGATTTCATCCACGCTGCTACAGGTGGGCCCTGAGCTGGAAGAAGCCGCCCGCAGCGCGGGCGCACGCCGTGGCCAGGTCACGCGCCACGTCACGGTGCCGCTGGCCAAGTACGGCCTGATCGGGTCGTGGCTGCTGATGTTCCTGATCTTCGAGCGCGAATACTCCACCGGCGTCTACCTGTTGTCGCCCGGCACGGAAACCATCGGCTCCATGCTGGTGTCGTTGTGGGCCTCGGGCGCCATCGACATCGTGGCCGCGCTTTCCTTCATCAATATCGTTCTGGTCGTGATCGGCCTGGGCATCGCCCTGCGATTCGGAGTCAAACTTCATGATTGAGCTTTCTGTAGAAGACCTGCACCTGGACTACGGCGACAACCCGGTGTTGAAGGGCGTGTCGATGCAACTGCGCCAGGGCGAAGTGGTGTCGCTGCTGGGGCCGTCGGGTAGCGGCAAGACGACGCTGCTGCGCGCGGTGGCCGGGTTGGAAGGCCCCAAGCGTGGCCGCATCACCATCGGCGAGCGCATCGTCTATGACGGCGGCGCCCGCAAGGAGATTCCCGCCGAAGAGCGCAACCTGGGTCTGGTGTTCCAGTCTTATGCGCTGTGGCCGCACAAGACCGTATTTGAAAACGTGGCCTACCCATTGAAGCTGCGCAAGGTGCCCTCGGCCGAGGTGCGCGACCGCGTGCAGGCCGTGCTGGACCAACTGGGCCTGGGCAAGCTGGGTCAGCGCCATCCGCATGCGCTGTCGGGTGGCCAGCAACAGCGCGTGGCCATCGGCCGGGCGCTGGTGTACAGCCCGCCTGTCATCCTGCTGGACGAGCCGCTGTCGAATCTGGACGCCAAGCTGCGCGAGGAAGCCCGCGCCTTCCTGCGTGAACTGATCATGCGGCTGGGGCTGTCGGCCCTGATGGTGACGCATGACCAGAGCGAAGCCATGGCGATATCCGACCGCATCCTGCTGCTGAATAACGGCAAGATCGAACAGCAGGGCACGCCGCAGGAAATGTACGGTTCGCCGTCCACGCTGTTCACGGCGGAATTCATGGGCAGCAACAACCGGCTGGAAGGCAAGGTGACCGAATTGCGCGATGGCCGTGCCCGGATCGAAGGCCATGGCTGGGCACTGTGGGGCAAGGCGGGCGCAGGGGTGGCGGCCGGCCAGGACGGCACCGCCGTGATCCGGGTCGAACAGGTGCGCCTGGCCGACGACCCCGACGGCAACCATCTCGACATGCCGCTCCTGACCAGCATGTATCTGGGTGACCGCTGGGAATACCTGTTCCGTACGCCGGACGCGGATCCCCTGAACACGCTGGCTTTGCGCGCCTATGGTCCCGAGGGCCGCGACCCGGGCCCCAGCCGCCTGGCGCTGCCCGCGGACAAGGTCTGGGTTTTCCCACGTAACAGCGCCTGATCCCCCCGGGCGGCGGCGGGGCAGGCGCGCCGCCCCGCCGGGCGGCATGCTGTCCAAAAGCTGTTACACAGCGATCGGCGGGCATGGCCGGGCGGTGCGGACTCGCCTTACAATGCGACCGTGCAACGCCCTGACTCCCCCTCCTCGCTAGGCCGTTACCTGCGGTGGCTGGGCGCTCCCGCCCAGCACTACCTGCGTATTGGCATTGCAATATCGCTGTTGGTACACGCCGGCGCCCTGGCGTGGCGCTTCGGTGCGCCCACGCTGACGCGGCCGCCCGTGACCAGCCTGGAAGTGGTGCTGTTGAATGCGCGCAGCGAAACGCCGCCGGAAGCACCACGCGCCCAGGCCCAGAACCAGATGAGCGGCGGCGGCAACGCCGAGCACGGCATGACCACCACCCCGCTGCCCCAGACCGGCGAGTCCGCCGAGACCATCGTGCTGGAGGCCATGCGCAAACGCCAGGTACAGCTGGAAGCCGAACAGACCCGCTTGATGACCCAATTGCGCTCACAGGACAAGGCAGGCGCCGAGCGGCAGGCCGTGAACCCGTGGCCGGATGGCGCCGACCTGGGGCAAGACGCCGAAGACCAGGCCAGCGTGATTCAGAATGCACAGGTCGCCGCCCTGGCCGAACGGGTCCAGCAATACAGCAACGAACCGCGCAAGCAGTTTGTTGCGCCCTCGGCCGAAGCCTCGCGCTACGCCGCCTACCTGGATGCCTGGCGCGCCCGTATCGAGGCCATCGGCACCCAGCACTATCCCGACGAGGCGCGGGGACGCATCTATGGGTCGTTGCGCATCACCGTGTCGGTGCGTGCCGACGGCAGCATCGCCGACGTGGAAATCGACCAGCCTTCCCCGCACGCCGTGCTGAACCAGGCCGCGCGCCGCATTGTTCAGTTGGCCGCGCCCTTCCCTCCCTTCCCGCCCGATATCGCCCGCGATACGGACGTGCTGGTCATCACCCGCACCTGGCACTTCGTCAACGACACCCTGGAAACACAAGCCCCATGACCGAGGCGTCCCCTCTTGCCCGCTACGCCGTCATCGGCAACCCCATCGCGCACAGCCGCTCGCCCCAGATCCACGCCCTGTTTTCCCAGCAAACCGGCAAACCGCTCAGCTACGAGCGGCTGCTGGCGCCGATTGATGGATTTGCCGATGCCGTTGCCGCGTTCGTGGCCGAGGGCGGGCAGGGCCTGAACGTGACGGTGCCGTTCAAGCTGGACGCCTACGCGCTGGCGGCGGGCCACCTGTCCACGCGCGCGCGGCTGGCCGGCGCGGTCAACACCTTGACCTGGCGCGATGGCGCCTGGCACGGCTGCAATACCGACGGCGTGGGCCTGGTGTCCGACCTGCTGCGCCTGGGCGTGCATCTGTCCGATGTCGCCGTGCTGCTGGTGGGCGCGGGCGGCGCCGCCCGGGGCGTGCTGCAACCGCTGGCGCAAGCCGGCTGCGCGCACATCCATATCGTGAACCGCACCGCGGCCAAGGCGCTGGAACTGGCCGACGCCTGGCGTGCCAGCGGCGTGTCGCCGCAAACCCAGGTTACGGCGGGCGGCCTGTCCGACGCCGCGCGCCCAGGCGGCTGGAACGTGGTCATCAACGCCACGGCCAGCGGCTTGCAGGACGCCGCGCCCGATTTGCCCGCCGGGCTGTACGCCGATGGCGCGGCGGCTTACGACATGATGTATGGCGCCAGGCCCACCGCCTTCATGAAGCAGGCCGAGGCCGACGGCGCCGCGCTGACGGCCGATGGCCTGGGCATGCTGGTGGGCCAGGCCGCCGAGAGCTTTTTCATCTGGCACGGCGTGCGCCCCGACCCGGCGCCCGTGCTGGCCGCGCTGCGCGAGGCCCTGGCGGCCGGGCACTAAGCGGCATGGCGACGCGCAAACAAGGCCGATCCTGGTTCCGAATCACCACCGGCGTGCTGATGGCGCTGGTGTGCGCGGTGCTGCTGTACCAATTCTGGCTGTTCTCGCAGGTGGTCTGGTACAACTACCGCGATCCCGGCAGCAGCGCCATCATGCGCGAAGAGCGCTCGCGCCTGCGCGAAGGCAACCCCGCCTTCCAGTTGCAATATGACTGGGTGCCCTACGACAAGATCAGCCGCAACCTCAAACGCGCGGTGGTGGCGTCAGAGGATTCCAAGTTCACCGAACACGACGGCATCGAATGGGACGCCATCCGCAAGGCCTGGGAATACAACCAGCGGCAGGAAGAGGCCGGACGCAGCAAGATGCGCGGCGGCTCCACCATCACGCAGCAACTGGCCAAGAACCTGTTCCTGTCCAATTCGCGCAGTTACATCCGCAAGGGCCAGGAACTGGTGCTGACCTACATGATCGAACACGTCATGACCAAGGAACGCATTCTTGAGCTGTATCTGAACGTGGCGGAATGGGGCGTGGGCGTGTTCGGCGCGCAGGCCGCCGCCCAGCACTATTTCAAGACCTCGGCCGCCAATCTCAACGCCAGCCAGTCGGCGCGGCTGGCGGCCATGCTGCCCAACCCCCGCTTCTACGACACCCGCCGCAATTCTCGCTATCTGAACTCGCGCGTGGGCGTGCTGACCCGCCGCATGCGGATGGTTGACATCCCCTGACACGCAAAAGCGCGCGCCGCCGTCCGGCCATCCCCACCCGGGACGGCGGGATTTGTTAAGCTTTCACGTTTAGCGCTTCCCCATCATTTTCATGCGTACCGCACGTCGCTACCTGGCCCGCGAGATCTATCGCTCTTGTGCAGTGGTCCTTATGGCCCTGCTGGGTCTTTTCACGTTCTTCGCGCTGGTGGACGACCTGGACAACGTGGGCGACAAGTTCTCCATGATGGCCCTGCTCTACATGCAGGCGCTGGCCATTCCCACCCGCTTGTACGACCTGCTGCCCATCGGGCTGCTGATCGGCGCGATCCTGGCGCTGGCCGGCCTGGCCCAGCGCAACGAGCTCGTCATCCTGCGTGTGTCGGGCGTGAGCGGCATGCGCCTGTTGCGCATGCTGTGGATGGTGACCATTCCGCTGATGATCGGCGCCGCCCTGTTGTCCGAATACGTCACGCCCTGGGCCGAGATCAAAAGCGGCGAGGCCAACCTGATGTTTCGCGGCAAGGCCGGCGGCGACCGCCTGAAAAGCGGTTACTGGTTCAAGGAACCCACCGCCGACGGCGGCATGCGCATCATCAACATCGCCGAACTCAAGGGAGACGGCCAGGTGTCCGGCATCACCCTGTACGAATTCAAGAAAGACCAGACGCTGACCGCGCTGTCCACCGCGCCCACCGGCTCGTTCGCCCACGGCGACCTGGTGCTCAAGGACGTATCGGAAACGCGCCTGGATGACGACGCGGCCGAGGCCCTGGCCGACGCCCGCCAGCCCAAGAACCCGCCCGCCTCGGTGGTGAAGCTGCCCGAGCGCACGGTGAACACCACCCTTAGCGCCGAACGCCTGCTGGCCCGCGTGCTGACGCCCGAGCGCATGTCCATCGTTACCCTGTTGGACTATGTGGAGTATTTGCGCGACAACCAACTGCAATATGGTCGACAGGTGGTCGCCCTGTGGCGCAAACTGGCGTATCCCTTCACCCTGCTTGTGATGATCACTATTGCCGCCCCCATCGGCCTGATGCAAACGCGCCGCGGCGGCGTGGGCGCGAAGGTGTTCATCGGCATCTTGCTGGGCGTGGGCTTCTTCATGCTGAACCAGTTGGCGCTGAATGTGGGCATGCTGGGCAAATGGCCGCCCTGGTTCACCGCACTGGGTCCGAATCTCGGCGCCATGGCGCTGGCGCTGGGCTCCATGAGCTATATGGAATACCGCCACACGATTACCCGCATCTTCCAACAACGTTGGCCCTGGAGCAAGAGTCCCGCATGAACGGCAGTATCTGGATGATCGGCGACGTGCAGGGATGCTGCTCGCCGCTGGATCGCTTGCTGGCCCACCCCGACCTGGTCGGAGATCCCCGCTCGCGCTTCTGGTTCGCGGGCGACCTGGTCAACCGTGGCCCACAGTCGCTGGAGACCCTGCGTCGCATCATCGACCTGGGCGACCGCGCGACCTCGGTGCTGGGCAACCATGACCTGCACCTTCTGGCCGCCGCCGCTGGCGTGCGCAAGCCGTCCAAGTCGGACACGCTGGACGACATCCTGCGCGCGCCTGACGCCACCGACCTGATCAATTGGCTACGTTTCCGCCCGCTGGCCCATTTCGAACAAGGGCATTTGCTGGTGCACGCAGGCACCTTGGCGAAGTGGGATGTGGCCAAGACGCTGGCCCTGGCCGGGGAAGTGCAGGACGCCTTGCGTGGCCCGAATTGGCAAAAGGCGCTGCAAAAAATGTACGGCAACGAACCGGCCACGTGGAAAGAAGACCACAAGGGCGGCAAACGGATGCGCGTCATCATCAACGCGCTGACACGCATCCGCCTGTGCACCCCGAACGGTCACATGGAGTTCGCCACCAAGGTTGCCCCCGGCGCCTGGCCTCCGGGCCTGGTGCCCTGGTTCGACGTCCCCAACCGCGCCACGCGCGACATCACGACGGTGTTCGGCCATTGGTCCACGCTGGGCTTGCTGCAGCGCCCCGATGTCATCTGCCTGGACACCGGCTGCGTCTGGGGCGGTTCCCTGACCGCGCTGCGCTTGCAGGATCGCAAGCTGGTGCAGGTAAAGTGTTCGCAGTTCCAGGATCCGCTGTCGGAATAGGCGTTCACGCGACGTCGCAGATGGGTTCCGTGCGGCAAGCGCCGCATTTCTCGGGCAGACCATCTCGCACTTCACCCATCCTACGATGCCCCACCCGTAGGATGGGTGAAGCGCGGCAGGGCCGCCAAAAAAACCCCATCCACAGCCGCGCGTAACCCATCACCCCGCCAAACACAAACCGTCCCCGTAGGATGGGTGAAGCGCGGCAGGGCCGCCAAAAAAACCCCATCCACAGCCGCGCGTAACCCATCACCCCGCCAAAAAACTCAATGCCGAATTTCCGCCAGGAACTTCTGCGCCCGCACCGTGCCCGGCCGGTTGAAAAACTCCTCCGGCGCCCCCGTCTCCACGATCCGCCCCGCGTCCATGAACCACACCCGGTCCGCCACTTCTCGCGCGAACCCCATCTCGTGTGTCACGCACACCATCGTCATCCCGTCCCGGGCCAGCCCCTTCATCACCTGAAGCACCTCGCCCACCATCTCCGGGTCCAACGCGCTGGTCGGCTCATCGAACAACATCACCGGCGGATTCATCGCCAAAGCCCGTGCAATCGCCACCCGTTGCTGCTGCCCGCCCGACAACTGCGCCGGATACGCCTCTGCCTTGTGCGTCAGGCCTACCCTTTCCAGCAACTGCATCGCCCGCTCACGGGCCTCGGCGCGTTTGGCGCGCTTGAGTTGCAGCGGCGCCAGCATCAGGTTTTCCAGCACCGACAAATGCGGGAACAGGTTGAACTGCTGGAACACGAATCCAATGTGGCTGCGCAACTGATCCAGATGCACCTTCGGACCATAGATATCCTGGCCATTGACCTCGATCATGCCCTTCTGGATAGGCTCCAGCCGGTTCACGGTACGAATCAGCGTGGACTTGCCCGACCCCGACGGCCCGCAGACCACCACCACCTCTCCCTGCTTGACCTCTTCGGTCACGTCGGCCAGCGCCTGATAATCGCCGTACCACTTCTGCACTTGTGAAAATCGGATCATGTGGGCACCACTTTAGAGACAGCCCCAAGCCCGGCGCGCCGTCTGCCGATACGTCGTTCGGTCAGGTGCACCAATGAACTCAGGCCAAAATTCAGAATGAAATACGTCATCGCCAGCAGGCCGAACACCTCGAACGGCTTGGTCAGCAAGACGCTGTTGATCTGGTTGGCGGCGTAGGTCAGTTCCTGCACGCTGATCACATAGGCCAGCGACGTTTCCTTCACCGTCGACACGAACTGGCTCAGCATGCTGGGCAGCATGTTGTAGAGCGCTTGCGGCAGGATCACGCGCCGCATCGTCTGCATATACGACAAGCCCAACGCCCGGCTGGCCTCTTGCTGCCCCGGTGGCAAGGCCTGAATACCCGCGCGGATGATCTCGGCCAGGTAGGCGCTTTCGTAGCAGACCAGCGCCACCACCATCGTGGTCGTGCCCGCAACGGGGCGGCCGATGATGATCGGCACGAAAAAATACGCCCAGAAAATGAACATCAACAGCGGCAGCCCGCGCACCAGATACACCACCGCCGACGACGGCCAGTAGAAGATGCGGTACGGGCTGATGCGGCCCAGCGCCAGCAGCACGCCGCAAGGCAGGGCCAGCGTCAGGCTGATGGCCGCCAGGCCCAGCGTGGCGACCAGCCCGCCTATCGGGCCGTGCGGATACTGCCCGATCAGAAGCAGCAGCCAATTGTCTTTCAGTATGTCCCACATCTCAGCGCGCCCCCAGCGGACGATAACGTCGTTGCAAGATCGCGCCACCGCCCATGATCAGGAACGACAGCAACAGATAGATGACCGTCACCACTGCATAGGCCTCGAAGGTGCGGAACGTGTAGTTCTCGATCTCGCGCCCCGCCGCCGTCAGTTCCGTCACGCCGATCGCCATCGCCAGGCTGGTGTTCTTCAACAGCAGCAGGGTCTGGTTCAGCAGCGGCGGGATCGCGATGCGAAACGCCTGCGGCAGCACCACGCAGCGCATGGTGCGCAGAAAGCTCAGGCCCAGCGCGCGCGATGCTTCCACCTGCCCCGGCGGAATGCCGCGCACGGCGCTGCGCAGGTCTTCACAGATGTAGGCCGACATCACCAGCCCGATCGCGATGCACGACATGATGAATTCACTGCCGTGGCTGTTGAGCCAATCACTTAAGGCTTGCGGCAGCAACGCCGGCACGCCGAAGTACCAGAACAGGATGTGTACCAGCATGGGCACGTTGCGGTGGAACGCGACATACACCGCGATCACCGCATTGGCCACGGGCGAGCCCGTCAGGCGGATCACCGCCAGCAGGCTGCCCAGGCAGAACGCCAGAATCCAGGCCAGCCCGGCCAGCGCCAGGGTGGTGATCAACCCCCTGAGCAGCCAGTCCGGGTACTCGCCTTGGAAAATGGCGCTGAAGTCGAAAACGTAGTGCATCGAACGAGGCTCCAGCGCGTGTCGCGCATCAACCCTTGATGGCTTCGATGCGGAAGTCGCGCTTCAGGTTGAACTGCGTGCCCGCGCCGAACCACTTGTCGAACAGCTTGGTGGCCTGGCCGGAAGCTTCCATGCCGTCCAGCACCTTGTTCACCTGGTTCAGCATGGCGGTGTCACCCTTGCGCACGCCCATGCCCCAGGGTTCGACGAACAGCGCCGGTTGCAGAATCTTCACCGGCACCGCGCTGCCAGCGGCCTGCTGCTGAAGCTTCACCAGCATCATTTCCGACGCAACAAAGCCGCTGACCTTGCCCTGTTGCAGCGCCAGGAACGCGCCGCTGGGGTCTTTGAACGTCACCGTATCCACGTTCGGGATGTTCTTGCGCGCGCCCTGCTCCGAGGACGATCCGCGCACGGCGCTCACGCGCTTGCCCGCCAGGTCGGCAGGCGCGTTCACGTCTTTCTCGGACTCGCGCGCCAGGATCTTTTGCAGGCTCACGAAATGCTGGTGCGAATAGTCGATCTGCTTCGCGCGGTCGGGGCTCCAGCCCAGGTTGGCGGCCACCACGTCGACGCGGCCGGCGATCAGCTCGGGAATGCGGGCCTCGACGGCGATCAGCTTCAGTTCCAGCGGCACGCCCAGGCTGTCGGCCACGGCCTGGCACATATCGACTTCGTAGCCGACCACCGCGCGGGTCTTCGGGTCCTGGAAGCTGAAGGGCTCGGCCGTGCCCATGGTGCCGCAGATGAATTTGCCGCGCGCCTTGATGTCTTGCACGGTGTCCGCATGCGCGGCGGGCGCCAGCGTGGCGGCCAGGCCGACGGCGGCAACGAAAGATGCAATGGTGGTCTTCATGGTAATTCCCCTTGAATATAGGTATGGGTACTGCCAGGTATGGGTACAGCCAAAAAAAAGAGCGATCAACGCAGCGCCGCGCAGGCGCTGTTGATACGGCGGCATCCTTCTTCGATGTTCTCCATCGACGTGGCGAAGCTCAGCCGCAAGTAGGGCGACAAGCCATAGGCCGCGCCGTCCAGCACGGCAACACCGGCCTCGTCCAACAGGTACATCACCACGTCCAGATCGCTTTGCAGCACGCGCCCGGCCGGCGTGCGCTTGCCCAGCAGGCCTTCAACCGACGGATAGACATAGAACGCGCCCTGCGGCTCGGGGCAGCGGATGCCCGGCACCGCGTTCAGCAAGGCCACGATGCGGTCGCGGCGCGCGTGGAACACGGCGGCGGCATCGCTGACGCAGCGCTGGTCGGCGGTCAAGGCCACGCGCGCGGCAGCTTGGCTGATGGCGCTGACACAGCTGGTGCTTTGCGAGATCAGCGTGGCCATGGCCTTGATCAGCGGCTTGGGACCGCCCGCGTAACCCAGGCGCCAGCCGGTCATGGCGTAGGCCTTGGACACGCCATTGATCGTCAGCGTGCGGCCGGCCAACGCCGGCACCACTGTGGCGGGCGACGCGTGGCGCGCGTCGCCGTAAGCCAGGTGTTCATAGATTTCGTCCGTCATCACCCACACGTGGGGATGGCGCGCCAGCACCTCGCCCAGGGCGCGCAGTTCGTCCACGCTGTACATGGCGCCGGTGGGATTGCTGGGCGTATTCAGCAGCACCCATTTCGTGCGCGGCGTGATGGCTTGTTCCAGCCCTTGTGGCGTGAGCTTGAAGCCATCGGCTTCAGGGCAGGCCAGCACCACGGGCGTGCCATCGTTGACCAGCACCATGTCCGGGTACGACACCCAGTACGGCGCGGGAATGATGACTTCGTCGCCGGCCTGCACGGTGGCGGCCAGCGCGGTGAAGATCAACTGCTTGGCGCCCACGCCGACGATCAGCTCGTCCAGCCCGTAGTCCAGGCCGTTTTCGCGCTGGAACTTGGCGCGCACGGCTTCCAGCAGCGGCTTGGCGCCGGCGGACGCGGTGTAGCGGATGTCGCCGCTGTTCAGTGCGTCGATGCCCGCCTGCACAATGTGCGCGGGTGTGGGCAGGTCGGGTTCGCCCACGGTGAAGTCGATGATGTCGCGGCCCTCGGCGCGCAACTGGTCCACGCGCGTTTTGGCGGCCATGCTGGGCGATGGCTTGATGGCGCGGGCGCGTTCGGCCAGGAAGGCGGTGTCGGCGGCGCTCATGCCAGCCCCTTGGCGGCAAAGGCGGCCTGCATCCAGCTTTGCGTCTTATCGCCCTTGGCGATCTCGGCCATGATGCGTTCTTCCTTGGCCGCATGCGCGTGCGCGGCGGCAATCAGGCTTTCCGCGTCGGATGCGGCAAAGCAGACCAGGCCGTCCTCGTCGCCCACGATGATGTCGCCGGGGTTGATCACCTGCCCGCCAATCGACACGGGCACGTTGACCTCGCCGGGGCCATCCTTGTAGGGGCCGCGATGGATGTGGCCGCGCGCATAGCAGGGGAAGCTGTCGGCTTCAAACGCCGCCACGTCGCGGATGGCTCCGTCCACCACCACGCCAGCGCAGCCGTGCACTTGCAGGTAGCGCTTCATGATTTCGCCAAGCACGGCGTTGGACAGGTCGCCGCCCGCATCCACCACCAGCACGTGGCCGGGCTGGATCTGCACCATGGCCTTGTAGATCATCAGGTTGTCGCCCGGGCGCGTCTTGACCGTCAGCGCGGTGCCCACGAGCTTGCCGCTGCCGTTGTAGCGGTGCAGGCCGGAGATGCCCTCGCGGCGCGCCAGGTTGTCGCTAAGATGGGGCGTGACGATGCCGGCAAGCGCTTCAAGAATGGCGGCGGGAGCAACGGGGGAAGCCGGCAATTGGCGGGCGCCGGTAAGAATAGTGGCCATGACGATCTGCAGTTCCTGGGTCGGTAGCCGCCGGCAAACCTGTGGTTTTTTCAGGATGCAGGCTGGCCGGGTGAACAATCAGATGGCATGTTGCGAGCTTTTCGTTTTCAGAAAAAGGGATTAAATTTCCACGAGCTTCATCAATTTTTGGAATATAGGGGTTAGCCCTAGGCGGAAATTTCGGAATGAACATCTCTACGACGCGGTACCCCGCATGCTGACGTTCAAGCAAATCGAGGCCCTGTACTGGACCGTCCGGCTGGGTACGTTTTCCGCGTCGGCGCAGAAGCTGCACACGACCCAATCGGCCATCACCAAGCGCATCCAGGAACTGGAGGCGGACTTCAACGTGGCGCTGTTCGACCGCTCGGGCCATCGCGCCGAACTGACCGCGCGGGGCCACGAGGTTTATGCGCTTGCCGAAGACATGCTGGGCCATCGCGACCGCTTGCTGGTGCGGCTAAAAGGCCAGCACACGCTGACCGGCACCTTCCGTTTCGGCATTACCGAGATCACGGCCATGACATGGCTGCCCGCCTTGATCCGCCTGCTGCGCGCGCACTATCCGCGCATCACGCTGGAACCGCACATCGACTTGGGCGCGGACCTGCTCAAGCGCTTGCAGGCGGGGCAGTTGGACATGGCGTTCCTGCATGGGGAATTCGCGGAACCGAACCTGCAAGTCGTCGCGCTGCAACGGCTGGAATTCGCCTGGATGGGCAGCTCTGACCTGATCGACGCCAGCCGCATCTACACACCCGCCGACATCGCGCGCCTGCCGCTGCTGCGCCAAAGCCGCGAGTCGGGCTTGAACATGATCTATGACGGGTGGCTGCGGCCCCACACGCCGGACAGCAATATCTTCACGATCAACAGCCTGATCGCCATGGCGGGTTTGACTGCCGCCGGCTTCGGCGTCAGTTGCCTGCCCCGCGATTATTTCGCGGACATGGTGAGCAAGAAACAGTTGGTGATTGCGCGCACCAGCACCGCGCCGCCGCAATCGGTCTACAGCGCCATGTTCCGCCGCGACGCGGACGTGGCGTTCTGTGAAAGCGTGGCGGAGTTGGCGGAAAGCTGCTGCGAGTTTTCCGGCGGGGTGTAGGGGGGGAAGGCCGAGCTTAAGCCTCCTGTTTCAGACCCTGGCTTTACAGCGCACCAAGAATCGCGTCGCGCGCCTGATGCGACAGCTCAAGCCGGGTCGGCAAGCTGCCATCCGGATGCCTTGCCGCCAACACCGGCAGAAACACCACTTCGACGGACAAGCCCGTCGCGCCCAGCACGCGCCAAAGATTGGCCACCAGGCTTTCTTCGCCGACAAACGCCGCGAAGCCGTCGCGCTTGCCGTCGCGCAGGAACCGCAAGGCCACGGGTTGGATTTCCACGGCGGCTGAACGCGCCGGTTCGAACAGGCTGGCGTGGAAGGGAAGCAGGTCGAAGCCTTCCGTCGTCGTGCCTTCTGGAAACAGCCCGACCGCGTCGCCCAGCTTGAAGCGGGCTTGCATGGCTTCGCCCATGGCGTGTACCGCGTGGCGTTGGCCGCGTTCGATGAAGAGCGTGCCCGCGCCCGCCACCAACCAGCCGATCACGGGCCATTTACGGATCTCGCTCTTGGCCACAAACGACGTGGGGCGCGCGGAATTCAGGACGAAGATATCGATCCAGGAGACGTGGTTGGCCACCAGCAATACCGGGCCGCTCATGCGCGGGTCGCCCTTGAAGGTCACCTTCACGCCGCAGGCCGCCATCAGCGCGCGCGACCACGAGCGGTTCAGCCAGGCCCGGCTTCGCGGGCGGATGAAGGGGTAGACCAGCCCCACGCAAAACAAGCCAAACACAATCAGAGGCAGCACCAGGGCCAGCCGTAAGACAAAGCGCAGCAGTTTCAAACTGAGGTCTCCCAGGCCAGTTGGCCACCGACCACGGTGGCGCGTACCCGACCGGGCAGCATCATACCCGCGAACGGCGTATGCGGGCTGCGGCTTTGCAGCGCCGTGGGGGTCACCAGCCATTCGGCATCCAGGTCCACCAGGCAGGCGTCGGCGGGCGCGCCCACGCCCAACTGGCCGGCCTGCGCGGCGGGGTTGCTTGTGCCACTGCTTGTGCCACTGCTGTTGCCGCTGCTGCTGCCACTGCTGTTGCCGCTGCTTATGCCACTGAGTACCGCACCCGGCCCCGACGTGACCCGAGCCAGCGCGTCGGCCAGCGGCACGCGATGGTCACGCGCCCATTTCAAGGTCAGCGACAGCAGCAGTTCCAGGGCCGTCGCGCCAGGGGTGGACACGGGAAACGGCGCCGCCTTGCCGTGCTTGTCCACGGGTGTGTGATCCGAACACAGCGCCTGGACCAGCCCTTCGGCCAGCGCCGCCTGGATGGCGTCGCGGTCGCGCTGGCCGCGCAGCGGCGGTTGCAGGTGGAAGTGCGTGTCGAAGAAACCGATATCGACATCGGTCAGGTGCAGGTTGTGCGCTGACACGTCCGCCGTTACCGCCAGGCCCTCACGCCTTGCGGCGCGCAGCAGTGCCAGCCCGGGCGCGGTGGACAGGCGGGTCAGGTGCACGCGCGCGCCGGTGGCCCGTTGCAGTTCGAAGATGGTGTTCAGGGCCACCGTCTCGGCTTGCGGTGGCAGGCCTTCCAGGCCCAGGCGTTCGGCGTACGCGCCGCTGGCGGCAACGGCGCCCTGGGCCAGCCAGGGGTCCTGCGGACGCAGCCACAGCGTGTAGCCCAGCCCGCTGGCATAGCGCATCGCGCCCCACAGCACGCGCGTGTCCGCGATGCCGTGCTCGCCTTGCGCATAGGCCAGGCAACCGGCTTGCGCGAGCAGGCCCATTTCCGTCAGCGTCTCGCCCGCCAGACCCACCGTCATCGCGCCCAGCGGATGGATGCGGGGTTGGCCGGCTTCCATCTGGCGCGTCAAGGCGTCGACCTTGCCGGGCTCGTCCAGCGCGTCATCCGACGCGGCGTCTGGCGGCATCACCAGCCGAGTTACGCCGCCGGCCAAGGCCGCGCGCAACTCGGCGGGCGCGAACGCCAGGCCCGTTGCGTGGCCAGGCTGTGCCACGCGCGCGGACAGGTCCACCAGGCCGGGCAATACCGCCAGGCCGGTTGCGTCCAGCACACGATCGGCATGGAAGCCGTCGGGCGCTGCGCCCACCGCGGCCACCCGGCCATCAGCCAGAAAAAGGTCGTGCGGCCCGTCCACCCCATTGGCGGGATCGATCAGGCGGCCATTGGCAATATGCAGCCTCATGGGGCATCTCCGGCCAGCACGCTCAAGGCGGCCAGGCGCAGGTGTTGTTCCAGGTCGGCCAATTGCGCCTGCACGGGCGGCAGGCCGGCGGCCACGTCGCCATCCACTTCCACGCCCGGGGTCAGCGCGCCGCCGGGCAAGAGCAGCGCATCCGGCTTGGCGCCGGCCAGCGTGGCGGGGGTCAGGCCATAGGCATGGGCGTATTCACGCGCGGACGGCAGCAGCGCGCCACTGATGCGTTCCACCTGCAAGGGCAGCACGATGATGACGTCGGCCGCTTGCAGCCCGTCGTGCAGGGTCGCGCATTCGCGCACGCCCAACTGCGGCAGGCCTTCGGGCAGCAGCGTGCGCGGCGCCACCACGCGCACCTCGGGCACGCCCAGCGTCGTCATGGCGTGGATGACCGAACGCGCTACGCGCGAATGCCGGATATCGCCCACCAAGGTCACGGCCAGATTCGTCAGGTCTTGCTTGGCGTGCAGCATGGCCTGTATCAGTGCCAGGGCGGGCAAGGGGTCCGCATGCGAACCGTCACCCGCATTGATAACGCGCAGGCCCGGCGCGGCGTGCGCGGCGGCGCAATGGGCGGCGCCGCTGGCCGCATGGCGCAGCACCAGCACGCCGGGTTGCAAGCGCGCCACCGTCTCGGCCAGCGCGTCGCCCATATGCGCGGTGCCGGCTGGCGCACCGGACGGGACGTGCACGTCGGGCGCGTGTTGTGCGTGTTGTGGGTGTTGCGCGCGCTGTGCACTTTGCCCGTTTTGCGCGTGCTGCTCATCCTGCGGGTCCAGCACCACGGGCAAGAGCGACAGCCGGGTCGCCAGCGCGGCGTAGGCGTCGCGGTCGGCAAGGTCGTCGTCAAGGGATAGAAAAACGGGGCATGGCGCGGCGTGCGCGTGGGGCGTCGGGGCGGCTGCTGGGGAACCGGCATCGCCCGCCGCCGCACAGGCGCGGGCAGCGTCCAGCAGGCGCTCGACGTGGCGCTTGGGCAGCCCTTCCGTTGTCAGCAGATGAATGAGTTCGCCGCGGCGATCAAGTTGCGGATTGAGCATAGAAAAGGCCGGGCCATGCGCGTTATGCGGCAGGCAGGGTGTCGAGATATCGTTGCAGGATAACAGCCGCCGCCATCGCGTCATCGGCGGCGTGCGTGCCCAGAAGGCGCTGCGCTTCCATGCTGGAGCCGCGCTCGTCCACCAGCTCGACCTCGATGCCGAAACGGCCATGCAATTGATTGGCGAAACGTCGGCAGCGCGCGGTGGCGGGCTGTTCGCCGCCATCGGCATCCAGCGCCAGCCCCACCACCACGCGATGGGGCTGCCATTCCTGCAACAACGCGGCGATGCGGCCAAAGCGCGCATCGCGAATTTCACTGAATATGATTTCCAGCGGGCGCGCCTGGCGCGTCAGGGTGTTGCCGATGGCGATGCCGATCTTCTTTTCGCCAAAGTCGAACCCAAGCAGTGTTTCTTCAGGCATGGCCCGCATCGCCCGCCAGCATGACCGGATCAATGCCCAGCAGCTTGAGCGCGGCGGGGTAGCGGTCTTCGGCGGGTACGTCGAAGATGATGTGGTCGTCGGCGCCCACGTTGAGCCACGCATTCTGGCCCATTTCGCTTTCCAGTTGCCCGGCGCCCCAGCCGGCGTAACCCAGCGTGACGAGCATGCGGGCGGGGCCATTGCCGTCGGCCACGGCTTGCAGCACATCGCGCGAGGTGGTCAGCGCCATGGCGCCCATCTTGATGCTGGAACTGTAGTCGCCGGCGGGCGCGTGCAGCACGAAGCCGCGGTCGGTCTGGACCGGGCCGCCGAAATAAACCAGCGTGTCTTTGACCGGGCCGATTTCAAGCGTCAATTCGATGCGCTCGAACAAGGTGCCCAGGGTCAGGTCGGTGGGCCGGTTGATGACCAGGCCCAGCGCGCCGCGTTCGGTGTGTTCGCACACGTAGATGACCGAGCCGGCCAGGCTGCCTTCGACCATGCCGGGCATGGCGATCAGGAACTGGTTGGCAAAGTTGGCCGCCTGCGATGCGGCGGATTCGTGATGTTTTTCCGTCATGGCAACCCCTTTGGGTAGTCTGAAAGAACCGTGGACGTCGCACACGCGAGCGTGGCCGTCTTGCCTGGCGGCAGACCGTCTTCGGTTACGTGGGATGGGGTCATGCCCCATCTTACGAGCCCTGGCGGAATGGGTCAGCGGGTCGGGTTCAGATTTCCATCAATTCAAAGTCCTCTTTGCGGGCGCCGCATTCGGGACAGACCCAGTTCGGCGGCACGTCTTCCCAGCGGGTGCCGGGAGCAATGCCTTCGTCGGGGAGGCCGGCCTCTTCGTCATAGACCCAGCCACAAATCAGACACATCCAAGTACGCATAGTTCTCTCTTACATCAAAACCCCACCCGGTTCCCCGCGGCGGGGCAAAGGTGGGGGGCTTCCATTAGAATGGGGACAATCTTACCGAAACCCAATAGGGGTTCCCCTGATTCACCTCAAAATGAATCCGGGTACTCCGCTCAAAGCTCAAGCGCTGTCTACGTGGCCCCCGTTACCCCCCCTCTCGTTTTGGTCTTCGGCCCGTTCGATCCCTCGGGATCCGACGGCTTGCCCGCTGACGCCGTCACCTGCGCCCGCCTGGGCTGTCATGGCCTGGCGGCCGTGACCGCGCTGACCGTGCAGGACACTGCCGGCATCGAAGAAATCCATCCCGTTTCGCCCGACCTGCTGGACGACCAGGCACGCTGCCTGCTGGAAGACATGCCCGTGCAGGCCATCAAGGTGGGCGGACTATACACCGCTGAAACTGCCAGTGTGGCGGCCCAGGTCGCGGCTGACTACAGCCAGGTGCCGCTGGTGCTGCACCTGGGCCAGCGTGCCCCGCTGCCGACCGACGCGGCCGATGAAGACGACGCCGATGACCTCCTGGCCGCCACGCTTGAACTGGTGCTGCCGCAGACGGATCTGGTGATCATCGAGCATCTGCGCCTGGCGCAATGGCATGCCGACGGCGACATCGATATCGGGGACGCACCTTCACCCATGCACGCCCTGGTGGCGGCGGGCGCGCAGTGGGTGCTGGTGCTGGGCAGCCCGCAGCGGCCCGGCCATTTTGCCAACGTGTTGCTGGGCCCCAACGGCCAGACCCACACCTGGCCCTGGCAGACGCCGCCCGACCGCAACGGCGATGCAGGCGGCCTGGCCGCCACCGCCATCACCGCCATGCTGGCGCGCGGGCTCGACATGCCCGAGGCCGTGCGCCAAGGCCTGGCGCATGCCGATGCGTCGGTCGCGGCCAGCTTCCTGCCCGGCATGGGCCGGCGCATTCCCAACCGGATCCAACCGCAATGAAACCCTTGCGCTTTCCTGCCGGCCTGTATGGCGTCACGCCTGAATGGGACGACACCGACCGCCTCTTGCAAGCCGTGCGCAAGGCCGCCGAGGGCGGCATGCGTTCCCTGCAATTGCGGCGCAAGAACGTGCCCAACGCCGTGCGCGCCGAACAGGCTCGCGCGTTGGCGCCGCTGTGCCGCGAGCTGGGCGTGGTGTTCCTGATCAATGACGACTGGCGCCTGGCGCTTGACGTCGGCGCCGACGGCGCGCACGTGGGCCGCGACGACGAAAGCCTGGCGCGCATCCGCGCCGAGGCCGGCCCCGACCTGATCCTGGGCGGCTCCAGCTACGACGACCTGACGCGCGCCCGCGAACTGCTGGACGCGGGCGCCGACTACATCGCCTTCGGCGCCATGTTCGCGTCCACCGTCAAACCGGACACCGTGCGCGCGCCGCTGTCGGTGCTGACCGAAGCCCGCCGCCTGGTCGACGAGCGCGATGCGCCCCGCCCCGCCGTGGTGGCCATTGGCGGCATCACGCCCGACAACGCACGGCTGGTGGCCCAGGCGGGCGCCGACGCCATCGCCGTCATCACCGCCCTTTTCGAAGCGCCCAGCATTCGCGCCGCCGCAACGGCCTGCTCCGCGCCCTATTCCGTCAACCCTCTACGCAAGCCTTGAACGCCATGTCCCGTAACGAACAGCTTTTCGAACGCGCCTGCCGCAGCATCCCCGGCGGCGTCAACTCGCCCGTGCGCGCTTTCCGCTCCGTGGGCGGCACGCCGCGCTTCATCAAGCGCGCGCAAGGCCCGTACGTTTGGGACGCGGACGACAAGCAGTACATCGATTACGTGGGCTCCTGGGGCCCCGCCATCCTGGGCCATTCGCATCCCGACGTGGTGCGCGCGGTGCAGGAAGCCGCCGTCAACGGCCTGTCGTTCGGTGCCCCCACCGAAGCCGAAATCGAACTGGCCGAAGTGTTGATCTCGCGCCTGCCGTCGCTGGAGCAGGTGCGCCTGGTAAGTTCAGGCACCGAAGCCACCATGACGGCAATCCGCCTGGCCCGTGGCGCCACCGGCCGCGCCAAGATCGTGAAGTTCGAAGGTTGCTATCACGGCCATTCCGACAGCCTGCTGGTCAAGGCGGGCTCCGGCCTGCTGACCTTCGGCAACCCCAGCTCGGCTGGCGTGCCGCCCGAATTCGTGTCGCACACGCTGACCCTGGAATACAACAACCTGGACGCGGTGCGCGAGGCCTTTGCCCAGCACGGCGCCGACATCGCCTGCATCATCGTGGAGCCGGTGGCCGGCAACATGAACCTGATCAAGCCCACGGCCGGCTTCCTGGAAGGCCTGCGCGAAGTTTGCACGCAGCACGGCGCGCTGCTGATTTTTGACGAAGTGATGACGGGTTTCCGCGTGGGGCCGCAAGGCGTGCAGGGGCTGACCGGCGTGAAGCCGGACATCACCACGCTGGCCAAAGTGATTGGCGGCGGCATGCCGGTAGGCGCTTTCGGCGGCAGCGCTGAAGTCATGAAGCACATCGCCCCGCTGGGCGGCGTGTACCAGGCCGGCACCTTGTCCGGCAACCCGGTGGCCGTGGCGGCGGGCCTGGCCACGCTGCGCCTGATCGCCGCGCCCGGCTTCTACGACAAGCTGTCGGCGCAAACCGCCAAGCTGGCCCAGGGGTTGCAGGAACGCGCCCATGCCGCCGGCCTGGCCTTTTCGGCCGATTCAGTGGGCGGCATGTTCGGCATTTACTTCAGCAACACGGTGCCCACCTCGTTCGCCGAGGTCTCCAAGTGCGACACGGCGGCGTTCAACCGCTTTTTCCATGCCATGCTGGACCACGGCGTGCACTTCGCGCCGTCCGCGTTCGAAGCAGGCTTCGTGTCGGCCACGCACGACGACGCGGTGATCACGTCCACGCTGAACATCGCCGAGAAGGTCTTCGCCGCGATGTAAGCGGCTGGGGCCCCTGTTCAGGGGCCCCATCGAAATCACACCCATCAAGACGCCCTGCTCAGGGCGTCTTGTATTGCTCGTACAGGGCGGTCACGTCCCTGACATACGCCTGGGTTTCGGCATACGGCGGCACCGCATCGTATTTGCGCACCGCCCCCTCGCCCGCGTTGTACGCCGCCAGCGCCAGGTCCAGCCTGCCGGGGTATTGGTCGATCAGCCGGCGCAAATGGCGTGAACCTGCCTTCACATTGGTGGCCGGGTCCACCAGCGCGCGTTCAATATCGTCCACCGCCAGCACCGCCGCCGCCGTAGCCGGCATCAGCTGCATCAGCCCCAGCGCGCCCTTGGGCGAGCGCGCGTCGCTGCGAAACCCCGACTCGATGGCGATGACGGCCGTCAGCAAGGCCCGGTCCACGCCGGAATCCTTGGCCGCGCGCTCGATCAGGCCATCATGCACGGTGGGCAGCTTGATCTCGCCCCAGCGCTGCGCCCGGGACGTCGGCGCCAACGTCGCCATGCGCGCGCCATCACCCTGCTTCGGCGCGCATTCCAGACAGACCTTGGTGGTATTGCGGCGCCAAGCCGTGCGCGCCTGGGCCCGTTTGTAATGCTTGGCGTAGCCCGTGGGTACTTTCATGACGCGCCAGACGCCGTAGGGGTCTTTGTAGCGGTAGACCTCGGCGGCCTGGGCTGGGCTTGCGGGCGCCAGCGCCAGAGCACCCACGGCCAGGGCCATCAGCACCGCCATGCCGCCGACGCGCGCCAGCAAGGCGCAAAAGACAGGCGGGTAACGTCGGTGTCGAGGGTCCATGGTTTGGGGCTCCGGCGGCGTCCGAAGACGCGTTGGCGAGCCCCTATGCTGCGGCGATCAACCCGGTTTGTCGCTCGCCCCTACGCCCTAGTCCTCGCTTTGCCTGATCGCGCCCGGGAAACTTCGAAAACTTCGGGGTCTTACCTAGGGCATACGGCGGACGACTGGGCTAATATGTCGCAATATTTCCGTTATTTACCAAATGAATGAACCTGGCCGCCCGTGCCGGGCAGGGAGAGGCAAAGATGGACGCAGAAAACACGTTGCAGCTGGTGCTGGACGCCGGCACCAACGTCCTGTCGGCAATTTATACGCCCCCGCCACGCCCAGATCCCGACCCGACCCCCGACCCTGACCCCGCAGCCCTGCCCGCCAGCGAAGCCGAACACGGCAAGCGCGGCGACGATGCCCGGGAATCCGACACGGACATAGATGTGGCGGCCGATGACGCGGCGGCCGATGACGCGGCGGCCGAAGACGTGGGGGCCACTGTCGTAGAGGCCGAGACCGAAGTCGAGCCCGCCCCCATCATCAATACCGACATCCCCAGTTGGGAAACCCTGACCGCCGCCGCCATCGCCCAAGGCTGGAACGCCGACGCGCTGGACAACCACGCGGTGCTGGCCTTCATCGACCGCTGCCGCAGCGCCGCCGAGCCGGTCCAGTTTCCAGTGGGACAGGTGGTGGACGGCTCGTTCGAGCTGGAACTCGACCCCAATCGCATGACCGCGCTGCTGACCCTGCACCCACCCCGGGGCGGCCAGCCCGTTACGCTGGACGCGCTGCGCCAGGCCGTGGCCGACCGCGGCATCGTGCATGGCGTGCAGGAACAGGCGCTGGCAGAGGCCGTGGAAAAGGGAACCAGCGACACCGTCGTCATCGCCCAAGGCACGCCGCCCACCCGTGGTACCCCCACCCGTTTTGAAAGCCTGCTGGACCGCCTGAAGCCGCGCGCGCAGGAAATCGACGAGCTGGCCCAGGTGGACTACCGCGATCTCGGCAGCCTGCTGCTGGTGTCGCCGGGCACGCCCTTGATGCGCCGCTACCCGCCCCTGCCGGGCGTGGATGGCGTCAACGTGCTGGGCGAACCGGTGCTGCCGGACGAACTGCCCGACACGCCGTTCTCCAAGGACGTAAGCGGCGTGGCCGTGGACCCGGAAGACCCGCTGCTGCTGCGCGCGACCATCGCCGGCACGCCCACGCTGGTCAGCCACGGTGTGCAGGTGAACCCGATGGTTGAGGTGGATGCGGTCAACCTGTCCACCGGCAACATCACCTTTGAAGGCTCGCTGCAGGTGCGCGGCGACATCGCCGCGACCATGGAAGTGCGCGTGACGGGCGACGTGGTGGTCAACGGCACCATTGAGGCGGCGCTGGTGGAAGCGGGCGGCAGCGTCACGGTCAAGGGCGGCATCATTGGCATGGCTGAAGCCTTGCAAGACCCCGCCGCCACCGCGCGCACGGCCCACATCGTCTGTGGCGGCATGCTGCGCGCCAAGTTCATTGAAAACGCCATCATCAGCGCCGGGCAGGATGTGGAGGTTGAGCGCGAGATCCGCCAGAGCAGCATCGCGGCGGGCGGCAGCGTCAACGTCGGCCCGCCCAACACGCAGCAAAGCGCCATCACGGGCGGCCAGATCCGCGCGCTGAACGCCGTGCGCGCCGGCACCATCGGATCCCCCTCCGGCATTCCCACGCTGGTGCAAGCCGGCCTGGACCCGCATGCCGACATCAAGCGCTCGGCACTGACCCGCAAGCGCCTGAAGATGAACGAGGAAAAGGCCAAGCTGGAGCAACTGCTGATGTTCCTGCAGGCCAACCCGCAGCGCGCCCCCGGCGACGTGGTGGAGCGTGCCCGCAATACCCATGTGAAGCTGGGCAGCGACTTGCTGACGCTGGACGAAGAAGAATCCCAGTTGGTGCGCGACCTGCAACCGCTGCACACCGCCACCATCGCCGCCACGCGGCGCTTTTGCAGCGGGACGAAGATTCAGTTGGGCAACAAGATGCAGGAATTCCTGGAAGACCAGGTCGGCGGCAAGGCCGGGCTGGAGGAAGGCGAGATCGTCATACGCTGAGGCCGCGCCTTATCCCCTGGCCGCCCCTGAATAGCCCTACGAACCCCCCCGATCCGGCACCGCGCCTCAGGGCGCCAATTCCTTGAACCACACGCGCGGCGAAATGCCGCGGTCTGGCCCCAGGATGGAAAAGCCGCCGTCCACGGGGATGTCCACCCCCGTCATCCAGGACGCCGCGTCCGAACACGCGAAGCACACGGCGGCGGCGATTTCTTCGCCCGACCCCACCCGGCCCAATGGATGAAAGTGCGCGCCCACGGCGTCAGCCGCCTCGCGCGAGCCGCCTGACAACTGTTCCACCGACGGCGACCAGGTCCATGCCGGCGACACCGCCAGCACCCGCACGCCGGCCGGCGCCAGTTCCACCGCGAAGTTCTTCGTAATCTGCAACATCGCCGCCTTGGACGCCGGATACAGCGCGCGCCCCGCCGCGCCGAACTTGCCGCCCGTGCTGCCCATGTTGACCACCACGCCGCCGCGCGGCAGATGCGGCGCGGCCAACTGCGTGAAGATGGCGGCCGACACCAGATTCGTGTCCAGCGTCGCGTGCCATTCCTCGCGCGAGGAAGCCAACCCCCGGTCCGTGTACTGGCAGGCGTTGTTCACCAGGATGTCCAGGCGGCCAAAGCGTGCCAGCGCGGCGTCAATGCAACGTTGGATGTGCGCGTCGCTGCCGATGTCGGTTTCGCAAAAAAGCGCGCGTCCGTCCAGTTCCTGCTCAAGCGCCTGGCCGGCTTGCGCGTTGCGTCCCACCAGCACCACGTGGGCGCCGGCGGCCGCCAGGCCGCGCGCGATGTCGGCGCCCAGGCCCTGCGTGCTGCCGGTGATGATGGCCGTCTTGCCGGCCAAGCCGGGAAAGCCTGAAAAATCCATGAGTAGTCCTTGATCAGTGCGGCGCGGCGGCCCAGCGCACCGCTTGCGCCACCGAGCCCGTTTGCGCAATCAGGCGCATGCTGGCCAGCGAGGCCTCGTGCACGGCCGGGTCGGCGGCCGCGCAGGCGTCTTCGGCCACCATCACGTCAAAACCAATGTCGGCGGCATGGCGCACCGTGCCTTCCACCACGGAATGCGTGGCCACGCCCGCCACCACCAGCCGGCGCGCGCCAATCACGCGCAGTGTTTCTTCCAGCGGCGTGCCGTAGAACGCGCTGATGCGGGTGTGCTTCACGATGAACTCGCGCGGGCTGCCGGCCAAGGGCTGCAGGCCGTCATAGAACTCGCTGCCCCACTGACCTTCTGGCACCGCGCCAATGGCGGCCACGTTGCGAAAGATGGCGCAGTTGGGCAGCAGGTCGGCGTAGTCCGGGCGGAAGGCGATGCGCACATGCACGATGGGCATCGCCTGCGCACGCGCCGCGTCCAGCAAGGCGGCGGCGTTGTCCAGCAGACGCTGGCGCGCGCCCTTGTCGGCATCCAGCCCGACGCGGATCTTGCCGTCGGGATGCAGCACGTCGTTCTGATAGTGCAGCGCCAGCACCGCGGTGTCCGTCGTCATCAGACGAACACCTCGAACACGTCGTGCACGTCGTCGCAATTGACGAGGTCGACGCGCTTCATGCGGATGCGCCAGCTATCGCCATCGGCCGCCAGCTTGTGCGTGTAGCGGCCGGCCAGTTGGCGAGGTTGGCGCTTGCGCCATTCGGTCATCTGGAACGCGGAATGCACCACCAGGTTGCCACCCGCGTCCACGCCTTCCACCTGCACGCCGCCCACCAGGCGGACGCTGCGCGTGGGCGGCTGCTGCGACCAATTGCGCGGGTGTTCCAGGCGGCGGATGCGTACATCGCGCAGCATGCGGTCTTCCCAGAACAGCGAAATATGGTCGTACGGGCTTTGCTGGCCGTGCACGCGCGGCATCCAGTACATGCCGTCCTGCGTCCACAGCGCCTGCCAATCGTCATAGCGTCGCTCGTCCAGCAACCGCGCCTCGCGGTACAGGAATTGCGCAATGCGGTGGTAGGCGTCGGCGGGCACATCGGCAGGCGACAGCTCCAGGGTACCGACATCGAAATCCAGGTCTAGCAGCATGCGCCTTCTCCCGTGGCGGGCGCGTTCGACGCCGCGCCGGCTTCCATATAGGTCTTCCATGCGTGGAACTGGTTGCGCATGGGCAGTTCGCTGGTGCCGTTGACGGACACCATGCCGTCCGCGTCGCTGCGGTCACTGCCATGGTAGCGGTGCATGCTGACCCATTCGCCGCCGCGCGTGGCGTTGCCTTCCTGGCAGCGGTTGTAGAGCTCGATGTCGTCAGGCATGACGTTGGACGACGGCGAGTTGATGACGTTGGCATACAGCATCGCGCGCTTGAACACGCCGTCGGGCGCGCCCTTGCAGCGAAAGGTCTGGATCTCGATCAGCGTGCGATCCACGGCAATCGGGCGGATCACGCGGAACTGCTGGAACACCGTATGCGGCGAACCGCTGCCATAGATGACCGTGTTGTGGCGGTTCATGCCCAGGATCTCGCGGGCGCGTTCCTCGCCGTAGGCGGCGGCCAGCGTTTCAAAGTGCGCGCGCGAGACGGGGTCGCGTTCGGCGGCGCCCGGGTTGAAAATGCCTTCCATATAGCCGTGGCCGTTTTCGTAGGCGCGCAGCTCCAGCTTTTCCCAGAATTCGTAGGGCTCGCCGTTGCCGTCCATGATGTGCAGCTCAAGCGGCATTTCGCCCATTTCCTTGGCTTCATCGCGCGCGGCGGCGTAGGACGATTCATGCGTGACGCGGGCGTGCATCGTGTCGTGCAGGTTCTCGTAGAACACCTTCCAGTTCGACCGTTGCATCACGCGGAAGATACCGCCCGCCACTTCCACTTCGCCCACCGGCGAGCGGTCGCACAGGTTGTCGATGGACGAGCGCACGCCGCCCAGGAAGTCGACCAGCGCCGGGCCTGCCTTGGCCTGGCTGGCGAACACAAAACCGCGATAGCTTTCCACGCGCGCCAGCCGGCGCATCGAAAAACTCGGGTCGGTGGGGTCATACGACGTGCCTTCCAGGCCCTGCTTGAGCGGCACGCCCAGATGGCTGCCATCCAGCTTGAAGGTCCAGGCGTGATACGGGCAGCGGAAGAACTTGCCCACGCAGCCTTCGCCATCCGCCACCACCTTGGCGCCCTTGTGCGGGCAGCGGTTGTACAGCACGTGCACGCGGCCGTCGGACGCGCGCACCATCAGCACGTCCTGGTCGCCCACGCGGGTGGTGTGATAGTCACCCGTCTTGGGCACCTGGCTTTCATGGCCCACGTAGATCCAGGCGCGGCCATAGATGCGCTGCATTTCCAGGTCGAAGATGGCCGGGTCGGTGTAGACGCCGCGATGCACGCTGTCGCCACGCACCATCGCGGCCAGTTGTTGGTCGGTGTAAGACATGGGGTGCTCCTACTTGTTCTCGCTGTCTTTCCAGCGCGCCATCAACGTGTTCGACGGCAGGGTTTCGTCCAGCAGCTTGGCGGCGGTTTCGCGGCCGGCCACCGGCAACCCGGCGGGGTCCAAGAGGCCCACCTGCACCAGCACGCTGGCCTGGTCCCAATAGATGTGCTCGTGGTAGAGCTTGTCGCCCCGGAACTTCACGACAGCGATCAGCGGAATCTCAACCGTCCGGCCCGTGGGCGCCACGCCGGGCAGCATCCAGTCGATCTCGGTGGTGTGTGTGAAGCAGAACAGCAGTTCGTCCACGATCTGCGTGGCGCCCACCGTGCGCGACAGCGGAACCAGCCGCGTGTCGGGCGGGTTGCCGTTGACGAAATGGTGCTGGTAGAAGCGCGACAGTTCCTTGTGGCCCACGCCGCCCGTCATGGTGGGGATGTGGTTCACGTAGGGTTCGGCCACCATCGTGGCCATGGTGGCGGCCACGTCGCGCGTGCCGAATTCGTATTCGCAGTGCTTGTCCCACAAGTACGAATAATCGAACTCGGGGCCGATGGCGCGTTGCAACGCCGCCATGCTGCGCTGGTGCGCCATCAGTGCCGACGGTTTGTCGTAGTGCTCGCCACCCGTGCGGGCGAAGGCATGGTCCATGCCAGGGTACACATACAGTTCCACACCAGGTTTGCCGCCCAGTGCATCCAGGATGCGCTGGCGCGCAGCGGGCGGACAGAAGCCGTCCTGCTCGGCAATGTGCAGCACCAGGCGCCCGCGCAAGTTGGCCGCTTCGTCCAGGCTCTCTTCGATGCCGACACCGTAATAGCCCACGGCCACGTCCACGTCGGTACGGCAGGCGGCCAGGTAGGCCAGCTTGCCGCCCAGGCAGTAGCCCAGCACGCCAACGCCACCCTGTTGCTCGGGCATTTCGCGCAGCGCGGCGATAGTGGACGCGATGTCTTTCAGGCCCTGCTCAACGTCAAAGCCTTTGTAAAGCTCGAACGCGCGCGGCATGTCGGCAGGCCCGTCGGTCAGCTGAATGCCGGGCTGCTGGCGCCAGAACAGGTCGGGCACCAGCACTACATAGCCCTCTTCAGCCAGCAACTGCGCGGCGCGGCGCATGAAGTCATTCACGCCGAAGATTTCCTGGCACAGCACCAGCCCGGGGCCATGGCCCGAGGCGGGCACGGCCAGATAGGCGCTGAATGTCTTGCCATCGTGCGAGGGAATGGTCACCTCGCGCGTCGTGATTTGTTGAGTCATTCGGTTCTCCTGTATTGCGTAGTACGTGTCGCAAGATGCCTGTTGCGTGGCCGGCCGCCTATTTCATCTGGCAGGTGGCGGCAAACGGGTCCTGGTACTGGGTCAGCACCGTGCCCGACAGCTTGTTGGCCAGCTTGCCGTCCGCGCCCGCTTCCACGACGCGCAGGTAGTAGTTCTGGATGGGGTATTGGTTGCGGTTGAATTTGAAGTCGCCCCGCACCGATTTGAAATCCGCGCGTCGCAGTGCCGGACGCAGCGCGTCGGCGTCAAGCTTGCCGCCCGTTTGGCGCACGGCGCTGTCCAGCAGCATGGCAGCGTCATAGCCTTGCGAGGCGTACAGCGTGGGCGTGCGCTTGTAGGTCTTCTTGAAGTCTTCGACGAATTTGCGGTTGGCGGGGTTGTCCAGGTCAGCCGCCCATTGCGACGTGTTGCGCATGCCGGCAATCGGCGCGCCGACGGCCGCGATGGTGTCTTCGTCGCCCGAGAAGCCCGGCGCCAAGAGCGCGATGTCCTTGGACAGGCCCGCGCCGTTGAACTGCTTGATGAAGTTCACGCCCATGCCGCCGGGCAGGAAGAAGAAGACCGCATCGGGCTTGCTGGCACGCAAGCGCGAAATTTCAACGCCGTAGTCCAACTGGCCGAGCTGGGTGTAGATCTCTTCGGACAGGCCACCCTTGTACAGGCGTTTGAAACCCTTTAGCGATTCGCGGCCGCCCGGGTAGTCGGGCGCGATCAGCGCCACGCTCTTGTAGCCCTGGTCCGTGGCGTACTTGCCCATGGCGGCGGGAATGTCTTCGTTCTGCCAGGCCACCGCGAAGAAGTTGGGGTTACAGCCCGCGCCCGCGTAGTTTTCAGGGCCAGTATTGGTGCTGAGGTAAATGGTGTCAGACTGCAAAATCGCCGGCATCACGGGCAGCAGCACGTTGGAAAACACGATGCCCGTCATGACGTCCACGCGGTCGCGCTTGAGCAACCGTTCAACCGCCTGGCGGCCCGTGTCCGCTTTTTGCTGGTCGTCGGCCACCACGACCTCGGCGGGCAGCCCGCCCAACTTGCCGCCCGTATGCTGCAGCGCCAGATTGAAGCCGTCGCGGATCTCGTTGCCCAGCGCGGAACCCGGGCCGGACAGCGTTGTCAGCATGCCTACCTTGATCTTGTCAGCCGCCGAGGCGCTGGCCACGGCAGAGATACAGACCAGCGCCGCCAGCGCGCGCCGGCTCCAGAGATTTCGATTCATGGGCCACCTTCGATTCTGCCGCCAGCCGCGCTGGCGGAAAGCTGACAGATCCCGTCTGCCGTCGGTACACGCATGCCGCCGATCAAAGTCGCCAAGCTTACGCGCCGTGACGACGCCCTCCAATAGCTGCCGGGGAGAGCCTGCTGGCTAGCGTATGCCTCGCGGACGCGCCGCTCTATCCGAATACGCGCAGTCTTATCCGGGATTCACTTAATTCCAAAGCCTGGACAGTTAATTTATTCTGGGCGGCTGATACGGGAGCGTTCCCGTCCCGGAGGCACCCATGCACGGCTGGTCCCGACTCGAACTGGCGCCGCTATTCAAGCGGCGCGTGTTCAGCTCCACCCAACAGGACGAAACACGCACCCGCGTGTCGGAAGCGCTGAAGGAACACCGGCTGACCTGGAAGGCTGGCCGGGTGGACGCGGAACTGAACCGGGGCCGGTTCGGCTCGCTAACGGTCTGTACCTTGCGCTACGGCGCCGAAGTCCACATCGAACCCGACCGCCTGCAGGACTTCATGCTGGTGCAAGTGCCGTTGCGGGGCCGAGCGCGCATCGAATGCGGCAGCGACCACGTAGACGCCCACCCCGACTGCGCCGCCGTCATCGCGCCCAACCGCCCGGTGCGGCTGCACTGGGAGGCCGGCTGCGAACAACTGCTGTTGAAGATTCCGCGCGGCAAGCTCGAAGCCATGGGCCGCCGCGCCTTTGGCGACGCCGCCACGCTGGCGCTGGACTTCCACCCCGCCCTGCGCCTGGACAACCCGGTGGGCGCGGCCTGGCGCAGCATGGTCGCCAGCATGATCCACCTGCTGCCCACGCTGGACGACGGCGCGCGGCGCCCGCCCGCCGCCTGGTTGGAACACCTGGAAGACACGCTGGTGCTGCACCTGCTGTACAACCAGCCCAATAGCTGGCAAGCGCAGGCGGGGCAAGCCCAAGACCTGCCGCGCCGCCTGACGCTGGCCGAATCCTATATGCGCGAGCACCTGTCGGCCCCGCTGACACTGACGGACATCGCTCGCCATGCCGGCGCCAGCGCCACCGCGCTGACCCGCCTGTTCCAGGAACACCGCGACACCACGCCCATGCTGGCGCTGCGGTCGTTGCGGCTGGACACGGCCAGGCAGAAGCTGCGGGCGAACGCCCACGCCAGCGTGACCGAAGTCGCGCTGGGCGTGGGGTTTGGACATCTGGGAAGGTTCTCGGAGTATTACCGGGAACGGTTTGGAGAACTGCCGCGCGAGACGCGGCGTGGGCACGGGTAGGAGGCGCCCGGGAGACCTGAGAGCTCCCGGCGCTGTATAGCCATGGCCCGCACGGCTCAGGCCGCCGGCACCACCGCCGTCACTTCGATTTCCACCTTGGCGCGGTCCTCGACCAGATCAGCCACTTCCACCGCCGTCATCGCCGGGAAGTGCCGGCCGATGAATTCGCGATAGTGCTTGCCGATTGCCGGATACGCGGCCACATAGGCTTCTTTGTCGGTGACGTACCAGGTCATCCGCACGATGTGTTCGGGCTTGGCGCCGCCTTCGGCCAGGATGGCGACAATGTTCGACAGCGTCTGGCGGACCTGGTCCGCCAGGTCATCCGATTCGAATTGCTGCTGCCCATTCCACCCCACCTGCCCGCCCACGAACACGAGCTTGCTGCCCACCGTCATTTCGGTGAGCACACCATTCGAATAGCCCCGGGGCGCCATCCAATCCGGCGGTTGCAGAATCTTCATAACGTCTCATCCTATTTATAAAAAACAAACGACAGGGTGGTCTCGCGGCCTTACGCCGCGGGAACCAGATAAGCCTGCATGCGTTCCCGCAGGTCGGCAGGCATGGGCATGGACTTCATCGTCCGTAAATCCACCGTTACGATCGTCAGCGTGGCCGACAAGCGCAACTGTCCGTCCGGGCCTTCAAAGCGCACCAGCGCCTTGAAGGACGCGCCGCCAATGCGCTGTACTTCAAGCGTCTGGCGCAAGCGTTCATGCCAGCGGCTGGGCGCGCTGAAATCGCAGGTGACCGAGGCCATCGGCGTACCGATGTGCCGATCGACATGCAGCGCATGAAACGGCAGGCCCATGCCCTTGTCGAACCATTCCTCGACAAAGTCATTGATCATCTCGAAATAGCGCGGATAGAAGACAATGCCCGCCGGGTCGCAATGACGGAAGCGGACTTCTACCTGGCTGGTGAATGCTGCGGACATGATGATTTCCTGATTACTTATTTCAACGACCGGTTCAAGCCATCTGGCGCAACGCAAAGCGTTGCAGCTTGCCGGTTTCGGTGCGGGGCAGCGTCGCCACGAATTCGATGGCGCGCGGATATTTGTAGGGGGCAATGCTGGCTTTCACGAACGCCTGCATGTCGGCCACCAGCGCATCGCTGGGCGCAAAGCCCGGCTTGAGCACCACGAAGGCCTTGACCAACTGGCCGCGCTCGTCGTCCTGCGCCCCCACCACGCCGCATTCCGCCACGGCTTCGTGGCGCAGCAGCGCGTCTTCCACTTCGGGGCCGGCGATGTTGTAGCCCGCCGAGACGATCATGTCGTCGTTGCGCGCCTGGTAATACAGGTAGCCGTCGTCGTCCTGCATGAAGGTGTCGCCCGGCAGGTTCCAGCCCTGCTGCACGAAGCGGCGCTGGCGGTCGTCGGCCAGATAGCGGCAGCCCGTGGGGCCCTTGATGGCCAACCGGCCCACCGTGCCGTTGGGCACGGGCTTCATGTCGTCGTCCACCACCTGCGCCACATAGCCGGGTACGACCTTGCCGATGGCGCCGCGCTTGACGGCTTCGGGCGGGCTGGACACAAACACGTGGATCATTTCCGTGCCGCCGATGCCGTCGATCATTTCGATGCCGCTGGCCTCTTTCCACAACTGGCGCGTGGCATCCGGCAGCGCCTCGCCCGCCGACACGCTTTTCTTCAGCGAAGACAAATCGAACTTGCCGACCAGCGCGGCCATCTGGCGATAGAACGTCGGCGCGGTAAAGACGATGGTGGCGCGGAAGTCCTGGATCAGTTCCAGCAGGCTTTCCGGCGACAGCTTTTCGGCCAGCACGGTGCTGGCGCCCACGCGCAAGGGAAAGCACAGCAGGCCGCCCAGGCCGAACGTGAACGCCAGCGGCGGCGTGCCGCAGAAGATGTCGTCGGGACCGGGCTTGATCACATGCTTGGGGAACAGGTCGCACATCGCCAGCACGTCGCGATGAAAGTGCATGCAGCCCTTGGGCGAACCCGTGGTGCCGCTGGTAAAGGCGATCAGGCAGACGTCATCGGCAGCGGTGTCGCAGGCGGTGAAATCGTCAGGCTTGGCGGCGGCCAACGCGTCCAGCGCATCGGGCGCGGCATCGTTGAAGACCATCACCTGGGTCAACTGCGGGCAGTGATGCTCGTGGTCAGGTTCAACGCAGAACCCGGCCTCTTCTTTCAGGCGCGCATCGCACAGCACGGCCTGGATCTGGGCCTTCTCGATGATCTGCTTGAGTTCCTTGGCGCGCAGCAGCGGCATCGTGGGCACCGTCACCAAACCCGCCTTGATCGCCGCCAGCCACGAGGCCGCCATCATCGGGTTGTTCGGCCCGCGCAGCAGCAGGCGGTTGCCGGGGACCAGACCCATGTCTTCGGTCAGCACGCGCGCAATGCGGTTGGTCAGCGTGGCCAGTTCGCGATAGGTCATCGTGGCGGGCTTGTCGCCGTCGCGCCAGCGCAGCGCCACGCGGTCGGCAAAGCCGCGTTCGGCCATGGCGTCCACCAATTCAACGGCGCAGTTGAAACGCTTGGGGTAGGCCACGTCGGGGCCATCAAGCAGGAATTCAGGCCATTGTTCGCCCGGGGGCAGGTTGTCCCGGGCGAAGGTGTCGGTGTGGGCGGATACTTCCATGAAATTCCCCTTGCTTGTGCGGTGTGGTTTGCTGTGCTGATGGCGAGAGCTCGATGGCCCTTTACGCCTTCAGCAGTTCACGGGCGATGATCAACTTCTGCACTTCGGTGGCGCCTTCGTAAATACGCAGCGCTCTGATTTCCCTGTAAAGCTTCTCCACCGGCATCCCCGACACCACGCCCGCGCCGCCAAACATCTGCAAGGCGCGGTCGATCACGGTCTGCGCCGATTCCGTGGCCATCATCTTGGCCATCGCGGCTTCGCGCGTGGTGCGCAGCTTTTGCACGTCGCGCATCCACGCGGCGCGATACGTCAACAGCGCCGAGGCGTCGATGGCGGTGGCCATGTCGCCCAGCGCGGCTTGCGTCAATTGCAGGTCGGCCAGTGTCTGGCCGAACATGCGGCGCGACTTGGCGCGCGCCAAGCCTTCGTCCAGCGCGCGGCGGGCGAACCCCAGCGCGGCCGCCGCCACCGAGGCGCGGAAAATATCCAGCGTCATCATGGCCAGCTTGAAGCCCTGGCCCGCATCGCCCAGGCGATGCGAGGCCGGAATGCGGCAGTGGTCGAAGGTGATCGTGGCCAGCGGATGCGGGGCGATCAGTTCGATGCGTTCGCTGACCTCGAAGCCCGGGGTATCGGCATCCACCACGAAGGCGCTGATGCCGCGCGCGCCCGGTGCTTCGCCGGTGCGGGCAAAGACCACGTAGAAGTCCGCGATGCCGCCGTTGGAAATCCAGGTCTTGGCGCCGTTCAGCACGTAGTGGTCACCATCCGCCTTGGCCTCGCAGGCGAGTGCCGCCACGTCCGAGCCCGCGTCGGGTTCAGACAGCGCGAAGGCGGCAATGGCTTCACCGCGCGCCACGCGCGGCAGGTAGTGCTGGCGCAGTTCGTCAGAGCCCATCAAGGAGATGGCGCCGCTGCCCAGGCCCTGCATGGCGAAGGCAAAGTCCGCCAGGCCTTCGTGGCGGGCGAAGGTTTCGCGCAGGATGCAGACGGCGCGGGAATCGACTTCCGGCAACGCGCCGCCCCAGGCTCCGCCCGGGCCGCCCGCGACCGCATAGCGCAGCCAGCCGGCCTGGCCCATGGCCTTGACCAGTTTCTTGCAGGCCGCGTCGGCGTCGTGATGATCCACGTCGCCCAAGGACGCTTCGCACCAGGCGTCGACCTCGTGCGCCAGCTTGCGGTGCGCGTCGTCAAAAAAGGGCCAGTCCAGCCAGCTTGCATCACGCATCATCAGTTCCCCTCGAAGACGGGCTTTTGCTTGACCACGAAGGCCTCGTAGGCGCGGTGGAAGTCGCGCGTCTGCATGCAAATGGCCTGGGCCTCGGCTTCGGCCTCGATGGCCTCGTCCACGCCCATATTCCATTCCTGGTGCAACAGCTTCTTGGTGACGCCGTGCGCGAAGGTGGGGCCGGCGGCTAGTTGCGCGGCCAGCGTCTGCGCGGCCTCGGCCAGCTTGGCGGAATCGTGCAACGCGTTGAAGAAACCCCAGCTTGCGCCTTCGTCCGCCGTCATGGCGCGGCCGGTGTACAGCAATTCAGAGGCGCGACCCTGGCCGATCATGCGCGGCAGCAAGGTGCAGGCGCCCATGTCGGCGCCGGCCAAGCCCACGCGGGTGAACAGGAAAGCGGTGCGCGCGGCGGGCGTGCCCAAGCGCATGTCGGCGGCCAGCGCCACCATGGCGCCCGCGCCCGCGCACACGCCGTCCACCGCCGCCAAGATGGGCTGCGGGCAGGCGCGCATGGCCTTGACCAGATCGCCCGTCATGCGAGTGAAGTCCAGCAGTTCGGGCATGCTCATCTTGGTCAGCGGCCCGATGATTTCATGCACATCGCCGCCCGAGCAGAAGTTGCCGCCCGCGCCCGTCACCACCACCACCTTCACATCAGTGGCATACACCAGCGAGCGGAACAGGTCGCGCAGTTCGGCGTAGGAATCGAACGTCAACGGGTTCTTGCGTTCGGGCCGGTTCAGCGTCACCGTGCCGATCTTGCCGTCGGCCGACACCTCCCACAGGAACGTCTTGGCGGGGTAGCCGGCCAGCGGGCGCTTGTGGTGCTTCATGGTGTGCTCTTCGGACTGGGTGCTCATGGTGTCTCCGTTCGTTATCCAGGGGTTGATGGGGCGCCGGGCTCAGCCGGTCATCACTTCGCCGCCGTCCACGGCGATCGCCTGCCCATTGACCGAGGCAGAGGCCGGCAGCGCCAGCCAGGCCACGGTTTCGGCCACTTCCTCGGGCTGCACCAGGCGGCCTTGGGGGTTGCGCTCGGCCAGCTTGGCGCGGGCGGCGTCCGGCGTCATGCCGGTCTTTTCCACGATGTTGGCGACCGCGCCGCGCACGATGTCGGTCTCGGTATAACCGGGGCAGACGGCGTTGACGGTGACGCCCTTTTGCGCCGTTTCCAGCGCCAGCGAGCGGGTCAGCCCGATCACGCCGTGCTTGGCAGCGCAGTACGCGCTGACATAGCCGTAGCCGATCAGGCCGGCGGTGCTGGCCACGTTGATGACGCGGCCCCACTTTTCTTGCAGCATGCCGGGCAGCGCGGCCTGGATGCAGTGAAACGTGCCGGTCAGGTTGACCGCAATCATCTGGTGCCAGAGCGCGGCGTCGGTGCGGTCAAAGCGTTGGCTGACGGCTTGGCCGGCGTTGTTCACCAGCACCAGCACCGGGCCGAATTCGGTTTCGGCCTGGGCAAAGGCGGCACGCACCGAGGCTTCGTCCGCGATGTCGGCGCTAACCGCCTGTACCTGCCCCAGGCTGGCCAGGCTGTCGGCGGCGGCATCCAGCGCCGCGCCATCGCGGCCCAGCAGCGTGACGCGCGCGCCGCGCGCCAGCAGCGCCCGCGCGCTGGCCAGCCCGATGCCGCGCGCGCCGCCCGTCACCAGCGCGTGGCGTCCGGCCAAGGGTTGCGCAAGACTCGTCATTTGATGTCCAGTTGCGCCATGGCGGCGGCGCGTTCGAAGTTCGTTTCCAGTTGGCGCTTGCCCGCGAAATACTGGCTGGGCCAGGCCACGTCACGGTAGCCCACGCGGGCGGCTTCGCGCAGCGTCCAGGAAGCGTCGGCCAAGTGGGGACGCGCCAGCGCGCAGAGGTCGGCACGGCCCGACGCGATGATGGCGTTGGCGTGGTCGGCTTCGAAGATGGCGCCCACCGCAATGGTGGGGATGCCCGCTTCGTTGCGCACGCGGTCGGCGAACGGGGTCTGGAACATGCGGCCGTAGACGGGCTTTTCTTCCTTGCTGACCTGGCCGGACGAGCAGTCGATCATGTCGGCGCCGGCGGCCTTGAAGTAGCGCGCGATTTCCACCGCGTCATCGGCGGTGATGCCGCCTTCGACCCAGTCGCTGGCGGAAATGCGCACCGACATGGGCTTGTCTTCGGGCCAGACGGCGCGCACGGCCTTGAATACTTCCAGCGGGTAGCGCAGGCGGTTTTCCAGGCTGCCGCCGTATTCGTCGTCACGGTGGTTGGTCAGCGGCGAGATGAAGCTGGACAGCAGGTAGCCGTGGGCGCAGTGCAGTTCCAGCCAGTCAAAACCGGCCTGCTCGGCGCGGCGGGCGGCGGCAACGAAGTTGTCGCGCGCGTCGTCCATGTCGGCGCGCGTCATGGCGCGCGGCGTTTGCGACACGCCTTCGATGTATGGCAAGGCAGACGCCGACAGCAGCGGCCAATTGCCTTCGGCCAGGGGGTGATCGATTTTCTGCCAGCCCAGTTGCGTGGAGCCCTTGCGGCCGGCATGGCCCAGCTGCACGCCGATGCGGGCGTCGCTATTGCCGTGCACAAAATCCACGATGCGGGTAAATGCCTGCGCCTGTTCGTCGTTCCACAAGCCCGGGCAGCCCGGGGTGATGCGGCCGTCCGGCGACACGCAGGTCATTTCCACCATGACCAGGCCGGCGCCGCCCATGGCGCGCGCGCCCAGGTGCACCAGGTGAAAGTCGCCCGGCACGCCGTCGTTGCAGGAATACATGGCCATCGGGGACACCAGAATGCGGTTCTTCAACCGCACGCCGCGCGCCTGGTACGGCGTCAGCATCGGGATGGCGGGGCGCTGGCCGGGAGCCGCCGGCGCGCCAGCGCGTTCAGCGATCCAGCGCTCAAAGCCTTCCAGCCAGGCCGGGTCGCGCAAGCGCAGGTTTTCGTGCGAGATGCGCTGCGAGCGGGTCAGCAGCGAATAGGCGAATTGCTCGGGTTCGAGTTCGGCGTAGCGCTCGACGTTTTCGAACCATTCGGTGGAGTTGCGGGCGGCGTTCTGAATCTTCAGGACTTCGACGCTACGCACTTCCTCGTAGTGCTTCAGGCCCGCTTCCACACTGCCTTCGGCGCCGCTCAGGCAGCGCGCGAGTTCGATGGAATCCTCAAGCGCCAATTTGGTGCCGGAGCCGATCGAGAAGTGCGCGGTGTGCGCGGCATCGCCCATCAGCACGACGGGCACGCGGCGCTGGCCGCGCGCGGTGTCCAGCGTGTTCCAGTGCACCCAGGTGTTGCAGATGACGCGCGGGAAACGAATCCAGATGGCGGACCCGCGCAGGTGCGTGGCGTTGCTGATCAGCGCATTGCCGTCCAGCCAGGGCGCGAACAGCTTTTCGCAGTAGGCAATGCCGTCTTCCTGGCTCATCTGCTCGATGCCGGCAGCCTGCCAGGTTTCCTCGGGCGTTTCGACGATAAAGGTCGACATGCCGTCTTCGTAGCGGTAGGCATGCGCCTGGAACCAGCCGTGTTCGGTCTGGACGAAGGCGAAGGTGAAGGCGTCGAACACCTTTTTGGTGCCCAGCCAGACGAAGCGGCAACGGCGCTGATCGATGTCGGGGTGGAAGGTGTCGGCGTAGCGGGTACGGACCTGGCTGTTGATGCCGTCGGAGGCAATGACGAGGTCGGCGTCGTATTCGCGGGCGATGGCCTGGTCGTCCTGGACGAAGTTTTCAAACACCAGCTTCACGCCCACGTCTTCGCAACGCGCCTGCAGGATGTTCAGCAGCTTCTTGCGGCCAATGCCGATAAAGCCGTGGCCGCTGCTGCGGATGCTGCGGCCTTTGAAATGGATGTCGATGTCATCCCAATGGTTGAACGCGTCGCCAATGGTCTGAGCGGAAACGGGGTCTGCCTCGCGCAGGTTCTGCATGGTGGCGTCGGAGAACACCACGCCCCATCCAAAAGTGTCATACGGACGATTGCGTTCGATGACGGTGACGTCGTTGGCGGGGTTCTGCAGTTTCATGAGCAGACCGAAATACAGGCCGGCGGGACCGCCGCCGATGCAGACTATTTTCATTGCCGTAACGCTCCGAGGTACGCGACAGTCGCTCATTTATCGGGAGCGGGGCGCCGCGGATATTTAGGTCTGGATAGTTTAGGCTTGAAATATATACCCGAAGCGGGGGCTTCGCAAATGGGGGAAAGCTATTAGGGGGGGTGAAATGGGGGACGCTTTGGTGGCGGGGGAAGAGATGGGTTACGTGCGCTGGGCATCGGAATTCGCGGGGCGGCCTTCCCGCACTTCACCCATCCTACGTGAGCCGGACCGGCGCCCGTAGGATGGGTGTAGCGCGCACACATGAAGAGAAGAACAACAGCCCACAGCGCGCAAACCCATCAGCGGTGCCCAGAACCGAAACCCCGCCCGACGCGGCCACGTAGGATGGGTGTGGCGCGCACACATGAAGAGAAGAACAACAGCCCCCAGCGCGCGAACCCATCAGCGGTGCCAGAACCGAAACCCCGCCCGACGCGGCCACGTAGGATGGGTGTGGCGCGCACACATGAAGAGAAGAACAACAGCCCCCAGCGCGCAAACCCATCAGCGGTGCCCAGAACCGAACCCCCGCCCGACGCGGCCACGTAGGATGGGTGTGGCGCGCACACATGAAGAGAAGAACAACAGCCCCCAGCGCGCGAACCCATCAGCGGTGCCAGAACCGAAGCACCGTGTGACGCGGCCACGTAGGATGGGTGTGGCGCGCACACATGAAGAGAAGAACAACAGCCCCCAGCGCGCAAACCCATCAGCGGTGCCCAGAACCAAAACCCCGCCCGACGCGGCCACGTAGGATCGTTGTGGCGCTTACCACCTACCTGCCCCGCAGCCACTCCTCCAATTCCTCCGCCGGCAACGGCGGCGAAAACAGGAACCCCTGTCCCGCCGCGCAGCCCTGCTCGATCAAGAACCTGCGCTGCTCCTCGTTCTCAACCCCTTCCGCCACCACCGGCAGGCTCAGACTTTCCCCAATCCTTATGACGGCGCTAGTCAGGGCCCGCGCCGCATCGTCGCTTTCCAGCCCCTGCACGAAACTGCGGTCCAGTTTCAATTCATCCACGATCAAGCGTCGCAAATGCCCCAGGCTGGAATACCCGGTGCCGAAGTCGTCCATCGACAGCCGCACCCCCAGCCGATGCAACTCGGCAATGGTGCGCAGCGTGCCGGCCGTGGCGTCCAGCACCACGCCTTCGGTAATCTCCAGCATCAAATCCGCCGGCGCCAAACCGAACTCGGCCAGGGTCGCCGCAATCATCCGCGGCAGGTTCAGGTTGTGGAAATTCGTCGCCGACAGGTTCACCGACACCGACGGCACCCGCAGGCCGTTGTTGCGCCAGATAGCCAGTTGCGAACACGCCTCGCGCAGCGCCCAGTCGCCCAGGTCGCCGATCAGCCCGCATTCCTCGGCCAGCGGCACGAAGCGCACCGGTGAAATATCGCCCAGCGTGGGATGACGCCAGCGGGCCAGCGCCTCCACCCCGTACAGGCTGCCATTCTTCAAGCCAACTTGCGGCTGATAGTGCAAGCGCAACGCCTTGGCTTCCAGCGCATCGCGCAGCGCGGCTTCCAGGGCCAGGCGTTCTTGCGCCTGGCGGTTCATCTCGGCGCTGAAGAACGAGATGCGGTTGCGGCCCGCCGTCTTGGCCTGGTACATGGCCATGTCGGCGTGGCGCAGCAAGGTATCCATGTCGCGCCCGTTTTCCGGGAACACGCTGATGCCGATGCTGACCGACGGGTTCAAGGTAATGCCGCCCACCGAGAACGGCTGGGCCAGCGCCACCAGCACATGTTCAGCGGCCGCGGTCAGGCGGCCATGTTCAAAGTCCGGCATCAGCATCACGAACTCGTCGCCGGACAATCGACCGACGATGTCCGAGGCGCGCGCCAGGCGGCGCAGGCGTTGCGCCACGTCACGCAGCAGCGCGTCGCCCACGGGATGGCCCAGTGTGTCGTTGACCTGCTTGAAACGGTCCAGGTCCAGGAACAGTACCGCCACGCGCTTGCGTTCCGGCTCGGCGCGCGCGATAGCCTGCTCGGCTTGCGCCAGCAGCAGGTTGCGGTTGGGCAAGCCCGTCAGTTCGTCGTAGAACGCCAACTGGCGGATGCGGGCGCGCGCTTCCTCGCGTTCCAACGCCAGCGCGCACAAGTACACGCACACATCGACCAGGCGATGATGGAAATCGTCGGGCAGGCGGCGTTCGCGGAAATAGAACCCGAAGGTGCCGATCACCCTGCCGTCGCTGGACTTGATGGGCGACGACCAGCACGCCTTGATGTCGTCCGGCAAGGGCAGATGGCGGTAATCGTCCCACAGCGGGTCGGTGGCGATGTCCGGCACGATGACCGGGCGGCCCAGGAAGGCGGACGTGCCGCAAGCGCCCACTTGCGGTCCGATCTTCACGCCGTCCAGCGCGTTTGAATAGGCCTCCGGAATGCTGGGCGCGGCCAGGTGCCGCAAATGGCCCGTATCGTCCACGCGCAAGACCGTGGCGGCCACTTCGGGTGCCAGGCGCTCGACCTCGCGGCACACCATGTTCATGACCTCGACCACCGAGGCCTCGTTGACCATGGCTTGCAGCACGCGGCGCTGCAATACCTCATGCACCTTGGTCGGCGTAATGTCGGTCAGCACGTCGACGATATTGACCAGCGTGCCCCGGTCATCGAAGACGGAATTGGCCATGACCGACACCCACAGCGGCTTGCCGCAGCGGTCATAGACCAGCACGTCTTTATGGAAGCCTTCGCGGCAGGCGATGCGGCGGTCCAGCTCTTCGCGGGTGCCGCCATCGGGGCGGCCGCCGGCCAGCAGTTCGCCCAGTTCCTGGTGCAGCGCGTCGCCGCGCGCAAAGCCCAGCATGCGCTGGAAGCCATCGTTCACGTAGACGATGCGGCCATCACAGCCGGATACCGCGACCGCGTTGCCGGTTTCGTTGATGCCCAGCAGCAGCAGGCGGATCTCTTCCTGGCGTTCGGCGTCGGCGATGGATTTGCGCGACACCACCGACACGCGGGCAGTCACGCCATCATCGGCGGGCAAGGGCAGATAGGTGGCTTCGATCCACAGGCTGCCGCCATCTTTCATGCGGTAGCGGCAGGTGCCCGAAAAGTGTTCGCCACGACGCAGCCGGGCCCACACCTGTTCGCCGCTGGCGATGCCCTTGCCTTCGTCCATGCTGTCGCACAGCATGTCATGACGCAGCAACAAGGCCTCTTCACGGGTGTACCCCACGGCCGCCAGGAAATTGGCATTGGCGTTCAGCAGCGCGCCGTCCACATCGAAATCGAACAGCAACAGCGCCCGGTCCATCGACGCCAGATAATTGTCGGCCTGCCACGCGGCGCCCTGGGGGCCCGCGCTTGAAACGCTTGCTTGAGTGTCAAGCATAAGGGGCTCCATACCGGAATACAGCGGTTCCGGTTTCATTCAGCGCTTGGGAAAACCAAGGGCGACGCGATCGCGTCCGTCCTGCTTGGCCAGATACAGCGCCTGGTCCGCGCGGCTCAGCGTCTCCGAGAAGGTTTCACCCAACTGGTGATGCGCCATGCCGATGCTGACCGTCAGCCTCAATACGTCGTTTTCGCCCGCCGCCACCACCAGCCCGCGCACCGCGCCGACCAGCCGGTCCATGACGCCCTGGGCGGCTTCGGGTTGGGTGTTGGGCAGCATCACCAGGAACTCCTCGCCGCCCCAACGGCCGCACATATCGTATTCACGCAGGCTTTCGCCCAGCACGCCCGCCAGTTCGACCAAGGCGCGGTCGCCGGTTTCGTGGCCATAACGGTCGTTGACCGCCTTGAAGTGATCCACGTCCAGCATGGCCACCACAAAGCTCTCTCCGCTGCGCGCGGCGCGCTCGACTTCCTGCTTGATCATGTCCATCAACGCGCGCCGGTTGAGCAAGCCGGTCAAGGGGTCGCGGCTGGACGTTTCCGCAAGCGCCGTGTTCAGGTCGCGCATCATGTTCTGGTAGTGGTCGGAGATGCGCGCAATGCGCGTCAGCCGCCGCAGTTGGCGGTCGAACTGGTCGCACAGCCCCAGCTCACGCTCGTGCGCCATGGATTGATAGGCGTCCGACAACTGGGTGATGCGCTGAATCCGCGTCATCTGGTCCGCCGTATGCCGCCACAGCGCCTCCAGCGCTTCGCGCAGCGGGTGTCCGGCATGGGCGGGGTCAGCCAGCAGCTCGGTGATGCGGCGATCCAGGTCGGCGGCGCCCGGCTTCATTCGCGGCCAACCACCGAGAACGGAAAGGTGCAGTCTTCCTTGAATTCCTCGGCCAGCTCTCCGACCCGTTCGTTGCGCTTGTCGTAGAACCAGGTGACGCTGACTTCGCGGCCTGTGCAATGAGCGGCTTCGAGCTGGTCAAAGATGTCCATGATGGACTTGATGCTGCTGGTGTTGAGATACAGCAGTTCCAGTTCCAGGTTCAGCGGCGCGGCCGTCCCCAGCAGATAGGCTTCAACCCATTCAATGACCGGGCCGAACAGTTCAAAGGAATTCTCGGGATAGGAGTCGCCGCGCATCGCCAGCACGCCGGCGGCGGCGTCGGCGGTAATGGCGGGCGTGGACTGCGTCCCGGGAATGTTCAGGTCTTTCATCAGATACTCCGAAAATGATTCTTTGATGCGCGCGGAGCCTTCAGATCACGACGCTCAGGCTGAAGAACGCCATGCCTTCGTGCGCGGTGGGCGTCAGGCTGGCTTCCAGCGGAGCGCCGGCGCGCCGCGCGATATCGATCAAGCCCAAGCCCGCGCCCGAGGCCACGCCCTGGGCACGCGGCTTGTGCAACTGTGTCTTGTATTCGGCCTTCAACGCCGCCTTGTCCAGCGCGGCAAGCTCGCGGATGCGGGTGACCAGCGCGTGGCCATCGTCCGCCTTGACGAGGTTGCCCGCCGACACCACGTAGCGGCTTTCGTCGCGGCGGCCGATGACGACCGTGGCGCTGGCCTCGGCATCGCCATTGGCGGCGGCGTACTGGCGGATGTTCTGGATCATTTCGATATAGACCGAAAAGACGTCCATGGCTTCCGCCGGGCGCGCATGTTCCGCATTCAGGTAATTCTTGAGCGCGTTGCCGATTTCCTCGATCAGGCTGCGGGAGATCGGCCCGTTAAAGCAGAGCAGGGTCCGGTTCTGGTTGAACCGTTCACCCAGCGCGTAGAGATCGGAGGCATTCATAGGGGTTACCGCCCTGATAACGATTATTCGAAACGGAAAGACAACAGGGTGATGTCGTCACGTTGCGGACGGCCACCCTGGTATTCAGCCAGCGCCTGCGAAAACGCGGCGGCCTGTTCAGTTAACGGCCGGCGCGCGTGTCTCTTGAGCATTTCCGCGAAACGGGTATTGCCAAAGCCAAACCCGTGCTCGCCGCCCGCCTGGTCCAGGAAGCCGTCGGTGGCCAGGTAATACGTCCAGCCGGGCTCCAATTGCACGTCGATGTTTTCGTAGCGGCCAACCCGCTTGTCGCCCAACGCACGCTTGCCGCCAGGCACTTCACGCAAGGTCTCGCCATCGCTGGCATACAGGCTGATTTTTGCGCCGGCATAACGCAGGCGCCCGGCCTGGCGGTCAATATATACCAGGCCCGCGTCGGTATTGGTGGCCAGCGCCCGTGGCAATTGCGCATCCGCAAGCATGGCGCGAATGGCGCCGTCGGTACGGGTCAGGACACCGGCGGGGTCGGTGGGGCCGACCTCGGTGATCGCCAGGTCGATGGCGGCGCGCGCCAGCATGGTCATCAACGCGCCGGGCACGCCGTGGCCCGCGCAGTCCATGATGCCCAGCAGGCAGTTGGCGCCGTCTGAGCGGAACACATAGAAGTCGCCGCCCACCACGTCGCGCGGCTTCCACAGCACGAAATGGTGCGCGCCCAACGACTGCGTCAGTTGACGGTCGGGCAGGATGGCGCGCTGGATCAGGCTGGCGTAGTCGATGGAGTCGCCAATTTTCTTGTGCGCGGCGGCCATGGCGCGGTTGGCGTCTTCCAGCGCCGAGGTGCGTTCGCGCACCTTGGTTTCCAATTCGGCCGTGTGCTGGCGGACCTTGTCGGCCATGACGCCAAAGGCGCGGCTCAGGTCGCCGATTTCGTCCTGGCCGCCCGGCGGCAGGCGCACGTCATAGCTGCCGTCCGCAATGGCGCGGGCCGATTGCTGCAGGCGGCGCAAGGGGCGCAGCATCAGCCGCTCGATGGCGTAGCCGAAGCACAGCAGCATGGCGGCGAACAGCACCACCAGGCCAATGGCGGCCGGCCACAGCCAGTCGGTGTCCAGCACGCGCGCGGCGCCCAGGTCCACCACCGTCAGCACGTGCCAGTGCAGTTCGGGCATGTAGGCCACCGACACCAATTGGCGGGTGCCGTCCATGCTGACCCACGCCGTCTGCACCGATTGCGGATCGGCCTGCGCCGCATGCATGGCCGAGCGCAGTTCGTCCCGGCCCGGCCCCGCGTCCAGCAGGTTGAACACGCGCCCGCCCTCGGCGGCGGCGCCGCCCGCGCCAGAGTTATAGGCAATCAGCGAGGCGTCCATGTGCGCCTGGATGGCGCCGTCTTCGTCCACGATGATGGGGGTGACGCCGGGCTGGCCGCTGTTGACGAATTCCCGCAGGAAGCCACCCACGTCCAGGCCCGCGCCGGTCAGCCCGACGACCTTGTTGCCGTCGCGCACCTGGACGTTGATCCACACCTTGGTGGTCTTCAGCTTCAGGTCGGGGTTGACGTTGATGTTGTATTTGGCTGGCGATTTCAGCGACGCGTAGAACCAGCCGTCGTCGGCCGCGCTGGGGCTGAGCGTGTAGCGCGGCGCTTCGGACAGCGGCTTGTCGTCATTGAAGTAGTAGTTGCCGGTGGCGGCGCTGGCGATGAAGTAGGCGCGTCCGAGCAAATCGCGGCGGTAGCCATCCGCTTCTCGAAAGAATAATTCGCGCGCGGCCGGATCGCTTTCGTCGCGCAGCCAGCGGCGGGTGACTTCGCTGTCGGCCAGGCGCAACGACAAGGCCAGCTCACGGGACACCGGCGCCAGGATGCGTTGCCGGTTCAACTGCGTGAAGTTGTCGGCGAAGGCGCGTCCGAAGTGATCCCTGACCCCATCCAGCACCATCCAACCGATTACCGCCGCGGGCGCCAGGGCGACCACGCACGCCAACAACAGCGCCATTAATGATTTTTTGCGCAAACCCCATTTCGCCATGCGAAGTCTTCCTGACAGCTTGATAAGACGTACTTGCGTAACGTGCGTGCCCACTCGGTAGGCTCGCGATGGGCCTGGCGGGACAAGTGTAGAGAACAGCCGGGGCAATTGAAACAGGTGCAAACATCAGGATTCGACCCAGACACCTTGTGTTTCAGCCCAGCAATGAAAATGGCGGTTTATTGCGATTTATATCTAATTTTTCTTGCGCTCACCCGCGTGATGTGCAGCTTTATTACTACACGCCCAGATAGCGTTCCCATAGGCCACGGTCCGCATCCAGCGCCTTGGAATCGCCGGTCCAGACGACCTTGCCGCGTTCCAGGATGACGTGCTGGTCAGCCAGGCTCAGCAACCTTTCAACATATTTGTCGATGACCAGGATGGTCTGCCCTGCCTGGCGCAAGCGTGCCAGGCACATCCAGATTTCTTCGCGGATCTTGGGCGCCAGGCCTTCGGTGGCTTCGTCCAGGATCAGCAGGCGCGGGTTGGTGACCAGGGCGCGGCCGATGGCCAGCATCTGCTGCTCGCCGCCCGACAACTGGTTGCCCATGTTGCGGGCACGTTCGCGGAGGCGCGGAAACAATTCGAAGACGCGGTCCGGCGTCCAGGGTTCACCAATGCCGGGGTTGCGTGAAGCCGTGAACGCCGTGAGGTGTTCACGCACCGTCAGGTTGGGAAAGCACTGCCGCCCCTCGGGCACGATGGCCACGCCGGCGCGAGCGATGCGATCGGAGCTCCAGCCGCTGATGTCCTGGCCCGCGAAATGGATCTTGCCGCCACGCAGGGGCAATTGGCCGTACAGCGTGCGCAGCAGCGTGGTCTTGCCCATGCCATTGCGGCCCAGCAAGGTCACCACCTGCCCGGCGCCAATTTGCAGGTCCACGCCAAACAGCACCTGGCTGGCGCCGTAGCCGCTTTGGGCGGATTCGATGGTGAGCATCATGCGGTCTCCTCGTCGCCCAGATAGGCTTGCCGCACTTCCGGATTGGCGCGGATTTCGTCAGGGGTGCCGGTCGCGATGACGCGGCCATACACCAGCACCGACAGGCGATCGGCCAGGCGGAATACCGCCTGCATGTCGTGTTCGACCAGCAGCATGGCGGCGCGGCCGCGCAAGGTTTCAATCAGTTCGGTCAGTCGCACGGTTTCGTCCGGCCCCATGCCGGCCATGGGTTCGTCCAGCAGCAGCACGCTGGGGCGCGCGGCCAAGGCCAGCGCGAATTCCACCTTGCGCTGCTCGCCGTGCGGCAGGGTGCCGGCCGGGCGTTCCAGCAGGCTGGCGTCGATGGCGCATTCCCGCGCCAGCTCGCGCGCCTGCTCGTACAGCGCGGTCTGGGCCGTGCGCGGCGACCAGAAGCGAAAGCTGCTGCCCGCGTGCGCCTGCACCGCCAGCACCAGGTTGTCCAACACGTTGGACTGCTTGAAGATGTTGGTGATCTGGTAAGACCGCGACAGCCCGGCCGCCACGCGCTGGTGCGCGTTCATGCTGGTGACGTCGCGCCCGCCCACGGTCAGCGTGCCGGAATCCGCCGCCAGCGTGCCCGACAGCAGATGGATCAGCGTGGACTTGCCGGCGCCGTTGGGGCCGATCAGGGCGTGGATTTCGCCCGGGTTCAGGGTTAGCGACACGTTATCGGTCGCGACCAGGGCGCCAAAGCGGCGCACCAGGCCGGTGGCCTGCAAGGCCGGCACGCCCGAGTTGGTGTTGGTGTTGGATGCCAGGCTCATGATCCCACCTTGCCGGATTGGGCCACGGCGCGTCCGCCGAACATCGGGCCGAACAGGCCGACCAGACCGCGCGGCGCGCCAAACACGACGCACAGCAGCAGCACGCCCAGGGGCAAGTGCCAGTATTCGGTCCACATGCGCAGCACTTCCTCCAGCGTCAGCATCACCACCGCGCCCGCCACACCCCCCCAACGCAGGCCGATGCCGCCCACCAGCACCATGATCAGCAGGTTGGCCGACTGGGTCCATTGCATCAGGTTGGGCGACACGAACAGGTTGTGGTTGGCCAGCAGCGCGCCCGCCAGGCCCGCCGCCGCGCCGCTAAGCGTGAAGGCCACGAGCTTGATGCGATAGACCGGATAGCCCATGGCTTCCATGCGCGATTCATTTTCGCGGATGCCCTGCAAGGCGGTGCCGAAACGCGAAGACACCACGCGGCTGAACACCCACATCAGCACCGCGAAGAGCGCCAGCACCAGGTAATAGAAGCTGACGTCATTGGCCAGGTCAATGCCCGGCAGCGTGGAATGCCCGGGCAGGTTCAGCCCGTCTTCCCCGCCGTACTGGCGCAGCGAAATGAAGATGTAGTACAGCATCTGCGCGAACGCCAGCGTGATCATGATGAAGTACACGCCACGGGTGCGCAGCGAAATCGCGCCCGTGATTGCCGCCAGCACGCCCGCCAGCACCATGGCCACCGGCCAGACGATAAACGCCGACGTGATGCCCGACATGGCCAGGATGCCCACGGCGTAGGCGCCCGCGCCGAAGAAGGCCGCGTGCCCCAGCGCCACCATGCCGCCATAGCCCAGGATCAGGTTCAGGCTGGTCGCGGCCAGCGCGTAGATCAGCACACGGCGCACGAAGGAAATATAGAAGTCCAGGTCCAGCGCCGGGGCCACCAGCGGGAACACCGCCAGCGCCAGCAGCAGGATTACGGTCCAGATTGTGCTTTTCATCATCAACCCCGCGCCGGAAACAGGCCAGAGGGCCGGAACACCAGCACAGCCGCCATCAATACGTAAATGGCGATGGCGGCCAGCGTCGGGCCGACGCTGGAGGCCACGGCCGGCGAGAAGACCTGGCGCAGCAGCATGGGCAGGAAGGCCCGCCCCGCCGTGTCCACCATGCCCACCAGCAGGGCGCCCACAAAGGCGCCCCGAATGGAACCGATGCCGCCGATGACGATGCACACCAGCACCAGGATCAGGATGTCTTCGCCCATGCCCAACTGCACGGCGGTGATCGGCCCCAGCAGCGCCCCGGCCACGGCGGCCAGCATGGCGCCCAGCACGAACACGCCCAGGAACAGCAGCGGCACGCGCACGCCCATCAGCGTGGCCATCTGCCGATTGGACGCGCCGGCCCGCACCAGCACGCCGGCACGGGTGCGCGTCACGAACCAGTACAAACCCGCGGCGGCGGCCACGCCGAACACAATGATCATCAAGCGGTAGGCGGGATACAGCAGGTCGGGCATCAGGCGCACGGGTCCTGACAGCATGGCCGGCATGTTCAGCATGACGGGGGCAGGCCCCCAGATCATCTTGACCAGGTCATTGGCGATAAGAATGACGGCATAGGTGCCCAGCACCTGGGCCAGGTGGTCGCGCAGCGCCAGGCGGCGGATCAGCGTCAGTTCCAGTACCACGCCGACCAGGCCGGTGGCGACGGCCGCCACCAGGACGGCGGCGGTGAATGAACCTGTGCGCTGCATGGTTTCGGCGGCGACATAGGCGCCGGCCATGTAGAGCGAGCCGTGAGCCAGATTCATGATGTCCATGATGCCGAAAACCAGGGTCAGCCCGGCCGCGATCAAAAACAACATCAACCCAAACTGCAGACCGTTCAGCAATTGCTCGACGATCAGCGTAAACGTCATGAACACTTCCCCCTGCCGCGGACCTTGCGAGCGGTGCGCGTGCGATTCGAACCTACATTGGACGGCGGCACGCGCCCGCCGCGTCCGGCATTGCCGGACGCGGCCGACGTGTGCTTGGGCGTCTTACCTCAGAGCTTGCAGTCGCCGACGTAGACGTCCTGGTACTTGTCGAACACCTTGCCCACCAGCTTGTTGGTGATGCGGCCGCTGCCGTCCTTGTCGACGACGCGCAGGTAGTAGGCCTGGATCGGATAGTGGTTCTTGCCGTAGGTGAACTTGCCGCGCACCGAGGGGTAGTCGGCTTTTTCCAGCGCGGCGATGACAGCCGCGCGGTCCGAGGCCTTGCCGCCGGCCTGCTTGACGGCGGCGTCCATGGCCATGATGACGTCGTAGGCCTGGGCGGCGTACACCGAGGGGTAACGGCCGTTGTATTCCTTGCGGAAGGCGTCCACGAACGTCTTGTTCTGCGGCACGTCCAGGTCATGCGCCCACTGCGCGGTGTTGTACATGCCCAGCATGGGTTCGCCCACTGCCTGGATCACGTCTTCGTCGGCCGAGAAGCCGGGGCCGATCAGCTTGACGCTTTGCGACAGGCCCGCCGACACGAACTGCTTGACGAAGTTGATGCCCATGCCGCCCGGCAGGAAGATGTAGACCGCGTCCGGCTTGGCCGCGCGGATCTGCGCGATTTCGGCGGCGTAGTCGATCTGGCCCAGCTTGGTGTAGACCTCGTCGCCCGGGGCGATCTTGTAGCCGCGCTTGAAGCCCGTCAGCGCGTCCTTGCCGGCCGGGTAGTCGGGCGCCATGATGAACATCTTCTTGAAGCCCCGGTCGGCGGCAACCTTGCCGGCGGCTTCGTGGAAGGCGTCGTTCTGGTAGGACGTGCCGAACCAGTAGTTGTTGCACTGGGCGCCGGCGAACTGGCTGGGGCCGGGGTTGTTGGACAGGTACGGGATCTTGGCGGCGAACAGCGCGGGGCCGACGGCCAGCGCCACGTTGGAACCAATGGGGCCGGTGAAGAAGTCGATTTTTTCGCGCTGGATGTAGCGCGTGACCAGTTGGCGGGCCTGGTCCGGGTTGCCGCCCATGTCGGTTTGCACGAATTCGGCGGGCTGACCGCCCAGCTTGCTGCCCAGTTGCTTGATGGCCAGGTTGAAGCCATCACGGGCTTCGGCGCCCAGCGCCGAGAACGGGCCGGAAATGTCGTTGGCGATGCCGACCTTGACGGCGTCGGCCATGGCTACGGCCGGCACCAGTGCGGCGGCGGCGATAAGGGAAGTGATCAAACGCATGGTGGTGTGCTCCGTGCGCGAGCCCGCGCAGAGGGTGTTCTTATTGAGGGTGCGATTCGAATGACTTCTATGCCCGGCCTGCCGGCGCCAATGCGCCGCCGTCAAACACGTGCTTGCAAGCCTGGGCTTGCCACACCATCATCCCCCTTGAGCTGCACAGGGAAAGCTGGCGCGGTTCATAGTTTAGGTTTAAAGTATTCTTCAAAACAAGACTAGGGTTTTTACCAGCCCTGGGTTTACACCAGCCCTTCCATCAACGAAGACCGTATCGACGAAACGCTAGGTACGACGCTCGCGCGACAGTACCCGACATCTCGCCGAACCTCAAGAAAACGCCGATGACTGACGCTCCTGATCTCGAATCCCGCGCCGCGCCCGACGACCACCACGCGCTGCGGTTATGGTTGCGCATGCTCACCTGCGCCAATCTCATCGAAGGCGAAATCCGCAGCCGCCTGCGCAACGAATTCGACACCACCCTGCCCCGCTTCGACCTGATGGCGCAACTGCAACGCGCGCCCAAGGGCATGAAGATGGGCGAGCTGTCGCGCCACATGATGGTCACCAACGGCAATATCACCGGCATTACCGACCAGCTTGAAAAAGAGGGGCTGGTGGTGCGCACCAAGGTCGAGTCCGACCGCCGCAGTTCACTGATCAAGCTGACGCCCCTGGGCAAGAAGAGCTTTGCGCGCATGGCGCGCGCACACGAAGCCTGGGTCAAGTCCATGTTTGGTGAAATGCCCGAGTCCACCCGCAATGCGCTGTTCCAGGCGCTGGGCGAACTCAAGCTGCAAGTGGTGGCCACCCGCTCGGAATCCGCCAAGGCCTGACCGCGCGGCCACCTCGCCGCCAGGGCTGAAAAGCGCATCCGGATTGGCGCATAATTGCCGCCATGATTCCGGTTTCTCTTCCTGGCGGTAATTTCTATGTGCTGATGGTGGCCTCGCTGGCCTGCCTGGCCACCTTGCTGACCTGGCTGGCCGTGCTGGCCACCACCCCCAGCGCGCGGCATTGGCTGGGCGACCACCGGCGTATCGGCACGACGTTGATGACCTTCCTGGCGCTGGTGGGCGCCATCTTTCCGTATCAGCAACTCAGCGTGTGGTTCGCCGCGCAGCGTGACGCCCAGGCCGACGCCGGCCGCAAGACGACGCTGGCCCAGCCCACCCGACTGGCCGGTGTGGACATGCCCGCCGGCACCGTGCTCAGCCTGACGCAAGCCGGCGACCTGGCCTCGTTTGACCGCGCCGTCTTCCCCGACACGCAGCCCGCCGCCATCCAGGGCCTGACCGCCACCCGCCTGTTCCGCTACGCCGCCACCCCCAAGCAGCCCGAAACCCTGTCCGTGGAGATTGCCCGCGACCAGGCGCAGGAAGGGTGGCTGTGCGCCCATGGGCACCGGCTTGAATTCGTCTTGCAGGGCGGCCAGGCGCGTTTTGCCAGTTGCCACCTGGCCGTGGGCAACACGCTGGACCAGCAAGCGGTGCCGCCCGGTGCCTGGCTGAAGGTGGACGAAGCCGCGCGCGGCACGGCGCTGGACGCCAACGCCGGCGCGCCGCGCTGGCTGCTGCGCACCGAAGGCAGCGACGCGATGGACCTGCGCCAACTACCCTTGCTGAAGGTGGACATGCGGCTGGACGGCCAACGCCGCCTGCTGGATTTCGAAGGCCTGCTGGCCCGCGACACCACGCTGGGCGCCATGACCTACCCGCCCGGCACCCGCGTGCTGACCGCCAACCCCCGCCTGCCCGGCGCCCAGCCTGGCGACCTGCTGTTTTCGCCATCGCGCGGCCGCTCGGCACGGCGCGACGGCGGCGAAGACGTGGCGGCGGGCAGTTCGGTGCTGCAAGCGCCCGACGGCACGGTGCGCGGCGTGCTCAGCAACCGCGATGCCGGGGTGCTGGACGTGGCCGCCATGCGCATGGCCCCCTGAGCCGTCCCCTGACAAGTCCCTGCCGCAAAGCGGTGGGATAATACTGAGCTTTCCCCCGCGCGCCGCCTAGCCTGGCGGCGATTTTGTCCTGCCTACTCATGAGACGAAGTCATGGCCGTTAATTTGCAGATCCCCTCCGAGTCCGAAATTTTTCCTGTTGCCGGCGTTGAAATCGGCGTCACCGAGGCCGGCATCCGCAAAGCCAACCGACGTGACCTGACCGTGTTCCGTCTGGCCGAAGGCACCAGCGTGGCGGGTGTGTTCACGCGCAACCGCTTCTGCGCCGCGCCGGTGCAGGTTTGCCAGGCCCACCTGGCCACCGGCGGCCCGATCAGCGCGCTGGTCATCAACACCGGCAACGCCAACGCAGGCACGGGTGAAGAAGGCCTGAAAAAGGCTCGCGACACCTGCGACGCGCTGGGTAAGTTGCTGGGCGTGCCGGCTGCGCAGATTCTGCCGTTTTCCACCGGCGTCATTCTTGAGCCGCTGCCGCTGGACCGCCTGGTCGCCGGCCTGCCGGGCGCCATCGCCAACCTGGGCGCCGACCACTGGTCCAGTGCCGCCCACGGCATCATGACGACGGACACGCTGCCCAAGATCTCGTCGGCCAAGGTGCAGATCGACGGCAAGACCGTTACCTTCACCGGCATCAGCAAGGGCGCGGGCATGATCCGCCCGAACATGGCCACGATGCTCAGCTTTTTGGCCACCGATGCCGGCATCGCCCAGCCGCTGTTGCAGAAGCTGGCCGTGGAAATCGCCGATGCTTCGTTCAACCGCATCACGGTTGACGGCGACACGTCCACGAACGATTCCTTCATCATCGCCGCGACTGGCAAGTCGGGCGTGAACGTCAACAGCGAGTCCGACGCCGCCTACGCCGCCGTGCGCGAGGCGCTGACCGCCGCCGCGCTGGAATTGGCCACGAAGATCGTGCGCGACGCCGAAGGCGCCACCAAGTTCATGACCATCCGCGTCGAAGAAGCCGGCACCACGGAAGAGGCGCTGAAGGTGGCGTATGCCGTGGCGCATTCGCCGCTGGTCAAGACGGCGTTCTTTGCATCGGACCCCAACCTGGGCCGCATCCTGGCGGCGGTGGGCTACGCGGGTATTGACGATCTGGACGTGTCGAACATTCGCCTGTGGCTGGACGATGTGCTGGTGGCGAAAGACGGCGGCCGCAATCCGGATTACCAGGAAGCCGACGGCCAGCGCGTGATGAAGCAGGCCGAGATCCAGGTGCGCATTGCGCTGGGCCGCGGCAAGGTGACGGACACGGTGTACACGTGCGATTTCTCGCATGAGTATGTGTCGATCAACGCGGATTACCGTTCGTAAATTGATGGGGCGCGAGCCATTTATTTGGTGAGGTGCCCGCGATATAGGTTGATGTTTGCCCGCGGTGTAGGTTGATGGTTGCGCACGGTGTAGGTTGATGGGTTGCGCGCGATCTTAGGCGGTGTTCTTCTTGAAGCAATTGCGCGCTTCACCCATCCTACGCCGGCACGACCTTCGTACGCCGGGACGACCGTCGTACGGTCGGACGACCATCGTAGGATGGGTGCAGCGCGCAAGACTGTTGCCAAGAACGCCACCGCCAAGCGCGCGAAACCCATCAAGCAGCGTCGGCGTTCTAACGTAGGATGGGTGCCGCGCGGCAGGCTGCCGCCAAAAACACAAGCGCCAAACGCGCAAACCCATCAAGCAGCGCCCGAACTCCAACCAAAATCATCCACAGCACAACCGCGACCCACAACAACCGCCCCACGCCACCCAAGGATGCAGACGTGACCGCAACCGAATTTTCCACTCTTATCCAGCGCGCCGAGCGGGTGCTGGCGCAGCTTGAGGCCTTTCTTCCGCCCGCCACGCCCGAGATCGACTGGAGCGCGCATGCCTTCCGTTGGCGCAAGCGTGGCTCGCGGGGCTGGCTGGACGCGGTGCGCCACGTCGCGCGCATCGACATGCAAGACCTTCAGCACATCGAGCGCCAGAAGGCCACCATCGACCGCAACACCGTGCAGTTCCTTGAGAACAAGCCGGCCAACAACGTGCTCATGACCGGCGCGCGCGGCACCGGTAAAAGCTCCCTGGTCAAAGCCATGCTGGCGGCCTATGGCGAGCGCGGCCTGCGCCTGATCGAAGTCGACAAGTCCGACCTGGGCGACCTGGCCGACATCGTTGAACTCGTCGCCTCGCGCCCCGAACGCTTCATCGTGTTCTGCGACGACCTGTCGTTCGAAGAAGGCGAGCCCGGCTACAAGGCGCTGAAATCCGTGCTGGACGGCTCCGTGTCGGCCTCGGGCGACAACGTGCTTATCTACGCCACGTCCAACCGGCGCCACCTGATGCCGGAATACATGAGCGAAAACCTGCAAGCCAAACACCAGCCCGATGGCGAAATCCATCCGGGCGAGACCGTCGAGGAAAAGATCTCGCTGTCGGAACGCTTCGGCCTGTGGCTGTCGTTCTATCCCTTCAAGCAGGACGACTACCTGGACATCGTCTACCACTGGCTGCGCGAGCTGGGTTGCCCCGAGGCGCATATCGAGCCCTCGCGCACCGAGGCGCTGCAGTGGACCATCGAACGCGGCTCGCGGTCGGGCCGGGTGGCCTATCAATTCGCACGCGATTGGGCGGCCCGCCATGTCTGAGAAGATCGTTGACGTTGCCGCCGGTTTGATCCTGCGTCCCGATGGCATGCTGCTGCTGGGCCAGCGGCCCGAAGGCAAGCCGTGGTCGGGCTGGTGGGAATTGCCGGGCGGCAAGCTGGAGCCGGGCGAAACCGTGCTGGAAGCGCTGGCCCGCGAACTGCAGGAAGAGTTGGGCATCCGCGTGACGCAGTCGCGGCCATGGGTGACCTATGTACACGTGTATCCGCACACCACGGTGCGCCTGGCGTTCTGCCACGTGACCGCGTGGGAGGGCGAGCCGCAAGGGCTTGAGAACCAGCGCCTGGAATGGGTGGACCCCGCCCGCGCAGCGTCGGTCGGCGACCTCTTGCCCGCCACCCTGCCCCCGTTGCGTTGGCTGCAATTGCCCACCACCTACGGCATCAGTTCGATGGGTTCGCGCGCGGGCGTGGCCGCGTTCCTGGGCCGCCTGGAAGCGGCGCTGGCGCGTGGCGTGAAGCTGGTGCAATTTCGTGAACCGCAATGGCCGGACGGCGCGGGTGCAAGCTCGCTGCACGAGGTCTTGCAGCAGGTGATCAAGCGTTGCCGCGCCGCCGGTGCGCGCGTGCTGGTCAATAGCGCACACCCCGCCGCATGGTGGAAGGAAGCCGACGGCGTGCACCTACGTACGGCCGATGCGGCCCGCCTGCATGCGCGGCCCGAGCTGCCGACTGGCGCGCTCGTTGGCGTGTCCGCGCACGACAACGCGCAGGTGGAGCACGCCCGCGAACTCGGGGCCGACTTCGCGGTGCTGGGGCCGGTGCTGGACACGCCCAGCCACCCCGGCGCGGCCACGCTTGGTTGGGAAGGCTTTGTCGCGGGCAACCGTGATGCGGGCATCCCCGTGTTCGCGCTGGGCGGCCAGTCGACCACGACCGTGTCGCACGCGCTACGCCATGGCGCACACGGCATCGCCGGCATTCGTGGGGTGATCTGACGCCCGCGCTATCACTCGGCCGTTTGCATCAAGACGCCGCGTTCCGTGCTTGCCACGGCGCGGCGTTTTTACATTCCGCCTGCGCTTCGATTGCCTGACCGCCACGTTCCACTTGCGCCGCGGTTGCACTTCAATTGCGCTTTAGTTGCGTTCCGCTTGCCCTTAGCTTGCATCGCCCATGCATGCACCGTCGCCGCATTGCCCCCTAGGGAAACTCCCCCCTTGCTGCCCTCAGGCCGAAAGCAATATCTTGGAATCCGTAATGTGACCACATAGTCACATTACGTCTGAATCGCAGTCGCTGCACCCTCTCTTTGTCGTCGTTCCCACAACAAGGAAGTCCAGCATGCCCCAGCGTTCCCCCTTTGAAGGCGATGCCAATCCGGCCCGCCGCGACTTTCTCTTGCGCGGCGCCGCAGGGCTGGCTGGCGCGGCCGGGCTGGCGGCCGCTGGCTGGCCCTTGCCGGGGTTGGCGCAACCCGTCTCGCCCCTGACCTTCGCCTTCTGGCCCTGGGGCAGCGAAATCGTGCAGCAGGGCGCCACGCGCTTCACGCAGGAAAGCGGCGTGCCGGTCAACCTATCTCCCATCCCCGGCGACTACGCTGCCGTGCTCGAAACCCAGTTGGCCGCCCGAGCGCCGCTGGACATGTTCTACGCGCAGCGCGGCCAGGCATCGCGCTGGTATGCGGCGGGCTGGATCAGGCCAATTGACGACATGCCCGGGCTGGCCGACATCCAGAAGCAGATGTTCCCCGGCATTGTTGACGACGCCCGCGCCACCGACGGCCGCTACTTGGGCCTGACCTATTACAACGGCGGCCCCTTCGCGTTGTTCCGCAACGAGAAGATGCTGGGCGAGGCCGGTTTCGGCGGCACGGCCAACGCGGCGGACTACCCGCAGGACTGGGCCACGGTGGAAAAGCAGGCGCGCGAAATCAAGAAAAAGGGCCTGTCCGAACACCCCTTGCTGATGCCCTGGTACAACGCCTGGACCGGCCTGCCCTGGGCCTTGATCGCGCAGTGCTTTGCCGAAGGCGAACGCTTTGTGGACGACGAGTTGCGCGCCACCTTCAACGCCGACACGCCCCTGGTGAAAGTGCTGACGGACTGGAAGCGCTGGTGGGACGACGAACTGGTGCAACGCGCCGTGCTGACCTGGTCAGGCACCGAAACGTCCAGCTCGTGGATGAAGGGCCAGCACGCCTTTCACCTGAACATCGACTACTACAGCTTCAACTACAACGACCCCGCCAAAAGCCAGATTGCCGCGTATTCCAGCTACAACCCGGTGGTGCCGGGCGCCACGCACGACACCGTGCTGGTGGGCCACGCGCTGCTGTGCATGTCGACCCGCAAGCGCAGCGACGCCGAGCAGGCCGCGCTGTGGGAACTGGTGAAGTACTTCGGCTACCGCGACAAGGCCGGCCAACTCACCACGCACAAGAACTGGATCGCCAAGGCCAATCTGGAAGTGCCGTTTCCCGAGCTCTACCGCGACCCGGACAGCCGCGCCGCCATCATGAAGTGGATGTACCCGCCGCAAGCCGAACAGGTCTATCAGTGGCTCTTCCAAGGCCGCGAGAAAGCGGTGGCCGCGCACATCCTGAAGGCACCCTGGTATCAGGAATGGGATACCGCCATGCACGAGATGATTGCGCAGGACCTGCTGATCAAGGGCTCGAAGACGCCCGCGCAAGTCGCCACCGAGCTGCGTGCCCGTTGGGACGCGCTCTACAAGAAGTACGCCAAGATCCTGAAGCGGAGCTGATATGGCCAGCGTCACCTTGCAAGGCATCCAGAAGGCCTATTCCCACTTCCAGGCCGTGCGCTCGCTGGACCTGGACATCCGCGACGGCGAATTCGTGGTGCTGCTGGGGCCATCCGGCTGCGGCAAGACCACCACGCTGAATATGATCGCGGGGCTGGACACGCCCACCGGCGGCGAGATCCGTATTGCCGACCGGCGCGTGGACCAGGTGCCGCCGCATCGGCGCAACGTGGCCATGGTGTTCCAGAGCATCGCGCTGTACCCGCACATGACCGTGCGCGAGAACATCGGCTTTCCGCTGCGCATGCAGAAGATGCCGACGGCCGACGTGCGCACCCGCGTGGACCAGGCGGCCAGCCTGCTGCGCGTGGAATCCATGCTGGACCGCAAGCCCTATCAGTTGTCGGGCGGGCAGCGTCAGCGCGTGGCGATCGGCCGCGCGGTGGTGCGCAGCCCCGACCTGTTCCTGTTCGACGAACCGCTGTCCAGCCTGGACGCCAAGCTGCGCACCGACATGCGGGTGGAACTCAAGCGCCTGCACCGCACGCTGCAAGCCACCTTCATCTACGTCACGCACGACCAGGTCGAGGCCATGACGCTGGCCGACCGCATCGCGGTGATGTCGGGCGGCAACCTGCTGCAGTTCGCCGACCCCGACACCATCTACCGCCGCCCCGCCAATATGGAAGTGGCCGACTTCATCGGCAACCCCGGCATGAACTTCCTGCGCGGCACGCTGCACGCGCAGGACGGCGCGCCTGCCTTGCACGCCGCCGGCACCGTGTACGTGCTGCCGCCCGCCTTGCACCCGGCCGCGCGCATGCTTCCCGAGGGCAGCGCGGCCACACTCGGCATCCGGCCAGAAGCCATGGCGCCTGCGCCGCTGGCGGGCGACGGCCTGTTGCTGCAAGGCAGCGTCTGGGCCGTGGAACCCGTGGGGCCCGATCAATTCGTGGACGTATGCGTCGCTGGCGAAGACGGCCCGCGACTGCGCGCGCGACTGCCGCCCGAACGTCGTTACGAGGTGGGCGCGCCCATTGCGCTGGCAATGCCCGCCGCGCGCCTGTACCTGTTCGACGCGCAAGGCTTGCGCGTGCATGGCGGCGAGGAGCCGCGCCTGTGAGCGCCGCCAGCTTGTCACCCGCCCGCCCCGCCGCCGCGCGCCAGGGCGGCCGCGAAATGTCGGACCTGAGCTTTGCGCTGACGGTCATCGTGGCGGTGTACGCGCTGAACACGCTGATCATCGGCGTACCGCTGGGCTATTCATTCTGGCTCAGCCTGCACGACACCAACGCCATCTTGCGTACCGAGGAATTCGTGGGCACGGCGCTCTACGGCGAGGTGATGTCCGACCCCGCCGTCATCGACGCCATCTGGCGCAGCCTGGGTTTCGTGGCGATGTGCGTGGTGGGTTCCTTCGTTGCCGCGCTGGGTATTGCGCTGGTGCTGAACGAAGAGATGCCGATGCGCGGTCTGGTGCGCGGCCTGGCGCTCTTGCCCTGGGCCATGTCCCAGGTGGTGACGGCCACCGTGTTTTCGTTCCTGCTCAACCCCAGCTTCGGCGCGCTGACCGGCCTGCTGGCGCCGCTGGGTCTGGCCAATGCGGCCACCGTGTGGCTGGCCAGCGACTGGGCGCTGTTCTGGGTGGCGCTGGCGTTTGTCTGGCATATCGCGCCGTTGGGCAGCTTCTTTTATCTGGCGGCGTTGCAGACGATTCCGCGCGATCTGTACCGCGCGGCGCGCGTGGATGGCGCGGGGCCGCTGTCGCGCTTCCGGCACATCACCTTGCCGCATCTGAAACACACCACGCTGATCGTGCTGGTGGTGATGACGGTGGAAGCCGTGCGCCAGTTCGACCTGTTGTTCTCGCTGACGCGCGGCGGGCCGGGCACGTCCACGCAGATCCTGCCCTTGCTGATCTTCCGCTACAACTTTGAATTCTCGAAGTATGGGCTGGCGTCGGCGGCGGCCTTTTTGCTGACCGTGTTGTCGCTGCTGCTGGCCACCGCCTACTTCATGCTGATCCGCAAGAAGCGCCCCCAAGGAGCCGCCCATGCGCAATGATGCCGCGAAAGTCACCGGCGAAGGCTGGCGCCCCTGGCTGGTCGGGGCGGGCGTGGCCCTGGTCGCGTTCTGGAGCCTGTTCCCGTTGTACTGGACGCTGAAGGCGTCCTTCATGGACGAGTCCGCCATCATCATGGGCGTGGCGCACAACGCGGGCGGATTCACGTTCGACAACTATCTGCGCGTGCTGGGCCTGTCCACGTCGGACTCGATCTTCGGCGGGCAGACCAAGGCCATCATGACCGGCTTTGTGAACAGCGCACTGGTGGCGCTGCCGGCCGCTGCCGCCGGCACGGCCATCGCCACGCTGGCGGGCTATGTGCTGGGCCGTTTTGAATTTCCGTTCAAGGGTCCGCTGCTGTACGTGCTACTGGCTTCGCGCACGCTGCCCCCGATAGCCTTGCTGATTCCGTACTACGTGTTCTTTGCCGCCATCGGCCTGGCGGGCAGCCTGTTCGGTCTGTGGGTCGTGTACCTGACCGCCGTGATCCCGCTGCTGTCGTGGGTGCTGATGGGCTACTTCGCGTCGCTGCCCGTCGAGATCGAACGCGCCGCGCGCATGGACGGCTGCACGCGCTGGCAGATGCTGCGCCACGTGACCTTGCCCATGGCCATGCCGGGCATTGCCGCCGCCTTCATCATCGCCTTCCTGGTGGGCTGGAACGACCTGCTGTTCGCCATCGTGTTGACGGGCGGCACGTCGGCGCAAACCTTGTCGGCCTCGCTGCTGGGCTTGTCACCATTGATGCCGGGCTTTCGCGCCGACCTGGGCCTGTTCGCCGCCGCCAGCATGCTGGCCGCCCTGCCCCCGTTGGCGTTGGCCATGCTGTTCCAGCGCTTCATCACCAACCTGAACATCGTCGACCCCGTGACGAGCAATACGGACTAGCCAATGACCATAGGCGTAGCGGCTTCGGGACGGGATGCGGGCGCGGCGGTGCGCACGGCGGCGCTGGCGGCCGAGTTGATGGGCCACGGCGCCATCGGCGGCTTCGCGGTGTTTGCCGTGATGGACGACGATGGCCGCGTGCACCACACGTCATGCCAGCGCGGCGGCGTCACCGCGCTGGACTTGCCGCCGGCCTGGCTGCGCGCGCCGCGCGCGGCCTTGATCGAAAGCGGTCCTGACCGCCCCGAACCCCTGGTGCAGTTCCTGCCCGGCGCCGATGGGGTAGGGCTGGTGACCGGCCACCGCCTGCCCAACCGGCCCGGTGCGGACGGCGTGCCGCTGAATCTTGCCGCGCTGCAACGCATGGCCGACGGCGCCACGCCCGCCGACGCCGTCGCGCAGGTGCTGCACGCGCATCCGGAAATCGATGCGGGCCTGATCGCGCTGTCCGCCACGGGCGAATTGGGCTGGGGCAATACCCGCCGCGTATCGCGCCGGCCCGACCACGGCATGGCCCATCGCGCCAACGGCGACTGCCGCGTCGCGGTGCTGCACAACTCCATTTATCCGTGCGCGCCGCTGGCCCACGCCATGGCGGACCTGGCCTGGTGCGCCTTGACCGGTGAGCCCGCTTCCTACCGCGCCCTGAGCCTGCATGCGGCAACGCCGATCACCCTCGCGTCCCATGACCGCGTGCAGGTGGACGCCCACGGCCGCATTCTTGCCATCGAACACGCCGACCCTTCATGGCCCCTGAATCCAAGGCGTGCGAATGTGGTCTACCTGGGCAGCGAAGTCTGGCAAGATGGAAGGCTAATCGGCCATACCGTCAGCGAACTTATTGCCGACCTGGCTGACGGGCAAGTGACCGGCGTGCCGGACCCTGCCCGCTTCCTTATCGTCATAAAGGAATAAGCCATGTCCCGCCGCGAAAATACCGAAAGACTGATCCTGCAAGCGCTGGAAGCCCAGATCCTGGAAACAGGCATGGGCGGGGTAGGCATCAACGCCATCGCCAAACGCGCGGGGGTCAGCAAAGAGCTTATCTACCGCTACTTCGACGGCATGCCCGGCCTGATGCTGGCCTGGATGCAGGAACAAGATTTCTGGACACGCAACCCCGGCCTGCTGGCGGAAGATGAATCCAGCCAGCGCACGCCCGCGGAACTGGTGCTGTCCATGCTGCGCGCGCAGATCGACGCGCTGGCCGGCAATGAAACCCTGCGCGAAGTACGCCGCTGGGAATTGATAGAACGCAACGAGGTGTCCGCGCCATTGGCCGAACGGCGCGAACGCGCGGCGCGCGGCTTCATCGACCGCCTGGACGGCCTGGCGCCCGACGTCGACATGCCCGCGACAGTCAGCGTGATGTTGGCCGGCGTGCTGTACCTGATGCTGCGCGCCAAGACCGAATCCCATTTCCTGGGCGTGCCGCTGCGCACGCCTGAAGGTTGGGAACGGATCAGCGCCGCACTGGAACACCTGGTGGCCCGTGGCTTGCCCGACCCCCTGAATACCGAATCCCTTGCCAACCTGGAGGCGCGGCGCGGCAAACCGCCGGCCGCCGATCCCCCCACCTGAGTCCTACATGCCCGCGCATCTTGACCCGCAGGAATACGACATCATCATCACAGGCGGCCAGGTCGCCGACGGTTTGGGCGGACCCGCCCGCCGCGCCGACATCGCCATCCAGGGCGAGCGCATCGCGGCCATTGGCGACGGCGCGCAATGGCGCGCGCGGCGTCGCCTGGACGCCACCGGCAAGGTGGTGTCACCGGGCTTTATCGATTGCCATACCCACGATGACCGCGCGTTGCTGGGCACGCCGCTGATGCGACCCAAAGTCAGCCAGGGCATCACCACCGTCGTCACCGGCAACTGCGGCATCAGCCTGGCGCCGGTGCGCGCGCCGGGCGATGTGGTGCCGCCCCCGCTGAACCTGCTGGCCAAGCACACGGGCGAACTCTACGCCCGCATGCAGGACTACGCCGACGCGCTTACCGACACGCCCGCCGCCGTCAACAGCCTGGCGCTGGTGGGCCATTCCAGTTTGCGCGTATCCGCCATGGACCGGCTGGACCGCCCGGCCGACAAGGGCGAGATCGCCGCCATGCGGCGCGCGCTGGACGAGGCCATGGCGGCCGGTGCCGCGGGCCTGTCCACGGGCCTGTACTACCCCACCGCCATGCATGCCAGCACCGAGGAAGTGATCGGCGTGGCCGAGCCCTTGTCAGCCTGGCGCGGCCTGTACACCACCCACCTGCGCGACGAAGCCGACCACGTTTGCGATGCCATGGAAGAAGCTTTCCTGATTGGCCGCGCGGCCGACGTGCCGGCCATCCTGTCGCACCACAAGGTCACCGGCAAGCACAACCACGGCCGCACCGCGCAAACGCTGGCGCTGTTTGACCGCGTGCGCGCCGACCAGCCGCTGGGCATGGACGTCTACCCCTACGCGGCGTCCTCCACCATTCTGGAACCGCGCCGCGTGGCGGCCGGCGAAAAAATCATCGTCACATGGTCGCAGACACGCCCGGAAATCCAGGGCGTGGACCTGCGCGAACTGGCCGCGCGCGAAGGGAAAGACCCCACCCGCCTGGCCGAAGAACTGTCGCCGGGCGGCGCCATTTATTTTTCGATGGACGAAGCCGACGTCAAGCGGGTCATCGGGCATGGCAGCGTCATGATCGGGTCAGACGGCCTGCCGCATGACCAGCGCCCGCACCCTCGCTTGTGGGGCGCGTTTTCGCGCGTGCTGGCGCGCTACGTGCGTGAGATGCGTGTGCTGGGCCTGGAGGAAGCCGTGCGCCGCATGACGAGCCTGACCGCCGCGCAATTCGGCTTGAAGGATCGCGGCGTGCTGCGTGCCGGCTGCTATGCCGACGTGGTGGTGTTCGACGCCGCCACCGTCGCCGACCTGGCCAGCTTTGCCGAACCGACGCTGCCGTCCACCGGCATCCACGCGGTGCTGGTCAATGGCCAACTGGTTGAAGAAGGCGGCGCACCCACGGGCGCCCGCCCGGGCCGCCTGCTGCGCGGCGACGAGCGCGCCGCCCCCGGTTTCGAAACGCCGGCCTGGGCGGCCTGTAACGCAAGCGCTACGTGAAGCGAATAACGAATAGCGAATAGCGAATAGCAAAAGGCAAATCGCACAAAGCAACCCTGAACGCCGCGCCCTCGGCGCGCGGCGGCTTTCCTGGAGCATCATGCACATCGTTGTCATCGGCGCGGGCGTGGTCGGCATGGCCACCGCCTACTTCCTGCATCGCGAGGGCCATCGCGTGACGGTCGTGGACGCGGGGTCCGGCCCGGGCCAGGCCACCAGCATGGCCAACGGCGCGCAACTGAGCTATAGCTTTGTCGCCCCGCTGGCCGACCCCGCCGTGTTGCCCAAGCTGCCGTCCTGGCTGCTGGCCCAGGATGCGCCGCTGCGCTTTCGCCCCCGGCTGGATCCCGATCAATGGCGCTGGAGCCTGGCTTTCCTACGCGCCTGCACGCGCGCCAAGAACCGCGAAACCACGCGCGAACTGCTGGCCTTGGGCATGTACAGCCGCTTGTGCGTACACGCGCTGGTGCGTGATGAACAACCCGACTTTGACTTTGCCACGGCGGGAAAACTGCTGGTCTACCAGGATGCCGACGCCTATCGGCAGGCGCTGGCGCAACGCGACTACCTGGCCGGCCTGGGCTGCGAGCAACGGGTGATGGACACCCGCGCCTGCCTCGAGATGGAGCCCGCGCTGGCCGGGATCGGCGCAAGCATCCAGGGCGCGCTCTATACCCCCACCGAAGACGCCGGTGATTGCCAACGGCTGTGTACCGAACTGGAACGCATCCTGCGCGCCGCGCCCGACCCCGTGCGCTTTCACTTCAACACACGGGTCGACACGCTGCGCCGCGAACACGGCCGCGTGATGGGCGCCGCCACGACGGCCGGCGACCTGGAAGCCGACCACTTCGTGCTCGCCAGCGGCATGGGCGCGCAAGCGCTGGCGCGGCCGCTGGGCTTGAACCTGGGCATCTATCCGCTAAAGGGCTACAGCCTGACCTATACGCTGACGCCGGACAGCGTGGCGCCCACCGCCAGCATCAGCGATATCCGGCGCAAGGTGGTGTATGCGCGGCTGGGGCAGCGGCTGCGCGTGGCGGGCATGGTGGATATTGGAACGGGTGGCGCGGGCGTGGACGCGCAGCGCGTGCGCAGCCTGGAGCGCGACGTGGCGCAGTTCTTTCCTGGCCTGAAGCCCGAAGGCGCGCCGAGCGCCTGGGCGGGGCTGCGGCCGGCCCGGCCAGACGGCAAGCCGCTGATCGGCGCCACGCCCTACCGCAACCTGTGGCTGAACACCGGCCACGGCGGCCTGGGCTTTACGCTGGCCTTGGGTAGCGCGCGGGTCTTGGCGGATTTGATGCGGGGTCGCGACCCCGCCGTGGACCCATCCGCTTTCGCGCTGGCGTAGGCGTGAGCGTTGGCGTTGCGTAGGCGCTGGCGTAGGCGGAGAGTAGCTGCCGCCTGCGCCCGCATAATCAGTCGGCCTTGATGCCTCGGCTTTGGATCAGCTTGCTCCACTTGCCGCGTTCCTGCTCTTCAAACGCGGCCAGATCGGCGCCAAAGACATTGCCTGGCGTGGCGCCGCCTTGCGCCAGCGATTGCTGTAGCTCGGGCGCTTTCAGGGCCTGCTTCATGGCGGCGATCAGCTTGTCGACCACCGGCGCCGGTGTGCCGCGCGGCGCATACAGGCCGGACCAGGCGGTGACCTCAAAGCCGGGCAAGCCAGCTTCAGCCATCGTCGGCAGGTCGGGCGCGGCCGGGCTGCGTTGGGCCGACGTGACGGCAATACCGCGCAGGCGTCCGCCCGGTTTCATGGCCGCCATGGAACTGGGCAGGTTGTCCATCAGGATGTCGACCTGGCCACCGATCACGGCGGGTATCGCCGCCGACGATCCCTTGAACGGCACGTGCAGCATCTGCAAGCCCGCCAAGGATTCGAAGTAGGCGCCGGTCAGATGCACCGATGAGCCAATGCCGGGCGAGGCATAGGAATACTTGCCCGGGTCCTTCTTCACCGCCTTCATCACGTCATCCAGATTGCGCCATGGCGACGTGGCGGCCACCGCCATCACGTTGGGCGTGGACGCGATGATGCCCAGCGGCACCAGGTCGGTGGCCGGGTTGAAGCCGATGTTGCTGTACAGATATTGGTTGACCGTCTGCGTGCCAATGGACCCCAGCACAATCGTGTAGCCATCCGGCGCGGCGCGCGTTGCGGCGGCTACGCCCAGGTTGCCCGCCGCGCCCGGCTTGTTTTCAACCACGATGGACTGGCCCAGCGTGGGCGCCATGTGCTGCGCGATGGTTCGCGCAAAGAGGTCGGTGGTGCCGCCCGCCGGAAACGGCACGATCAGAGTGATGGGCCGCGTGGGCCAAGTCTGTGCGGATGCGGCCGCGGAAAACACCAGCGTGGCGGCTGCCGCGGCAGAAGTCGCCTTGCCTGCCCAGCGCCCGGCACTGGCGGTGGTCCGCCATTGAAATGACCAGCCCATCCTCTTTCCCCTTCGCATGATTGTGTTCGTGTGATCAAACGGAAGTCGGCGTCGGTGCAGCATGACGTCATGCACAGCGAAAGTGACCATGCGGTCACTTTTCCCGCATTAAGAACCGGCGCCGAAAGCTTGTCAACGACAGCAAAGAGAATTAGGCGTAATCCCTAGCCTCGGCAATTCCCTAGGATCCTTGCGGCACCGCGGGCTGTTGGGACACCTGCGATTCCTGGGTTTCCTGGGACACCGGGGGCTGCTGTGTTCCTTGGCCCCCCTGGGTTATCGGGGCTTCCTGAGAAGCCTCCTCCCAGCCGCCGCCCAGGGCCACGATCAGGTTCACGCTGGCCAACAGACGCGTGCCCAACAGGCTTAGCGCATTGCGTTCGCTGTTGAGCGCGGTGGCGTCCACCACCGCCACGCTCAAGTAATCCACCAGCCCGGCCTGGTATTGGTTCTGGATCAGGCGCAGCGATTCGCGCGCGGACTCCAGCGCGCGGCGTTGCACGATCTGTTCTTGTTCCATGACCCGGAGCTGGATCAGATAGTCCTCGACTTCGCGCAGCCCCACCAACGCCGCCTGGCGGTAGGCGGCGGCCTGCGAGTCATAGGCGGCGCGTGCCTGTTCGACCTGCGCGGCGCGCGCGCCGCCATCGAAGATCGTCAGCGCCAGCGCCGGCCCCAGCGACCAGAAGCGCGCGGGCGCGGTCAGCAAGTCCGCGAACTGGCCGTTGCGAAAACCGCCGTCGGCCGACAGGATCAACGACGGGAACCACGCGGCTTGCGCCACGCCAATCTGCGCATTGGCGGCTGCCGCGCGGCGCTCGGCCGCGGCGATGTCCGGACGGCGCTCGAGCAGCTCGGACGGCAGGCCCACCGGAATCTGCGGCAACTGCAAGGTGAAGACGGCGGGCGGCAGGCCGAATTGCGACGGCGCCTGGCCCATCAACACCGCAATGGCGTGCTCGTACTGGCCGCGCTGCCAGTCCAGATCGATAGACTGCGCGCGCGTGCTTTCCACCTGCGTGCGCGCCACCGCCACATCGGCCTGCCCCGCCACGCCGACCTCGTAGCGGTTCTGCGTCAGCTTCAACGACCGTTCATAGGCCGCCACCGTGGCGTCCAGCAGGCGCTTCTGTTCGTCCAGCACGCGCAACTGGAAATAGGTTTGCACCAGCGCCGCTTGCGCGCTCAGGCGGGTGGCGCCCAGGTCCGCCAGGCTGGCGGCCGCGCTGGCCTCGGACGACTCGGTGCTTCGCCGCACGCGGCCCCACACGTCCACTTCCCAACTGACGCTGCCGGTCACGGAATACTGGTTGGACACGTTGCTGCCGTTGGTCGATGACGATGACCCGTTGCCAACACCCGCGCGCGATGCGCCCGCGCTGGCGCCCACGGTGGGATAGAAACCGGCGCGCGCGGCGCGCACCAGGCCCAGCGCCTGGCGGTAATTGGCTTCGGCCTGCGCGATGGTCTGGTTCGACGTGTTCAGGCGTTCCACCAAGGCGTCCAGCGTGTCGTCCCCATACACCAGCCACCACTTGCCACGGTCCGCTTCGTCGCGCGGCTGGGCCGGCTTCCAGCCCTCCACCTGCTGCTGGCCCTGGGCTTCCTTGTAGGACGCGCCCACATCCAATTCGGGGCGTTGGTAATCGGGGCCTACCGCGCAGGCGCCCAGCAGCGCGCACAGCGCCAACGTGATGGCGCTGCGAGGAAGACGGGTGGTGACAAGCGGCTTGGGTCGGATCATGTAGGTTCTATGGAAGCAGGGGCGTCTTTGCGCCGGCCGCGCCCGCGCGCGGCCCACAGGCGAAATCGGTCCAGGTAAAGATAAACCACGGGCGTGGTGTACAGCGTCAGGATCTGGCTGAGCACCAGGCCGCCCACGATGGTAATGCCCAAGGGCTGGCGCATCTCGACACCGGCGCCGGTGGCCAGCACCAGCGGCAACGCGCCGAAAATGGCGGCCATGGTCGTCATCATGATCGGGCGAAAGCGCGTCACGCATGCCTGGAAGATGGCCTCGCGCGGCGCCATGCCCTGGACCCGCTGGGCTTCCAGCGCAAAGTCCACCATCATGATGGCGTTCTTTTTCACGATGCCGATCAACAGGAACACACCGATCAGCGCAATCAAGGTGAAGTCGTGACGCACCAGCAGCAAGGCCAGCAATGCCCCCAGCCCGGCCGACGGCAGCGTCGACAGGATCGTCAGCGGATGCACGAAGCTTTCGTACAGAATGCCCAGCACGATGTACATGGTGACCAGCGCCGCCAGGATCAGCCACGGCTGTTGCGACAAGGTCTGCTGCAAGGCCGCCGCCGTACCCTGGAAGCCGGCCTGGATCTGATCCGACGGCAGACCAATGCGCGCCACCGCCGCGTCGATGGCGGCCGTGGCCTGCCCCAGCGACACGCCAGGCGCCAGGCTGAACGACACGGTGTCCGCCACGAACAGGCCCTGGTGTTGCACGCTGAGCGGCGCGTTGGAATTTTCCAGCCGGGCAAACGCCAGCAGCGGCACGCGCGCGCCGGTCGACGTAATCACTTCAACCTGCTTGAGCGATTCAATATCTTCGGCAAACTTCGGTTCCAGCCCCAGCACCACGTGATACTGGTTCAGCGGGCCGTACATGACCGACACCTGGCGCTGGCTGAAAGAATTGTTCAGCACGGTCGATATCGTGGACATGCTCACGCCCAGCCGGGTCGCGGCCTCGCGGTCGATCACCAGGTCAATCTGCCGGCCCTTGTCCTCGACATCGGTATCCACGTCGGTGATCTCGGGAATCTTGGCCATGGCCTGCTGCACCTTGGGCATCCAGGTGCGCAGCAGTTGCAGGTCGCCGGACATCAACGTGTAGTCGTAAGACCCCTGGCTTTGACGCCCGCCGATGCGGATGTCTTGCTGCGACACCAGGAACATGCGCGCCCCCGGCATGTTCTGCAGCTTGCCGCGCAGGCGGTTGATGACGTCGTCGGCCGACACCTTGCGCTCTTCCAGGGGCTTGAGCTGGATCTGCATGAAGCTGCTGTTGCTGCCGCCGCGCCCGCCCGCGTAGCCCGTCATGCTTTGCACGGCCGGATCCGCCAGCACCACCTTGCGCAGCGCATCCAGCTTGGGCACCGTGGCCTGGAACGACGTGCCCTGGTCCACCCGGAAAAAGCCCAGCAACTGGCCCGTGTCCTGCTGCGGAAAAAATCCCTTGGGCACCGCCATGTACAGGTACACGTTCAGGCCCACGGCCACCGCCAGTGTCAACATCATCAACCGGCCATGCGCCAAGGCCCAGCGCAGGCTGCGGCGGTAGCCGTCCAGCATGGCCTCGAAGCCGCGTTCGGCCCATTGCGCCAGGCGGCCCGGCGGCTTGGCGTCTTTCGGTTCGGGGCGCAGCAGACGCGCGCACATCATCGGTGTCAAGGTCAGCGACACCACCAGCGACACCATGATGGCGGCCGATAAGGTCACCGCGAATTCGCGGAACAGACGGCCGACCACGCCGCCCATCAGCAGGATCGGAATGAATACCGCCACCAGCGACAGGCTCATGGACAGCACGGTAAAGCCCACCTCGCGCGAGCCGCGCAGCGCCGCCCGCATTGGCGACATGCCGTTTTCCACGTGCCGCATGATGTTTTCCAGCACCACAATGGCGTCATCCACCACAAAGCCCGTGGCCACGATCAGCGCCATCAGCGAAATGGTGTTCAGCGTGAACCCGCACATATACATGATGCAGAAGGTGCCAATCAAAGACACCGGCACCGCCACGCTGGGGATGATGGCCGCGCGCCAGCGCCGCAGGAACAACAGCACCACCAGCACCACCAGGCCAACGGCAATGATCAGCGTCAGCTCGGCCTCGTGCAGCGACGCGCGAATGCTGGGCGTGCGGTCTTGCGCCACCGTCATGTTCACGTCGGCCGGCATCAGCGCCTGCAGCATGGGCAGTTGTGCGCGCACGGCGTCGACGGCTTCGATGATGTTGGCGTCGGCCTGGCGCCGCACGATCATCAGGATGGCCTTGCGATCGTTGTAGAAGCCGGTCTGGTAAAGGTCTTCAACGGAATCTTCCACCTTGGCCACGTCCGACACGCGCACCGGCGCGCCGTCTTTCCAGGCGACGATCAGCGGCCGGTATTGCTCGGCGCGGCTGAGCTGATCGCTGACCATGATCTGCCAGTGGTAGCGGTCGTTTTCCAACACACCCTTGGGCCGGTTCGCGTTGGCGTTGGCCAGGGTGGTGCGCAACTGGTCCAGCGACACGCCCTGGTTGGCCAGCGCGCCGGGCAGCACGGTAACGCGCACGGCCGGCAGCGAACTGCCGCCCACCGTGACCTCGCCCACCCCGTCCACCTGCGCCAGCTTCTGCGCCACGATGGTGGAGGCAATGTCGTACAACTGGCCCTGGCTCAACGTGTCGGACGTCAGCGCCAAGGTCATGATGGGCGCGTCCGACGGGTTGGACTTGTGATACGTGGGGTTGCTGCGCAAGCTGGTTGGCAAGAGCGAGCGCGCCGCGTTGATGGCGGCCTGCACGTCGCGCGCGGCGCCGTTGATGTCGCGCGACAGATCGAACTGCAAGGTGATGCGGGTTGATCCCTGCGAGCTGCGCGACGTCATCTCGGTCACGCCGGCAATGCTGCCCAGCGACCGTTCCAGCGGCGTGGCCACGCTGGACGCCATGGTTTCGGGGCTGGCGCCGGGCAGGCTGGCCGACACCGAAATCGTGGGGATGTCCACCTGCGGCAGGGGCGCCACCGGCAGCAGGAAGAACGCCAGCAAGCCCGCCATCACCACCGCCAGGCTAAGCAGCGTGGTCGCTACCGGCCGCATGATGAAAGGCGCCGACAGAATCATGACGCATCCCCGGCCGCCGGCTCGCGCACGCCACGCCAACGGCGCGACAGGCGGTCGAACATCAGGTAGATGACCGGTGTGGTGAACAGCGTAAGCACCTGGCTAAGCAACAGACCGCCCACCATCACCAGGCCCAGCGGCTGGCGCAGTTCCGCCCCCGTGCCGGTGGACAGCATCAGCGGCAAGGCGCCGAACAAGGCGGCCAGCGTCGTCATCAAGATGGGCCGAAAGCGCAGCAGCGCCGCTTCGTGAATGGCCGCGCGCGGGCTCAAGCCCCGCTTGCGCTCGGCGTCCAGCGCGAAGTCGATCATCATGATGGCGTTCTTTTTCACGATGCCGATCAAGAGGATGATGCCGATGATGCCGATCATGTCCAGCTCGGTGCCGCTGATCAGCAAGGCCAGCAAGGCGCCCACGCCGGCGGACGGCAAGGTCGACAGGATGGTGATGGGGTGGATGTAGCTTTCGTACAGCACGCCCAGCACGATATACATGGTGACCACGGCGGCCAGGATCAGCCACAGTGTGCTGGTCAGGGAATTCTGGAACGCCTGCGCCGCCCCCTGGAAACGGGTTTCAACGCTGGCGGGCATGCCGATCTCGGCCTCGGCGGCGGTAATGGCCTCGACCGCGTTCGACAGCGATGCGCCCGGCGCCAGATTGAACGACACGGTCACCATGGGGAACTGGTCCAGGCGGTTCACCGCCAGCACGGTCTTGCCTTCGGAAATATGCGCCACCGACGACAAGGGCACCTGCGTGCCGGCCGAGGTGGGCACGTGGATCTGCCCCAGCGCGGCGGGGTTCATCTGAAACTGCGGCTGCACTTCCAGCACCACGCGGTATTGGTTGGACTGCGTGAAAATCGTGGAGATCAGGCGTTGGCCGAAGGCGTCGTAAAGCGCCTCGTCGATGACGGCGGCGGTGATGCCCAAGCGGGACGCCGCATCGCGATCGATCTCGACCCAGGTTTGCAGGCCGTCGTCCTGCAGGTCATCGGTCACGTCTTTCAGGCCCGGCACCTGGCGCAGCCGCTCCACCAGCTTGGGCGTCCATTCGCTCAGCACCTTCAGGTCGGGGTTGGACAGCGTCATCTGGTATTGCGTGCGGCTGACGCGGTCTTCAATGGTCAGGTCTTGCACGGGCTGCATGTAGACGGTCAGCCCGTCCTGCTTGCTCAGCGATTGCTGCAAGCGCGCCATGACGGTAGCCAGGTCGCCGCTGCGTTCGGCCTGCGGTTTCAGCGCAATCTGCATACGCCCGGCGCTAAGCGTGGCGTTGCTGCCGTCAACCCCGATGAACGACGACACCGCCTGCACGTCCGGGTCTTCCAGCACCAGGCGCGCCGCGGCCTGCTGGCGTTCGGCCATGGCCGGGAAAGAGATGGATTGCGGGCCTTGCGTAATGGCCTGGATCAGGCCGGTGTCCTGCTGCGGGAAAAAGCCCTTGGGCACCATCAGGTACAACACCACCGTCAGTGCGAACGTGCCCAGCGCCACCAACAGGGTCAGCGTCTGATGCCGCAGCACCACTTGCAGCAGGCGGTCGTAGCCGGCGATGACGCGGTCGATGAAGTTGCCGGTGGCGGTATGAAAACGGCCGTGCTTCTGTTCTGATTCGGCGCGCAGCAGGCGCGCGCACATCATCGGCGTCAAGGTCAATGAAACCACCAGCGATATCAGGATGGATACCGCCAGCGTGATGGCGAATTCCCGGAACAAGCGGCCCACGACTTCCGTCATGAACAGCAGCGGGATCAGCACGGCGATCAGCGAGAAGGTCAGCGAGATCAGCGTGAAGCCGATCTGCGAGGCGCCCTTCAACGCGGCCTGCATGGGCGTTTCGCCTTCTTCAAGGTGGCGCGCGATGTTCTCGATCATGACGATGGCGTCGTCCACCACGAAACCGGTGGCGATCGTCAGCGCCATCAAGGTCAGGTTGTTGATGGAGAAGCCGGCCAGGTACATGACGCCGAACGTGCCCACCAGCGACAGCGGCACCACCACGCTGGGGATTAGCGTGGCGGTCAGGCTGCGCAGGAACACAAAGGTCACCATGACCACCAGCGCCACCGCCAGCAGCATTTCAAACTTCACGTCTTCGACGGAATCGCGGATGGTCTGCGTGCGGTCGGACACGACGGTCACGTCCAGCGTGGCCGGCAAGGCGGCGCGCAACTGCGGCAACAGCGTCTGGATGCGGTCGACCACGTCGATCACGTTGGCGCCCGGCTGGCGCTGGATGTTCAAAAGAATGGCGGGCTTGTCGCCCACCCATGCGGCCTGGCGTGTGTCTTCGGCGCCCTCGACCGCGCGCGCCACGTCGGACAGGCGCAGCGGCGCGTTGTTCTTGTAGGCGATGATCAGATCGTTGTAGTCGGTGGGCGACTTCAACTGATCGTTGGCGTTGATGGTGGTGGACCGCAGCGGGCCGTCCAGGTTGCCCTTGGGCTGGTTGACATTGGCGCCCACGATGGCGGTACGCAGGTCCGACAGCGCCAGCCCATTGGCGGCCAGCGCCTGCGGGTTGACCTGCACGCGCACGGCGGGACGCTGCCCGCCCGCCACGCTGACCAGGCCCACGCCCGGTATCTGCGACAGCTTCTGCGCGACTCGCGTGTCGACTAGGTCGCGCACCTGCGGCAAGGGCATGGTGGGCGACGTGATGGCCAGCGTCAGCACGGCGGCATCGGCCGGGTTCACCTTGTTGTAGGTGGGCGGCACCGGCAGGTCGCTGGGCAGCAGGTTGGACGCCGCGTTGATGGCGGCCTGCACCTGCTGCTCGGCCACATCCAGCGGCAGCGTCAGGTTGAACTGCATGGTGATGACCGAGGCGCCGCCCGAACTGGTGGACGACATCTGATTCAGGCCGGGCATCTGCCCAAACTGCCGTTCCAGCGGGGACGTGACCAGGGACGTCATGACGTCGGGGCTTGCCCCCGGGTACAGCGTCACCACCTGGATCGTCGGGTAGTCTACCTCGGGCAGCGCCGACACGGGCAAGAGCCGGTAGGCGATGAAGCCGGCGATCAGGATGGCCACCATCGCCAGCGTGGTGGCCACGGGGCGCAGAATGAACAGACGCGACGGACTCACGATGGGCTCGGCTTATTTCGACGGCGGCGTGGTGCCGGCCGGCGCACCCGCGCCCAGCGTCTTGTCGCGGGTGGCGGGAATGACTTCGGCGCCGCCCACGATTTCAACCTTGGCGCCGGCGCGCAGGCGGTCGGTGCCTTCGGTCACGACGCGATCACCCGGCTGCAGCCCTTCGTTCACGGCCACCATGCCGTTGTTGATGGCGCCCAACTTCACTGGGCGCACGACGATGGTGTCGTCTTGCTGCACCAGGAAGACAAAGGCGCCGGCCGAGCCTTGTTGCACGGCGGCGGTGGGGATGGCGGTTACGTCCTTGCGCGTCAGCACGTGCAGGCGCACGTTGACGAACTGGTTCGGAAAAAGCGCGTCGTCGGCGTTTTCAAACTTGGCTTTCAGCTTCAAGGTGCCGGTGGTGACGTCGATCTGGTTGTCCAGCGTTTCCAGCACGCCGGTGGCGATGCGGCGGGTGTCGGCGCGGTCATAGGCGTCAACCGGCAGGGTGCGGCCGGCGGCGATTTCACCGCGCACTTCGGGTAGCTGGGTCTCGGGCAAGGTGAAGACGACGGAGATCGGTTGCGTCTGGGTGATGACAACGAGCCCGTTGGTGTCCGAACTGGACACCAGGTTGCCGCGGTCGACCTGGCGCAAACCCAGCCGGCCGCTGATGGGCGCGGTGATGCGGGCATAGTCCAGTTGCAGCTTGGCGTTGTCGACATTGGCCTGGTCGCTTTTGACGGTGCCTTCGTATTGGCGCACCAGCGCGGCCTGCGTATCCACCTGCTGCTTGGCGATGGAGTTTTGCTTGAACAGGGTCTGATAGCGCTGCAGGTCGCGGCGCGCGTTTTCAAGCTGGGCCAGGTTCTGCATCTGCGTGCCGCGCGCCTGATCCAGCGCCACCTGGAACGCCCGCGGATCCACCTGCGCCAACAGGTCGCCCGCCTTGACGCGCTGGCCTTCCTGGAAGGCCACGTCCACCAGCTCACCACTGACGCGGCTACGCACGGTGACGGTGTTGTAGGCGGTAACGGTGCCAAGCGACTTCAGGTAGATGTCGATGTCCTGCTGGGTGGCGGTGGCAATGCGCACCGGCACGGGCATGTTGGCCATGGCGGCCATCGACGGACGCGCCCCGCCCGGGCCCCGCGCCCCAGCTTGCTTTGGGGAGGGCCGCAGCGCAAACCAGGCAACACCCGCCGCCACCAGCAACAACACCACCAGCCCGACAACGCGGCGGCGGCTCCAGCGGGAAGCTTGGGAAACAGGACGACTTTCGGACATGGAACGGTTCCGGCACTAATGCAGAAAGCCGTATTGTCTACTAGTCGGTCCCGGTTTCGCGCGCTGGAAGTCCCAGTTGAAACTGGCCGCAACAAGAATCGGGTTGGGGGGGGATGGGATTGGGGGGGGATGGGGTTGGGGGGGATGGGGTTGGGGGGGATGGGGTTGGGGGGGATGGGGTTGGGGGGGATGGGGTTGGGGGGGATGGGGTTGGGGGGGATGGGGTTGGGGGGGATGGGGTTGGGGGGGTGATGGGTTTCGCGCGTTGGGGCGGCCGGGTTCTTGGCTTGGGCTTGCCGCGCTGCACCCATCCTACGGGTGTGCGTTCACAGGGGGATGGCCCGATGTTGATCGTAGGATGGGTGGAGCGCGGGAGACAGTTCGCTAGAACACGACTGGATATCGCGCGAAACCCATCAGGCAGCGCTGAATTCTAGGAAAGGGTGACCACAGCGCAAAGGCCGCTTGATGGGTTTCGCGCGATTTACGGTGGGGTTCTTGCCACTGATCTTCCGCGCTGCACCCATCCTACGAGCTGCACAGGGTCATTTGAAAGGCGACGTCGCGGGCGACCTGCTGGGGCTTGAATTCGCCGTCCTGGGTGGAAAAGCGTATCCAGATCATGTACTTATTGGCGCTGATCTCGGGAAACAAACCTTGATCCTCATCTACCCAGACACGCAGCAATTGGAATTGCTTGCCGCCCAGCATCTGCTGATAGGCGCCCTGCTCGGCCACGATATCGGTCTTGCGGCCGGATTCGCGCAGCAATCGCAAGGCCAGCGTCAGGCCATCGTACAAGGCCAGGAAAGGAGACACCCAGGCCTGCAGGTCCGCGCAGCGGGCGGCTTCGGACTTGTTTTGCCAGGCAAAGTAAGAAGGCATGTCCACTTGCGTCGCGCTGCCCGGCACCGACAGGCGTCCGCGCAAGCTGGTCAGCCATTCGTTTTCGCGCAGGGACTGCCCGGTCTTACCGGGTGCGGCCAAGCCGCTGGCCACCTTTTCCAATTCGCGCAGCATGCCTTCCAGCGCATCCTGCGCCACGCCGGGGTGATCGCGCAGCCCCATCAGCGCGGTGCGCTGGCGCTCCAGGTCTTGCAGCACGGCGCCTTTCACGTCGGTGCGTTCGCAAGCGTCGAGGAGATCGAAAAGAGAGGTAACGGCCACCTGATGTTGGCGTGAGTCCCCAGCCCGCGAAAAGAAGAACAGCCTGTCCAACAGGTATTCCAATCGCAGGTAAGCGCGGATGCGCTCATTGAAGGGATATTCGTAAACAATCACGCTTTTTTACAGGCCCATCAGTGGTCGGCTCAAGCGGCCGAGATGTTCAGAGTGCCGGCCAAGCTGGCGCTTACCGGCCCGTTGTCGCCGCCAGCGCAAGCCAGCGGTCATGCAAGATCTTTGCCTGCGCGCGCAACTGCTCTGGTGATGTGGCGCCGTCGTTGGTGATGACGTCGTCCGCGATGTCCAGGCGAGTTTGCCGCGCAGCCTGTGCCGCCATAATACGCCTGATGGCTGGCTCCGTCAGCCCGCTGCGAACCTGCACGCGAGCCACTTGCGTGTCGGGGTCGCAATCCACCACGCAGATGCGATCCACGCGCCCGCGCCATCGCGCCAGGGACTCCACCAAAAGCGGCACATCGAACACCAGATACGATCCGGTCGCGGCAGCCGCCTGGCGCCGTGTTTCTTCAGAGATGATGGGATGCAGCACGGCTTCCAACCGCCGCCGCGCCTGGGGGTCCGAGAAGGCGCGCTCGCGCATCCATTCGCGGTTGAGCGCGCCATCAGGCGTCAGCGCCTGCGCGCCGAACTCAGCTTCGATGGCAGGCATGGCCGCGCCGCCCACCGCCGTCAGCGCACGCGCGATTTCGTCTGTGTCGACCAGCGTCGCACCCCATTCCACCAGCATGTCGGCCACGCGGGACTTGCCCGAACCGATGCCGCCCGTCAGCCCAATCTTGAACATGATGCTTATCCTTTCTTGCCGGACGTCCGCCCTAGCGCATTAACTGCCACAAGCCGGCATCGCCGCCCAGCAGCAACATCACGATACCGGCCAGGGCCAGGTACGGCCCGAAGGGCAGCGGCTGCCCGCGGCTGGCGCGTCCGCTAAGCGTCAACGCGCCGCCAATCACCACGCCCACTACCGATGCCGCCAGCAACAACATCGGCAGCGACTCGGCGCCAAACCACGCACCTAATGCCGCCAGCAATTTGAAGTCGCCGTAGCCCATGCCTTCGCGCCCGGTCAGCAGACGGAACAGATGGAAGATCAGCCACAAGAACACATAACCGGCCACGGCGCCGATCACCGCCATCGGCAGCGTGGTGAACGTACCGAACAAATTCACCAGCAGGCCCGCCCAGACCAAGGGCTGCGTCAGCACATCCGGCAGCAGCGTGGATTCAAAATCAATCCAGGCCAAGGCGACCAACATGGCCGACAGGCCCATGGCAAACAAGGCTACGGGCGTTGCGCCATAGCGCCACGCACAGGCCGCGAACAACACGCAGGTCAGCAATTCAATCGCGGGGTAACGCCAGGCGATGACTGCGTTGCAAGCGGCGCAGCGTCCACGCAGCAGCAGCCAACCCAGCATTGGCAGCCGGCGCCAGCCGCGCACCGGGGCATTGCAGGCCGGGCAATGCGAGGCGGGTCGGAAAAGGCCATCAGGGCTGTCCGGCCGCGCCCGCCCCACCGCATCCAGGCACTGCGCCTGCCATTCGCGTTCCATCATGCGGGGCAGCCGATAGGTCAGCACAGTGAGCCAGCCACCGACGAACAGCCCGGCCAACGCAGCCACACCGATAAACACGCCCAACGGAATATCGAAGACCTGCCACACCATGCTCATGCCACCGCCTGACCCGCGCGCGCGCCCTGTCCCGCGCCCCATCTGTGGACCAGAAGGCAAAAGGCGAAACACCGGTCGTGTCGTTTATTGTGCATAAAGTGCTGGCTACACCCAAGAGCGGCTAAGGGAACGTATCGAATCTTCGCATAAGTGCGTAAAATCGGAGACAGACTCAATTCACGGATAAGCTGCCATGACCGCCCGCGTCGACATCGTTACCCGATCCCGCAAACTTAGCGTCATGGGGCTGCTGCTGGCCGGAGGCGCCTTGGGCGCGGCTGGCTGCGCCCAACAGAAAACCGAAGGCTATTACGACCCCCCGGTTGAAAGCACGGTGACCGATGCCCAATACCAGGGCTCGGGCGCCGGTTACCGCAGCGTCATCCGCGCGCCGTCGCAAGTGCAAATCGCGCTCAAGCCCGATGCCCGCAAGCCGCAGAACCAGGCCGCGCAAGCCTCGGCGGAAGCACCCACCACGGAAGACGGCCAGCCCGTGCCGGAAGGCGCCAACAACGCCGGCGCCGCGTCCGCATCTGCCCCCGCCCCGGCACCCGCCAATGCCGCCGCGCAGAGCCTGGTGCCGCAGCCGCAAACCTATATGGGCACCCTGCCGTGTTTCTCGCCCGCCATGCAATGCACGGCGCAGCGCGTCACGCTGACTCTGGCGCCCAACGGCCGTTGGCGCGGCCGCACGGCCTACCTGGACGACGATCCCAAGAAGGGCCCCGCCGTCACCGAACAAGGCTGCTGGGACGCCACCGACGAACGCCCGCCGCGCGTCATCCTGATGGATGCCAACGGCAACGTCCGGGTTGAATTCCTGGTTGCCGCCAACAATGTGCTGCGTGTGCGTTCCATTGGCGGCCAGACGCCGAACCTGAACTACAACCTGACCCGCCAGCCGGACCTGGATCCGATTGACGAGCTGGCCAAGGCCGCGGCGCCCAAGTGCCCCTGATGCCATGAAGGCCATCAAGGCCATATAGGCCATGGAATGGCGGGCCGGCTGAATCTGCCCCGGTTCGCAATGCAACGCCCATCGGGCCTGACGAACACCGCGTTCGCCGGGCCCGATTGTTTTAGGGCTCCACCCGGCCCAACATAGGCGCGTCATGGCTCGATGCCGAGGGAGTCAGGGCCAGGCTCCGGCTCAAGTCCAGCAGACCTGGCCCCAGGTCCCGGTTGATAGCCAGACCCGCCTGCACCGGGCGAACTGGCGCCGTATTCCTGCGCAGGTTCGTGCAACACATGGCCAGACGCCGGCGCATGCGCGGCGGGCACCATCAAACCCGCGGGCAAATCGTCCCGCGCGGCTTCAAGGATGGGAGACGCACCGGAGCGGCCGTGCGCGCACAGACGGCAAGCCAGCTGCATGGCGTTGCGTGCATCAAGCTTGGCGAAGATGCGGGCGCGATGGGCCTCGGCGGTGCGCAGCGAAATGCCCAGGTCGATGGCGATGACTTTATTCGGGCGGCCGGCCGCCACATAGTCAACGATTTGCCGTTCGCGGGGCGTCAACGCGGAAAGCGCCGTTTCAAGATCGGGACGGAAAACACGCATGGGGCGACTCTTTTTTGCAATGTAGGATTACAAGAAGTCTGCCCGGCCGCCCAAAACGGCGATAGCTGGCAATTCTGTCAGGGGGGCGGGACGCTGCCGGGACACCAGCCCCGAGGCGAGCCCCGCCCCTGTGCAGGATCAGGCCTTGTAGGCCAGTTCCAGATTGTCGATCAGGCGCGTGGCGCCCAGCTTGGCGGCTGCCAGCACCACCACGGGTTCACCGGCCTGTAGATCGGCGGCGTCAGGGCGATTCAGGTCTCGTTGACGACGCAAGGCGATGTAATCGACCTTCCAGCCACGCTGGGTCAGATGGTTGGCGGCGTCGCGCTCCAGAGCCAGGGCATCGCGCTCGCCTTGGGTCAGGCGCTGGCCGATGTTCTGCAAGGCGGCGTACAGCGCGGGCGCCTCGGCGCGTTCGCCCTCGGTCAGGTAGCGGTTGCGCGACGAGAGCGCCAGGCCGTCGTCGGCCCGCACCGTTTCATGCGCCAGCACTTCCACCGGCAGTTGAAACTGGCGGCACATATTGCGCACCACCATCAACTGTTGATAGTCCTTCTTGCCGAACACGGCTACGCGCGGCTGCACGCAGGAAAACAGCTTCAGCACCACTGTGCTGACGCCTTCGAAAAAGCCGGGGCGGAACTCGCCTTCCAGGATGTCGCCCAAATCATTCGGCGGCTGCACGCGGAAGTTCTGCGGTTCGGGGTACATCTCGCGCTCATTGGGCGCGAACAGCACGTAAACGTCGCGCGCCTGCTCCAGCTTTTCGATGTCGGCGGCCAGGGTGCGGGGATATTGGTCGAAGTCTTCGTTGGGGCCGAATTGCAGGCGGTTCACGAAAATACTGGCCACCACGGGGTCCCCGTGCTGACGCGCCAGTTTCATCAAGGACAGGTGGCCTTCGTGCAGATTGCCCATCGTGGGCACGAAAGACACGCGGTTTTGCCCGCGCAGGTGATCGCGCAATTCCTGGATGGTGTGTACGACTTTCAAGGGGACTCTCCGGGGTTGGGGGCAGCCCGGTCAGGATCAGGCCGCGACCGCCGCCACGCTGGTGTAAGCCAGGCGGACATAGATGGGCGCGTAGGGCTCGGCCTGCGTAATCTCTAGCAAGGATTCGCGGGCCAGCTCCAGCATGGCGATGAAATGCACGACAACGACCGCCGCGGGCGCGCCCTCGCGGACACGTTCCATGAAGAGGTCGCCGAATTCCATGAAGCGCACGTCGTTCAGACGCCGCAGGATATGCGTCATGTGGTCGCGCACCGACAACTGTTCGCGCGTGATGTGATGGTGCTGGTTCAGCTTGGCGCGCTTCATGATGTCGGCCCAGGCCAGGCGCAGGTCGTCGACGCTGACCTCGGGCATCATGCGTTCAACGCTGAGATCGGCCACGGCCTGGCTGCTGACGAAGTCGCGGCCCAACTGCGGCAGCTTGTCGAGCTTTTGCGCGGCCAGCTTCATCTGCTCGTATTCAAGCAGGCGGCGCACGAGTTCGGCGCGCGGATCCTCGGGCTCTTCGCCGGTATCGGTCTTCTTTACCGGCAGCAGCATGCGCGATTTGATTTCAATCAGCATGGCCGCCATCAGCAGATATTCCGCGGCCAGCTCCAGATTGGTGATGCGGATCTGGTCCACATAAGACAGGTACTGCCGCGTGACATCCGCCATCGGGATGTCCAGCACATTGAAGTTCTGCTTGCGGATCAGGTACAGCAGCAGGTCCAGCGGCCCTTCGAACGCCTCAAGAAACACTTCCAGCGCATCCGGCGGAATGTACAGATCCGTCGGCATCTGGAACAGCGGCTCGCCGTACAGGCGCGCGAACGCCACGCTGTCGACGGTGTCTGGCGTGCTGTCCACAGGCGGCGCCACTAGCTTGGCCAGGGCCTCGCCAGGGACTGAAGGGTTACGGGACATGTCTGCCGCAACGGGGATCAGTCTGCCGAGTACACGTACGGTTTTTGCGGCACGCGGGCCGCACGGAAGCCTTCAAGCAGCTCCGAATCTTGCTGTTTGTCCCACAGACGAGCGCGGCCTTCACGCTGGCGTTCTTCCGTGCCAGGGTGCGACTGCTTGAAGTCTTTCAGGAAAAGGGTGATCTCGGATTCGTAGTTGGTCGCCATGACGCCAATTTCAGTAGGTTGCAGATCCGACGAGTTTACTTCACGCCGGGCAAATGCCCGGCGTTACAATCGTCAGGCATCCAACGCCCCCTCCCGCCATGTCAGCCGAATCCGCAACCGCAGCCAATCCCGCTCCGCCCTCAAACCCGGACGCGCTGCGCGCGGCACGCATGATCCCCTTCATTGTGGGCTGTGCGCTGTTCATGCAGATGCTGGACGCCACCGTCGTGGCCACCGCCCTGCCCGCCATGGCGCGGGCGCTGGGGTCCACACCGGTGCGGCTGAACGTGGCAATTACGTCCTACCTGCTGGCGGTGGCCGTGTTCGTGCCGATCAGCGGCTGGGCGGCTGACCGCTACGGCGCCCGCCGCGTATTCCTGGCCGCCATCGGGCTGTTTACGCTCAGTTCGGTCGCCTGCGCCCTCTCGCAGGACCTGCCTCAGTTGGTCATGGCACGGATCGTCCAGGGTATGGCGGGCGCGATGATGGTGCCCGTGGGGCGCATCATCCTGCTGCGCACGGTGCCCAAGCAGGATCTGCTGAAAGCCATGTCTTTTTTGTCCATCCCCGCGCTGCTGGGCCCGGTGATCGGCCCGCCGCTGGGCGGCTTCATGGTCACGTATATGTCGTGGCACTGGATTTTCCTGATCAATATCCCTATTGGCGTGTTGGGTATTGCGCTGGTGCTGCGCTATGTGGCTGAAATCAAGGAAAAATCGGCGCCACGCCTGGACTGGCTGGGGTTTCTGCTTAGCGCGGTTTGCCTGGCTTCGCTGGTCAGCGGCTTTGAGGCCATCGGCCGCGATGTGATGCCCTTGCCCATGCTGCTGGGGCTGATCGCGGTGGGCGCGGCATGTGGATTTCTATACGCCTGGCATGCCCGGCGCATCGAACATCCCATCATCAACCTGTCGCTGATGCGCATTCCCACGTTCGCCATTTCCACGCTGGGCGGCAACCTGTGCCGCTTCTCCGTGGGCGCCACCCCGTTCCTGCTGGCCATGCTGCTGCAGGTGGGCTTTGGCCTGACGCCCTTCGCGGCCGGCATGATCACCTTTGCCAGCGCCGCTGGTGCGCTGCTGATGAAGTTCGTGGCCACGCCCATCGTCCGGCACTTCGGTTTCCGCCGCGTGCTGACCGTGAATGCGCTGCTTACCGGCGTGTTCATCATGGTGTGCGCCACCTTCACACCCGCCACGCCGGTCTGGTTGATGATTGCCGTTTTGCTGGTTGGCGGCTTCTTCCGTTCGCTGCAGTTCACCGGGGTAAATACGCTAACCTATGCCGACATACCCCCGTCCAAAATGAGCCACGCCAGCAGTTTCGCCGCCATGGCGCAACAACTGGGCATCACGTTGGGCGTCGGGGTGGCCGCGGTGACGCTGAACGTCAGCATGACCCTGCGCGGCGCCGAGACGCTTGCGGTCAGCGACGTCATCGCCGGCTTTCTCGTCATCGGGCTGATGTGCATGGCCTCGGTCCTTTCCTTTAGACGCCTTGAGCCGCAGGCCGGGGCACACCTGAACGGCGGCAAACAAAGTGACGACGAATGAATTTGTCCTAGCCCTGGACCAGGGCACGACCAGCTCGCGAGCCATCGTATTCGACCGCGAAGGCGTGGTGCGCGGCGTCGGCCAGCGTGAATTTCGCCAGCACTATCCACGGCCGGGCTGGGTGGAACACGATGCCGGCGAGATCTGGCACAGCCAATTGGACGTGGCGCGCGAAGCGCTGCGCAACGCCGGCGCCACCGCCGCCGATATTGCCGCCATCGGCATCACCAACCAGCGCGAAACCACGCTGATCTGGGAACGCGCCACCGGCCGCCCGCTTGCCCGCGCCATCGTCTGGCAAGACCGCCGCACCGCGCCAATGTGCGACCAACTGCGCAACGACGGTCACGCCGACTTCCTGCAATCGCGCACGGGCCTGGTGCTGGACGCCTATTTTTCGGGCACCAAGCTCGCGTGGCTGCTGGACCACGTGCCGGGCGCACGCCAGATGGCCGAGCGCGGCGAGCTGGCTTTCGGCACGGTGGATACCTGGCTGATCTGGCAGTTGACCGGCGGCGCCGTGCACAGCACCGATTGCAGCAACGCGTCGCGCACGATGTTGTTCGATCTGCACACGCAGGATTGGAATGACGAGATCCTGGCGTTGTTGAACATTCCGCGCAGCGTGCTGCCGCGCATCGCGCCCAGCAGCGCGGTCGTGGGTGAAGCGCTGCCGGAATGGTTGGGCGGCTCGATCCCCATCGCGGGCGTGGCCGGCGACCAGCAGGCCGCCACCTTCGGCCAGGCCTGCTTTGCCCCCGGCATGGCGAAGAACACCTACGGCACCGGCTGCTTCATGCTGATGAACGTGGGCGACAAGCCGGTGCAGTCCAAGAATCATCTGCTGTCGACCGTGGGCTGGGGCCTGCCGCAAGCGGGGGTTGATGGCTGGAAGCCCACCTACATGCTGGAAGGCGGCGTGTTCGTGGCGGGCGCGGCGGTGCAATGGTTACGTGATGGGCTGGGCATCATCCAGCGTTCGGAAGAGGTGGAATCCCTGGCGGCCAGCGTGTCGGATACCGACGACGTGTTCATGGTGCCGGCCTTCGCGGGCCTGGGCGCGCCGCACTGGGATCCTTATGCGCGCGGCACGCTGGTGGGCCTGACCCGCGGCACGACCCGCGCGCATATCGCGCGAGCCACGCTGGAATCCATCGCGCTGCAAAGCGCGGAGTTGCTGACCTGCATGAACGGCGACAGCGGCATCGCGCTGACCGAACTGCGGGTAGACGGCGGCGCCGCCCGCAACGACCTGCTGATGCAAATGCAGGCGGATCTGCTCGGCGTGCCGGTAGTGCGCCCGCGAGTCCCGGAGTCGACGGCCTTGGGCGCCGCGGGCTTGGCTGGGCTGGCGGTAGGGTTCTGGGGCAGCCAGGACGAATTCGCCTCCAAGTGGCAAGCCGAACGCACCTTCGAACCCGCCTGGCCGCAAGCCGTACGCGAAGCCCGGATGAAACGGTGGCGGCAGGCGGTGGAATTGTCGAAGGGTTGGAGTTCAGGGAAGTGATGGGTTACGTGCGATGCGGGCCTGCGTTCGCGGGCCGACCTCCTCGCACTTCACCCATCCTACAAGGCACGGCCCCGCATCCGTAGGATGGGTGCAGCGCGCGAGGCCCGATGCAAGAACCCCATCATCAACCGCGCGAAACCCATCAAGCAACGCACATCGTAGGATGGGTGCAGCGCGCAAAGCCCGACGCAAGAACCCCACCACCCACCGCGCGAAACCCATCAAGCAGCGCACATCGTAGGATGGGTGCAGCGCGCAAGATCCAACGCAAGAACCCCACCATCAATCGCGCGAAACCCATCAAGCAGCCCCCACCGTAGGATGGGTGCAGCGCGCAAAGCCCGACGCAAGAACCCCACCACCCACCGCGCGAAACCCATCAAGCAGCCCCCCACCGTAGGATGGGTGCAGCGCGCAAAGCCCGACGCAAGAACCCCACCACCCACCGCGCGAAACCCATCAAGCAGCGCACATCGTAGGATGGGTGCAGCGCGCAAGATCCAACGCAAGAACCCCACCATCAATCGCGCGAAACCCATCAAGCAGCCCCCCACCGTAGGATGGGTGCAGCGCGCAAAACCCAACGCAAGAACCCCGCCGTCAACCGCGCGAAACCCATCAAGCAGCACCCCATTCCCACCAGAATCAGCCACACCCGATCGCGCCGATCAAGCCGCCCGCACCCCAATCGCCACCACCCGCGCGCTAAATTCCTTCAGCAACTCCTCCCTGACCTGCTCCGCCCGCGCCAAGGCCTCTTCCTTCACGTGCCCGTACCCACGTATCTCTTCCGGCACACTAGCCAGCGCGACAGCCTTATCCAGATTCCCGCGATTCAATTTCGACAAGATCGCCGTCAGCGTTTCCCGATACTCCCGAATCAACTCCCGCTCCGCGCGTCGCTCCGCCGTATACCCAAACACATCCAGCCTTGTTCCGCGCAAGCGCCGCAGTTTCGCCAACACCCCAAACACCTTCAGCATCCCCGGCCCATAACTGCGCTTGATCAGATGCCCTTTCTTGTCGCGCCGCGAGAACAGCGGCGGCGCAAGATGAAAATGCAGCTTCCAGTCTCCTTCAAACTGCTCGCCAACCTTCTTCACAAACTCGCCATCGGAATACAAGCGCGCCACTTCGTACTCGTCCTTGTAGGCCATCAGCTTGAAGTAATACCGCGCTACCGCCAGCGCCAGCCGCTGCGTACCGGTGGCTTCCTGTTCGGCGCGTGCCACCTTGTCCACCAAATCCGCGTACTGCTTGGCGTAGGCCGCGTTCTGATACTCGGTGAGGAAGGCCTTGCGCTGCGCCACCACTTGCGCCAGTTCACCCGTTGGCTTCTTCAGCTCGACCACCGGGTTCGCCGTGCGCGGCCGCTTGATCTCGATGATGTCTTCCGGCGGCGCCAGCGGCACGCCGCCGTTGGCCATCAACCGCGCTACGTCGGCCGGGTCATGCGCCGCGCGGCGGCCCCAGGCAAAGGCGGTGAGATTGTTTCCAACCTGCTGGCCGTTCAACTCAATCGCGCGCAGCAGCGCCGCTTGCGATAGCGGAATCCAGCCTTTTTGATAGGCGTATCCCATCATCAAGGGATTGGAATAGATCGCGTCGCCCAGCAGCGCCACGGCCATCGCGGCGGCATCAACCGCGTACAGCTTGTCTTTGCCGCACGCGGCTTGCAGGTCCGCCGTCAGGTTGGCGCCAGGCAGCGTCCAATTGGGGTTGGCCACGAATGCAGCCGTGGGCGCGGTGTCGCTGTTCAACAGCACGCGCGTGCGGCCAGGGCGCACACGCGCCATGCTGTCCGCGCTGGTCGCCACCACCAGGTCGCCCGCCAGCAACAAGTCGGCCTCGCCCATGGCAACCCGCGTATTCAACAAATGGCCGGGAGATTCCGCCAGCACCACGTGCGAATACACCGCGCCGCCCTTTTGCGCCAGGCCGGCCATATCCAGCACCGAACAGCCCCTGCCCTCCAGATGCGCGGCCATGCCCAGCAATTGCCCAATGGTGACCACACCCGTGCCGCCCACGCCGGCAATGAACACGCCATACGGTTGATCCAGCAACGGCACACAGGGCTGCGGCACGCCTTCGTCCACCACACCCTCTTGCGACAAGGCCTTGGGCTTTTTCAGCTTGCCGCCTTCCACCGTCACAAAGCTCGGGCAGAAGCCCTTCAAACAGGAAAAATCCTTGTTGCAGCTTGATTGGTTGATCTTGCGCTTGCGGCCGAACTCCGTTTCCAGCGGCTCCACCGACAAGCAATGCGACGCCTTCGAGCAATCTCCACAGCCTTCGCACACACGCTCGTTGATAACCACGCGGCGGGCGGGGTCGGGGTAGGCATTGCGTTTGCGGCGGCGGCGTTTTTCGGTGGCGCAGGTCTGGTCATAGATCAGTACCGATACCCCGGGATGCTCGCGCAGATCGCGCATCACCGCGTCCAGTTCGTCGCGATGCATCACCGGCACGCCGGACGCCAAGTCAGAGATGTCCTTGTATTTGTCCGGGTCGTCCGTCACCACCACGATCTTGTCGATGCCCTCGGCCGCCACCTGCCGGCTGATCATCGGCACGTTGATAGGGCCGTCCACCGGCTGCCCGCCCGTCATGGCAACCGCGTCGTTGAACAGGATCTTGTAGGTGATGGGCACCTTGGCCGCCACGGCCGCGCGTATCGCCAACAGGCCCGAATGAAAATACGTGCCGTCGCCCAGGTTGGCGAAGACGTGCTTTTCTTCAGTAAAGGGAGCCTGGCCCACCCAGGGCACCCCTTCTCCGCCCATCTGCGTATAGACCTCAGTGCTGCGGTCCATCCACCTGACCATGTAGTGGCAGCCGATGCCCGCCATGCCACGCGAGCCCTCCGGCAAGCGGGTCGAGGTGTTGTGCGGACAGCCCGAACAGAACCACGGCTTGCGCTCTTCCACCACGCGCGGGCGCGCCAGCGCCTGTTCGCGCTCGCGGATGAATGTCAGGCGCGCATCGATGCCGGCGCGCACGTCTTCCGGCAGATCAAAGCGCATCAGCCGCGCGGCGATCGCACGCGCCACCATCGCGGGCGAAAACTCGTAGTGCGCGGGCAGCAGCCAGTTGCCCTGCGGCACGGACCATTCGCCGCCATCCTTGTCGTCGAACTTTCCAACCACGCGCGGAATCTTCTTGCCGCTGCCGATCCAACTGAACAGCTCTTCCTTCAGTTGGTATTCCAGCACCTGGCGCTTTTCCTCCACCACCAGAATCTCGTCCAGCCCCTCGGCAAACTGCTGCGTGCCGGTGGATTCCAGCGGCCACACCATGCCCACCTTGAACAGGCGCAGGCCGATGCGCTGGCACACGGTTTCCGTCAAGCCCAGGTCCGACAGCGCCTGGCGCGTGTCCAGATACGCCTTGCCCGACGTCATGATGCCAAAGCGCGCATCGCGTTGCGGCAAGTGCCAGAGCTCACGATTCAGCTTGTTGGCGCGCGCGTAGGCCAGCGCGGCGTACAGCTTGTAGTCCAGCAGCCGCGCCTCTTGTTGCAGCGGCGTGTCGGCCAGGCGGATGTTCAGGCCGTCGGGTGGCAAGATGAAATCTTCGGGCAACTGGATTTGCACGCGCTGCGGGTCCACGTCCACCGACGCGGACACTTCGACGATATCGGTGATGCACTTCATGCCCACCCACACGCCCGCGTAGCGGCTCATGGCCCAGCCGTGCAGGCCGTAATCCAGCACTTCCTGGACGCTGGACGGAAACAGCACCGGAATCATGCAGGCCTTCAGGATGTGGTCGCTCTGGTGCGGCAAGGTGGATGACTTGGCCGGATGGTCGTCACCCGCCACCACCAGCACGCCGCCATGGCGCGACGTGCCCGCTGCATTGGCGTGCTTGAAGACGTCGCCGCAACGGTCCACGCCGGGGCCCTTGCCGTACCACATGCCAAAGACGCCGTCGTATTTTGCGCCGGGAAACAGGTTGACCTGTTGCGAGCCCCAGACCGCTGTCGCCGCCAGGTCTTCGTTGATGCCGGGCTGGAACTCAACGTGGTGCGCCTTCAGGTGCTTGGCCGCCTTCCACATGTTCTGGTCCACCCCTCCCAGCGGGGACCCGCGGTAGCCGGACACGAAGCCCGCCGTGTTCAAGCCCGCCTGTGCATCGCGCACGCGCTGCATCATGGGCAGCCGGACCAGGGCATGGATGCCGCTCATCCAGGCGCGCCCGGATTCCAAGGTGTACTTGTCGTCCAGCTGGACGGATTCAAGCGCCGTGCGTACGGCGGCTGGCAGGGGGGCATTCATGTCTACTCCAAAATTCTGGAGGCCCCCTCCAGCGACGCGAGCCGCCTCGCTTGACGGTCACGCGGGCCAACAAGGGCCGTGAAAGTGAAGTCGTGGCGCGTTCGCGCTGTAGTGCCAATAGTTGTAACCGCTCGTCCAAAGCCCGGCAAGAGGGCGATGCGATAATTGCCGCCATGGACTTCGCCCCTCGAATCGTTGCCTGGCAACGCCAGCATGGCCGCCACGATCTGCCCTGGCAAAACACACGTGACCCGTATCGGATCTGGCTATCCGAGATCATGCTGCAGCAAACGCAAGTGGCCACGGTGATTCCGTATTACGAGCGCTTCCTGCAACGCTTTCCGGACGTGGCCGCGCTGGCCGCCGCCACGCAGGAAGACGTGATGCCGTATTGGGCGGGGCTGGGCTACTACGCCCGCGCCCGCAACCTGCATCGCTGCGCAGTGCAGATCGCTGAAAACTGGAACGGAAGTTTTCCGCCTTCCGCCGAAGCCATCGCCACGCTGCCCGGCATCGGCCGGTCCACCGCCGCCGCCATTGCCGCCTTCGCCTACGGCGAGCGTTCACCCATTCTGGACGGCAACGTCAAGCGCGTGTTCACCCGCCACTTTGGCATCACTGGCGACCCCGCCAAGCGCGAGATCGAAACCCGGCTGTGGGCGCTGGCCGACGCGCAGGTCGAGGCGGCGCCCGGCCTGGACATGGCCGCCTACACGCAAGGCTTGATGGATCTGGGCGCCACGCTCTGTACGCGCGGCAAGCCCGCCTGTGATCGATGTCCCATGGCACAGACCTGCGTCGCCCGCCGCGAAGGACGCCAGGCCGAACTGCCCACGCCCAAGGTGCGCAAGACGATCCCCGAACGCGAAACGGGCATGTTGGTGCTGCAATACCAGGGCGCTTTCCTGTTGCAGCAGCGGCCTGAACCGGGCATCTGGGGCGGGCTCTGGAGCCTGCCTGAATTCGACGTAGCGGGCGACCCCGACGCCGCTTCCCGGGCGCTGGGCCTGGAACCCGAACAACGCTTTGAGCTGGCCGCCTTCGCGCACACGTTCACGCACTACCGACTGCACATCCGCCCCTGGCTGGTGCCGGTGCGCGCGGCCAGCCTGCGCGAATCGTCGTTACCCGAACGCTGGGTGCCGGCCGACAAGCTGGCGTCGATGGCGCTTCCCGCGCCGGTCAAGAAGCTATTGCAGGGCCTGGTCGACGCGGGGATGCAAGACAGTTTGTTCTCCACGGCCAAGGCCTGAACGCTACCGGTCTTCAGGCGCCGCGCCGCTCAACAACATCACCAGCTTCAAGTCCGGATGCGTGGCCAGCCGGAACGTGATCTGCTGAAACGCCAGCTTGCCGTCGCGCGGATGCTGGAATTCGCGCAAGCCGCCTTCGCGCTCCACCACCGCGTGGCGCGTCCACCAATGCGCGAACACAGGGCTTTGGCGGCTCAGCGTGTCCAGCAAGGCCAACACGGCGGACTCATCCAGATGCGCGCCCGCGTCGGCGCGAAATTCCGCCACGACGCGGCGCGCGCGCTGGTCCCAGTCCACCACCAGATCACGGGCGGCCGGGTCCAGGAAGATGTAGCGCAGCAGGTTGGGTTCGGGGTCGCGCGTGGGCCAGTTGTCGAACAGATCGCGCAGCGGCTCATTACAGGCCAGCACGTTCCAGGCGCGGTCCAGCACATAGGCCGGCGCGTTGATCGCGTCCACGCATTCCTGCAAGGGGCCGGGCGCGGCGCCCGCGTCGTCGCGCGCGTGTTGCGGGTCGGCGCAGTCGGCCAGATCGAACAGGTAGGCGCGTTCCGCGCGCGCCAATTGCAGCACGCCCGCAATGCGCGACCACACGGACGGCGACACCGAGACCTCGCGCCCCTGTTCGATCCACGTGTACCAAGTGACGCTGATGCCGCACAACTGCGCGACCTCTTCGCGGCGCAGGCCCGGCGTGCGCCGCCGCATGCCTTCGGGCAGCCCGGCCATGCGCGGGGTGATGCGGGAGCGCGCGCTGCGCACGAATTCACCCAGTGCCTGGCGGCGCAGGGGCGATCCGTCTTGGGAGGCCGTGCCTTGGGGGGAAGTAGTCATACCAGGATAAGCAATGGACTTGTACGTGTATAAAGGCCGGCCTATCTTAGCGCCTGCACCTGACATCCCGCACAACGCCATTAAAGGAATCCCATGACCGCCAGCACCCACGACGCCGCCGTCGACCGCCAGTTCAGCCCCCGCGCCACGGCGTACCTGACCAGCGCCGTCCACGCCCAAGGCGAAGACCTGCTGCAAATGGCCGGCATCGCCCGCCAACACCCCCAGGCGCGCGTGCTGGACCTGGGCTGTGGCGGTGGCCACGTGAGCTTTCACGTGGCGCCCGAGGTCAAGGACGTCACCGCCTACGACCTGTCCCAGCAAATGCTGGACGTGGTGGCGGGCGAAGCCGCCAAGCGCGGCCTGGCCAACCTGGTCACGCGCCAGGGCAAGGCCGAATACCTGCCCTTTGCCGATGGCGAGTTCGACCTGGTGATGTCGCGCTATTCCACGCACCACTGGCAAGACGCCGGCCGGGGCCTGCGCGAAGCGTTCCGCGTGCTCAAGCCGGGCGGCATCGCCGTGTTTGCCGATGTGGTGTCGCCCGGCGAGCCGCTGCTGGACACCTGGCTGCAAACGATAGAAGTGCTGCGCGACACGTCACACGTGCGCGACTACTCGGTGGCCGAATGGACGCGCATGCTGACCGAGGCCGGCTTCACGTTGCACGGCCTGTCGCCGCGCCGCCTGCCGCTGGAATTCCAGACCTGGGTCACGCGCATGCGCACGCCGGACACGCTGGTGGCGGCGCTGCGCCATATGTTCAGCATTGCGCCTGACGTGGTGCGCGCGCATTTCGACGTGCAAGAAGACGGCTCGTTCACCAGCGACACGGCCACGATCGTGGTGAAGAAGCCGGGCTGATTCAGGCCAGCGCTCCGCTCACCCCTTGGCTGCGCAGCGCGTGCGCCGCCTGCGACACGGCCCGTACAAAACGCGGGTCGTCGCCCAGATCACCAAACACCGCAGCCACGCTGGTCAGCGTTTCCGTCCAGGCCAGCATGGCGGCCGGCCCAGGGCCACTGCGTTCAGCGGCAAGTTCAGCTTGCGTATAGCGTTGCGCCAGCTCGGCGGCCATCGGGTCCTGGATGTCGTAGCGCAAGCCTGCCTCATCAACGCCACGCAGGAAATGCAGCCACGCGGCAACCGCCAGCGCCAGCTTGCCGATGGGCGAATCCGTCGCCAACCGCGCCCGCACGGTGTCCAGCAAGCGCTGCGGCAGCTTCTGCGAACCGTCCATCGCAATCTGCCGAGTCTGATGCTTCAACGCCGGGTTCTCAAAGCGCTGCAACAGCCTTTGCTGATAGCGCGCCAGATCCAGGCCCGGCAAGGGCGGCAGCGTCGGCACGATTTCATCCTGCATCAACGCCGCCAGATACGCCTTCAACGCGGGCTGCGCCATCGCTTCGTCCACCGTTGCCCAGCCCGCCATCACCGACAAATACGCCAGCGCCGAATGCACGCCGTTGACCGTACGCAGCTTCAAGGTTTCAAACGGCGCGGCCTCGGCCACAAAGCGCGCGCCGCCCGCGGCCCAGTCCGGGCGGCCCGCCGCGAATTGATCTTCCACCACCCATTCCAGATAGGGCTCACCCAACACTGGCCAGGCGTCGTCCATGCCCAGCGCCCGCGCCACATCGCACCGGTCGCGATCGGTTGTGCGCGGCACGATGCGGTCCACCATCGAACACGGGAACGCGCACAAGGTTTCGATCCACGTCGCCAATGCCGGGTCCACCTGCCGCGCAAACGCCAGCACCATGCCGCGCAGCAGATGCCCGTTGCTGGGCAGGTTGTCCAGCGACATCAGCGTGATCGGGCCCTGCCCCGCCGCGCGCCGTTGCTGCAAACCCCGCACCAGAAAGCCGATGGTGCTGCGAGGCGCCTGCGCTTGCGCAAGGTCGTGCACGATGTCGGGGTGTTGCAGGTTCAAGCGGCCGCTGGCCGGATCGTGGCAATAGCCTTTTTCGGTCACGGTCACGCTGACGATGCGCGTGTCCGCATGCGCAATGCGCGCCAGCACGGCCTGCGGATCCTCCGGCGCAACCAGCATTTCCAGCAGGCAGCCGATTACGGTGACTTGCTGTTGCTCGCGGCCGGTCGCGTCGGCGCTACGCAGCGCCAAGGTGTACAGGCCCGCTTGCGGCGCCAGCGCATCGCGCGTGTCGGCCTGCCGCAAGGACACGCCGCAAATGCCCCAGGCCAGATCCTCGCCCCCGCCCGCATGCAGCGCGGCTTCGTTGACCGCCGCCAGATGCGCGCGCGCGAACGCGCCCAGGCCCAGATGCACGATGCCCACGCGCAAGGCGTTGCGGTCATATGTCGGCCGCGCCACGTCCAAGGGCAGCGCGGCAAGGCACTCAGGCGCCAGCCGCTGCACGCCGGCCGCTACCAGTTCCATAGCGTGCCGTCCTGCTGCAAGCGGTTCACCGGCAGGTAGGCGCGCTTGTACGGATACTTGGCGGCCAGCGTCTCGTCGATGTCCACGCCGTGGCCCGGCACATCACCGGGGTACAGCATGCCTTGGGCGAACGTATAGGCGTGCGGGAACACGGCGTCGGTCTCTTCCGTGTGGCGCATGTATTCCTGGATGCCGAAATTGGGCACCCACAAATCAAAGTGCAGCGCCGCCCCCATGCACACCGGCGACAGGTCGGTGGCGCCGTGGCAGCCGGTGCGCACCTGATACAGCGAAGCCAGGTCCGCAATGCGGCGCAGATGCGTGATGCCGCCCGCGTGCACCACGGTGGTCCGGATGTAGTCGATCAACTGGTTCTGCACCAGGTCCTTGCAGTCCCAGATGGAATTGAAGATCTCGCCCACGGCCAGCGGCGTGGTCGTGTGCTGCCGGATCAGGCGGAAGGCATCCTGGTTTTCGGCCGGCGTGGCGTCTTCCATCCAGAACAGGTTGTAGGGTTCCAGCGACTTGCCCAGCCGCCCGGCTTCGATCGGCGTCAGGCGGTGATGCACGTCGTGCAGCAGATGGTGTTCAAAGCCCAGCTTGTCGCGGATGCGGTCGAATAGCTGGGGCGTGTGGCGCAGGTACTTTTCGGTGGACCAGTCGTGCTCGCTGGGCAGGTCGGCGTCGGCGGGTTCGTAGAACAGGTTGCCGCGCCCCACGCCGTAGACCTTGTCCAGCCCCGGCACGCCGCTTTGCGCGCGGATGGCTCGGTAGCCCATGTCCACATAGCGCAGCACTTCATCCAGCGTGTGCTCGATGTCCGAGCCGTTGGCGTGGCCGTAAACCATGACGCCGCTGCGGCTCTTGCCGCCCAGCAGTTGGTATAGCGGCATGCCCGCCGCCTTGGCCTTCAGGTCCCACAGCGCGGTGTCCACGGCGGCAATCGCCGTCATGGTGACCGGGCCGCGCCGCCAGTAGGCGCCTTTGTACAGGTACTGCCAGATGTCCTCGATCTGATGCGCGTCGCGCCCGATCAGGCAGGGAATGACGTGTTCGGTCAGATAGGCCGACACCGCCAGTTCGCGCCCGTTCAAGGTGGCGTCGCCGATGCCGGTCAGACCTTGGTCGGTTTCGATTTTCAAGGTGACGAAGTTGCGTCCCGGCGAACAAACAATCACGCGAGCATTCGTAATTTTCATTTTGGTTTTCGGGTAGGCGGAAGGGGAATAGAAACTGGGGCTAACGGCTGAAAGCCGCGTCAGAACGTCACCATCACTTTCATTGCCCGCTGCCGATCGGCCGCCAGCGTGAAGGCGTCATGCACGTTGCGCACCGGCACCGCCGCCGTCAGCAGGGGCGACACGTCCAGTACGCCACGGCTTAAATAGTCCACGGCCCAGGCGTATTCATCGACAAAGCGAAAACTGCCGATCACGGACAGGCTTTTCACCATGATCAGGTTGAAGGGGCATTGCTCGCTGCTGCCGTTCAAGGTGCCCACCGTGACGATCACGCCGCGCGGGCGCGTGGCGCGAATGCAGTTGGCCAGCCCCGCGTAGTTGCCGGAGGCTTCGAAGCACACGTCGATGCTGCCCTTGCCCGCGGCCAGCGCATCGATGGCGGCAGGGTCGGTCGCGGCGTTGAGGGTGCGCGTGGCGCCCACCCGGGAGCAAGTGGCCAGCGTTTCGTCCACGATGTCCACAACCGTCACCTGGCTGGCGCCGGCCAGCCGCGCGGCCATCAAGGTCAGCGCGCCGATGGGTCCGGCGCCCACCACCATCACCGACTTGCCCAGCAGGCTGCCGGCGCTGCGCACGGCGTGCAGCGCCACCGCCAAGGGCTCGCCGAAGGCGGCGAGTTCGAACGACAAACTATCCGGCACGGGCAGGCACTGCTTTTCCTGCACCACCACTTGTTCGCGCATCGCGCCCTGCATGTGCGGATACCGGCTGGCGCTGCCGAAAAAGTGCACGGCTTCGCAATGATTGGAATCGCCTTGCCGGCAGTAGCGGCACACGCCGCAGGTGCGCGCCGGGTCCAGCGCCACGCGGTCGCCCGGCTTCACGGCCGTGACAGAAGCGCCCACTTCCAGCACCTGGCCCGAGGCCTCGTGGCCCGGCGTCAGCGGCTCGCGGATGACGAAGTCGCCCACCCTGCCATGCCGGTAGTAATGCAGGTCCGACCCGCAGATGCCCACGGCCTTGACGCCCACGCGCACCTGCGTCGCGGCCAGCGGCTCGGGTGCCTGTTCGTCCAGGCGCAGATCCTGTGCACCATGAATTGCGCAATTCAACATGCTGGTGTGCTCACTGCATGGAGGGATGCCCTATCGCCACCCCTGTGCGAACTCGCCGATGACGCGCTCAAGGTGAGCGCGCATGGCTTGCCTGGCCGCCTGCGCATCGCCCGCGACCAAGGCGCTGAAAATGCGCTGATGGTCTTCCTGCGATGCCTGGCGTAATTCCTGCGTATGGAAGTGCTGTTCTATCTTTTCCCAGATAGGCCCTTGGGCCTGATCCCACATCGATGTCACCGTCGCCAGCAGCACGCTATTGCCGGTGGACTGGGCGATGGTCAGGTGAAAGCGGCGGTCGGCCGCTTCGTTGGCGGCCTTGTCCGTCATGTGTTCGCGCATGGTCGTCAGCGCTTCAAAGATGCGGTCCAAGTCGGCGTCGTTACGGGTGGTGGCCGCCAGCGCGGCGATTTCGGATTCAATCAGGCAGCGCGCCCGCAGCAATTCGAACGGTCCCGCCCCGGCTTCCTGCGTGGCCGGCAGGCGGGCAACGCCGGGCTTGGCTTCGCAGACGTAGATACCCGACCCGCCCCGCACTTCCACCACGCCTTGCAGTTCCAGCGCGATGATCGCTTCGCGCAGCGCGGTGCGGCTGACGTCGAAACGTTCGGCCAGCGCGCGTTCGGCCGGCAGCCGCTTGCCGACGGCGAATTCGCCTTGAGCGACCAGGGCCTGGATTTGCGCGGCCAGCCGCACATAGGCGCGGTCCGCCACCGGCTTGCTGGCGGGTTCTTCGGGTTTGGGGAGCAGTTGCAGCGTCATGGCGTTTGAAAATTTTGGTAAGACCAAATCTAAATTGGTTTACCAATTTTCAACATCATGGTTTACCAGTATCGAAGCGGTAAACCACCGAAGCAGGGCAGAAAGCGAAGCCTGCTCGACACACCCCACACCCACGCGGTATAGATGGCGGTTCCACAAAATCCGTGCCGGTAAGGAAAGCGCCATGTCCGAATCATCATCACAGCCCGTATCCGCCAAGCCGCTGCCGCACTTGGCCGGCGACGATACGCTGGCCGCCCTGACCGTCGGCCAAGCCGCCGCCTTGATCCGCGACGGGCGCTTGTCCAGCGTCGCGCTGACCCAGGCCAGCCTGGACCGCATCGACGCCCACGCCGCGCTGAACGCCTTCATCACCGTGGACCGCGACGGCGCGCTGGCGCAGGCACGCTCCTATGACGCCAAGCCGGGCAAGGGGCCGTTGGGCGGCGTGCCCATCGCCGTCAAGGACAACATTCACGTGGCCGGCTTGCCCAACACGGCCGGCACGCCCGCGCTGAAATCGTTTCGCCCCACCGAAGATGCGCCCGTGGTGCAACGGCTGCGCGCGGCGGGCGCGATCATCGTGGGCAAGACCAACATGCATGAACTGGCCTTTGGCGTGTCGGGCTACAACACCGCGTTTCCCGGCCCGCTGGGCGACGGCACGCGCAACGCCTATGACCACAGCCGCATCGCCGGGGGCTCGTCGTCGGGCAGCGGCGCGGCAGTGGGCGCGCGTCTGACGCCGGCTGCGCTGGGCACGGACACGGGGGCTTCGGTGCGCCTGCCCGCATCGGTGAACGGGGCCGCAGGGTTCCGGCCGTCGGTCGGGCGTTACGACGGCGCGGGCATCACGCCGATTTCGCACACCCGCGACACCCCGGGCCCCATTGCCAACAGCATGGAAGACATCGTGCTGCTTGATTCGGTGCTGGCCGACGACGCCACGCCGCTTGCCGCCCTGCCTCCCGAGAACATCCGCCTGGGCCTGGCCAGCTATTTCTGGACCGACCTGGACCCCCAGGTGCGCGACGTCACTTACGCCGCGCTGCAAAAGCTGCGTGATGCGGGCGTGCAATTGGTAGAGATCGACATGCCCGAGCTGCCGGCCGCGAACGCGGCGGTGGGCATGCCGCTATGCCTGTACGAACAAAAGCCCGACCTGACCGCCTACCTGCAACGCTATGGCACGGGCGTGAGCTTTGACGAAGTGGTGGCGCAGATATCCAGCCCCGACGTGAAAGGCATCTTTGAAGGCTTGATCGTGCCCGGTGTGCTGCCCACGCCAGACGGCCAGGTGCTGGCGCTGCAACCGCTGTACGAGCGCGTTATCGCGGAACAGCGCGATGAACTCATCGACGTCTATCGTCGCGCGTTCCAGGAACACAAGCTTGACGGCCTGCTCTTTCCCACGGTGCCGGTGCTGCCGTTGGCGGCCACGCCGGAAGCCAGCAGCTTCGAAGCGTTCGGCCTGCTGGCCCGCAACGTGGATCCCGGCAGCAACGCCGGCCTGCCGGGCTTGAGCGTGCCGGCCGGGTTGTCGGAATCAGGCTTGCCGGTGGGGCTGGAAATCGACGGCCTGCCGGGCGAAGACCGGACGGTGCTGGCCATCGGGCTGAGCGTTGAACGCATCCTGGGCCGCATCGCCCCGCCGAAGCAATAGGCGGGAATGGCCGGCGGTGGTCGGGCCGGCGCCTTAGCCCAGATTCGGCGCCAGTGTTCGCTTCAGGTCTTCGATGCTGCGGCCGCTGCGCTTGGCGTAGTCCTCAAGCTGGTCTTCGCCAATCACGCCCACGTTGAAGTACTGCGAGTCGGGGTGGCTGAAGTAGAAGCCGGACACGCTGGACGCGGGGTACATGGCGTAGCTGTCGGTCAGCATCATGCCGATGTCGCCGCCGTCCAGCACGCGGAACATGTCGCTCTTGACCACGTGTTCCGGGCAGGCCGGATAGCCGGGCGCGGGGCGGATGCCCACGTATTTCTCGGCAATCATGTCTTCGTTGCTCAGGGCCTCGTCGGGCGCGTAGCCCCACAGGTCCTGGCGCACGCGGGCATGCAGGCATTCGGCGAAGCCTTCGGCCAGACGGTCGGCCAGGGACTTCAACATGATGCTGGAATAGTCATCCAGCGCCTTCTCGAATTCCGCTTCCTTTTTCTCGATGCCGATGCCCGCCGTCACGGCGAACATGCCGATGTAGTCCATCTTGCCCGATGACTTGGGCGCGATGTAGTCCGACAGCGACTTGTTGCTGACGCCTTCGCGCTTGGCGCCTTGCTGGCGCAGGTTGCGATACGTGAACAGCACTTCGCTGCGCGTTTCATCCTTGTAGATTTCGATGTCTTCGTCGTTGACGCTGTTGGCCGGGTAGAAGCCGACGACGCCGTTGGCGGTCAGCCAGCGGCCTTCGACGATGCGCTTCATCATGGCCAGGCCGTCGGCGTAGACCTTGCGCGCCTGCTCGCCCACGACCTTGTCGTCAAGAATGGCGGGGAACGGGCCGAACAGGCTCCACGTCTGGAAGAACGGGCCCCAGTCCACGTACTTCACGATCTCGGACAGGTCATAGCTCTTGAACGTGCGGCGGCCGATGAACTTCGGGCGCGGCGGCGTGTAGTTGTCCCAATCGATCACGGGGCGCGAGGCGCGCGCATCCGCCAGCGGCAAAATCGGCGTGGCCTTGCGGTTGGCGTGGCGGCGGCGCACGTCTTCGTATTCCTGGGCCAAATCGGCCAGGTAGGTTTCGGATTGGTCCGACATCAGGTTGGTGGCGACACCCACCGACCGACTGGCGTCGGGCACATAGATGACCGGGCCGTCGTAGTTGGGCGCAATCTTCACGGCGGTGTGCACGCGGCTGGTGGTGGCGCCGCCAATCATCAGCGGCAGCTTGCGGCTGCGGAAGTAGTCGTCGCGCTGCATTTCGCTGGCCACGTAGGCCATTTCTTCCAGGCTGGGCGTGATCAGGCCGGACAAACCGACGATGTCGGCATTTTCTTCCTTGGCTTTTTCCAGGATCTGCGCGCAGGGCACCATCACGCCCATGTTCACGACTTCAAAGTTATTGCACTGCAAGACCACCGACACAATGTTCTTGCCGATGTCGTGCACATCGCCCTTGACGGTGGCGATGACGATCTTGCCCTTGGCGCGCACGTCGCCGCCGGCCGCCGCGATCTGGCGCTTTTCTTCTTCGATGAAGGGAATCAAATGGGCCACGGCCTGCTTCATGACGCGGGCCGACTTCACCACTTGCGGCAGGAACATCTTGCCTTCGCCGAACAGGTCGCCCACGACGTTCATGCCGTCCATGAGCGGGCCTTCGATGACTTCGATGGGGCGGCCGCCCCGGTCAAAGATCTTCTGGCGGACTTCTTCGGTATCTTCCACGATGAAGGTGGTGATGCCGTGCACCAGCGCATGCGACAGGCGCTGCTCAACGTCCGCCTTGCGCCAGGTCAGGTCTTCTTCGCGCTTGGCGCCGGAGCCCTTCACGCTGTCGGCAAACTGCACCAGGCGTTCGGTGGGCGTGCGCTCGTCGTCGGGTTCCGTCTTGCCGACGGGGTTGGGGCGGTCCAGCACCACGTCTTCGACCAGGTCGCGCAGTTTCGGATCCAGGTCGGCGTACACGCCGAGTTGGCCGGCGTTGACGATGCCCATCGTCATGCCTTCCTTGACCGCGTAATACAGGAACACGGTGTGGATGGCTTCGCGCATCGGCTCGTTGCCGCGGAACGAGAAGCTGACGTTGGACACGCCGCCCGATATACGGGCGTGCGGCAGGTTGTCGCGGATCCAGCGGGTGCCTTCAATGAAGTCCACCGCGTAGTGGTTGTGTTCGTCGATGCCGGTGGCGACCGCGAAAACGTTCGGGTCGAAAATGATGTCTTCCGGCGGGAAGCCTTCTTCGTCGACCAGGATCTTGTAGGCGCGACCGCAGATTTCCTTGCGGCGTTCCAACGTGTCGGCCTGACCCAGTTCGTCAAAGGCCATGACGACCACGGCCGCGCCATAGCGGCGGCACAGGCGGGCGTGATGGCGGAAGGGCTCGATCCCTTCCTTCATGGAAATGGAGTTCACCACCGCCTTGCCCTGCACGCACTTCAGGCCGGTTTCGATGACTTCCCACTTGGAACTGTCGATCATGACCGGCACGCGCGCGATGTCGGGCTCGGACGCAATCAGGTTCAGGAAGCGGTGCATGCAGGCCACCGAATCCAGCATGGCCTCGTCCATGTTGATGTCGATGATCTGCGCGCCGTTCTCAACCTGCTGGCGGGCCACGGCCAGCGCCTCGTCGTATTTTTCTTCGCGGATCAGGCGGGCGAACATCTTGCTGCCCGTCACGTTGGTGCGTTCGCCCACGTTGACGTACAGCGTGTCTTCGTCGATGTTCAGCGCTTCCAGGCCGGACAGGCGCGTCTTGACCGGAATGTCGGGCACGACGCGCGGCGTCAGCGCCGTGACCTTGTCGGCAATGGCACGGATATGGTCAGGCGTGGTGCCGCAACAGCCGCCCGACATGTTCACCAAGCCCGCGCGGGCAAATTCTTCCAGCAGCGCGGAGGTGTCGGCGGGCGTTTCATCAAAGCCGGTTTCGGCCATGGGGTTGGGCAGGCCGGCGTTGGGATACACGCAGACGTAGGTGTCGCAGATCTTGGAGAGCTCGGCCACGTAGGGCCGCATCAGCGCCGCGCCCAGCGCGCAGTTCAGCCCGATGGTGACGGGGCGCGCATGGCGCACGGAATTCCAGAAGGCTTCAACCGTCTGGCCCGACAGGATGCGGCCGGAGGCGTCGGTGACCGTGCCCGAGATCATCACCGGCAGGCGGATGCCGCGCGCTTCGAACACTTCCTCGGTGGCGAAGATGGCGGCCTTGGCGTTCAGCGTGTCGAAAATGGTTTCGATCAGGACGATGTCGATGCCGCCGTCCAGCAAGCCGTTCAACTGCTCTATATAAGCCACGCGCAATTCGTCGAAGGTGACGTTGCGGGCGCCGGGGTCGTTCACGTCGGGCGAGATTGACGCGGTCTTGGGTTGCGGGCCCAGGGCGCCGGCCACAAAGCGCGGCTTGTCGGGCGTGCTGTAGGCGTCACAGGCTTCGCGCGCCAGTTGCGCGGAAACCAGGTTCAGTTCGTAGGCCAGTTCGGGCAGGTCGTAGTCGCCCTGCGCGATGGTGGTGGCGCCAAAGGTATTGGTCTCGATGACGTCCGCGCCCGCTTCCAGGTACTGGCGGTGGATCTCGGAGATGACGTCGGGGCGCACCAGCGACAGCAGTTCGTTATTGCCTTTGACGTCCTTGCCGTGGTCGGCGAAACGCTCGCCCCGGAAGTCGGCCTCGCCCAGCTTGTAGCGCTGGATCATGGTGCCCATGGCGCCGTCCAGGATCAGGATGCGCTTGCCCAGCAGGCGGGCGAATTCGCCGCCCTGGGTATAGGCTTCGGGCGGGTACGGCAGGCGGGGATACGACACGGGCAGGTCCGGATAAAGTTGGCCAACGGCGGCGTGGATGTGGCTAAAAAGCGAAAAACGCCGAAAAAACAAGCCCTGATCGTAACAAAACGGGGTCCCGCGCGCCCTCGGGTGATACAGTTTCGGCCCCGAACCGGTGCTTTCGGCGCATTGGGCTGGCAAGAACGCAACACTTGCTGGTCCGCGTGCGAAAGGTAAACGGGAAACAGGAAGACGCCCGCCCGGGCCGCCGCGCCGCCTTGCCGCAAGCAGGCGGCCGGCAAGCCCCACGTCCAGCCTGTGCTGCCCCCGCAACGGTCCCCATGCGCGCTTTGCGCCCATGGCAGCCCGATACCGGCCAGTTCGATCGCCAGGAAGTCCATCGCCGCCACCCGGGCCAGCCTGGTTTGCCGTGGCGCGGGGCATCCTCCCATCGTGATTGGCCTGCGGGGTCGCGGGTCGCATCGAGGTTACGTAGATGAAAGCCCGCTCTATCCGGCGTTACGCCGGTGCCCTGCTCTGTTCCGCTCCGGCCATCGCCGCCGCCCAGCAAGCTGCCTCCCCCACTCCTGAACTCGACACGGTCACCGTCACCGCCCAGCGCGTGCCGACCGACGGCCGCACGCTGCCGGTGTCGATTTCGGTGATCAGCGCCGAAGACATTGCCGCCAGCAGCGCCCGCACCATGCAGGACCTGCTGTCGACCCAGGCCGGCATCAACCTGATCAACACCAGCAGCTCCAGCGACAACGCAATTGTCGACCTGCGCGGCTTCGGCCTCACGGGCGCCAGCAACACGCTGATCCTGATCGACGGCGTGAAGCAGAACACCAACGACCTGTCGGCCCCCAGCCTGGGCGTGGTGCCGCTGGATCAGGTGGAACGCATTGAAATCGTGCGCGGCAGCGGCTCGGTGCAATACGGCGGCGGCACGACCGGCGGCGTCATCAACATCATCACCAAGTCGGATTTCTCGAAAGAGCCGGTGACGGCCCGCGCCACTGCCACGTTCGGCAGCTACGGCCTGCGCCAGTACGACGCCGCGGTCGCCCTGAACAACCAGAAGGTTGGCGTAGACGCCTACATGCAGTCGCTGCACAGCGACGGCTACCGCGACCACAGCGGCGAACGCCGCGAAGGCGGCGGCGGTGGCATCACGCTGCGCCACGACAATGGCTCGATCCGCCTGTACGGCCGCACCACCACGCAAAAGCTGGAACTGCCCGGCCCGCGCCTGATCAGCCCGTCGACGGGCGTGAACGAATTCCAGGACGACCCGCGCGGCGCGAAGAATGATGTGGACTACGTCAAGACCACGTCCAGCACCTTCGGCCTGCAAGTGGAACAAGCCATTGGCACGGGCATGCTGTACGCCGACCTGTCCACCCGCGAGAAGAAGCTGAACGGCCTGACGTATGACGGCTTTGGCGATACGTTGCGCGACCAGAAACTGGAAGAGAACATCGCCAGCGTGCGCTATCGCCTGCCGATCAACGGCGGCCACAGCATTGTCTTCGGCGCCGACGCGCAGGAATCCAAGACCACCGCCGACCAGAACGCCTATTACGACTTCGAACCGTCGAAGTGGCAGTCGCGCCAGCACCAGTACGGCCTGTTCGCCGAAGGCCTGATCCGCGCCACCGACAGCACCACGGTAACGGCCGGCGTGCGCCGCCAGTACGCCTCGGACGACCTGGAAGTGCTGAGCGGGTCGGGCACCGCGTCGGACCGCAGCAACCACCTGACCGCGTGGCAATTGGGCGTGCGCCAGGAACTGTCGGCCGGCTTCGGCCTGTACGGCAAGGTCGGCCGCAGCTTCCGTCTGCCCAACGCCGACGAACTGCTGTCGGTGCAAAGCCCGCTGGCCCCGCAAACGTCCACCGACAAGGAAATCGGCGTGACGTGGCAAGGGCAGGCCAGCAGCGCCCGCCTGTCGTACTTCCGCTATGACCTCACCAACGAAATCCAGTACAACCCGCTGGCCGACGGCATGTGGGGCCCGGGCACCGGCGCCAACACCAACCTGGATCCGACCCGCCGCCAAGGCATCGAACTGGAAGGCCGCACCGCCGTGTCCAGCAGCGTCACGCTGGATGCCAACCTGACCTGGATGGAAGCGCAATTCCGCTCGGGCACCTACGCGGGCGTGGACCTGGCCGGCAAGACCGTGCCGCTGGCGCCCAAGTGGCTGGCCAATGCGGGCGTGACCTGGCGCCCCACCGATGCGTTCCTGTGGAACGTGTCGGCGCAGTACGTGGGCAAGTCGCGCATGGACAACGACCAGGCCAACCAGTTCGACAAGGAACTGGACGCCTATGTACTGTTCAACACGAAGGTGGCCTACAAGTTCACGCGCAACATCGAAGGCGCCATTGGCGTGAACAACATCTTCGATCGCCAGTACGCCACCTACGGCATACGCGGCGGCAACGCGTCGTTCGAAATGCTGGGGCCGGTTGCCAACTACAACCTGTACCCGGCGCCGGGCCGCAATTTCTACGCGTCGCTCACGCTGCGCTATTGATGGCGGACATCCGATATAGTCGGCGTTCTTCGCTGACCTTATCGGCTCTTGCATGACGTACGCACGCGCATTGATTCGCCCGATTCGCTCCAACCCAGAACGGCTTCGCCAGCCGTCTCGGGATGGCGTATCGCGGCCAGCCTTGCGCCCGGCTTCAGCGCCAGCACTGGCGCTGGCGCTGCTTCTGGCACCAGGTGCGCTGCCTGCTGCCGAGCCATCCCCCGAAACTCCCCCCGCTACCGCCACGCCCCTGGCCGCAACGCCCGCCGGCGTCGCGATCCACACGCAGGACGACAAGGGCCGCGCCGTGGCGCTGGCCGCACCCGCGCGCCGCGCCATCACGCTGGCGCCGCACGCGACCGAACTGGTATTCGCGGCCGGCGCGGGCGACTATCTTGCCGCCACCATCCGCGGCAGCGACTACCCTCCCGCCGCGCGCCAGGTGCCCGTCATCGGCGACGGCACGCAACCTGACGCCGAGCGCGTGGCCGCGGTCCGCCCCGACCTGCTGATCGCCTGGCAACCCACCGCCGCGCAACCCGTGGTGCGCGTCATGGACAAGCTGGGCGTGCCGGTGTTCTACAGCGACCCCTTGACGCTGGCTGCCATTCCCGACGCGGTAGAACGCATGGGCGTGTTGTTCGGCACCCAGGCACAAGCCCAACCGGCCGCCGCGCAAATGCGCGCGCGCCTGGACGCCCTGACCGCACGCTACGCCGGCCGCCGGCCCGTGCGCGTCTTCATCCAGGCCGGGCTGGACCCGATCTACACCTTGAACGACAGCAGCATCGTCAGCGACGCGCTGCGCATCTGCGGCGGCGTCAACGTTTTTGGCCAGGCGCCCATCGTGGCCCCCCAGGTCAGTCTGGAAGGCGTGCTGGCGGCCCGGCCCGAGGCCGTGCTGGCAGGCGTGAGCCGGCCTGAAGACACCGCCCGCAATCTGGCCGCGTGGCAGGCGCTGGGGCTACCCGCCGCCCGGCTGGGGCACGTGTACGGCGTGGATGCCGACGCGCTGTATCGGCCGGGGCCGCGCCTGATCGACGCGGCCGAGGCCATCTGCGCCGACCTGGACCGGCTGCGCTGATCCGTTCTTGCTGATCCGATCTTGGCGATCCGTTATTTGCCGATCCGTTCTTGGTGATCCGTTCCTGGCAATTGCCGCAATCCTTGAAAAACGGAACGCGCCTTACCAGGGACATCCGCATGCGGCGCGACATCGTGCTTTATCATTCGCAAAAGCCTCTCAGTCAGCCTCCGCGGGCATCGCTGTGCGCACCCGCCCTTTGAAACACCGCCATGACCACACAAGACACTCTCACCATCGCCGGACGCGCCTATTCGTCGCGCCTGCTTGTCGGCACCGGCAAGTACAAGGACTTTGAACAGACTCGCGCGGCGCTGGATGCCAGCGGCACGGAAATCGTCACCGTCGCCATCCGCCGCACCAACATCGGCCAGAACGCGGGCGAACCGAACCTGCTGGACTACGTCCCGACGTCCAAATTCACGCTGCTGCCCAACACCGCCGGCTGCTACAGCGCCGACGACGCGGTGCGCACGCTGCGCCTGGCGCGCGAACTGCTGGACGGCCATGACCTGGTCAAGCTGGAAGTGCTGGGCGACCCGCACACGCTGTTCCCGAACATGCCCGAAACCCTGAAGGCCACCAAGACGCTGGTCGACGAGGGCTTCAAGGTCATGGTCTATTGCACCGACGACCCCATCCAGTGCCGCATGCTGGAAGACATGGGTGCCGTGGCCGTTATGCCGCTGGCGTCCCTGATCGGCTCGGGCATGGGCATTCTGAACCCGTGGAACCTGCGCCTGATCATCGACCAGGCGCGCGTGCCGGTCGTGGTGGACGCCGGCGTGGGCACCGCGTCGGACGCCGCCATCGCCATGGAACTGGGCTGCGACGCCGTGCTGATGAACACCGCCATCGCTGGCGCGCAAGACCCGATCCTGATGGCCAGCGCCATGAAGAAGGGCGTGGAAGCCGGCCGCGAGGCCTTCCTGGCCGGCCGCATGCCCAAGAAGCTGTACAGCGGCGCGCCCAGCTCGCCCACCGAAGGGCTGATCACCGGCGGCCCGGGCGCGGCGAAATGAGTTCGCGCCAACAGGACGGCAACGCCCGTCCCATTCCCAACGCGCTGAGCATTGCCGGCGTCGACCCGTCCGGCGGCGCCGGCATCCTGGCCGACGTCAAGGCGATGAGCGCGCTGGGCGCCTATGGTTGCGCCATCATCGCCGCGCTGACGGCCCAGAACACCCAGGGCGTCACCGGCATCTCCGCCGTGCCGCCCGCGTTTGTGGGCTTGCAGATCGACACGCTGTTCGCCGACGTGCGCATCGACGCAGTCAAGATCGGCATGCTGGGCCAGCGCCCGGTGATTGAAGTGGTCGCCGAAAAGCTGGCCAAGTGGACCCCGGCGCACGTGGTGCTGGACCCGGTCATGGTGGCCAAAAGCGGCGACCTGCTGCTGGAGAACGACGCCGTGGGCGCCATGCGCGAGGCGCTGCTGCCGCAATGCACGATGCTGACGCCCAACCTGCCGGAAGCTGGCGTGCTGCTGGAAGAGCGGCCGGTGGAAACCGTCAAGGAAATGCGGCGCGTTGCCGAACGCCTGCGCAACAAGCTGGCGCATTCGGGCGAACGCTGGGTGCTGGTCAAGGGCGGGCATCTGCCTGGCAACGAGACCATCGACCTGCTGCACGACGGCGACCGCATGATCGAGCTGCCCGGCCACCGCATTGAGACGGCCAATACCCACGGCACCGGCTGCACCTTGTCGGCGGCGCTGGCGGCCTTGCTGCCTCAAATTGGGGACGTACCCGAGGCCGCTCGCCGCGCCAAGGCGTATCTGACCGAAGCCATCCGCCACGCCGAGCGCCTGTCGGTGGGGTCGGGCCACGGCCCGGTGCATCACTTTCACGCCTGGTGGTAGGCGCGTAGATCAACGTCGATCACGGCTGCTTTTTGCCAGTAACCTCGCGGCGCTTTTCGAAGCGCCGCGTTCATTTCCATGGCCGGATTCGCGGCACGGCCCGACCTGAAACAGGTGTCTGGGGCGCGCGCCGTCACAGGCCGCTACGAATCGGTACAATGACCGCCTGATTCCTCTGTTTTTTCCTGACCGTCATGAACGCTTCGACCCTGCCCGACGTAGAACAAGCCCGCTTCAATATGGTGGAACAGCAGATCCGCCCGTGGGACGTCCTGGACGCCAACGTGCTGCAAGCGCTGTTCGATGTGCGCCGCGAACAATTCGTTCCGCCCGCCCTGCGCGCCCTGGCGTTTTCCGACCTGGAACTGCCGCTTGAAATCAATGCGGTCAACACCCACCAGACCATGCTCGCCCCCAAGGTTGAAGCGCGTCTGGCGCAAGAGCTGCAATTGACCAAATCCGACTGCGTGCTGGAAATCGGCACCGGTTCCGGCTACCAGGCCGCGCTGCTGGGCTATCTGGCCCAACAGGTGACTTCGGTTGAAATCGACAGCCGCCTGGTGACGTTCGCGCAGCAGAACCTGCAAATGAACAACGTCACCAACGTCAAGGTCGAAACCGGCGACGCCCGCAACGGCTGGGGCTCCACCGAATACGACGCCATCCTGGTAACGGGTTCGGTGCCGGTCGTGCCGGACGCGCTCAAGTACCAATTGCGCGTGGGGGGCCGTCTGGTCGTGATCGTGGGCCAGGCTCCCGTCATGACGGCCTGTCGCATCACCCGCACCACCGCCGCCAGCTTCGAAACGGTGAACCTGTTCGAGACCGTGATCAAGCCGCTGCGCGGCGTTGCGGTGTCACAGTTCAAGTTCTAACCCTCCTTCCTGCCGCCCCGCGCCCGCCCCGCATCCGGGCCCGCGCATTACGGGGCGGCCCGGCGTATCGTTGAAAATCATGCGCGTCCGACTGCTTACGGCTTTACTGGTATTTACCTGCGCCGCAAGCGTCGGGCCGTCGCCCGCGTTCGCGCAGAACCTGATCCAGGTCTGGCAAGCCGCGCTGGGCAATGACCCCTCCTACGCCGCCGCCCGCGCCAACTATCGCGCCGGGCTGGAAAAAGAACCCCAAGCCCGTTCGCTGCTGCTACCACTGATCACGGCGGAAGCCGGTGGCGCCTACCAGGAAACGCGCAGTACGCGCGGCCTGGGCGTGTCGTATAGCGGCGGGCGCGGCGTCTGGGACCTGGCGTTGACCCAGCCTCTGTTTGATTGGGGCCGCTGGCAGAACTACGAACAATCCAAGCTGATCGTTGCCGATGTCGAGGTGCAACTGCAGCAGGCCTATCAAGACTTGCTGCTGCGTGTGGCCGATGCGTATTTCAATGTGCTTTATGCGCAAGACGCGCTGACCGCCACCGAGGCCGAGAAGGCCGCCGTGGCCGGGCAATTGGAATCGGCGAAGCGCAATTTCGAGCTGGGCAATTCCACGGTCACCGACACGTATGAAGCGCAGGCGCGCTACGACCTGGTGGTGGCGCAGGAACTGCGTCTGCAGAACGACCTGGACGTGCGCCGCGACGAGCTCGCCAAGATCATCGGGTCGCCGCCTGGCGCGCTGGCGGAACTGCCCTACGGCGTGCAATTGCCGGCGCCCCAACCCGCCCGCGTGAATGACTGGAGCACGCAAGCCGAGTCATCCAGCCTGGAAGTGCTGCGCGCGCAGTTGCTGACCCGCATCGCGGGGCGAGAGATCCAGATCGCCAAGAGCGGCCACTATCCCACGCTGAACCTGCGCGCCACCAGCGGCAGCGCCAGCGACGCGGTCATGCGCAATGCCGCGCCGGGCAAGCCGATCGACAACACGGTCGGCGTGGTGCTGTCCATTCCGCTGTATTCAGGTGGCGGCGTGTCGTCGCAAGTGACCGAAAAGGTGCAGTTGGAACAGAAGGCCCGCCACGATTTCGAAACCGCGCGCCGCCAGGCGATCCAGGCCGCGCGGCAGTATTACACCGGCGTCACGAGTGGGCTGGCACGCATTCAAGCCCTGGAAGCCGGCGAGAAGTCCAGCCGGGCCGCGGTGGAAGCCAACCGCACGGGATACGAAGTGGGCGTGCGCATCAACCTGGATGTGTTGAACGCGCAGCAGCAGCTTTATGCCACGCAACGGGACTTGGCGCTGGCGAGGTATAGCACGGTGTTGTCGGGATTAAGGTTGAAGGCAACGAGCGGGATTTTGGCCGAGACGGATCTGGAAGCTATTAATCGGTTGTTGAGGGAACCGCGGTAAAGGGTGATGGGTTGCGCGCGATGGGCGCTTGGTTGTTCATGACGGACGTGCCGCGCTTCACCCATCCTACGCATCAAGGACGGGATGCCCCATTCGTGGGATGGGATGCCCCATTCGTGGGATGGGATGCCTCGCTCGTAGGATGGGTGAAGCGCGCGATACCCGTCGCAAGAACCCGACCGAAGATCGCGCGCAACCCATCGCGCGGACGTTGCTGATGGGTTACGCGCGACAGGCACCAGTTTTCGCGGGCAGGGGGTGCCGCGCTGCACCCATCCTACCGGCCGATGGGGTGCTTGCGATGGGCAATTTTTCGTTTCGGTAGGATGGGTGAAGCGCGTAAAGGCGGAGGCAAGAATGCTGCTGCTCTTCGCGCGTAACCCATGATCTTCCTAGCCAAAAAACGCCGCAATCGGGCCGCGTTGTATTCAGCCGCCCTGGATCTTCTTCACCAGCGCCGTCGTGGACCGTTCGAATTCGAACGGGATCGCCACCGCGCGGCCGCCCCAGCTTTTTACCAGCGCCGTTTCCGGCAACGTTTCCATGTCGTAGTCGCCGCCCTTGACGATCAGGTCGGGCTTGATCTCGCCGATCAGGGCCTCGGGCGTGTCTTCGCTAAATGACGTGACCACGGTCACGCAGCCCAGCGCGGCCAACAATGCGGCGCGGTCTTCCATGCGGTTTAACGGACGTTCGGCGCCCTTGCCCAGGCGGCGGACCGACTCATCGGTGTTCACCGCCACCACCAGCGTCGCGCCCAACTGGGCGGCCTGGTCCAGATACGTGGCGTGGCCGCGATGCAGGATGTCGAAGACGCCGTTGGTGAATACCAGCGGCCGCGGCAGGCGGCCAGAAGCGACGGCGGCGACGCATTCGTCGCGGGACAGGACTTTGGATTCAAAACGGGCGGCGGACATGCGGCGATTATATCCGCGCATCCGCCGCCAAGAAGCAGCATTCCCGGGAGCTTTCCGGCGAGCTTTACGGGCAGCTTTCCCGACAGCATCCCAGCCAGCGCTCCGCGCGGTCATTCCCGGCAACGCGACAGGCAGCCCAGAGCCGCCCGTCGCCCGCCGCCGGTCGCCCCGTAATATCAGGCGCCGCCGAGGATGATCTTCTTTTCCTTGGGCACCACCAGCGCCGTCATTTCCTTGCGGTAGCGGTTCAGGTCCTTCACCGTTTCGAAGCTGCGATCCATCAGCTTGGACAAAATGTGCAGGATGCGGCTGGCGACTTTTTGTTCCCAGATGCCGTCAAAGCGGATCTGCGTGTCCAGCCAGTGTTCCAGCCAGCCCGGCTCGGGCAGGCGCGATTGCACGGTGTCATTCGGGAACAGGTCTTTGTTCACGTGCAGGTTGGTCGGATGCAGCGCCTGCTGGGTCCGGCCGGCCGAGGCCATCAGCACGCCGATCTTCGAGAACGCCAGCCGAGCCTGCTCGCTGGTGTCCTGACCACGGTCATGCAGCGCGCGGCGCATGTATTGCAGATACGCGCCGGCATGGCGGGCTTCGTCTTGCGCCACGGTCTTGTAGATGGCCTTGATGACCGGCTCCGTGTGCCATTCGGCGGCACGGCGATACCAGTGGTTCAGGCGGATTTCGCCGCAGAAATGCAGCATCAGCGTTTCAAGTTCCGGCGCCACGTCGAATTCGAAGCGCACGTTGTGCAGTTCTTCTTCGGTGGGAACTAGGTCCGGACGGAAGCGGCGCAGGTATTCGATCAGCACCAGCGAGTGCTTCTGTTCTTCGAAGAACCACACCGACATGAATGCGCAGAAGTCGCTGTCGCCGCGGTTGTCGCGCAGGAACATCTCGGTGGCCGGCAGCGCCGCCCATTCGGTGATGGCGTTCATCTTGATGGTTTGCGCCTGCTCGTCAGAAAGCTTGCTGCGATCGAAATCCCCCCAGGGGATGTCGTGAGCCATGTTCCAGCGCACCGCTTCCATGGTCTTGAAGAGTTCAGGATAAAGCATGGTCTGCCCTTGTATTCGTCCCGCTTGTGGGGCGATAGAAATTAATGAATGGCGCGCGCGTCTTGTTGGCGTGACGCTGCATTCATCCACTGCAGCGCTATTTTTCGCCGTTTCCCGCGAAGCTATGATGACCGTTTCATGAATGAAACATGACAGCGTTCGTCTAGATCATCGCGCCGCCTACCGGGTCAAGGCCCATATTGCGACCCCGATCGCAAGAGCCACTACCCCAACCAGCGCTGCAACCAGCCGGTTGTTCTGTTCCTGGGCGCGCCGCAAGTGAATCATCTCGGCCAGCAGCGCCGGCGAGACGTTCGGACGGCTCAGGTGGTCATGGACCAGCCTGGGCAAAGCGGGCAGCATTTGCGACCACTGCGCGGCTTCCTTTTCCAGGCTTTGACGCAAGCCCTTGAATCCGACACGCTGGCGCATCCAGCGTTCCAGATAGGGCTTGGCCGTCTTCCAGAGATCCAGATCGGGGTCGAGCTGACGGCCCAATCCCTCGACGTTCAGCAAGGTCTTTTGCAGCAAGACCAGTTGCGGCTGGATCTCCACATTGAACCGGCGCGACGTCTGGAACAGGCGGAGCAGAACCTGCCCCAGCGAGATCTCGGACAGCGGCCGGTCAAAGTACGGTTCGCAGACGGCGCGCACGGCGCCCTCCAGCTCCTCTTCGCGCGTGTCGGCGGGCACCCAGCCCGATTCGATGTGCAGCTGCGCCACACGCCGGTAATCGCGATGGAAGAAGGCCAGGAAATTCTGCGCCAGATAGTTTTTGTCGAACTCGGACAGCGAGCCCACGATGCCGAAGTCCAGGGCGATGTAGCTGCCGAGCGTCTCGGGGCGGTCGGACACATAGATGTTGCCCGGGTGCATGTCGGCGTGGAAGAAGCCGTCGGTGAACACCTGGGTGAAGAAGATCTCGACCCCGGTGCGCGCCAGCGTCGGGATGTCGATGCCCGCTTCGCGCATGCGTTGCACCTGGCCCACCGGCATGCCGTACATGCGTTGCATCGTGAACACGGTGGATGCGGTGTATTCCCAGATCACCTCGGGCACGATCAGCATGTCGCCCCGGCCGGATTCCGGGCCGAAGTTGCGACGCAACTGGCTGCAGTTGGAAGCTTCGCGCACCAGGTCCAGTTCGTCGTGCAGGTATTTGTCGAATTCGGCCACGACTTCGCGCGGCTTCAGGCGGCGGCCGTCGGCGCCCAGGCGCTCGATGATGCGCGCCACGATCTTCAGCAGCGACAGGTCTTTTTCGATGATGCCCAGCATGCCGGGCCGCAGCACTTTCACAGCAACCTCGCGGCCGTCGTGCAGCACGGCGAAGTGCACCTGGGCGATGGATGCCGACGCCACCGGGTCCACGTCGAACTGCGCGAACAGCTTGTCGGGCGGCGCGCCCAGCGCGGCCTCGATGCAGGCCGCGGCCTGTGCCGACGGGAACGGGGGCACGCGGTCCTGCAGCAAGGCGAGTTCGTTGGCGATATCGGCGGGGATCAGGTCGCGGCGGGTGGACAGCACCTGGCCGAACTTCACGAAGATGGGGCCCAGCGACTCCAGCGCCAGGCGCAGGCGCAGCCCGCGCGGCTGGCGCGGGCGCGTGCCCAGACGGATGACGCGCAGCAGGCAGGTGGCCAGCGGGTGGTTCAGGCTGGACAGGACGAGCTCGTCCAGGCCATAGCGCAGCGATACGAGGATGATGCGAAGCAGGCGCAGCAGGGGAAACATGGATCAGGCACCCCGCTTTGCGCTGGCGGACGCCAGACGGGTTTGCAGCGCGCCGGTCGAACGCGCCAGCGCATCGGCGCGCGTGTTCAGTTCGGCCAGATCCAGGCGCCATTGCTCCAGCACGGGGCGGCCCACCAGCACGCCGCTTTCTTCGGCCAGGTATTCAGACACGTTTTCGGCCAGCCGCTTGCTGGCCGTGCGCGCGCCGTCGGCTGCCGCGCGTGCACCGCCCACGATGCGCAGGGCGGCGATATCGCCCACCACTCGGGCCAGCGCGTCTTCGGGATCCCAGCGTAACTGCTTGGACAGGTCGGCCACCACCTGCGCCAGGGCGGCATCGCCCGAGATGTGCGTGGCTTCGGCGAAATCAGGGGCTTCGCGATCGGCGCCCAGGCCCCCGAGACGAGGCAGGGGCAGTTTTTCAGGGGCAACCGTCAAGGTCACGTCGGGCACCACGGCCGGGTCGGCTTGCGCGGCCAGGCCTTCGCTGTCGATCGTCAGGGCCAAGGTGAATCCGCCCAACGCGAACCGCACGGTCTTGCCCGCGTGCTTCGCCAGACGCTCGCGCGCCCAGTCCTCGCGCCGCAACAAGGCGTTAAGCGCGCTGACAGCCATTCGCGAGGGGGTGGGCAGGAACGAAAAAGGCAGCATGACGGTCTGCAACGGCCCGGTTGCCGGGGTTGCCGAAATTAGTGGGTAAATCGGGAGTGTAACGGGTTAGATGCGGGCGCGTTTCACGCAGCGGCACAAGGAAAAACCGGCCCATCTAGGGCCGGTTCTATTGGATGCCGGGTGGCATCCTTCAGCAAAGGACAGGGTCAACCCCGATCAAACAGCGTTTAGCTGGCCAGATCCACGGGGATCTGCTGGATGCCGGCCAACAGCCAGCCGCCATTGGCGGGCTTGAACAGGTTCCAGACCTCTTCGAAGCGGAAGGCCTCGGTGCCCGGGGCCTCGCGCAGCATGCCGGAGAAACGCACGCTGGCCAGGTGGCCGTCGGACACGGTCTCGATACCCAGCATTTCAGCGTTCAGCAGGACCACTTCGGTCTTGTTGGGCGCCGCGCCGCGCTCGGCCAGTTGCGGCTTGAGCTCGGTGATCAGGTCGTCGGTAAGGAAGTCGCGCAAACCGTCGGTGCTGCCGCTGTCCCAAACGGCCTGGATGCGGACGAACTGCTCCTTGGCCTGTTTCAGGAAGGCGGGCGTGTCGAAGTCGCCCGGCACGAACCAGTTGTTGTCCTCACCCGCCTTGGGCAGCACGGCCGGCGGCGCCACGGGCGCGGCCGCGGCAGCCGGAGCGGCGGCGGTCGGCTTCAAGGCTTCACGCCACATGGGCTGCTGTTGCTGGCCCGGTGTGTTGTTGGCGCCATTGAACGCGCCTTGCGTTGCCGTACGCGGACCGGCGCCACGCAGGCGGCGGATGATGAACATGACGGCGAACACGACAGCGGCGATCAGCAGCGCGGAGCCCAGGAATTCGGCGAACGCGCCCGACAGGCCCATGCTGGACAGCAGCGCGGCGATACCCAGGCCAGCGGCGATGCCGGCGATGGGGCCAAGCCAGCGCGACGCGCCGCTCTTGGCGGCGGCGCCCGCGGCACCTGCCGTCGCCGCGCCAGCGGCGGCCGGGGCCGCGGTAGCGCCGGCCGTGTTATTGGCGGCGGCCGGCGGCGTGGTGGCCTGGCGCTGCTGGGTCACATTGGAGGATTGACGGCCGAAGCTGCCACCACCACCCGCGCGACGGGCCTCGGCATCAAACGATGCCGTAACCAACGCCGCGCCGGAAATGGCGATGAGCGCCGCGGCGACAAACCGCGAAAAACAGAATTTGGACATAGAGTTTGCTCCCTCGTACTCGCGCCCCCGCTGCCCCGAGCAGCCAGGAGTCCCACGGACAGCGGGACCTATACGCGACTTTCTTACAGTAATCTGAACGTCGTAAGAATAACGGACAAGCGGTCGCCCCACAAGTTCCCCGTGGGGGACGAATCATCCGATAAATATGCCGGGTTCAGCCCAGGCGCACGCCTTCATGCAGGGCGGCGATGCCGGCGGTCAGGTTGAAATACTGCACCCGATCCAGACCGGCGGTGCGCAGCATGTCGGCCAGGGTGTCCTGGTCAGGATGCATGCGGATGGATTCGGCCAGATAGCGGTAGCTGGCCTCGTCGTTAGCAATTTTCTTGCCCAGCCAGGGCAATACATTAAAGGAATACCAGTCGTAGGCGGGCGACAAGGGCTTGGCCACGCGCGAAAACTCCAGCACCAGCAGCTTGCCGCCGGGCTTCAACACCCGCGCCATTTCAGCCAGGGCGCGGTCTTTGTGGGTCATGTTGCGCAAGCCGAAGGCCACGCTGACACGGTCAAAATACCCCGTGGGGAACGGCAGGCGCTCGGCGTCGCACACGGCGGTGGGCAGCAACAGGCCCGCGTCGGTCATGCGGTCGCGGCCCACGCGCAGCATGGAATCGTTGATGTCGGTCAGCCAGACCTCGCCCGTGGGGCCGGCGCGCTTGGCGAACGCCTTGGCCAGGTCGCCCGTGCCGCCGGCAATGTCCAGCACCTTCATGCCGGGACGGATGGCGGCGCGGCCTATGGTGAAGGCCTTCCAGACGCGGTGCAGGCCCGCCGACATGAAGTCGTTCATGACGTCGTAACGCTGGGCGACCGAATGGAAGACTTCAGCGACCTTACGGGCCTTTTCGCCTTCCGGCACCGTTTGAAAGCCGAAATGGGTGGACGGGTCGTTGGATTGCGCGGAATGTTGCGATTCGGAGGGGTTTTGCATGGTGAATTCCCGATATATCGGGCAATGGTAGCCTATCGGACATGCGGCGGCGGCCTGAAAACCGGCCCTGGAACGCCACCGCGGTCACATACCTGAAATATTGCGGCCATACTATCGCAATGTTCGCGCCGCGCCGGCGCTCAGAAGCGTGCCAAATTCGCCATGTCCAGCACCATCCTCGTCGTCGAAGACGAACCCGCAATCCAGGAACTGATCGCCGTCAACCTGTCCTTCGCGGGGCACAAAGTGCTGCGCGCCTTCGACGCCGACCAAGCCCAAACCCTTATCCGCGCCGAATTGCCTGACCTGATCCTGCTGGACTGGATGCTGCCCGGCACCTCCGGCCTGGCCATGGCGCGCAAGCTGCGCAATGACGAGCGCACCCGCGCCGTGCCGGTCATCATGCTGACCGCCAAGGGTTCCGAGCAAGACAAGGTTGACGGCCTGGAAGCCGGCGCCGACGACTACATCACCAAGCCCTTCTCGCCCAAAGAGCTGATGGCCCGCATCAAGGCCGTGCTGCGCCGCCGCGCCCCCCAACTGACCGACGACGTCATCGACGTGGGCGGCCTGAAGCTGGATCCGGTGACGCATCGCCTGTCGGGCAACAGCCAGTCGCTGCAGATCGGCCCCACCGAATTCCGCCTGCTGCACTTCTTCATGACCCACCCCGAGCGCGTGTTCTCGCGTTCGCAACTGCTGGACCAGGTCTGGGGCGACCACGTGTTCGTCGAAGAACGCACCGTGGACGTCCATATCCGCCGCTTGCGCAAGGCGCTGGAACCCAGCGGCCACGACGCACACGTGGAAACGGTCCGTGGTAGCGGCTACCGGTTTACGGCACAGCTTCCGACGCGGTAAAACTCCCGCACGATGATTTGGCTGCGCACACTTTTCCTGGTCGCCCTGTGGGCGGTGATTGCCTTACTGGCGCAATGGCTCATAGGAGACCCGGCGGGCTGGATTGTGTTTTCCGCCGCGCAGGCCACCATGCTGCTCTGGCGCAGTTGGCGCCTGACGCTGGTTTCCCGTTGGGCCAATCAGCCCGACACCTCGCCCCCCGCTTCCGTCGGCCCCTGGGACGACATCCTTGCCCCTCTCTACCGCTACACCCGCGCCCGTGCGCGTGAACTGACCGAAACCCGCGACACCATGCAAGGCATGCTGGCGGCCGCCCAGGCCTTGCCGGACGGCGCGGTCACGCTGAATGAAGACTTCCAGATTGACTGGTGCAACCGCATGGCGCGCCAGCATCTGGGCCTGCGCCTGCCGGCCGACCGTGGCCACAACCTGCTGAACCTGCTGCGCGCGCCGGAGTTCGTGGAGTACGCGCATCGGCCCGCGTGGCCGGAACCCATCCTCGTGCGCCTGGGCCAACAGGGCCAGGAACGCTTGATGATGATGCAGCTGACGTCCTACGCCAGCAACCAGCGCCTGCTCATCACCCGCGACGTGACGCAGATTGAACGCCTGGAAACGACGCGCCGCGACTTCGTCGCCAACGTCTCGCACGAACTGCGCACGCCGCTGACCGTGCTGGCGGGCTTTCTGGAAACGCTGCGCGACATGCCGGCCGACGCGCTGCCCGCGGAACAGCGCGAGCAGTACATCGACATGATGCACGAGCAGGCACAACGCATGCAGGCCATTGTGGAAGACCTGCTGACCTTGTCCACGCTGGAGTCTTCACCGGGCAGCGACCCGCGCGCCATCAACATGGGCGCGCTGCTGCAAAAGGCACGCCAGCAGATCGAAGCGCTGTCGGGCGGGCGTCATGTGCTCGAATGGCATATAGACGAAACGCTGGACGTGCTGGGCGCCGAAACGGAGCTGACCTCTGCCTTGTCCAACCTGCTGACGAATGCGGTGCGCTACACGCCCGATGGCGGCACGATCACCGTGCGGTGGGAGCGCGAGCCCGATGGCGGCGCACGCTACAGCGTGCAGGACACCGGCATCGGCATCCCCGCGCGCCACCTGCCGCGCCTGACCGAACGCTTCTACCGCGTGGATCGCGGACGCTCGCGCGCGGTCGGCGGCACCGGCTTGGGGCTGGCGATCACCAAGCACATCGCCATGCGCCACGACGCCGAACTGCTGATCACCAGCGAACCCGGCAAGGGCAGCGTATTCACGCTGCGCTTTCCGCCCGAACGCATCGCCGTGGACGAAGCCGAATAAGGGGTTGCGGCGCGGGTGGTAAATTCCGGGCCATGCGCATCCTGGTCATCGAAGACGAACCCAAGCTTGCCGACTACCTGAACAAGGGCTTGTCGGAGCAGAGCCATGTCGTGGACGTGGCCCGCGATGGCGTGGACGGCCTGCATCTGGCGCTGGAAGGCGCCTACGACCTGATCGTGCTGGACGTGATGCTGCCCGGCGTGGACGGCTTCGGCATTCTGGCCGCCGTGCGAGCGCGTAAAGACACCCCCATCCTGATGCTGACCGCGCGTGACGCGGTGGAAGACCGCGTGCGCGGCCTGGAAGGCGGCGCCGACGACTACCTGGTCAAGCCCTTCGCCTTTTCGGAATTGCTGGCGCGGGTGCAGGCGCTGTTGCGCCGTGGCCGCGCGCAGGAACCCACGCTGCTGCGGCTGGCAGACCTGGAACTGGACCTGGCCAGCCGGCGCGCCCAGCGCGCTGGGCGCCGGCTGGACCTGACCGCCAAGGAATTCAGCCTGCTGGCGCTGCTGCTGCGCCGCCAGGGCCAGGTGCTGTCGCGCACCACGCTGGCCGAACAGGTGTGGGACATGAATTTCGACAGCGACACCAACGTCATCGACGTGGCGGTGCGCCGCCTGCGCAGCAAGCTGGACGACCCCTACGAGGCCAAGCTGCTGCACACCGTGCGCGGCATGGGCTATGTGCTGGAGTCGCGCAGCCAGCCGCTGCCGGCATGAAACCGCCCCGCCCCAAGCCACCCCGCATGCGCTCGATGCAAGCCCGGCTGACGCTGTTGCTGGGCGCCATTGCGCTGCTGGTGTCCAGCCTGGCCGGCGCGACCTTGTTCTGGGCGCTCAAGCGCGAAGTCGAGCGCCAGGAAATCACCGAGGTCAGCGGCAAGCTGGAACTGATCGACCACTTGATCGACATGCAGAACAGCGCCAGCGGCCTGCAAGACCTGGCCGCCACCTTTGACCAGATGCGCGCGGGGCAAGGCCAGTTGGGCATCTGGATCGTGGACGCGCAAGGCCATGCCGTCTATGGCGGAGCGCCGCCTGAAACGCTGGACATGGTCAACGGCCGACAGGTGGTGCTGCAAACCGCCGACGGCGGCCGCATGCGTGGCCTGCGCGTCGCCATGAACGACCGCATTCTGCCCGGCGCGCAATTGACCGTGGCGGTCAGTACCCGCACCAGCTCGCAGTTCCTTTACGCCTATGGCACCGCGCTGGTGCTGATCTGCGCGCTGTGGGTGGGCGCGACCGTGGTACTGGCGGCCTGGGCCGTGCGGCGCAGCATGGCTCCCACGCGGCGCTTGTCGGAACAAGCCGCGCGCATCCAGCCCGACAACCTGGCGCATCGCCTGCCGCTGGCCGATACCGACCGCGAACTGCACGACCTGGTGCGCTCGTTCAACCGCACACTGGAACGCCTGCAAGCGGCCTATCAGCAGATGGAAGGGTTCAACGCCGACGTGGCGCATGAGCTGCGCACGCCGCTGGCCACGCTGATCAACGGCGCCCAAGTCATCCTGTCGTCGCCCCGCGATGCCGCCGAACTGCGCGATGCGCTGGAATCCAACCTGGAAGAGCTTGAAGACCTGAAGACGCTGGTCAACGACATGCTGTTCCTGGCTCGCGCCGACCGGGGCGAACAGGCGGCCGACCTGGCGCCCGTGTCATTGGCCGCCGAAGCGCGGCGGGTGGCGGACTACTACGAGGCCATGCTGGAGGCGCAAGGCGTGCGCCTGCGCTGCGAGGGCGACGCAACGGTGGCGGCCAACCCCGGCCTGGTGCGCCGGGCGCTGGCGAACCTGATCGCCAACGCCATCAGGGCCACGCCAGCCGGAGACGAAATCGTGCTGATCTGTTCCGCGCAAGCCTCGGGCGCGCGCGTGGAAGTGCGCAACCCCGGCACGCCGATTCCGGCGGCGGACCTGCCCCGCATCTTTGACCGCTTCTTTCGGTCGGGCACATCGCGCGCGCCGCGCAGCGAAGGCCATGGCCTGGGGCTGGCCATCGTGCGCGCCATCGCCCGCATGCATGGCGGCGATGTCGATGCGGCGTCCGACGCGAATGGCACGGTGGTGGGGATCACCTTGCGGGGTTCAGACCCGGGTCAGGGTTCGGGTTCGGCTCGCGCGAACATTACAAAACCGTAATCCAAGCGACAGAATCGGGTCACCCCGGTTTTCCTAAAGTGTCATCACGGTCACTCCTTCAAGGACTTTCGTGAAAGACGCTCTGCCCCGCTTGCGCCCCACCGCGCAGCCCATGGGCACCTCATCTCTTGCCCGCCGCCGCTTTGTGCAAGGCCTTGCCACGGGCGGTGCGTTGGCGGCGCTGGGCGGCTGGCGCGCGGCCTCGGCCGCGCCCCCACCCACGTCCGCAACCACATCCGCGCCCACTCCCACCGCCGAACTGCGCGGCACCGAATTCCATCTGGAGATCGGCGAAACGCCCGTGAACTACACCGGCGCGACACGCATCGCCACCACGGTCAACGGCCAGCTGCCCGCGCCGATACTGCGCTGGCGCGAAGGCGACACCGTCACGCTGCACGTCACCAACCGGCTACGCGAACAAACGTCCATTCATTGGCACGGCATTCTTCTGCCTTCCAACATGGACGGCGTCCCGGGCCTGAGCTTTGACGGCATCGACCCCGGCCAGACGTTCACTTACCGCTTTCCCGTGCGCCAAAGCGGCACGTACTGGTATCACAGCCACTCGGGCTTTCAGGAACAGACCGGCCTGTACGGCGCCATCGTCATCGACCCGCGCCATCACGACCCTGTCGCCTTCGACCGCGAGCACACGGTGCTGTTGTCCGACTGGACGGACGAAGATCCCATGCGGCTGTTCAACAAGCTCAAGGTGATGCCCGACTACTACAACGGCATCCAGCCCAGCATCCAAAGCCTGTCGGCCGACGCGCGTGAACACGGTTGGCGCACGGCACTGTCCGAACGGCTGATGTGGGAGCAGATGCGCATGAACCCGTCGGACCTGGCGGACGTGTCCGGCGCCACCTATACCTTCCTGACCAACGGCGCCACGCCCGCTGGCAACTGGACGGGGCTGTTCAAGCCGGGCGAACGCATCCGGCTGCGCTTCATCAACGGCTCGGCGATGACCTACTTCGATGTGCGCATTCCGGGCCTGAAGATGACCGTGGTGGCCGCCGACGGGCAGGACGTGCGGCCGGTGGAGGTAGAGGAATTCCGCATCGGCGTGGCGGAAACCTATGACGTCATCGTCGAGCCCAAGGACGCGCGTGCGTACACGATCTTCTCGCAAGCCATGGACCGTTCGGGATACGCCCGCGCCACGCTGGCGCCACGCGCCGGCATGCAGGCAGACGTACCCGCGCTGGACCGCGTGCAATTGCTGGGCATGATGGATATGGGGATGTCGCATGACATGGGCGCGGACATGAAAGCCCCCATGGACAATGCCGGCGGCATGGTTCAAGTCCAACACCCCTACGCCACGGAACGCGGCGTGGGCAATTCCATGTTGCCGGACCAGGTGTCGACGCGCCTGGACGACCCAGGCGTGGGCCTGCGCAAGAACGGCCGCCGCGTGCTCACCTATGCAGACCTGCATTCGCTGCGCGAACCCGACGACAAGCGCGCGCCATCGCGTGAGATAGAACTGCATCTGACGGGCAACATGGAACGCTACATGTGGTCGTTCAACGGCGTGAAGTTTTCGGACGCCAAGCCCATCGTGCTGCGCTACGGCGAGCGCGTGCGCTTTGTGCTGGTCAACGACACGATGATGACGCACCCCATCCACCTGCATGGCCTGTGGAGCGACCTGGAGTCACCCGACGGCGCATTCCAGGTACGCAAGCACACCATCACGCTCAACCCCGCGCAGCGGCTCAGCTACCGGGTCAGCGCCGACGCGCGCGGGCTGTGGGCATACCACTGCCATCTGCTCTATCACATGGAGGCCGGCATGTTCAGAGCGGTCGTGGTGGAGTAATCAATGAAGCTTTCGATGCAACCCTCGATGACATCAAGCACACCGTGGTTGAAGCTGTGCGCCGTTGCGATGGCAATGACGCTGGCCGCGGCGGGCGCGCAGGCGCAGTCCCCCGCCGTGGATCACGGCGCGATGGACCATTCCAACATGGGCCACGGCGCGACGCCGCCAACTGATCCGGCCGCGATGGATCACGCGGACATGAACCATGCCGCCCCCGCTTCGGACTCGCCGCCCGTGGGCAGCCTGCCGTCCAGCGACGGCTCGGGTGAACGCAGCTACGACAGCTATGGCATCCACCCGCACATGATGGACAACGCGCCCGCCTGGCAGGTGCTGTTCGACAAGTTCGGCGTATCGCGCAACCGCGATGGGCAGAACGCGCTGGACTGGGATGGCCGCTTCTGGTTCGGCACCGCCACCGACCGCTTGGTCGTCAAAAGCGAAGGCGAACGCCAAAGCGGTGGCGGGTCGGACGGCAAGGTCGAAGCGTTCTGGAGCCACGCGGTATCGCCCTTCTGGGACCTGCAACTGGGTGCGCGCCGCGACATCGGCTCAGGCCCGAAGCGCAACTGGGCCGCCTTCGGCATTGAAGGCGTGCTGCCCTACAACGTGGAACTGGAAACCACCGCGTACGTGGGCGCGTCGGGCCGCACCGCGCTGGCGCTGAAGGCCGAGTACGACCTGCTGCTGACGCAACGACTGATCTTCACGCCCGAGCTGGAAGCCAGCCTCTACGGCAAGTCCGACGTTGAACGCGGCATCGGGTCGGGCCTGTCGACGGGCTCGCTTTCCTTGCGCTTGCGCTATGAAGTCACGCGCGAATTCGCGCCGTATATCGGCGTATCCTTTGAACGAAAGTTCGGCCAGACGGCACGCTACGCGTCGGACGCCGGCGCCAGCCGGTCGCAGACCGCCGTCATGGCCGGCGTGCGATTCTGGTTCTGACGAACGCCTGCCCTTTTCCATCATCCTGATCGGAGCATCATGAACGTATCCCGACTGACTCGCCTGGTTCTCGTCGCAGCGCTCTGCGCCCCCGCGTTCGCCACCGCCCAAGGCCCCATCAAGGTCGAGGTCTGGAAGACCCCCACCTGCGGCTGCTGCGAAGACTGGGTCAAGCACATGCGCGACAACGGCTTCATCGTCACCACCCATGATGTGCAGGACACCGGCCCCATCCGCCGCAACGCGGGCATGGCGGACTACGGCTCTTGCCACACCGCGATGGTTGACGGCTACGCGGTCGAAGGCCACGTGCCCGCCAGCGACGTGCGCCGCCTGCTGCTGGAAAAGCCCGACGCCGCCGGCCTGGCCGCCCCCGGCATGCCGCTGGGTTCGCCGGGCATGGACGGCCCCGAGTACGGCGGCAGGAAGACCCCGCACGACGTGCTGCTGGTTGGCAAGCAAGGCGGCGCCCAGGTGTTTCAGGCCTACCGCTGAAACAATTCATCCACACCGTCTCAATGGCTACTCCTTGCACTGCAGCAAAAATGCGCCACAATAAATAAAACGCTTTCTCACCACCCCCTGGCAGTCATGGCAAAAATCGTCCTGTTCGAGAACATTCATCCGAGCGCCCGCGCGGTCTTCGAAGCCGCCGGCTACACCGATATCGTCACGCACGCAGCGGCCTTGCCGCCGGCGCAGATGCACGACGCCCTGCGCGGCGCGCAGGTGGCGGGTATCCGTTCTCGCACGCACCTGGACGCCGCCCTGCTGTCCAGCCCCGACCTGCGCGTGGTGGGCTGCTTTTGCATCGGCACCAACCAGGTCGACCTGGACGCGGCCATGCAGCGCGGCATCCCGGTATTCAACGCGCCGTTCTCAAACACCCGCTCGGTGGCCGAACTGGTGCTGGGCGAAGCGATCCTGCTGCTGCGCCGGATCCCCGAAAAGAACGCTCGCGTGCACTTGGGCCATTGGGACAAAAGCGCCTCGGGCGCGTTTGAAACCCGGGGCAAGACGCTGGGCATCGTCGGCTATGGCAACATCGGCTCGCAGATCAGCACGCTGGCCGAAAGCCTGGGCATGCGCGTCATCTACCACGACGTCGAAGCCAAGCTGCCGCTAGGCAATGCACGCCCGGCCGCCACGCTCAACGATCTGCTGGAGCAGGCCGACGTGGTGACGCTGCACGTGCCGGGCGGCAAGTCGACCGAAAACATCATGAACGCCGAGACCATCGCGCGCATGCAGCGCGGGGCCATCCTCATCAACGCCTCGCGCGGCACGGTGGTGGATATCGACGCGCTGCACGCGGCGCTGAAGTCCGGCCACCTGGCCGGCGCGGCGCTGGACGTTTTCCCCACCGAGCCCAAGAGCGCCGACGAACCGTTGGCCAGCCCCCTGATCGGCATGCCCAACGTGATCCTGACCCCGCACATCGGCGGCAGCACGCAGGAATCGCAAGAGAACATCGGCCGCGAAGTAGCCGAAAAGCTGGTGCGTTTCATGCAGGCGGGCACCACCAAGGGCGCGGTCAATTTCCCCGAGCTGCCCTACCTGGAACCAGCCGGCGCCACCCGCATCCTGCACGTCCACCGCAACGCACCGGGCGCGCTGGGCACGCTGGACAACCTGATGGCGCAACATGGTTTGAACATCGTCAGCCAAACGCTGCAAACCAAGGGCCAAATCGGCTACGTCATCACCGACGTAGAAGGCCAGGTCGACGACATCGTCATGACCACCCTGCGCAGCCACCCCATCACCGTCCGCTGCGACCGACTGTAGGATGGGTGCAGCGCGCGAGACGGGTGGCAAGAACACCACCGTGTTTCGCGCGAAACCCATCATGCGGCGTTGCCTATGTGGCTGCTGCCGTTTTGGGTTTAGCGCTGCTTGATGGGTTGCGCGCGTTTTGCGGCTGCTTTTTTCTGACTTTCCTGCCGCGCTTCACCCATCCTACGAGCTTGCTGCCTCGGCTAAACAATCCGCCATTTTTTCGCGTACGCTGCCGGCATCGAAAGGCAGGCGGCCGATGATGCCGATTTCTCTGTAGAAGGCCTGTTCGCCTAGCGGCAGCAGGCGCAACCCCGTTACGTCCAGCCCGCGCAATTGCGGCAGCAGCGCCACGCCCACGCCGTGCCGCACCATGCTGGCAATCGCTTCGATCTCATCAAGCTCCACGGCTTCATGCACGTTGATGCGATGTTTCTTCAGAAAGATATCCACCACGCGCCCACCAAACGACGCGCGGTCGTAACGGATGAACGGTTGCGTGGCCAACAGCTCACGCCAGGGCGCCACGGGCATGGATTCCGGCATGGCCAGGACTACCGGCTCGCTCAACAGCCGCTGCCAGCCCAGTTCCGGCGGCAAGGCAAAAGGCGGGCGGATCAGCACGGCCATGTCCACTTCACCCGCGTCCACCTGCCCCAACAGTGATAGCGACACGCCCGGCACCACGCGCACCCTCACGTCGGGATACACCGCGCGGAACCGGCCCAGCGCGCCGACCAGCAAGTCTTGCTGCACCGAGGCAATCGCCCCGATGCGCAAGGACCCGCTGACCTGCCCGGCGCCGGCCGTCGTGACCATGCGTTCGGCCATGGCCACCAGTTCTTCCGCCTGCGGCAGCATCTCGCGGCCATGGGCGTTCAAGACAGCAGCACGCGCGCTGCGATCGAACAACGCCACGCCCAGGTATTCCTCCAGGCGCTTGATCTGGGCGCTGACCGCCGATTGCGTCAGGCCCAGGTGCGTGCCGGCTCCGGTAAAGGTGCCATCCCGCGCCACGGCGATGAATGTCTTGAATTCTTTGATCACAATCAATTTTTTCGATGCTAAGACACAAAAAATATCGTTTTTCAATCAAAAAAACAATACCTAAACTATGCCCTGGAGCTTGTGATCAGCAACACCAGGCAAGCATCCGCATCACCATCACACTTTGAATGACCCGGAGTTTTTCATGACCGCCCAAACCAACCTGCCGCCGTTCCATTTGGCCTTCCCGGTCCGCGACCTGGCCGAAGCCCGCGCCTTCTACGGCGAAACGCTGGGCTGTCCGGAAGGCCGTAGCTCGAACGAATGGATCGACTTCAATTTCTACGGCCACCAGATCGTTGCCCACCTGGCTCCCAGCGAATGCGGCCACAACGCCACCAGCGCCGTTGACTCGCACAACGTGCCGGTGCGCCATTTCGGCGCCGTGCTTTCCATGGAACAATGGGAAGCCATGTCCAAGCGCCTGATCGACGCCGGCACGGAATTCGTCATCGAACCGTACATCCGCTTCAAAGGCGAAGTGGGCGAACAAGCCACGATGTTCTTCCTGGATCCGTCGGGCAACGCCCTGGAATTCAAGGCCTTCAAGAACATGGATTCGCTCTTCGCCAAGTAATCCGCCCAACAGGTGTCACGCCGTTGCACGATTCTTCCGAACCTCCTTCCTCGGCCTGCCCTCGCTGGCGCATCCTGCCCCAGGGTGACCGCTGCATCGTCGTCTCGTTCGGCGACCGCATCGACGCCGACCTCGGCCGCACCTGCCTGGCCGCCGCGCGCAAACTGCGCGACGCGCGCTGGGCGGGCGTCACCGATGTGGTGCCTTCTTTTGCCGCAGTCGCGGTGCACTACCGGCCCGACGGCCTGGGCAACGGCCCCACCTGCGCCAGCCTCACCGACCGCATCAACGCCTTGCTGGCCGAAGGCATACCCGCCGACGCCGTGGGCGGACGCGACATCGACATTCCCGTTTGTTATGGCGGCGAACATGGGCCCGACCTGGCCGACGTGGCGCATGCCGCGGGCCTGTCGCCCGACGCCATCATCGCCCTGCACAGCCAGCGGCGCAGCATGGTCTTCATGCTGGGCTTCGCGCCCGGCCATGCCTATCTGGGCGTGCATGATGAACCGCTGAACATTCCACGCCGGCCCTCGCCGCGCACCGCCGTTCCCGCAGGCGCCGTGGCGGTCGCCAATCGCCAGACCGTGATCTACCCCAGCCGCCTGCCGGGCGGCTGGAACATCATCGGCGCCACCCCGCTGACCCTGTTCGACCCCGCCCGCGCCCCCGCAGCGCTGCTGCAACCTGGCGATTCCGTTCGATTCGTGCCGATTGCACCCGAGGAATTCGACCGCATCCGCAAGGGCCAGCCATGAGCGTGACCGTCATCAAGCCCGGCATGCTGTCCAGCTTCCAGGACCGGGGCCGCGAGGGCTACCAGCATCAGGGCATTCCCACCGCGGGCGCGATGGACGAACGCGCGCACCGGCTTGCCAACGCTCTGGCCGGCAACACGGGCGACCCGGCCACGCTGGAAATGACGCTGACAGGTCCCTCCCTGCGCTTTGACTTGCCGGCCTGTTTCGCCCTTACCGGCGCCGATCTGGGCGCCACGCTGAACGGGCAGGACATTCCCGTGCATCGCCCGCTGGTGGCCCGCGCGGGCGACACGCTGGCCTTTGGCGCCCGTGCCGCGACGGGTGCGCGCGCTTATCTGGCGGTGCACGGCGGCTTTGCCCTGCCACCGGTAATGGGCAGCGAAAGCACGTATCTGCGCAGCGGCTTTGGCGGCTTCAAGGGACGCACGCTGGCCAAGGGCGACCAGATTGCGCTGCGCACGCCGCTGGCGCAGGGCCGCGACCTGGACGCCTTGCAGCAGGCGCTATGGAATCTGCGCATCTATCTGCCCGGCGTCGTCGCCAATAAGCGGCGGGAGTCCATCCGCTTTCTGCCCGGCATGCACTGGGAAGCGTTTTCGGAAGCCTCGCGCCAGGCCTTCACCACGGCGGAATTCCGCATCAGCCCGCAATCGGACCGCATGGGGTATCGCCTGGTTGGCCCGGCACTAAGCATGGACACGCCGCGCCAGATGCTGTCGGAGGCCGCCTGCTTCGGTACCGTGCAGGTGCCCGCGGGCGGCGAAGCCATCATCCTGATGGCCGACCGGCAAACCACAGGCGGCTATCCCAAGATTGCGCAGATCGCCACGGTGGACCTGCCGGCGCTGGCGCAGGCCGCGCCCGGCCAAGCTTTGCGTTTTCAGCAGATAACGATGGAAGACGCGCAGCGCCTGGACGGTGAGCGCGAACGCGCTTTTGCGCAATTGCACGAGGCCTTGGCGCCCCTGCGCGTGGTGCTGGCACCAGCTTGACGAACTGAGCGGATCAGCCTCGGGCGTAGCGGGCGGGCGCGTCTACCGTGGCCGGCATAGCCGTCTGCCCCGAGGCTTCGCGGTAGGCCTCCACAATGCTCGGCAGCACTTCCAGCACATACGTGCGCGTCAACTCAGCCGCGCGGTCAACGTCGCGAGCCGTCAACGCCAGCGTGATGCTGTTGGTGTACGACTGGATCACATGGGTTTGCACCGACCGCTTGGCCAGCAGGAAGCGCAGCGGCTCCACCTGTTCATAGAGCTTGCTCAGCATGCTGGTCAGCGGGGTATTGCCCGTGAACCGGGCGCAGGCCAGATAGAACTCGCGGGCGGCCGCAATGCAGGCGCGCGCGTCGCGCTTGGCCATTGATGACGCGATCGCCTGGTCATAGCTGCGCAATTCAGCCAACAGCGGCGACAGGTCTTGCATGTCGGCCAACTGGCGCATGCAATACGCCTCCAGTTCGGCGCGCAGCATGTACAGGTGACGGATCTGCGCTTCGGTATAGAGGGTGGCCCGAAAGCCCTTGCGTTGGATATGCGTGACCAGGCCACTCAGTTCCAACAGGCGCAGGGCTTCACGGATCGGGCTGCGGCTGGTGCCGAAACGCTGCTCGAGTTCTTGCTCGCGCAGCGGCTGCCCGGGCCGGATCGTGCCATCCACGATCAACGCGCGAATTTGTTCCTGCAGAAAATACGGAATCGTGGCGGGCGCTTTGACGTCCAATCGGCTCCCCTTTGTACTGCGCGAGGCATGGTATGAGACAGCGAGAAGATACTAGAAATCTATTGAAACACAAATAAGAAAATTGTTGCAGAGCCGAATCCGGTCCGCTGGGCGACGCCGGCAGGCGCTCAGTAACCGGCGATCAGTGCCAATCGTCCCGATACACAAACTTCGGCATCTGCCAGTTGAAACGCAAGGCCAGCAGGCGCAGCGCAAGACCCACCACCAGCGCAAGCGGCACGGCGGCGTTGGCCGACAGGCCCAGGGATTGCCCGCCCAGGTACAGCGCGCCGGTCACCACGGACACGCTGGCGTAGAGTTCCTTGCGAAACAGCAGCGGCACTTCGTTGCAGAGCACATCGCGCAGCACCCCGCCCGCGCAGCCGGTGATCATGCCGCTGATCAGCACGACGGTAATGGGCAACTGCATCATCTGCGCCACCTGGCAGCCGATGACGGTAAAGGCCACCAGGCCCAGCGCGTCGGCCAGCAGGAACAGGCTGCGCAGCCGCCGCATCACCGGCGCGATCAACGCCGTCAGGATGGCCGCGCCCCCCGTCATCCACAGGTATTCGGGGTGGATGACCCAGGTCAACGGGTAATGCCCCAGCAGCACGTCGCGCAGCGACCCGCCGCCCAGCGCCGTCACGCACGCGATGATGCAGACACCCATCCAGTCCATGTCGCGCCGGCCGGCCGACAGCGCCGCGGTCATCGCTTCGGCCACGATGGCGACCAGGTACAGCGTGTGCAGCAACAGGGGGGATATGTCGGAGAGCATGGGGGAAATTTCAGGAATGACGGGGGATCGGACCCTATTGTATTGAGACTGACCTGGCGCAAGGCGGCATTGCAGCCCCTCGCGCCATCCCCTACGCTGGACCGTGCGTTGATATCGATCAATTCCCGATTTGCATCGCGGCGAGACAATCGGGACATGCCCTCATGGGCCCTAAAGCCAGGCTGCGCGGACGCGGGGTTCGCCACCCTGGCCACAACCGGGAGATAAGGTATGACACAGCAAACAGGCCCCATCCTTTTGGCAACCGACCTGAGCGCGCGCGGCGACCGTGCCCTGGACCGCGCGTTACAGCTCGCCCGTGAACTCGGCACCCAACTGATCGTGCTGCACGTCATGGAAAGCCACGCCACCACGGCGCGCCTGACCACCCCGGTCTGGCGGCGGCTGTCCACCGACCACAAGGCGCTGGCCGAACGCGAGCTGGCCGAAGACCTGGCCGCCGCCGACGTTTCCACCGAAGTGGTCGTCGTGTCGGGCGACCCCCTCACGCAGATCCTGGAAACCGCCGACAGCTATGGCTGCTCGTTGATCGTCACCGGTACCGCGCGCGACGAAACCCTGGGCCGGCTGCTACTGGGCACCACCGTCGAAAAGCTCGCCCGCCAGGCGCGCCAACCGGTGCTGGTGGTGAAGACCCGTCCGCGCAAGCCGTATCGCGACGTGCTGGTGGCCACCGACTTTTCGGACGGATCGCGCCATGCCCTGCGTGCCGCGCTGCAACTGGCGCCCAACGCCAACCTGACGCTGTTCCACGCCTATGACGTACCGTTCCAGGGCAAGTCCGCGCCCGACGACGCCGTCACGCGCAGCTTCTACAAGGGCGCGGAACAAAGCGCGCGGGAATTCACCGCCAACACGCCCGAATTGGCGGGCCGGACACCGCCCCAGGTGGTGTTGGAACCCGGCCAGCCCGAGACCGTGCTGTCGGAATATTCGTTCCACCACCGTTCAGACCTGGTGGTGACGGGCACGCATGGCCGCACCGGCATCCTGCGCACCGCGATCGGCAGCGTGGCCGAACGCCTGTTGGAATCCCTGCCCAGCGACGTGCTGATCGTCCGGCTGCAAGACGAAAGCTAGCCTGAACATGGCGGCGCATTGTGCGCCGCCATTTTTTTCAGCCAGCCTGCCGTCGCGTCAGGCCTGGTCGCCCTGCTTTTCCATCGTGTCGATGGTGCCGCGCAAAACGTGCAACAGCACCAGGCCGGGCAAGGCGATCACCACCGTCAACAGGAAAAAACCCGGCCAGCCCATGGATTCCACCAGCGGCGGCGTCAGCGGCCCGGCCAGATAGGTGCGGCCCACGGCCGACAACGCGGACAGCAGCGCAAACTGCGTCGCGGAAAACTGCCGGCGGCACAGTGCCATCAACAGGCCCACGAAAGACGCCGTGCCCAGGCCGCCGCACAGGTTTTCGATACCCACGCCGGTGGCCATCAGCCACAGCGTTTTCGGGCTGATGGCGATCAGCCAATACGCCAGGTTCGACACCGCCTGCAACAGGCCAAAGGCCATCAGCGACCGGTACAAGCCCCAGCGCGCCATCAAGGTGCCCCCAGCCAACGCACCGACAATGGTGGCGGCCAGGCCCAGCACCTTGTTGACGGTGCCGACCTCGGTGGGCGAGAAGCCCGCGCCGCGGATCAGGAAGGTGGTGGACAAGGCACCCGCGAAGGCGTCGCCCAGCTTGTACAGCACGATCAGCGCCAGTATCGACAGCGCGCCGCGACGGGTGAAGAATTCGTGCAAAGGCTCGCCGATTGCCTCGCCCAGATTGCGCGGCGCGCGCGCGACGTGCTCGGGTTCGGGCGCCAGCAGCGTGGCGATCGCGCACAGCAGCATCAGTCCGCCCATCAGCACATACGTATAGCCCCAGCCGATCCACTGGTCCGCCATGATCAGCGCCAAGCCGCCGGACGCAATCATCGCCAGCCGGTAGCCCATGACCTTGACCGCCGCGCCCGCGCCGCGTTCCTCCTTGCGCAACACGTCCGTGCAATAGGCGTCGAACGCGATGTCCTGGGTGGCGGACAGGAAAGCGACCAGCACCGCCAGCAAGGCCAGCGGCATCAGCGCGGTGGACGGCGACAGCGCCCCCATCACCATGATCGCCACGGCCAGCAGCAGTTGCGTCAGCAGCATCCAGCCCCGGCGCCGGCCCAGCAGGGGCGGCACGTAGCGGTCAACAAAGGGAGCCCAAAGAAACTTGATGGTGTAGGCGGTGCCCACCAGCGTGAGAAACCCGATTTCCTGTAGCGGCACCCCTTCAACGGTGGCCCAGGCCTGCAAGGTACCGCCGGTTAGCGCCAGGGGCAGTCCGCTGGCAAAGCCCAGGACCAGCAAGGGGGCCACGCGGGGGCTGGTATAGACGTTGGATACAGCGGTGATGACGGTCTCCTGAAACGCGGCGGCGTGGTGCAACAGGCGTTGCGCCACGGGCTTGCGGCATTTTAGGGCCTGTTCAGCCGCGCCGACAGGAGGATCGGTGTCGGAATGTCAGGGGGTGGCGAAACGGTACACCGCCAGCGTGCTGCGCCAGCTTGGGAACAGCTTGACCTCGTGGCCTTCGTTGAAGGTGGCGCGTTCAAGAATGCGCAGCTTCAGCTCGTCGGCCAATTGCTCGAAATCGCGCAGCGTGCACAGGTGGATGTTCGGCGTGTTGTACCACTGGTAAGGCATCTGGCCAGTGACCGGCATGCGCCCGCGCAGGATGGCCCAGCCATGCGGCCAGTAGCCGAAGTTGGGAAACGACACGATGCCGTGGCGGGCCACGCGCGCCATCTCGCGCAGGATGTGCTCGGTGCGATGCATGGACTGCAAGGTCTGCGACAGCACCACGGTGTCGAACTGCTTGTCGTCGAACAGCGCCAGCCCGTCTTCCAGGTTTTGCTGAATCACCTCGACCCCGCGCCGCACGCAAGCGATGACGCAGGTGTCGTCCAGTTCGACACCCGCGCCGCGCACCTGGCGATGGTCGCGCAGGTGCGCCAGCAGCGCGCCGTCGCCACAGCCCAGGTCCAGTACGCGGCTGCCGGGCTCGATCCAGCCGGCGATGCGCGCCAGGTCGGGCCGCAGCGCGCTATGGGCATAGCGGGGGGTGACAGGAGTCATTCGGAGCGTCCTTCGGTCTGCGCGGCGCCAGCGGCCAGGCCAAGCTCGCGCGCGATACGTTCGTAGTAGCCACGCACCACGGCGTGGTAGCGCGCGTCTTCCAGCAGGAAGGCGTCGTGCCCATGCGGCGCGTCGATTTCGGCGTAGGTCACGGGGCTGGCGTTCTTCAACAGCGCGCGCACGATTTCGCGCGAGCGTTCCGGCGGAAAGCGCCAATCGGTGGAAAACGACACCAGCAGGAAGTCGGCCTTGGCCGGCGCCAGCGCGCGCGCCAGGTCACCGCCCGTGGTGCGGGCCGGATCGAAATAATCCAGCGCGCGCGTGATCAGCAGATAGGTATTGGCGTCGAAATAGCGAGTGAACTTTTCGCCCTGGTAGCGCAGGTACGACTCCACTTCGAATTCGACGTCGTAGCCGTAGTGGTAGGCGCCGTTCTCGGCCGGCGCGCGTTGGGCACGGCCGAATTTTTCGGCCATGTCGTCGTCGGACAGATACGTGATGTGGCCGATCATGCGTGCCACCGACAGGCCCCGGCGCGGCACGGTGTCTTGCGCGTAGTAGTCGCCGCCGTGGAAATCCGGGTCGGTGATGATGGCGCGGCGCGCCACTTCGTTAAAGCCGATGTTCTGCGCCGACAAGCGCGGCGTGCTGGCGATGACCACGCAGTTGGCCACACGGTCGGGCAAGGTGATGGCCCAGCTAAGCGCTTGCATGCCGCCCAGCGATCCGCCCATCACGGCCGCGAAGCGCTCGATGCCGAAGTGGTCGGCCACGCGGGCCTGGGCGCGCACCCAGTCTTCCACCGTCAACACGGGGAACGCGGCGCCCCAGGGTTTGCCGGTGGCCGGGTTGATGCTTGCCGGGCCGGTCGAACCAAAGCACGAGCCCAGGTTGTTGACGCCGATCACAAAGAAAATATTGGTGTCCACCGGCTTGCCGGGGCCCACCATGTTGTCCCACCAGCCCACGTCGCTGGGGTTGTCGGCCGCTTGCCCCGCAACGTGGTGCGAAGCGTTCAGCGCGTGGCAGATCAAGACCGCGTTGCTGCGCTGGGCATTGAGCGTGCCGTAGGTTTCCACGGCCAGCTCGTAGGCAGCCAGGGACTGGCCGCTGAGCAAAGGCAGCGGCTCATCGAAGCGGATGAAGGTAGGTGCGACCAGGCCGACGGAACCGGGATCAACGGTGTCGGAAGTCGTGACGGTGGCGGGGACGAACCCGTTGGCCGGATCAGCGGCCAGATCACCGGCCAAATGTTGGGCAGGAGTGGTCATACGGACCTCTTTAGCTGGATTTATTGGAAGGCGCCCGCAAGCGGATCAGGCAAATCGGCGCCGAAATATGGGTAATGCATGGGTACAGCGAAAAGAATTCTAGCACTGCTTGCGGATGCTGCAGCCGCCGCGGGCTGGTGGGACAATCGCGTTTACCGGCGGCGCCCGCTCTACTTGAGGCGCGCGCTCTCCTGACAGGAAGGCTATGGCTCACATCTATCTGGACGAACTGCAACACCTGGCGGCCGCCGCGCTGGCCGCCGCCGGCGCCAACCCGACCATGGCTGACAGCACCGCCCGCGCGCTGGTTTTTGCGGAAAGCCAGGGCATCAGTTCGCACGGCCTGTCGCGCGTGCCGTTCTATGCCGGGCACCTGCGCGCGGGCCGCGCCATTGGTTCAGCCGTGCCACGCATCGTGCACGAACGCGGCGGCGCGGCGCTGATCGATGCGGGCTCGGGCCTGGCGTTTCCCGCCTGCGCAATGGCGGTCGAACAGGCCGCGCTGCGCGCCCATGAACACGGCATCGCCTTCATTGGCGTGGCCAACAGCCACCATTTCGGCGAAGCCGCCTACCACCTTGAAGCGCTGGCGGACGCCGGACTGGTGGCGCTGGCCCTGAGCAATTCCCCCGCCGCCATGCCCGCCTGGGGCGGCAAGCGCCCGCTGTTCGGCACCAACCCCATCGCGGCGGTCTTTCCGCGCCGCAACGGCGCAAGGCTGGTGATCGACATGTCGCTGTCGCAGGTGGCGCGCGGCAAGCTGATGATCGCCGCGCGCGACAATCAGCCCATTCCCCTGGGCTGGGCGCTGGACGCCGACGGCCAGCCCACCACCGACCCCAAGGCCGGCCTGGCTGGCAGCATGTTGCCGGCGGGCGGCGTCAAGGGCGCCATGCTGGCGTTGATTGTCGAGCTGCTGGCGTGCGCGCTGACGGGTGCGCACTTCGGCTTCGAAACAGAATCGTTCTTTGTTGACGCTGGCGGCCCCGCACGCTTGGGACAGGCGTTCATGGCGATCGACCCCGGCGCGCTGGCCGGCAACAACGCCTACCTGGAGCGCGTTGAAACGCTGGTGGACGCCATGCTGGTAGACGACGGAGTGCGCCTGCCCGGCGACCGCCGCCGCAAGCTGCGCGACGCCGCCATCAAACACGGCGTGGACATCCCCGACGCGCTGATGGCGCAGCTGCGCGACATGGCCGGGGCGGCCTGACGCGGCCGCTACGCCCCGTGCGTGAACCACAACATCAGCGGCGCCAGCAGCAGAAACACCACTGTCGACACCAGCACCGCGCCCGCCGCGGTGTCGCCCATCGTCGTGTAGCGCTTGGCATACATATAGCTGACCACGGCGCAGGGCATGGCCATCTGCAAGGTCAGCGCGCCGCCCAGCACGGGTTCCAGGTCCAACGCCCACACCACGGCCAGCCCTGCCCCCAGGCCCACCACCAGCCGGATCGCCGCCACCTTGGCGCCGTCACGCAGGCCATTGGACGGGATCAGCGCCAACGCATGGCCCAGGCTCAGCAGCATCAGCGGCACGGTGACCGCGCCCAGCATGCGGGCCGTTTCAATCAGCCATTCGGGCACCGGAATGTGCAACAGGCGCATCGCCACCGCCACCACCGAGGCCAGCAAGATAGGGCTTTTCCAACTGCCCTTGGTGTTGACGCCGGGCAGCAGCCGCACGGCCACCGTATGCATGACGAACGAGTTCACCGCAAAAAACGCCACCGCCACCGACAGGCCCGCGTCGCCAAACGCCAGTTGCGAAATCGGCAGCCCCAGGTTGCCGGCATTCGGCAGGCACGCCGTGGGCAGCAACGTAAGCACGGGCAGCTTCCAGACCTTGAGCAGCAGCGCGCCGATCAAGGCGCACAGCAGCAGGGCCAACAGCGTGGCGGCCGCCACGTCGGCCAGCGCGCGGTCATCGAGCTGGGTCGTGACAAAGGTGTGGAACACCAGGGCGGGCGTGGTCACCGAGGTCACCAGCGTGGTGATGAACGCGCCGCCAAAGGGGATATCGCGCTTGCCCCAGAACACCCCGATGCCCACGCAGGACAGCAAGGGCAGCATCAGCACGATGGCTGACAGGTAGAACTGAGCGATGGCCAACATACAACTATTCCGTGAAAGATAAGAGGATCAATTCGCCAAGGCATCAATGCTTGCGCGCTGATCGGGGCGGCCGCAGCATGCAGCAACTTCAACGACGGGGCGTTTTGCCCCCAGCCGCCATGACCGCCTCCCGCCGCCTGTCCCCGCTTTCGCGTTCATCCGCATTCCCGCGATCATCCGCTTTTCAGCGTTTGTGCGCGTTCCGCCCAGAGCTTGCCCAGGGCGGCGGGCCGTTGTCGGCCTTGGGGCCACCCATGGCGCCGCAGTCGTCGCTGTCGGCGCTGCCCGCCCCGAAAGCGCTGTCAGACCGCCAGGCCATGTGCCTGTTCTGGTCAGCGGCGGGCAAGACCAGTTGGGAAACCAGCCGCATCCTGGGCGTCAGTGAAAGCACCGTGAATTTCCACCTGCGCAATGCCTGCGCCAAACTAGGCGTCCGGGGCCGACGGGCCGCCGTGGTCGCGGCGCTGCGCCAAGGGCTGCTGGACACCGTCATTGCGTGACGGGGCTGGTGGGTGCTGGGCTACCGGCAGAACTGCCGGCAGGGTTGACCGGCTGGCTGGGCTGATTGGGCTGGCTGGGCTGGCCCGGTTTTCCGGGCTTGATCACCACTGACCGCAGGAATTCCCGCGCGCGTTCCGGCGGCAGGCTTTCCGTTGTGCCGGCGGCCACCGCTTCGATCAGCATCGTGTCGGTCACCCAGACCCTGGCCTGCAGCCATCCCGGCTTGCCCATGGCCTTGCCGTGTACCTCGATGTCCTGCCCGTAGGCCGGCCATTGTGTCGGTGGCGGCGCCTGCATGTTGATGTACAAGGACTGCATCAGCGCCATGCCCAGCGCCCGCCTGGCAGCCGGGTCCGCCGCCATCTCGGGCGGCAGCGGCGCCGACCCGATCGCGAACACGGCTTCGCCCACGGTTGCGGTGGACAGGGTAAAACGCAAGGTGTGGGTATCCAGGCGCAGGTCGCGGCTGTCGGTGGACACGCGGTCCGGGAATGCCGCGCGCACATGGCCATCGGCCACGTCGACTTCCCGCCAGTTGTAACGGGGCGAGCAAGCGGCCACCAGCAAAGCCAACCCCACAATCAGGCCGGCTTTCTTGAACATGAAACGAAACAGCGATGAAATCGTCATTACCGTGACCCGACGGCCCATTCATTTCCAGGAAGGCTGAAATTGTCGCCGATTTCCATGACCCCAGCGCCCGACGGCACCCCCTTGGCCAACTATCTTTGGCCCGCCGCCCCTAATGTGCCCGCCCCCATCACCGGCCCCGGCACCCCCAGCGTCTACCTGATGCATGGGCTGAGCGAACACGCCGGCCGCTACGACCGCCTGGCCCGCTGGCTGGCCGCCCGTGGCTGGACCGTGGGCGCGCATGACCACCGCGGCCATGGGCGTTCGGGCGGCCCGCCCGCCACCCTGAGCCACCAGGACGATCTGCTCCACGATGCCGTGGACCGCCTGCGGGCCTGGACCCAGGCCCAGGGCCGCCCGCCCATCTTGCTGGGCCACAGTCTGGGTGCGCTGGTGGCCGTACGCATCGCCCTGCGCCGCATGGCCGAACTGGACGCGCTGGTCCTGAGCTCACCGCCCTTTGTCGTCAACGTGCCTCTTTGGGTACGTCGCACGCTGACCTGGATGTCGCTGCACGCGCCGGACCTGCGCGTGCCCCACGGCTTGGCGCCCGCCCGGATCTCGCACGACCGGGCCGTCGTGAAAGCCTACCGGTCCGACCCCTTGGTGCGGCGGCGCATGACGGGCCGGCTGGCCCGCTTCGTGGATGAAAACGGCCGCGAGTCCCTGCGCGAAGCCGGCCTGCTGCCCTGCCGCACCCTGCTGATGGTGGCGGGGGACGACTCCATCGTCGCCGCCGAGGGCAGCCGCCAATTTGCCCAGCGCGCGCCCGCCGAGTTGCTGACCCTGCGCTGGTACGACACCGCCTGGCACGAGATCTTCAATGAAACGGCCCCTATTTCTGATCCGGTTTATGCTGACCTGGACGAATGGCTGGCGCGCACGGCGCAGGCATTGTCCCTGCCCCCTGTATTGACTCCCTCGGCACAGGAGGCCGGCACCCCGTAAAATCCCGCGACAGACCCCAACGAGAAGAATCCGTGACTGATACCGCCGCCAACCGCCTCTCCCGCCTAGAGGCCAACCGCTCGCTGCTGACCCAGACGCTGCGAGGCATCGAAAAAGAAGGCCTGCGCGTGGACGAGCAGGGCATTTTGTCCCGCACGCCCCACCCCGCCGGCCTGGGTTCGGCGCTGACCAATGAACACGTCACCACCGATTACTCCGAATCGCTGCTGGAACTGATCACGGGCACGCACACCGACGTGGATGCGCTGCTGGCCGAGCTCACCAACACCCACCGCCACGTATACAGCGTGCTGGACCACGAGCTGATCTGGAACCAGTCCATGCCCGCCACGCTGCCCGCCGAAGCGGACATTCCCATCGCGTGGTATGGCAAATCCAACACGGGCATGCTCAAGCATGTGTATCGCCGCGGGCTTGCCGAACGCTATGGCAAGACGATGCAATGCATTGCCGGCGTGCATTACAACTTCTCGCTGCCGGAAGATTTGTGGTCGGTGCTGGACACGCAGGCCGGGTCCGCGCAAGACCGCCGTTCGCGCGGCTATATCAGCCTGATCCGCAACTTCACGCGCTATTCCTGGCTGCTGATGTACCTGTTTGGCGCGGCCCCCGCGCTGGCCAGCGACTTCCTGCGCGGCCAGGACCACCCGCTGCAACGCCTGGGTGACCACACGCTCTACCTGCCCTACGCCACCAGCCTGCGCATGAGCGATCTTGGCTACCAGAACAAGGCGCAGTCGCAGCTCAAGCTTTGCTACAACGACCTGGACACGTTCCTGGGCCGCCTGTACGACGCCGTGACAAAACCCTGGCCCGATTACGAAAAGATCGGCACGCAGCGCAACGGCGAATGGATCCAGCTCAACACCAACGTGCTGCAGATCGAAAACGAGTACTACTCCAGCATCCGGCCCAAGCGCGCCACGGGCCGCTGCGAACGCCCCATCACCGCGCTCGCGGAACGCGGCGTGCAGTACGTGGAAGTTCGCTGCCTGGATATCGACCCGGAATCGCCCGTGGGTATCGATGCCAGCACGAGCCGCTTCGTGGACGCCTTCCTGCTGTTCTGCGCCGCGTCGGACAGCCCCTTCTTTCCCGCCAACGGCTACTGTCAGCGCAGCGCCGACAATTTTTCCACGGTGGTCAAAGAAGGCCGCAAGCCCGGCCTGGAGCTGGACCGCGACGGCCAGGCCGTGGCGTTGCCGCAGTGGGGCAACGACCTTCTGGACCAGATCGCCCCCTACGCCGCGTTGTTCGATTCGGCCCTGGGCGGCAGCGCCTACGCGGACGCGCTGGCCGCGCAACGGGTCAAGCTGGATCAGCCCGACGCCACCCCGTCGGCGCGCTTGCTGGAAGCTCTGACGCAAAGCGGCCTGTCGTTCCACGACTACTCGCTGGCGCAAAGCGCCAAGCACGCCGACACACTGCGTGCGCAGGCACTGCCCGCGGACCTGGCCACGGCCTATGAACAGGCGGCGGTGAAGTCAGCGCAAGAACAGCAGCGCCTGGAGGAATCGGACACGGTGGACTTCGCCACCTACGTGGCCCGCTACCACGAAGCCCTGAAGGCTCCGCGAAAATAGGGCGTATCGTTAGGGTTTGCGTTCACGGCGCGCGCGTCCAACAGGCAAGCGCGCGCCGTGGCCCAATCCCTTATCCGTTAATCCGGAGGTTTTTTACATGCGCCGCACCGCAACATTCCTGATGGCTCTGGCCGCCAGCGTGGGCATCGCCCATGCCGCACCGCCGCCCATGAAGACCGTGGACTCGGTGGACCTGAAACGCTACGCCGGCATGTGGTACGAAATCGCGAATTTCCCCATGTTCTTCCAGCGCAACTGCGTGGGCGACACCACCGCCGAATACATCGCGAATGCCGATGGCACCATCGGTGTGAACAATCGCTGCCGCACGAAGGACGGCGACATCGATTCCGCGTCCGGCACCGCCACCGTCGTGGAAGGCAGCAACAACGCCAAGCTGGAAGTCACTTTCTTCAAGCCGTTCAAGGGCGACTACTGGGTCATTGGCCTGGACCCCGACTACCGCTGGTCCGTAGTGGGCACGCCTGATCGCAAGTACTTGTGGATATTGTCGCGCTCGCCGCAATTGCCCAAGGAAGAATTGGACAAGGCCCTGGCTGCCGCCAAGGCCCAGGGCTACGAGCTGGAAGAGCTGCGGTACACGCCGCAGAAATAACGCCGGGGTTCGGCGCGTGGCTTTCGCGTGGGGGTTCAGCCCCCGCGCGATCAGCCTGCGTAACCAACCCGCGCAATCAGCCCGCGTAGTCGCGCGCCAACCGCACCACCGTCACGCCTGGCTTCAACTGCCGCAACGACGGCATGATCAGCGTGCAGTTGTCGTAAGGCGTCACGATCGGCTGGCCGTCTGCCCAGCCGATCACCGAACCGGCCTGCTCCAACGTTTCCAGGCCCGTCCACGGCTGCGCGAACGTCACATCCATCGACGGCGCGACCACGGCGTCGGTCACTTCCAGCACGCGCTGTGCCGCCGGATCGGGCAGCCGCCAGCCGGCCGGCACGTCGGCCACGTCCAGCACTCCCGACTCCACCAGCATGCGGGCCACCATGTCGCGGGCGACATCGCGCGAGGCCAGCTCGCCATGGAAACCGCATTCGATCAGCAAGGCGCAGGCGTCTTCACGCGCGGCGTCGCCGAACTGCGCGAAGTCACGCATCCGCACGCCGTCCTTGTGCCCCGCGTCCACGATCACGTGCTGCGGCGCTTTCAGCCGACGCGCCAGTGCAATGTTGCGCGGCAGTACGCCGGTCAGCAGCAAGGGCGCGCCCGGCTCGTGCATGGAATGCAGGTCCAGCAACCAATCCGCGCGCTGCACCCAGGGGCGCAGTTCAGCGCCGCGCTGGCGGTCGGGCGTCGTAGGGTTGTCCAGACGCTCGGCGCTCCAGACGCGGTTCATGTCTTCGGCCACGAAACGCGATGCGTCATGGTTGGCGTGGTCGAAGCGGTCGAACGCATTCAGGTTGCAAAAGGCCAGCGTCAGGCTGCCACGGCGCGGCTTGACGCCGGCCGCCAGCAGGTCCTTCAACGCCCAGGCGCCGCACAGCTCGTTGCCATGCACCAGCGCGGTCACCATCAGCGCCCGCCCCGGCACGCCCGAATCAAAATGCCAGACACCCGGCGTGTCGGTGTTGCCGGCGCGCTCGGCGCTTAGGTCGGGAAGGGGTAGCTTGAATTCCATGGTGTGATCCGCTTTTTTTCGGTATGGCAATAGCTTGGTTTTGCGCCTGTTTTATTGCGCTTCGATCTTGGCGGCCTTGACCAGCGCGCCGTACTTCTTCGTTTCTTCAACCTGGTAGGCCGCCAGATCCACGCCTGGCTTGGCGATTTCACCGCCCGCATCCTGCAGCTTGCCGCGGAACTGGTCTGACTTCAGCGCCTCGTCCAGCGCGCCGCGCAGCTTGGCGATCACCGGCTCCGGCAAGCCGGCCGGGCCATACAGCGCGAACCACAGGTTGATGTCGACGGATTCAAAGCCCGGGGTGGCGGCCAGCGGCGCGATTTCGGGTGCGGCCGGCGAACGCTTGTTCTCGGTCAGGCCCAGCGCCACGATGTTGCCGCTGCGCACTTGCGGCAGGCCCGAGGACAGCACCAGCACACCGAAGTCCAGTTGGCCGCTCATCAGGTCCGTGACCAGCGGCGACACGCCACGGTAAGGCACGTGTTCGGCGCGCGTACCGGTGGCCCGATTGATCATTTCGCCGGCCAGGTGCAAGGTGGTGCCCACGCCGGACGAGCCGTAATTGAACGTGCCCGCTTCCGCGCCGCGCAGCTTCTGCAAGTATTCGGCCGCCGTCTTGACGCCGGAATTCTTGCTGGCGGCCAGCAGCATCGGCTGCGACGCCACCAGGCCCAAGGGCGTGAACTCCTTGGCGCTGTCGTACTTCACCGCGGTGTTGATCATGCGGGCAATCACCATTTCATTGGTCGAGCCCAGCAAAAGCGTGTAACCGTCGGGTGCCGCGCGCGCCACACGCTGGGCACCAATGGTGCCGCCGGCGCCGCCCACGTTTTCAACTACCACGGTCTGGCCCAGTTGCTTGCCCAGCTCTTCGCCCAACAGGCGCGCGGTCAGGTCTACACTGCCGCCTGCCGGGTAGCCGACAACCAGCGAGATGCTGCGGGCGGGATAGTCGGCAGCGAAGGCGGCCGGCGCGGCCGCTACAGCCGAGGCCGCACCGAAAGCAACAAGCGCTGCGCGCAGCGGATGAAGGTGTGATTTCATGTTTTCTTCCTTGGGGACTAGGATGGACGGCGTTGCCGTCTCGTTGAAGGTATAGGTTCGTATTTTCACGGGCCTCATACCCCTGGGCCGTGCCGAAATAGCACATCTTCGTGCTAATTCAGCCTGAGCCAAGCCCGCCAAGGTGGCGGTGCACATCAGACTTTACGGTTCGCGGTGGCCTCCCAGGCGGCCTCCGCCAGGTCCGTCAAACGGGAGCGCGGACGGTACAAACGCACCTCGAAAGCGATCTCTTCACTGCGGCCGCCCAGCGCCGCCAACGCGCCGCGACGGCAATCCGCCGCCACCATGGACCACGGCAACCACGCCACGCCCAGGCCCTTGGCGACCGCGCCGTGCGCCGCGTCCAGCGAATCGCTGCGCACGAACGGCGTCAGCGCATACGGCGTGGTTTCCAGGCGATCGCCCACGATGCGCTCCATCGCCAGGCCGCCCGTGTAGGTGATCAGCGGCACCGGCTGGCCGCCGTCTTGCAGCGTATATCGGATACGGCCGCGCGCATCCACCTGGCTTACGGGCACCAGTTTGTCAGTGGCCAGCGTCATGTAGCGGTAGCGCGCCGGGCTCAAGGGCACGGACAAGGCCGGATGCTCGTAGCAGCACAGCAGGTCCACCTTGCCTTGCTCCAGACGCACCACCAGGTCTTCCGTCTGAGCGGTCGACAACTCCACCTGCGTGCCGTCGGTCAGCACTTTGGGCGTGCGGTGCCGCAAGCGCGCAATCCAGTCCGCCACCAGCGTGCGCGCCAGGCTGCGGCCGGTGGCGATGCGCAACACGGCTTCGCCGCCCGGGCCCGAACTGCTAATGCGATGGCGCACCAGCCCCATCTGCTCGACCACCTGCGTGGCCGTCCTGAGCAGCGCCTCGCCTTCCGGGGTCAGCGTCACGGGCAGGTGCTGGCGTTCGACCAGCGGTGCGCCCGCCCAGGCTTCCAGCGCGCGGATGCGCCGCCCGAACGCGGGATGCGTCACGTGGCGCAGTTCGGCGGCGCGCACGAAACTGCCCGTGCGCGCCAGCGCGATCAGGTCTTCCAGGAGTTTCAGATCAGCCATGCGCGGCGGCCATCAAGGCTGGCCCTCAGCGGGCGGCCAGCCCCATCATCGCCAGCGTGGCCCGGGTCAGCGCGCTGTCCGGGTCTTCCAGCTCGTTGACCAGGTCAAAGTGATTGCAGTGCGGCGTGGGAATGCGGGTGGACGCCAGGCCCGCCGCGTTCCAGGCCGCCTCAAACGCCGACGTCTGGTTCTTGAAGCCCTGTGTCTCCAGCCCGCCCACGGCCAGCAACATGGGGCCGGCGCGCTCGGGCAGATTGAAGATGGGGCTTTGATGCGCGGCCTGCTCCGGCGTCAGGCGCAGCCAGGTGTTGGGCAGGATGTCGCACAGCGGACGCAAATCGAACAGGCCGGACAAGGCCAGCGTGCCCTTGATGATGTCGTCCGGCACGCCATAGCGCGCGGGCCAGCCGGGTGCCGCCAGCATGCCGGCCAGGTGGCCGCCGGCCGAGCTGCCGCTCACGTAGATCCGTTCGGGGTCCACGCCGTAGGCCGCCACGTTCTGGTACAGCCAGGCCACGGCGGAACGCACTTCGCGCACCACTTCACCCAGCGTGGCTTCGGGCACCAGCGTGTATTCCAGCGTGGCCACCGCCGCGCCAGCCGCATTGAAGGCCTCGGCCATCACGGGCGCGTCTTCCTTGCGTTGCGCGCGCCAGTAGCCGCCATGGATGAACACGAACAGCGGCGCGGGTGCGTGCGACGCCGCGGGCAGGAACAGGTCCAGCCGCTCGTCCTGGCCCATGCCGTAACGCAGGTCCAGCACGCCGGGGCGGCGCGAGCGCACCCGCGCCGACGACTCCGCGTAGCGGCGCACGCAGGCGTCAAAGTCGGCCACGGATTCGCGCGCGTTGTATTGAACATCGCGTTCGGCAATGGAGGAAAAGAAAAGATCGATCTCGGCGTTATGCATGTCGTGCCTGGGTGTCGGGCTGTGAAATGATGCGTTCGATGAATTGCGCGGTCTTGCGGTAGTGCGCGGCCAGCATGGCCACGGAACGTTCGGCGTCGCGCGAGATCGCCGCGTCCAGCAGTTGGCGGTGTTCGTCGTCCACGTTGCGTTCCGGCCCATAGGCCGTGGCGCCCGCGCGCGCGGGGCGGCGGTAGCGCTCGGTTTGCGCGTACAGCTGCGTGGACAGGTCCAACAGCCAATGCGAGCGGCAGGCGCCAATCAGCGCGTGATGGAAATCCAGGTGGCGGGCCTCCAGCAAATCTTCCAGTTCATCGGACGGGGCTGACGCTACGCTCGCGCGCTGCGCCGCCAGCGTCAGCGCGTGATAGGCGCCGACCAGCCGCGCTTCCCAAGCGTCGTCCGCATTCGCCAGCGACCGGCGCAAGGCATCGCAGTCGATCAGGATGCGGGTTTCACAGGCGTCCCACATTTCCTCGACCGACAAGGGCGCGATGCTGAAACCGCGCGACGTGGTGTTCACCACCATGCGTTCGCTGCGCAGGCGGTTGAGCGCTTCGCGGATCGGCGAAAAACTGCTGCCGTAGCGCTGCTTCAACAATTCCAGCCGCAGCGACTGGCCCGGTGCGAAGACCCCGCTCATGATGTCGCGCCGAAGCAGGCGGTAAACCTGCTCCGACAGCGTGATGTCTTCCACGTCAGCGTTCCCGGCCGATCCGGAATCGTCCTGGCGGGAAGCTTTGATTCTTGGCTTCAACATGCTCTCCAGATGTCAGCGGCGTGTCCGCTGATCCGCGCACAGGCGGCCCATTCTACCCGCGCCCATGGGCGGCGCGGGCAGGTGTGGCGCTTAGGCGTGGCGGCCCTATATTCCCAGATACCGCTGCGCCAATTCGGGTTGGGCGGACAGCTCGGCGGGCTTGCCCGACCAGGCCACGCGGCCCTTGTCCACGATGTAGTGCCTGTCGACCAGCGTGGCCATCTCGGGCAGGTTCTTGTCGATGACCAGAATGGTCTGGCCCTCGGCCTTCAGCGACCGCAGGCAACGCCAGATCTCCTGGCGGATCAATGGCGCCAGCCCTTCGGTGGCTTCGTCCAGGATCAGCAGTTTGGGGTTGGTCATCAGCGCGCGGCCCACCACCAGCATCTGCTGCTCGCCGCCCGACAAGGTGCGTGACGACTGCGCGCGGCGCTCTTTCAGGCGCGGGAACAGCGTGTAGACGCGCTCCAGGTCCCAGCCGCCCGCGGCCGCTCGTGCCGTCGCCACCAGGTTTTCCTGCACCGTCAGCGAGCCAAACACGCGCCGCCCTTCCGGCACCAACCCCACGCCCAGGCGCGCCACCGTGCTGGGCGCGGACCGGCCCAGCGTCTGCCCCCGGAACTGCACCGCGCCGCCGGTGGCGGGCAGCATGCCCATCAAGGTCTTGACCGTGGTGGTCTTGCCCATGCCGTTGCGGCCAATCAGCGAAATCACCTCGCCCTCGCTGGCCTCGAACGACATGCCGAACAGCACCTTGCTGGATCCGTAACCGCCCGTCAGGCCGTCAACCTTCAACATGTTCTTCTCCCAGGTAGGCCGCGCGCACTTCCGGATGGCGGCGCACCTCGTCCGGTGTGCCGCTGAACACCACGCGGCCATAGACCAGCACACTGATGCGGTCGGCCAGCGCGAAGACGGCGTCCATATCGTGCTCAACCAGCAGCACCGCGTAATCGCCCTTCATGCCTTGCAGCAGGCGCGTCATGCGCGCCGATTCCTCGGGCCCCATGCCGGCCATGGGCTCATCCAGCAGCAACAGGCGCGGCTCGCGCGCCAGCGCCACCGCCAGTTCCAGTTGCCGCCGTTCGCCGTGCGCCAGATCGGCCGACCGCACATGGCGGCGCTCAGCCAGGCCCACATGCGTCAACCACTGCATGGCCTCGGCCTTCAGGCCGGTGTCGCGGCGCGGATCGGACCAGGCGCCAAACGCGGGCCCGTCCTTCAGCATGCGCGACAGGATCACGTTTTCCAGCGCGGTGAATTCGTGGCAAAGCTCGGTGATCTGGAAGGAACGCCCCAGGCCCAGCCGTGCCCGCTCGAACGCGCGCAGCCCGGTCACATCCTGCCCGTCCAGATGGATGGTGCCGGAGTCTGGCCGGATCTCACCGCAAATCTGCGCAATCAGCGTGGACTTGCCCGCGCCATTGGGGCCGATGATGGCGTGAATTTCGCCGGCCCGCACATCCAGGTCCACCCCATTGGTGGCCACCACCGCGTCAAAGGTCTTGCGCAACTGCGTCAGCCGCAACAGGCTTGCTTGCGTGTCAGTCGGCATGGCGCGTCTCCAGCAATTTGCCGAACAAGCCCTTCTGGCCCCACAGCACCACCAGCACCAGAATCGGCCCCATGTACAGCAGCCAATGCTCGGTCAAGGACGACAGCATCTGCTCCAGGCCCAGGAAGACCGCCGCGCCTGCAATCGGCCCCAGCAAGGTGCCCACGCCGCCCAGGATGACAATCGCCATCAGCTCGCCGGACTTGGTCCACGCCGCCATGTCGGGCGTCACCAGCCCCGCATAGTTGGCCCACAGCACGCCCGCCAGTCCGGTGCCCACGGCCGACAGCACGAACGCGCTCAGGCGGTACGGCGTGGGCGCCACACCCAGGTTCAGCGCGCGCCGCTCGCTTTGGCGCAACGCCTGCAGCACCATGCCAAAGCGCGAATTGGTGATGCGGATGCACAGCAGCGTCCACGCCGTCAGCAGCGCCAGGCACACGTAATAGAACACCATGGGGCTTTCCAGATTGAGGCCCGGCAACTCGTTGCGCTGCGTAATCATCAGCCCGTCGTCGCCGCCATAGAACTGCAGCGACACCAGGATGAAATACACCATCTGCCCAAAGGCCAGCGTAATCATGATGAACTGCACACCGCGCGTGCGCAGCGCCAGGTAACCGAAGACCCAGCCCGCCAGCGCGCACACGGCCAGCGCAATGGGCCACACCACCAGCGCGGCATTGCTGCCGGCCCAGCCAAAGATGGGCCCTGCCTCGGCCGTGTGAAAGGCAATGATGCCTACCGCGTAGCCACCCAGGCCGAAGAACATGGCGTGGCCAAAGCTGACCATGGCGCCGTAGCCGATCACCAGGTCCAGGCTGACCGCGGCCAGCCCATAGATAAGAAAGCGCGTCACCACGCCGATCAGGAACGGCGAACCCGAGGCCAGCGCGGCGGCCGGCAGCAGGATCAATACCACCAGGCCGGCCAAGCCCCAGCGGGCGCGATTCGAAAGTGTCTTTGCCATCATCATCCTCGCGCCGGAAACAAGCCGCCCGGCTTGGCGATCAGCACAATCGCCATCAACACATAAATGCTGGCCGACGCCATGCCGGCGGCCAGCGGGTCCGCCGTGGCGGGCGAGAACATCGTGGACAGCAACTGCGGCAGGAAAGCACGGCCCAGGCTGTCGACCATGCCCACCAACAAGGCGCCCGCCAAGGCGCCGCGCACCGAGCCGACCCCGCCAATCACAATGACCACAAAGGTGGTGATCAAGATGCGTTCGCCCATGCCGATTTCCACCGCCAGCAGCGGCGCGGCCATCACGCCGGCCAAGCCGCACAGCAACGCGCCCAGCCCGAACACCAGCGTGTAGAGCTTGCGGATATCCACGCCCAAGGCGTCCACCATTTCACGGTCATCCGCGCCCGCGCGGATCAGCATGCCGATGCGCGTGCGGTTCACCAGCCACCACAAGCCCACCGCCACCAAGGCGCCAATGGCGATGAACGACAGGCGGATCAAGGGATACTGAAAGCCAGGCGCCAGCGTCACCGCGCCTTCCAGGAACGACGGGATGCTGACCAGCGGCGGACGCCGGCCAAAGATCAGGCTGACGGCCTCGTTCGAAAACAGCAGCAGGCCGAAAGTGGCCAGCACCTGGTACAGGTGATCGCGCTTGTACAGCTTGCGTATCACCAGCACTTCGACGGATATGCCGTACAGCCCCGCCCCCAGCAGCGCCGCCAGCACGCCCGCCAGGAACGAGCCCGTGGTGCCGATGGCATAGGCCGCGCAGTACGCGCCCACCATGTAGAACGAGCCATGCGTCAGGTTGACCACGCCCATGATGCCGAAGATCAGCGTGAGTCCGGCCGCCAGCATGAACAGCATGGCGCCGAACTGCAGCCCGTTAAGCAGTTGTTCGAACAGCAGCGTCATGATGGCATCTTGCAGAATTGGGCGTAGGCGTCCTTGTCGTCAGACACCAGTTTGCGAACCAGATGCGGCACCAGGCCGCCCGAGCTGTCCTTGTCGATACGCATCAGGTACAGATCCTGAATGGGATGCTGATTGGTGTTCATGCTGAAATTGCCGCGCAAGGACGTGAAGCCGGGCTTGCGCAGCGCCGCGCGGAATTCAGCTGCCTTGGACAGATCGCCACCCGTGGCCTTCAAACCCACGCCGATCAACTGCGCGGTGTCGTAAGCCTGCATCGCGTAGTCGGTGGGCACACGGCCATAGGCTTCCTTGAAGGCTTTGACGAAGGCCTGCGACTGCGGGTTGTTGAAGTCTTGCGACCAGATGCCCGTGGTGTAGGAACCCAAGGAGGCATCGCCCGTGGCCTGGATCATGCGTGCGTCCATCGAGAAGCTGGGCATCAGCATGGGGATGCTTTTATTCAAGCCCGCCGCCGCATACTGCTTGACGAAGTTGATGCCGGTGCCGCCCGGATGAAACTGGTAGATGGCTTCGGGCGCCAGCGAACGCAGACGCGCCAGTTCCACGGAGAAGTCAGACTGGTCGAGCTTGGTGTAGATCTCGGCCACCACCTCGCCCTTATAGGTGCGCTTGAACCCTTCGATGGCGTCGCGGCCGGCCTGGTAGTTGGGCGCCAGCAGCACCACGCGCTTGTAGCCCAATTCATTGGCCGCCACGCCGCCCGCCGTGTGAAAGGCGTCGTTCTGATAGGACGCCACGAAATAGTTGGGGTCGCACTTTTCGCCCGCGAAGTTCGACGGACCCGGATTCAGGCTCACATAGAACGCGCCCGACTTCACCACGCCCGGCACCACGGCGGCCAGCACGTTGGAGAAGTTCACCCCGGTAAAGAGCTTCACGCCGGATTGCACCAGACGGTCGGCCGCCTGCTTGGCGTTGGCGGGCTTCAAGCCGTCGTCTTCGATAACCAGTTGCACGGGCACGCCGCCCAGCTTGCCGCCGCCTTCCTTGATGGCCAGGTTGAAGGCATCGCGTTCGTCTTCGCCGATGTAGCCGGCCGGCGTGGACAAGGTGGCGATGAAGCCGATCTTGACGGGCTCGGCGGCGCGCGCGGCGCCCATCGCAACCGCCGCGACCAGCGCGACGGACAACGCGGCGGCCACGCCGCCCAGTTTCTGTTTCTTGATCATGTTTTCCCCTTGAAGACTGCGTTGCCCGCCTGGCGGCAGGCCTGAGCTAAACCGCCACCACCGGATGGCGCAGCGTGCCGATGCCTTCCACGCACGCCACCACCACATCGCCCGGCCACAACCATTCCTGCGGCTTGCGGCCCGCGCCCACGCCTTCCGGCGTGCCGGTGGCGATGATGTCGCCCGGTTCCAGCGTGATGCCGGCACTGATGTCCGCAATCAGGAACGGCACCTTGAACAGCATGTGGCGCGTGTTCGATCCCTGCTTTTTCTCGCCATTGACCGTGAGCCACAGGTCCAGCACCTGCGGGTCCGGAATTTCGTCGGCGGTGACAATGCACGGGCCGAACGGCGCGTAGGTGTCCTGGCCCTTGGAATAGATCCATTGCCCGGCGCGGCGGCAGTCGCGCGCGCTCATGTCCAGCATGACGCTGTAGCCAAACACATAGGACAGCGCATCGGCCTCGGCCACGCGCGAGGCGCGGCGGCCCATGATCACCGCCAGCTCCACTTCCCAGTCCAACTGCTGCGTGATCTTGGCGTTGTGCTCGATGGCGTCGCCCGGGCCGATCACAGTGGTGGGCGGTTTGGAGAAAATCACGGGCTGCTTGGGCAGGTCGGCCGACGTATCCAGCGTGCGGCTGGATTCAGCCACGTGTTCAACGTAGTTCAGGCCGATGCCGAAGATGTTCTTGCGCGGACGCGGAATGGGTGCAAGCAGCTTCACGTTTTCTTGAGGCAGCGCCGTGCCCACCGGCCATTCGCCACGGTAGGTCTCCATCAAGCGGGTGGCCTGCGCCACGGCCACCGGGCCCAGGTCGATGAACGCCAGCATGTCGTCGGGCAGGTCCACGCCGCCGGCACGGCCCAGCAGGGCCAGGTCGATTACATAGCCTTCGGCCAGCGCGCCAAGCCGCGCGGCAGCGGTGGGATGAGCGCGAAAAGTCACCAAGCGCATAAGAACTCCATTGATTCAGGACGAGTTGAATGAGGACGGGTTAAATCAGGACGCATTAAGTCAGGACGAGTTGAGCCAGGCGCACGGACAACGCCCGCGCGGCGGATAAAAATTCGAATAGGGATGGGGTACTGATCAGCGCGTCAGGTCAACGTTTGATGGCCGTCGTTTTCCTTGACCGCTTCTTCGCGGTAGAGCGCCAGCGACCGCATCACGGGCAGATCGTTGAAGCAGAACAGGCAGGCGTCGTCGTTGCTCGACAGGTTGGCGTGTTCGTGGATGGCCCAGGACGGCACGCAGAAAATATCGCGCTCGGTCCAGTCATAGCGTTTGCCGTCGATGATGGAAAAGCCGCTGCCCTTGGCCACCTGGTAGATAAAGCTACCCGTGTGCCGATGCGCCTTGGTGTGTTCGCCCGGGCGCAGCAACTGCATGCTGGCGCCGATGGTCGGCATCACCGGCCCGCCCGTGGCCGGGTTCACGTAGTCAAGCAGGACGCCGTCGTACGGGCTGCCGGCGGTGGTGCGCGCATAACGGCGCAAGGCCTCGTAGGTGGGTTCCCATTCGTACTTCAAGAGCGGCGAATACGGTTTGGTCCAGCCCGACACTTGCGGGCGCAAGGCTACGTTGCCCCAGGCGGCGCTGGTGTCGTCCACCGGATGGGTCACGGTCTGGTTCAGGTCGGGATGCACGGCATAGAAGCCCGCTTCCAGCGCATTGACCAGCGGAATGTCCAGGCCGTCCTGCCAGATGCAGGTAGTGCCGTCTTCGGCCACGCCGTGCTCATGCCAGGTGCCGTTAGGCGTCAGCACGAAGTCGTTCGCGCCCAACGTCATCTTGTGGCCATCCACCACGGTGTAGGCGCCCTGGCCTTCCATGATGAAGCGCAGCGCCGAATGCGAATGCTTGTGGGCCGAGGCCAGTTCGCCAGGCTGCATCACTTGCAAGCCGGAATACAACCAGCCCACGGCGGCGGCCACGTCGCGCCGGCCGGGGTTGTTCAGGTAGATCACGCGCCGGCCCGCTTCTTCGGGTGACACCAGTTCGGCCGAGCGCAGCACATGCGCGCGCAAGTCCTGGTAGCGCCACACCACCGGCACCGACGCCGAGCGCGGCGCCCAGGGTTCAATCTTGTTCGCCACGGTCCACAAGGCGCCGGTCTCCAGGCGCGCCAGCTCCTGGTAATAGGCAATGCGTTCGGGCGAGTCCGCCACATTGGCGCGGCCTGCGGTGTCCTCGCGATAGGCGTCGTACCGGTTCGCTTCCATCCCTTGCCTCTTTTTATAAAACCGTGAAGATTTTCGAAAATAATAGAGGCGAGCGGAATTTCGGGCAACGATTGCCCGCTAGGGGTTTTCCCGCCACGCAAGATTTAGTTGGTGCGGCGCTTCAAAATACTGTACAAAAACACAGTGCGACGTGATACATTTCGCTCGCCCAAAAAACCTGTCATCCAGGGAGAAACCTGTGTCAGAAGCCGCTCATCTTGTGCAGTACATCGTCGTTCCCTATCGCGCCGCCGCCAACGGCGTGGCCCCCGGGGAAATCCGTCCGGCCAGCAGCGAATTCGGCGCCATCCGAATCGCCAATTCCATGGCTTCCAAATTCGCGGGCGTGGCCGCTTATGAAGTATGGATCGACAAAGAAACCGGCGACATGGAATCGCCGCGCATCCTGACGCAAATCGGCACGGTGCCGTCGCTGGATGACTGAACGCAAAAATGCCGCCGCGCGTGCCGAAGCGAATTTAAATCCAGGGGGATTGATATTCAGGGAGCTTGATGGCCGTATGACTGGATGGCCGCCCTGATGTGTCGACGTTGATGTGTCGACGTTGATCTGTCGACTTTGATCTATATACGCTGATGAATCCCGGGTTTCGAATGTCGAATCCCGGGATTCGACTTTCTATGCCACGTATTTCTACATCAGATATTGCACGTCACGCATTGCACGTCACGTCGTGATTGTGGTGCGCCCGACAGGAATCGAACCTGTATCAAGAGCTTCGGAAACTCTCATTCTATCCATTGAACTACGGGCGCAGCGCAAAGAGGCGACATTGTACCTAGTTTTGGATGGCCTGCATGAAGCGCATCAAATCTTCCGTCAATCTCATCGAAAACCCGGTCAGATGCATTGGACGTGCGTCCCTGACACCGTTATATAATCCAGCGTTTGCTTGCAGGCGGATGCCCGACTTGTTCGCCGATTTGTGCAGTTACTGATTTTCTGTTGCCGCCGTCAGGCGCCCCACCCGTTAGCAGGATTTGGTCATGAGCAACGAGCAGGAACACATAGAAGAGCACTCCTCCCCCATCAAGACCCCCAAGCAACTGGTCGTCACGATCGTCCTGTCTTTCGTGATCCCAATCGCCATCATCATCCTGTTGGTGAACATGGTGGTCTCCGGCAACAAGACCGGAGCCGGCTCGGACACGCTGACCCCGGAAGCCATCACCAAGCGCATCGCCCCGGTCGCGGGGTTTGAACTGGTCGACGCCAACGCCCCCCGAGTCTTCAAGACGGGCGAACAGGTCTTTGCCGCCGTCTGTACGGCCTGTCACACCGCCGGTGTGGCCGGCGCACCCAAGGTGGGCGACAACGCGGCCTGGGCGCCGTTCATCAAGGCCGGCTACGACACCATGCTGAACGTGGCCCTGCACGGCAAGGGCGGCATGCCCGCCAAGGGCGGCAACCCCACGCTGTCCGACTACGAAGTCGCGCGCGCGGTGGTCTATATGGCCAACAAGTCCGGCGCATCGCTGCCCGAGCCCGCCGCCCCCGCCGAAGAAGGCGCGAAGAAGGAAGCAGACGCCGCGGCGGCCGCTAGTGCGCCGGCTGCTGGTGCGGCTCCCGCCGCTACCGCGTCTGCAGCGAGTGCACCGGCTGCTGGAGCCGCCGCCGCTCCTGGTGCCGCTGCATCTGGAGCCGCTCCTGCTGCTGCCACTGCCACTGCCGCCGGCGCGCCTGCTGCCGCCGCGCCGGCCGCCAGCGCCCCGCAACAAGCCGCCGCCGTCAATCCGGCCGGCGAAAAGCTCTACAAGAGCGTCTGCTTCGCCTGTCACGCCACCGGCGTGGCCAACGCGCCGAAGTTTGGCGACAAGGCCGCCTGGGCGCCCTACATCAAGACCGGCATGGACGCCATGGTGAAGGTCGCCATGCAAGGCAAGCCGCCCATGCCGCCCAAGGGCGGCGCCGCCAACGCCTCGGAAGAAGACATCCGCGCAGCCGTCCAATACATGGTCGACCACGCCAAGTAGGATGGGTGAAGCGCGGCAGGATTTATGCCACAGAGATTCTGCCCAACGCGCGTAACCCATCAAGCAACCGCGCAAATAAAAAGCCCCCTGAAGAAGAAATTCAGGGGGCTTTTTCTTGCCTGGATCAGGTGAAGCTTTGGGCGCTACTTGGTGGGTTGCGCGCGTTGGCCGGCGGGGTTCTTCTGCCGACCTTTTCGCGCTTCACCCATCCTACGGGGCTGATGATTTCAGTAGGGACAGGCCCAATTGGACGCGGCGTTGCAGCCAGAGGCTGGGGCGATAGCGCGGGTCGCCGGTCACGCGCTGCATGCTCTTCAGGATTTCCAGGATGCGGTCGGCGCCCAGCTTGTCGCCCAGGGCCAACGGACCCACCGGGTACCCCAGGCCCAGCGTCACGGCTTGGTCGATGTCTTCCGGCGTGGCGATCTGCTGTTGCGCGATGTCGCTGGCGATGTTGACGATCATGGCCACGATGCGCTGGGCGATGAAGCCCGGCGAGTCCTCGATCACCGTAACCGGCACGCCATCGGCGGCCAGCAGCGCGTGCGCGGCGTCGCGCCATTTGGCTTCGGTGGCGGGCGACACCATGACGGTGCGGCGCTTGGCGCCGTCGAAGGCATATAGCGTGTCCAAGCCCACCGTGCGGCCGGCGTTCAAGCCTTGGGCGGACACCGACGTCGACACATCATCACCAAACGGCGTGACGACAATCAGCGCGTCCGCGTCGGGCGTCGAATCCGTCACCAACGTAGCGCCCAGCTTTTCGATCAGCGCCGACGCGCGCGCGTAGCCTTCCGCGTGCTTGGGGCTGACCCAGACCTTCAGGCCTTCCGGCAGCGCCGGCACGGGCGGTTCGGCCGGCACTTGCTTCTGGCCGTCGGCGTAGACGTAGAAGCCTTCGCCCGCCTTGCGTCCGATCAGCCCGCCCGCCAGGCGCACGGTCGTGATCGGCGATGGGCGAAAACGCGCTTCGTCGAAGAACTGACGGTAGATGGATTCCATCACCGGATGCGACACGTCCAGCGCGGTAAGGTCCAGCAGCTCAAAAGGCCCCATGCGGAAGCCGGCTTGCTCGCGCATCACGGCGTCGACTTGCGCAAAGGTGGCCACGGCCTCTTGCGCCACGCGCAGGCCTTCGGTATTCATGCCACGGCCGGCATGGTTGACGATAAAGCCGGGCATGTCCTTGGCGCGCACGGGCGTGTGGCCCATGCGGCGGGCCAGCGCGGCCAGCGCGTCGCCCACTTCGGGTGCGCTGCGCAGGCCGTCGATCACTTCAACCACCTTCATCAACGCCACCGGGTTGAAGAAGTGATAGCCGACCACGCGGCGCGGGTGCTTGCAAGCAGCGGCGATCGCGGTGATGGACAAGGACGACGTGTTCGACGCCAGGATGCAGTCTTCCGACACCACGCCTTCCAGCGCGGCGAACAGGTCGCGCTTCACGTCCAGCCGTTCAACGATGGCTTCCACCACCAGTTGGCAGGCCGACATATCGGTCAGCGCGGTGGCGGCCTCCACACGCTCCAAGGCGGCTTGCGCATCGGCGGCGGTCAGCTTGCCCTTTTGCGCCAGCTTGTCCCAGGTTTGGCGTAAGGACTCGCGCGCGGCCGCGATCGCGTCGGCGCTGGTGTCGTACAGACGCACGCGCAATCCGGCTTGCGCCGCAATCTGCGCAATGCCGCGCCCCATGGCCCCGGCGCCCACGACGCCGATGGTTTGAATCTCCGTCATCAACTCTCTCCTGCCTGTATTGGAATGGATGGTGCGCGCCGCGGCAGGGCGCGTGGCAAGCGGGGCGGCGCGCAGCCACCCCGCCGCGATCAAGGCTGGCTTTGTGCCAGCGCCTGAATGTCTTCGGCCGACAAGCCCAGCTTTTCCGCCAGCACCTGCGCGGTGTGCTCGCCCAGCATGGGCGGCGGACGGCGGTATTCAACGGGGCTATCGGAAAACTTCAACGGGCTGGCGGCCATCGGCACCTTGCCGGCGGCCGGATGCGGCAGCTCGCGCTTCATGTTGCGCGCCAGCACGTGCGGGTCTTCGTAGACCTGGTCCAGTGTATTGATGGGGCCGGCCGGCACGCCCACGGCTTCCAGCGCGGCCAGCCAGTGGTCGCGCGCGCCGGTGGCCATGCGCTCGGCCAACAGCGGCACGAGCTCGGTACGGTTCTTCACGCGCTGGGGGTTGGTGGAAAAACGCGGGTCGGCCGACAACTCGGGCAGGCCGATGGCGCCGCAGTAGTTGCGGAACTGGCTGTCGTTACCCACCGCCACGATCAAATGGCCATCGGCCGCGGCGAACACTTGGTAAGGCACCAGGTTCTGGTGTGCGTTGCCCGCGCGCTGGGGCGCCACGCCCGAGGTCATGAAGTTCAAGTTCTGATTGGCCATCATGCTGACCTGGCAGTCCAGCAAGGCCATGTCGATATGCTGGCCCAAACCGCTGTTGGCGCGTTCAAGCAGCGCGGCCAGAATGCCTACCGTGGAGTACATGCCGGTCATCAGATCGGCCACGGCCACGCCGGCCTTTTGCGGGCCGCCGCCCGGCAGGTCGTCGCGTTCGCCGGTGATGCTCATCAGCCCGCCCATGCCCTGGATCATGAAGTCATAGCCGGGGCGGCTGGCGTACGGGCCGGTCTGGCCGAAACCGGTGATCGAGCAATAGATCAGGCGCGGGTTGATGGCCTTCAGGCTTTCGTAGTCCAGCCCGTATTTCTTCAGGCCGCCCACTTTGAAGTTCTCAACCAGGATGTCGCTTTGCAGCGCCAGTTCGCGCACCAGTTCGGCGCCGCGCGGCGACGCGATATCCAGCGCCACCGACATCTTGTTGCGGTTGGCGGACAGGTAGTAGGCGGCTTCGGTGGTGTCGTTGCCCGCTTCGTCCTTCAGATAGGGCGGCCCCCAGGCGCGCGTATCGTCGCCCGCACCGGGCCTTTCAATCTTGATGACCTCGGCGCCAAGGTCGGCCAGGTTCTGGGTGCACCAGGGGCCCGCCAGCACGCGGGTCAGGTCCAGCACGCGGATGCCGGTAAGGGGAGCGGGACGTTGCGACATCTGTAGTCTTTTCGCTAGATGAGAAATGAAAACGTCCGGCTTGCGGCCATGCGCGAAGCCAGACTGGAATTCCGTCATGCTGGCGGCCCGGGCCGCCAGCGCGTCATACCCGGACGCGGACCGTTAGGGTCGCGCCCGGAGCACCATTCGTCAATCCGGATATTAGCTGTTTGGACACTCTGGCCGGATTTCCGCTGGCTGTCGGCTCAGGAATGCGCCTTGATCGTCTCGCGCGCGATCACCAGTTGCTGGATCTGCGAGGTGCCCTCGAAGATGCGGAACAAGCGCACGTCGCGGTAGAAGCGTTCCACGGCGTACTCGGACATATAGCCCGCGCCGCCGTGAATCTGCACGGCGCGGTCAGCCACGCGGCCCACCATCTCGGTCGAGTACAGCTTGCAGCAAGCGGCCTGCATGGTGGTGTTCTCGCCGCGGTCGCGCATGCGGGCCGCGTCCAGCACCATGCAGCGGGCGGCATAGAGTTCGGCCTGACTGTCGGCGATCATCGCCTGGATCAGCTGGAATTCAGCGATCGGCTGGCCGAACTGCTTGCGCTCCAGCGCGTACTTGACCGCGTCCGACAGCAGGCGCTCGGCAATCCCCACGCACAGCGCCGAGATGTGCAGCCGCCCCTTGTCCAGCACGCGCATCGATGTCCGGAACCCATTGCCCTCTTCCCCGCCCAGCAAGGCGCTGGCCGGCACGCGGCAGTTGTCGAAGACCACGTCGCTGGTCAAGGCGCCCGCCTGACCCATCTTCTTGTCGGGCTTGCCGATGATGAGGCCCGGCGTGCCGGCTTCCACCAGGAAGCACGAAATGGAATTGGCGCGGCGTTCGGGCGCGGTGCGCGCCATCACCGAAAACAGGCCGGCGATGGGTGCGTTGGTGATGTAGCGCTTGGTGCCGTTCAGCACGTAGCCGTCGCCATCGCGCTCGGCGGACAGGCGCAGCGCCATGGCGTCGGAACCGGCGTCCGGCTCGGTCAAGGCGAACGAGCCGATCAATTCACCGCTGGCCAGCTTGGGCAAGTAGCGCGCGCGCTGTTCGTCGGTGCCGGCCAGCACGATGGCTTGCGAGCCGATGCCGATATTGGTGCCGGCCAGCGAACGAAACGCGGGCGAGGTCTGGCCCAGTTCGAACACCACGCGCACTTCCTCTTCCATCGTCAGGCCCAAACCGCCGAAGTCGGGCGAGATCGACAGGCCGAACAAGCCCAGCTCGCGCATTTCGTTGACGATGTCCGGCGGCACCTGGCCGCTAGAGGCCAGTTCGTCTTCGGCGGGAATCAGGCGTTCGTGCACAAAGCGGTGCACGGCGTCCAGCAACAGGTTCAGGGTTTCGGTGTCGAGGGCCATGATGGAAGTCTCAGTAGATAAGCAATGCGTTTCCGGACGGCGGCGCGATCAGGCGCGCATGCCGCCGACCAATAAATCGAAGTAACCGGCGGCGATGGCTTCGGCGCTGTCGCCCTGGCCGGGCTTGTACCAGCGCACCATCCAATTCAGCATGGACAGCACGGCGCGGCCGGTGGCGGCCACGTCCAGCGGGCGGAACACGCCTTGTTCCACGCCTTGGGCGATCAGTTCGCGCAGGCGCTTTTCGTAGCCGTCGCGCAGGCGGGCGGCGTCTTCGCGTTCGGGTAGCGCCATGCCGGAATAGCCGATCAGCATGGTGACAAATTCAGCATGGTGCTGTTCGAAGTAGCGGGCGTGGCCCACCATGAACGCGCGCAAGCGGTCGGCGGCGCCCTGGGCATCGGCCACATCCTGGCCGACGTTTTGCGTCAGCCCGTTCAACACGCCCAGGATGATGGCGTCGTAGATGTCCTGCTTGGTGGTGTAGTAGTGATAGATGGCCGCCTTGGACACGCCGATGGCGGCGGCCAGGTCGGCCACCGAGCTGCCGTCGTAGCCGCTTTGCGCGAATAGCTTGGCGGCTTCTTCCAGGATGCGTTCGCGCGGGGCCACCAGGGTGGGGGGCCGGCCAGCGCGGGCGCGTTTCTGAACAGGAGGGGCGGAGGTCGCCATGACAGCCTTTGCAAGGGCCGCGCCTGAGGCTGCGGGCAGGCCGCGCGGGCCTCCATTGACAGCGGTTCGGCGCATGCCGTTAAATAAAGATTAATTAATTACCGGACGGTCGGTAGGTAATTATAGGCACATCCGCTTTCAAGGCTCAAGGCCCAATTGCGGGACGCCTTTTCTGGACTGACCTGAACACAACGCGACGACGCTATGCCCCACTCTCTAGTGACAGATTTGTATGGCCAGATGTCCCTGCCGGTCATCAGCGCCCCCATGTTCATCGTGTCCAACCCGCAACTGGTGATCGCGCAGTGCACGAGCGGCATCGTGGGTTCGTTTCCCGCGCTGAACGCGCGCCCCCAAAGCCTCTTGACCGATTGGCTGGACGAAGTCCAGGCCGGGCTTGCCTCGTACCGCGAAGCGAATCCAGGCGCTGCCGTGGCGCCGTTCGCGGTCAACCAGATCATCCATCAATCCAACGACCGGCTGGAACAGGACCTGGCCGTGTGCGCCAGCCACCGCGTGCCGTTGATCATCACCAGCCTGCGCGCGCCGGGCGACCTGGTCAAGGGCGTGCACGACTGGGGCGGCAAGGTCTTTCATGACGTCACCACGCTGCGCCACGCCGAGAAAGCGCTGGAAGCGGGTGTGGACGGGCTGATCCTGGTGTGCTCGGGCGCCGGCGGCCATGCAGGCACGCTGAGCCCGTTCGCGCTGCTGTCCGAAGTGCGCCGTTTCTACGACGGCCCGCTGATCCTGTCGGGCGCCATCACGTCCGGCGCGCACGTACTGGCCGCGCTGGCCATGGGCGCCGACTTTGCCTACATGGGCACGCGCTTCATCGCCAGCCAGGAAGCCAACGCCAGCGAGGGCTACAAGTCCGCCATCGTCGAGGCCAGCGCGTCCGACATTCTGTACACCCCGTTTTTCACGGGCATTCCCGGCAACTATCTGAAGGCCAGCATCACCGCGTCGGGGCTGGACCCGGCCAACCTGCCGCAGCCGGACAGTGGCGCGTCGAACTTCGGATCGACTCGCGTCAAACCGTGGAAAGACATCTGGGGCGCCGGCCAGGGCGTGGGCGGCATCGCCAGCGTGCTGCCGACCCGGGAGATCGTCGACACGCTGCGCCGCGAGTACGCCGAGGCCAAGGCGCAACTGAACGCCAGGTCGTTCGCATGAGCGCGGGCCTGACAGTCAGCCGTGACGGCGCGGTGCTGACCCTGGTCATCAACCGCCAGGATCGCCGCAACGCGCTGGACACGGCCACCTACGCCGCCCTGACCGAACAGATTTCACTGGCCAGCGCCGACCAGGCCATCTCGGCGGTGATCCTGACGGGCGCGGGCGAGCACTTCACGGCCGGTAATGACCTGCGCGACTTCCAAGCCGAACGTGGGGCCGGTGACAGCGCGGGGCTGACGTTCCTGCGGGCGCTGACCCTGGCCGACGTGCCGGTCATTGCTGCGGTCGAAGGCTATGCGATCGGCATCGGCGTGACACTGCTACAGCATTGCGACTTTGTCCACATCGGCGAAGGCGCCACGCTGCGCATGCCGTTCGTAGCGCTGGGCCTGTGCCCGGAGGGCGCCTCCAGCCTGTTGATGCCCCGCCTGGCAGGGCGGCGCGCCGCCGAATGGCTGTTGCAGGGCAAGGCGTTTTCCGCCGAAGATGCGCGCGAGGCTGGCTTGGCGACGTCGGTTACGCCAAAAGGCCAGGCGCTGGCGGCGGCCCAGGCCACGGCCGCTGATTTGGCCCGCCAACCGCCCGCCGCGCTGCGCCTGACCAAGGCCATGATGAAGCGTGCGGACCGCCAGGCCATCCAGGAAACGCTGGATTACGAAGCCCAGCAGTTCCGCGCCCGCCTGCAGACCGAGGAAGCGCAGGCGGCATTCGCGAAGTTTTTTAAGAAATAGGGGGCGAAGCGATGGGGCGCGAGGCGATGGGGCGCGAAGCGATGGGGCGCGAAGCGATGGGACGCGAGGCGATGGGGCGCGAGGTGATGGGTTGCGCGCGTTGGGCTTTGGCGTTCTGACATCGGGTCATTCGCGCTTCACCCATCCTACGGTTGGGACGTAGGATGGGTGCGGCGCGGCACAACCGACAAAAGAACCCGGCCGCGGACCGCGCGAACCCATCAAACAACGCCGCCTAAAACGGCGAATCCGGCCGAAAATTCGGCGCCCGGCGTTCGCGCAACGACTGGATCCCCTCTTTCACGTCCGGCCCGCCAAACCCCATGAACTCCAGGGCCAGCGACGTATCAAAGCTCGGCCCCGCCATGCGCAGCCAATTGTTCAGCGAATACTTGGTCCAGCGTATCGCTGTCTGCGAACCGGCCGCCAGCTTGTTGGCCACCTCGAACGCACGGGAAATCAGCTCGGCTTCATCGACGCACAATGACACCAGGCCGATGCGCTCCGCCTCTTCGCCGGTCACCGTCTCGCACAGCATCAGGTAGTACTTGGCCTTGGCCATGCCGCACAGCAGCGGCCAGACGATGGCGGCGTGGTCCCCCGCCGTCACGCCCAGGCGGGTATGGCCATCAATGATGCGCGCGTCGCGCGCCGCGATCGAGATGTCGGCCAGCAAGCCCGCCACCAGCCCCGCCCCCACCGCCGCGCCGTGCATGGCGGACACGATGGGCTTGTTGCAATTGATGATGTTGTAGACCAGGTCGCGGGCTTCCCGCCACACGCGGGTACGCACGTCGAAGTCGTCGGCCATCTGCTGCACCAGTTCAAGGTCGCCGCCGCCCGAAAAGCCCTTGCCTTCGCCCCGAATCACCACCACACGGGTGTCGGGGTCGGTATCGATGTCGCGCCAGATGTCGGCCAATTCGCGGTGCATACGGTCGTCTGCCGTGGACAGCTTGCCGGGCTGGCCGCCCTTGGCCCCCATGATCACCTCCAGCACGCCGCCGGGATGCCGGCGCAGCTTCAGGGATTCATAGGCTGAATAGTGTTGCAGCGTGATATCAGTCATTGTCTACTCCGCGTTGTCTTTAGCCGCTGCGCGAGCCTTGGGGCCGGCGCGTTTTTGCGCACTATAGTGGATACGCGGGCGCCCGCCCCGCCGCTTTCCCACGGAGCCTCAGCCAATGAACACCCTCGTCCCGTCCGTCGGCGCCCCCATCGACCGCGCCAGCCTGCCCGCCCTGTTCGCCCCGCGTGGGCAAGACACGCACAAAGGCAGCTTCGGCACCGTCGGCGTGGTGGGCGGCGGCCCGGGCATGACGGGCGCCGCGCTGCTGGCCGCCCGCGCCGCACTGAAGACCGGAGCCGGCAAAGTGCTGGTCGGCTTCGCCCAGGAAACCTTGCCGCTGGCGTGCGACCCGCTGCAACCCGAACTGATGCTGCGCGACGCCCGTTCGCTATTGGATGCAGACTGGGGCGTAACCGCCTGGGTGGCCGGCTGCGGTATCGGCACGGATGCGCTTGCGGCCAACGCGCTGTCGGAACTATTCGTGCTGCGGCGCGAAGCCCCGCTGGTACTGGACGCCGACGGACTCAACCTGCTGGCCACGGGCGACATCCGCCCCAACTGGGGCGCGGGCCCTGTCGTGCTGACCCCGCATCCCGCCGAAGCCGGGCGCCTGCTGGGCACCAGCGCCGCGCAGATCCAGGCAGACCGACCCGGCGCCGCCCGGCAATTGGCGCAGCGTTACGGCTGCTGGATCGTACTGAAGGGCGCGGGCACGGTCGTTTGCAGCCCGGCGGGCGACATACGAATCAACACCAGCGGCAACCCGGGCTTGGCCACGGCCGGAACAGGCGACGTATTGGCCGGGATGCTTGGCTCGTTGCTGGCGCAAAAGCTGCCGGTGGACCAAGCCGTGGCCGGGGCAGTCTGGTTGCATGGGGCCGCAGCCGACACGCTGGTGGCCCAGGGCATCGGCCCCATCGGCTTGACGGCGGGCGAACTCGCGGACGCTGCCCGCGCCTTGCGGAACGAAAACTGGGGCAGCTTCCGCAGCTAAGTCCCCGTCAAATAAACATTTTTACAACATACTAGGGTTTTCCCTGAAAAGGTCATTGCTTTCGAACTAGGGTTATCCCTATAATGGTTTTCACCAAGACGAAACGGACTGGAGAAAGACCATGAGCGAACTGACCCTGAATAGCACTGCCCGCCTGACCGACGCGCTGGAGCGCGACCTGCTGCGCGGCGCCCTCGAGAACCAACCCAATTCCCATCCGCTGACCAGCCTGAAGAAGGCCGGCCAAGCCGTGATCGCCGCTGTCGCCAGCGTGTTTGCCTTCATCGACGAAGTGAACGAGTCGATGAACAAGGCCCGCGCCGCCAGCTCGCGCTTCTCCGGCTCGCAGTGGTAAAAACAGCCGCGCTGGGCTGAAACCGCGATCGATATTCGCGGTTTCGCCCGGCGCGCTGTCGTTTTCGGCCCGCTTGCTGGACAAGCGCCCGATGACAGGCGTTCGGTGTCTTTTTCGGCACTCTCGCCCGGGCAAGCATCCCCGCTTGTTCCCTTCCTCTCGGCGTTTTCCCTAGCTCCAGATTCGCCGTTCTTCATTGACAACGCGCGAAGCCCCTATTGATAATCGGCCCCTTGCCGTCGTGCCTGGCGCCAACCCATCCTAGTTTGCCCGCGGCCGACAACGTGTCCGGCCGCGGCGGCGGTGGTTTTCGCGCAGGCATGATCCGGTTCGCTATCCCTCCGGAGTTGTCACATGAAGTTGCGCACCACCCTGGCCCTTGTGGCCGCCGCCATTCCCCTGGCAGCCGCTCAAGCCCAGACGCTGAAGATCGGCCTGTCGGCCGAACCCACTTCGGCAGATCCCCACTATCACAAGATGACGCAGAACGACGCGTTCTCCGCGCACGTCTACAATTCGCTGGTGGGCCGCAGCGCCGACATGAAGCTCAAGCCCCAGTTGGCCACGTCCTGGAAGAACCTGGACGACCTGACCTGGGAATTCAAGCTGCGCGACGACGTCAAGTTCTCGAACGGCAAGCCGTTCACGTCCGAAGACGTGCTGTTCACGATCTGCCGCACGCTGAACAACGAAACCAACGTGTCGCAGTCCTACATGGACATGACCAAGCGCATCGCCGACGTGCAAACGCCCGACGCGCACACCGTCATCATCAAGACCGCCGAACCCTTCCCGCTGATGCCCGCCGAGCTGGCCCGCTCGCTGCCCATCATCTGGAACGGCATTGTTGAGCACGGCAAGCTGACGTTCGACCCCAAGAAGGGTTGCGGCGTGACGGGCGCCTGGCCCACGGTGGCCGACTTCAACAACGGCAAGGATGCCATCGGCACCGGCCCGTACACCCTGAAGTCCTACGTAAAGGGCACCGGCATCGAACTCGTCCGCAACGAGAACTACTGGGGCGACAAGCCGGCCTGGAAGGAAGTGAAGTTCGTGCCGGTGCCGTCCGCCGGCCCGCGCCTGACCGGCCTGCTGTCGGGTGATTTCGACATGATCGAAAACCCCGCCGCCCGCGACCTGCCCCGCCTGAAGGACAACCCGAAGTTCGGCTTCGTCGCTACGCCGTCCACCCGCCTGGTGTTCTTCCAGCCGGACGTGGCACGCAACCCGAGCCCGTTCGTCAAGAGCGCCGACGGCAAGAACCCGCTGCAGGACCTGCGTGTGCGCAAGGCCATTTCCATGGCCATCGACCGCAAGACCATCACCGCGCGCATCATGGACGGCATGGCCACCCCGGCCTACCAGTTCATGCCCGACGGCATGTTCGGCGCGCTGCCCAAGGCACCGGAAATCAAGTACGACCCGGAAGGCGCGAAGAAGCTGCTGGCCGAAGCCGGCTACCCCAACGGCTTTGAATTAACGCTGTCGTCCACCAACGACCGCTACGTCAACGACGGCCAGATCGCCCAGGCCGTGGCCCAGTACCTGGCCCGCGTCGGCATCAAGACCAATGTGGACGCCATGACGGCCTCCATCTATTTCCCCAAGCGCGCCAAGCGCGAATTCAGCTTCTCGATGGGCGGCTGGCCGGCGGAAACGGGTGAAGCCTCGGCGCTGTTCCAGCTGTGGGTCGCGTCGCTGGATTCGCCCAAGAGCCTGGGCACCAGCAACTACGGCGGCTTCTCCAATGCCGATTTCGACAAGGTCTACAAGGAAGCCATCGTGACGGTTGACGCGCCCAAGCGCGAAAAGCTGTTGCAGGAAGCCACCCAGATCGCCCTGGACAACGTGCCGCTGATTCCGCTGCACTTTGAAAGCAGCATCTGGGCCTTCCGCAAGGGCATCACCTACGAAGGTCGCCGCGACCAATACACGCTGGCGACGTCGGTCACGCCCGAAAAGAAGTAATCTGGTTCGCTTGAACCGTGAGACGGCTGCCTCGTGCAGCCGTTTTCTTTTGCCGGATCCCTATACAATTCCCCCGCTTCATCGGAGTTCCCCATGCCCACGTCCACGCCCGCGGTCCAGCCCCGCCCTTTTCTTCTTGCCTGTCCGGATTTGTCATCGGAGCGCTTGGGCAATACGGAGACGCCCGGCGTCTGGCATTTTGACTCCGGCGTGCCGGGCAAGCGAGTAATGTTGAGCGCGCTGATCCACGGCAACGAGCTGTGCGGCGCCTGGGCCTTGAAGGAAGCGCTTGCGGCCGGGCTGCGCCCGCGCCGGGGCTCGCTGACCCTGGCCTTTTGCAACCTGGCGGCGTTCGACCGCTTCGATTCCACCAATTACGCCCCCGCGCGTTTTGTCGACGAAGACATGAACCGCGTCTGGAGCGACGACAAGCTGACCGTGCCGATCAGCCAGGAACGCCGCCGCGCCGCGCAGATCCGTCCGTGGGTGGAACAGGCAGACTGGTTGCTGGACTTTCATTCCATGAGCAATTCCGACGTGCCGCTGCAACTGACCGGCATGGAGCAGCGCAATATCGACCTGGCGCTGGCGCTGGGCAACCCCGCCACCATCATCGCGGACGCGGGCCATGCCGCCGGCGTGCGCATGCGCGACTACGGCCGCTTTGGCGAAACGGGTGACAACGGCACGCGCTCGCTACTGATCGAATGCGGTTTCCACGGCGCGCCCGAAGCGCGCGGCGTGGCGGTGGACCAGATGGCGCGCTTCCTGCTGGAAGCCGGCACGGTGGACCGCGACGACATCCCCGACGCCTGGTTCGCGCCCGCGGCAGCCGCCCAGCGCGCGCTGCGGGTCACCCACGCCGTCGCCGCCAAAAGCGCGGACTTCCGTTTCGACCAGCCCTGGAAGGGCCTGGAAACCTTGGCCACGGCGGGCACCGTCATCGGCTGGTCCGAAGGCGAAGCCGTGGTCACGCCCTATGACGACTGCGTGCTGATCATGCCGTCCACCGCCAATCTGCGGCCCGGCGTCACCGTGGTCCGCCTGGCGCAGGCTATCGTCTGATCCGCAAACCGAGCGGCGCCCAAGCACGAGGCACCGCCGGCATCATCCAAAACAACAAGGGAAAGCATGTCCATCCAGGTAACTATCCGCAGCGCATTACTGGCCTGTACGCTGGCCGCCGCCGCCCCCGCCGCCATGGCGCAGGCGCAAGCGGCCACCCTGACAATTGGCTTGTCCTCCGAACCGACGTCGATGGACCCGCACTATCACCAAGCCACGCCGAACGACGCGATGACCTCGCACATGTTCGAAACGCTGGTGGGCCAGGACGCCAAGATGGGCCTAATTCCGCGTCTGGCCACAAGCTGGAAGGCAGTGGACGACACGACTTGGGAGTTCACGCTGCGCGAGGGCGTCAAGTTTTCGAATGGCCAGCCCTTCACCGCCCAGGACGTGATTTTTACGTTCTGCCGCGTGATGAATAACGAGCAGTCCATTGGCGGCTCGTACCCGGCGATCGTGCAGAAGTTTGCCGATGTGCGGGCGCAAGACGGCAACAAGCTGCTCATCAAGACGCGCAAGCCCTATCCGCTCTTGCCCAACGACCTGACCCGCACGGCCATGCTCTGGAACGGCATCGTCCAGCACGGTCCCATCACGTTCGACCTGGCGAACAAGTGCGGCGTGACCGGCCCCTGGCCCACCGTCGCCGACTTCAACGGCGGCCGCGACGTGATCGGCACCGGCCCCTACACGCTGAAGTCCTACGTGAAAGGCACGGGCATCGAACTGACACGCAACGACGGCTACTGGGGCGACAAACCTGCCTGGCAGAACGTCAAGCTGATTCCCGTACCGGCCGCCGGACCGCGCCTGACCGGGCTATTGGCCGGTGATTTCGACCTGATCGAGAACCCTGCCGCACGCGACGTGAAGCGCATTTCGGAAACACCGGGCTTTGGCTACGTCATCACGCCGTCGGTGCGCGTGGTGTATTTTCAGTTCGACGTGGCGCGCAACCCCAGCCCCACCGTCAAGGCCGCCGACGGCAAGAACCCCTTGCAGGACGTGCGCGTGCGCCGCGCCATCTCCATGGCCATCGACCGCAAGACCATCACCGCGCGCATCATGGACGGCGCCGCCACGCCCGCCAACCAGTTCCTGCCCGACGGCATGTTCGGCACGCTGCCCCACCCGCCCGAACTGAAGTATGACCCCGAGGGCGCGAAGAAGCTGCTGGCCGAAGCCGGCTACCCCAACGGGTTCGAGCTGACTATTTCGTCCACCAACGACCGCTACATCAACGACGCCCAGATCTCGCAAGCGGTGGCGCAGTACCTGTCGCGCGTGGGCATCAAGACGACGGTCGACGCCATGACGCGCTCGGTGTATTTCCCCAAGCGCGCCAAGCGCGAATTCAGTTTCGCGATGGGCGGCTGGTCGTCCGAAACCGGCGAAGCCTCGTCTTTCCTACAATACTGGGTCACCCGGTTCGACAAAGCCCAGGGCCTGGGCACCAGCAACTATGGCGGTTACGACAACCCCGAGTTCGATGCTGTGTTCAAGCGCGCGCTGGTCACCGTGGACCCCGCCGAGCGGGAAAAGCTGTTGCAACAGTCCCTGACGATTGCACTGGCCGACCTGCCCAGCATTCCCCTGCACTTTGAAAGCAGCATCTGGGCTTTCAAGAAGGGGCTGGTCTACGAAGGCCGAGCCGACCAATACACCCTGGCCATGTCGGCCAAACCCGCCAAATAATCCCGCCAAGCAAGCACTCGGCGCCAAGCAACCCTGAGCCCACCAAGGAAATCATCACGTGGCCTTGTTCATCCTGCGCAGACTGATACAGAGTCTGTTCGTACTGCTGGCCGTTTCGGTCGTGGTCTTCTTCGCGGTGTATGCCGTGGGCGACCCGATCGAACTGCTGGTCAGCCCCGAAGCCAGCCAGGCAGCTCGCGAGGCGATGATCGCCCGCCTGGGCCTGGACCTGCCGGTTTGGCAGCAATACACCGGTTTTCTGTGGCGCGCGCTGCATGGCGACCTGGGCACGTCCTTCGTGCACGGCATTCCGGCCATTGAACTGATCGTGCAGCGCATTCCCGCCACGTTCGAACTCGTCATCGTGGCCATCATGCTGACCTGTGTGATCGGGATTCCGCTGGGGCTGGTTGCCGGCCTGTACCGCGACGAGTATCTGGGCCGCGGCATCATGGCGTCGTCGGTGCTGGGATTTTCGTTGCCGAACTTCTGGCAGGGCATGATGTTGATTCTGCTGTTTGCCGTGTGGCTGGGCTGGCTGCCCGCCACGGGGCGTGGCGACACCGTCACGGTGCTGGGCATACGCCTGTCCATCCTGACCGCCGACGGCTGGGCGCATCTGATCATGCCGGCCATCAACCTGGCGCTGGCCAACATTGCGCTGGTGCTGCGCCTGACCGCCTCGGGCGTGGTCGAGGCACGCAGCCAGGATTACGTGAAATTCGCGCGCGCCAAGGGCGTCAAGCCCGGGCGCATCGTGCGCCGCCACATCCTGCGCAACATCCTGATCCCCGTCGTGACCGTGATCGGCATGGAGTTCGGCAGCCTGATCGCCTATTCCACCATCACCGAAACCGTGTTCGCGTGGCCGGGGATGGGCAAGCTGCTGATCGACAGCGTCTACCAGCTGGACCGCCCCGTGGTGGTCGCCTACGTGATGCTGGTCACCCTGATCTTCGTGGTCATCAACCTGGTTGTGGACATTCTGTACGCCGCGCTCGACCCGCGCGTGCAGCTCGTGGCCCCCGCTCAATAATCCGCCATGGCTAACATTCCCAATTCCGGCCGCACTCGCACCGTCCAGCCCCTGGCCGAGACCCCGCAGCGCGCCTCCATCCTGAAAAAGCTCCGCGCGCGCCCCACCGTGCGCGGCTCCGTGATCGCGCTGGCCGTCCTGATCATCCTGGTGGTCTTCGCGCCCTACTTCGCGCCGCAGAATCCCTACGACCTGGCCAACCTGTCGCTGCTGGACGGCCGCCTGGCGCCGCGCCAGGCGCTGATGGACGGCAGCATCGCCTGGCTGGGCACCGACGACCAAGGGCGCGACATGCTCAGCGCCATCCTGTATGGCTTGCGCATCAGTCTCATGGTGGGCCTGTCGGCCGTGGTGCTGGCCACCGCCATCGGCGGCGCCATCGGCCTGATCGCCGCCTACGTGGGCGGCCTGGTCGACACCATCCTGATGCGCATCGTCGACTTCATCCTGGGCTTCCCGACCATTCTCGTGGCGCTGGTGCTGCTGGTGGTGCTGGGGCGCGGCGTGGACAAGGTGATCCTGGCGCTGGTGCTGGTGCAGTGGGGGCACTATGCCCGCATCATGCGCAGCCGCGCGCTGCAAGAACGCCGCAAGGAATATGTGGAAGCCGCCGCCAACCTGGGCTTTCCGGCCTGGCGCATCATGGTGTTCCACCTGCTGCCCAACTGCCTGGGCCCCGTCATGGTGTTCGCCACCATCCAGATCGCCACCGCCATCGCGCTGGAAGCCACCTTGTCGTTCCTGGGCGTCGGCGTGCCGATCACCGAGCCGTCGCTGGGCTTGTTGATTTCCAACGGCTTCCAATACCTGCTGTCGGGCGATTACTGGATCAGTCTGTTCCCCGGCATTGCGCTGCTGGTGCTGATTCTTTCCATCAACATCGTGGGCGACCGCCTGCGTGAAAGCCTGGACCCCAAGCGATGACGCCCACCCGTCGCCTGTGGCGCAATGGACAACTGAAATGAGCGATATCCTTCTTGATGTGCGCGGACTGCGCACCGCATTCCACACCGAAGCCGGTGCGTATCTGGCCGTCGACGGCGTCGACCTTACCGTGCGCCGCGGCGAAATCGTGGGTCTGGTGGGCGAATCCGGCTCCGGCAAATCCGTGACCGGCTTCTCGCTGCTGGGCCTGATCGACCCGCCCGGGGAAGTGGTGGACGGCGAAGTGAAGTTCAAGGGCACCGACCTGCGCAAGTTCACGGAAGAGCAGATGCGCCAGTTGCGCGGCAACCGCATCGCCATGATCTTCCAGGACCCCTTGATGACGCTGAACCCGGTGCTGAGCATCGGCGAGCAGATGATGGAAGCCATCCTCACGCACGAAAGCGTGTCCCGGGCGCAAGCCGAGGAACGCTGCCGCGAGGCGCTGGAGATGGTGGGCATTCCGTCGCCCGAAAAGCGCTTGAAGAGCTATCCGCATGAGTTTTCCGGCGGCATGCGCCAGCGCGTGGCGATCGCCATCGCCATGCTGAACAAGCCCGACCTGATCATTTGCGACGAGCCCACGACCGCGCTGGACGTCACCATCCAGGGGCAGATTCTCTACCGCATGCAAGAGATCTGCCGCGAGCACAACACCGCGCTTATCTGGATCACCCACGACCTGGGCGTGGTGGCCGAACTGGCCGACCGCGTGGCCGTCATGTATGCCGGCCGCATTGTGGAAAGCGGCCCGGTTGAACAGGTGCTGGAATCGCCGCGCCACCCCTACACCCGGGGTCTGCTGGATTCGATGCCCGGCGCCACCCAGCCCGGCGCCCGCCTGCACCAGATCAACGGCATGGCGCCCAGCCTGGCGGGCCGCCCGTCGGGCTGCGCGTTCCGGCCGCGCTGCACCAAGGTTATCCCGCGCTGCACCGAACAAGCCCCCTCCGTTACCACCGAAGGTCCGCGCAGCTACCGCTGTTACGTGCCGATAGCCCGCGAGGCACAGCAAGCATGAGCCAAGCCGATACTCCCGTCATCGAGCTCAAGAACGTCCACAAGCGATTCGAACAGCGCCCCGACCTGGCCCAGCGCATCCTGGCCCTGACCGGCCGCCCGTTGGACCGCCGCACGGTGCATGCCGTGAACGGCGTGGACCTGTCCATCCAGCGCGGCGAAGTCGTCGGGCTGGTGGGTGAATCAGGTTGCGGCAAGTCCACCCTGGGCCGCGTCGTGGCCGGCCTGCACCGCCAGACTGAAGGCGAACTGCTGTACCAGGGCCGCGACGCCGTGCGCCTGCGCGGCGCCGACAAGCTGGCCTACACGCTGGGCGTGCAGATGATTTTCCAGGACCCGCAAGCGTCCTTGAACCCGCGCCAGCGCCTGCGCCAGATCCTGGGCGAATCGCTGAAGGTCCACAAGTTGGCGCCGCCGGCCGAGATCCCCGCTCGTATTGACCAGGCCTTGAAGGAAGTGGGTCTGGACGCCGAATACCGCGACCGCTTTCCCCACCAGATTTCCGGCGGCCAGCGCCAGCGCATCGGCATCGCCCGCGCGCTGATGGTGGCGCCCAAGTTCCTGGTTTGCGACGAGCCCGTGGCCGCGCTGGACGTGTCCATCCAGGCACAGGTGATCAACCTGTTCATGGACCTGCGCGAACAGCACGGCTTTACGTATCTCTTCATCAGCCACGACCTGGGCGTGGTCAAGCACATCTCGGATCGCGTCGCGATCATGTACCTGGGCAAGATCGTGGAAATTTCCACGTCGGCCGAGATCTTCGCGCGCGCCAACCACCCGTACACTCAGGCCTTGATGGCCGAGGTGCCGGACGTGGCCCGCCGTGGCCGCAAGTTCACGCCGATCAAGGGAGAAATCCCGTCGCCGCTGAACCCGCCCCCGGGCTGCACCTTCAACCCCCGTTGCCCCCACGCCATGCCGCGATGCCGCGAGCAGGCGCCGGCCCTGAAAGAAATCTCGGCGGGCCATTGGTCGGCCTGTCACCTGAACGAAGCGAGCGCCTGATGAAACCCTCCGACATGTCCAACGTGGACCGCATCGCCATCGAAATGGGCCATGCGGGCCGCAACACCATCCAGTACATCGACGAGGACCGCAATTCGGATCGCCCGTTCAAGCTGCAAACGTACCGCCCCTACGGCTACACGCCCGACCGCCCGGTCGTCATCGTGCAGCATGGTGTGCTGCGCAACGGCGACGAATACCGCGACTTCTGGGTCGAGGCCGCCGACAAGCACAAGCTGCTGATCGTGGCGCTGACCTTCTCCAACGAGATCTGGCCCGGCGTTGAAAGCTACAACAACGGCCGCGTGTTCTCGGCTGGCGGCAACCCGCGCCACATCGATGGCTGGACATACGCGCTGGTGGGCAACGTCATCAAGGACATGATCGACGGTGAAATCACCGACGGCCAGAACGTCTACCTGTTCGGCCACTCGGCGGGCGGCCAGTTCGTGCACCGCTTGATGAGCAGCCAGTCGCACGCGCCCTTCAAGGCCGTGACGGCGGGCAACCCGGGCTGGTACACGCTGCCCACGTTTGATTACCCGTTCCCCGAAGGCATGGACGGCGTGGGTCTGACCGAAGAGCACCTGGTGAAGCTGCTGGCCTACCCCATGACGATTCTGGCGGGCGATCAGGACATTGCCACCGACGACCCGAACCTGCCGGCGGAGCCTGCCGCCATGCGCCAGGGCCCGCACCGCTTCGCGCGCGCCAAGAACTACTACGACTTCGGCAAGCAAGAAGCCGAGCGCCGTGGCGTGCCGTTTGGCTGGACGCTGCAAGTGGTGCCCGGCATCGGCCACGATGGCCGCGCCATGTCGGCCGTTTGCGCCAGTTTGTGGTTTGACGGCAAGATGCCCGACGACGCCGAACTGGCCCGCCTGGCCGGCCAGCAGGTCGCCTGATCGCTCCTTCCTTTTTCATTGCTGAAACCGAACCCGCCATGTCCAACACTCAGAGCACTGAACAGATCGTCGCCGGCATTCAAAGCTGGCTGCAATGCGAATCGCCGTCGAACTTTCCCGAAGGCATCGCCGCCATGGCGCGCATCATCGCCGACTACGCGGCCGCCGCGGGCCTGACGGTTGAGCTGTCGTCGCTGGGCCACACCACGGGTCCGCTGCTGTACGCCACCAACCGCGCGCCCGGCGACACGCGCCCGGGCATCCTGATCCTGGCGCACATGGACACGGTGCACCCGGTGGGCACGCTGCTTGAAAACCCGGTGCGTATTGATGGCGACCGTCTCTACGGCCCGGGCAGTTATGACATGAAGGCGGGCATCTACCTGGCGCTGACCGCGCTGGCCGGGGTGGCGCGTCCCGGCGCGACGCAACTGCCGGTGGACTTCCTGGTGGTGCCGGATGAGGAAACCGGCAGCCATGCGTCCCGCGTGCACATCGAACGCTTTGCCGCCAACGCCAAGTACGCGCTGGTCTGCGAACCGGCGCGTCCGAACGGCGGCAAGTGTGTGACCGCGCGCAAGGGCACGGGCATGTTGAACCTGAACGTGAAGGGCCGCCCGGCGCACGCCGGCATGCAGCACGAAAAGGGCCGCAGCGCGATCCGCGAAATGGCGCACCAGGTGTTGGCGCTGGAAGCCATGACCGACTACGACCGCGGCATCACGGTCAGCGTGGGCACGATTGCGGGCGGCACGGTCACGAATACGGTGCCGGCGCTGTGCCGCTGCGTGGTGGACTTCCGCGTGCCGGACATGGGCGCCGCCGAAGACGTGCTGCGCCGCATGCGTGAGTTGTGCGCGGTGGGGCCGGATGTGGAACTGGACATCAACGTTGAACTGAACCGCCCGCCGATGGTGAAGACAGACGCTGCGGCGGCGTTGCTGTCGCTGGTGCAAGGCTACGCGGATCGGGCGGGTTTCCTGCTGGAAGACGCGCCGATGACCGGCGGCGGCAGCGACGCGAACTTCACGTCGGCGATGGGAATTCCTACGTTGGATGGCTTGGGCGCTGATGGCGATGGGGCACATACGTTGAATGAGTATGTGCTGGTGTCGACGCTGGAACAGCGGCTGAAGTTCTGGGAGTTGCTGTTGAAGGAATTGGCGTAGGGGTGATGGCAACGGCGTGGGTGACTCATCGGATGATGGGTTGCGCGCGATCTACGGTGGTGTTCTTTTGAACGGCGGTTCGCGCTTCACCCATCCTACGGGGTCTCGGCTGATGGGTTTCGCTTGCCTGGCATCGTAGGATGGGTGAAGCGCGCGGTGTCGATGGCAAGGGCGCCGGTGGCCCATCGCGCGTAACCCATCTGGCGGTGGTCACGGGTTGATCCACGGGCGGCTGATGGGTTGCGCGCGTTTCACACTGGTGTTCTATTGAACGGCCGTTCGCGCTTCACCCATCCTACGTCGAATTTTTCCATTTTTTTATCGCTAATTATCATGTCCGCCGCTCCCTCCAGCGCCATCGCCTACGGCTTGGCCACGCTTGCCGCCGATGGCTCCGTGCTTGACACCTGGTATCCACGTCCGTCGCTGGCCGAGCGTACGCCCGCTTCCGGTACGCGCCACCTGACGCCTGAAGAAGCCCGCGCGGCGCTGGGCGAACATGTGCCCACGGCCTTGATCCGCGATACGCGGCGCAAGGTGGATATCGTTGCCGTGCGCACCGCCATTGCGTCGCTGGATGAACCGCCGGCCGATGCGCATGACGCCTATCTTCGGCTGCATCTGCTCAGCCATCGCCTGATCCGCCCGCATGAGGCAAACCTGGATGGCTTGTTCGGCGTGCTGACCAACGTGGCGTGGACGTCCGTGGGTCCTTGCGCGGTGGATCAGGTGGATGCCTTGCGCTGGCAATTGCGCGCCACGGGGCAAACACTGGAAATTCGCGGCGTGGACAAGATTCCCCGCATGACCGACTACGTCGTGCCCAGCGGCGTGCGCATTGCCGATACGGCGCGCGTGCGCCTGGGCGCGCACTTGTCGGCGGGCACGACCGTGCTGCATGAAGGGTTCTGCAATTTCAACGCTGGCACGCTGGGCGCCTCGATGGTCGAAGGCCGCATCAGCGCGGGCGTCATCGTGGACGACGGCAGCGATATCGGCGGCGGCGCGTCCATCATGGGCACCATGTCGGGTGGCGGCAAGCAGGTGGTGTCCATTGGCAAACGCTGCCTGCTGGGCGCGAACTCAGGTATCGGGATCTCGCTGGGCGACGATTGCGTGGTGGAAGCCGGCTGCTACATCACAGCTGGAACGCGGGTGCTGACGCCGGAAGGCGCGGTAGTGAAAGCGGCGTCGCTGGCGGGCCGGCATGGGTTGTTGTTCCGTCGAAATTCGCAGACCGGTGCCGTGGAATCCCTGGTCCGCACCGCGGCCTGGGGCACGCTGAATCCCGCGCTGCACGCGGGGCATTGACCCGCTCGCCAAGACGGTAAGGACAACAGAAACCTCAGCGGCAGCAGCATCAGCAACTGCGCCAGCGATAGCGTCAACGTCATCGGCAAAGCGACGCAACAACCGCCAAACCCCATGCAAAAGGGCCGCTCGTAACGCTCGGGGCGGCCCTTCATCTTTACGTATCAAGCGTGCCCGTTACGCCGCTTGCGCCGACGATGCCCGTCAGGCGTATTCCGCCGTTTGACCCAACTGGTCGTACACCAGGTTCACCAGCAGGTCCGAGCTGAGAATGCGCGTCGTCACGCACGAAAACACGGTCTTGCCGTTGTCGTCTTGCAGGGTGATCGTCTCGGTCCAGTCGTTCAGGTCGATGCGCTGCAACGATTCATAGGGCCAGGTGGCGCCGTCAATATGCAGGCCTTCGGCCGACAGGGCCAGTTCCTGCGTGTCAAAGCCGGGAAAATCACCGGACTTGATCGTCCGGAATGCCACGCGCTTGCCGTCGGCCATCAACGCTTCCAGCACGGGCAGGCGCTGCGCGACGTAGCGCGAGCGGAATGCATCCAGGAGCTGGGCGAAGTTGCTGACGTCGCCGGACACCACGGTCCAGTCTTGCGTCGTGCTGGTACGGTAGGCAAATTGGTGGATCGGGCCTGCCGTTGCGCCCGCTTCAGCGGGGAACAGGCAAAGGTCCAGTACATCCGCGAAGGCGGTGTAGCTGCGTGTGTCGCCTTGCTGGCAGACCACGCCCTTGTCATGCAATTCAAAGCGAACCGGGGCGTTCCCCGTGTGCGTAAACACCGCCAATGCGTCTGAGACTTGCGGGGTTTTGCTATCTGTCATGCAACTTCCTTATTGAGTTGGGGTGCTTTCGCGGCCCAGGACGTCGCAAAGTCATTGCGACACGCATTCTCCCTTATATGGGCGATACGTGCTTGATGACCCCTATTTATCGGCCAATTTCGACGATATTTGGCCGGATTCTGCCTAAAAGCCCCGTCACGGCCCCGGAGCAATCGGCACGAAGGGGTAATGCCGCACATCGCCGCCCCCGGCGATGATGGCGGTGGCTTCGGGCACTTCTTCCCAGACGCCGGGCATTTCGCTCAAGGGCTCGGACAGCAGCAGAAAGGCGTCTTCGTCCAGCGTGGCGATCTGCGGGTCCTGCGGATACAGCTCGCGCAAATGGCGCACGCAGGTATTGTGGAACAGGGTGCGCGACTCTGCCTCGCTGGAATAACGCACCGCAATCAGCCTTTCGCCATCCAGCGCGCACACCGTCATGTTGATGGGATGCGTCACGCCGTGGCGGCGGCCCGTTTCTTCCACCGCGCCCACCATGCGGGCCAGCGCGGGAATCGGGTCTTCCTCCAGGCCGAAGGTCAGGGCCAGCAGGAACATCACCTCGGAATCAGTGGACCCTTCCAGCGACCCGAAATAGGCCGGCGCAATCATCAGCATCAGGTCGCGGCGCAGCAAGGGGTAGTCGCGAATCACCCCGTTATGCACGAACAGCCACTGGCCGTGGCGAAACGGATGGCAGTTGGTTTCTTGCGCGGGCGTGTCGGTGGCCGCGCGGATATGCGCCACGAACAGCGGCGCGTGGATGGCGCGCGCTGCTTCGCGCAAGTTGCGATCGTTCCAGGCGGGGTGCACGCTGCGGTAGCGGAACGGCGGCTCGATGTGGCTATTCGAGGGCCGACTGTACCAACCCAGGCCAAAGCCATCGCCATTGGTCGTGGTGGCGCCCAGGCGCGAATGCAGGCTCTGGTCGATAAGCGAGTGCTTGGCCTTGAACAGCACGCTTTCCATCTGTAGGGGACTTCCGGTGTAAGCCAGCCAACGACACATGATGCGCTCCTTCAAGATGGACTTGCCCAGTGTAGGAGCCAGCCGCAATTTTCTACAAGCCCGCATGCGCGCGCCCCGGCATAGTGACGGCTTTCCCGTATCCGCCGAAGCCAACCGTGAACACGCCCTTATCCGTCCCCGCCCCCAATATGGGCTTTTCCAGCGACAACATCGCGGGCGCCAGCCCCGAAGTGATGCAAGCGCTGCTGCGCGCCAGCACCGGCCAGGCCCAGCCCTATGGCGCCGACGACAGCACCCTGAATGTGCAGCGCCGGCTGGCCGAGCTGTTCGAGCACGAGGTCGACGTGCTGCTGGTGCCCACCGGCACCGCCGCCAATTCGCTCAGCCTGGCCGCGCTGACGCCGCCCTGGGGCGCCGTGCTGTGCCACACGCAAAGCCATATCGCCAACGATGAATGTGGGGCGCCCGAGTTCTACACCCATGGCGCACGCCTGATGCTGCTGGGCGGGGCCGACGCCAAGATCGACCCGGTCCAACTGGCGGAGCAGGCGCGGCGCAAGGTGGGTGACGTGCATTCCGTGCAGCCGTCCTGCGTCAGCATCACGCAGGCCACGGAAACCGGCAGCGTCTATACCTTGGATGAGATCCAGGCCATCGGCAGCGTCTGCCGCGATGCGGGCCTGCCGCTGCACATGGACGGCGCGCGCTTTGCCAACGCGCTGGTCAGCCTGGACTGCACGCCGGCGGACATGACGTGGAAGGCGGGCGTGGAGATTCTGTCGTTCGGCGCCACCAAGAACGGCGTGCTGGGCGCCGAGGCCATCGTGATGTTCAACCCTGAGCGTGCGCGCGACCTGGCGTTCCGGCGCAAGCGCGGCGGCCATCTGTTGTCAAAGATGCGCTTGCTGTCCGCGCAAATGGAAGCGTATCTGGATGATGGCCTGTGGCTGCGCAACGCGCGCCAGGCCAACGCCATGGCCGCCCGGCTGGCGGCGGGCATGCAAGGCCTGCCCGGCGTGACACTGCAAGGCAAGGCCGACGCCAACATCCTGTTCTGCCAATTGCCCGCCGCCGCCATCGACGGCCTGCTGGCCGACGGCTTCCGTTTCTATCACGACCGCTGGGGTCCGGGCGTCGTGCGTCTGGTGACGTCCTTTGCCACCACGGAACAAGACGTGGACCACTTCCTGTCGGCGCTGCGCGCGCGGGTGGGTTGAAGCGGCTGTGTGAGGCCTGCGGCCTCGCCTACACCTACGCCGTGGGTTGATAAGCCGAAGGCGGTGCGCCATAGGCGGCGCGGAAAGCGCGGTTGAAATGGCTTTGATCATAGAAACCCACTTCCGCCGCCACCTCGGCCACCGACATGCGCGCGGTGGCCAGCACCGCGCAGGCCCGCTCCAGCCGCAGCCGCACCAACCAGGCGTGGGGCGTCAAACCCGCCGTGTGCGTAAAGCGCCGCAGGAATTGAAAACGGCTGAGTCCGCACAAGCGCGCCAGGTCGTCCAACGCGATCTTCTCGCTCAGATGCGCATGGCAGTAATCCCGCACGGCAAGCCGATGCGCCGCTGACAGGCCGCCCTTGACCACTTGCGGCAACACCGTGCGCGTGCGCAGGAACAGGTCGGCCATCAAGGCCAGCGATTGCGACTGCCGCGCCAGCGGTTCGTCCGGCGCGCGGGACATCCACACGTTGTGCAAGGCCATGAAGCGCTGCGCCAGCGCGGCGTCTTGCAGCAGCGTGCCAAAGAAGTGCTCGCGGGCGGCGGCGTCCGACACGTCTTCGATCCAGGTGCGCATCAAGGCCGCCGAAATCCGAAACGTCTTCAGTACATAGGCCGAGCCTTGGTCGTCCGCCCCCATGCCGTCATGGATCTCGCCGGGCGGCATCAACGCAATGCCGCCAGGCCCCAGCAGAATGCTCTGCCCACGAAAGTGCTGGCGTTGCACGCCCTGCGTCACCAGGCCGATGTGATAGTCCTCGTGATAGTGGCGGTCAAACTGGAATTCGCTGAGACGCGCTTGCCCCAGCACCAGCCCCGGTGTGCCGGACACGGGCAGATAGCGGACGTCGTCTTTCATGGCACGGGCTGCGCGCTACTTCTTCAGCAGCGCTTTCAACATGGCCATGCGCTCCTTGGGGTTCATGGCGGCGGTGGCTTCGTCTTCCTGCACGCGCACATCCCCCAGCCCCATCTCTTCGATGAAGCGCGACGGCTCGCGCACCAGGTCTTCGCGCGCGCGGCGGCGGCGCTTGCACCAGCTTAGATTCAGGCTGCGCTGCGCACGGGTGATGCCCACGTACATCAGGCGGCGTTCTTCCTGAATGCGCGTGGCCAGGTTCTCGGCAGCGCGCGCGGGGTCGCCCACTTCATCGTCCTTACCCAGGTGCGGTAGCAAGCCTTCTTCCACACCCGCCAGATACACGTGCGGATACTCCAGGCCCTTGGACGCATGCAGGGTCGACATCTTCACCGCATCGGGCTCGTCTTCCTCGCCGCGCTCCAGCATCGTGACCAGCGCCACGTGCTGCACCAGGTCGAAGAGCGTCATGTTGTCTTCTTCGGCCTTGCGCTTGAGCCAGCCGGTCAGCTCCAGCACGTTCTGCCAGCGCGTTTGCGCGGGGCGTTCCTCGAACAGTTCGAACAGATGGCGTTCGTACTGAATGGCTTCCACCAGGTCGTCCAGGATGACGCCGGCGGGTTCGGCCGGCGCGGCGTCCTTGCCGGTGGCGCCACGTCCGGCGCGCCACTGCATGCGGCGGATGAATTCGGCAAAGGTACGCAGGGGCTCCAACTGGCGCGGTGCCAGCAAGCTTTCCAAACCGGTTTCGGCCACGGCGGCCAGCAGCGACGTTTCGCGCGTGGCCGCGTACTGGCCCAGCACCTGCAAGGTGGCCTGGCCGATGCCGCGCTTGGGCGTGGTGGCCGCGCGGATGAACGCGGGGTCGTCATCGTCGTTGGCCAACAGGCGCAGGTACGACAAGACGTCGCGCACTTCCGCCTTGTCGAAAAAGCTTTGCCCGCCCGAGATCGTGTACGGAATCTTCAGGTTGCGCAGCGCCTGTTCCAGAATGCGCGACTGATGATTGCTGCGGTACAGGATGGCGAAATCCTTCCACTGCGCCTGCCGTTCAAAGCGCGAGGCCGACACCTTCATGGCGATGGATTCGGCTTCCTGCTCTTCACCGTCCATGGCCGACACCAGGATGGGCTCGCCCACGCCCAGGTCGGACCACAGCTTCTTGTCGAACAGCTTGGGGTTCTTTTCAATGACTGCGTTGGCGGCGGCCAGAATGCGCTGCACCGAGCGGTAGTTCTGTTCCAGCTTGATGAGCTTGATGTTGGGGTAGTCGGTGGTCAGCTTGGCCAGGTTTTCGATGGTGGCGCCGCGCCAGGCGTAGATGGCCTGGTCGTCGTCGCCCACCGCCGTGAACATGGCGCGCGAGCCCGTCAGCAACTGCACCAGCCGGTACTGGCACACGTTGGTGTCCTGGTATTCGTCCACCAGCAGGTAGCGGACGCGGTTTTGCCAGCGCGTGCGCACCTCTTCGTTGCTGGACAGCAGCAGCGCGGGAATGCGGATCAGGTCATCGAAGTCCACCGCCTGATAGGCCGCCAGCGTGGCCGCATAGCTGCGGTAGATATTGGCGGCTTCCACGTCGCCCGGCGTGACGGCTTCGCGCGCGGCGTCGTCCGGCTCCATCAGCGCGTTTTTCCACAGCGAAATAATGCCCTGCACGTGCCGCAGCCGCGCCTTGTCGGTGGTGGCCAGCAGTTCCTGGATGATGGACATGGCGTCATCGGCATCCAGAATGGAAAACGTGGGCTTGAGCCCGGCGTTGCGCGCTTCCTCGCGCAGCATCTTCACGCCCAACGAGTGGAACGTGCTGATGATCAATCCCTTGGACAGCTTGCGATCGACCAGCGTCTTGACGCGCTCGTCCATTTCGCGCGCAGCCTTGTTGGTGAAGGTCAAGGCCACCACGTTGCGGCCCATATAACCGCATTCGCGCAGCAGATACGCAATTTTCTGCGTGATCACGCGCGTCTTGCCGCTGCCGGCGCCCGCCAGCACCAGGCAGGGGCCGTCCAGGTACAGCACCGCCTCGCGTTGGGCGGGGTTCATCCCTTGGGCAATGGCTTCGTTGGCGGACATGTTGGACCTTAGGCTAGATTTCAAGCGGATCGACTTCCAACTGCCAGCGCACCCGCGCCTCGTTGGCGATATACGGCAAGTGGTGCGACCACGACGTCAGAAAGGCCTGCAAGGCCGGCCGGCTGCTGCTTTCCACCAGCAGTTGGGCACGCTCGATATTGGCCACCCGCACCACGCGCAACGGCACCGGGTCGTACAGCATGATGGCATCCAGGCTGGGAAAGTCGGCGGCCCATTCGCCTTCGGGCAGCACGCGCGCGCGCTCCAGGAAGGCCTGCGCCACTTTCAGTTCGCGCGCTTCGGCCGTCAGCAGGGCTTGATAAACGAAGGGCGGCAAGCCGGTGCTTTCGCGTTCATGCAGGGCATGGCGCGCAAAGCCCGCGTAGTCATGGCGCAGCAAGGCCTGATACACCGGCTGCTCCGGGTAGCCGGTCTGGATAAGCACCTCGCCATTGCCCTGGTGGCGGCCGGCCCGGCCCGCTACCTGCATCAGCTGAGCAAACAGGCGCTCGGGCGCGCGGAAGTCGTGCGCGAACAGCATCGAATCGGAATTCAGCACGCCCACCAGGCCCAGCCGCGCAAAATCATGCCCCTTGGCCACCATCTGCGTGCCCACCAGGATGTCGACCTCGCCCGCGTGCACGGAGGCGAACAGCGCTTCGGCACTGCCTTTCTTGCGCGTGCTGTCGGCATCGATGCGCAGGATGCGCGCCCCGGGGAACAACTCGGCCAGATGCTCTTCGATGCGCTGAGTGCCCCGGCCCATGGGCGCCAGGTCCTGGTCGCCGCATTCCGGGCACGCACGCGGCACCGGCGCCTGGTAGCCGCAGTGGTGGCACTGCAGCCGATGGCCGCGCCCATCCGTGCGATGCAGCACGGTAAACGCGGTGCAGCGCGGGCAATTGCTGACCCAGGCGCAGGACTGGCAATGCAGCACCGGGGAATAGCCGCGCCGGTTCAGGAAGATCAGCGACTGCTCTTTGCGTTCCAGGCGCTGGCCGATGGCTTCCAGCAAATGTGGCGACATGCCGTGCTTCATCTGCAGGCGGCGTGTGTCCACCAGACGCATCGACGGCAGCGTGCTGGAGCGCGCCCGGCCCGGCAGCGTCAAGCGCAGATAGCGGCCGCGCTCGGCATGCTGCCAAGTCTCCAGGGACGGCGTGGCCGAGCCCAACACCACGGGAATATCCAGATCGTGCGCGCGCCACACGGCAAGGTCACGCGCCGAATAGCGCAGGCCGTCCTGCTGCTTGTAGGAAGCGTCGTGCTCTTCGTCCACCACGATCAAGCCCAGCTTGCTCAGGGGCGCAAAGATCGACATGCGCGTGCCCAGCACCATGCGCGCCTCGCCGCGTTGGGCGCGGGCCCAGGCCTGCAACCGCTCACCGTCGGACAAGCCGCTGTGCATGACGGCCAGGCCATCCGGCCCCACCAAGGCTTCCAGGCGCGCGCGCAGCGCGGCTTCCAACTGCGGCGTCAGGTTGATTTCGGGCACCATCAGCAGCACTTGCCGCCCCTGGCCCAGCACTTTTTCCGCTGCCCGCAGGTAGACCTCGGTCTTGCCGCTACCCGTCACGCCATGCAGCAGCACCGGCTTGAAGCCGGTCAATGCCCCAATGGTGTCCACGGCAGCGCGCTGCGCGTCGTTAAGTTCCGGCGGCTGATCCGCCTTGGCCGGCGCACGCACCGGTTTCCGCTTGCGATTGTCCAGGCGCGCCACCGGGCCGCCCGCCGAACGCTTGCCCTGATACGCGGTGGGCTTGCGCAAGGGCGGAGGCAAGGTAGGCAACATCACTTCGCCCAAAGGCCGCTGATAGTAGTCCGCCGCAAAGCGCGCCATGCGCAGCCAGTCTTCGTCAAAGGGGGGCAGGTCGTCCAGCACATGTTCGATCGGCCGGATCTGCTTGGGCTCGTATGACGGCTCCGCCGGGTTCTCCACCACCACGCCGACCATCTTGCGCCGCCCAAACGGGACGATCACCCGCAAGCCCACCGCGACCGGCGCATCACTGCGGTAATCGAAGGGGCCGGGCAAGGGGACGTCCAGCGCCACGCGCACCCAGCAGACGGCTTCGGAAGTCGTTCCTGCGAGCGGTTCAGACATGGAGACTTGGACGGGTCATGGAAAAGGTTTAATCCGAATGGATGATAGGTAATCGGGGATGGCGCCGCTGGACAATTGCCGCCCAGGCGCGCCGGCCGGCTTGGGCGGCGCCTGTGGATAACTTTGGGGAAAAGGCTGGAGCAACGTCAATTTTCGGAATAAGCCAAGATTGCGCAGCATGCTGCAATCCGGTGGAAAACTCTATTTTTCCGTTTAAAAACAGCAGCTTATATAACGTTCCAAGATTGTAAACTAGCTTCTAAAGGGTTTTCCCCAGGCAAATTCCTGCTGTGCACAAGTACTTGCCCGGGCCCTCAAATATCGGCCCTAGGAACCGAAGCGTTCACTCACTTACCCCCGCAGCGTGCGGCTGTGTTGGTGGACTTCTTCGACCAATTCGGCTACGGCTTCCGGCGGAGTGAAGCGCGAAATTCCGTGTCCCAGGTTGAACACGTGGCCGCCCTTGCCGACCGGACCAAAGGCGTCCAGCACGCGGCGGGCTTCCGCGCGGATGGCGGGGCCACCGCCAAACAGCGCCATCGGGTCCAGGTTGCCCTGGAAGGCAACCGAGTCGCCGGTGCGGCGGCGCGCCGCGGCCAGGTCCACGGTCCAATCCAGCCCCACGGCGTCGCAACCACAAGCCGCAATCTGTTCCAGCCATTGGCCACCGCCCTTGGTGAACACGATGACGGGCACGCGCCGGCCTTCGTTTTCACGGGTCAGGCCATCCACGACCTTCTTGGAGTAGGCCAGCGAGAATTGCTGGAACAGGCCATCGGCCAGCACACCGCCCCAACTGTCGAACAGCATGACGGCCTGAGCGCCCGCGGCGATCTGCGCGTTCAGGTATTGCAGCGTGGCCTCGGCGTTGATTTCCAGGATGCGGTGCAGCAGGTCCGGGCGGGAATACAGCATGGTCTTGATCAGGCGGTAGTCGTCGCTGCCCTTGCCTTCGACCATATAGCAGGCGATGGTGAACGGGCTGCCGGCAAAGCCGATCAGCGGCACCTTGCCGTCCAGCTCGCGGCGGATCACGCCTACCGCATCGAAGACATAACGCAGCTTGTCCATGTCGGGCACGGCCAGGCGGGCGACGTCTTCCTCGGTGCGCACGGGGTGGGCAAAGCGCGGGCCCTCGCCTTCGGCGAAGTCCAGGCCCAGGCCCATTGCATGCGGCACCGTCAGAATGTCCGAAAACAGAATGGCCGCATCCAGGTCGTAGCGCGCCAGCGGCTGCAACGTGACCTCCATGGCGTAGTCCGGGTTTTGAGCCAGGCCCATGAAGGAGCCTGCGCGGGCCCGCGTGGCGCGGTACTCGGGCAGGTAGCGACCCGCCTGGCGCATCAGCCAGATCGGGGTATAGGGCACGGGCTCGCGCAAGAGCGAGCGCAAGAACACATCGTTCTTCAAGCTGGAAGCAGACACGACTATCCTCGTTGATCGGAAGCCGTGATTTTACTTCCCTTGGGGCGCAAGAGCGGTTTAGTCACGCATCCTGCGTCCTTGCGCTGCCTGCCGGTACGGCGCGGCCTCAATACCATGCTTGCGCATCAAGGCCCAGAAGGCACGGCGATGCTTTTCGCAGGCGCGCGCGGCCTGCGCCACATTGCCGCCATGGCGCGACAGGGCGTGGCGGATGTAGTCACGCTCGAATCCGTCGACCACCCGCGCCTTGGCTTGGCGGAACGACTCCTGCGCCGCCTGGCGCCGGGTGTCCCGCAGGTTGGCCAGGCCCTGTGCGAGGATGTCTGCAGCCACCGGGGGCCGGACGGCGTGCAGCGATGGCGCGGCGCTGCTGCCGTCGGCGGTGTAGCGTGCCGACGCCTCTTCCACCCTGGCCTCGCGCCAGGCCGGGTGCGTGCCCGAGGCGGACCGACGCAGGCGGCCCAACCGCACTCGCATGCTTTCCATGCAGGCGGGCTGCGCCATGAAGTCCGCCGCGCCCAGGCCCAGCAAGTCTTCGATGGCGGGCGCTTTCATGCCTTCCATCAGCAGCAGCAAGGGCGTGGTCAGCGCGTCGCCCGCGTGCGACAGGGCCATGCGCGCCCAGGCCACCGACGATGGCGCCACCGGCAGCACACAGCTGTCATAGCGCCGCAGCGACACGGCAACGCGGGCCAACGCCTGTACGTCCTGGTGCAAGCCCGCAGGCAGGCGCGTGGCCTCGGGTGTACTCGCGGAGTCCACGGCGGCATCACCCGTGGCAGCAGAACCGGTGGCGACATGGCCCGTGGCCACATTACCCGTGCCCGCCTGCGCCTCCAAAGGCACCAGATGCAAGCGTACGCGCGGCAGCCCGGCCTGATACCGCGTCACCCAGTCGCGCATGGCGGCTTCATGGCCGGGCGCCAGCAGCACCCCGCAATCCAGAACTTCTCGCACGCTTCCCCCTACGCTCGTTAGGCAAGCTTGAAGGCTACTGTTGCAAAACCCGCCCAGCTATTCGTATCGAACGCATTGCGGTCGCCACGGCCAGGGCCCGTGCAATTCACCCGTGCAATTCGAACAGGCATGAAAAAGGCGGCCAATGGCCGCCTTTTTCAATCCAGAGCAAGCTCCGGTGTACTGCTTTGCCGCTTAGTGCGAACGGCCGCCTTGACGCAGCTTGCGCGCCGCGATGGCTTGCGCAGCCAGCATGGCGAGTTCCGCTTCGACAACTGCGATGTCCGCCTTGTCCTTGGCGTTCGCCAGGGCCTCTTCGGCCTTCTTGCGAGCTTCCACGGCGCGGGCTTCGTCCAGATCGGAAGCACGGATAGCGGTGTCGGCCAAAACCGTCACGCTGCCCGGCTGCACTTCCAGAATGCCCCCGGCGACGAAGATGTTTTCCTCGCCTTGGTCGGCACGAACGATCTTGACCGTGCCGGGGCGTATGCGCGAAATCAGCGGGGTGTGGCCGGGCAAGATGCCCAGTTCACCCGCTTCGCCAGGCAGCACCACGAACTTCGCCTCACCGGAGAAGATCGCTTCCTCTGCGCTGACGACATCCACATGCAGGGTAGCCATATCGGTTCCTTATTGCAGTTTCTTGGCCTTCTCGAAGGCCTCGTCGATCGAACCGACCATGTAGAAGGCCTGTTCCGGCAGTGCATCGCACTCGCCGTCCACGATCATCTTGAAACCACGGATGGTTTCGGCCAGCGGAACGTACTTGCCGGGCGAGCCGGTGAACACTTCAGCAACGTGGAACGGCTGCGACAGGAAGCGCTGGATCTTACGCGCGCGGGCCACGGCCTGCTTGTCTTCGGGCGACAGTTCGTCCATGCCCAGAATCGCGATGATGTCGCGCAGTTCCTTGTAGCGTTGCAGCGTTTGCTGCACGCCACGGGCAACCGCGTAGTGCTCTTCGCCAACGACTTGCGGGTCGAGCTGGCGGCTGGACGAATCCAGCGGGTCCACGGCCGGGTAGATACCCAGCGAAGCGATGTCACGCGACAGCACGACGGTGGAGTCCAAATGCTGGAAGGTCGTGGCAGGCGACGGGTCGGTCAAGTCATCCGCAGGGACGTACACGGCCTGGATGGACGTGATCGAACCGGTCTTGGTCGACGTGATGCGCTCTTGCAGCTTGCCCATTTCTTCAGCCAGCGTGGGCTGGTAGCCCACGGCCGACGGCATACGGCCCAGCAGTGCGGACACTTCGGTACCGGCCAGGGTGTAGCGGTAGATGTTGTCCACGAAGAACAGGATGTCGCGGCCTTCGTCACGGAACTTCTCGGCCATCGTCAGGCCGGTCAGCGCCACGCGCAGACGGTTGCCCGGGGGTTCGTTCATCTGACCGAACACCATCGCAACCTTGTCCAGAACGTTCGACTCTTCCATTTCGTGGTAGAAGTCGTTGCCTTCGCGGGTACGCTCACCCACGCCGGCAAACACCGACAAACCGCTGTGCTGCTTGGCGATGTTGTTGATGAGTTCCATCATGTTCACGGTCTTGCCCACGCCGGCGCCGCCGAACAGGCCGACCTTGCCGCCCTTTGCGAACGGGCAGACCAAGTCAATAACCTTGATGCCGGTTTCCAGCAGTTCCACCGACGGCGACAGTTCGTCGAAACGGGGAGCCGGTTGGTGGATGCCACGCTTTTCTTCGTGTTGGATCGGGCCGGCTTCGTCGATGGGACGACCCAGCACGTCCATGATGCGGCCCAGCGTGCCGGTGCCGACGGGCACCGAGATCGGGGCGCCGGTGCCGGTGACTTGCATGCCGCGGCGCAGGCCGTCGCTGGAACCCAGCGCAATGGTACGCACCACGCCGTCGCCCAACTGTTGCTGCACTTCCAGCGTCAGACCCTTCTCGGCGAACGAGGAGGACTCGTCGTCGGCCAGGGTAAGCGCCTCATAGATCTTGGGCATGTGATCGCGGGGGAACTGAATATCCACCACGGCGCCGATGCACTGAACGATGGTTCCGTTGCTCATGTCGATTCCTTGCTTGATAGCTTTAGATGGGAGCTGCCTGCCTTACACGGCGGCAGCGCCCCCTACGATTTCCGAAATTTCCTTGGTGATCGCGGCCTGACGGGTCTTGTTGTAGACCAGTTGCAGCTCTCCGATGACCTTCTTGGCGTTGTCCGACGCCGCCTTCATGGCGACCATCCGGGCCGACTGCTCCGAAGCCATGTTCTCGGCCACGGCTTGATACAGCAGGCCTTCAACGTAACGCTGCAGCAGGTCGTCGATCACGCTACGGGCGTCGGGTTCGTAGATGTAATCCCAGCTGTAGTCCGACTTCACTTCCGACGTCTTGGCCAGGCTCTCGGCACCCGATTGATACGGATCGTCCAAACCACTGGCCAACGGCAGCAGACGCAAGAACAACGGCTCCTGCTTCATCGTGTTGACGAAGCGGGTCGAAGCCACGTACAGCGCATCGATGCGGCCTTCCAGGTAGGCGTCCAGCTGCACCTTGATCGCGCCCAGCAGGCGGTCCAGTTGCGGCTTGTCGCCCAGTTGCACTTCCTGGGAAACCAGTTTGGCGCCGATACGGGTCAGCACACCCACGCCCTTGTTGCCGAAAGCGGTCGCTTGCACGGCGATGCCGTTTTTCTCGAACTCTTTCAGCTTGCCCAACGTCACGCGAGTGATGTTGGTGTTCAAGCCGCCGCACAAACCCTTGTCAGTCGTCACCATGACCACGCCGACCGCCTTGACTTCGCGTTCGACCAGGTACGGGTGGCTGTACTCGGGGTTGGCCTGCATCAGGTGCGCAGCAATCTCGCGCACCTTGGTGGCGTACGGACGACCAGCACGCATCCGTTCCTGCGCCTTGCGCATTTTGGATGCGGCGACCATTTCCATCGCCTTGGTGATCTTGCGCGTGTTTTGCACGCTCTTGATCTTGGTTCGGATTTCCTTAATTCCGGGCATTGCGCTTTCCTGTGAAGACTGGCCGATGGGTTCCGCTCACGCCTCAACCATCCGGTAAGGACGGGTGAGGCGTTGCAGACGCCTAACCCATCACTTTCTTAAAAAGCACCGTGCTTCTTGAATTCCTGAACGGCGGTGGCCAGTTCGGCCTCGTCGTCCTTGGACAGTTCCTTGGTGTCTTCGATGCGCTGGATCATGGCCGCATGCTTGGCCTTCAGTTGATCCTTCAGCGACTTCTCGAACGACAGCACTTGGGCCACGTCCACGTCATCCAGGTAGCCGTTGTTGACCGTGTACAGCGTGACGGCCAGTTCCCACACTTGCAGCGGCTGGTATTGCGGCTGCTTGAGCAGTTCGACCACGCGCTTGCCGCGTTCCAGCTGGCGACGGGTGGCGTCGTCCAGGTCGGAAGCGAACTGCGCGAAGGCGGCCAGTTCACGGTACTGCGCCAAGTCGGTACGGATACCGCCGGACAGCTTCTTGACGACCTTGGTCTGCGCAGCACCACCCACACGCGACACCGAGATACCGGCGTTGATGGCGGGGCGGACACCGGCGTTGAACAGGTCGGTTTCCAGGAAGATCTGGCCGTCGGTGATCGAGATCACGTTGGTCGGAACGAAGGCGGACACGTCGCCGGCTTGCGTTTCGATGATCGGCAGTGCGGTCAGCGAACCGGTCTTGCCCTTGACGGCGCCGTTGGTGAACTTTTCGACGTAGTCTTCGTTCACGCGGGCAGCACGTTCCAGCAGACGCGAGTGCAGGTAGAACACGTCGCCCGGGTAGGCTTCACGGCCCGGCGGACGGCGCAGCAGCAGCGACACCTGGCGGTAGGCCCAGGCTTGCTTGGTCAGGTCGTCATAAACGATCAGGGCGTCTTCGCCACGATCGCGGAAGTATTCGCCCATCGTGCAACCGGCGTAGGCGGCCAGGTATTGCATGGCGGCCGAGTCCGAAGCCGAAGCGGCCACGACGATGGTGTATTCCATCGCGCCGTGCTCTTCCAGCTTGCGCACCACGTTGTTGATCGTGGAAGCCTTCTGGCCGATAGCGACGTACACGCAGGTGACGCCCTTGCCCTTCTGGCTGATGATCGTGTCGACGGCGACAGCGGTCTTGCCGGTTTGGCGGTCGCCAATGATCAGCTCGCGCTGGCCACGGCCGATCGGCACCATCGAGTCGATAGCCTTGACGCCGGTTTGCAGCGGCTGCGACACCGAGCGGCGGGCAATAACGCCAGGCGCCACTTTTTCAATGATGTCGGTTTCCTTGGCGTTGACCGGGCCCTTGCCGTCGATCGGCTCGCCCAGCGTGTTCACCACGCGGCCTTTCAGTTCCGGACCAACCGGAACTTCCAGAATGCGGCCGGTCGTCTTGACCTGGTCGCCTTCGGAGATGCCGGTGTAGTCGCCCAGAATAACGGCGCCGACGGAGTCGCGCTCGAGGTTGAGCGCCAGACCGAAAACGTTGTTGGGAAATTCGAGCATTTCGCCCTGCATCACGTCGGACAAGCCGTGGATGCGGGTAATACCGTCGGTCACGGACACGACGGTGCCCTGAGTACGGACATCAGCCGAAGCGCCCAGGCCCTCGATGCGGCTCTTGAGCAGTTCGCTGATCTCGGAGGGATTGAGTTGCATATTGACTCCTGGAATCCTGTTAGTTGCCTTAAGCGGCGAGCTGATCGCGCATGCGGACCAATTGGGCTTGTACGGAAGTATCGAGCACCTGGTCACCGACAGCCACGCGCACGCCGCCGATCAACGACTGGTCGACGGTGACGTTGGGCTTGAGCTTGAGGCCGAATTTTTGTTCGAGCGCGTCGACCAGGTCTTTGACCTGGGCGTCGCTCAGTTCGAACGCGCTGGTGATTTCCGCCTGCGCCGTGCCCTCGTGACGATTGCGCAGCACCACGAATTGCGTGGCGATGTCGGGCAGCAGCAGCAGCCGGTCGTTTTCAACCAGCAGCTCGATGAAATTACGGGCGGCCTGCGGCAGTTCGGCCTTGATCAGGCCGGAGAACAGCTCGACGCGCTGCTTGTCACCCAGACGCGGGTCGGCCATGGCCTCGCGCACGTCGGGGTTGGAGGCGACCTGCGACATTTCGCTGACCAGGTCGGCCCAGGCCGGCAAGCCGGCCTTGTCGTCGCGCGCTGCGCTGAAGAGCGCTTCAGCGTAGGGCCGGGCAACAGTGGAAAGTTCAGCCATGACGGTCCCGGATTAAAGCTGCGCGCGAAGCTGGTTGAGCAGCTCGGCGTGGGCGCGGGCGTCAACCTCGCGCTTGAGGATCTGTTCAGCACCCTTGACAGCCAGCGCGGCAACATCGTCGCGCAGCGAGTCACGAGCGCGCTGGACTTCCTGCGCGGCATCCTGAGCGGCTTGGGCCACGATACGGGCGCGTTCAGCTTCCGCTTCACGGCGGGCTTGCTCGATCAGGGAGGCAGCTTGCTTCTCGGCCTCGATGATGCGGGCGTGGTTTTCGGACTTGGCAGAAGCCTCGATCAGACTGACACGCGCCTGGGCTTGAGCCAAATCGGCCTTGCCCTTCTCGGCGGCGGCAAGGCCGTCGGCGATTTTTTGGCGGCGCTCGTCCATCGCCTTCGTCAGAGGAGGCCACACGAATTTCATCGTGAACCAGCCCAGAACGAAGAACACGAGCATCTGGAAAATGATCGTCGCGTTCAGATTCACGGTCGTTCCTTTAACACCTTGCGGCTCCGACCGCACCCGGAAAGGGGCGTCACGGAGCACTCGATACTTTGCTGGCCGGCGACGGGGCTGTTGCCCACATCGCCGCCAACGTCATGACCCGCCTATTCGCCGGCGGGCGCTGCCTTAACCGACGAACGGGTTGGCGAAGGCGAACAGCATGGCAATACCCACGCCGATCAGGAATGCCGCGTCGATCAGGCCGGCCAGCAGGAACATCTTCGTTTGCAGAGCGTTCATCAGCTCAGGCTGACGAGCCGAAGCTTCCAGATACTTGCCGCCCATCAATGCGATGCCGATGCAAGCGCCGATAGCACCCAAACCGATGATGAGACCGCAAGCGAGGGCAACGAAAGCGACGTTGGTCATGACAACTCCTTGGTTAGAAATCTGAAGTCAAAAATTGAAAATAAGGGGTACAGCTCAATGCAAGATAATCTTGCTATCCCACGCTGGCCGGATGACCAGCGCGGGAAATTCGGGGATCAGTGGCCTTCGTGTGCCTGGCCGAGATACACCAGCGTCAGCATCATGAAGATGAAGGCCTGCAGAAGGACGATCAGGATGTGGAAGATCGCCCAGATGGAGCCGGCCAGGATGTGACCGATTCCCAAGCCGATGCTGGCACCGTTAAAGCCGGTCCAGGCGCCACCCAGCAGGGCGATCAGCATGAAAATCAGTTCGCCGGCGAACATGTTGCCGAACAACCGCATGCCCAGCGACACGGACTTGGCGGCGTATTCGATCAAGTTCAGCAGCAGGTTGAACGGGGCCAGCACGATGGCGCCCAGGCCATGCGCATGGAACGGCGCGGTGAACAGTTCTTTGACGAAGCCACCCGGGTGCTTGATCTTGATGCCGTAATAGAACATCAGCAGCAGCACGCCCAGCGACATGCCCATCGGCACGTTCAGGTCGGCCGTCGGCAGAATGCGGTGGTAATAGAGGGGATCGCCGTGATGCGCACCCAGGCCGGTCAGGCGCCAGATGGAGGGCAACAGGTCAACCGGCAGCAAGTCCAGCGCGTTCATCAGGATGATCCAGAGGAACACGGTGAGCGCCAGCGGGGCGATGAAAAGACGGCTTTTGGCGTTGTGGACGATGCCCTTGGCCTGGTCGTCGACCATGTCGACGATCATTTCCACGAAAGCCTGGAAGCGGGTCGGTACGCCACTGGTGGCGCGGCGAGCAGCGCGCCACAGAAAGAAAATGACGATCAGACCCATCAGGCCGGACCAGAACAACGAGTCGTAATTGATGACGTTGAACTGAGCAATTGCGCTCTGTTTTTCACCGGTATTGTTCAGATGCACCAGGTGATGCTGAATATACGCGGACTGAGGCGACACGTCGCTGGCAGCAGCCATTTGAATCCTACCCTATTTGCTGTATGCCCGAACCCTTGCGAGTCGGACGATTCCACGATCACGTTTGCCGCTACTTACTGCTCGGCGCTAAGACAACTTGCGGAACATCAAGAGCAAGAGATAACCCTTCAATGTGAGTATCAGACCCAGCAATGCGGCAGGCCAAACCAGACTGTCCTGTGCCACACGCGAAAGCATCCACAACAGCAATGCGGTTGCGAACAACTTGATCAACTCACCAGAGAGAAAGGTAAAGGGATTGGCTTTACCGGCCCGAACACTGACAGCCAGGCGCAATGCAAACAATGCATTGGGTATGAAATACGCTCCCGCCCCCGCCAGCGCCGACCAACCAGCCGCCGCCCCTCCGACAACTCCCGCAATTACCGCTGCTGCGAGCCCCATGGCGCCTTGCGCCGCCAGTGCCAACAGGAGACCGCGGCTTGCCTGAGCATTCAGCGCCACGCGATCCGCGTCGCTTAGAACCAGGACCTTGATGTCGTCATCGTTGATGCCATCACTGTAGATGCCACCACCACCTGCTCCATCCCCACCCTGGCCCGACAACCCTCGTTGCTGCGCATCTTGCATTTTGCTTTGCATTGCGCTTTGCATCGAGTTTTGCATTGGCTCATGCATCAAACACCCCGCTACTTCTTGCCCCTGTCAGAACCGGCTAGCCTGCGCAAAAGCAGTGTTTTTCAACTACTTTTACCTACCCGGCCGCCACGTGTTCTTATCCCGCAAGCGTCAAACCCGCAGAGTATAGCTTGAATCTTTTTACCCAAGCAAATGAACTTTCGGGAGTTTGTAAGGTGCGCGCAACGTCCCCGGCCGCATCGAAATTAGGGACGCGAACCGGGGCTGGCCACGCGCTGCGCAAGCCTTGCGCAGCGCGGCGTGGGCACGAAAAAGCGGCCCTTCATCGAAGGGCCGCTTTTGGTTCCGGCAGGCGGTTCTAAACCGCGCCCATGATCAGTCTTCCCTGACCGGCGGCGGCGCCCAAAGACCGTCCAGCGCCGTATTCTGCGGCCAATACAGACGCATGCTCAAGAGGAACGGGCCGTCGGCAGCCGGCGTGCTGACCCAGTTCGAACGCTTCCTGTCGCCCGGATCCCGACGTTGGATATAGATGTCCAGCGAACCGTCGTCGTTGTACTTCAGCTCATCGGTGCTGCGCAGCACGTAGCGGTTGGCGGGGTTTTCAGCAAAACCGTGCTTGTCGTTATAGACATGCAGCGACCAGAACGCATTGGCCGGCGGCAGTTGCCCCTTGTCGAAATGCAGCACGTAGTCTTCGTCCGAATCCAGCTGGCGGCCCTTGGAGTCCGACATGGTCACCGGATACAGCACATCTTCCGGCGTGGGCGCCCCCAAGCCCGCGTAGGCAATCGCGGCACGTCGGGAATAGTCGGTGCCATAGGTACCGATGCCCGACAGCACGGTGTTCCAGTTATTGATCGGCGTACCCAAACGCGATACGCCATCCGCGATGCGACGGCCTGCCAGCGGTTGCGCGTCGGCCAGCGCCTGTTGCACGGCCGGGCTCAAGCGCCCGTACGAGAACGGTTGACGGCTGTCGAGCCCAATGCGGCGCATGCGCTCAAGCATCGGCGTGTCGTTGGCGTGCGGCGGGTTGTTGCGCAGCACGTCAAAGAACAGCGTAAAGAACGAGGCCGCGTCCATGCTGGCCGCTTGTTCGGCGGGCGTGCCGTCGGGCACGTTCACCGGCATTGGCATGGGCAGGCTGCTGCCGATGGGGGCCGAGCCCACGCGCGAGCCGGTTTGCGGGTAGGCGTTGCCGGCGTTGCGGTTGCGCGAAGCAGCGGTCGAGGTCGCGGCCATCGGCGCCATCATCGGCGAGGCCGTCATGCCTGCCTGAATCTGATTGACGGCGGCATAGTCCTGCGGACCCTTGGCCTGCGTCCAGCCGATCAGCCAACCCGTGGAGGTGGGGCTGTGGATGACATCGACACCCGCGGGCACGCTGCCCTGCCAATTGGGGCCGACGATGGCAAACGACTGCGCGCCGGGTCCGTTGGTGCGGGTGCCGCGCGAGGCGAACACGTCGCTCCACATATCCAGTGCCGACAGCACCGAGTATCGGCCGCCGGTATCCGGCAGGTTCACGATCAAGGGCGCTTGCGACACGTCGAACCACAGGCTGGAATACAACGCATCGGCGCTGGGCCACGGGGTGTCGGCGGCGCGCGGATCCGGGAACGCGGTCTTGTGGCCGAACTGGTTGACCGGCGCGCGGCCATCCAGGGGTGTCTGCACGGCGGTGGCCTTGCGGCGCGCCAGTTCCATCAGCACCATCGGATAGGCGTAGACGTAGGCGTCGATTGCCGTGTCGCGCAGTTCCTGCTCGCTCATTTGCGGGGCGGGCGCGGACGACGCCGGATACGGCGTTTCAGAGACCAGCCGCAGCGTGGACTGCGGCGCTTGAGCCTGGGTGGCGGTCATGGCGCAGGCGCTCAACGCGCCGGCTAGTACCGCGGTCGACCACCGGCGGCGAGCAATAAATGTACGCATGCAAGGCTCCTTCTTGATTTTGTTTGCTAGCGAGCCGCCGCGCGGGACTTGCCAGTGGGGCAAGCCGCTCTGGCGCGGCACCTCTTGATGACGCTTAACCAGCATAGGGAAGAAGCCTGCAACAAGGTGCTGCCCAGACGTTTCAAGGCGCAACGGCCACGCAACACCCTCGCGCCCATGAAAAAGCGCGCCGGAGTGGGCGCGCTGGGCTTTCTGCGACAGAACCGCAAGCGTTTTGCGGCAGTAACAAGCCTTAACGGTGTTTAAAGTCCGGTTTGCGCTTTTCGGTGAATGCGGCCATCCCTTCCTTCTGGTCTTCCGTGGCGAACAGGGAATGGAACACGCGGCGCTCGAACAACAGGCCTTCGTTCAAGGACCCTTCGAACGCGCGGTTCACGCATTCCTTGGCCATCATGACGGACGGCAGCGACATCGACGCGATGACGGTTGCGGCGTCCAGCGCTTCTTCCATCAGCTTGTCGGCGGCGACCACGCGCGACACCAGGCCGGCGCGTTCGGCTTCCTCGGCGCCCATCATGCGGGCGGTCAGGGCCATGTCCATGGCCTTGGCCTTGCCCACGGCGCGCGGCAGGCGCTGCGTGCCGCCCGCGCCGGGAATCACGCCCAGCTTGATTTCGGGCTGGCCGAACTTGGCCGTGTCGGCGGCGATGATGATGTCGCACATCATGGCCAGTTCGCAGCCGCCGCCCAAGGCGTAGCCGGCCACGGCGGCGATCACGGGCTTGCGAATGCGCTTCAGGGTTTCCCAGTTGCGGGTGATGTATTCGCTGCCGTACACGTCCATGTACGACCAGTCTTTCATGGCGCCGATGTCCGCGCCCGCGGCAAAGGCCTTTTCGCTGCCGGTGATGACCACGCAGCCGATGTCGGCATTGGCCTCGAACGCCAGCAACGCCGCGCCGAGCTCATCCATCAGTTGATCGTTCAGCGCATTGAGCGCCTTGGGGCGGTTCAGCGTCAGCAGGCCGACGCGGCCCCGGGTTTCGACCAGTACAAACGACTCGCTCATTGAATGTCTCCAGTAGGAAGTATGAAATAAGATACGAGCATGAAAAAAGACAACGCTTGCCCCGTACTTTACCGCCTGACGCCCCATGACCCGGCCGGACACCGCTACCGGATAACCCTAACGATCGACGCCCCCTCCCCGGACGGCCAGCGCTTGTCGCTGCCGGCCTGGATTCCTGGCAGCTACCTGATCCGCGACTTCTCGCGCCAGATCGAATCCGTGACGGCTCACGCGGGCTCGCGCCGCATGATTGTCGACAAGATCGACAACCACACCTGGCAGGTCGCGCCCACCGACGGCCCGCTGCGGGTGGAGTACGTGGTGTATGCCTGGGACTTATCGGTGCGCGGCGCGCACCTGGACGAAACCCACGGCTTCTTCAACGGCACCAGCGTGTTCCTGCGTGTGCATGGGCAAGATCACCTGCCCTGCCTGGTGGATCTGGCGCCCCCGCGCGGCATCGACGGCTGGAAGGTGTACACCAGCCTGCCCGAAGCGGCGGGCCAACGCGGCGCGGCACGCCGCCACGGCTTCGGCCTGTACCAGGCGCCCGACTACGACGCGCTGATCGATCATCCGGTGGAAATGGGCACACCGCAGGTTGCCCGCTTTACGTCCCACGGCGCCGAGCACGAACTGGTCTTCACGGGCGTTGCCCCCAATCTGGACCTGGCGCGCATCGCGGCCGACGTGAAGAAAATTTGCGACACGCAGATTGAATTCTTCGAACCGCGCACCAAGCGCGCGCCCTTCCTGGACAGTTCCAACCGCTACGTCTTCATGACCATGGTCACGGGCGACGGCTACGGCGGCCTGGAGCATCGCGCCAGCACCGCGCTGATGACGGCGCGCAAGGACCTGCCCGTGCTGGGTCAGCAAGGCCAGGGCGAAGGCTATCGCGGGTTTCTCGGCCTGGTCAGCCATGAATACTTCCACACCTGGAACGTCAAGCGCATCAAGCCGCAGGCCTTTGCCCCCTACCATCTGGAGCAACCCGACCTGACCCGCCTGCTGTGGGTGTTCGAAGGCTTCACGTCTTATTACGACGATCTGCTGCTGCTGCGTTCCGGCGTCATCACGCAAACGGAGTATCTGCGTCTGCTCGCCAAGACCATCACCAGCGTGGCCCGTACCCCAGGCCGCACCAAGCAATCGGTTGCCGAAAGCTCTTTCGACGCCTGGACGCGCTATTACAAGCAAGACGAAAATTCGCCCAACGCGCTGGTCAGCTATTACACCAAGGGCGCGCTGGTGGCATTGGGGCTGGACTTGTTGATCCGCCGCGAAAGCGCCAACGCGCATTCGCTGGACGACGTGATGCGCCTGCTGTGGGAGCGCTATGGCCGCGACTTTTATCAGGGCAAGCCACAAGGTCTGCCCGAAGACGCGCTGCCCGGCCTGATCCGGGAAGCCACCGGCGTCGACACCCGGCGCTTCATCGCGCGCCATGCCTACGGCACGGCGGATGTGCCCTTGGCTGACCTGCTGGCCGATCAAGGCATCACGCTGCAATGGAAGACGGCCATGAATATTCCGACTCTGGATGTTCGCCCCCGCAAGCAGGGGGACGCGGTGACGCTCGCCACGGTGCTGGAAGGCGGCGCGGGCCACAAGGGTGGGTTGTCGGCGGGCGACGTGCTGGTGGCGTTGGACGGGTTGCGGGTGGAATCGCCGGCGGGCCTGGACATGCTGCTGTCGCAGTATCTGCCCGGCGACCGCGTGACGGTGCATGTATTCCGGCGCGACGAGCTGCGCGCGTTCCGCGTCAAGCTGAATGCGCCCGAAGCCTTGGATTGCGTGTTGACGGTGTAGCGCGCAGGCGCGCCACAGCGTGCGCTACTCGTAGAACAGCGTGACCGTGGCGGTCGCGCTGACCGGACCGCCCGTGATCTTGGGTTCGGTCTGGTAGTAGCGCGCGCCCAAGGGAATCGACACGATGACCGGGCCTGCGTGGGGCGTGGACGGGATCTCGGTGCGCGTCTCCAGCGGCTGGACGACATTGCTGCCGACGTCGCCCATCAGCAGTTGCAGCCCCACCCCCTTTGCCATTCCATCTAGGGTGGAGTTCTTGATCACGTTGTTTTCCTGGTCCGGTGCGTCGATCCGATACGCCACCTTCACACCCGGGTCGCACGCCAGATCAATAACGAATGCCTTGGGCGCCGCCGTCGCGCCCACATGACCCAGATCGCGGGCACGAATCGGCAATAGATCAACCTGTTGTTCACTTTTCGTCGGCAGGCAGCTTCTGATTTTTGCGTCGTAGCGCAGGTTGTTGAAGACGATCAGATTGCTGAGCAGGCTGCCGTATCTGACTTCGACACGCAGGTCTCCCGAGACACCGGACTGGATGGGCCCGGTTTTGATGAACTCGATCGTGAAGATCTGCGGTGGGTGGTATTCCCAAGGGCCAAGCGCCTTTTTGGGGGTCATCGGCGACGGCAGGTACACCCCGCCCTCATGTGGCCAGAAGATGCGCACGCCGATGCCGGGAATGCCGGACGCGTAGACCTTGTCTTGACCCGGAACCGCGCCCAGGTTCGTCACGAAGCCATAGGTGAACAAGTCTCGGATGGAGGTGCACTGAACCTTGGCCACCCCACCGTCAATTGAGAGAGTGTGGATCGTGCTGCCCACGGGCGCATCACGCGCCGGCCTGACCGCGTCAAGCTGTTGCTCGGTGATCGTGGTGACGAGCCGATCGCCCGTGCACGCCGCCCAGGCCGAACCGCCCAACGACGTCAACAACAGCGCAAGGCTGGCCTGGCGGATGACTGCTTTCATGGATGCTTCACTTCCCACTGCCTAGGCGACGGCGCTACGCAAGGTAATTCCAATTGCGGGTAGTGCGTGTCGCCCACGCCCGCTTGTTCGTTGACCTGATAACTTGCCCAGCATTGCTGGTCACTGCCCTCGCCCCATTTGGCGATCAGTTGCTCGCCGCCCTGCAAGCCACGCACGAATGCCCGCCCGCCTTGACCGACCAGCGTGACCGTATCGCTGCCCACGATGCAGAGTTCGGCCCCCATCGGGATGCTTGCCCCGCGTTCGCGTACAAGCTTCAGCAGCATCGGACGCCCCACCACGGTGGGATAGCGCAACAACACGACGGCCCCGGCGCGTGGCGCGACCTGTTGCGACGTCATTTCCAATTCGACATCTTGCGACGTGCCCTTGGGATCCAGCGCCACGTCGTTACGGCGATAGGGCATCAGGCCGGCCACGACCCCGTAGCCATTGCCGGCGATGCGTCCGCGCGATCCCGAGACGATCGCCGCGCCTTCGGCACTGGGCGCCTCAAGCACGGCCATGGTTTCGCCCTGGCTTTGCGTGGCGTTGATGCCGCCGGCATGCGCCACCAGCATGCCGCGCATGCCGGCGCCCATTTGGCGATAGTTGTTGCCGCGACTGCCCGACAGGTTGTAGCTGGCGTGGCCGGTGTCGTAGCGCAGGCTGCCGCCCTGGTTGGCGCTGCCTTGTCCGTCGTTGCGATCTTGCGACCCGTAGAGCGAATAGCCAAACTGCCCGGAATCGCCGGCGGATCCGCTCAACGACGCATTGACGCTGCGCTCGTCCTTGCCTTGCGCGCTCAGCGATGTTCTCAGTGTCGGTGAGTTCGAACCGCGTCCCAGCGGCACGCTCAAGCTCAACAGGTACTGATTGCCGAAGCGCCCGATGTCGTCGCGCGTGCGCGTCACGCTGATGCTCAGGCTGCCCCAACGAAAGCCATTGGAATAGCCTGCGTAAAAGCTGGTGTCACGGCGCCGATCGCGGCCCCAATAGTTCTGCGCCACGCCGGACAGGGCCACCTGGCCCCAAGCCTCGCCCAAGGGTTGGCTGATGTTGAATTGCAAGCGGCTGCGCTCTTTGTCGCCGTAGGCCCAGCTTCTATATGACTCGCTGCCAGGCCCGCCCGCCGACGTCCTGCCGCTACGGCGCGCAAACTCGCCCAGGCTCAGATAACCCTCGCTTGAGAACCGATACCCCACCACGCTGAAGTTCGTTGACGTGGGTTCCAGCAGCTTGCTGTAGCTCAAGCGCAGGCTGCGGCCACTTGCGGCGCCGCCTTCCTGTTGGCCGGCATCGCGAACGTGGGTGGCGCGCGATTGCGTCAGATCCGCCGCCAGCGCGCCCAGCGGCGTGCTTAGCGCCAGCCCACCTTGCAGCGCGCGGTACTGTTGCGCGGCAATGATGCCGCCGTAGCCGGTCACCGTGTCGGACAGCCCCCGTTGGTAGGTGCCTTGCAAGAACGCGGGCGGCGCATTCAGGGTGTCGTCGCGATAGCGACCGCCCGTCAGGCTGAACCGCGAGCTACCCGGCCGCAGCAACTGCGCCACCGACGCATAGGGCACCACGAAGCGCTTGGTGCGCCCATCGGCCTCGGTGATCGTGACGTCCAGGTCACCGGCATAGCCGGTGTTGTACAGGTCATCGATGGCGAACGGCCCGGGCGACACGGTGGTTTCATACAGCAGGTTGTTGCCCTGGCGCACGCTGACCTTGGCCGTGGTGTCGGCCACGCCACGCACCACGGGCGCAAAACCGCGCATGGAATCGGGCAGCATTCGTTCGTCGCTGCTGAGTTGGATGCCGGTGTAGGGAATGCTGTCAAAGATATTGCCAGGCGTGTAGAACTGCCCCAGGGTCAACTGCGCGCTGAATGGCGTGGCGTCGCGCTGCACATAGCTGCTTAGCGCCTGATAGTGGCTGCCCCCGGAAGCGCCGGCTTTGCTTGTATGGCTGAAAGACCCGCTGTGCCGCAAGCGCCATGCCCCCAGATTCACGCCCGTATTCACGCTGCTGTAGAACTGTCGATTGTCTTGCTTGGCATAGCGATTGGACGACAGATTGATGGCATAGCCAAGAAAGCCCGCATTGATGCCGGCGTCCCACTCGTCGGGCGGCACGTAGCCGCGCGCCGTGGACTTGATATAAATCTGCGGAATGGAAAGGTTGGCGCGCAGCTCTGACATATCCACATCAAAGCGGCTGGAAGGCGGCAGGCCGTCCAGCCCCACGCATTGATCGTCGGACACCGGCACGGCCTGCTCCGCGTTCAGCAGGGGGGTGTTGACGCCGATCCGCTCATACACCTTCATGGGCAGGCAGGGTTGGGCGTCGGCACGCGCTGCGGTGGTGGCCGGCGTGGCGGTCGTCGGGGAGGCGGTATCACCCACGCGCACCCGGACCTGCTGCCGCCCGACGTGGTTGCCGTTCAGATAGAGGTCCAGTTGATGGACCCCGGGAGTCAGCGCATTGCCGCCCTGAAAGCGCGACAAATCGACCGCTTTCCCGTTGCGTCCACCAAAGAACGCAGGATTGAACTCAACCGGTTCCTGGGCTTGGAGCGTGGTGCTGAGCAAACCGGTAAAAAGCAGGAATGCGCTGCTCAACCGTACGTGACGATGCACGGCGCGGCCTACGGCTCAAGCGGACTTTCGCGCCGCTCGGCGGCGCCATAGTCGTTGATCCATTCAAACGCCACCGCGCCCTTGGCGCCCGCCGCATTCGACAGTTTTCCAAGGCCCAGATCCGTCACGGAGCGGGGCGACAACATTTGGGCAGGCACGGTAACGTCACGTCCATTACCAAGCCGCACGGTCACAGCGGTCAGCGACACATGGAATGCGCTGTCATTGCGCACTTTCAGCGCCGCGCCCTTGCTGGTGACCACCACGCGCCAATTGAGGCGCTCGGCGGCTTCGCGAGGCGTGCCGGACAGGCCGGCGGGGCGGAAGAACAGTTTGATACGGCTGCGGAAAGCCAATTGCATGTGGTTTGCAACCTGGGCGGATGGCAGGGGTGGAACGTCAAGCGCGTTCATCCAGAACACGGATTCGCGATCCGTCGCAACGCCAGGTTGAGGAATGTAGGCAATGCGCAGCGTCTGGCCCATGCGCGGATTGACACGCGCCAGCGGCGGCATGATCACGAAGGGCACGTCGGTTTCGTCGGGGTTTGAATCCAGGTCGCCGTCGTCTATCCAGGCCTGCACCAACGCCGGCTTGCCGCCTTCATTGGTCAGGCGCAATGTGACTTCGCGCTCGGCAGCGGGATAGATGATTCGCGTGCCGCCGATCACCACGTTGGATCGGGCTTCCGGGGGCAGCAGGAAAGCGCAAGCCAGGAGCAGCAACGCGCCTAAATGGCGTCGTCTCACCTGACTTGCACGGTCCAAAAGCCCCCCGAGCGTACGCTCAAGGGGGTTCGGCGTCATTCGTAGATCAGGTCAAGCAGCACTTCGGTTTCCACCTTGCCGGGCGTGGTGCCGGGTGTGGCGGCGAGGTACTGGGCGTAGAACTCCAGCTTGGCGGTACCCGATTCAATATTGACGGTTTCAGCGCCTGCGTCGGTAGACAGATTGATCGGTTGGTACTTGCTGTTCAGCAACTGCACCTGGGCGGACGAAACCGGGCCATTACCTACCAGTGCCTGGTTGATCAGGGCGCCGGTGACGGCATCCACGTTGGCACCGCGGTTGAAGCGAGTGCGAACCTTGGTGCCGGTGCAACCGGACAGCTCCAGCGTGACGAGTTCGCGGCCAGCCACATCGTTCTGCTTGGCCAGTGCTCGGGCGCTGACAGTGGGCAGCGGCACAGCCTTCAAGTATTGGCCGTCACCATTTCCGCTGTCTATTGAGCAGGTAGACGAAGACACATCGCCCGTGAATACCAACTTCACATCCGCTGCCATCGCGCTGCCGCACAACAGCAGGGACGAGAAGGCCAAACGTGCTGCAACAATCTTCTTGTTCACCGAAATCTCCGAATGCCTGTTTCCCCAAGAGGGGGATGGCGGTCATTGTTTCGATTTCACTCGGCAAGCAATATGAGAAAGTTCTCAAAGGAAACGCGCGGGGAACATACTGGCACTGCCGCGCCACATATCCTGCTGGTGAAAGACAGACGTCAATTCACTTTGGCGCCCGACTGCTGAACCGCCTGCTTCCACGTATCCAGTTCGCGATCGATATGGCTGGCAAAGGCTTCCGGCGTGGACCCGACCGTTTCGTAGCCATAGCCCATCAGTTGCTGCTTCAAGGCGGGCACCGCCACCGCGTCGGCGATGGCGCGGCTTAGGGTATTGACCACGGCGGGCGGGGTGCCCGCGGGCGCCAACACGCCGTACCAGCCGTTCACCACGAAGCCGGGCACGGTCTCGGCCACGGTAGGCACATCGGGCAGCAGGGGCGAGCGACGCTCGCCCGTCACCGCAAGCGCCTTCAACTTGCCAGCCTGCACCTGCGGCAGCGACGTGGAAATGCTGTCGAACATCAACGAGACCTCGCCGCCCAACAGCGCCACCACGGCCGGGCCGCTGCCTTTGTAGGGCACGTGCATCATGTCGGCGCCCGTCTGGCTCTTGAACATCTCGGCAGCCAGATGGCTGGTATTGCCGTTGCCGGCCGACGCAAAGCTGAGCTTGCCGGGATGGCTCTTGCCGTAGGCGATCAGCTCGGCAATGTTGTTGGCCGGCGTGCTCAGGGGCGCGGCCACCAGCATCGGCAAGGTCGCCACCAGCGAGACCGGCGCGAAGTCCTTCCGTGTGTCGTAAGGCAGAGACGGGTACAGGCTGGGGTTGATGGCGTGCGCGGCCAGCACCATCAGCAGCGTGTAGCCATCAGGCTTGGCGCGGGCCAGTTGCGCCGAGGCGATCGCCCCGCCCGCGCCGGGCTTGTATTCCAGCACCACGGGTTGGCCCCATTTCTTTTGCAGTTCCGCCCCCAAGGGGCGCGCCAGCATGTCGGCGCTGCCGCCGGGCGGGTACGGAATCAGCAAGGTGACGGGTTTGTCGGGATACGTGGGCGCGGCTTGCGCGGCGCCCAAAGATGCAAGGCAGAGCGAGGCTGCGGTGAACAGGGAACGGATCATCAACGGTCTCCTTGGCCCGGGCAGGGCGCTAACAATCAGGCGTAGCGCGGCGCGCCGGCCGGGTCCAGGACGATCACGCGTGGCGTCGCCGGGAAGTTAAGCGGTGCGCCGGTAACGGAACGCAGGAAGGCGGCATCGACGCCGGCGAGCATGGCGTAGACGCTCAGCCCATCAGGCCTTACGTCGATCACCGCCAGGTCGGTGTAGATGCGCGTCACCACGCCCTTGCCCGTCAGCGGATAGGTGCATTGGCGCAGCACCTTCGGCGTGCCGTCGCGGCCGCGGTGCTCCATGGTGACCAGCACCTGCTTGGCGCCCACGGCCAGGTCCATGGCGCCGCCCACGGCGGGGATGGCGTCGGCCGCGTCGGTTTTCCAGTTGGCCAGGTCACCCTCTTCCGACACCTGGAACGCGCCCAGCACGGCGTAGTCCAGGTGGCCGCCGCGCATCATGGCGAACGACACCGTGTGCTCCGTAATGGATGCGCCGCCCAACAAGGTGATGGGCTGGCGGCTGGCGTTGATCAGGTCCGGGTCCACGTCCTTGCCGCTGGCGGCGGGACCCATGCCCAGGATGCCGTTTTCGCTGTGCAGCAGAATGTCTTTGTCGGGCGGCAGATAGTCGCCCACCAGCGTTGGCATGCCGATGCCCAGGTTGACGATGGAGCCGTCCGGGATATCACTGGCCAGCAATTGCGCGATCTGTTGCCGGGTCAAGCCCTTGATGTCTTGCGCGTTGTTCGTGTTGTTCGAGTTGCTCACGCTGTTCGTGCTGTTCGCGTCTTGCATGTCAGGCCTCCACCCGCACCACGGCTTTCACGAAGATGCCCTGCGTCATCACCTGCTCCGGCACGAAGGTGCCCAGCGGCACCACCTCGTCCACCTGCGCAATGGCGTGGCCCGCGGCCATGCACATGACCGGGTTGAAGTTGCGCGCCGCGTGCCGGTACATCAGGTTGCCCCAGCGGTCGCCCAGATGCGCGCGGATCAGCGCGAAGTCGGCGCGCAGCGGATGCTCCAGCACGTAGCCCACGCCGTCGATCACTTCCTGGCGGCGGCCCTCGGCCAGTTCCGTGCCGTAGCCGGTGGGGGTGTAGAACGGCCCCAGCCCCGCGCCGGCGGCACGCAGGCGCTCGGCCAGCGTGCCTTGGGGCACGCATTCCAGTTCGACCTCGCCGGCCCGGTAGGCGCGGGCGAAGGCATCGGAATTGGGCGGGCGTGGATGCGAGCAGATGATCTTCCTGACCTGCTTGCGGATCAGCAATGCGGCGATGCCGCGTTCGAACGTGCCGGCGTTGTTGGAAATGATGGTCAGGTCGCGCCGCCCGGCATCCGCCAGGCATTGCAGCAGCTCGTAAGGCACGCCCGCTTCGCCAAAGCCGCCGACCAGCACCGAGGCGCCGTCGGGAATCACGGCCACGGCTTCGGCCATGGAGGCTTGAATCTTGTCGATCATCTATTGCTCCCGGGCCAGGCCGGCCGTATCCACGATCTGTTTCCAGCGGGCACGTTCCTGGACGATGAAGGCCGTGAACTCGGCGGGCGTATTGCCGCCTGCCTGCCCGCCCATGGCCTTGAAGCGGCCGCTGATGTCGGGGCTGCGCACCACGTCGCGCGCGGCAGCGTAGAGCTTGTCGACCACGTCCTTCGGCGTGCCGGCTGGCGCAATCAAGCCGAACCACGCCGTGACCACCATGTCCTTGACGCCCGCCTCGGCCATGGTGGGTACGTCCGGCAGTTCGGCCAGCCGTTTGTCGCTGGTGACGGCCAGCGCGCGCAGCTTGCCGGACTGGATGAATGGCATCGAGCTGGGCAGGTTGTCGATCATGAAGGTGAACTGCTGCCCCAGTAGCGCGGCCACGGCAGGGCCGGCCCCTTTGTAGGGAACATGCGTGCCCGCGATGCCCGCGCGCTGCTTGAAGAGTTCGGCGGACAGGTGCGGCGATTGGCCCGCGCCGGAACTGCCGAACGACACCTGCGACGGGTCGCGCCTGGCCTCGGCCAGCAAGTCCTTCACGCTGCGGGCAGGCGACGCTTCGTTGACGACCAGCACGTTGGGCACCGAGATCACCAGCGTCACGGGCGCAAAATCGGCCGGCTTGTAGGGCAGTGTCTTGTAAAGCGCGTAGTTGATGGCGTTGGGGCCAATGTTGCCCATCAGCAGGGTGTAGCCGTCGGGCTTGGCCCGCGCCAAGGCCTGCGCGCCGATGATGCCAGCGGCGCCGGCGCGGTTTTCCACGATGACCTGCTGGCCCAGCTTGGCGGCCATCTTGTCGGCGATCAGCCGCGCGGAAATGTCGGTGGTGCCGCCAGGGGCAGCCGGGATGATCAGGGTGATCGGCCGTTCCGGCCAGGCGGCGTGGACGGGGCTGGCAATGGCGGCCGCCATCACGCCCGCGGCCAGCCAGCGATGCGCTTGCAACATGCTTGTCTCCGAACGCGGTCATGGATGACCAACTTGTGGGGCAAGTGTGTGTGCCGCGCGGGCAAATGCCAATTCTGCAATCTGGAGGACGGGCTTCGCCTGGGCTGAACGCTGGGCTAGGCGAACCCATGGGCTTGGGCTGCAACGCAGCCGCGCGGGGACTTAGTCGCCCGCGCGTTCCCAGCGGCGCTGGATGGCCTTGGCCGCCACCACGCCGTCCGCCATCGACGTCACCACGCAAGGGTGCATGCGGTGGGCCACTTCGCCCACGGCATAGATGTCCGGCACGCTGGTTTCGGCGGTGGCGAAGTCGGTACGGATATAGCCGCGCTCGTCGCGGGCCAGTTGCAGGCTGTCGGCAAAAGCGGCCTGCGGTTCCCAGCCATAGAACACCAGGATCAAGTCGTACTGCCGGCCATCGACACTGCGGCGGGCGGGGTCCACGGTGTAGGGGCCGATGCGCACGCCTTCGCGACCGGCTCGCGTGACCCATTGCTGCTGGGCGCGCACGCTGCGGGCATACAGATGCACGGCGCGGGCGCCTCGGTTGCGCACATAGACATAGTTTTCGAAGGCGTTGTCGCCCCCGCCCAGCACCGCCACCGACAAGCCGGAATAGTCTTGCGCAACGATGGGCGAACCCGGCCCGATCAGCACGCCGGGCCATGAGGCGCCCGGGGGATGGTCCGGCAGGCCCTTGGCGCGCACGCCGGACGCAATCACCAGCGTGCGGCCGCGCACCTGCGTCTGGTTGCCGTCCGCCCCGGCCAAACTGGCTTCAATGCCGCCCTTGCACGGCACCACGCCGACGACGCGGGTTTCCATGCGCAGCGGCACCTGGGCCGCGCGCACGCTGGCGTCGATGTTGTCAGCCACCTGTTGCCCCGTCACGCCAGGCAGCACCGCGATCCAGTCGTCGGCGAAGGGGTTGTCCTTGGCCAGGCCGCCCAGGTGGGGGCTGGCCTCAATTAATATTGGGGACAAACCAAGCCTGGCCAGCCACAGGGCGCAGGACGCGCCGGCCGGGCCGCCGCCTACAATGACCGCATCGTGCATTTGTTGCATTTGAACCCTTATTGACCGCGCCGGCGCCTCACGGGCGCACGGACGTGGCTGAATTGTAGCCAGCGCGCCGGCCCCAATCCGCCGTCCCCTTACAATTCCGGCTGTCCCACCCAGGTTTTCACCATGCCCACACGTCGCATCATCCTTTCCGGGCTTGCGCTCGACGCCCGCATCGGCATCCTCGAACACGAGCGCCGCGCCACCCAGCCCCTGCATGTCGACGCCGAGTTCGATGTGGACATCCATCGCTCGGTGGACGACCACGATATCCACAGCGTGCTGGACTACCGCCGTCTGCGCGAGGCCATCGTCGAGGAATGCACGCAGGCGCATGTGAACCTGATCGAAACCCTGTCCGAACAAGTCGCCGCGCGCCTGTTGGCCGACTTCCAGGAAATCCGCTCGTTGCGCTTGCGCATCAGCAAGCCCATGGCCTTTTCCGACTGCGCGGCGGTAGGCGTGGAAATCCAGATCACGCGTTGACCATGAACGATATTGCTCCGCCCCCCGCCGTCCGCTCCCCCGAGGTCCGCTATCGCACCGAGGCCGAAGAAAAGGCTCGCCACGAAGGCAACAAACTGACCAAGCGCCTGGCCCGCGAAACCACGCGCGCCCTGTCCGACTACAACATGATTGAAGAAGGCGACCGCGTGATGGTCTGCCTGTCGGGCGGCAAGGATTCCTATGCGATGCTGGACATCCTGCTGCAACTGCAAAAGCGCGCGCCGTTCAAGTTTGAACTGATCGCCGTCAACCTGGACCAGAAGCAGCCCGGCTTTCCCGACCACATCCTGCCCCAGTACCTGAAAGACCTGGGCGTGCCCTTCCACATCGAGACGCAGGACACGTATTCCATCGTCACGCGCGTGCTGGAAGAAGGCAAGACGATGTGCTCGCTCTGTTCGCGCTTGCGCCGCGGCATTCTGTACCGCGTTGCCTCGGAACTGGGCGCCACCAAGATCGCGCTGGGCCACCACCGCGACGACATCCTGGCCACGTTCTTCCTGAACCTGTTCTATGGCGGCAAGGCCAAGGGCATGCCGCCCAAGCTGGTGTCCGACGACGGCCGCCACACGGTGATCCGTCCGCTGGCCTATGTGGCCGAGACCGACCTGATCGCGTATGCGGAGTTGAAGCAGTTCCCCATCATTCCGTGCAACCTCTGCGGCTCGCAGGAAAACCTGAAGCGCAAGGAAGTGGGCCGGATGATCAAGGACTGGGACAAGCAGCATCCCGGCCGTTCGTGGAACGTGTTCAACGCCTTGTCGCGCGTGGTGCCCTCGCACCTGATGGACCGCGACCTGTTCGACTTTGTCGGCTTGAAGCCCACCGGTGTGCCGGACGCAAATGGCGACACGGCGTTTGACGCGGTGGACCCGGACGACAACGCGGACGAGGCTTGCGGCGACACGCCCGAAGCGTTGGAGCCAGGTGCGATCGTCGAGAAGAAAGTGACGTTCACGCGCCAGTAATCGACAGTCGCGGTATGGGGCCGCCCACGGCGGCGCCCTTCCCATCTTCGCCGCCCGGCACGGATTCAACGCGGTGGCAAGAACGACAGCACCGCGTCCACGAACGCTTCGGGCCGTTCAACATTCGACAAATGCACGGTGGGCAATTCCACCAGGCGCGCTCCCGGCACCGAGGCCGCTATCAACGCGCCATGGCTGGCGGCGGTAACGGTGTCGTCGCGGCCAGCTATCACCAGCGTAGGCCGATTGATCAGTGTGATCGTGCGCCGCAGGTCCGCATCCCTGACCGCCGCGAATGCGCCCGCAAGACCTTGCCGATCCATCGCCAGCAGCATGGATCGAAACTGATCGATGACCGGGCCGCCCGCTTGCAGCATGGCGCGCGGAAACCAGTTCCCCAGAAACATCTCTGTGTTTTCCGTCATGTCGGGCGCCTGCAAGGTCGCGGCGATGCGGGCGTCCCACTGCGGCACGGGCCCCAGATACGAAGACGTGTTGGCCAGGATCAAATGGTCTATGCGCTCCGGCGCGTGTACACCCAACCACTGACCGATGAAGCCTCCTAGCGACAAGCCCAGGAAATGCGCGCGGGCAATGCCCAGTGCGTCCAGCAATTCGATGACGTCACGACCCAGACGGTCCATGGAGTACGCGCCCGCCGGCACGCCGGAGGCGCCATGCCCGCGCGTGTCGTAGCGCAGCACCCGAAAATGCCGGGACAGCGCCGCGACCTGGCCGTCCCACATGTGCAGCGTGGTGCCGATGGAATTCGACAGGACCAGCACGGGCAGGCGCTCGTCGCCGTCAAACTGGTAGGCGATCTGCACGCCGTCGCCGGTGGTGAAAGTGGGGGTGAAAGGTGAACTTGCTTGCATGATGCACTCGTCTTGGAGGGTGAACTTGAGGCACAGCGTAGTTGCGGCGGATCGAATAAGAAATTACAAAGATCGCACAGTCATTGTCAGAAAAACGGAAATGAGCGACTTCACGCTGCGCGACCTTCAATGCTTTGATGCCGTGCTGCGGCTGGGCGGCTTTCAAGCCGCCGCCGCCGCCCTGCACCGCTCCCATCCCGCCGTGTTCGCCGCCGTGGCCAAGCTGGAGCGCCAGTTGGGCGTGACGTTGCTTGACCGCAGCGGCTACCGCGTGCGGCCTACGCCCGCGGGCGAATCGTTTCACCGCCGCGCGCAAGGCATGCTGCGCGAATTGGAAGGCCTGCGCACGCACGCCGCGCAATTGGCGATGGGCGAGGAAAGCGAGCTGCATGTGGTGATTGGCGATTTATGCCCACGCCCCCAGATGCTGGGCCTGCTCAGCCGCTTTTTTGCGCAGTGCCCCGCCACGCGCCTGCACCTGCACTTCGAGGCGGTGGGTGGGCCGATGGAACGCTTGCTGGATGGGGAGGCCGACCTGATCCTGCACCGGGTGGATCGCGGCGATTCCCGCATCGAATTCCTGGACTTGCTGAACGTGCCTTTCACACCTGTCATGGCGCCGGGCTTTCTACCCGCGTCGGCCCGCCGTCCTGTCACCCCCCGACTGCTGCGCGACTACACGCAGTGCGTCATGCGCGATACCGCCCGCCATACGCCGGACCGCAGCTACTTCATGATTGAAGGCGCGCATCAATGCACGGTGGCGGACCAGCAGATGAAAAAGGAAGTCATCATGCAGGGCATGGGCTGGGGCCACCTGCCGCGCTTTCTGATTGAAGAGGAATTGCGCGATGGGCGGCTGCTGGACATCACCAGCCGTCATCTGCCGGGCAGCGTCGAGGCGCTGGTGGCAGCGCGGCGCAGCGACCGACCGCAGGGGCCGGTGCTGAATCGCCTATGGAAGTATCTGGAAGCGGCCGTGAGCGACGGCCAGGGGTTCAGTCCGGGGTTCAACCCTGGATTCAATCCCCCTTCGTGTTCAACACCCGAATCGGCTTGCCCGCCTGAAACACCTTCACGGCGTCCAGCGCGTTCTGGTAGAACGCCTCGAAATTCTCGCGGCTGACATAGCCCAGGTGCGGGGTCAGGATCACGTTGTCCAGGTCACGCACGGTATCGGTCGGCGACAGCGGCTCTTCGGGGTACACGTCCAGCCCCGCGCCCGCGATGCGGAACTTCACCAGCGCGTCCATCAAGGCCTCGTTGTCCACCAGTCCGGCGCGCGACGTGTTCACCAGATAGGAGGTCGGCTTCATGGCGGCCAAGGCCGTGGCGTCCACCACGTGGCGGCTGCGGTCGGACAGAATCAAGTGCAGGCTGACCACGTCGGACGTGGCGAAGAGCTCATGCTTGTCCACCCGCTTCACGCCCGCGGCTTCGGCGCGTTCGTCGGTCAGGTTGGGGCTCCAGGCCACCACATCCATGCCGAACGCCAGGCCCACCTTGGCCACGGCGGCGCCCAGCTTGCCCAGGCCCACCACGCCCAGCCGTTTGCCGGCCAAGGGTTCGGGCATGGCGGTTTGCCACATGCCGCGCCGCATGGCCGCGTCTTCCGTTGTCAGGTGCTTGAACAGGCCCAGGATATGCGCCCAGGCCAGCTCGGCCGTGGCGGTATTGGCGTCGGCGCTGCCCGGCGCCCCGCACACGACTATGCCTTGGGCCGTGCAGGCTTGCATGTCGATGGCGTTGTTGCGCATGCCGGTGGTGATCAAGAGACGCAGGCGCGGCAAGGCGCGGATGCGTTCGGCGGGGAACGGCGTGCGTTCGCGCATCGCCACGATCACGTCGAAGGGTTCGAGCGTGGCCTCGACCTGTTCCGCCGGAATGAAGTTATTGAAGATCTGCACCTCGGCGTCACCGCCCAGCGAGGTCCAGTTCGCATAGCGCCGTGCTACGTCGTGGTAATCGTCGAGTATTGCGATTTTCAAGTGATGTCTCCGGATGGCTAGGCGGCAATCGCGCCAGCCACCCGGCCGGCGCGACCAGCGCCGGTCAGTTCAAGCGTTCTTTCAATTGGTCCAGCGGAATGGCGCCGCTGACGCGCGAGCCGTCCGCAAAGAACAGCGTGGGCGTGCCGCGCACCATCAGCTTGTGGCCCAGCGCCAGCAGCTTGTCTTCAGGCACGTCGCAGTTGGCGGTGGCCGGCTTCTTGTTGCGCACCATCCAGTCGTCCCAGGTCTTGCCCTGGTCCTTGGCGCACCAGACGTCGCGCACCTTGTCCTTGGAATCGGGCGACAGGATCGGGTACATGAAGGTGTAGACGGTGACGTCGGTAAGCTCTTCCATCGTCTTGCGCAACTGCTTGCAGTAGCCGCAGTTGGGGTCTTCAAAGATGGCGACCTTCTTCGCGCCGGTGCCCTTGACCTGCTTGATGGCCAGTTCCAGCGGCAGTTGGTCGAACGTGACGGCGCTGAGCTTTTCCTGCGAGGCGCGGGTGACGTCCTGACGCGTCATGGCGTCGATCAACGGACCTTCCATGACCCAGGTGACCTTTTCGTCGGTGTAGATCAGGTCCATGCCCAGTTGCACTTCAAAAATGCCGTAGGGCGTCAGGCGCACGGCGGTCACGTCCATGCCGGAGAAGCGTTGCTGGAAGCGTTCCTTGACGGCGTCGAGCTGCGGCGTCGACACGCTTTTCTCGCCCTTGCCGGGCTGTCCGACCGAGTCGGTCGAAATGGTCTTGGCGCCTTGGGCGGGCGCTTGCGCCAGGGCCGGGGCGGACAAGCCCAGCCCGCCGGCCAGGAAACAAGCCGCCAGCGTGGCGGAGATGCGGAAAGTCATGGGTGCTCCTGTACTTATCGTGTTCTTTGGGGAAAAGCGTAACTCATCCGGCGGGGAGCCGGGCCGGACGACTTGCCGGGGCGACGCGGAAAGGCGGAGTGTCATTCAGACGCCGGCCACCCTTCAAGGTTCCAAAAGAAAACCTCAAGAAAAAGCGCAAGAGCGCGTCAATTGGCCGATGCCCCGGCGATCAGGCGGCGCTTGATCAGGGGCGCTTTTTCCACCCAGTGCATGCCGGCATTGCGCAGCCAAACCAGGGGCGTGGCGCGCGAGGCGAACAGCTTGTGCAAGCCGTCGGTGGCCAGGCGCATCGCCAGCACCGGTTCGGCGCGCGCACGCTGGTAGCGGTGCAGCACGCGGATGTCGCCCGCCGAGCGGTACGGCTCGCGCCCCGCCACGGTGCGAGCCAGCGCCTCGACATCTCCCAGGCCCAGGTTCAGCCCCTGCCCCGCCAACGGGTGCAAGCGGTGCGCGGCGTCGCCGGCCAGCGCGATGCCGGGCGCCACCATCTGGGCGCGCTCCAGCGTGAGCGGAAAGCCGTGCAGCTTGCTGCGGACCGTCAAGCGGCCCAGCCGGCCCTCGGCGGCATCGGCCAGCAAGGTTTCCAGGCGCGACGTCTGCTGCTCGGGCGGCAAGGCCAGCAGGTCCTGCGCCAATTCGCTGCGCATGGACCACACCATCGACACTTGCGGGCCGCTGGTGGTGTCGGGCAGCGGCAGCAAGGCCAGCACGCCGTCGTCGCGGAACCACTGGAGCGCCGTGCCGTGGTGGGCACGTTCCGCGTCCAGGTGTACGACCAGCCCGGTGTCGTTGTACGAGACCGCATCGTGTTTCAGGCCCGCCGCCGCGCGCAGCGGCGAGGCCGCGCCGTCGGCGCCCACGAACAGTTCTGCCCGGATGCGCGTACCGCTTTCGGTATCGACCGCGCCATCCTGATAGCCCGTGCAGCGGTCTTCCAGCCAGGGGATGCCGAACATCCGCACGGCTTGGATCAGCACACGTTCGATTTCGCCGGATTCGACGATCCAGGCAAGCTGCGGCAAAGCCGCCTGCCAGGCGTTCAGGTTGACCTGCCCGTCGGCGTCGCCGTGGATCTCCATGGCCTCGACCGGCGTCAGCCGGGCGGCGGGCATGGCGTCCCAGACGCCCAGGTCGGCCAGGAAACGCTGGCTGGCGGGCGAGATGGCGTAGACGCGCGGGTGGTAGTGGTTGGGATCCGCCGCGGGCACGGACGCGCGCGGCGCCAGCACGGCTACGCGCTGGCCGCGTCGGGCCAGCGCCAGGGCGGTGGACAGGCCGACGATGCCGGCCCCGCAAACAACGATTTGATGGCTCATCTTGCCGAGGGCTCCCCCGCTTGCTTGGGCCACAGCACCCACATCTGGCCCCGTTGTTTCATGCGGCCCGCCTGCTGGCCGGCTTCTTCGCCGTAACCCCAGTAGAAGTCGGCGCGCGCGGCGCCCCGGATGGCCGTGCCCGTGTCCTGTGCGAACACCAGGCGTTGCAGCGGCCGGTCGGAGGCCGGAAAGGTCGTGCTCAGGTATACCGGCGTGCCCAGCGGCACGAAGGTGGCGTCCACCGCGATGGAGCGCCGGGGCGACAGCGGGATCGCGTAGGCGCCCTTCGGCCCTTGTTCGGGGTCAATGACCGGCTCTTCGCGGAAGAACACGACGGCCGGATTGGCGTTCAGCATCTCGGGCACGCGCTTGGGATTGCGCTGCGCCCAGGCGCGGATGTTCTGCATGGACGCCTGGTCGGCGGTCAGCTCGCCACGGTCGATCAGCCAGCGGCCGATGGACGCATAGGGCTGGCCGTTATGGTCGGCGTAGGCGACACGGATGGTCTTGCCTGCGTCCGGCCCATCGGTCAGTTGGACACGGCCGGAGCCCTGTACCTGCAGGAAGAAGTTGTCGACCGGGTCGTCAACCCAGACCACCACCGGCGGCTTGCGCCCGGAGGACTCGATGGCCGCCCGGGTGTCATAGGGCACGACGCGCTTGCCGTCGAGCTTGCCGCGCACGCGCTTGCCGGCCAGGTCCGGGTACACCGAGCCCAGGTCGATCGTCAGCAGGTCGGCCGGCACGGCGTAGAGCGGCCACTGGTACTTGCCGCCCTGGCGACGCGAGCCGCGCACCAGGGGTTCGTAATAGCCAGTGACCGTGTTGGCGGCGGGCTTGCCGTCGGCGGCGTTCAGGCGCCACGGCTGCAAATAGGTTTGCAGGAAGCGGCGCACGCCTTCGCCGTCACCAGCGGCCGGAGCGCGGGCCGGGTCGACGGCGGCGGCGCAAACTGGCTGCCAGACGCGCGGCGTGGCGCGCGCGGGCGCGGCCAGGTTGCCGCTGGTCTGCCGCATCAAGCCCTTGCAGTTACGCAGGAACAAGGGCCAGAACTGGGTCAGGTCGTCGGACGTCCAGCCCGGCATTTCGGACCAGTTGGCGGGCTTGAATTTTCCAGCCAGCGCACGGGGCGGCGTATCACGCAGCGCCGACAGTTGCGGCACCACCAGCGGGCCATCGGCCGCCGACGCAGGCGCACCGGGAATACCGGAGCCGCCGGAATCAGGAGGAATATCCGAGGGGGTGGAACATGCCGCCAGCAGGATGGACAGCAGGGACAGGCTGAGAATGCGCTTCATGAGCAGAGGGAACAAGCGGGCGACGGGCTACGGACGGCGGGCACAACCATTAATGCAGGGTGCGAGGCATGGCCAGGACGAATTCAGAGATCGGCACTTCGAACGGGATGCCGTTCTCGCCGACGCAATGGTAAGTGCCACGCATCGTACCCACCGGCGTGGGTAGCGGACAGCCGCTGGTGTATTCGAAGGTTTCGCCGGGCGCCAGCAGGGGCTGCTGGCCCACGATGCCCAGCCCGCGCACTTCCTGCACGCGCTGGTTGCCGTCGGTGATGACCCAGTGGCGGCTGATCACCTGGGCGGGATGTTCGCCGGTATTGGTGATGCGCACGGTATAGGCGAAGACGAATTGCTGCTCGCTGGGATCGGACTGTTCAGGCACGAAGCGCGGAGAGACAGAGACGCTCAGGTCGTAAGGTTTCACAGTCCTTCCTGTGTGGCTGGACGCCCCGGGCCACAGAACGGCGCCGGGCGCTTGGTAGACATTTGGGAGACGTATGGGAACGTGTATAAGAGACGCAGATTTCGGTCCCGCGAAACCGGGCCTTTCCCGAACCCGCGCCTCAAACTGCAATAATGGCACATTATGCCCTCCCCGATTCCGAACATCATGTCATCCTCCATGGCCTCCACTCGCATCACCCCCAGCATCCTGTCGGCTGACTTCGCCCGCCTGGGCGAGGAAGTCCGCAACGTTGTCGCCGCCGGCGCCGACTGGATCCACGTGGACGTGATGGACAATCACTATGTCCCCAATCTGACCATCGGCCCGATGGTGTGCGCGGCGATCCGCCCCCACGTGCAAGTGCCGATTGACGTGCATCTGATGGTTGAGCCGGTGGACGACCTGGTGCCCATGTTCGCCAAGGCGGGCGCCGACTACATCAGCTTCCACCCGGACGCCAGCCGCCACGTGGACCGCACGCTGTCCTTGATCCGCGAAAACGGCTGTAAGGCCGGCCTGGTCTTCAACCCCGCCACGCCGCTGTCCTACCTGGATTACGTCATGGACAAGATCGACCTGATCCTGATCATGTCGGTGAACCCGGGCTTTGGCGGCCAGAGCTTCATTCCCGGCGCGCTGACCAAGCTGCGCGAAGCGCGCGCCCGGATCGACGCCTGGACGCAGGCGGGCGGCCAGGAAATCGTGCTGCAGGTGGACGGCGGCGTCAAAATCGACAACATCGCCGAAATCCGCCGCGCGGGTGCCGACACCTTCGTGGCCGGCTCCGCCATTTTCGGCAAGCCGGACTACGCCGGCATCATCAAGTCCATGCGCGAACAGATCGCCGTTGGCGAAACCACCGCCGTCTGAACCCAGGAATAATCGCCATGACCGCTTTTCGCGCCGCGCTGCTGGACCTGGACGGCACCCTGCTGGACTCCATCCCCGACCTGGCCTTCGCCGCCAACGCCATGCGCGTTGAGCTCGGCATGACCGCGCTGCGTGTAGACGTAGTGGCCACCTTCGTGGGCAAGGGCGTCGACAACCTGGTCCGCCGCAGCCTGGCCGGCAGCCTGCACGCCGCCGACCCCTCGCCCGCCGAATTCGAACGCGCCCGGGAATCTTTCTATCGCCACTATCACCTGGTCAACGGCGAACGCGCCCAGGTCTACCCCGGCGTCATCGACGGCCTGAAGCACATGCGCGACCAGGGCCTGAAGCTGGCCGTCGTCACCAACAAGCCCACCGAATTCACGCTGCCGCTGTTGCAGCGCACCGGCTTGGCGGGCTTTTTCGACGCGGTCGTCTGCGGCGACACCTGCGCGCGCCGCAAACCCGACCCGGACCAGGTCGTGCACGCCTGCGAACTGCTGGGCGTGGCGGTGGGTGAAGCCGTCACCATCGGCGACTCGATCAACGACGCCCAGGCGGGCCGCACGGCCGGCACGCAGGTGCTGGTGGTGCCTTATGGCTACAACGAAGGCCGTGACGTGCGGGAGCTGGATGTCGATGGTATAGTTGACACGCTTGTTGACGCCGCCCAGTGGGTGGCGCTCTGGAATCAAAACCAGAACGCCGCGAAAATCGCCTCCTGATCGGTGCCAGCAAACTGAATACCAGCGTGAACACCAGCAATACCCCCAACACGTAAAGACACAGCCAGATCAATGAACGCTTACCCCCAGAACCAAATGCTCGGCGCCTCGTGGCGCTGGTGGCGTTTGTCTTCCGGGTGGCGATGATCCCTCCCGGCCCTGGACGCGTATGCCGCCTAGTGCCGTAGCTGTGTAAACACAGAGCCAAGCCCGGAACCAGATACCTGGACCGGGCTTTTTTGTTGTGCGCCCGGTCTGAAAGCAAATCAAGAATCGCTCACGAGACCCGACATGACCGAAATCGAATTCAAGGCCCTCGCCGCCCAAGGCTACAACCGCATCCCGCTGGTGGCCGAAACCTACGCCGACCTGGATACCCCGCTGGGCATCTACCTGAAGCTGGCGCACGCGGGCCCCTTGGCCGGCCGCATGACCTGCCTGATGGAATCCGTGGTGGGCGGCGAGCGCTTCGGTCGCTATTCCTTCATCGGCCTGCCCGCCCGCACCGTGATCCGGGCCAGCGGCACGCTGACGGAAGTGCTGCACGACGGCAAGGTCGTGGAAACGCACGAAGGCGACCCGCTGGCCTTCATCGAGCAATACCAAAGCCGTTTCAAGGTGGCGCTGCGCCCCGGCATGCCGCGCTTTTGCGGCGGCCTGGCCGGCTACTTCGGCTATGACACCGTGCGCCACATCGAGCCCTGCCTGGGGCCTGCCGTCAAACCGTTCCCGGCCGGCATGGAAGGCGGTACGCCCGACCTGATGCTGATGCATGTGGATGAACTGGTCATCGTCGACAACCTGGCCGGCCGCATCTACCTGATGGTCTACGCCGACCCCAGCCAGCCCGAATCCTACAGCCGCGCCCAGCAGCGCCTGCACGACCTGCGCGCCCGCCTGCGACGCCCGGTTGAAATTCCGTACAGCCACGCCAGCATGCAGACCGAAGAGCGGCGCGACTTCAAGAAAGAAGACTATCTGGCCGCCGTGCACCGCGCCAAGGAACACATTGCCGCCGGCGACCTGATGCAGGTGCAGATCGGCCAAGTCATCGCCAAGCCCTTCCGTGATTCCCCGTTGTCCCTCTACCGCGCCCTGCGTTCGCTGAACCCCTCGCCCTACATGTACTTCTGGAACTTTGGCGACTTCCAGGTGGTGGGCGCGTCGCCCGAGATCCTGGTGCGCCAGGAAAGCGTGGTGGACAACGGCGTGCCCAAGTCGCAGATCACCATCCGCCCGCTGGCCGGCACCCGCAAGCGCGGCGCCACGCCCCAGGAAGACGCGGCGCTGGCCGCCGAACTGAAGGCCGACCCCAAGGAAGTGGCCGAACACGTGATGCTGATCGACCTGGCGCGCAACGACGTGGGTCGCGTGGCTGAAGTGGGCTCGGTCAAGGTCAGCGACACCATGGTCATCGAACGCTATTCGCACGTGATGCACCTGGTGTCCAACGTCACCGGCAACCTGAATCCCGGCATGAGCAGCATGGACGTGCTGCGCGCGTCCTTCCCCGCCGGCACCCTGACGGGCGCACCCAAAGTGGAAGCCATGAAGATCATCGACGAACTGGAACCCGTGCGCCGTGGCATCTACGGCGGAGCCGCCGGCTACCTGAGCTACGGCGGCGAAATGGACGTGGCCATCGCCATCCGCACCGGCGTCATCAAGGACGGCACGCTGTACGTGCAAGCCGCAGCCGGCATCGTGGCCGACTCCAACCCCGAAGCCGAATATGCCGAAACCGAAGCCAAGGCCCGCGCGGTGCTGCGCGCCGCCGAGCAGGTCCAGCACGGCCTGGACGAACCCATCTGATTCCGGCCCCGGCCAGACGCCCCCCGCCCGCACGGAGAAAAAAATGCTGTTGATGATTGATAACTACGATTCGTTTACCTACAACCTGGTCCAGTACTTCGGCGAGCTCGGCGAAGACGTGCGCGTGGCGCGCAATGACCAAATCACGCTGGAAGAAATCAGCGCGCTGAACCCGGACCGCATCTGCGTGTCGCCCGGCCCGTGCTCGCCTTCTGAAGCCGGCATTTCGGTGGCCGCCATCCAGGCCTTCGCCGGCAAGAAACCGATTCTGGGTGTGTGCCTGGGCCATCAGGCGATCGGCGCGGCCTACGGCGGCGACATCGTGCGCGCCCAGCAGATCATGCATGGCAAGACGGTACAAATTTCCCATACCGGCACAGACATCTTCACCGACCTGCCCACGCCGTACACCGTGATCCGTTACAACTCGCTGACGATAGACCCCGCCACCCTGCCCGACTGCCTGGCGGTGACGGCAACAGCGCCGGACGGCGACATCATGGGCGTGCGCCACAAGACCCTGCCGCTGTACGGAGTACAGTTTCACCCCGAGTCCGTGCTCAGCGAACACGGCCATGCCCTGCTGCGCAATTTCCTGAACCTCGCCTAAGACAAGAAGGACGCACCGTGACCATTTCCCCCACCGAAGCCCTGACGCGCTGCATTGAACATCGCGAAATTTTCCACGACGAAATGCTGCATCTGATGCGCATGCTGATGCGCGGCGAGATGTCGCCGCAAATCGCCAGCGCGCTCTTGATGGGCCTGCGCGTCAAGAAGGAGACCATCGGCGAAATCACCGCCGCCGCCCAGGTCATGCGCGAATTCGCCACGCCGGTCGTCACGCCCAACCCGCAAGACCTGCTGGACATGTGCGGCACGGGCGGCGACGGCAGCCACACCTTCAACATCTCGACCACGGCCATGTTCGTGGCGGCGGCGGCCGGCGTGCCGATCGCCAAGCATGGCAACCGCAGCGCCTCGTCGTCCAGCGGCAGCGCCGACGTGCTGGAAGCGCTGGGCGCCAACCTGGTGCTGACGCCCGATGAAGTGGCCGAGTGCATCCAGGCCACCGGCATCGGCTTCATGTTCGCGCCCGCGCATCACGGCGCCATGAAGAACGTGGCCGCCGTGCGCAAGGAATTGGCCGTGCGCACCATCTTCAATATTCTTGGCCCCCTGACCAACCCTGCCGGCGCCGCCAACCAGTTGATGGGCGTGTTCCACCCTGACCTGGTCGGCATTCAGGTGCGCGTGCTGGAACGCCTGGGCTCGCGCCATGTGCTGGTGGTGCACGGCAAGGACGGCATGGACGAAGCGTCGTTGGGCGGGGCCACGCTGGTCGGCGAGCTGAAAGATGGTCAAATACGGGAATATGAAATCCACCCCGAAGACTACGGGCTATCCATGATGTCCAACCGGTCCATCAAGGTGTCCAATCGCGAGCAGTCGCGCGAACTTGTCATCGAGGCGCTGGAAAATGTCGAGGGCACGGCCCGCGACATCGTCGCCCTGAATGCAGGACTTGCCATCTACGCCGGCAATAAAGCCGATTCCATTCCCGAAGCCTTAGCGCTAGCATTTGAACTGATCGCCACCGGCGCGGCGCGAGCCAAGCTGGAAGAATTCTGCGCATATACCCGGAAATTCCAGAAATGAACGATATTCTCGCGAAGATCCTCGCCGTCAAGGTTGAGGAAGTCGCCGCCGCTCGCCAGATGCGCAGCGAAGCCGAAGTCCTGCGCGAAGCGCAGGCTCGCCAGGACGTGCGCGGCTTCGCGCAAGCCATCGAAGACAAGATCTCGCAGGGCAAGGCCGGCGTCATCGCTGAAATCAAGAAAGCATCGCCCTCCAAGGGCGTGCTGCGCGACACCTTTGCCCCCGCGGACATTGCGTCGTCCTATGCCGTGCATGGCGCGGCCTGCCTGTCGGTGCTGACCGACGTGCAGTTCTTCCAGGGTTCGCACGACCACCTGCGCCAAGCGCGCGCGGCCTGCTCGCTACCCGTGCTGCGCAAGGACTTCGTGATCGATTCCTACCAGATCATCGCGGCGCGCGCGATGGGCGCCGACTGCGTGCTGCTGATCGTGGCCGCGCTGACGCCGTCGCAACTGCGCGACTACGAAACGCTGGCGATGGAACTGGGCATGGACGTGCTGGTGGAAGTGCACGACGCCCGCGAACTGGACGTGGCGCTGACGATGAAGACGCCGCTCCTGGGCATCAACAACCGCAACCTGCGCACCTTCGAAACCAGCCTGAAGAACACGCTGGACCTGCTGCCCAGCATTCCGGCAGGCAAGCGCGTCGTCACGGAAAGCGGCATTCTCAAGCCCGAAGACGTCAAGCTCATGCGCGATAACCAGGTCAACGCCTTCCTGGTGGGCGAAGCCTTCATGCGCGCCAAGGATCCGGGCAGCGAACTTGCCCGCCTGATGCACTAAGGCGCCACGGGCTCCGGGCCAGGGGCACAGAGGTCATGGGTCGACAAGTCATGGGCCAAGAAGTCATGGGCTGAGGAGTCCTGGGCCGAGAGATCAAGGGCTTAGCGCGAGCGCGGCAAACCCAGCCCGCCCGCGCGCCGGTACACGGTGCTGCGGTGCACACCCAGGGCCCGCGCCGCGCGGCTGACATTGCCGCCGTGCGCGGCCAGCGCGTCGCGGATCGCCGTGTCCGTAATCGATTGCAGATCTTCCATGCTGCTGCCGGCAGCCGCCGCCACGTCGGTGGCGTGACGCGCGTCCATGGTTGGCCTCACATCGGTTGCCAACAGACCCGTGGGCAGCGGATCGGACGGCAATACCTTGGCCTGCAACAACTCGGCCGGCAACATGTCGGCATCCACCACGCCCGATGGCCCCGCCAACACATGCATGTTGCGCAGCACCGCCGCCAATTGGCGGTAGTTGCCCGGCCAGGGATACGCCGCCAACAGCGCTTCGATGTGCGGCGGCAGCATTGGGCCCGGGCCTTGTGCCGCCCATAGCCCGCGCAGCAATTCCAGGCGGTCGGCGCGGGCGCGCAGCGGTTCCAGCGTGACCGTGTATTCGGCGATGCGGAAGTACAGGTCAGGGCGCACCGGCGCATCCGCGCCGTCATGCGCCAGCGGGCGGTGGGTGGCGCACACCAGCGCAAAGTCCACCGGCACCGGCCGCGCCGCGCCCAGCGGCGACACTTCGCGCGTTTGCAGCACGCGCAGTAAACGCGATTGCAGCAGCAGCGGCATATCGCCGATTTCATCCAGGAACAGCACCCCGCCGTGCGCCTGGCGCAGCAAGCCCTTGCTGCCCTGGCGGCGCGCGCCGGTAAAGGCGCCGTCCTCGTAGCCAAACAGTTCGGATTCGATCAGGCTTTCGGGCAGCGCCGCGCAATTGACCGCCACGAACGGCCCCGCCGCGCGCTTGCCGCGCGCATGCAATTCGCGGGCAAACACTTCCTTGCCCACCCCGGTTTCGCCTTGCAGCAAAATCGACACGCCCGCATCCGACAGATGCACGGCACGCGCCAACGCGCCCAGTGTGGCGGCGTCGAAGCTGGGCGCCACGGGGCGATTGGCCTCGGTGGGCGGCTCGCTGAGCGGTAAGGCGGGCGCCACCGGTCGCGGCGGGCGCGAACGCGGCAGCCGCAGGCGCGCGTGGTAGCTCGTGCCCGCGCGTGCATGCACTCGGCCCGCCGCGTCGGGGCAGCGTTCCAGCTCGCCGTCGAAGACATCAGCGTAGCGGTACACGCCCAAGGCGGTCGCGGCCAGACCCAAGGCCTGCAAGGCGCGGCGGTTCGCGCCAATCAGCACATCCCCCTGAAACGCCAGCAAGCCTTCACCCGGCGCGCCCAGGCCGGATGCGTCGGCATGCAGGCGCAGCACGGCGTAGTGCTCGTAGGCTTGTTCGAACAAGCGGTGCTCGATCACGTCCACGGCCGCGCGCACCAGGGCCAGCACATCCGGGCGAACGTCGCGCGCCTGGCTGGACAGGTCCAGCACTCCCAGCATGCGCCCTTCGCTGTCGGTGATGGGCACGGCCGCGCAGGTCAGGATGCGATTGGGTTCAAAGTAGTGTTCCGCGCCATGCACGGCGATGGGCCGGCCTTCAACCAGCGCGGTGCCGATGGCGTTGGTACCGGCGGCGGCCTCATCCCAGGGCGCGCCGGGCATCAGCGCCACGCGGGACGCGCGGCTGGCGAATCCGGTGTCGCCATCGCTGTCCAGCACCAGCCCTTGCGCGTCGGACAAGATCACCAGGTTGCCATTGCCGCCGGCCTGGCGGCGCAGGTAGGACATGGCGGGTTCGGACAGGCGTCGCAGGGCTTCATTGCGCTGCTGGGCTTCGCGCAGTTCGCCTTGGGTCATGAGTTCAGCGCGGCGCACGCCACGCATGTCAAAGCCCAGGTCGGCGCAGCGCCGCCAGGATCGCAGGATGGGTTCAGCGACGATGCCGCCGGGCACCGCCCCCTGCTGGTTGAACAGCAGGCGCGCTTGCGTCAGCGCGTGCTGACGGGATTGACTGGCCATGCATGTCTCCTTGGACGGGTGTTCTGCGACACCTGTTCTGCGACACCGTCGCAAAAAACGTCATCTCGAAAGGACAAAAAATCGTGCACGCCCGTCGGGGCGCGTCGCAATCAACTTTCGCACGCTGGAGGCCGCACTGTCCAGCGGGGAAGCCCCAAGCTTGGCATGCTCCTTGCTTGATAGGAAGTAGGCAGCCCACTGCCGCTATCCCAACAATATCGGAGACAAGCATGGACATCGCGACCCGCATCACCCCGGACACGTACGGCACGCGCCTGGACCTGAAGACGCAGTACGACAACTTCATCGACGGCAAATGGCAAAAGCCCGCCGACGGCGAATACTTTGACAACGTGACGCCGGTGACCGGCCAGGTGTTGACGCGCAACGCGCGCTCCAAGGACCGCGACATCGAGCTGGCGCTGGACGCCGCGCACCGCGCCGCGCCGAAATGGGGTGCGACCCCGGCGGCCGAACGCGCGCGCATGCTGATGCAGATTGCCGACGTCATGGAAGCCAACCTGGAACGCCTGGCCACCGCCGAAACCTGGGACAACGGCAAGCCGATCCGCGAAGCCCGCGCCGCCGACATCCCGCTGGCCATCGACCACTTCCGCTACTTCGCCTCGTGCATCCGCAGCCAGGAAGGCGGGCTGTCGGAAATCGATAGCGACACGGTCGCCTACCACTTCAACGAACCGCTGGGCGTGGTGGGACAGATCATTCCCTGGAACTTCCCCATCCTGATGGCCGCGTGGAAGCTGGCCCCCGCGCTGGCCGCCGGCAACTGCGTGGTGCTCAAACCCGCCGAACAAACGCCGCTGGGCATCCTGCTGCTGATGGAACTGATAGGCGACATCCTGCCCCCGGGCGTGCTGAACGTGGTGACGGGTTTTGGCCTTGAAGCCGGCAAGCCGCTGGCCTCCAGCAAGCGCATCGCCAAGATCGCCTTCACCGGGGAAACCACCACCGGCCGGCTGATCATGCAGTACGCCTCGCAGAACATCATTCCCGTCACGCTGGAGCTGGGTGGCAAGTCGCCCAATATCTTCTTTGCCGACGTGGCCGCGCAAGACGACGACTTCCTGGACAAGGCCGTGGAAGGTTTCGTGATGTTTGCGCTGAACCAGGGCGAAGTGTGCACCTGCCCCAGCCGCGCGCTGATCCAGGAGTCCCTCTACGACAAGTTCATGGAACGCGCCTTGAAGCGCGTGGCCGAGATCAAGCAGGGCAACCCCCTGGACGGCGACACCATGCTGGGCGCGCAGGCCTCCACCGAACAGTTGGAGAAGATTTTGTCGTACCTGGACATCGGCAAGCAGGAAGGCGCCGACGTGCTGGCGGGCGGATCCCGGGCGCAGATGCAGGGCGCGCTGGAAGGCGGTTACTACGTGCAGCCCACCGTGTTCAAGGGCCACAACAAGATGCGCGTTTTCCAGGAAGAAATTTTCGGCCCGGTCGTTGCGGTGACGACGTTCAAGGATGCCGACGACGCGCTGGCGCTGGCCAACGACACGCTGTATGGGCTGGGCGCGGGCGTGTGGTCGCGCGACGCCAACACCTGCTACCGGATGGGGCGCGCCATCAAGGCCGGCCGCGTGTGGACCAACTGCTACCACGCCTACCCCGCGCATGCGGCGTTTGGCGGATACAAGCAGTCGGGCATCGGGCGTGAGAATCACAAGATGATGCTCAACCACTACCAGCAGACGAAGAACCTGCTGGTGAGCTATTCGCCGAAGAAGCTGGGTTTCTTCTGAGCTTCACACCGCGACACGCGCACCGGGCCATCGGGTCCGGTGCGCGTATTTGCCGTATTTGATGCCACCAGGAAAGCCACAACGCAGGCGACAAGGAAAACACCATGGATGAACCGACCCCGCGCGTGGTTGCCACCGACGCGGCACGCGAGTTGATCGACACGCTGCGCGCCAAGCACGGCCCGCTGATGTTCCACCAATCGGGCGGATGCTGCGATGGCAGTTCCCCCATGTGCTATGCGCAAGGCGAATTCATGGTGGGTGGGTCGGACGTGTTGCTGGGCCAGCTTGAGGGCTGCCCGTTCTACATGGGCGAGGACCAGTTCGCGTACTGGGAACACACCCAGCTCATCATCGACGCTGTACCGGGACGCGGCGGCGCGTTTTCGCTGGACAGCGCGGAAGGCAAGCGCTTTCTGCTGCGCTCGCGACTGTATTCGGACGACGAATGGGCGCGCGTGGCGCCCGTGACGAAGGGATAGCGTGCGGGGAAAGACCGGCGCGATACGGGCTGGCTATACGGCTGTAGACCCGGCCTGTAGACCCGGCCTGTAGACCCGGCCTCTAAACCAGGGCTGTAAACCCGGGCTGGCGAATCAGCCCTGCCCGCGACGCGCCCAGTCCAGCGCGTCTTCCAGCCGATCATTGCCCCAGAACATTTCATCGCCCACAAAAAACGTGGGCGCGCCGAACAGGCCCAGGTCGCGCGCCCGGTCCACCTGGCGGCGCAGCGCTTCCTTGGCGGCTTCGGACTTGGCGCGCGCGATCAGCGCATCGGCGTCCAGCGACAGGCCCTTCAGCAAAGCGTGCACCACGTCTTCGGACTGGATGTCCTCGTCATGCTGGAAGTTGGCGCGAAACACCGCCACGCAGAAATCTCGGCACCAGGGCTCGTCCTGGCCCAACAGCGCGATACGGGCCGGCAGCACGCTCATGCGGGGAAACAGGCGCGGGCGCTTGTAGACCACGCCGTACTTGTCGGCCAGGCGCGCGATGTCGCGCATCATGTACGCGCCCTTGCCCGGAAACAGCCGGAATGGCGAATCGTTCCAGCCCTGCGCCTGAAAAATCGGCCCCAGCAGGAAGGGGCGCAGGTCGACGTTTACGCCGGCGTCGCGCGCCAGGGCTTCTATGCGTTCGATCGCCAGATAGCTGTAGGGGCTGGCGAAATCGAACCACATCTGCATGCGGGGGCCATCGGACAAAGACGCGGTCATTCGGGAGACTCCGGCTGGGAAAGTAGCGCGACCTGCGCATCCCGCAGGCCGCTGAGCACGACATCGCGATCGCTGGCGACGGTGAGCGAATCGCCCGCTTGCAGCACGCTGTCATCGAAGCGGCGGTATTCGGAAATCCACACGGCGCCGGCACGGCACACGATGCGGACGCCCGAAGCGCGCTTGAGCAGCATAGTCGAGCCGCCATCCAAACGGAATGACATTCCCGTGGTGCAGCGTAACTGGATCATGGCAACCCCCTGGCCGCGTCGGCGGCGATCACGTCAGGCGTCAGGGATACTCCCCTCCGCCTGTCGCATGGTTCCCATTGAACGCGCTCGGCGTACTATTGCTCAAGCGACTTTTCCGTCCAACACGCATGAGTTTCACGAATGCCATATCCGCTAGCCAAGCTTCCCCCGCTGGATCTGGTCCGAGGCTTTGTCGCCGTGGGCCGCCGCATGAGCATCACCCTGGCCGCGCAGGATCTGCACGTGACGCAATCCGCCGTCAGCCGCCAGATTCGCGCGCTGGAAGAACATCTGGGCGTGCCCCTGCTGGTGCGCGGGTTCCGCAGCGTGTCGTTCACGTCCGAAGGCGCGCAACTGTTTCGCATGGCCGATGTATGGCTCAGCCAATTGGGTGACCTGACCGAACAATTGCGCGCGCCCGAGCGGCGCACGCCGGTCACCGTCACCACCACCATCGGCGTGGCCTCGTTGTGGCTGCTGCCGCGCCTGGGGGCATTTCAGGCGGCGCATCCCCACATCGACGTGCGCGTGGCGGCCGACAACCGCTTGATCGACATCGACCGTGAAAGCGTGGACATCGCCATTCGCTACAGCGAGCGCGACAAGGTGCCGGACGCCGCCGCGTGGCTGTTCGGAGAAGCGGTGGTGCCGGTGGCCCACCCTTCGCTCAAGGTGCGCGAACTGGATGCGCAGGTGCTGCAACGCCATGTCTTGCTGGAATTCGACGACCCGACCCGGCCGTGGCTGCAATGGTCGGAATGGCTGAGCGCGCGCGGCCTGGGGCGCACGCGCGCCCGAGGCATGCTGCGCTTTAACCAGTACGACCAGATTGTGTTGGCGGCGCTGGCAGGCCACGGCATTGCGCTGGGCAGGCTGGCATTGATTGCACCCATGCTGGCCGATGGGCGGCTGCAGGCGGTGGGCGGCCAGCCCGCCCGTGCCACCGAACTTGCCTATTGGCTGGTGCGCAATACGCGCCGCGGCACGCCAGACGCCGATGTGGTGGCCCAATGGCTGATCGAGCAGGCCTCGTCCACCGCGCAAGATCTGCGGGCGTGAGGTAACGCAGGGCAACGCGGGCCTGCGCGAAGCGGCCCGGGTTCGATCAGCGTACCTACTCGGCCTACCTGCTCGGCCAACCTGCCTATTCCACCAACACCCGCGCGTCGCCTTCGACCATCTCGCCGATCACTGTGGCGTCGCCGAACCCCTGGCTGTGAAACAGCGCCAGCACCGCGTCGGCCGCTTCCGGCGAACACGACACCAGCAGCCCGCCCGAGGTTTGTGGGTCGGTCAGCAAGGCGCGGTGCGTGTCGCTCACGTTGGCGCCCAAGTGCACGGATTCACCATAAGACGCCCAGTTGCGGCCGGATGCGCCCGTAATCACGCCATCCGCCGCAAAGGCTTCCACCCCCGGCAGCCACGGCAGCGCGTCCAGCCGCAGCCGCGCCGTCAGGTTCGCGCCGCGCGCCATTTCCAGCGCATGGCCCGCCAGGCCAAAGCCGGTGACGTCCGTGACCGCATGCACGCCGTCCAGCGTCGCCAGGGCGGCGCCGGGCCGGTTCAGCCGGGTGGTCGTGTCGATCATCACGCGGTAGCCGGCGTCGTCCAGTCGATTCTTTTTCAGCGCGGCCGACAAGATGCCCACGCCCAGCGCCTTGCCCAGGATCAGCACGTCGCCCGCGCGCGCATCGGCATTGCGCTTGACGCGGCTGGGGTGCACCAGCCCCATCACCGCCAGGCCGTAGATGGGCTCGACGGAATCAATGCTGTGCCCGCCCGCCACCGGAATGCCCGCCTCCGCGCAAACCGATTCACCGCCGCGCAGGATCTCGGCAATGACACTGTGCGGCAGCACGTTGATCGGCATACCCACGATGGCCAGCGCCATGATGGGCGTGCCGCCCATGGCATACACGTCCGACAGCGCATTGGTGGCCGCGATGCGGCCGAAGTCATGCGGGTCATCCACGATGGGCATGAAGAAGTCGGTGGTGGCGATAAGCGCCTGCTCGTCGTTCAGCCGGTAGACCGCCGCGTCGTCGGCGGTCTCGGTGCCGACCATCAGGTTGGGATAGCTTGCGGCGGGGCCGAAACGCTTGAGCAGTTCGGACAGCACGCCCGGCGCGATCTTGCAGCCACAGCCGCCGCCGTGCGATAGCGATGTCAAACGCGGCACTGCCGCGGACTCGACTTCCTGGGTCATTTCAGTCTCCGGGGATCAACAAAAAAAGGATAGCATCGCGCCCGCCGATGGCCCTATGATGTTTTGGCGGCAGGCATTGCCGCAGTATGCTCGACTTCAGCAGCAACGGACGGCCGCCCGGCCCCGGGCGCACCGACAGCCAATCTTCACCGTGCGTGAGGGCTCTATGGATCGCCGACACTTTCTCCGTTTATCCGGCGCATTGTGCGCCGCCACCACCACCGCATTGCCCCAGGTACTGCGCGCGCAGCAGGCGCCCGTCACCGCGGGCTGGCGTGGCTTTGAACTTAGCACCGACATCAGCGTGACCAAGCCCGGCGCACACACGCGCATCTGGATTCCGGTGCCCTATGCCGCCGACACGGACTACCAGCGCGGGGTGACGACCACCTGGAACGTCAGCGGCGGCGGCACCGCGCAGTTGACGCAGGCACCCGGCTACGACGTGCAGATGCTGGCCGTGCAATGGCCCGACGCCCAGGCGCCGCGCGGCGTAACGGTGACCAGCCGCTTCCAGACCCGCAACCGCCGCGTCGACCTGACGCAGCCGCCTCCCGCCAACGCCGTGCTTGAAGACCCGGCCGTGCTGCGCGAATTCGTGAAACCCACGGCGCTGCTGCCCACCGACGGCATCGTCAAGGCCACCGCCGACCAGATCACACGCGGCCACCAGGGCGACGTGGCGCGTGCCCGCGCCATCTACGAATGGGTGGTTGAAAACACTTGCCGCACCGCGTCAACGCCCGGCTGCGGGGTGGGCGACGTGCACTACATGCTTAGCGCCAACGACCTGAACGGCAAGTGTGCCGACATCAACGCGCTGTTCGTGGCGTTGGCGCGCGCCTCTGGCATCCCCGCGCGCGACGCCTACGGCGTGCGCGTAGCCAATTCCGAATTGGGCTACAAAAGCCTGGGCAAGGCGGGCGACGTCACGAAAGCGCAGCACTGCCGTGCCGAGTTCTATGCCGCGGGCTATGGCTGGGTACCGGTCGATCCGGCCGATGTGCGCAAGGTGATGCTGGAAGAACCGCCCGGGGAATTGCCCTTGACCAATGCCAAGGTGCGCGCGGCGCGCGTCATGCTGTTTGGCGCCTGGGAAATGAACTGGGTGGCGTACAACCACGGCCACGATGTCGTGCTGCCGGGTTCGGCCCATGAGCCCGTGCCGTTTCTGATGTACCCCAACGGAGAAACCAGCGCGGGCCGCCTGGACAGCCTGGACGCCGATGGATTCCGGTACAAAATCAGCGCGAAACCCGTGTCCGTCTGAGCGGACAAGACACGCCGCCTGGGCCAGAAAGGAAGGAGGTGGCGGAAGGCAGCAGGAGTCGAACCTACCTGGGAACGTCTGACGCCCCCAACTGGGTTTGAAGCCCAGCCGTGCCGCCGGGCACGGATGCCTTCCGTGGCGGACTGCCTATGATACCGGCTGCGGCGGGTTTTACGTCGCCTCTTGCAGCGCTGCATACGCGCTTTCACCGCGCAGGAGGTGCGTGTCCCGCACACGCCGGGTATAGCCCACGCGGTCGAAGAATTCCAGGATCTGGATGGCGCGCTTGCGCCCCAGCCCCGTGCGGTCGCGGAACACCGCCGCGTTCAGCCCCGGGGGCTGGGCGGCCAGCTCGGCCGCTAGGCGCGCCAGCGCCCGCACCTGATCGCGGTGATAGAACAAGTCCTTCACCACCTGCGCGACCTCTCCCCGCCGCAGCAGCTTGCGCATCAGTTGCCGCACGCGCTCTTCCGGTTCGCCTTGCATGCGCGCCAGGTCCCGCACCCAGGGCGGATCGAATGCGCCCGCATCCAGCAGCGGCAGCAAACGCTGCGCCAGCGCGCTTTCCTCGTCGGCCAACGTAGCGGTGTGCGAAGGCAGATGCAGCCAGGGACCGTTGCGCGCGACCCGCCCATCGCGTTGCAGATGATCCAGCACCGCCGTCCACAAGGCATCCGACCCAACCGGCATGGCCATGCGGCGCAGACGCGCGCTGTCCGGGCCGGGCTCGTCCGGCGCGCTCTGATGGAAGGTCGCCAGCGCCTGTTCCACGCGGCCAAGCAGCGCATCCCAGTGGGCTGACCCGATCAGCGTGCGCGAGCCTTGCGCGTGGCGCGACTCAATCCACAAGGCGCCGTGCGGAGCGTCGATGTCTTGCACGGGCTTGCCGGTCAGGCGTTGCAAGGCTCCTTCGTCCAGGCCCAATGGCGCATGCGCCAATACCGGGGGCAGCCCGCCGCCGTCCAGCATGTCGCACAGCGCCTGCAAGCCCTGCATGCGCGTCGCCGCTCGGCGTTTGCGGTCCGGCGCATTGGGGTCCAGCACGCGGCCGCCGCCCACCGTGCGGGTCGCCTGCGCGTTGCGCACGATGTAGCGGTCGCCGGGCATGGCGCACACCGGCTCGTCGAACACCAGTTGCACCCAGCCCGATTGCCCCGGCGCCAATGTCTCCGCGCTTAGCGGCACCACGTGCGCCACCTGGCGCGCGGCGCCGATGTGGACGTGCAAGGGCGCCCAGGCCCGCAAGGGCGCATCGGCCGATGGCAGCAGGGTCAGCGCAACGTCGATATGGCGCGACGGCTGAAAGCAACGCGCATCCGCGATCCAATCGCCGCGCGAGATAGCCTGCTTGTCGATGCCCGCCAGGTTCAAGGCGCAGCGCTGGCCGGCCGCGCCGGTGTAGCTGGGCTGGTTCTGGGCATGGATGCTGCGCACCCGCACGCGCGTGCCGGCCGGCATCACGCGCAGATCGGCGCCGTCGTCGCCCGCGCGCGCTTGACCCGAATGCGCCGTACCCGTTACCACCGTGCCGTGGCCCGCCAGCGTAAAGACGCGATCCACCGCCAGCCGGAACAGGCCGCCGGCGTCGCGCCGTTGCAGGAGTTCGGCCTGCGCGTGCAGGTAGTGCTTCAGTTGCGCCGTACCGGTGTCATCGGCCTGCGCCGCGCAGACGGCGTATACCGCTGCGCCATCCAGGAACGTGCCGGTGGTCAGTTCGGCGATCTCGGCACGCACGGCGGCTAGCCGCGCGGCGTCGGCGCGGTCAGCTTTCGTGAGCGCCACCGCGCCCCGGGCCACGCCCAGCAGCGTCAGAATGGCAAGGTGCTCGCGCGTTTGCGGCATGACCCCGTCATCCGCCGCCACCACCAGCAGGCCGAAGTCGATACCGCTGGCGCCGGCCGCCATCGTGTGCACCAGCTTTTCGTGGCCGGGCACGTCGATGAAGCCCAGCACGTCGCCGTTGGCCAGCGGCGTGTAGGCGTAGCCGAGTTCAATGGAGATGCCGCGCGCCTTCTCTTCCTTGAGCCGGTCGGTGTCGACCCCGGTCAGCGCGCGCACCAGCGTGGTCTTGCCGTGGTCGATATGGCCCGCGGTGCCGATGATCATGCCAGCGGCTCCGCCAGTTGCTCGACAAACGCGGCTTCGTCACGCGCCTCCAGGCAGCGCAGGTCCAGCCACAAGGCGTCGTCGGCGATGCGGCCGATGACGGGCGTGGGCAAGCCGCGCAACTGCGCTTCCAGCTTGTCCAGATGTCGGCCCGGCCGGCCACTGCCGGTATAACGCGCGGTCAGGCCGAAGCTGGGTAATTGATCCACGGGCAAGGCGCCGCTGCCGATCTGGCTGAACATGGGCACCGCTTCAACCGCGTAGTTCGCGCCCACCGCATGCGCCAGCACGGCGCGCAAGCGTTCGGCCTGCGGCTGGATGTCGCGCTGCGGCCGGGTCAGCAAGCGCAAGGTGGTCAGGCGCTGCGCCAGGAATTCCGGCGCGCGGTACAGGTTCAGCACGGGTTCCAGCGCCGCCAGCGTCAGCTTGCCGACACGCAATGCGCGCTTGAGCGGATTCTTCTTGATCTTGCGGATCAGGTCGGCGCGGCCCACCAGCAGGCCCGCTTGCGGCCCGCCCAGCAGCTTGTCGCCGCTGAAGGTGACCAGGTCCGCGCCCGCGGCAATGGTGTCGCGCACCGTGTCTTCGCGCGGCAGGCCAAACTGCGTCAAGTCCACCAGCGTGCCGCTGCCCAGGTCCACAGTGGCGGGCAGGCCCTTGGCATGCGCCAACGCCGCCACCTCGGCCAGGCCCACGCTTTTGGTGAAGCCGGTAACGGCATAGTTGCTGCAATGCACTTTCATCAGCATCGCGGTGCGCGGGCCGATGGCGCCGTCGTAGTCGGCGGCATGGGTGCGATTGGTGGTGCCCACTTCAACCAGCTTGGCGCCCGCGCGCTTCATGATGTCGGGAATGCGGAACGCCCCGCCAATCTCGACGAGTTCACCGCGCGACACCACGACCTCGCGCCGGTCGGCCAGCGCGTTCAGCATCAGCAGCACGGCGGCGGCGTTGTTGTTGACGACGGTGGCGGCCTCGGCACCGGTCAATTCGCACAGCAGCTCGTCGATGAGATCGTCGCGGTCACCGCGCCCACCGCTGTCCAGGTCGAATTCAAGATTGGCCGGCGTGGTCAGCGCGCGCATCACCGAGGCCACCGCCTCGTCGGGCAGCAGGGCTCGGCCCAGGTTGGTGTGCAGCACCGTGCCGGTCAGGTTGTAGACGGCGCGCAGGCGCGGCTGGGTAGCCTTGTTTAACGCCGCCGTCACGCGGGACGCCACGGCGGCAGCTTCCAGTTCCGTGCGCATCAGATCGCCCGCCAGCACGCGTTGGCGCAAGGCGTCCAGGTCGCGCCGCAACGCCGCCACCACTTGCGTGCGGCCGTGCGTATCCAGGGCGGCGCGCAGGGCATCGGCGTTCAGCAGACGATCCAGCGGAGGGATGTCCGAGGCGGCGGCCACATCACCGCCAGACGGTTGCTGGGCCATGCTATTCCTCGTTGCCATGCCACAACAGGGGGTTGCCGCTGGCACGCGAATAGCCGGCCTCGCCCACCAGCACGTCCAGCATCAAGCTGGCCAGATCATCGGCCACCGGCTCGACGTACAGGTCTTTGTCTTGATAGAAGATCTTGCGGTAGGTGTGGCAGTGGTCGCAGGTTTCGGCCTTGATGGCCGGCGCGCGGCCGTCGATGGCCTGGTAGGCGACGGATTCCACGTCTTCGCAGTGCGTGCACTTGACGCGCACCATGTGCCACTGCGTGGCGCACAGGCTGCAACACAGATAGCGGTAGCCTTCGAATTGGCCGCCCACGCGCACCACGCTGGCCACCGGCAGGCTGGCGCAGACGGGGCACACGCCAAAGGGGCTGACCACCGGCAATTGTCTGGCGTCGAAGCGGCTGGCCAGATCCGTCCAGTAGACCTGCAGGGCCGCCATCACGAAGGGCGCGGCGGCGCCGTCCACACCCTGGTCCTGCTCGGACAACACGGCTTCGGCCAGGTCTTCCAAGGATTCGGGGTCTTCATCCACCGCCCGGCGCAGCGCCGTACAGACTTCAATGGCTTCGGCCGGTACGCCCTGGCCGCGCGCCACGTCGTCAACCAGCCGCGCCAGGATGCCGCGCCACATCGGATCACGCGGCCAGCCCACCGCCTGCAACGGCGGCATGCCATGCGCCTGCGCCAGCGCCAGCCGGTCTTCGGATGCGCCAGGCGCGGTGCAGTCCTGCAAGGCACGGTGTTGGGCGTCGACCAGTTGCGCCATCAAGAGCAGGTAATCCGCCACCGGGCTGTCTGAGGCCAGTTGCCGCAGGCGCGCCGCGCGCGTCGAAAAGACTGACCCGCGATCAGGCAGGCTGACACGGGGGATGACATTGTGGTCTAGCGCTTCGATTTCACCGCGCGGAAGAATTCGCTGCAATTGCGTCTCCAAGAAAACAAACACGGCTGCCAGCCTTCGTGAAAAGAAGGATAGCAGCCGTTTGCGACCAGAGGGGGAAGCCCTCTGGCGAGGTGGGCGCGGCCTATTTCTTGACTTGCTCGCGGAACCAGGCGCGATGGTGCTTCCAGGCCCATCCCGCCGTCACGTGACCGCGCAGCATCGCCGTCAGCGAGCCCTTGACCCAGATACCCGCATAGATGTGCACGATGATCGCGCAGATCATCACCAACGCGCTTACCGCGTGCACCACCGATGCGATCCGAACCACCCAGATCGGGAAATAGAACGCGAAATACTCGCGCCAGATCACGATGCCGCTGATGAACAAGCCCAGCATGCACAGCACCAGTACATAGAACAACAGCTTCTGGCCGGCGTTGTACTTGCCGACTTCGGGCAGTTTCTCTTCGCGGTTTTCAACCACGTCGTTCAGTTGCCGAAGCCATTGGCGGTCAGCCTTGGTCATCATGTTCTGCCGCCACATGTGGCCGGCGAACACAACGAAGCAAACGAACATCACCACCCCGATGATGGGGTGGAGAATGCGCGTCCAGGGGCCGCCGCCGAACAGGTTGCTAAGCCAGTACATGGACGGGTGAAACAAGGCCAGGCCGGACAGCGCCAAAAGGATGAACGTGAAGGCGATGATCCAGTGGTTGGTGCGCTCGCCGGGCGAATAGCGCTTGATGCGGCGGTGATGGTGGTCTTCAGTCATGACGCATCTCCTCTTCGGCGCGGCGCTCGTCCTCTTCCGACACCTCGTTGCGGCCCACGCGGGCGTAATGGAAGAAGCCCGCCAGGGCGGTCAGGGCCATCATGGCCAGGCCCACCGGTTTGGCCAGGCCCTTCCACAGCGACACCATCGGGCTGATGTGCGGGTCTTTGGGCAGGCCGTGATACAGCCCGGGCTGGTCGGCGTGATGCAGCACATACATGACGTGGGTGCCGCCCACGCCTTGCGGGTCGTACAGCCCGGCCTGGTCGAAGCCGCGCGACTTCAGGTCCACGATGCGCTCTTCGGCATGCTGCTTCATGTCTTCCTTGGTGCCGAAGACGATGGCGCCGGTGGGACAGGCCTTGACGCAGGCCGGCTCCTGGCCGACCGCCACGCGGTCGGAGCACAAGGTGCACTTGTAGGCCTTGTTGTCTTTCTTGGCGATGCGCGGCACGTCGAACGGACAGCCGGTGATGCAGTAGCCGCAACCAATGCAGTTTTCCTCGTGGAAATCCACGATGCCGTTGGTGTACTGGATGATGGCCCCCGGCGATGGACAGGCCTTCAGGCAGCCCGGGTCCTCGCAGTGCATGCAGCCGTCCTTGCGGATCAGCCATTCCAGGTCGCCCGCGGGGTTCTCGTATTCCGAGAAGCGCATGACGGTCCAGGAATGCTCGGTCAGGTCAGCCGGGTTGTCGTAGACGCCGACGTTGGTGCCGATCTCGTCGCGCAGATCGTTCCATTCCATACAGGCGCTTTGGCAGGCCTTGCAGCCGATGCACTTGGACACGTCGATCAGCTTGGCCACCGAACCCGTGACAGGTTCCCGGATGCCGGGCGGCGGCGTGGTGGTGGCGGAGCGCCGCTTGATGTCTAGGGATTGCATGGACATGTCGGTTCTCCTATACCTTTTCGACCTTGACCAGGAACGACTTGAATTCCGGTGTCTGGGAATTGCCGTCGCCCACGAATGGCGTCAGGGTGTTGGCAAGGAAGCCGGGTCTGGCCAGGCCCACAAAGCCCCAGTGAATGGGAATGCCCACGTGGTGCACCGTCTTGCCCTCGATGGTCAACGCACGCAAGCGCTTGGTGACCAGCGCCACCGCCTTGATGTAGCCACGGTTGGACGTCACTTTCACCCGCGACCCGTTGGCGATGCCCAGTTCCTTGGCCAGCGCGTCGCCGATCTCCACGAATTGCTCCGGCTGGAGAATCGCATTGATCTCGACGTTCTTGGTCCAGTAGTGGAAATGCTCGGTCAAGCGATAGGTGGTGGCCACATACGGGAAGTTTTCCACCGTGCCCATCGCGGCCAGGTCGTCCTTGAAGACGCGCGCGGCCGGGTTGCTGGTCACGCCCTTGGCCTTCGGGTACAGCGGGTTGTAGCCCAGTGGCGTCTCGAAGGGTTCGTAGTGTTCGGGGAACGGCCCTTCGGCCATGCTTGCCCGCGCGAAGAAGCGCGCCACGCCCTCCGGGTTCATGATGAACGGACCCATGCCGCCTGCCGGGTTTTCGTCACCCTTGAAGTCGGGAATGTCGACACCCGTCCAGGCCTTGCCGTTCCAGCTGATCAGCCTGCGGCTGGGGTCGAACGGCTTGCCCGTTACATCGCAAGACGCGCGGTTGTACAGGATGCGGCGGTTGGCCGGCCATGACCAGGCCCAGTTCAGGGTCTGCCCGATGCCGGTGGGGTCGCTGTTGTCGCGCCGGGCCATCAGGTTGCCACCGGGGCCCCAGGCGCCGGCGAAGATCCAACAGCCGCTGGCCGTGGAGCCGTCATCACGCAGTTCCGCAAAGCCCGCCAATTGCTCACCGCCCTTGCGAGTGACTTTGGTGGGGTCCTTGGGGTCGACAAGGTCCGCGAGCGCGCGGCCGGAATATTCCTTGGCCAGCTCTTCCGCGGTGGGGTTCTGCGGGTTGGCGTACGGCCAGGACAGGTTGACGATGGGGTCGGGATACGTGCCGCCTTCGTCCTGGTACATCTTGCGCAGGCGCGTGAAGATGAGCGACATGATTTCGATGTCGCTCTTGGCTTCGCCGGGGGGCTCGGCGCCCTTCCAGTGCCACTGCAACCAGCGCCCGGAGTTCACCAGCGCGCCGTCTTCCTCGGCAAAACAGGTGGTGGGCAGGCGGAAGACTTCGGTCTGGATCTGGGACGGGTCCACATCGTTGAGCTCGCCCGCGTTACGCCAGAATTCCGAGGTCTCGGTGACGAGCGGATCCATGATGATCAGGTACTTCAGCTTGGCGAAGCCGTCGTTCATCTTGGACTTGTTGGGCGCGGCCGCCAGCGGGTTGAAGCCCTGCGCGATGTAGCCGTTCATCTTGCCCTGGACCATGAGCTCGTAGACTTGCAGCATGTCGTAGAGCTTGTCCAGCTTGGGCAGGTAGTCGAAGGCCCAATTGTTTTCCGCCGTGGCGGCCTGGCCCCACCAGGCCTTCATCAGGCTGACGTGGAACTTGTTGTAGTTCTGCCAGTAGCTGAGCTGGTTGGGGCGCAGCGGCTTCAGCGTGCGGGTTTCGATGTACTTGCCGTACTCCTGTTCGGCTTCGTTGGGCAGCGTCAGGTAGCCCGGCAGCAGGTTGGACATCAGCCCCAGGTCGGTCAGGCCCTGGATGTTCGAGTGCCCGCGCAGCGCATTCATGCCGCCGCCCGCGATGCCGATGTTGCCCAGCAGCAACTGCACCATGGCGCCGGTGCGGATGATCTGCGAACCAATGGAATGCTGCGTCCAACCCAGCGCGTACAGCACCGTGGCCGCGCGGTTGGGGCTGGCGGTGGACGCCAGCATCTCGCACACCTTCAGGAACTTGTCCTTCGGCGTGCCGCACACGCGCTCGACCATGTCTTCGGTGTAGCGCGAATAGTGCTTCTTCAGCAGTTGGTAGACGGTGCGCGGATGCGCCAGCGTGGGGTCCGTCTTGACGTAGCCGTCGTCGCCGCGCTCGTAGTCCCAGCTTGCCTTGTCGTAGGTGCGCTTGTCGGCGTTGTAGCCCGAATACAGGCCCGCGTCGAACGCAAAATCCTCGCGCACGATGAAGGAAAAGTCGGTGTAGTTGCGCACGTACTCGTGCTGGATCTTGTCGTTATCCAACAGGTACTTGATGACGCCACCCAGGAAGATGATGTCGGTGCCGGTGCGTATGGGCGCGTAGAAGTCCGCCACGGACGCCGAGCGCGTAAAGCGCGGATCCACGACGATCAGCTTGGCCTTGTTATGGGCCTTGGCTTCGGTTACCCACTTGAACCCGCAGGGGTGGGCCTCGGCGGCATTGCCGCCCATGATCAACACTACGTCCGCGTTCTTGATGTCGACCCAATGGTTCGTCATCGCTCCACGGCCAAACGTCGGGGCAAGACCTGCCACCGTCGGGCCGTGTCAGACACGTGCTTGATTATCGAATGCCAACATCCCCATGCTGCGCACGGTCTTGTGCGTGACGTAGCCCACCTCGTTGCTGCTTGCCGAGGCGGCCAGCATGCCGGTGGTCAGCCACCGGTTAACCGTTTTGCCGTCCGCGGTCTTCTCGACGAAGTTCGCATCGCGGTCGGCTTTCATGAGTTTGGTGATGCGGGTGAGTGCTTCGTCCCAGGACATCCGCTGCCACTTGTCCGAACCGGGCGCCCGATATTCCGGGTACTTCAGGCGGTTGGGGCTGTGGATGAAGTCAATCAGCGCCGCACCCTTCGGACAGAGCGTGCCGCGGTTGACGGGGTGATCAGGGTCGCCCTCAATGTGCATGATGCTGGCACGCGCGTTCTTGGACCCATCGCCCAGACCGTACATCAGCAAGCCACAGGCGACCGAACAGTAGGGACAGGTGTTGCGCGTTTCAGTCATGCGCGCAAGTTTGTACTGACGGACCTCAGCCATGGCCGTGCCGGGGGCTACCCCCAGCAATGCCAGGCTGGAGCCTGCCAGGGTTGCACCCGTCACCTTGAAGAACTGGCGGCGATTCATGTTGACCATGAAGCACTCCTCTCCTGGTGAATGAACAAAGCCGATGGCTCGCCCAACGCGGAAAAAGCCCTACGGCATCGAAGGACATTGGAAAAGTATATGCCCAAGGCGGACGCCCACGCCATGTAAAACGCACGCTGCACTGCGGAAATGAAAGCGAAATGGAAGTTGTTCGCAGATTTTGGATTGTCTGCCGGCTGCTACATTTCGCGTTGACTGCCTGACAATTGGAATGCCGATGCGCCGCTTTGCCCGCTTGGACCGTCTGGACCGCTTTGCCCTCTCGGCCCTCTTGCTTGCCTGTCTGGCTGGAACGCCCGCCCACACCGTGCATGCCGCCCCCGCGTCCGGCCGCCCCACGCCCGCCGCCGCCGCCACCGAAGCCGCGCATCAAGCGGCCATGCAGGGCTATCTGTACTTTTATCCGCTGGTCACGATGGACCTGACCCGGCGCCAGTTCACGCACCCGTCGCAAGGCGACAAAGGCGCGGCCGCCAACACCTTCCTGCATGGCCGCACGCTGCCCCAGGCCGGCGCCGTCGCGGCCTCGCCCTGGGCCAACCCCGACATGCTGCGCAGCACGGGCTGGGTGGACCTGACGGCCGGCCCCGTGGTGCTGTCGGTGCCCGACACCCAGGGCCGGCTGTCCACGCTGACCCTGCTGGATATGTGGACGGACGTCTTCGCCACGCTGGGCCAGCGCACCACGGGCACCGCCAAGTCCAACACCGTCATCGTGCCGCCCGGCTGGACGGGCACGCTGCCTTCGGGCATGGCGCGCATCGACGCGCCGACTGCCCACGTCTGGAGCAAGATCCTCATCCAAACCAACGGACCCGCCGACTATGCGGCCGTGCACGCCTTGCAGGATGGCTACACGCTGACGCCGCTGTCGCAATGGAACCTGCCCGCGCAATCGCAGCGCGTGAAGTCCGACCCGAACCTGGACCTGAAGATTCCGGTGCGCGAACAGGTGGAATCCATGCCGACCGATGCCTACTTCACCTACGCCGCCGCGCTGCTGCGCCAAAATCCGCCGCACGCCACCGACCAGCCGGTGCTGGCCATGCTGCGCCGGGTGGGATTGATACCCGGCAGGCCCTTTGACTTCGACAAGCTGGACCACCCCGCCAAACAAGGCATGCGACGCGGCCTGCGCGCCGCGCGTGAGCGCATGGCCGCCGCCGCGGGCGCCAGCTTGCGCAGCCTGAACGGGTGGCAGCAGGAGACGGCCAGCGTGGGCGTGTACGGCAACGCCTATCTGCGCCGCGCGCTGGCCGCCCAGGCACAACCCGGCGCCGGCCTGCCCGAAGACTTGTCCGTGCTGCTGCTGGCGGCCGACAGCCAGGGCGCGCCTATCGATGGCGCGCACCACTACGTCATGCGCTTTGAAGCCGGGCAGTTGCCGCCCGCCGGCGCGTCGTGGTCGCTGGCGGCCTACGACAGCCAGGGCATGCCGGTGGCAAATATCCTGAACCGTTATGCCCTGGGCGACCGCTCGCCCTTGCTTTACAACGCCGACGGTTCGCTGGAGCTGCCCATCAGCCACACGCCGCCCCCGCCAGAACAGCAGGCCAACTGGCTACCGCTGCCGTCGGCGGGGCCGGCGACTCTGTTGCTGCGCGTGTACGAGCCGCAGCCCGCGTTGCTGGATGGCTTGTGGATCCCACCGGCGCTGGTACGCAACGGGCCCGAGGCGCTGCCCGACGCCGCGTCGCCAGTCGCGCAGGCGATGCCGGAACCGCCGACGCAAGGGCCTGCACAACCATTGGCGCCAGCGTCAGCCCGGACATCCGCGAATAAACCCTAGGACGTGCCCAGTAGTCGGCACCATGACAGCCACTGCCGCTACCATAGGCGTTTTATTTTTGAGTGATGAGCGCCCGCCATGGACGACGCCTTTAGCCACCAATTGTCGATGACCATCCTGATGACGCCGGACATGGCGAATTTTTCAGGAAACGTCCACGGCGGAACCATTCTGAAGTACCTGGACCAGGTGGCCTACGCCTGTGCCAGCCGCTACGCCGGCCAATACGTGGTGACGCTGTCCGTGGATCAGGTGGTGTTTCGCGAACCCATCCACGTGGGCGAATTGGTGACTTTCCTGGCGGCCGTGAACTTCACCGGGCGCACGTCGATGGAGATCGGCATCAAGGTCGTCACCGAAGACATCCGCCAGAAGCTCGTGCGCCACACCAACAGCTGTTATTTCACAATGGTGGCGGTGGACGACAAGGGCGCGCCCACGGCCGTGCCCCCGCTGGCCCCGCGCAACCTGGAAGAGCGGCAGCGCTTCGAAGCCGCGCGCCTGCGCCGCGAACTGCGCCAGGAAATGGAACGCCGCCACGACGAGATCAAGCGCGAAACCACGCACGACGCGGCGTAGGCCTGGTTCGTCGCGCGGGTTCATTCTTCGCGCGGCTTCAGACCGACATCAAGCCCGCTCAGCCGCTCCCGGCGGCGCGGGCGGTGCGGACGCCGGCTCGCGGTCACGCCCCACCATGCGCTTCAATCCCAGCCATTGCTGGGACCAGAATCCGCGGCCGTAGTCGCGTCCGCCCAATTCGGCCTGCTGGTCATGGATGCCCGTGGGGCCGTAGCCCACGCCGAAGCGGGCGGTACGAAACAGCACGTCCCAGATGGGGAACAGCGCGGCGAAGTTATAGCCGCCGACGGGGCCGGGGGTGGAGGCGTCATAGGCGATGGAATGGTGGTGCCGATGAAAACGCGGGCTGACCAGCAAGCGTTCACCCAACGCGCCAAAGTGCATGCGCAGGTTCGCGTGCGACAGGCTCTGCGCCAATTGCGTAATGGCCACCACCACTACGAACTGCGCGGGCGGCACGCCCACCAGTTGCGACACGAACACGACCAGCACGTCGCGCAGCATGTCGTCCAGCAGGTGGTTGCGGTCATCGCTCCAGACGGTCATCTGGCGTTGACTGTGATGCACGGCATGCAGCGCCCATAGCCAGCCAAAGCGATGCTGCGCGCGGTGGTAGAAGTAGTCGACCGCGTCGAACAGCAGCAGATAGATGATCAGGCTGACCCAGGCTTTGTCGGTGACGCCGGGCCAGTACTGGTCAAGCTGGAACGGCGCGAAGCCCCACACGTGCAACTGCCCGAACACGCTGTCCCAGAACGGGTCGATGGTGAAGAACAGCGCCAGCCGGAAAACGCCCAGCCGGTGGATCAAGGTGTAGAGCACGTCGATGCCGATCTGGCGGCGGTCGGTAACGGGTTCGACCGGCCGCAGGCGTTGCAGCGGGCCGAGCACCAGCACCAGCACGGCCACCTGCACCAGGCCAACCAGCAGCCACATGGTGGCGTCGTAGCCGTCTTCGATGAGGTTGCTCATGCCCAGGTGAAACAGCGCGGGCTGGATCAGGGTTTCGAAGAGCCATTGCTGGCTTGCGCCGAAGAATTGGCTAAGCGTTTCCATGATCAATGATGCGTGGCGATCCAGTCGCGATAGGCGGGGTTCTTGTCCAGGGTGGCAAAACAATAGCCCTTCTGTTGCAGGCCGACAATCAGGGGTTCAAGCACGGCGGGCGCCCAGGGGTCCTGGCGCGACCAGATGCCCAGATGCGCCAGCAGGATGTCGCCTGGCTTGATCGTGCGCAGGGCCTGGTCCAGCAGCTTGGCGTTGGGGAATTTGTCGCTGGGCAGTTCATCGCCCAGGAAACCTGCTGGCGACCAGCCCACGTGTTCGTAGCCACACTCTTTTGCGGCCTTGAGCAAGGCGGGCGAGGTCTTGCCACCCGGCGCGCGGTACAGCGGCAACATGGTGGCGCCCGTCATCTGATGGAAGCGGGTGGCGGATCGCTTGATCTCGGCGCAGTATTGTTCCGACGTCATTTCGGCGCGCTTGCCGGTGTTGGGGCCGGCGCTGGGCTTCACGCGGAATTTGCCGCCGGGCAGGTCGCCCTGCCAGTAGACGTGGTCGTAGGTGTGCGAGGCAAACGCATGGCCTTCCGCCACGCGCGCCTTCCACCAGGGCGCCCACACGTCGTCCAAACTTGCGCCGTCTGTCTTGGTGCGTTCGTTGGCCAGGAAGAAAGTGACCTTCACATGATGGCGCGCCAGCACGTCCGCGATCAGCGGCGCCACGCCCATGTGGCCGGTGTCGAAGGTCAGGTAGACCGGCTTGTCGCAGGTGGTCGGCGCCGCGGCATGCGCCATCGGGATGGCGAATGCAAGGGCGACAGCGAGCAAGCTCTTAACGGGTTGGTGCATGGTTCAGCGTCCATACGCCGTGCGGCGATTTTCCTACCGGGACCTGGTTCACGACCTTCTTCTGTTCCAAATCCACCACGGTCAGCTTGCGTGCCCAGCGCGACGTCACCAGCAGCGTTTTGCCATCCGCCAGGATGTCCATGCAGTCCGGGCCGCCCGGCACGGCGAAGGTGTCGGTGACGGTCAGCGTCAGCATGTCGATACGGCTGATGGAGTTGGCGGTGCGGTTGCTGACGAACAGATGGTGCTTGTCGCCCTGCGCGCGAAAGGCGTGCGCGCCGGCGCCGGTGGGGATGCGCTTGATCAGCTTGGCGGGACCGTGGCTGACGTCATAGGCTTCCACGAAGGAATCGCCCGTCAGCGCCACCAGCAGGGTTTTCTGGTCAGGCGTCAGAAACACGTCGGCCGGCGTCTTGCCCACCGACACGGTCCACTTCGGTGTCTGCGTGGCCAGGTCGATGGCGATCAACTGGTCGCTGTCCTGCAAGGTGACGTAGGCCGTGGTGCTGCGCTTGTCGATCATGATGTGGCTGGGCGTCTTGCCCGCCTGCAAGCGCTTGACCAGCTTCAGTTCCGCGCCCGGATGCTGCGGCTGCCAGGCATAGATGTCGATATGGTCCAGCCGGTTGGCGGCGGTGACGAACCACTTCATGTCCGGAGAAAACTGCAACTGATAGGGGTCGACGATATCCTTCAGGGTGCGCTGCACCTCGCCTGTCTTCGGATCCATCATGGTGATGGTGTTGCCCGTCGCGTTGGCCACCATCAGCGACTTTTCGTCGGGCGTCAGGTACAGGTGGTGCGGTTCCTTGCCGGTGGGTACGCGCCGAAGCTCTTTGTAGGACACCGGGTCGACGATGCTGACGTTGGCGTCCAAGGAATTCAGGACAAAAATCGGGGCGGATGCCGCCGCTGCGCTAAGCGCCATCCCTACGCCAACCAGGGCGTAGCGGACAAAATGCAAGGGGTTCAATTTCAAGGTCCGGCGAAGGAGGATCGGGCACCGATCCCAGTGCTCGCCATTTTATGCACACGCACCTTTCAAAAGGGCATCAAGCAGGGGCTGGGGAGCATTCGCTTGCGCCTGTTGCCACTCAGCAACAACCCCTGCTCGCGCAGCCCCCGGAAACGCCAAAAACTCATTTGGCGCCAGCGGGTTGCGCGTCGGCCTCCACCCAGTTTCCGGCGTCGACATCGCGGTCGCGCAGCGACGCCGCGCGGGTGGCGGACGAGGGGCCAAGATCGGCCTCGCGTACCCCGCCCTGCGGACCGATGACGAAGGTGCCGATGCCCGTCTGCCCGTACCGCGCGGGCCATGCCACGATGCGGTAGGCCATGTCTTTACCGCCCGGCAGGACTTTGTAGCGATAACCGTAATACGCATCGGCCACCGGCACCTCCGGGCCCATGACCAGCGCGTCGGGCCCGAGGGCTTGCGGCGGGGCGCCGGGCACCTCCGGCCAGTACAGGCCATCCATGGCGCCGGGGCGGCTGACCAGGCGGCTGGCGTAGCGGCCTTGCCCCACGCCTTGCTGGTAACGGGTCTGCGCGGCCTGCAGTTGCTGCAGGGTTTCGATGGCGGTCAGTTCATTGCGGCCGATCGCACGGCGCTGAAGTTCGGCCTTGCCTGCCACCGGGTCAAACCGCCAGCCCTTGCCCGCGCTTACGATGGGCACGGGCAAGGTCCAGCCGGATTCGCCCACGGCCAACCAGGAGCGGCCACCGTCGGTGACGACCTCGTGCTTCTTGGCCCAGGCCGCCAGGAATCGGTAGATGTCGTCTTGCGCCACGCCGCCCGGCACCAGCTGATTGTGGTTGGGTCCCAGCACCTTTGCCATGGCAACGGAATCGCTGGTGGCCAGGGCGTCGGCGAAGGCATCGGCCGCGGCCTCGGGGGTGGGATACAGGCTTTGCGCCGCCAACGGCGCGGCCAGCCCCATCGCCAGCAGTGTCGCGCCACCCAGGGCACGGGCACGAATCCAGGCATTCGTCATGAAGTTTCCCTTGTCCATGGTGCTACCTCCGACCGCCGAAATGGCCGCCGCCACCCGCGTGCCCGCCGCCGCCGCGATGGACGCCGCCTCCACCCCCGCCCCGGCTCATGTCGCTTCGGTGGCTTTGCTGGCGCATGCGGTCGCCGTTGCCGGAATCGCGCAGTGCGTTGTTGCTGTTGGCCGCCCGGGCCCGATCACGGGCAGCGCTTTCATCCGCGCGCTGGCGCTGGGCCGCGGCCTGGTGGTTCTGCGTGGACACACTTGAAGAGCGCGGGCTATGGGTGCCGGCCTGTGTGCTGCGAGCCCCCTGGCCGTCTGACCGTCCTGCCGCGCCTTGGCCATTTCGCCCTGCGGTGCCGGCGCCCTGGCCGCGCCCTGCGCCGGGTTGCGCATGGCCCGCAATGGGCTCCCCGGTGCGTCCCTGGAACGACTGCGCAGCGCGATCACGCGCGGCGTCGCGGGAGTTCGGCGCAGGTGCGGCGCCAGCCACGCGTCCGCCCTGACCTTGCCCCGGCCGCTGACCCGCCTGCCGGTTCTGCAGGCCCTGTTGCCGCTGGCTATCAAAGCGCTGGCGGTTGGCCTGGTCCGCATAAGGCGTGTTGCCACGGTTCTGCGGGTTGTGCTTCCAGGACACATTATTGTTGTTGGCGTTGTTGATCCGCTGGTTGACGTTGACGTTGTTGTAGCGGTTGACGTCGATGTCGACGTCGTTGTGTCCCCAGTCAAACCCGCCCCACATCGAATTCACCGCCGCCACGCCCAAGCCGAAACCGATGCCGGACACCAGCGCGGTCCCAAAGACGGACCCAGGCGGCGGCGGATAGTAGTAAGGCGGGTAGGACGGGTAAGCCCACGCCCCGTAGACCACGGTGGGGTTGTAACTGGGCACGTAGACCACCTGCGGATCAGCCGGCTCGATCACGACCACCGTCTTCTCGTTGGTGGTGTTGGTGGTGACCGTCTGCTGCGGCGTGCTTTTCAGGTTGCCGGCCTTTTGCGCCTGCGTGCGCAAGCGCTGGACCGAATCCATCACGGCATCCGGCTGCGCCAGGAAGGCATCGCCCACGGACTTCACCCAGTCAGGTTGGCGGCCCATCATGTCCATGACCGACGGGAACGCCACCAATGATTTCACGCTGGGATCCCAGGCCTCGCCTTCGACCGCCTTGACCGCCTGGTCACCTGATTCCGAGGTATGCGCCGCCGACCATTTGGCGGCGGCCGCGACGTCGTCGGGGTAGGTAGCCCCCATGAGGATCTGCGACAGCAATGAATCGGGGTACAGCGCCACCGGCGCCATCAACTGATCCAATTGCCCGTTGTCCAGCTTGGTTTGCGCCGCCGCGGGCATGCAGACCGCCAGCCCCAGACACAAACAAGAAATTAACCACGCTTGCAGTCGACGCATGAACCGTTCTCCGTGTTGCAACGCATGAAGCTGAAAGCCACGAGGGAACTGCCGGATGACGCGCTGACAATATATGCCTATCACCAGGGCATGGGAAGCCCTGGCGCCGCGCGCCTCGTCCTTCTGCGGGACTGGATTGCCGGCAGGGCCGGGCCTATACTGATTTCGCCGTTGCTCGACATTCCTTTTCCTAAAGGAGAGGCAACATGTACAGGCACTTGCTCATCGCCGTGGATGGCTCACTGCTGTCCGAATCGGCATTCAAGCGCGCGCTCGTTTTCGCCAAGGAAATGGGCGCAACCATCACGCTCATCCGCGCCATTCCGGAGGACCATCTGCTGGTTCACCAGGCCGAAATGCTGGGCACCACGCAAACGCATCACACCGACCAGACGCGCAAGAACGCGGAAAACTACCTGAACGGTCTTGAAATCGAAGCCCGCCACGCGCTGGTGCCGTGCAATTGCGTCGTGCTGATCAACGACCATCCGCACGAGGCCATTGTGGAAACCGCGAAGGGCCAGGGTTGCGACCTGATCATCATGGGGTCGCACGGGCGCCACGGGATGACGGGCTTTCTGCTGGGTAGCGAAACGCAGCGCGTGCTGGCCAAGACGCGGCTGCCGGTGCTGGTGTTCCGCTAGGGCGCCAGGCCGGACGTCTTTGCCGTCAGCCCGCCGGCTCCAGCGCGTGCTGGAAGGTGAAGCTGTCGGCGTATATGTAGTCCAGGCTGGCGCCGCGTCCGGCCAGCATGTGCTTGGCGTCTTGAATCATGGCGGGCGCGCCGCACAGGTAGATCGCGTGTTCGGACAGGTCGTCGTGATCTTGCGCCACGGCGTCCTGCACATGGCCGCGACGGCCTTGCCAGCTTGCGTCCGCGCGCGACAGCACGGGCACGAAATTGAATTCGTACAAGCGTCCCGCCCAGCCCGCGATTTCATCTTGCAGATACAGGTCAGCCTGCGTGCGCATGCCCCAATACAGGGTCACGGGCGGGCAGTCTTCCTTGTCCAGCAAGGATTCCAGAATGGCCTTGATGGGTGCGATGCCGGTGCCCGTGGCCACCATGATGAGCGGGCGCCAATCTTCCTCGTGATAGCTGAACACCCCCAACGGCGCTTCGATCGTCAAGGCCGCGCCGGGTTGCGCTTGCCCCAGCCATAGGTCGGTGTAACGGCCACCGGGAATCCGGCGCACGTGAAAATCGACCAGCCCATCCGAGGGCACCGATGCCATGGAAAAACTGCGCGTTTCGCCATCCGGCAGCAGCACGTTCATGTACTGGCCCGGCACATAGTCCAGCCCGCCATCAGGCAGCGCCAGCGTCAGGTGGATGATGTCGTCCGTATAGGCGTCGATGCGGTGCACGGTGGCGGCAAGCTGGCGCGGCTCGGGAAACACCTGGCGGCTGCTGGGCACGCTGATGCAAAGATCGCTTTCGGCGCGCGCCTGGCAAGCCAGCGCGTAGCCTTCGGCGGCTTCTTCCGGCGTCAACGCCATCGGGAATTCGTCATAGCGCACCGCGCCGGATTCCAGCTTGATGCGGCAGGTGCCGCAGCCGCCAAAGGTACATTCGTGCGGCAGCTTCACCGCCGCGCGTTCGGCGGCTTCCAACAGCGATTCGTCGGCGCCGGCAACGAAGGCTGCGCCGGTCTGCAGGATATGCACGCGGTATGCCATGACGGGCCTCGCTTATTTCTTGATGTCGGCCTGCACCAGCACTTTCATGCCGCGCGGCTCCAGCAGTTCGGCCAAGGCCGCCAACGCGGCCAGACCCGCCTGCGTGTCCTGTTCGCCGTTGCCGCCGCTCAAGCCCACGCCGCCGATCACCTCGTCGTTCACCACGATGGGAAAGCCGCCCACGAACACGGCGAACTTGCCGTCAAAGCTCCATTGGATGCCGAAGGCTTCGTTGCCGGGCAGCGCGGGGCCATTGGGCGGCGTGTTGAACAAGTGCGTCGAGCGCTTGTGGCCGGCGGCGGTAAAGGCCTTGTTCCAGGCGATCTGCGGGCCGGTGATGCGCGCACCGTCCATGCGTTCCAAGGCGATGGGGTAGCCGCCGTCGTCCACGATGCAAATGGATTCCAGCACGCCGATGGCTTCGGACTTGGCCATGGCGGCACGCACCATCACGCGCGCTTCTTCCAGTTCCAGGCGGTAGATCTGCTTCATATTCGTAGCCTCTTCAGTGATTGATGGCGCGCGTTCAGCCCGCGCGGTAGATGGTTTTGATCTGCGTGTAGAACTCCAGGCCCACCCGGCCGGATTCCCGGAACGTGGACGTGCTGGAATGCTTCAGGCCGCCAAACGGCGCGTTGATCAGGTTGCCGGTGGTGGTGCGGTTGATCTTCACCGTGCCCGCCTGGATGTCGCGCGCGAAGCGGTGTGCGTAACGCGCGTCGGTGGTGGCGATGGCGGCGGACAGGCCGTATTCCGTGTCATTGGCCTTGGCGATGGCGTCGTCGTAGCCATCGACTTCAATCAGCGCGATCACCGGCCCGAAGATCTCTTCGCGCGCGATACGCATCTGCTGGGTCACGTCGGTGAAGAGCGCGGGCGTGACGTAGTAACCGCCGTCAAAGCCCGGGCCGGTCAGTTGCTCGCCGCCACACAGGTGCGTGGCCTCTTCCTTGCCGATCGCCACGTAGCTCAGCACATTGTCCAACTGCTTGCGGGTGGCCAGCGGCCCCAGATCGAAGTTGCCTTCCAGGCCATTGCCGATGGTCAGCGCCTTGACGCGCGCGACCAGTTTTTCGGTGAACGCCTGGCGCACCTTGGCGTCCACCAGTACGCGGCTGGTCCCCGTGCAGGCCTGGCCGCTCAGCGAAAAGCCGCCCTTGACCGCCAGGTCCACGGCGCGGTCCAGGTCGGCGTCGGCCAGCACGATCAGCGGGTTCTTGCCGCCCAGTTCCATCTGCGTGCGCGTCGTCAGGCCGGCGCTGCGGTGGATCTGTTCACCCGCTGCGGTGGACCCGGTAAACGAGATGGCGCGCACCGCCGGGGCGCCGGTGATGGCGGCGCCCACCGCCGCCGCCGGGCCGACAACCAGGTTCAGCACGCCCGCGGGCAAGCCGGCCTGCACAAAGGCTTCGGTCAGGCGGTAGCCCGATAACGGCGCGTCCGACGACGGCTTGAACACCACCGTGTTGCCGGCGATGAGCGCGGGCGCGATCTTGCGGGCCGGGATGGAAATGGGGAAGTTCCAGGGCGATATCACGGCCGCCACGCCCAGCGGCTCGCGCTGGCTGTAGACCACCATGTCCGGATCATCATTGACGAAGGTTTCGCCGGTAAAGCTCTGCCCTTCGACGGCATAGAAACGGATCGTCTGCGCCGAGCGCATGACTTCGTCCTTGGCCAGGTTCAGGCCCTTGCCCTCTTCGCGCGTCAGTTCGCGGGCGAATTGGTCGGCGTGGTCTTCCAGGTATTGCGCCGCGCGAAACAGAATGGCCGCCCGCTTCGAGATCGGCGTGTCGCGCCAGGCGGCAAAGGCCGCGTCAGCCGCCTGCACCGCGCGCCGCGCGTCGTCGGCGTCCGATACCGGGAAGTTACCCACGATGTCGCTGGTGTCGGCGGGGTTGATGTTGGGGGCCGTGCGGCCGGTGGCGCTGGGCTCCCAGGCGCCGCCGATATGGTTCATGAAGGTTTGCTGCGAAAGATCGTCCACGGGAGCGCTTCCTTTGTCGGTGCGGGCTTGGCCCGAGATGGGGCGTCTGAGGTAATTTATGAACATTGTATACTTTAATCTTTGAAGAACGATACGTGGAAACCCCAGGCAGGCTTGTGAAAAAGGGGCCCGCAGGCCCCTCTTTGATTGGCACTATCCGAAGCTCAACCCCAGATCAGCACCGCGCAAATGGTGGACACGGACAGCGCCAGCAGTACCGGCAGCAATAGCGCCCGCACCAGCGACAGGACGTTCACGCGGGCGAAGCCGGCCACCGCAATCAGGGAAGACCACGCGATCAGCGTGCCCCCGCCCGTCCACACCGCCCCCATCTGGCCCACGGCGGCCAGGGTGGCCGCGTCCACGCCCACCACCGGACCCAGCGCGCCCGACAAGGTGCCGGTGAGCGGCAACCCGGCAAAACCAGAGCCGTCGATGCCGGTGATCATCCCCACCAGCAAGACGCCGAACGCGACCAGGAAGTGGTTTTCGGGAATCAGGTGCTGACCGGCCGAGATCACTTCGAACAGCAGCCCAGGGGCCTGCGCCTGCGAAACGCCCAGGATCTGCGCCGCTGTCTCGTTGGCGCCGATAAAGAAGAAGCCGGCAATCGGCAGGACCGATCCCATGGCCTTGAACGCGAAGACAAAGCCATCCGTCACGTGCTCGGGGCACACATCCAGCATCTTGCGCGGGCCTTCGGCGGCCAGCGTCACCAGCATCATCACCACGAAGGCGACACCGCCCACCAGCGCCGCCGCGTCACCGCCGCGCAAGGCGGGCAGCGATGGGAACAGGCGGGGCAGCACCATCACCCCGATCACCGTCAGGAAGGCCAGCGGCGTCACCACGGCGAAGGTCTTGGACCAGCGCACACGGCGGCGTTCTTCATCGCTGACGGTGACGCCGTTGGGCAAGGCCGGGTCGGTGCCCATGGTGCCGCGCGCAAGTTCGGCTTTGTCGAATGAGCCAGATTGCTCGATGCTTGCCAGGCTGCCGTCCTGGGCACGCGCCTGCCAGGCGTCCAACAGCCCCGCGTTGGCCGGAACGATGTGCTTGCGGATCAGCAGATAGGCCGCGGTCAGCGCCACGGCGCCGGTTATCAGCGACAACACCAGCGCACGGTCGGCCACCACGGCCGCGCTGACCGCCGCGCCCGCGGCCTTGGCGCTGATGCTGGGCGCCACGCCAATCACATAATCGGACGACAGGGCCATGCCTTGGCCGGCAATGGCAATCGCCATGGCGCCCGCCAGGGGCGGCAGGCCGGCCGCGATGGCGGCGGGCAGCAAGATGGCGGATACCAGCGGCACGGCGGGCGTGGGCCAGAAGAACAGAGACAGCACATAGGTACAGAGCGCGATGATGATGAATGCCGAATGGCCGCCCCGCATCACGCGCCGAAACGGCTGCACCATGCGCACGTCCGCCTGCAAGGTCTTCAGCGAATTCAGCAGGGCGGTCATGAACGTGATGACCAGGAAAATGTTGAACAATTCCTTGGCCGCCACGAAGCTGGCCGAAAAGATGCCGATCAGCGCGCTGATCGGACTGCCGGTGATGGCCAGCACCACCAGAAAAGTGCCGATTACCGATGGCACCACCACATTGGCCCGCAAAATCATCGTCAGGATGATGGCGGCCACGCTGATCAGATACATCCAGTGAGCAGCAGTGAGCACGACGTCCGCTTGCATGCGTGATTCCCCTTGTGACGTGGCTGTTAGGTCGCCACAGTCGGTATACTATATTTCGTTTGCAGGCATACCAATCGAAATATGCAGTGCCTAGGGAAACCGATAATTCTGAAAATTACATGAATCTCGCCCGAAAATTACGGGTTTACCCTTGCCTTTGGGTACCGGGGCTCACTGCATCCGAAATTCACGCCTGACTATCGTATACATAAATAGGCTTAGCCCATGTCCGCCCTGTCTTTCCCCGATTTTTGGCATTACGCCGCCATGGCCGTGGTGGTGTTCGGCGCCGCCGTGGCGCAAGGCGTGGGCGGCATCGGCTTCGCCATGTTCGCGGCCCCGGTGGCGGCAATGTTCTTTCCGCAACTGGCGCCCGGCCCCTTGCTGACGCTGGGCGGCTTCATCTCACTGTTGACCGCCTTGCGCGAGCGGACCTTTATCGACTGGTCTTCCGTGTCTTATGCGCTGGCCGGCCGCGCGGTCGGCACGCTGCTGGCCATCTACGCGATGGCGCGCTTTGCGCCCCAGACCCTGGGCGTGCTGTTCGCCGGCGTGATCCTCGTGGCCGTGGCCCTGAGCGTGGCAGGCTTGCGCTTTACCGCCACGCCGGGCCGGGTGTCCGGGGCCGGCGTGGCCTCCGGCATCATGGGAACGATGACGTCGGTGGGCGCCCCGCCCATCGCCATCGTGTTGCAACACACCGCGCCGCCCCAACTACGGGCCACGCTGGGCGTGGTGCTGTTCCTGGGGTCGATTTTCTCTCTGGCCATGCTGGCGCTAGCCAAGCGGTACACGGGTTACCACGTTGGGCTGGCGCTTAGCCTGGCGCCTTTTCTGCTGGCGGGCTTTGCGGTCTCGAATCGCTTGCGCAACCGGCTGCCGCCGCATGCCGTGCGCAGCGTGCTGCTTGCGGTATGCGCACTAAGCGCCGTGGGGGTGCTGGCCAAGGCCTTCTGGGGCGCCTGATGTTGGCAGCCCCGCCCGCCTCGACGTTGGCCGCCCCGATGCCGGAAGCCCTGGTGTCCGGCGCCGCAATGCGCGCTTGCCCTCGCGGCATTCGGCTACACCCGGTAATACAATGCGGACTGTATCCATTAATCCATATCTGCTCGCCATGACCACTTCTCCCGTCAGCCCGCAAGCCGTAGAGACGCCGTCTTCCGCCCCGCTGAAGATCGGCGAGCAGCATCCGCAGTTGTTCGCCGTCATCCGGGACAAGCTGCGCGAACGCATACTCAGCGGGGAATTCACCCCCGGTGACCGCTTGGTGGAAGGCCGCTTGTCCGAGGAAATGGGCGTGTCGCGCATCCCCGTGCGCGAAGCGCTGCGCGCATTGGCCGCCGAAGGGCTGGTCACCATCGAGCCGCGGCGCGGCGCATCGGTATCGGTACTGTCGGACGCCATCGCCTACGACATGGTGGAAGTGCGCGCCACGCTGGAAGGGCTGAACGCCAAGCTGGCGGCGCAACGCCGCGACGCCAAAACCGTGGAACGCTTGCAGGAATTCCTGCGCGAAGGCACCGAAGCCGCGCGCGGCGAACAGTTGGACAAGTTCCTGGCGCTGAACTCCCAGTTTCACGAAATGCTGGCCACCATTGCCGGCAACGTGGTGCTGACGGATCTGATGCGCTCGCTGCGTGACCGCACGGCGCTCTTGTTCGCGCCCAGCAACATGCATCGCGCCAAGGCGAATTGGGATGAACATTCGCAGATCTTGAATGCCGTGATCGCCGGCAATGGCGACTTGGCCGCCCTGCTGGCCAGCCAGCATGTGCACAACGCGGCCAAGGCCTACACCGACGCCCAGCAGCCGCATGGCGCGGCTGACTGATCAGGCCAGTAAGCAATAAGGCAAAAAGCGCAACGGGCGTTGCGCCCGCCGTGTCAGGCGGATGGCACCGGCGCGTCGGCCGCGTCTGACGCCACGCCCACCACCACGCCCTTGCCGTTCTGCACCACCCACGACACCTTTACGTCGCCGTTCACAAAGGTCTGGCAGGCCATGCGGTAGCCGGCCTCGAAGTCTTCGGGACGCAGGTGTTTGCGTTCCTTGGGCTTGATCGCGTCAGTGTGCTCCAGCCCTTCCTCGATACGGCACTTGCAGGTGCCGCACAGGCCGCCCCCGCACTTGAAGGGGATGCCCCCTTTTTCCTTGAGCGAAACGCGCAGCAGGTTGCTGTTCTCGGGCGCGGTGGCAACCTTGCCGCCGTTCGAGACGAATGTAATCTGAACCATGTTTTTTCAATGCCTTGCGACGATGGCGGCGGGGCGCAGCGTCAAGGTGGATTCCATGCTGCCAAAGCGGGTCAGGTGGGCAAGTTCCTTGCGAGCCGCCTCCAGCGACGCGAACTTCTCCAGAAACTTGGCGGGCACGCGATTGACGACATAGGGCGGCGTTTCTTCCGTCACGATCAGGCGCGTGTCGCCGTGCAGTCGCGCAATGCAGAACACGGCCAAGGCCCGCCCGTAGAACGCGTAGTCATACGTTTCGATGATGTCGACATCGCTGCCGACCTCGGTGCGGAACACGCCGGGCTTGGACGTCAGGATTACGTACACGGCATCCATGGCGTTATGCCTCCCCGTCCTGAACCAGCTCGACATCGTTGTTCAACCACAGTTGGCAGGCCAGCCGATAGCCCTGGTCGATACGGTCGCCCAACTGCTTTTTCTCTTTCCAGTTGACCGGCGGCAGATGCTCGGCGCCAGCCAGCACGCGGCACGCGCACTTGGCGCACTTGCCCATGCCGCATTCGTAGCGCAGATGCGGATACGGAAACTGCTTGATGCCGGCCCGCACCACCAGATTGGTGTTGTCCTTCACCACGTCGGTGTAGGTCTGGCCGCCTTTATGAAATACAACGGTAGGCATGAGTCTGTCGTCCAGGAACGGCGGGCCGGGCGCGGCGCCTATACGGCGCGGCCCCGGAAAACACCAATAACAATCAGGCGGCCAGCCCGAGTTCGGGCAGCTTGATCTCGTGCTGCACGTAGTCGGTGTAAAGCGCCGTGGTGTACAGCAGCCGCATCTGGGCGCCGATTTCGCAGATCTTCAGGCAGCGCTGCTGCAGGTCTACCGTGTTCGCGTGTTCCAGCACGATCTGATAGCCGCGTTCGCCGTGGATCTCGTCGGACACGATGTGCAGGTCGAAGAATTCCACTTCTTCATCGGTGAAGCCGTACTTTTCGCGCAGCGTCGGCGTCTGCTTGCGGTAAATGGACGGCACCTGCGATTCCAGGCCGACCACCAGGCCCGCCACCGCCACGATGGGGTCTTCGCGCATGGCCACGGCATAACACCAGCTTTGCAGCGCGCGCGTGGTGGGCGACATGTTGTCCGGGTTGGTGACCCGTTCGCGCGTCGTGCCGCAGGCTTCGGCAAAGCGGATCAGCAGGTCGGTATGGCGGTCGCCGCCGATCTCTTCTTCATACATATTGGCCAGCAGGAAGTCCTTGGCCTCGGTGTAGGTGTCGGGCGTGCGGGCGTACAGATACCCCAGGTAGTCGGCGAACGGGCCGACATAGTGGTAGTGGTTCTCGGCCCAGCGCGACAGATGTTCGCGGCTGAGCTTGCCTTCGGCCCAGGCAATGGAAAAGGGCGACGCATTGGCGCTCTTGCCCTTGATCGCGTTTTCCAACGCGGTGCGGAATTCATCTCGGTTCATCAGTTCTGCCATGACGCGCTCCAGTCCAGTAGGGAGGGATACCAGGCTGGGTTTAGCCCGGGAATGATGAACATTGTATACCGTCTACTGTTTTGGACTGCTAGGGCAATCCCGAAGATGTTCGGTAGAAAAGGGGCCAGAGCCCTTCAAATCAAGGGGTTGTGGATAAGACAAGCGGCAGGAAGCTGGGTGGACGACATGGCGAGCGCTGAGTACAATGAATACATTATCAATGCAATACGGAAATACCATGACTACCCGCCACCCTCTGGGAGACGCTCCCATCGGCCAGCAACTGCTGACGCATTACGCCCGCCGCGATGCGGTGCGCCACGCCACCCCCCTGTTCCCGTCTTCCTGGACCGAGTTGTTTGCGCCGTTCCGCAGCGCCCGGCTGCAACCGTTGCGCGCGGCAGCCCCCGCGGTCCGTCGGCACGACGACGAACCGGTGTGTCAGGCAGGTTGATGTTTTGCCGGCCGGGCTCCGCTAAGCCGGTAGCCGGGCCGGCGCCTCTGCACCGGCCCAAGCGCGATGCCGCCTAGCGGCGCGCGCGCAGGCTGGCCCGCATCCGGGCATGCTGCAGAGACGCCGCGTGTTGGCGGCGTTCATTGGCGCCAGCCAGCATCAGCACCACCACAAACCCCACCGTGTAGGCCAGCACGTCCCACCAATCGGGCACGCTGCCCAGCACCACCCGCAACACCGGCTGCTGAATCTGCAAGCCGTAAAGCCGCGCCAGGTATTGGCAGAATTCGACCGCGTAACCGGTCAACAGCGCAGCAACCGCCAGCGGCAACACGCGCGCGCGGATGAACGTGCGGTACAGCAAAAACGCCCAACCCACCGCCACCACGTCACCCATGAACCCGCGCAAGAACGGATAGGGCGCGCCATACAGGGCAATCACGGCCAACAGCGCGGTTACGGCAAGCAGGGCGGCGAAGGCGCGCCCATTGAAAGTCAGGGTCATGGCAAGAAGCAGCTAAGGGTGAAAACGGACGGTGGACAGGGACGGCGGCCGGCGGCCGGCGCAAGCGTGCCCGACGCCCCGTCATGGCGGCACGGGCAGGCATGGCAGTCCGGGCCGGCACGCGCGAAGCACCGGGCAGCGTACCCGAAATCTACGGGAATACCCGGAAACAGAGATCGCGTATGCGTCACCAAAAGTTATCCCGCGTTGTCCACCGGCTATCCACCGCCTATCCACTGGCTATCCACCCCTTTTCCACCGGCTTGCCCACATAGTTATCCACCGACGGCCCCTGCCCGGGCGGCGCCTTCCGGCGTACCATTGATCACCGCGCAATGCCCCGCCTGTCTTCACGATTTCCCCGATTTCCCATGAACCTCGAGGCCATCGATGCTTACCTCCCTTTGGCGCAAGTGGCGGGCTACGCACCACGGCGGGCCGCAATTGGACGTGATACTGGCCAACGCCGATCCGGACGCGCCGCTGGCCGACCGCAATTTATGGCTGGTGGACCTGTGCCGCTGGCTGGACCGCCCCGGCGTTCCGACTCAAACCGCGCCGCAACCCCCGGCCCAGACTCCAACCCTGACCCCGGCCCAGGCCGACGCCGCAGCCCCTGACACCGCGGCAAGCCCCCGCTACCCGCAGCACATGCGCCTGCGTTACCTGCTGCAAGTGCTGGAACACACCCCCGAGCGTGCCGCGCGCGTTGCCGCCACGCTGCGTTCCCTGATGACCGACAACGACCCGACTTCGCTGCTGTGCGACACGGGTGTGGCCGCGCATCCCGGCTTCTGGAACGAGTTCTGGAACCGTGTCCAGACGCGCCTGCTGCCGCCGCCCCCCACTCATGGCGACATGTTCAACCTGTTCTCGCAGATCTTCCGCCGCCGAGGCGCGGTGGAATGGATCGAGGCCCTGGACGACGAGACGCTGGCCCGCATGTCCGCCGTATTTCGCACCGGCGCGCGCGCGGACGCCACGCCCGACCTCGCCGCCGCGCCCGCCGTTGAACCGTTTCCCCCACACATCGAACAAGCGCTGACCAGCAGCATCCAGGTGCTGGTCAGCCAGGTGCGCGCCACCGGCCTGGGCCAGGACATTCGATCTCGCCTGCCGGGTCCTGTGCAGGACTCGCCGTTCTTTGCGCTGGCCCCCGCCGTGGCCGAACTGTGCGACCGCGCGCCCGACATGCCTGAGGACGTCTTCGCACGCCGCCTGAACCTGTTCCGCGCGCTGCTGGACCGCTGCCGCCTGGCCGTGCAAGGCGTCTTTGACGAGCTCGCGGAGAACGGCGTGTCGGTCGACGTCGTGTTTCAGATCGAACGCATGAAACTGCGCCTGGCGCGCATCGAACTGCTGCTGAACGTTTGGGTGGATCCGACGCATCGCCATAAATTCGTGCACCTGACCACCGAGCTGATCCGGTCCACCCAGGCGCGCAACAGCATCCGCCACCTGGTGAGCTCGGCGTTCGCACAACTGGCGCGCCGGGTCATGGAACGCACGGCCCAGACCGGCGAACACTACATCGCGCGGGACAGCATCGAATACCTGGCGATGTTGAAAGCCTCGCTGGGCGGCGGTTTCGTCATGGTGTTCACGGTGTATTTGAAGTTCTTCATCCTGTCACTGCACCTGGACAAGCTCGTCGAAGGGCTGTTGACGGCCTTGAATTACGCGGGCGGCTTCCTGGTGATCCACTTTGCGCACTTCTCGCTGGCCACCAAGCAGCCCGCCATGACCGGGCCCACGCTGGCCCACCGCCTGGACGATTCCCACACGCCAGAGGGCCGCGACGCCTTCCTGGACGACACGCTGGCCATGATCCGGTCCAATGCCGCGGCCATCGCGGGCAACCTGGCCGTGGTGTTTCCGCTGGCCTGGGCGGTGCAGTGGGTGGCGGTCAATGCCCTGCAGCGGCCGCTTATCAACGCGGACAAGGCAGAGGAAACGCTGGCGTCGTTCTCCATCTGGGGCGCGACCCCGCTCTACGCTGCCGCCACCGGCGTGCTGCTGTGGCTGTCCAGCCTGATCGCGGGTTGGGCCGACAACTGGTTCGCCCTGCACCGCGTGCACGACGTGATGGCCTATAGCCGCCGCGCGCGGCAACTGCTTGGCGCGCGCGGCGCGCTGCGCTGGGCCGGGTTCTGGCAACGCAACATTTCCGGCATCGCGGCCAACGTGTCGTTGGGCCTGATGTTGGGCTTGGGACCCGCCATCGTCGAACTGCTTGGCGCACATGTGGAGGTGCGCCACGTGACGCTCAGCGCCGGCCAGCTTGGCACGGTGATCGGCACGTTGGGATGGGACATCGTGCGCACGCAGGGGTTCTGGCTGGCCGTGGCCGGCCTGGCCGTCACGGGCCTGCTGAATGTGGCGGTCAGCTTCGCGCTGGCGTTCAATGTGGCGCTGCGTTCGCGCGACCTGCGCCGCGGTGACCGCGACTCGCTCTCGGCTGGCGTGCGGCAGCGCATCTGGCAGCGCCCCGCGACGCTTTTCTGGCCGGTCAAGCCTCGGCCCGCGCCCAAGCAGACCTGATGCCGCATTAGAATCAGTCCCTTGATGCCGGACGCTCCGCCCAGCACGCCTCGCATTTCCGCTGCCCATGCTCCCGTTCTCCCGCAATACCGTCTATCCGGCAGGCGCCGGCCTGCCTGCTTCGGAGCGCGTTGGCGCGCTGCTCGCCGTCATGTTGGCGGTGTGCATGGCAAGCCTGGACACGGCCATTGCCAACACCGCGCTGCCCACCATCGCGCGCGACCTGCAGGCCAGCGACGCCGGGTCTATCTGGGTCATCAGCGGCTATCAACTGGCCATGGTGGCCGGGCTGCTGCCCGCCGCCGCGCTGGGCGAAATCCTGGGTCATCGGCGGGTGTACATGGTGGGCCTGGTGGTGTTCACCTTGTCGTCGCTAGCCTGTGGGCTGGCGCCGTCCCTGCCCACGCTGGTGGTGGCGCGCATTCTGCAAGGACTGGGCGCGGCCGGCGTGATGAGCGTGAACGGCGCCTTGCTGCGCTTTATCTATCCGTCCTCCATGCTGGGACGCGGCCTGGGCTTGAACGCGATGGTGGTGGGCTTGTCGTTCGCGGCCGGCCCAACCGCCGCGTCGGCCATCCTGTTGCTGGGGTCCTGGCACTGGCTGTTTCTGATCAATGTGCCCATCGGCATCCTGGCCGCGGTGCTGGGCCTGCGCGGCCTGCCCGAAACCGCGCGCGCGCCGCACGGCTTTGACGGCATTGCCGCCGTGCTGTGCGCGCTGACGCTGGGCCTGTTCGTGTTGGGCTCCAATGAGCTGGCCCATGGCGCGCCCTGGCCGCGCATCGCGCTGGAATGGGGTGGCGCCATCGCCAGCCTGTGGCTGCTGATGCGACGCCAGGCCGGCCACCCGGCGCCCATCCTGGCGGTTGACCTGCTGCGGCGCCCCTTGTTCGCCCTGTCAGCCGCCACCGCTGTCTGCGCCTTCGCCGCGCAGGGGCTGGCGTTTGTGTCGCTGCCGTTCATGTTGCAGACCGTGCTGGGCTACAGCCAGGTGCATACCGGATTCCTGATTACGCCGTGGCCGGTGGTGGTGGCCTTCATGGCCCCGATCGCGGGGCGCCTGTCCGACCGCTACCCCGCCGGCATCCTGGGCGGCGTCGGCCTGGCGCTGCTGGCCGTGGGCATGGTGCTGCTGGCTTTGCTGCCAGCCGCCCCTTCCGCGTGGGATATCTGCTGGCGCATGGCCATCTGCGGCGCGGGCTTCGGTTTTTTCCAGTCGCCCAATCTGCGGGCCATCATGACGTCGGCGCCCGCGTCCCGGGCGGGCGGCGCCAGCGGCATGATCGGCACCGTGCGGCTGCTGGGCCAGGCGTCCGGCGCGGCGCTGGTGGCCGCGTGCTTTCACGTGTCCACCACGCACGGCGCGATAACCGCCTTGTGGCTGGGCGGCCTGTGCGCCGCCTTGGCCTGCATCGCCAGCTTTTCGCGCTTGCGTTTTGATGCGTCGGAACCGATGGCATGCCCGTCGCCGAGACCGATGAAATAGCATCTAAAACGCAACAATGTTGCAGCATCTATCGATATATTCGTCGAACGGACCGATATATTCGTAAGTTGTGAAACAGTTGCTAAATATCCCCTGAGCGGCGTCGTTGTTCGTAGTGCAGCACTCGCTGTATATCGGACGACTCGCTATGACACAGTTACTGAAAGACATCACGATCCGACGCATGATTCTGTGCACCCTGCTCGCCATCAGCGCGCTGGTCACGGGCTTGTCAGCCATCAGCGTCAACGGATTACGCAGCGCCGGGGAAGCGCTTGCCACCAGCGGCGACCTGCTGCACGAGGTTTCGGCGCTATCCCGGGTCAATGACCAGATCATGCGCGCCCGCCTGCGCTTGTCGCGGCAATTGGAATATGCCGCCGAAGGCCAGGCCGCCAAGGCGGCCGAAGAAGGCCGCAGCATCGACAGCGCGCTTGCCGAAGCGCGCAAGCAGCAGGCCATCTTTATTGAATTGGCCACCAAGGACGCCCCCGACACCATCCTGCAACCCATGCAAGCGGGCTTTGACGCGCTGGTCAACGGCGGCATCGCGGTGCAACGCCAGCACCTGGAAGCGGGCGACATCGCGCGTGCGCGCGAGCACGCCTCCACGGTCGTGGTGTCGGCCAGCCGCGCCTTCGGCAAGAGCATGGAAAACTACGAGGCCTATGCCAAGGACCGCGAAACGCAAATGTGGGAAGACGCCGCCGCCCAGCGCCAGCAGGCCTATGTCGGCATGGGCAGCGTGCTCGGCGTCTGCCTGTTGCTGCTGGTGCTGGGCGACCGCTACGTGGTGATATTCGTGCGACGCCCGCTGGATATGGTCAAAGCCCACTTTCAGCGCATCGCCGGCGGCGACCTGACCACGCCCATCGCCTCGTATGGCAAGAACTGCGTGGGGCAACTCATTCCCTATCTGCAGGAAATGCAGAACAGCCTGGTGCATACCGTGCACGCCGTGCGCGAGGGCGTGGTCGAGATCAACGCCGGTTCCAGCGAAATCGCGGCCGGCAACCAGGACCTGTCCAGCCGCACCGAGCAACAGGCGGCGTCGCTGGAAGAAACGGCCGCCAGCATGGAACAGTTGCTGTCCACCGTGACCAGCAACGCCGAGAACGCCCGCCAGGCCAACCAGATGGCGGCCACCGCCAGCCAGGTGGTGCAGCGCGGCGGCATGGCCGTGCAGGAAGCGGTCAGCACCATGCGCGAGATTGCGCAGGATTCGGGCCGCATCGAAGACATCGTCGGCGTCATCGACGGCATTGCCTTCCAGACCAACATCCTGGCGCTGAACGCGGCGGTCGAAGCCGCACGCGCGGGCGAGGAAGGCAAGGGCTTTGCCGTGGTGGCCGCCGAAGTGCGGTCGTTGGCGCAGCGCAGCGCCGGGGCCGCGAAAGAGATCAAGCAACTGCTGTCGGCGTCCAGCGCCACCGTGCAGGCCGGCTCGGCCCAGGTCGAAGCGGCCGGGCACACCATGCAGGAAATCCTGGAGACCATCGAACGCCTGACGCTGCTGGTCAATGACATTGCCACAGCGTCGCAGGAGCAGGTGACGGGCATCGACCAGGTCAACACCGCCGTGAACCAGATGGACCAGGTCACGCAGCAGAACGCCGCGCTGGTGGAAGAAGCCGCGGCAGCCGCCATGTCGCTGGAAACCCAGGCGCAACGCCTGCAAGGCGCCGTCAGCGCGTTCCGCCTGCCGACGTTGATCCAGGACCAACGGCAGATGGCTATCGCGGCCTGACGGGAAGTGGGCGCGCTGGCCGGAACCCAGGCGGCATCAGGCCAGCGCCGCCACTTCCACCAGCGCGCCATGACGGATCACGCGCTTCGGGATATCTCCGCCGATCCAGTACGCCAGCTCCGCCGGATGCGCCACGCGCCAGGCGACAAAGTCCGCCACCTTGCCGACTTCCAGCGCGCCGTGCGTGGCATGCAAGCCCAGCGCGCGCGCCGCGTTCACCGTGGCGCCCGCCAACGCTTCTTCCGGCGTCATCTTGAACAGCGTGCACGCCATGCTCAACATCAAGCGCAGCGACAACACGGGCGAAGTGCCCGGGTTCAGGTCGGTTGAAATGGCAATGGGCACGCCATGGCGGCGCAGCAGGTCCAAGGGCGGCAACTGCGTTTCACGTAGCGCGTAGAACGCGCCCGGCAACAGCACCGCCACGGTGCCGGCGTCGGCCATCGCCCGCACATCGCTTTCGGTCAGGTATTCCAGATGGTCCGCGGACAAGGCCCCGTAGCGGGCGGCAAGCGTGGCGCCATGCAGCGAAGACAATTGCTCGGCGTGCAGCTTCACGGGCAGATCCAGATGCTTGGCGGCCTGAAACACCCGTTCAACCTGCTCGGGGGAAAACGCCAGATGCTCGCAAAACGCATCGACCGCATCAATCAGCCCTTCGGCCGCCAGCACCGGCAGCATGCGCCGCGCCACGTCGTCGATGTAGTCATCCGCGCGCCCCGCGAATTCCGGCGGCAGCGCGTGCGCCGCCAGACAGGTGGCCTGCACCGTCATCGGCAGCGTCTGGCCCAGGCGCCGCGCCACGCGCAGCATCTTGCGTTCATTGGGCAGGTCCAGGCCATAGCCTGACTTGACCTCTACCGTGGTTACGCCATCGCGCAGCAGATGCAGCGCGCGTTGGCGGGCGCTGACATACAGCGCGTCTTCGGAGGCCTCGCGCGTGGCGCGCACCGTACTGGCGATGCCGCCGCCCTGCGCCGCGATCCTTGCGTAGTCCACGCCTTGCAGCCGCTGCTCGAATTCCTTGCTGCGGTTGCCGCCAAAGACCAGGTGCGTGTGGCAGTCGATCAGCCCGGGCGTCACCCACGCGCCGCCCAGGTCGTGTTCCTGCGCCGCATCCACTGGCGGCAGGTCCGCTTCGTGGCCGATCCATTCGATGCGATCGGCATGGGTCACGATGGCCGCGCCTTCAATCACTGAGTAGGCCCCGCCTGCCATGGTGGCGGCGTGGCAATGTCGCCAGATCTGTCTCATGCACATACTCCTTGAAACCGGCGCCACGCCACCGGGAGTGGCGGGCGCCGTGCTCGGTCAGTCAGACCCATCAGTCGGACCCCTGCGCCACCGGCACCGGGATGCCGCCACTGGGACCGCGCGGCAGAACCAGGTAGCGGTACGCCACGCACAACAACGCAATCCACACCGCGCCCACGACCAAGGCCATCTGCGTGCGCGGAAAATACCCCAGCACCCCGATCACGAACACCAAAAACGCGATGGCCAGCAGCGGCCCGACCGGCCAGAAGGGCACCGGGAACTTCAGGTCCGCGACCTCCTGGGGATTCATCTTGCGCCGCATCGCCACCTGCGACAACAGAATCATCAGCCACACCCACACGGTAGCGAAAGTGGCAATCGAGGCGATCAGCACGAACACGTCTTCGGGGATCAGGTAGTTCAGCAACACGCCCAGCAGCAGCGCAACGGTCATCACCACCACCGTCATCCACGGCACGCCGGATTCGGACACCGCCGCGAAGCCGCGCGGCGCCTGGCCTTGGCGGGCCATGCCATACAGCATGCGGCCCGCGCCGAAGATGTCGCTGTTGATGGCCGACACGGCGGCCGAGATCACCACGATATTCAGGATAGTGGCCGCCGACTTGATGCCCAGCCCGTCAAAGATCTGCACGAAGGGGCTGCCCTGGCTGCCGATCTGCGTCCACGGAAAAATGGACATCAGCACGAACAGCGTCAGCACATAGAACAGCAGGATGCGCAGCGGCACCGCGTTGATCGCGCGCGGGATGGTACGGCCGGGGTCCTTGGCTTCGCCCGCCGTGATGCCAATGATTTCGATGCCGCCAAAGGCGAACACCACCACCGCCAGCGACGCGATCAGCCCGCCCACGCCGTTGGGCATGAAGCCGCCGTGCTCCCACAGGTTATGCACACCCGTCGCCGCGCTATCCACGTTCAAGCCGAAACCGAACAGCATGATGCCCAGCCCGCCGGCAATCATGGCGATAATCGCGCCCACTTTCAGCAACGACAACCAGAACTCCAGTTCGCCAAACACCTTGACCGAACACAGGTTGATGGCACCGATGAAGAACACGATGGACAGCACCCAGATCCAGCGCGGCACGTCCGGATACCAGAACCCCATGTACAAGCCGAAGGCTGTCACGTCGGCCAGGCAGACGATGATCATCTCGAAGGCATACGTCCAGCCAGTCAAAAAGCCCGCGATGGGGCCGAGGTAACTGGTGGCGTACTGCCCGAAGGACCCGGACACGGGGTTTCTGACCGCCATTTCGCCTAAGGCGCGCATCACCATGTACACGGCCGCGCCGGCAATCAGATAGGCGATCAGCACCGAAGGCCCGGCCTCCTGGATGGCCTTGGCCGATCCATAGAACAGGCCGGTCCCAATGGCCGAACCCAGCGCCATGAAGCGTATGTGCCTGGCGTTCAGCCCCCGTTTGAGATCCTGCGTTTCAGCTTGCATTTCCGTCTCCGTAATTGTTATAGGCGTGCAGCATCACGCCGTGCGGGCGCCTTCTACGGACGCGTACGCACAGCGCGGGGATGCGGCCGTCAGACGCCGGCCGCCAGTAAAAATCAAAGGCTGGGCAGCAGCCCCGAGGGCATCAGCCCGTTCAGCACCTGCGCCGATATCAGGCTGCTGGCGGCGGCGATGTCCGGCGCGAAGAAGCGGTCTTCTTCGTAGTGCGGCACTTGCTCGCGCAGTACACGGCGTGCCTGTTCAAGCTGGGGCGACGTCTTCAAGCCTTCGCGGAAATCCAGCCCCTGGCACGCGCCCAGCCATTCGATGGCCAGGATGTCGCGCACGTTGTCAGCCATGGCCCAGAGCCGCTTGCCGGCGTTGGGCGCCATCGACACGTGGTCTTCCTGGTTGGCTGACGTGGGCATGCTGTCCACGCTGGCTGGATGCGCCAGCGCCTTGTTGTCGCTGGCCAGCGCGGCGGCGGTCACCTGGGCAATCATGAAGCCCGAATTAACACCGCCCTTGGCCACCAGGAACGGCGGCAACTGCGACATGTGCTTGTCCATCATCAACGCAATGCGCCGTTCGGACAGCGCGCCGATTTCGGCCAGGGCCAAGGCCAGGTTGTCCGCCACCATAGCCACGGGCTCCGCATGGAAGTTGCCGCCCGAAATCACGTCGCCCTGGGACACGAACACCAGCGGGTTGTCGGATACGGCGTTGGATTCGATTTGCAGCACATGCGCCGCGTGGCGGATCTGCGTCAGGCAGGCGCCCATCACCTGGGGTTGGCAGCGCAGGGAATAGGGGTCCTGCACCTTTTCACAATCGGCGTGCGAATGGCCGACTTCGCTGTCCTGGCCCAGCAGGTCGCGATAGACGCCGGCCACCGCGATCTGGCCCGGCTGGCCGCGCGCGGCGTGGATGCGCGCATCGAAGGGCACGCGCGAACCCAGCATGGCTTCCACGCTAAGGCTGCCGCATACCAGCCCGGCCGCCATCATGTCTTCGGCGTCGAACAGGCCGCGCAGGGCGTAGGCCGTAGACACTTGCGTGCCATTCAACAACGCCAGCCCTTCCTTGGCCGCCAGCGTCAGCGGCACCAGGCCGGCGCGCGCCAGCGCTTCCTGCGCGGGCAGCCACTCGCCTTGATAACGGGCGCGGCTTTCGCCCAACAGCACGATGGACATATGCGCCAACGGCGCCAGGTCACCCGACGCGCCCACCGACCCCTTAAGCGGTATATGCGGATAAACACCCGCGTTCACCATCGCGATCAGGCTGTCGATAACGTGGCGGCGGATACCGGAATAGCCACGCGCCAGGCTGTTGATCTTCAAGACCATGATCAGTCGCACCATGGCGTCGTCCAGGGGCTCGCCCACGCCCGCCGCGTGCGAGCGCACCAAGGAGCTTTGCAGCGCTTCGAGGTCTTCGCGCGCGATCTTGGTGGACGCCAGCAAGCCAAAGCCCGTGTTGATGCCATACACCGTGCGGCCCTCGGCGATCAGCCGTTCAACGGTGGCCACGCTGGCGTCAATGGCGTCCGCCGCGCCCGCATCCAGCGTCAAGCGGACCGGCTCCTGATAGACACGCCGCAAATCGGCCAAGGTGAGGTGGCCGGGTTTCAAGTGCAATTCCATTTTCTTCTCCTGCGCCGGTGCTTCGGCGTCTTGCAATGGGGTAGTCAGGCCGGCCGTCATGCCGGCGCGTGCGCCGCAAGCCGCGTATCGCGACGGGCAAATAGGTAATAAAGAATGCTGGGAACGATCAGGCCGACGACCCACGAGATGTCCACGCCCCCCAGGCGTTCGACCATCGGGCCGGTATAAAGCTTGGTCGAGATGAACGGCATCTGCACCAAGACACCAAAGGCGTACACCAGGATGCCGGGCCAGTTCCATCGGCCATAGCGTCCGTTGGGGTCGGACAGCGCGGCCACGTCGTAGCGTTCGCGATTCACGAAGTAATAGTCCACCAGGTTCACCGCGCTCCAGGGCACAAAGAAGGCCAGGAGGAACAGGATGAAGGACTTGAATGCGTTCAGGAAGGAATGCTGGCCCACCAAGGCCACCGCCGTGGCCGCGCCCACGATCAACAACACGGCCACCGCGCGCTGGCGCCGCGTGATCTCGACATGTCCGCGAAAGCCGCTGACGATCGTCGCGATGCACATGAAGCTGCCGTAGGAGTTCAGCGTCGATATCGTGACCTTTCCAAACGCGATGCTGAAGTACAGCAGCGCCGCCATGGTTCCCGTGCCACCCAGGCCCACGATGGTCGCGACTTCCCGCCCCGCGAACTGCCCCGCCGACATTGCCGCGGCCAGCACGCCCAGCACCATGGCAGTCTGCGCACCGAGTACGGAGCCCAGCCCTACCGCCAGGAACGTCTTCATCGACGAGGTCGAACTGGGCAGGTAGCGCGAGTAGTCAGCCACATACGGCCCATAGGCAATCTGCCAGGACGCGGCCAGCGACACGGCCAGCAGGAACGGCCCCCACGCAAAATGCCGGATCTGCAGCAACTGGCCCACATCGCCCACGGCGATGACGCGGCTGAACAGGTACACGAACGCGATCAGGCCGAACACAGTGGCGACACGCCCGATGATATGGATGACCCGATAGCCGAACAGCGTGGCCACCACGATGATCGACGCGAATAGCAAGATGCCGATGGTGTCGCTCACGCCGAACAACTGCCCCAGCGCCTGGCCCGACAACACCGTGCCCGTGGCCGTGAAGCCCAGGTACATCAGGCACACCAGTGCGATGGGAATCGCCGCGCCATACACGCCGAACTGCACGCGGCTGGAGATCATCTGCGGCAAGCCCAGCTTCGGCCCCTGCGCCGCATGCAGCGCCATCACCACACCACCCAGCACCTGGCCGATGAACAGCCCGATCAAGGACCAGAACACGTCGCCACCCAACACCACCGCCAGCGCACCCGTGACGATGGCGGTGATCTGAAGGTTGGCGCCCATCCACAGCGTGAACTGGCTGTAGAGCTTGCCGTGCCGTTCGGACGCCGGAATGTAGTCGATGGAACGCCGCTCGATCAGCGGCGTGGACCCTGCCTCGCTTGCCTGCACCATCGCGTTGCCTCGTGGATGACGTGGGGCCGATCGTTGCCGATCGTGGCCCCACGCGGGTTGGCGGAATGGGAACGGGTGCGGCCTTAGCGCAGGCCCGTGACCATGGGCAGGTTCAAGCCCTGCTCTTTCGCGCAGTCGATGGCGATGTCGTACCCCGCGTCCGCATGCCGCATCACGCCCGTGGCCGGGTCGTTGGTCAGCACGCGGGCGATGCGCTCGGCGGCCTCGTCGGTTCCATCGCACACCACGACCATGCCGGAGTGCTGCGAGAACCCCATCCCCACGCCGCCGCCATGGTGCAGCGACACCCAGGTGGCGCCGCTGGCGGTGTTCAACAAGGCGTTCAACAGCGGCCAGTCGGACACGGCGTCCGAGCCGTCGCGCATGGATTCGGTTTCGCGGTTGGGGCTGGCGACCGACCCGGAATCCAGATGGTCGCGGCCGATGACGACCGGCGCGGACAGTTCGCCTGATCGGACCATTTCATTGAAGGCCAGGCCCAGCTTCGCGCGCTGGCCCAGGCCCACCCAGCAGATGCGCGCCGGCAAGCCCTGAAAACTGATGCGCTCGCGCGCCATGGCCAGCCAGCGGTGCAGATGCGCGTCGTCCGGAATCAGTTCCTTGACCTTGGCGTCGGTCTTGTAGATGTCTTGCGGGTCGCCGGACAGCGCGGCCCAGCGGAACGGGCCCACGCCCCGGCAGAACAGCGGCCGGATGTAGGCGGGCACGAAACCGGGAAAGTCAAAGGCGTCGGCCACGCCTTCTTCCTTGGCCATCTGGCGAATGTTGTTGCCGTAGTCGAAGGTGGGAATGCCCTGGCGCTTGAAGGCGAGCATGGCTTGCACGTGGACGGCCATCGATTGCTTGGCGGCCTTGATGACGGCGGCGGGCTCGCGCTTGGCGCGTTCGCGGTATTCCGGCCAGGTCCAACCGGCGGGCAGATAGCCATTCAGCGGATCGTGCGCGCTGGTCTGGTCGGTGACCATGTCGGGCTTGACGCCACGGCGCACCAGTTCGGGCAGGATGTCGGCGGCGTTGCCGCACAGCGCGATGGACACCGCGCGGCCTTCCTTCGTGTACGCGGCAATGCGCGCCAGCGCGTCGTCCAGGTCGGTGGCCTGTTCGTCCACATAGCGGGTGCGCAGGCGGAAGTCGATGCTGGTCTGCTGGCATTCGATGTTCAGGGAACACGCGCCCGCCAGAGTGGCAGCCAGCGGCTGCGCGCCGCCCATGCCGCCCAGGCCCGCGGTCAGCACCCAGCGGCCGGTCAGGTTGCCGCCGTAGTGCTGGCGGCCGGCTTCCACAAAAGTTTCGTAGGTGCCCTGCACGATGCCCTGGCTGCCGATGTAGATCCAGCTTCCCGCCGTCATCTGGCCGTACATGGCCAGACCCTTGGCGTCCAGTTCGTTGAAGTGTTCCCAGGTGGCCCAGTGCGGCACCAGGTTGGAGTTGGCGATCAGCACGCGCGGCGCGTTGGCATGCGTCTTGAACACACCGACCGGCTTGCCCGACTGCACCAGCAGGGTTTCATCGTCGTTCAGGTTGGTGAGCGATTCAACGATCTTGTCATAACAATCCCAGTTGCGCGCGGCACGGCCGATGCCGCCGTACACGACCAGTTCCTTGGGATTTTCGGCGACGTCCGGGTCCAGGTTGTTCATCAACATGCGCAACGGCGCTTCGGTCAGCCAGCTCTTGGCGGTCAGCTTATTGCCGCGCGCGGCACGGATCACGACATCGCGGTATCGGTTCGATTGGTCCAAGAGAGTCTCCTTGATCGGTTCAACCGCGAAGTTCACCCGCGGCGGTTGCCCGCATCATAGGATGCCTAGGGTTGTATATACAAGCCTAGATAAGCGAAATTTGGATAAGGGAATACCCGAATGGATGGAGGGTGTTTTGGGGACGGTTGATCGATGGGTTACGCGCGATCCGCAGTGGGGTTCTTGTTGGGATTTGTTCGCGCTGCACCCATCCTACGATGCGCCCGTAGGATGGGTGCAGCGCGCAAGGCTCAAGGCAAAAACTCAACCGCTCAACGCGCGAAACCCATCAGGCAGCGCAGGGTTCTAAACAGGACCAGCCACAGCACAACGGCATGCTAAACGAAGTCAGCCACAGCACAACGGCATGCTAGATGAAGCCGGCCACAGCGTAACCGCTTGCTAAACGAAGCCGGCCACAGGACAACCGCTGCTTGATGGGTTACGCGCGATCCGCAGTGGGTTCTTTTCATTGTTTGTTCGCGCTTCACCCATCCTACCGGGGCGTCAGCTCGATCACGCACGCATCGACGTCGCCTTCCAGCCGATATTCCACCAGCTCAACCCGCCCATCACTGTGCAGGCAGTCATACCGTGACGGCAGCGCGTGCGCCTCACCATTCACGCGCACCACCAGCTTACCGCCCGCGCTCAGCACCAGCACGGTGGGCGCGGCGCTGTGGAACACGCAAGCCGCCGACGCCCAATGCAGCCTGGCCTGATAGCGGTCGGGCGCGTAAATCAAGTTGAAGTCCCGGATCGCCCCGTCCAGCAAACGGCAATCGACCCGCGCATCTCCCGGGAATGCGTAGACCTGGCGTGGCGTCAACGGCGTTTGTTCGCGGCCATCAACCGTCAACTGAATGCCCTGGCCTTCAAGCACGGTAATAACCCGCTGATAGCCATTGAACGTCGAAAATCCCCCATCTTGCGCCACGTCGGCAATCGACAAGCGCCAATCAAACGCAGCGCTACTGCCACTCGGGTTGCAGGCGACCTCTTGCGTGATGCCCCCGCCATTCTTCCACGGCATGCGCGGATAATCGGCGGCGCGATACAAACGAATATTGCGCGGTGTCATGTCGTGAACTTGCCTTCCAGACGATGGCGCGACCCGGGGTGGATCAAGCGCGCAAGCGTGACCGCGCGGTCGCCCGACCACGTACGGCGGCGGATCAGCAAACACGGTTCGTTGCGTTCGATCTGTAGCAACTGGCATTCGCGCGGCTTGGCCAGAATGGCCTCGACCACGTGCTCGCCTTCGCTCAGCGGTGCCACGCGCGTCAGGTATTCGTAGGGGGTGTGCTGCGTGAAGTCCTGCTTCAGGTAGTCGGGCGCCAGCCGCACATTGACGTAACGGTCTTCCAACTGGATCGGCACGTCGTCTTCAAAATGCACGATCACGGAATGGAATACCGGCTGCCCCGGGCGCAGCTCCAGCGCCTGGGCCTGCTCGGGGCCGGCCGGCTCTTCGGCCAGGCGCACCACGCGGCTGTGATGGTGATGATTACGCGCCGCGATCTCATCCGCGATGTTGTTCACCGCGAACAGCGCCGACCGCGCCTTGGGCTGCGCCACGAACGTGCCCACCCCCTGCATCCGCACCAGCAAGCCTTCGGCGGTCAGCTCGCGCAGCGCGCGATTGATCGTCATGCGGCTGAACCCCAGCTCGTCGACCAGTTCGCTTTCCGATGGCACGCGGTAATGCGCGGGCCAGGCGCCGGTGCGGATCTGCTGGGCGATCATCTGCTTGACCTGCGCATACAGGGGCGCGGGCAGAGCGTTGGTCTGGGCGGGCAATCGGGGGGGAGGAGAAGCCACGGAAGCATCCTGGGTGGGCGTCGCTGGGACAATGACCCCAAGCGCGGTGAAAAAATCGGCCTCCAGTATAGACAGGTACACATGTCTTGCGAATTAAGCGCGGCTTTCCTTATACTCCCCCCCTGTATCGTTTTCGGAGCCTGCCGTGCCGCATTCGCCGGAAGAAAAAAAACGTGTCGTCACCCGCTTGCGCCGTATCCAGGGGCAGGCGTTAGCATTGGAACGCGCGGTCAACGAGGGCACGGAATGCGGGGCGCTGCTACAGCAACTGGCCGCCTTGCGCGGCGCCGCCACCGGCCTGATGGCCGAGGTGCTGGAAAGCCATCTCCGGGAAACCTTTCTGCAATCCGCCCAGGGCGGGCCGCAACACGCCGGGATCGACGCCGCAGCCGAAGTCGATCAGCTGATGCGCATCGTCCGTTCCTATTTGAAGTAATTCCCCCGACATTCGTGGAGCACAACTATGAAATCACGCGCAGCAGTCGCATTCGGACCCGGCAAGCCGCTGGAAATCGTTGAAATCGACGTCGCGCCCCCGCAGCGCGGCGAGGTGCTGGTGCAGATCACCCACACCGGTGTCTGCCATACCGACGCCTTCACGCTCAGCGGCGACGACCCCGAAGGCCTGTTCCCCGCCGTGCTGGGCCACGAGGGCGCGGGCATCGTCGTGGAAGTGGGCGAAGGCGTCACTTCCCTGAAGCCCGGTGACCACGTCATTCCGCTCTACACGGCCGAATGCCGCGAATGCAAGTTCTGCCTGTCCGGCAAGACCAACCTGTGCCAGAAGGTGCGCGCCACGCAAGGTAAGGGTGTGATGCCCGACGGCACCTCGCGCTTCAGCTACGAAGGCAAGCCGCTCTATCACTACATGGGCTGCTCGACCTTCAGCGAATACTCGGTCGTCAACGAGATCTCGCTGGCCAAGATCAACCCCGCCGCCCCGCATGAAAAAGTCTGCCTGCTGGGCTGCGGCGTCACCACCGGCCTGGGCGCCGTGCACAACACCGCGAAGGTCAAGGAAGGCGACACGGTCGCCGTGTTCGGCCTGGGCGGCATCGGCCTGGCCGTGATCCAGGGCGCGGTGCAGGCCAAGGCCGGCCGCATCATCGCCGTGGACACCAACCCGAACAAGTTCGTGCTGGCCAGCGCCATGGGCGCCACCGACTGCATCAATCCCAAGGACTACGACAAGCCCATCCAGGACGTCATTGTTGAACTGACCGATGGCGGCGTGGACTTCTCGTTCGAGTGCATCGGCAACGTGCACGTGATGCGCGCGGCGCTGGAATGCTGCCACAAGGGTTGGGGCGAAAGCATCATCATCGGCGTGGCCGGCGCGGGCCAGGAAATCAGCACGCGCCCGTTCCAACTGGTCACCGGCCGCGTGTGGCGCGGGTCGGCGTTCGGTGGTGTGAAGGGCCGCACGCAATTGCCAGGCATGGTCGAAGACGCCATGAGCGGCAAGATCGACCTGGACCCGTTCGTGACCCACACGCTGCCCCTGGAACGCATCAACGAAGCCTTCGACCTGATGCATGAAGGCAAGTCGATCCGCACCGTGATCCACTTCTAAGTTCCGCGTCTATCGCGGTATCAAAAGGTCCGGCGCATACCCTGCGCCGGACCTTTTTTTATGACATGCGCAAGACAGCGCCTCGCGCTTTCATGACAGCGTTGTCATTCATCTTCACGTCATCTTCCAACGCAACCATTCGCCCTTCAACAACGAGGGATCACACGAATGAATACGTGGAAGAGGACCGCGGGCGCCGCCATGCTGAGCGCCCTGTTGCTGGCCGGCTGCGGTGGCGACGACGATGATGACGACGCGTCCGGCAGCCCCGCGCCGGAACAGCCCGCGCCGGAACAACCGGCCGCCAGCCGGCCGATGGAACTGACGATCCTGCACATCAACGATCATCACTCCACGCTGGACAGCAAGAAGAAAGACCTGAAACTCAAGAACGCCGCCGGCACGCCGGTGACGGCGAACGTGGACGTGGGCGGCTTTCCGCGCGTGACCGGCGCCATCAACGCGCTGGCGGCCGAGTCCGCCAACGTGCTGAAGCTGCACGCCGGCGACGCCAATACCGGCACCCTGTACTTCAACCGCGCGGGCGAACCCGGCGAGGCCGACGCGGCCATGATGAACACCGTGTGCTTTGACGCGATGGCCGTCGGCAACCACGAGTTCGACAAGGGCGACAGCGGCTTGAAGCGCTTTATCGACCTGCTGCACGCCGGCACGTGCCAGACCCCCTTGCTAAGCGCCAACGTCAGCTTTGCCGACGGGTCCGCACTGAATCCGTCGCGCGCGCCCGGCCTGGTCAAGCCGTCCATCGTGCTGCAGCGCGATGGCCAGTCCATCGGCCTCATCGGCCTGACCATTGCCAACAAGACGCAACAGTCGTCCAGCCCGGACGCCGGCACGCTGTTTTCGGATGAAGCCATCGCGGCGCAAACGCAGATCGATGCGCTGCGCGCCCAGGGCGTGAACAAGATCGTGGTGCTGAGCCATATCGGCTATGACTACGACAAGCGGATCATCCCCACCTTGAGCGGCGTGGACGTGGTGGTGGGCGGCGATTCGCACACCCTGCTGGGCCCCGATTCCATGGTGGACTACGGCGTGGGCACGCCGGCGGGCGCCTATCCGACCCTGTTGCAGAACAAGGACGGCAAGCGCGTCTGCCTGGTGCAGGCTTGGGAATATTCACAGGTGGTGGGCGAGCTGAAGGTCAGCTTCGATGCCAACGGCGACGTGACCGAATGCGCCGGCACACCCCATGTGCTGATGGGCGACACGCTGACGGTGGCCGGCGCCGCGCCCGCCGCCGTGGACAACACCGCGATGCTTGCCGATGTGGCGGCCAGCGGCTTCTTGCGCATCCAGCCGCCGGACGCCCAGGCCAGCGCGGTACTACAGCCCTTCAAGGACAAGGTCGACGTGTTCAGCGCCAGCGTCGTGGCGTCCGTGCCGCAGGAACTGTGCTCGCGCCGCGTGCCGGGCCTGACCCGCGACCGCAGCCGCTCAAGCGCGGATTGCAACACCTTGGGCAGCGTGGACCTGCGCGGCGGCGACATCCAGCAACTGGTGGCGCAAGCGTACCTGGACGTCGCCAACGCCAACTACGGCGGGGCCGACATCACGCTGCAAAGCGGTGGCGGTGTGCGCGTGGCGCTTCAAGGGAACGTCACCGCGGCCAACGTGATCGAGGTGGTGCCGTTCGGCAACATGCTGTGGCGGCTGGACATCACGGGCGCAGAGGTCAAGGGCATGCTGGAAGACGGCATGCAGGCGGTCTTCGGCGCGGGCGGGTCGACCGGCCCCTACCCGTATACGGGCGGCTTGCGTTGGGACGTGAATGGCGCGCAGGCGCAAGGCAATCGCGTGACCAACATCGAAGTGCTGGATGCCGCCACCTCCACCTGGCAACCGCTGAATGCCGCGCGCACCTACAAGCTGTTCGTGCTGAGCTTCAATGCGACGGGCGGTGACGGGTACAAGACCCTTGCCAACGTGCCCGCCGAACGCCGCCAGGACATCGGCGTACTGGACGCCGACGTCCTGCAGACCTATATCGACAAGCAGGCCAAGGACCCGGTGTCCGGCCTGCCGGTACTGAACCTGCTGCCCGTCAGCCTGTACAGCACGAAGTCGTATAGCGAGTAGCCCGCGAGTCGGGATCGGGTCAGGTCGTCAGTCCGAATTGACGGACTGGCGTCCTGCCCTCCAGGTACACCTGCTCGGTCTGGCCGACAAACTGCGCCAGCGAAAACTCCCGCAGCGCCGTGTTGCGAGCGTCCTCGCCCATCGGCGCGAGAACGCGACGGTCGTTCAGGATGGTGGACACCGTCATCATGACGCTGCTTACCGCTCCCGGGGCCACCACCCAGCCGTTGCGGCCGTCGGTGACGTTCTCGGTCAGGCCGCCCACCTTGCTGACGATGACCGGCTTGCCTGCCGCCATCATTTCGCGGCAGGCGAACGAAATCGTCTCCAGCCGGGACGACAACACAAAGCCCACGTCCAGCGCGGCCAGAACCGGACGCACATCGTCGAGCAGCCCCGTGAACACCACCTGATGCGTCATGGCCAGATCAGCCACGCGCTGGCGCTGTTCCGCATCGGGCTCCTTGCCTGCGATCAGAATCACGACCTGGTCGCGTTGATGCTCGGGCAGGAGCGACACGGCGGTGACCATGTCCAGCCAATTCTTGTAGGACGCCGTGCCCGCGTTGCTGCCGATCACGAAGCGGCGCCGCATGCCCTCAGGCAGCAGCGCGGCGCGAGCCTGCGCGGCTTGTTCGGGGGTAGCAGGCTGGTACTTCTGCGTATCCACGCCGTTATGCACCACCCGCAGATCTTCGTCGCGGAAAACCGAGTCCTTCATGCGCCCGAACGTATGACCGCACACGCAGATGACACGGTTGGTACCCCACTTGGCCCGCACGCGCACGCCCAGGCTCTTGGCGCTGCGGTCGTTGTGCTGCGTGTAAACGATGAACGGGCGCTTGGCGCCCATGCCCACGGTGGCCAGCATGCAAAGACGATGGTCGGCCGAGCCGTTCACGTGGATGACGTCAAACCGCTCCTTGCGCAGCAGCGTGCGCAGGCGGTGCAAGGCGCCCAATTGCTGGAAGGGCCGGCCCTTGAATTCCAGTTCGAAGGAATGCACGCCGGGCAAGGCGTCCGCTTCGGCCAGCAGGCGGCTGCCGCGCGGCGCGGCGACCGTGATCTGGGCGCGCTGGCGCAACATGCGCGCCAGGGACATGACGTAGGTGGTGTGACCGCCCCCATCGCCCTGGTGGAAGTTGGTGTAGAGAATTTTCATCATGAGAGGGCTGAAAGCCGTTGCGGGGAAGGCGGAGATTCCCCTTGATTGAGCAAACAGCTCCAATGCCGCTTTTCGAACACGTCTTCGCCCAGGCGGCTGTCGACGGACAGGTTGTAGACCTTGACGCCACGCGCGGTCAGCAGGCGGCTGGCCTGCCGGAACGCGGGTTCGATGTGTCCGGCAAACTGCCGGTCCAGCGCGGTGGCCAACTGCGCGCCGGGGTGTTCATAAAAACGCGGACCGGCCGTGGCGGTCAGGTCCAGCCCGTGCAGGTACAGCGTGCGAGCGCCCATCCAGGCCAACAGTTGCAAGGCCGTGTAGGCAACGGTGCCGCCCCCGAAAAGCCCGCGCGCCGGGTTCAGGCTGAAGCCGTGCGCGTGTTGCGGGTTGTGGGCGTCAAACAGCACCAGCTCGGGGTCTGTTGCCAACTGCGCAGCCAGCTCGTCCGGCTGCGCGCGCGGTTGCAGCGCACGCTGGTGCACTTCCTCGAACAGCGCGATACGGCAGCGGACAGCCTTCGCATCGAACAGGAACGAGATCCAGCGATATACCTCGGGCGTGACGAACAGCAGCAGGTCTTGCGACAGCACGTCGGCCACCAGATCGCGCCGACGCTTGACGAAGCCCGCATCCAGCATCGCGTAGTAATGAAAGCGCAGCGTGGGATGCGCGCGCCGCAGCGCGATCGATCCGTTCACCCCCATGACGGTGCCCAGGTGGCACCGCGCATAGTCGATCTGGGCAACAGAGGGACCGCTAAGAATCAGGTGCGCGTCGCCGGGTATGTCTTGCGGCACCTGCGTCATCGGTAGTGTCGCCGGGCCACGCACGCCGACCAGGTCGCACGCCACCAGGCGTTCATGCCCGTCACGGCGCACCTTCACCAGCGGCCAAAGCGTTTCGTTGTGCCGATAGGCCCCGTCGCGGGTATAGCGGTAGAGATAGCGAAATCCCTTGGTCAAGGGGCGCGAGCGAAGCAGACGAGGAACGAGGGCAAACGGGGTCATGAATGGTGCCGCTGAAAGCGCGGCGAAACCTTACGAGGCGCTGATTCTACGCAGACGCCCCCCGTCCCAGGCGCTTAGAAACATTTGAGATGTAACAGCGTGGAATGGGCAGATTCGCCCCCCATTTCGGGCCGTGCGTGCGGCGGGAAGCCGGCTTCCCGCATAGCGGAACGGAGAGCCCCGAATGCGCCAATTCGGCACCATTTCCGTGCATCGGCACCGTGCCCGTCGTACTAAACCCGGGCACGCACGCGACCCACCGCGCTGGTACCTTCCATTACCTTTTGCGCCAAAGCGATAGGCAAATGCAAGCGTATATCCAGCGCGGCGATCCGACCCCGTCAGGCGGCGTGCCGACGGCTGACCAGGCTAAGGATTTCAAACAGAATCTGCGCCCCCGCATGCGCCGTATTCGCCGTGGCGTCATAGGCGGGCGCCACTTCGACCACGTCGCCACCGATGATGTCGATGCCAGCCAGCCCGCGCAATATCGCCTGCGCTTCGCGCACCGTCACACCCCCGACCTCTGGCGTGCCCGTGCCCGGCGCGAAGGCGGGGTCCAGGCAATCGATATCGAACGAGACATACACCGGCGTGCCGCCGACGACGTCAAGCGCCCGGGCAATGACCGCGGGCACGCCCACGCGCGCGATGTCTTCCGCATGCACCACCGTCATGCCGGATTCGTACGAGAATTCCCACAGGTACTCCGCCGACCCTCGAATACCGATCTGTATGGTGCGGGTGGGATCCAGCACGCCGTCCAGCACGGCCTGGCGGAACGGGCCGCCATGATGGAAGCGGCTGCCGTCAAACGGCCCGCCCGTGTCGCAATGCGCGTCAAAGTGAATCAGCGACACCGGCTCGCGCTGGCCCAAGGCGCGCAGGATCGGCAATGTGACGGAGTGGTCGCCCCCCACCGACACGGGAATGACGCCCGCCGCGTGGATCCGGGCATAGGCGCTTTCGATATCTTCGTGCGATTGCTCCAGGCTGAAGCGGCTGCGCATGGGCACATCGCCAATGTCGGCCACGCGCAGGTCGCGCGTGGGGGTACAGCGCAGCACGTGGTTGTACGGGCCGACCCGTTCAATGGCGCGCAAGGCGCGCGGCCCGAAGCGGCAACCGCTGCGATTGCTGGCGCCCAGGTCCATCGGCACACCGGCCAGCGCCACCTGCAGGTCGCCGAAGTCGGGCGACTGCCAGTCGATGTATCGGGCGGGCGCGTCCAGCAGGGTGGGCATGCCCGCATAGGGCGCGCTGCGCGTGCCGCTGTTGTCGATGATGTTCGCGGCCACCGCCCGAAAGTGGGCGTCATGGATGGAGGCTTCGTTGTCGCCGCCGAAGCGGGCGCGCAACGCCGCAAGGCGTTCCGGGGTAAAGCGCATGGTGTGTTCCTGAATGGGGTCAATAAGGGAGGATCGACAAGGTGGCGCCGATGAGTTGGCGCCACCGGGTTGGCATGGATCAGTCGGCATCCGCTGGCGCTGCCGCCGACTGGCGATAAGGCGCGCTGGCGCGCCCCATCAGGCTGATCAGCACAAAGCTGGCCGCGCTGGCCGCCAGCGCCGCATAGATCGGCGAGTTAGCCGCCAGGCCGTCCTTGACCATGAAGACGATCGCGGCCGCGCAGCCCAGCAACATGCTGGCAATGGCCCCTGCCGTGGTCGCGCGGCGCCAGTAGATGGCGCCCAACAAGGGCACCAGCATGCCGCCCACCAGCAGGTTGTAGGCGCAGGTCAGCGCGCTGAGCACGTCGTCGACCACCAGCGCAATGCCCACCGCCGACAGCGCCGCCAGCAGCGTGATCACGCGGTGCACGCGCAGGTCCTTGAAAGACCGCCCGCCACGCAGGGCCGGCAGCAGGTCTTCGGCCAGCACCGTGGCCGTGGCCAGCATCGTGGCGCTGGCGGTCGACATCATGGCCGCCAACGCCGCCGCAATGACCAGCCCGCGTATGCCTTCCGGCAACTGCGATTGCACGATGGCCGCGAAGGCGTTGTTGGCGTTTGCCAGACCGGGAAGCAGCACCTGGGCCGTCATGCCGATCAAGGCGCCGACCAGGCCGTAGACAATGCAGTACAAGCCGGCGGCGGTGCCCGCCACCCGCGCCACCCGCTCGTCGCGGGCGGTGAACACGCGCTGCCATATTTCCTGGCCGATCAGGATGCCCAGGAAGTAGATGACGAAGTACGTGATGATCGTGCTCCAGCCAATGGTGGTCAGGTCAAAGCTGGCGGCGGGCAGCCGGGCAACGAGCTCGTCCCAGCCTCCGACCCGCAACAGGCAGATGGGCAGCAACACGAACATCAGCCCAACCGTCTTGATCACGAACTGAACGATGTCGGTCAGCGTCAGCGACCACATGCCGCCCAGCGCCGAATACACCGCGACGACGCCGCCGCCCACCACCACCGCCAACCAGAACGGCAGGTCGAACAGCACTTCCATCACCGTGCCGATGGCGATGACGGAGGTTGCCGCCAGCATCAGCGCATAGGCCATCATCACCAGCGCGCTGACGTGCTTGGCGCCGGCGCTGAAGCGCCGTTCCAGGATCTGCGTCACGGTAAAGATGCGCAGCTTCAGCAAGGGCTTGGCCAGCACCCGGTTCAGCACGATGATGCCCAGGCCCAGCGTCCCGCATAGCCAGAACCCCGACAAGCCGTACGTGTACCCCAGCCGCACCGTGCCCACCGTACTGGCGCCGCCCAGCACGGTGGCCGCCATGGTGCCCATGTACAGGCCCGGCCCCAGGTTGCGGCCCGCCACCAGATAGTCTTCATGCGTCTGCGCGCGCCGCATGCCATACCAGCCCAGCAGCAGCATGGCCGCCAGGTAGATCACCACTACGCCTATATCCAACATCATGTCCGAAGTCTCCTCACCTGCCACGGCAGCAATGGTTGTTTTGAGCCCGGCGCGCCTGCCCACGCGCCGGGCTTGTCAATCAACCCGGATCTTCGTTCAAGCCGCGCCAAAAATATCGCTATTGGCGCGAATGTCAGACGCATCTGATATCGTTGCTCAATCCTCCCGCCTTCGCGCCGACCCCATGCCGCCTCTCCGCCCCGACTCCCCCGCCTTGCAGGACGCCATCGCCGACGCCATCAGCACGGCCACGCGCGGCGCGGGCCGCGTGAACATCCTGATCGCGGGCAAGACGGGGGTAGGCAAAAGCACGCTGATCAACGCCGTGTTCCGTGGCGAACTGGCCAAGACCGGCGCGGGCAAACCCGTCACCCAGACCACCCAGGAATACACCAAGGCCGGCCACCCGCTGACCATCATCGACACGCGCGGCCTGGAAGTCAGTGACTACGCGCGCTCGCGCCAGCAGTTGACGGACCTGATCCAGGAGCGCTCCGCGTCCGACGACCAGGACAAGCATCTGCACGTGGCCTGGCTTTGCATCCAGGACAGCAGCCATCGCGTGGAAGACGCCGAAATCGAACTTGCCGACATGCTGGCCAACGCCGGCATCCCCGTGGTGGTGGTGCTGACCAAGGCGCGCAAGAACAGCGCGTTCGTGGAGCAGGCGCGCACCCTGCTGCCGCGCGCCAAGCAGGTGGTGGCGGTGCGGGCGCTGCCGGAATGGATCGAGGAACTGGACGCGGAATTGCCGCCGATGGGCCTGGACAAGCTGATCGAGGTCACGGCCGAGTACATCCCTGAGTCGCAGCAGCGGGCTTACGCCAACGCGCTGTCCACCCGCAACAAGAAGGCCCTGGAAGTAAAAAAAAAGCGGGCTGAGATAGAGGTGAACGTGGCCGCCGGCCTGGCCGCGTCCGCCGCTGCCGCGCCCATCCCGTTTTCCGATGCCTTCGCGCTGGTGCCAATCCAGGTGGGCATGATCGCCAAGATCGGCATCACCTTCGGCATGGAACTGGACACCGCCGCCATCACCACGCTGGTCACGTCCACCCTGGGCGCCTCGGCGGCCACGCTGATCGGCCGGTCGCTCGTGTCGGGCATGCTGAAATTCATACCCGGCGCGGGCAGCGCCGTGGGCGGCACCATCGCCGCCACCACCGCCGGCGCCATCACCAAGCTGCTGGGCAATGCCTACGTGGCGGTGCTGTACGACTTTTGCCAGAAGAACCCGGGCAAGGACATCGACATCGGCATGATTGCGCAGGCACTCAAGCAGCGGGTAAAGCTCTAAGCCTCGGCGCATTCGCATCCCTACGCGCAGGCATGCCCGCAACGCGCGCGCAACGTGCACGCATGCAATGAATTGCGTTTTCACGACATCATTCGATAGATTTGCGCCTTTTCGGGCGCTCGGCTTAACTATCGTCCGCCATACGACGTAAAGCCGTATATCCCTCAGTCTTTTTGCGGGACGACCCACGCAGGCAAACGCGCAACCCACGCGCCAACGCCCCGCGGCGGGGTCGGCTCCCGTCACATCCAATGATCATCGACAACTCCGACGTCATGTACCGGCACCTTGTGCAGGGTGTCGTCGACTACGCCATCTACATGCTGCATCCGGACGGCACCGTCGCCAACTGGAACGCCGGGGCGCAACGCGCCAAGGGCTACACACAGGAAGAAATCGTCGGCAAGAACTTTGCCTGCTTCTATACCGAAGCAGACCAGGCGTCGGGCCTGCCGCAGCGCGGACTGGCCACCGCCCGCGAACAAGGCCGCTTTGAGGCCGAAGGGTGGCGGGTGCGCAAGGACGGCACGCTGTTCTGGGCCAATGTGGTGATCGACGCCATCCACGACGATCAGGGCGCGCTGCTGGGCTTTGCGAAGATCACGCGCGACATCACCGAACGCCGTGAACGCGAACAGCAGCTTGTGCGGGCCAAAGAACTGGCCGAGCACTACAACACCGAGATGGCTTCGCTATCGAGCTTCCTGGAAGCGGTGGTGTCGCACATCCCTTCGTGCGTGCTGGTGCTGGATGCCGTGTCGCGCAATATCCTGCTGGCCAACCGCCAGGCCGAAGCCACGTTCGGCGCCACGCGCGCCGACATGTTGGGCAAGACCGCGCAGCAGTGCCTGCCCGCGCCCGTCTGCGAGTTTTTTGACCGTTTGACCAACGATGCGCTGCGCTCCGACGGCGCGCTGCGCGAAGCGGAAGAAGAACTGGTCACCGCGCGTGGCTTGCGCACCTTGCGCACGCGCACACTGGTTTTCCACAGCAGCGACCCGCGCTCGCGCTACGCGCTCTTGATCTCCGACGACGTCACCGACGAAAACGCCGCCCACGCGCAGGTGCGCTACATGGCGCACCACGACACGCTGACCGGCATGCCCAACCGCCGGCTGTTTCGCGAACAACTGCTCAAGGCGCTGCAAAACCGCGCCGCCGACCGCCGCACCGCCGTGCTGTGCCTGGACCTGGACAACTTCAAGAGCGTGAACGACACGCTGGGCCACCCCTGCGGCGACGAGCTGCTGCGCCTGTTCGCCAAGCGCCTGCCCAAGGTGCTGCGCGAGCAGGACACACTGGCCCGGTTGGGTGGCGACGAGTTTGCCGTGGTGCTGCCCAACATCGGCCAGCAGGAAGACGTGCGCAAGCTGGCCGACCGCTTGATCGAGACGATGCGCCAGCCTTTCGAGCTGGACGGCCATACCGTGCCCGTCACGGTCAGCATCGGCATTGCGCTGGCCGAAACGCCGGACTACACGGCCGACCACCTGCTGCGCTACGCCGACATGGCGCTGTATGAAGCCAAGCGCAACGGCCGCAACCGCCTGGCGTTTTTTGAACCCGAGATGGAAGCCGCCGCGCTCAAGCGCCATGAAATCGAGATGGACCTGCGCCAGGCCATCATGGGGCAGCAGTTTCAATTGCATTACCAGCCCATCCTGGATGCCAGCCATGTCCGCATCGTGGGCCGCGAGGCGCTGATGCGATGGCAGCATCCGGTGAAGGGCCTGATCATGCCCGACGACTTCATCCCCATCGCCGAAGAAACCGGGCTGATCCACGAGCTGGGCGCCTTTACGCTGCACGAGGCTTGCGCCGAAGCCATGCGCTGGGATGACCACGAGACCGTGGCGGTCAACCTGTCGGCCACCCAGTTCACCAACAGCGCGCTGGTGTCGCTGGTGGAGTCGGCCCTGTCCAATTCAGGCCTGCCCGCGTGGCGCCTGGAACTGGAGATTACCGAGTCGGTGCTGCTGGCGAACTCCGCCTCCAACCTGAACACCCTGAACCGCCTGAAGGCGCTGGGCGTGAAGGTGGCGCTGGACGACTTCGGCACGGGTTATTCATCGCTGGGGTATCTGCGGTCATTCGACTTCGACAAGATCAAGATCGACAAATCGTTCACGCAAGATGTGGAATCCAGCAAGGAAGCGCTGGCCATCATCCGGGCCATCAACGGCATCGGACGCAGCCTGGACATTCCCACCACCGCCGAAGGCGTGGAGACCGCCGCGCAACTGGAGCGGCTGACCCAAGAGGGCTGCTCGCACTTCCAGGGCTATCTGCTGGGCCGGCCGGTGTCGCACGACACGCCGCCGGACGACGCGACGTAGGGTTGTTGTGCGATCGCGGGGTCGGATCAAAACAGGGGCCGACCCCTCAATTGCGGCCCCCGCCTGACTGCTCGCGGACCTATACTTTTCAAATCATCGGGTGCGCTGTGACGCGCCATCCTGCCCGGTGCCTGCCACGCCGCGCGTCGGATATTCCATCGCGCACGCCGCCCCCTGGGGCCGCTGCGCAGGGAGCCCATCATGAGCCGCAAATACATCGATTGCCGCGAGTACCCAAGCGAGCTGAACTGCTCGGTGGCCTTGGTCGCGGATACCGACGACGAACTGCTGGAAGCCGCCGTGCAGCACGCCACGACCGTACACAAACATGCCAACACGCCCGAACTACGGACCCTGCTAAAAGGCATGTTCCACGACGGCACACCCTCGGTCGAAACGCCCCCACCCGCGTGATTGCGGACAACCAGGCGCCATCGACTACACGCGTCAACTAAGGCTCTTCAACTACTGGCCGTCAACTACGGAGCCGTCAACCAAGCGCCGTAGCCCACGCCTTCAACCCGCGCCACCCGTCGTGACGCGGGTTGCCGCGCGCACCACGTCAAACAGGTTCTTGGGGTCCTGCAATTGCGGCGCCACTTCAATGCGCGTGCCCACGCCCAGCCGTGCAGCGCTGTCGCGCAACCAGCGCAACGCCGAGAAATCCTCCAGCGCGAAGCCCACCGAATCAAAAATGGTCACGTCGGACGCGCTCTGGCGGCCGTCCGCCTGGCCCGTCAGCACGCGCCACAATTCCGTCACCGGGAAATCCGCGGGCATCTGCTGCACGTCGCCTTCAATGCGGGTCTGCGGTTCGTATTCGACGAACACCGGGCCCATCTTCAACACATCAGCATGCAGCTCGGTCTTGCCGGGGCAATCGCCGCCCAAGGCATTGATGTGCATGCCCGGCTCGACCATATCGGCGCAGAGGATGGTGGCGTAGGCCTTGTCGGCCGTCACGGTGGTGACGATGTCCACGCCCTTGACGGCCTGGGCGGTGCCATCAAAGCGGACGACGCGCAAGGACGGCGCGACGGCGGCCAGGTTGGCTTGCAGCTTGCGGGTGGCGTCTTCGTCCACGTCGTACACGTGCAGCGTGTCGATGCCCAGCACGGTGTGGAAAGCCAGTGCCTGGAATTCGGCTTGCGCGCCGTTGCCGATCAGGGCCATCGACCGCGAATCCGGCCGCGCCAATGCCCGCGCGGCCAAGGCAGAGGTGACGGCGGTGCGCAGGGCGGTGGTCAGCGTCAGTTCGCTGATCAGCAGCGGCTCACCCGTGTTGACCTGCGCCAGCGCGCCAAAGGCCATCACGGTGGACAGGCCGGCATGCGGATTATTGGGGTGGCCGTTCACGAACTTGAAGCTGTAGAGCTCGTGGTCGGCGGTGGGCATCAATTCGATGACGCCGGTGGGGGAATGGCTGGCGACGCGCGCGCACTTGTCGAATTCCTGCCATCGCAAAAAGTCCGCCAGCACGTAGTCGAGCAGTTCGGTGTAGACCTTTTGCGAGCCTTGCAAGGCCATGATGTTGGCCACATCCGACGTCGTGAGCAGTGTCGTCATTTTTTTCTCCCCAAGTTATGGAAAGGAAATTCTGGCTGATGCCCAAATCAATTCATAGTGACAACATTCCACACGAAACGCTAAGATTCTGGCATTCCGACAGCCATGATTAGCACTTTTCGCAATGGACACGCTAGACCAAAGCCTGCTTGGGCTGCTGCGCGCGAACGCCCGCCTGTCAATCGCCACCCTGGCCAAGAAACTGGACGTGTCGCGCGGCACCATCGACAACCGCATCCGCAAGCTGGAAGAGCGGGGCATCATCGTTGGTTATACCGTGCGGCTGCGCCCCGAGGCAGAAACCGACGACATCGTGGCGTGGATGAGCATCGCCGTGGAAGGCCACGAAACCCGCAAGATCGTGAACCTGCTGATGGGTGAACCCAGCGTGGCCGGCCTGCACGACACCAACGGGCGCTGGGACTTGCTGGCGGAACTGCGCGTGCCCACCATCGACCAGTTGTCCGAAGTGCTGGACCGGCTGCGTACGCTCAAGGGTATCTCGGCCACCGAGACCAGCATTCATTTGAAGACCTTCAAGGCCATCTGATCGTCCCAACCAGGCTTCGGGCTTCGTATGCGGGAGTCGAAGACCAAAAGCGCGACAGGGCGGGCAGGGTTGCCCCCACCCGCCCCGTCCGCCCTGTCGCCAGGTCCTCAGTCCAGCAGGTCCATCAAGGCGGCATCCTCCACATCGTGCTGCCGGGCCGCTTGCGCCAACTGCTGAGCGAACGGTGCTCCCGCCAACTTGACCGGCTCGGCTGCCGCCGCCCGGGGCGAGGTGTCCGGTGAGGTTTCCGGACGCGATGCGGCATCCGCCGCGCCACGTTGTTCACGCAGCTCGCCTGACAGGAAGTCGATCGTGACAAGCCGGTCGACGGTCACTCCAGTCGCTGAGCGCTGCGTCAGGCGCAGGGTCAACGCTTCCACGCCTGCCGGGCGATTGATCAGAAAGAGCCCCTGTCCATCCGCCTGCACCCAATCCGGCAGTGCCGCACCGTTGGCCAGCGTGACGCTCATGCCGTCTGCACCGGCTCCCCCGTTGATGATGATGAGCAACTGGTCGCCACGCCCCAGCATATCCAACTGCAATCCGCCGCCCAGCGGCAAGGACGACAACACCGCCTGCCCCCCTTCCAGCCCGCCGCCCAAGGCGGACCTCAGCAGTTGGTGCAAGCCGCTGCGCGCGCCCATATCGTCGTTGCCGTTCAGCGCCGAGAGTTCGTTGACGGCATTCAGGACCGCGCCCACGGCCCCGAAGGAGCCCACATGGCCAAGGTTGTCGACACCATTGACCGCCCGCGACACCGCGCCATCCGGATGCAGAAGATCCGCGGTGCCGTTCAGTGAACCCAGGCTATTGACCGTTTGGATCAGCACTGAATTCGCCTCGCCCGCCCGATACAGACCGCCGTTGCCCCCCGTGTCCAAGGCGCCGGCCCCCGGCAGCGGGGCCCGACGAAGCTCCTCTTGCTCCGTGAACACAGGCGTCGAGTTGGACAGCCTGATCGTTGCTTCCGTAAGACCGCCGTTGCCGTCGCCCACCGTGTAGCGCACGATCAACTCGCCCACGAAGTTCGCGGATGGGGTGAAGACGTAGCTGCCGTCGGCGCGTACCAGCAACGTTCCCCGGCCCGGGATCATGATCGGCGTGCCGACGGGCGTGCTGCCGGCCACCCCGTCCACGCTGACCTCGATGACGCGCAAGGGATCGCCGTCGGCGTCCGACGCGCCAGCCAGCAAGCCCTGGTCAGCCGGCACGTCCACGCCGTCACCCAGCGGCAAGCTCACCGTTCCTCCCGGCACGATCGGACTATCGTTCACGGCCGTCACATTCACCGTAACGGTCGCCGTCTCGGTAACACCCCCCGAAGTCACGGTGTAGGTGAAGTTCGTGGTGCCGTTGTAGTTGGCCGAAGGCGCGAAGTCCAAGGTGCCATCGGCGCGCAGCGTCACCAAGCCGTTGGCTACCGTGACCGGCGTTCCCACCACCACGGCAGACCCATCGATAGCCGTGATGGCGTGAGCGGTGTTTTCGAACGTGTTGTTGGCCTGGACCGCGATATTGACCGTCGTATCTTCGTTGGTCGTCACCGTGTCGTGGTCGATGTCCACAATCGCCCCGACGGTCACGTTCACCACCGTTCGCACCGAGCCTCCGCTGCTATCGGTAATCGTGACCACGAAGCGGTCGTTGCCGTGGAAATCGCCGATGGCCGTGTAGACGTAGTCTCCGGTAACTGCATCCAGCGTCACCACGCCGTGGACCGGCAAGGTGGTCATCGTGTACTGCACCGGTTCACCGTCCGAATCCGACGCCTCCACGCGTCCAACAACCGATGTGTCTTCCGTTGTCGGCACGCCGTACTCGCCCGTGGCGGGGTTCAACACCTGGCCGCCAATCCGGACGTCCACCAAGATGGGTACGTCGTTGATCGAGGTGACGTTGACCGTGGCCGTCGCGGTCTCGGTAACGCCACCCGAGGTCACGGAGTAGGTGAAGCTGGTTGAACCGTGGTAGTGCGAGGCCGGCAGGAAGTCCAGGGTGCCGTCCGCCTTCAGGGTGACCAACCCGTTGGCGATTGCCACCGGCGTGCCCACCACGATGGCGTTGCCGTCGATGGCCGAGATGATGCGTCCGGCGTTTTCGAAGCTGTCGTTACCCCCCACCACGATGGTGACCGCTGTGTCTTCGTTGGTCGTGACCGTGTCGTTGGCAATGTCCACTACTGCCGCGACCGTGACGCTTACCGTCGACTGCGTCACGTTGCCTTCGCCGTCGTCGATGCTGATGATGAAGCTGTCGCTGCCGTAGTAGTCGGCCGTGGGCGTGTAGGTGTATGCGCCCGTCACCGAATCAACCGTGACCACCCCGTGCATGGCAGCCAAGGATACGTTGTAGACCAGCGTATCGCCGTCACCATCCACCGCCGAGACCTGGCCATTGAAGACAGCGTCTTCGTTCAGGCTGATTGCATAGTTGCCCGTGGCAGGATCAAAGGTTTGACCGGGAACCGCGGGATCCACCGTCATCGGCACATCCGCCACGGCAGTGACGGTGACCGTAACGCTTGCCGTCTCCACGGCACCGCCGGATGTCACGGTGTAGGTGAAGCTCGTGGACCCGTTGTAGTTCAAGGCCGGGGCGAAGTCCAAGGTGCCATCGGGCTTCAACGTGACCGAACCGTTGGCAACCGCGACTGGCGTACCCACTACCACCGCAATACCGTCGATGGCCGTGATGCTGCGTCCGGCATTCTCGAAGCTGTCGTTACTGACCACGGCGATGTTGACCGTCGTGTCCTCATCGGTCGTGACCGTGTCGTCGGTGATATCCACCACGGCAGCCACTGTCACCGTCACCGTCGACAAGCTGATGTTGCCCGTGCCGTCGTCGATGCTGATGATGAAGCTGTCGGCACCGTAGTAGTCGGCAGTCGGGGTGTACGTGTACGCCCCCGTTGCCGAATCCACCGTCACCATGCCGTGCGTCGCGGGGGTATCCACCCCATACACCAGCGTGTCACCGTCGCCATCCACCGCCGAGACCTGGCCATTGAAGACAGCGTCCTCGTTCAGGCTGATTGCATAGTTGCCCGTGGCCGGATCAAAGATCTGACCGGGGACTGCGGGATCGACATTCATCGGCGCATCAGCCACGGCGGTCACGGTGACCGTGACGCCTGCCGACTCGGTGACGCCACCCGAGGTCACCGTGTACGTGAAGCTGGTCGAGCCGTTGAAGTCGGTAGTCGGCGTGAAGTCCAAGGTTCCATCGGCTTTCAGCGTGACCGATCCGTTGGCAACCGCAATCGGCGTACCGACCACCGCCGCAATGCCGTCGATGGCCGAGATGATGCGTCCGGCGTTCTCGAAGCTGTCGTTGCCCAGCACCACTATGTTGACCGTCGTGTCCTCGTTGGTGGTGATCGCGTCGTTGTCGATGTCGACCACCGCCGCGACTGTGACGCTTACCGTCGACTGCGTCACGTTGCCTTCGCCATCGTCGATGTTGATGATGAAGCTATCGCTGCCGTTGTAGTCGGCAGTCGGCGTATAGGTGTAGGCACCCGTCACCGAATCAACCGTCACCACGCCATGCATCGCCGGGGTACTTATGCCATAAGTCAGCGTGTCACCGTCGCCGTCAACCGCCGAGACTTGGCCGGTGAAGACAGCGTCCTCGTTCAGGCTGATTGCATAGTTGCCCGTGGCAGGATCAAAGGTCTGACCGGGGACTGCCGGGTCGACCGTCACCGGTACATCCGCCACTGCCGTCACAGTCACCGTGACCGATGCCGTCTCCACCGCGCCGCCAGACGTCACGGTGTAGGTGAAGCTCGTGGACCCGTTGTAGTTCAAGGCCGGGGCGAAGTCCAAGGTGCCATCGGCCTTCAACGTGACTGAACCGTTGGCGACCGCGACCGGCGTGCCGACCATGACTGCGTTGCCGTCGATTGCCGTGATGCTGCGTCCGGCGTTCTCGAAGCTGTCGTTGCCCACCACGGCGATGTTGACCGTCGTATCCTCATCGGTCGTGATCGTGTCGTCGGCGATATCCACCACCGCCGCGACCGTGACACTCACCATCGACAGGGTGACGTTGCCCGCACCGTCATTGATGCTGATGATGAAGCTGTCGCTGCCGTAGTAATCCGCCGTCGGCGTGTACGTGTAGGCACCCGTCACCGGATCAACGGTGACCATGCCGTGCGTTGCCGGGGTATCCACCCCACAAGCCAGCGTGTCACCATCGCCGTCAACCGCCGAGACTTGACCATTGACGGCCGTTTCCTCGCTAGTGCTCACCGCATAGTTACCGGTGGCTGGGTCGAAGGTCTGGCCCGGTACTGCCGGGTCGACCGTCACTGGTACATCCGCCACCGCCGTCACGGTCACCGTGACCGATGCCGTCTCCACCGCACCGCCAGACGTCACGGTGTAGGTGAAGCTGGTCGGGCCATTGAAATCCGTGGTCGGCGTGAAGTCCAAGGTGCCGTCGGCTTTCAACGTCACAGAACCGTTGCTGACCAGGACCGGCGTTCCCACCACCACCGCAATGCCGTCAATGGCGGTGATGGCGCGTCCGGCGTTCTCGAAGCCATCGTTGGCGACCACGGCGATGTTGACCGGGGTGTCTTCATTGGTCGTGATCGTGTCGTTGACGATATCCACCACCGCCGCGACCGTCACGCTTACCGTCGACAAGATGACATTGCCGGTGCCGTCATCAATGCGGATGACGAAACTGTCGGTGCCGTAGTAATCCGCCGTCGGCGTGTAGGTGTACGCGCCCGTTGCGAGGTCGACCGTTACCATGCCGTGCGTGGCAGCCGAGGATACGCTGTAGGTCAGCGTATCGCCGTCGCCATCCACCGCCGAGACCTGGCCGTTGAAGACGGCGTCCTCGTTCAGGCTGATCGCGTAGTTGCCCGTGGCAGGATCAAAGGTTTGGCCAGGTACTGCTGGATCCACCGCCACCGGCGCATCCGCGATTGCGGTGACGGTCACCGTGACGGTTGCCGTCTCCACCGCCCCGCCAGACGTCACGGTGTACGTGAAGCTGGTCGGGCCGTTGTAGTTCAAGGCTGGCGTGCAGTCCAAGGTGCCATCGGCCTTCAACGTAACCGAACCGTTGGCAACCGCGACCGGCGTGCTGACCATGACTGCGTTGCCGTCGATGGCCGTGATGCTGCGTCCGGCGTTCTCGAAGCTGTCGTTGCCCACCACTGCGATGTTGACCGTCGTGTCCTCATCGGTCGTGACCGTGTCGTCGCTGATATCCACCACCGCCGCGACCGTGACGCTTACCGTCGACAAGCTGATATTGCCCGTGCCGTCATCGACGCTGATGATGAAGCTATCGGCACCGTAGTAGTCGGCGGTCGACGTGTAGGTGTAGGCACCCGTTGCCGGGTCAACCGTCACCATGCCGTGCGTCGCGGGGGTATCCACCCCATACACCAGCGTGTCTCCATCGCCATCAACCGCCGAGACCTGGCCGTTAAAGGCCCCGTCCTCGTTCAGGCTGATAGCGTAGTTGCCCGTGGCAGGATCAAAGACTTGACCGGCTACGGCAGGATCCACCATCACCGGCGCATCCGCTGCCGGGGTGACAGTCACCGTGACCGATGCCGTTTCCACCGCTCCGCCTGACGTCACCGTGTAGGTGAAGCTGGTCGAACCGTTGTAGTTGGCCGTGGGCGCAAAGTCCAAGGTGCCGTCGGCTTTCAGCGTGACCGATCCGTTGGCAACCGCGATCGGCGTACCGACCATGGCTGCGTTGCCATCGATTGCCGTGATGCTGCGTCCGGCGTTCTCAAAGCTATCGTTGGCGACTACTGCGATGTTGACCGTGGTGTCTTCGTTGGTCGTGATCGTATCGTCGGTGATATCCACCACCGCCGCGACCGTGACACTCACCGTCGACAGGGTGACGTTGCCCGCGCCGTCATTGATGCTGATGGTGAAGCTGTCGCTGCCGTAGTAGTCGGCCGTCGGTGTGTAGGTGTAGGCACCCGTTGCCGGGTCAACCGTCACCATGCCGTGCGTTGCCGGGGTGTCCACCCCATACACCAGCGTATCGCCGTCACCATCCACCGCCGAGACCTGGCCGTTGAAGACGGCGTCCTCGTTCAGGCTGATTGCGTAGTTGCCCGTGGCAGGATCAAAGATTTGACCGGGCACTGCCGGGTCGACCGTCACTGGTACATCCACCACCGCCGTCACGGTCACCGTGACCGATGCCGTCTCCACCGCGCCGCCAGACGTCACGGTGTAGGTGAAGCTGGTCGGGCCGTTGAAGTCCGTTGCCGGCGTGAAGTCCAAGGTGCCATCGGCTTTCAAGGTGACCGAACCGTTGGCCACTGCGACCGGTATGCCCACCAAGATGGCATTGCCATCGATTGCCGTGATGCTGCGTCCGGCGTTCTCGAAGCTGTCGTTGCCCACCACTGCGATGTTGACCGTCGTGTCCTCATCGGTCGTGATCGTGTCGTCGATGATATCCACCACCGCCGCTACCGCGACGCTTACGGTCGACTGCGTCACGTTGCCTTCGCCGTCATCGATGCTGATGATGAAGCTGTCGCTGCCGTAGTAATCTGCCGTCGGCGTGTACGTGTACGCGCCCGTTGCCAGATCCACCGTGACCATGCCGTGCGTGGCAGCCGAAGATACGCTGTAAGTCAGCGTGTCTCCGTCTCCATCCACCGCCGAAACCTGGCCATTGAAGACAGCGTCTTCATTCAGGCTGATCGCATAGTTGCCCGTGGCAGGATCAAAGGTTTGGCCAGGTACTGCCGGATCCACCGCCACCGGCGCATCCGCGATTGCGGTGACGGTCACCGTGACGGTTGCCGTCTCGACCGCCCCGCCAGACGTCACGGTGTACGTGAAGCTCGTGGACCCGTTGTAGTTCAAGACCGGGGCGAAGTCCAAGGTGCCGTCGACCTTCAACGTCACAGAACCGTTGGCGACCGCGACCGGCGTTCCCACTACCACCGAATTGCCATCAATGGCGGTTATGGCGCGTCCGGCGTTCTCGAAACTGTCGTTGCCGACCACTGCGATGTTGACCGTCGTGTCCTCATCCGTCGTGACCGTGTCGTCAGTGATATCCACCACCGCCGCAACCGTGACACTCACCGTCGACAGGGTGACGTTGCCCGCGCCGTCGTCGATGCTGATGATGAAGCTGTCGGCACCGTAGTAGTCGGCCGTCGGCGTGTAGGTGTAGGCGCCCGTCACCGGATCAACCGTCACAATGCCGTGCGTCGCAGGGGTGTCCACCCCATACACCAGCGTATCGCCGTCGCCATCCACCGCCGAGACCTGGCCATTGAAGGCAGCGTCCTCGTTCAGGCTGATTGCGTAGTTGCCAGTGGCCGGATCGAAGACTTGACCGGGTACGGCAGGATCCACCGCCATCGGCGCATCCGCTACCGGGGTGACAGTCACCGTGACCGATGCCGTCTCCACCGCGCCGCCAGACGTCACGGTGTAGGTGAAGCTGGTCGAACCGTTGTAGTTCAAGGCCGGGGCAAAGTCCAAGGTGCCGTCGGCCTTCAAGGTGACCGAACCGTTGGCAACCATAACCGGCGTGCCCACCATGATGGCGTTGCCGTCGATGGCCGTGATGCTGCGTCCGGCGTTCTCGAAGCTGTCGTTGCCGACAACAGCGATATTGACCGTCGTGTCCTCATCGGTCGTGACCGTGTCGTCGGTGATATCCACCACGGCAGCCCCTGTCACCGTCACCGTCGACAAGCTGATATTGCCCGTGCCGTCGTCGATGCTGATGACAAAGCTGTCGGTACCGTAGTAATCCGCCGTCGGCGTGTACGTGTAGGCACCCGTTGCCAAGTCCACCGTGACGAGGCCGTGCGTGGCAGCCGAGGATACGCTGTAAGTCAGCGTGTCACCGTCGCCATCAACCGCCGAAACCTGGCCATTGAAGGCAGCGTCCTCGTTCAGGCTGATTGCGTAGTTGCCAGTGACCGGATCGAAGACTTGACCGGGCACTGCCGGGTCGACCGTCACTGGTACATCCGCCACCGCCGTCACGGTCACCATGACCGATGCCGTCTCCACCGCCCCGCCAGACGTCACGGTGTAGGTGAAACTGGTCGAGCCGTTGTAGTTCGCAGCCGGGGCAAAGTCCAAGGTGCCATCGGCCTTCAAGGTGACCGAACCGTTAGCAACCAGGACCGGCATGCCCACCATGACTGCGTTGCCGTCGATGGCCGTGATGCTGCGTCCGGCGTTCTCGAAGCTGTCGTTGGCGACGACTGCGATGTTGACCGTGGCGTCTTCGTTGGTCGTGATCGTGTCGTCGGTGATATCCACCACCGCCGCGACCGTGACACTCACCGTCGACAGGGTGACGTTGCCCGCGCCGTCATTGATGCTGATGGTGAAGCTGTCGCTGCCGTAGTAGTCGGCCGTCGGCGTGTAGGTGTAGGCACCCGTTGCCGGGTCAACCGTCACCATGCCGTGCGTCGCGGGGGTATCCACCCCATACACCAGCGTGTCTCCATCGCCATCAACCGCCGAGACCTGGCCGTTAAAGGCCCCGTCTTCGTTCAGGCTGATCGCGTAGTTGCCTGTTGCCGGATCGAAGACTTGACCGGGTACGGCAGGATCCACCGTCATCGGCGCATCCGCTATCGGGGTGACAGTCACCGTGACCGATGCCGTCTCCACCGCGCCGCCAGATGTCACGGTGTACGTGAAGCTGGTCGAACCGTTGTAGTTCAAGGCCGGGGCAAAGTCCAAGGTGCCGTCGGCTTTCAGCGTGACCGAACCGTTGGCAACCATGACCGGCGTGCCCACCATGATGGCGTTGCCGTCGATGGCCGTGATGCTGCGTCCGGCGTTCTCGAAGCTGTCGTTGCCCACCACTGCGATGTTGACCGTCGTGTCCTCATCGGTCGTGACCGTGTCGTCGGTGATATCCACCACCGCCGCGACCGTGACGCTTACCATCGACAGGGTGACGTTGCCCGCACCGTCATTGATGCTGATGGTGAAGCTGTCGCTGCCGTAGTAATCCGCCGTCGGGGTGTAGGTGTAGGCGCCCGTCAACGGATCAACGGTAACCATGCCGTGCGTTGCCGGGGTATCCACCCCATACACCAACGTATCGCCGTCGCCATCCACCGCCGAGACCTGGCCGCTGAAGACGGCGTCCTCGTTCAGGCTGATCGCGTAGTTGCCTGTTGCCGGATCGAAGACTTGACCGGGTACGGCAGGATCCACCGTCATCGGCGCATCCGCTACCGGGGTGACAGTCACCGTGACCGATGCCGTCTCGACCGCCCCGCCAGACGTCACGGTATAGGTGAAACTGGTCGAACCGTTGTAGTTCAAGGCCGGGGCAAAGTCCAAGGTGCCGTCAGCCTTCAGCGTGACTGAACCGTTGGCGACCGCGACCGGCGTGCCGACCATGACTGCGTTGCCGTCGATGGCCGTGATGGTGCGCGCGGCGTTCTCGAAACTGTCGTTGCCCACCACGGCGATATTGACCGTCGTGTCCTCATCGGTCGTGATCGTGTCGTCGGTGATATCCACCACCGCCGCGACCGTGACACTCACCATCGACAGGGTGACGTTGCCCGCACCGTCATTGATGCTGAGGGTGAAGCTGTCGCTGCCGTAGTAATCCGCCGTCGGCGTATACGTGTAGGCACCCGTCACCGGATCAACGGTGACCATGCCGTGCATCGCCTGGGTATCCACCCCATAAGCCAGCGTGTCACCATCGCCGTCAACCGCCGAGACCTGGCCGTTGAAGACGGCGTCCTCGTTCAGGTTGATGGCGTAGTTGCCAGTGGCCGGATCAAAGACTTGACCGGGTACGGCAGGATCCACCGTCGCCGGCGCATCCGCTACCGGGGTGACAGTCACCGTGACCGATGCCGTCTCGACCGCGCCGCCAGACGTCACGGTATAGGTAAAGCTCGTGGACCCGTTGTAGTTCAAGGCTGGAGCGAAGTCCAAGGTGCCGTCGGCTTTCAGCGTGACCGAGCCGTTGGCGACGGCAACTGGCGTTCCCACCACTACCGCAATGCCATCAATGGCCGTGATTGTGCGCGCGGCGTTCTCGAAACTGTCGTTGCCCACCGCAGCGATATTGACCGTCGTGTCCTCATCGGTCGTGACCGTGTCGTCGCTGATATCCACCACCGCCGCGACCGTGACACTCACCGTCGACAGGGTGACGTTGCCCGCACCGTCATTGATGCTGATGGTGAAGCTGTCGCTGCCGTAGTAATCCGCCGTCGGGGTGTAGGTGTAGGCACCCGTCGCTGGATCAACCGTCACCATGCCGTGCATCGCCGGGGTATCCACCCCATACACCAGCGTGTCTCCGTCGCCGTCAACCGCCGAGACCTGGCCATTAAAGGCCCCGTCTTCGTTCAGGCTGATTGCATAGTTGCCCGTGGCAGGATCAAAGACTTGACCGGCTACGGCAGGATCCACCGTCACCGGCGCATCCGCTACCGCAGTGACGGTTACCGTGACCGATGCCGTCTCCACCACGCCGCCGGAAGTCACGGTATAGGTGAAGCTCGTGGACCCGTTGTAGTTCAAGGCCGGGGCAAAGTCCAAGGTGCCGTCGGCCTTCAGCGTGACTGAACCGTTGGCGACCCCGACCGGCGTGCCCACCATGATGGCGTTGCCGTCGATGGCCGTGATGCTGCGTCCGGCATTCTCGAAGCTGTCGTTACCGACAACTGCGATGTTGACCGTGGTGTCCTCGTCTGTCGTGACCGTGTCGTCGGTGATGTCGACCACCGCCGCTACCGTGACGCTTACCGTCGACTGCGTCACGTTGCCTTCGCCGTCATCGATGCTGATGACAAAGCTGTCGGCACCGTAGTAATCCGCGGTCGGGGTGTAGGTGTAGGCGCCCGTTGCCGGATCGACCGTCACCATGCCGTGCGTTGCCGGAGTGTTCACCGCATACAGCAGCGTGTCTCCGTCGCCGTCAACCGCCGAGACCTGGCCGTTGAAGACGGCGTCCTCGTTCAGGCTGATTGCGTAGTTGCCTGTTGCCGGATCGAAGACTTGACCGGGTACTGCGGGGTCCACCGTCATCGGCACATCCGCCACGGCAGTGACGGTGACCGAAACGGTTGCCGTCTCCACCGCGCCGCCAGACGTCACGGTATAGGTGAAGCTCGTGGACCCGTTGTAGTTCAAGGCTGGCGCGAAGTCCAAGGTGCCGTCGGCCTTCAGCGTGACCGAGCCGTTGGCAACCGCGACCGGCGTTCCCACTACCACCGCAATGCCGTCGATGGCCGTGATCGTGCGTCCGGCGTTCTCGAAACTGTCGTTGCCGACGACTGCGATGTTGACCGTCGTGTCCTCATCCGTCGTGATCGTGTCGTCGGTGATATCCGCCACTGCCGCGACCGTGACACTCACCGTCGACAGGGTGACATTGCCCGCGCCGTCATTGATGCTGATGACGAAGCTGTCGGTACCGTAGTAATCCGCCGTCGGCGTATAGGTGTAGGCACCCGTCGCTGGATCAACCGTCACCATGCCGTGCATCGCCGGGGTATCCACCCCATACACCAGCGTGTCTCCGTCGCCGTCAACCGCCGAGACCTGGCCATTAAAGGCCCCGTCTTCGTTCAGGCTGATTGCATAGTTGCCCGTGGCAGGATCAAAGACTTGACCGGCTACGGCAGGATCCACCGTCACCGGCGCATCCGCTACCGCAGTGACGGTTACCGTGACCGATGCCGTCTCCACCACGCCGCCGGAAGTCACGGTATAGGTGAAGCTCGTGGACCCGTTGTAGTTCAAGGCCGGGGCAAAGTCCAAGGTGCCGTCGGCCTTCAGCGTGACTGAACCGTTGGCGACCCCGACCGGCGTGCCCACCATGACTGCGCTGCCGTCGATGGCAGTGATGCTGCGTCCGGCGTTCTCGAAGCTGTCATTGCCGACGACCGCGATGTTGACCGTTGTGTCTTCATTCGTCGTGATCGTGTCGTCGGTGATATCCACCACCGCCGCTACCGTGACGCTTACCGTCGACAGGATGAAGTTGCCCGCGCCATCATCAATGCTGATGATGAAGCTGTCGGCACCGTAGTAGTCGGCGGTCGGCGTGTACGTGTACGCGCCCGTCACCGAATCCACCGTGACCATGCCGTGCGTCGCGGGGGTATCCACCCCATACACCAGCGTGTCTCCATCGCCATCCACCGCTGAAACCTGGCCGTTGAAGACGGCGTCCTCGTTCAGGCTGATCGCATAGTTGCCTGTTGCCGGATCGAAGACTTGACCGGGTACTGCGGGATCCACCGTCACCGGCGCATCCGCTACCGGGGTGACAGTCACCGTGACCGATGCCGTCTCCATCGCGCCGCCAGACGTCACGGTATAGGTGAAGCTGGTCGAACCGTTGTAGTTCAAGGCCGGCTCAAAGTCCAAGGTGCCGTCGGCCTTCAGCGTGACTGAGCCGTTCGCGACCGCGACCGGCGTTCCCACCACCACCGCAACGCCGTCGATGGCGGTTATGGCGCGCCCGGCGTTCTCGAAGCTGTCGTTGCCGACGACTGCGATGTTGACCGTTGTGTCCTCATTCGTCGTGATCGAGTCGTCGGTGATATCCACCACCGCCGCGACCGTGACACTCACCGTCGACAGAATGAAGTTACCTGCGCCATCATCGATGCGGATGACGAAGCTGTCGCTGCCGTAGTAATCGGCCGTCGGTGTGTAGGTGTAGCCGCCCGTTGCCGGGTCCACCGTGACCATGCCGTGCGTGGCAGCCGAGGATACGCTGTAGGTCAGCGTATCGCCGTCGCCATCAACTGCCGAGACCTGACCCGTGAACGCCCCGTCTTCGTTCAAACTGATCGCATAGTTGCCAGTAGCAGGATCAAAGACCTGGCCGAGGACTGCCGGGTCGACCGTCACTGGTACATCCGCCACCGCCGTCACGGTGACCGTGACCGATGCCGTCTCCACTGCCCCGCCAGACGTCACGGTGTACGTGAAGCTGGTCGGGCCGTTGTAGTTCGCGGCCGGAGCGAAGTCCAGGGTGCCGTCGGCCTTCAACGTCACAGAACCGTTGCTGACCGGGGTAGGCGTTCCCACCGCCACCGCAATGCCGTCGATGGCAGTGATCGTGCGTCCGGCGTTCTCGAAGCTGTCGTTGCCGACCACCGCGATATTGACCGTCGTGTCCTCATCCGTCGTGATCGTGTCGTCGGTGATATCCACCACCGCCGCGACCGTGACGCTTACCGTCGACTGCGTCACGTTGCCTTCGCCGTCATCGATGCGGATGATGAAGCTGTCGCTGCCGTAGTAATCCGCCGTCGGCGTGTAGGTGTAGACGCCCGTTGCCGGATCGACCGTCACCATGCCGTGCGTTGCCGGAGTGTTCACCGCATACAGCAGCGTGTCTCCGTCTCCATCAATCGCCGAGACCTGGCCAGTGAACGCCCCGTCTTCGTTCAGGCTGATTGCGTAGTTGCCCGTCGCAGGATCAAAGGTTTGACCGGGCACCGCGGGATCGACCGTCACTGGTACATCCGCCACCGCCGTCACGGTCACCGTGACCGATGCCGTCTCCACCGCCCCACCAGACGTCACGGTGTACGTGAAGCTCGTGGACCCGTTGTAGTTCAAGGCAGGGGCAAAGTCCAAGGTGCCATCGGCCTTCAACGTGACCGAACCATTGGCCACCAGGACCGGCGTATCGACCACCACCGCAATGCCATCAATGGCAGTGATCGAGCGTCCAGCGTTCTCGAAGCTGTCGTTGCCAACCACTGCGATGTTGACCGTGGTGTCCTCATCGGTCGTGATCGTGTCGTCGCTGATATCCACCACCGCCGCTACCGTGACACTCACCGTCGACAGGACGATGTTGCCCGCACCGTCACCGATGCTGATGATGAAGCTGTCGGCACCGTAGTAGTCGGCCGTCGGCGTGTACGTGTACGCGCCCGTCACCGAATCAACCGTCACCATGCCGTGCGTGGCCGAGGTATCCACCCCATACACCAGCGTATCGCCGTCGCCATCCACGGCCGAGACCTGGCCATTGAAGACAGCGTCCTCGTTCAGGCTGATTGCGTAGTTGCCGGTGGCCGGATCAAAGACTTGACCGGGGACTGCGGGATCCACCGTCACCGGCGCATCCGCCACCGCAGTCACGGTCACCGTGACGGTTGCCGTCTCCACCGTGCCGGCCGATGTCACGGTGTACGTGAAGCTGGCCAACCCGTTGTAGTTGGGCGTCGGCGTGAAGTCCAAGGTGCCGTTGGCTTTGAGCGTGACGGTCCCGTTGGCGACCGCGACCGGCGTGTCCACCACGACAGCGATGCCGTCGATGGCCGTAATCGCATACCCGGCGTCCTCGAACGTATCGTTGCCGCTCACCGCGATATTGACCGTGGTGTCTTCATTCGTCGTGATCGTGTCGTTGACGATATCCGCCACGGCCGCCATCGTCACGTTGACGATGGACTGGACGCTTTCACCCATGCCATCCGACACGGTCACCACGAAGCTGTCGCTGCCGTGGTAGTCGGCATCGGGGGTGTAGGTGTACACGCCCGTTGCGGGGTCAATCACGACGGCGCCATGAAGCGGCTGCGTCGTGACGGCATAGGCCAGCGTGTCGTTGTCGGCATCGGTGGCCGACACCTGGCCGTTGAAGACCGTGTCTTCCAGGTTGCTGACGGCATAGTTGCCGGTGGCCGGATCGAACACCTGGCCGGCGATCGCCGGATCGGCGGGCACCGGCGCACGGTTGCCCGGGGTGACCTGAATCGTGGACACCGCCGTGGCGGATGCCGCTCCGCCGGTATCAGTCACCACGAAGCTGAGTTGACGCGCGCCGGCCGTCGCCGCCACTTGCGTGTTGCGGTACGTAGCGCCGCGCACCAGGGTATCCAGGACGCTCTGGGCGATCACGCCGCCGCCGTTGCGCGTGATGACGAAGCCGCTCAAGACGGAGTAGTTGATCAGCAGGTCCACGGTGTCGACCGTCACGATGGTCGAAGCTGCGGCGTCCAACGCAAAGCTCGCCCCGCCTAGCGTGACGACTTCGTTGGCGCCGTCCAGCGCCCCGGAGACGGTGATCGCCAGTTGCTGAATGTCATTGTCGTCAAAGTCACTGACGTCGGCATTGGCGGTTGCCGCGCTTACCGCGACACCACCGCCTGTTTGGCTGGTGTCGTAGTCCAGCGACCCATCCACCGCGCCGGCCGTGGAATTCAGGTCGATGACGGGCGCGCTGACGTTATCGCGCCAGTCGAAGTTGCGTGTCAGCGGCACGGCGTTGCTGCCGTTGATAGCGGTGTCCAGATCGGTGTCGGCCAGGTTGAATGACACGACCGTGGCCGTCAGGCCGGGTCCGCTGGTCGTGATGACGCCGTCCTGCACGCTGTAGCCGTCATTGACGTTGCCGTGTTCGAAGATGTCCAGCAAGCCGTCATTGTCGGTATCGGTGGTGCTGGTCACCGAAGTTGCTTGTCCGTCACCACGTTCGGTCACGTCCGCCTTGCCATCGTTATCACTGTCCGCATCGTAGTAGTCCGCAGTACCGTCGGCGTCGGTGTCCACCGGCGTCAAACCAAGACTGGCTGCCGCGGTCATTCTGTTGATGCTGGCGGTGTCGGCATCGTAGCGGTCATCCAGGCCGTCATCGTCTACATCCACCATGGCCAGGCCCTGGCCGCTGGGCGGCTTGTAGGCGGCCGTGGTCTGCGCCTCGACGTTATCCGGGATGCCGTCGTTGTCGCTGTCCAGGTCCAGGCGATCCACCAGCCCGTCGCCGTCGCGGTCCTGCGCGGCGTTCAGCGCGCTGACCTTATAGACGCGCACATCATCCAGGCCCAAATACGCGCCATCACCGCCATTGGGCCGGCCAATGGAGAACACCACCACGGGCGTTGTCGACGTGGCGGTAAACGTGATCGAGCCCGTGGACCAGGTCTTGAAGTTGTTGCCGTTATAGGTCAGCGTATCGGCGTTGTACGACACCCCGTCCACGGTAACGACGAAATACGCCTGCATGCCCGGGATCGTCAAGCCATTGACCCCGCCGAAAATCTCCTGGAACGTGATACGCACCACGTCGCCCACCTGGATGCCCGCGGAAGCCGGAAGGATGACTTGCGCCGCCTCTTCCACGAAGCCGCTGTAGATCCCCATGAAGACCTGCCCATCCGCCGCGCCGGGTACACCATTCATGGCGCCCGACCATTGGCCGGACCCGGCCAGGGAGAAACTGCCCTTCCACGTATCCGGCGTGGCCAAGGCGTCGGTGAAGCCGGTGCCGTCGACACTGAAGTTCAGGCTTTGATTTTCAGTATGCGCGTCCGGCAGTCCGCCCTCCATCGAGCCGTCGATCAAAGACGGCGTGGTGGCTTGAGACTCAACGCCATCCAGGATGCCGTCGTTGTCGTCGTCCAGGTCAACCGTGTTGGACACGCCATCGCTATCGGTATCGATGGGCGTAATGGTCGTTACCGCCACATTCGAGGCGGTGGGAGCAAGCACCGAGATGGCCTGTACCGAGATGGTGCGCACGGCGGTCGAGCCGGACGTGGTGCTGAAGTAAACCTGCTCCAGCGCGGCCCGGTAGCTGGCCAGCGTGGCGCTGCCCGTCAGCGTCAATACACCCGTCACGCTGTCGTAGCTGGCGGTGATACCGGTAACGGTGCCGTCAAAAGACAACAGGTCGCCCGCCGCCGGGCTCGACAAGGTGACGGTCATCGAGGCCAGGTTGTTGTTCTCAGGGTCCGTCACCGACACCAGTTTTCCGATGGCGACCTTGTCCTGGTCCTGGGTGGTGCTGTAGCCGGTGCCGGCCGCCGAGCCGTCCAGATCGATGCGCGGCGCGTCTTGCACTTGCGTGACGGTGACCGTGACGTTGGCCGTCTCGGAGGCGCCACCGGAGGTGGCCGTATACGTAAAGACCGTGTTGGCTGACGCAGCCGCGCCAGGGAAATCCAGGCCCGGGGTGAAGGTGATGGTGCCATCGGCGTTCAACACCACCGAACCGTTGGCGACGCTGACCGCGGGTCCGCCCACCGTGATCGCGGTGCCGTTGATGGCCGTGACCGCGCGGCCGCTGTTCTCGAACGTGTCGTTGGCCAGCACGTTGATGATGACTGCCGTCTCTTCGGCGGTGGTGGCGGTGTTGGCCACGATATCCGCAATGGGGTTGACGATGATGTTGACCAGGCCCGTCGCGCTGGAGAAAGCCGTGATGCCGCCATTGACGCTGGCGTCGGCCGTGCCGCCATTGGTGCCGCTGGTCCGGTCCCAGGCACGGATGGTCAGCGTTGCGGTGCCGTTGTAGTCGGCGGTGGGCCGGAAGTACACACGCGAGTTTCCACTGTTGACGAGCAACACCGCGCTGCTGTCGGCGATCGTGCCCATCTGCGTCCAGTTGGTTCCATTGTTGATGGAATACCACCAGGTGCCATTGGTCGTATCCGCGCCCACGATGGCGATGCCCGTCAGCGCGCCGCTATCGATGTCGGAGGTCGACTCGATGAAGTTGTTGACCGACGTGCCGACCGCACCGGTGGGCGCGGGCGCCGGCACGCTGGCGTTCAAGTCTTCGTTGATAGTGGACAGGTTGCGCGTATCCACCTGCAGAACCGGCGCGTCGTTCACCGCCGTCACGGAAACCGCCACGGTATCGCTGGCGGCAGAGAAGGCGGTCGACGTTCCGGGGTTCACCTTGGTGCCGGCCGTGCCGGAACTTTGGTCCCAGGCGCGCAGCGTCAGCGCATTGCCGGCGCTACCGTTGAAGTTGGTCGTGGGCTGGAAGTAGATGCGCGAATCTGGCGTGTCGGACAGCAGCAGCGCGTTGGTGCCGCTGACGGCGCCCACCAGGTTCCAGGTCGTGCCGCCATCCACCGTGTACCACCAGACGCCGTTGCCAGCGTTCGCCGCCGTCAGCGCGATGCCAGACAGCGCGGCCGGATCCAGATCGACGATGCCCACCGTATAGGCCGAGACCAGTTGTCCCACCGCCCCCACGGGGACCGGGTCGTCTTCGCTACCCGTATAGGTCAGCGCCGGTACTGTGTTAAGTACCGGAGCGGTGTTTGCCCGCATCTGTATGGTGTCTGTCGCATCCGAGAACGCCGTGGCGCCGCCGTGGACCGTGGCGTCGGCCGTCGCCCCGTTGGTGCCGCTGGTGCGGTCCCAGGCCCGGATGGTCAGCGCGTTGGCGACATTGCCCAGCACCGCGACGTTGGGTCGGAAGTACAGGCGGCTAACACCATCGGCGGCCAGCAAGCGCGCCGTGGCCTCGGTCAAGGACGCGACCTGCGTCCAGGCCGTGCCGTTGTTGATGGAGTAGTACAGCGTGCCCAAACCGCTCATGCCGGTGACCGCAACGCCCTTCACCGCACCGGTATCGGCGTCGGTGACGCCGCCCACGAGGTCAGACACCAACATGCCTACCTGGCCGACCGGCGCGCCGTTGGTCGGCATGACCGCCACCACGGTCAGCGTCGTATCCGCCAGCACCGGCGCATCGTTGACCGGGGTAATGGCCAGCGACAAGTCCGCGCTGGAACTGCCGCCCGGGGTGGTGATGGTGTAGCGCACCAGCGGAACCAGGCCATCGTAGTTGGATGCCGGGGTGAAGGTATAGGAGCCGTCCGGGTTCAGCGTCAGGCTGCCGGTGGTGACGCCATTGCGCACCAGCGCCGTGGCCACGCCCACGGTGATCGCCGTGTCGGGCGTGCCGTCGGCGTTGCTGTCATAGCTGGCGGCCGTGATGCTGCCGTCGCGGTTGTAGGTGTCGTTGGCCAGCAAGCCCGCCGCCGCCGAGGGCGACAGGGGTGTGTCTTCCACGGTGGTCGCGGAATCAGCCTGCGCCACCGGAGGCGCCACGCCGACGAAGCTGTCGCGCCAGTCCAGGTCGGCGCTAAGCACTTGGGCGTTGCTGCCGTTGGCGAGCATGTCAGCGTCGGTGTCACTCAGGTTGAAACCGGTGACCGTGGCGGTCAGCCCGCTGCCGCTGGTGATCACCGCGCCGTCGTGCATGGCAAAGCCGTCACTGACGGTGCCGTGTTCGAAGATATCCAGCAGCCCATCCTGGTCGGTGTCCGTGGTGCTGGTCACCGAACTCGCTTGGCCGTCACCGCGCTCGGCCACGTCGGCCGTGCCATCGTTGTCGCTATCGGCATCGCGGAAATCTTTCGTGCCGTCGGCGTCGGAATCCACCGGCGTCAAGCCCAGGCTGGCCACCGCCGTCGTCCTGCTGCCACTGACGGTGTCGGCGTCATAGCGGTCATCCAGGCCATCCTGGTCCACATCGACCATGGACAGGCCCTGGCCGCTGGGCGGCTTGTAGCCCGCCGTCGCCTGCGCTTCGACGTTATCGGCAATGCCGTCGTTGTCGCTGTCCAGATCCAGCCTATCGACAATGCCATCCGCGTCGGTATTGGCCGCTTCGTTGATATCCAGGATGCCGTCGTTGTCGTCATCGATGTCGGCAGTATTGGCGACACCGTCGCCATCGGTATCGATGGGCGTGATCGTGGCAACCGCCACGTTGGACGCGGTGGGCGCGGCGACCGACGTCGCCTGCACCGAGAGGGTACGCGCAGCGGTCGAGCCGGACGTGGTGGTGAACGTGACCAGGCCCAGCGCGGTCTGGTAATTGGCCAGCGTGGTGCTGCCCGTCAAGGTCAGCACGCCCGTGCCGCTGTTGTAGCTGGCCGTAATGCCGGCCACGCTGCCGCTCAGCGCCAGGGTGTCGGCCGCCGTGGCGCCCGACAAGGTGATGGTCATCGACGCCAGGTTATTGCCTTCGGGGTCGGTCACGGACACCAGGTTGCCGATGGCGATGGCGCCTTGATCAAGCGTGGTGCTGTAGTTGGACCCAGCGGTCAAACCATCCAGGTCAATGCGGGGCGCGTCCTGCACCTGCGTCACGGTGACCGTCACGTTGGCGGTCTCGGACACGCCGCCCGACGTTGCCGTATACGTGAAGACGGTGTTCGCAGAGGCCAGGGCGCCCGGATAATCGGCGCCCGGGGTGAAGGCGATGGTGCCGTCGGCGTTCAGCACCACCGACCCGTTCGCCACGCTGACTGCCGGCCCGCCCACGGTGATCCCGGTGCCGTTGATGGCGGTGACGACGCGGCCGCTGTTCTCGAACGTGTCGTTGCCCAGCACATTGATAATGACCGGCGCTTCTTCCGCCGTGGTGGCGGTGTCCGCCACGATGTCGGCAACAGCGCTGACCGTGATGCCGACCGAGCCCGTGGCGCTGGAAAAGGCGGTGATGCCGCCATTGACGCTGGCGTCGGCCGTGCCGCCATTGGTGCCGCTGGTCTGGTCCCAGGCCCGGATCGTCAGCGTGGCCGTGCCGTTGTAGTCCGCGTTGGGACGGAAGTACACGCGCGAGCTGGTGCTGTTGGCAAGCAGCACCGCGCTGCTGTCGGTCACCGCGCCCATCTGCGTCCAGTTCGTGCCGTTGTTGGCGGAATACCACCAGGTGCCATTGGCCGTATCGGCGCCCATGATCGCGATGCCCGTCAATGCGCCGGCGTCGACGTCGGTGGTCGAACCGATGAAGTTGTTCACCGTTGAGCCTACCGCGCCCGTCGGCGCGGGCGCCGCCACGCCGACGTTCAGATCTTCGTTGATGGTCGTCAAGGTGCGCGTGGCCGCATTGAGCAACGGCGCGTCATTAACCGCCGTCACCGAAACCGCCACGGTATCCGAGGCGGTGGACACCGCGCCGGTAATCGTGGTGGGGTTCACCTTGGTGCCCACCGTGCCGGCGCTCTGATCCCAGCCCCGCAACGTCAGCGCATTGCCCGCGCTGCCATTGAAGTTGGCGTTGGGCTGGAAGTAGATACGCGAATTCGGCGTGTCGGACAACAGCAGCGCGCTGGTTGTGCTGACGGTGCCGACGGCGCTCCAGTTGGCGCCGCCGTCCAGCGTGTACCACCACGTGCCGTTCGTCGTTACGGTGCCGATTACCGCAATGCCCTTGACGGCGCCGGGATCGGCATCGGTCAGGCCGGCCGTGTAGTTGGAAATCGTGGCGCCCACCGCGCCGCTGGGCGCGCCGGAATCTTCGGCGCCGGTATAGGTCAGGTTCAAGGCGTTGTCCAGCACCGGCGGCGCCAGCAGATAGCTCCAGCCCTCTGCCGCAACGGCGACGGTTTCGATGGAACCGCTCTGGTGTTCCAGCGTCCAGTCGCCGCCCAGCATGGCCGCGCCGGTGGTGTCCGACGATGCAGCCACGTCCGCGCCGGTAATCACGCCCAGCGTCTGCACCGCAAGCGCGCCAACATCGCCCTGACCGAAGTCGCAGCCGTAAAGCAGCACGTCGGCGTCGGCGCTCAGGGCCGACCCAATCTGCGTCAACACCTCGCGGTATTCGCCTTGCATGGATTCCAGCGTCAGCGTGGCGGCGCCCAGTTGCAGCGTGCCCGCTTCGCCGTGGCTCAGGATATGGACGGCATCCACATCCTGACGGCCATTGAGCGTCTCGGCCATGAAGCGCACGCCGTCGACACCCGGCTCGATGAAGTGGACCTCGGCCCCGGGCGGCAGGGACTGCGCCAGCGCATCCGCGTCGTCAACGGTGCGGTCAATGAAGTAGACCTCGTGGCGCGGCTCCGCCGGTTCGGCCGCGCTCGCCTTGTGCTGTTCCACGGCACCCAAGGCGGCGATCAGTTCGGCATGCGCCTGGGTATCCGCCGCGGGCGGCGCGTCGGGGACGGCCTGCGCCACTTCGTGCGCCGTCTGGGCCATGGCGGCGTCCAGCAGGACGCGGGGTTCAAGGGCCTGGAGGAAGAGGCGCGAGCTCAGCGTGCGAGGGCCGAGGGCTTGCTGGGTCTTCTTGCCGAAACGCGAAGCGGAATTGTTTTTCACTGCACACCTCTCACAGAGATCGCTTGGACGCTGCCGGTGGCAACGCCCCCACACTCATGCAACACGCCATCGGCGCGCCGTTCATGTTTCTTCGTGCTCATGCGCCGGCCTCGCGCAACAGCACGCTTGCTACACGCCGCACCAGGCGGCTGGCCAAGCTGATCGGTTCACCACGTATCTGCATTTCGCCGCGCAGTTCGGTCAAGGGCAGGGCGTGGCGCGACAAGTCGGTTACGTCGCCGGCCACTTCGAACACGGCGTGTTCAGCACGTAGCCGGCCTTCGAACTGGCGCGCCGGCACGTCGCCGCCATGCGCGGACGTCAGCACCCAGTTGTCCAATGTGTCGTTGGCTGCCGCGCCCACGCGCGACAC